>CAVPCG010000049.1:0-5708 GCA_963702325.1 uncultured Acidobacteriaceae bacterium | reverse complement strand
CCGAGAAATTCTATAAGCTTTGAGTGCAAAATTACCGATTGTTTTCCGACGCGGCCTTAATCACGGCAGAAAAATCTTTCTCCCCGTAGCCCATAGCAACCGCCCGTTTCAATACTTCGAGGGCTGAAGCTGCCGTTTGCAACTGAACCCCATGGCGGTTTCCTTCTTCGAGAGCATATCCAATATCTTTAGCCATCAGACGCAACGTGAAGTTTGGTGTGAAGTCGCCAGCGTTCGCCCGTGCCGCTATCGTCTTTACCAGTGGACTGCCGGGCGCGCCATTGGTGAGAACGGAAATCGCCTATCGCGATTAAGGCCGCTAGCCTTGATGAACGCCACGGCCTCGGCAAAAGAAGCCGCCTGAACTCCGGCCAAGAAATTGTTGATTAGCTTCATCACCGCGCCGCTGCCGGTTGGCCCGAGATGGAGAATGTCACGGCTCATGACCGACAAGACTGGCCTCGCAATAGCTAGTGATTTTTCTGATCCTCCCACCAGGAACACTAGCTCGCCAGATTCTGCATGCGGCTTCGTGCCTGTTACCGGCGCATCCAGCAGTTCGTGTCCCCGCCGCGTCGCCTCGGCAGCGAGTTCTTTGATCCAACCGACGGTGAGAGTGCTGGATTCGATCAGCACCGCATCCCCGGTTGCCCCCGCCAGCGCGCCTTCGGGGCCAAGCCATATTGCGCGGGACGAAGTGTCGTCGGCCACCATGCTGATGACGATTTCGGCTCTAGCCGCCGCTTCTCGCGGCGAACTGGCGACAGACGCGCCAGCATCCGCAAACCTCTTCGCCTTTTCATGATTTCGGTTGTAGACGGTTAAGGGGAAGTTTGCAGCAAGCACGCGGCCCGCCATGCCGGAGCCCATGATTCCGAGACCTAAGATTGCAACACGTGGATTTGCCATAATCTTTTCTACCCCAACGGAATAACACGAATCAGTTCCGGGCTCGCTTTGGTTGCTTTCACCGGATTGCTCAAAGCGCGCCCGAAGCCCGCGAACTTTATTTTCATCACGTCTCCGTCGGCCAGTTCGATGCCCTCTCCGAAGCTCAGGCAGTCGGCCCCCATAAAATGAACATGAATATCTCCGGGCCGTCTGTGAGCTTCAAATTTGAAATGGTGATGTTCGATGTTTTGCAGGCTGTGGCACATTTCAGCTTCCCCGGTACGGATCGTTTTCGACCACAACACAGACCCCGCCCGTTGAATTGAAACTTCGCCTGTAACGGACTGGAATTGCGGATCAGTCACCAGTTCTGGTCCCAACGCGCAGGTTCGAAGCTTTGAGCCAGCGAGATTTAAATAATTACGCTTCTCAAAACGATGATCGGAAAATTCGTTGCCCGCCGCCATTCCTATGCGTCGCGGTCGGCCATCGGCATCAATCAGGTAGATGCCCGCGATCTCTGCTTCTTCCCCTCCATCTTCCGCATGTGGGGGAATATCGAGCTGTTCGTTATGCGCGCGTAGCATTGTGCCGGTGCCTTTATAGAACCATTCCGGCGCAGTCCCGACAGATCCGGACGCAGGCCCGCCTTCGACTCCCCAGCGAAACATCTTCATGCTGTCCGTGAGTTCCTCGGTGATCACGGCGTGCATAGTTTGCCGGTCTTTCGCGCTGCCCAGATGTGTGAGGCCGGTTCCGGAAATCATGCAGCGGGCCGGGTCGTCTGGATGATCAATCGCAGGCAGAATTCGCCACTCCGATTCACCCGCGTAAATCGGATCATAGTGAAGCCGATCATCGGTGACTCTTTGCCGGGCAATATCAGAGATCGTTGTGTTTCCAGCAATGGCCGCTTGTGCCAGCGCATATATGGAATCACATTCGCGGAGCAGCCGCAGATATGGTTCTTCCGCTATGGCAACCCGGCGGCTATTACCGTTCTTGATTTGAACCAGTCGCGTCATGAACGAAAATCAACCAGTGACATCGAAGTTTTCGAGCGCTTTCTCGTTGATGGTGATGCCCAGACCGGGGATATTTTCATCTAGATCAACGAACCCGTCTTTTGCTTTCGGCTCGCCGTTGAAGATGTACCAGAACAGTTCATTGCCAACCTCAACGTCAACCACCGGAAAGTATTCCGCCATGGGTGAATTTAAGCTCGCCATCACGACGTGGTAGTTGTGCATCTGCCCCGCATGCGGAATCACAGGAACCGAGTGAGCCTCAGCCAGCGCCGCGATTTTCCGCGCGTGCGTAATTCCGCCGACTCGATTGGTATCGAACTGAATGTAATCCAGCGCTCGCGCTTCCAGTAAATCCCGGAAACCGTACAAGGTGAACTCGTGTTCTCCGCCGGCAATTGGAATTCGTGCGAAAGATTTCAACTCAGCGTATCCGTGAGTGTCGTCCGGAATAACCGGTTCCTCCAGCCACCGCAAATGAAAACGCTCGAGCAGCGGCAACATTCGCTTCGCGTAGTCAAGCGTCCAGCCCATATAGGCGTCCGCCATTACGTCAATATCGTCGCCCACCGCTTCGCGCACAGTGCGAACCAGCTGGACGTTGCGCTGCATCCCCGAGGCGCCGTCAACCGGTCCCCATCCGAAGCGCAGCTTCATCGCTTTGAACCCTTCATCTTTATAGCGTTTCGCTTCCGCGGCCAGTGTACTTAACTCCACACTGTAAAGGCGGCTGGCATACACCGGAATTCGTGCCTTAGTCTTTCCTCCCAGCAACCGGTAAACGGGCTGCTTCGCCGACTTGCCAAGAATGTCCCACAGGGCAATATCCACCGCGCTGATTGCGGCCATGCCAATCCCTTTGCGGCCGAACGCCATTGTCTTTCGATACATGTGCTGCCATAAGAATTCGGTGTCCCATGGATCGGCGCCCATCAGGATCGGCTTCAGATAAAGGTCAATCACTTGTTTCGTTACCTGTGGCGCAAGCGTTGCATTGCCGATGCCCACGTGCCCATCGTCCGTAAAGATCTCGACGATGAGCCAGCCGTGAAAAGTAAATGTGTTCATGGAAGATTGCGGAAGCGCCAATAAATCCATCGGATTCGTACAAAAGTGCGGCGGCAGCGGAACCGTCTTGCCGCGCCATTCGACCACTCGCGTGCGAATTTCTTTAATCTTCAAATCGCTTCCTCGTAGTCCAATTTTGATTGGATGAGCAGAGGGCCAACCACCGGAATCGTGACAAGAATTACGATCAGGCCAATCACATGAAACGTCCCCGCCAGCGTGAATACGATACCGTAACCGAAGCCATGGTCGAGTAAGTAGCCTACCAGTTGCCCGAAAGCAATGCCGCCCATGGCCCCGCCAAACCCAACCAGACCTGCCACTGCGCCGACGACGTTTCGGGGAAATAAATCAGCTGGAAGAACCATCACCAGCGTTGACCATGATTGCTGTCCGAAGTATGCCAGGCTGAAAATGGCGAGAGCCCACGAGATCCTCACGTAGGGAACAAATAAAATGAAGGGCATCACCGCCGCGCTTGCTGCGAGAGCGACTTTTCTGGCAGTGCCCAGAGAAAAATTCCGCTGCACCAGATAGCTGGAGAATCGTCCCCCAACCAGGCAACCGATTCCGGCCGCCGCATATGGAATCCAGGCCAGCGCGCCAACGCTCTTAATATCGAATCCCCGCGCATCATAAAGATATTTTGGCAACCAGAAAAGATAGAAATACCAGGCCGCATCGCTGAGGAATTTTGCAATGATCAGGCCCCAAGCCTCGCGCACCCGAAGCAGTTTCGTCCAGGCAAGCTTTGGCTCCCCGACGGTGGATCTCACGATAACTTCTAACTTCTCGCGTTCGTCCGCGGTTAGTTTGGGATGCTCCTGCGGAGGAAAGTATGCCGTTCTCCACCATAGAGTCCAAAGCAAACCGATGGCAGCGGTCAGGAAAAAAATCCATCGCCAATTCGCGTAGATCAGAATGATGGCGATCAGCGGCGGCGCGGCTACTGCGCCCACAGCCGTACCGGCGTTGATGATGCCCATCGCGGTGGCACTCTCATGGATGGGAAACCATTCCGCCACCACGCGCGTCGCTGCGGGGAATCCGCCTCCCTCGCCCATCCCCAGCAGAAATCGGCTGACCATTAACATGGCAAAGCTTGCAGCAAACCCGTGACTGAGGCAGGCCAGAGACCAGAACAACATGATCAAAGTAAAACCGCGACGCGTGCCCAACGCGTCCACCAGTTTGCCGCCTCCCGCATACATAAACGCGTAAAAAAACAAAAAAGCAGATTGTAGATAGGAAAACTGCTGGTTGGTGAGCGGGATGCTTGACCGATCGCTTTTATCGCAACCGGCAAAGTTTGGCGATCGAGATAGCTGATGGCAATCGCCGCGCTAACCAGTATCGCGATCCGCCATCGCAGCATGGATATACCTGTTTTGAGTATGGTGGCCAGGGAGGGAGTTGAACCCCCGACGCCAGCCTTTTCAGGGCTGCGCTCTACCACCTGAGCTACCTGGCCACATTAGAATCCCCTGCTTTATATTGCAAACGCCCTGCGAGTCGTGTGGAGACGCGCTGAACACCGGCGGGACTTCCTGAAAGCAGACGCTTGGGACAGCCCGATTATAGCAACCAAGATTGATCCTCTCAATGACGCACGACGATATTTGTGCAAACTCAATGAGCGATGTTGCCTGATTGCGATGCATAATCCAGTAGGTTCCCACCGCTGCATAACACACTATGGGCTTGACCCATGCACAGGCTGGACAAGAAGCCATAAAACACAAACGGTAAGATTGATTTTGTAAGTAGCGGAACGTCCAACCGCAGCGACACTCGGCGAAATTGAGCACCCATGGGCATTTCTACTTCATTTTTCTCTTCACGTTTCCACTTCACGTTTCTACTTCACGTTTCCACTTCACGTTTCCACTTCACCCTGAAAACGAGGATTTTTGCGAGTCTATGGCAGCGACTGGACGATCCCTCAACAGCTATTTGAGGCCTTCGATCACCCAAAGTTCCGAGAGAACACGATAATAGGAGTAGGCATAGGATTTTGTATCGGCGCTGAGAATTGGATGAGGAATGCCCTCAACGCCAGCCAAATCTGCAGGGGCAATCTGCCGAATCCGCTCCCTGCGCCGTCGTCGAGAAAAACCCGCGAGATAATGGTGGGAATTCCGCGCTGACTAACAATCACACTTTTCCCGTCCGCATCAAAATTCAGAACAGAGTCTTCCTCATGAGTAATCGGGGAAAGGGTTTCGCGTCGCCACCCGCCAAGGGATACAACCAGTGCTTATGCTGCCGATCTATGGCGAACACATATTTGCTGTCGGTGGTCACCGCTTGTCCAAGCGTGCCCTCGGGAGTAATTGGGCGGCCCTTCCCATTCAAATCCATCCAAGAAGCTCGTCCAGGATGGTTGGATTCGGACGCAACGAATACCAACCCGGAACCATCAGGTACCCATCGAACCCCGAAATGTTCGAGCTGGTCATATTCGGTCAACCGGCGCGGCTGGCCGGGCGCTGAGCGGGAAGGAGCACGATCTGTGCTGGCGACGAATCATCCACAACCGCCACCCAATTTCCTGTCGGGAGATAATGCAGCGCCGCCTCCACTTCCCAATCTGATCGCGGGCGATCCATCCGTTTTTCGAAGATAGATCCCATAGTCTGTGCCCACTGCCTCTCCGGTCTCCGAAAAGACTACAGTCTTGCCGTCCGGGGAAAGATCGCTAAGAAGCTGACCAGTCAAACCATG
>CAVPCG010000048.1:0-13407 GCA_963702325.1 uncultured Acidobacteriaceae bacterium | reverse complement strand
CGGTTTGGGAAATGACAAGGCGCTTCCGCCGGCGAATTCGGCTGGAGGCAGTGCCGCCGCCGCAGCGGACCGGAACGCGGCAGGTGCTGATCCATCCAAAAAGAAAAAAGGTTTGTTGGGCAAGATTACGGGTATCTTTAAGAACGACAAAACGGCTGACCCTCCGGCCAAGCCGCCCGGAGGCGACGACGCCAGCCCGCATTAGCCGAAAGAGTTGGTTTCGCCGGGTAAACATGCAGCGATAAGTGCGGCCTCGGATCTTTACTCGGATCCTCAGAGGTGAGTTATGCGTCCCGGATATTTGTGGATTCCCGTCCTTGGTTTAATCGTATTGATCCAAACAATCTCTAGTCCAACTGCGTTGCTGGCCCAGAATGCGTTGTCGGGGCAAGTTGAGGTATCGCCACCTGGACATGGGACTCCTTTGGCGTCCGAGTCGGCGGAACAATTGGAACAGGCTGCGGACCTCATGCGCGCCAGGAAATCGTATCTCGACGCTGTTGACTACTACAAAGCGGCCATGGCAAAGAGTCCGAACAATTCGCGGCTCTACAACAAAGCTGGCATCGTGGAACTGGAATTACAGAGATACCGTGAAGCAGGCAAGGATTTCAGCCACGCCATAAAAGCCGACCGTCAATCTGCCGATGCGTATAACAATCTTGGTGTCGTTGATTACCTGGAAAAAAAGAATCGTAAAGCGCTTAAGGAATACAAAAAGGCCATTGAGCTGAGCGGCAGTTCGGCATCGTTTTACAGCAATCTCGCCGCAGCATATTTTTCCCGCAAGGAATTTGAAGCCGCAACCGTCGCATATGCCAAAGCACTGCAACTGGATCCTGAAATTTTTGAGCACACATCGGTAAACGGAGTGGCGGGCCGGATTTCATCTCCACAGGACCAGGCTCATTACGACTACGTGGTTGCAGGCTTGTACGCAAAAATGGGCAATCTCACTCGCTCTCTCGAGTATCTGCGCCGCTCTATGGAAGAAGGATACAAAGGTGTGCAAGACGTTTACAAAGACCCCGAGTTCGCCGCTTTGAGAAATGACCCGCGCTTTACCACTTTAATGGCGTCACGACCGCCGGCAATCCCCGAGTAGGAGACAGGCAATTTTTGTAGGATTACAAAACTTTTCAGGCCGCTCTGGGTTCAAGTGAGGAACCGCTCCTGAAAACACAGGGTGAGTAGGGAGATAAAGTCCGCCGGCGATGAATCCTAGCGATTCAGCCGGCGGATTTGAAATTTCACATTTTCCCTACGTCATTTTGATTGGCTGAATGCTAGGTGACAACAGTCGCTTTCTTTGGACTCCTCTCGCCAATATATTCCTCCACGACTTGCTTCCATTTTTCTTGAGCTTTGAGGATGTATTCGACCGCGTCCCGCAAGGCTCCATCTCCCCCGCTATGGGGAGTTACGTAATGCGCCTCGTCTTTGACTTCGTCGCGCGCATTGGCCACAGCGATTGCCAATCCGCAGTTACGCATCACAGGAAGATCAATCACATCATCCCCGACGAAGGCGGCCTCACTGGATTTTATTCCCGCGCGTTTGATGATCTCTTCAAAAACCGTGAGCTTATCCTGGATTCCCTGATAGACAAATTCGAGTTTTAAGTCGCGGGCCCGAAGTGCGACAGTCTCGGAAATACGCTTGGTAATAAGCCCGGTCTTGATCTTTCCCAGCCGCGCCAGAGAGATGGAAGTACCATCATGAGCATGGAAGCCCTTCGCCTCGATGTAGGATTCGCTGTGAAGCCCGAAGCCTCCTTGACCGCCATGCTTCGCTGACTGTTGCTTTGTGGATTGCTGAATTCCGGGAGGCGCCGGAAAAATATAGAGTTTGCCGTCTGTGAGGACTCCGTCAACGTCGAAAAGAAGAAGTTTGATTTTTCTTGCGCGCTTCCTGGACATGGCGGGATTCTAGCATTCGCAGGGGTTTCGCAATGGCTATAGAAAACCTCAACGCTCATGGCGGATTCTAAGAAACGCCAACATATTCTTTTCGACGTTAGAATGTTTCTATGGCCCTGGAAGAATACAAACGAAAACGCCGCTTCAAAGAAACGCCCGAGCCTCCTCCCAAGCTGGGCAAGAAGGCCGGCAACCGTTTCGTAATCCAGAAGCATCGAGCTTCTCATCTTCATTATGACTTTCGTCTGGAGATGGAAGGCGTGCTCAAATCGTGGGCGGTTCCTAAGGGACCATCGCTTGACCCAGCGGACAAACGCCTCGCCATGCAGGTCGAAGATCATCCTGTGTCGTATTTTGATTTTGAGGGCATTATTCCCGAAGGCAACTACGGCGCTGGCACTGTAATGGTGTGGGATGTGGGGACGTGGGAGCCGCTCTCTCCCGAGCCGGTGAACGGCAAGTATGTGCCCGGCACGGCGGCAGAAGCTTCCGCCATGCTCAAGAAGGGTGACTTCAAGATACGGCTTCATGGCAAACGGATGAAGGGCGATTTCGCGCTGATTCATATGAAAGGACGGCGTCCGGGAAGCAAGGGCACGGAATGGTTGCTAATCAAGAAGCATGACGATGAAGCAGTCGAGGGATACGACATAGATCAGTACGATAGTTCTGTCCTGTCCAAGCAGACGATGGCGCAAATTGCAGGAGATGATGCTGCTGCGGAATGGGAGAGCAACCGTACGGCGTCGCGAGGCAAGTTGAAGGCACCCTGGTTGGCGGAGACTCTGGCCAAGCTGGATAAAAAGAAAGCTGCGTCTGCGAAACCGGCCCCAGCACCCGTAAAAAAAAAGAAGTAAGTGCGGGGCGGACACTCCCTTCGACAGGCCCAGGGCAGGCTTTGCCAGCCGCAGTTGAATTTCCTCTCGAATCCGAAACACGGTCCACCATTTCAACGACAAAGTCAAAGGCGGCGGGCAAAAGTCTCCGCCCCAGACTTGCGAAACTGGAAGGCGCGGTGAAGCGGCCAGCCCCATCTGCGATTCACCCGATGCTCGCAATCGCGACGGAAAATCCCTTTGACGATCCTGCATGGCTTTTCGAAATCAAGTGGGACGGCTATCGCGCTATCTCGTTTATGGAAAATGGCCGAGTTCGTTTGGTCTCCCGCAATCAGAACGACCTGTCTGGACGGTTCCCGGAACTTCAGGAATTGCCCAAGTTCATCCGTGCAAAAAGCGCAATTCTTGACGGAGAAGTCGTTGCATTGGATGAAAAAGGACGGCCATCATTCAGCCTGATGCAGCAGCGAACCGGCATTAAAGCTGGCGGGAGGCGGACAGCGGTGCGCGCCGACGTGCCTATTATCTATTACGTTTTTGATCTTATTTATCTCGATGGATATGATTTGCGGCGCGTCTCGCTTGAAGATCGGAAACGGGAGTTGAAAGGAATTATGACCGGCAGCGATATTCTGCGATATTCCGATCATTATCCCAACCGGGGACTGGCGCTTTTTCAAGCAGCGAAAGAACAAGGACTCGAGGGAATTCTGGCGAAGCGCGGGGGAAGCTGTTATGAGGAACGAAGAAGCCGCGAGTGGCTGAAAATTAAAGTCACTCAGACCGTGGATTGCGTTATCGGAGGGTACACCGATCCGGAAGGCAGCAGGCTGCACTTCGGGTCAATGGTATTGGGACTGTACAACAAGGCGGGCGAGTTGATTCCCGTTGGGCAGGTGGGAACTGGCTTTGATCAAGCCTCACTGAGAGCGACCTTTCAAGTGTTAAAAGGTTTGGAAACGAATCGCAGTCCGTTTCACGGGAAAGTGGATGCGCGCAAAGTGCACTGGGTGAAACCTGAGCGAGTGGCGGAAGTCAAGTTCTCCGAATGGACGCATGAGACATCTGAGGGCGGCCTCAAGCTTCGAGCTCCAGTCTTCCTAGGATTGCGCGAAGATAAAGAGCCGAGGGAATGTACGTTTGCAGATCAGGCCTTGAGCAACTAATCCGCCCGAATTTTGATAGGGGTGCGAAGCCCTGCTTCGCCGGACGTAAAGCGCGGCTGCCCCCACGCGGCGCTTCTTACTTGAGATCCTTCATGGACAGCAACGAACCGTAATCTCTGCCGGAAGGCTCGACGGCGCGGGCCACAATCCCAGCAAAAGCGTCTCGTAGCTCAGGAAATTTTGTTACTAGCGCTTTCATCACGGCCATGTTGTCCTGGAAAGTTTTGGTGGTGTCGGAGACGCTTGGCGATTCGTATTTCACAACCAAATCGAGGTCACTAGCGACCAACAGCGGGAAAACCGCGGTAAGTTTGTACGTTTTTCCAGCGGCCACGAGATCAGCGGAAGTTCCATTTACGGGGAAGTCTGCTGGCTTCACCGTCTGCGCTTCTTCGTAAAGTTTGTCGGTCCGCAACGTGTACATGAAAGGTACTGGCGAAATAAGATCCCGCGCCTGCACGAAATAGAGCCATGCATTGTGGGTTTGACCTTTTGCTTTGAAAGCACGCGCCTGGGTTGCGAACCAGTTTCCATCATGTCCGTTGGTCTGCGTTTCTTTGACGAAAAATCCCCCCAGCTTCCACGCTGTGCCCTCATGTTGCAGGACGAAC
The DNA here is from genome assembly GCA_963702325.1 of uncultured Acidobacteriaceae bacterium. Lineage (GTDB taxonomy): Bacteria > Acidobacteriota > Terriglobia > Terriglobales > Acidobacteriaceae > PALSA-188. Next base: position 8,872 of record CAVPCG010000048.1, on the reverse strand, counting down.
GAGACGGTGTAAGGCTGCTTGGCCGTAGGCACGTCGAGGATCACGATTCCGTATTCGCCTGGAGGCAAATTGGGGATCACAAATTCCGCGCTGTCGGCAGTTTGCCCGTTGGCTCCAAACACTCCACAGAGGAATTCCGCACGCGCTAAAGGAGCCGTGCCTTCGGCTTTCAGCAAAAATGGCGGCCTGGGATTCGCTTGCGCACTCGCGAAATCTGCTTTGTGGTCGCTCACAGCGGTTTCCACGTTGGAAAAATCGGACGCGAGGCTGGGAATAGCGTTCTGCCGTAACGACGCGGAATCGCCCCGCGCTGCCATGGCGAAATAATTCTTGGCGGTCGCAGTTAGCGCGGATTTAGCTGCCGCGTCCATATCGTCGGCGGTCAGGCACGTCTGAGCATGACCGGCGCTGACGACCATCAAAGCAGCGAGAAAAGTTAAGACATGTTGCCCTGATGGCCAGAAAAGAGTACTTTGAAATTGTTCATAAGTAGCGATCTGATCCCTTGTGATCCGATGCGATTTTGATGCTAAGTCCCCCGTTTGCGTGCCGTCCCGCGTCAGACCCCAAGCAGTAATAATCTTAACTCTTAAAGGCAAGGGCACAAACCGCGTAGTTCAGTGGGTTGCCGGGTGCCATGCTATACTTTTTATCTAGTTTGCCTTATGCAAGCTGACGGAGGATTGTTATCGATAAACGCTTTATCCGCACGAACGACCGCATTCGAGCCCGCGAAATTCGCGTGATTGGGGATGAAGGTGAACAGATTGGGATTTTGACCCCCTTCGATGCACTCAAATTAGCCAAAGAAAAAAACCTGGACCTGGTGGAGATTTCGCCGACCGCCGTCCCTCCTGTTTGCCGGATTATGGATTACGGCAAGTTTTTGTATCAGCAGGAGAAAAAAGAGCGCGAAGCCAAGAAGCACCAGAAGACCATCACTGTTAAAGAAGTCAAGTTTCGTATTAACGTGGATGACCACGATTACGAAACAAAAAAGAATCATGTGCTGCGGTTTCTTGACGAGGGCGACAAGGTCAAGGCGACGATCTTTTTTCGCGGACGCGAGATGACTCGCACTACATTGGGCCGGCAGATTTTGGAGCGCCTGATTAAGGACGTGCAGGATAAGAGTATTGTGGAGTTTCGTCCCCGGCAGGAAGGCAACACGCTGCATGCGATTCTGGCGCCGAAAAAAGACAGTGGACAGAAGCCACAAGCTGCCGCGCAAACGCGAGCTTAGTTTTGAATTTAGCTGAGAGCTGACGGCTGAGAGCTGACAGCTTCTTTGAGGAATTATGCCGAAATTAAAAACACATAAAGGTGCCGCGAAGCGGTTTAAGAAGACTGCGTCCGGCAAAGTGAGGCGCGGACATTCGCATCTGCGCCACATTCTGACGTCGAAGTCAAAGAAGCGGAAAAAGAAGCTCCGCCAGTCAGTGTTGGTAAGCGACGCTGACACGCCTAAAATCAAGCGAATGATTCCGTATTAACGGTTTCCTTAGTGAGCCTTAGTGTCCTCTGTGGTTAAGAGAATTTGACTTTGGGGCCACGAGGAAAGCGCATGTAGAAATACACGTGCGGGCGAGTAAAGAGGCACAGTCCTGCCTCCAGCCGCCATTAACTAGAAGTTAAAAAAGGAGCAGCACATGCCTCGTGTAAAACGCGGATCGAAGCGTCGCGCCAAGCGCAAGAAAATACTTGACCGCGCCAGCGGTTATTTCCTTACAAAATCAAAACTCTACCGCTCGGCGAAAGAAGCCGTCGAACGCGGGCTGAAATTCGCTTATTCGGGACGCAAACAGAGAAAACGGCAGTACCGCTCACTCTGGATCGTTCGTATCGGAGCCGCGGCGAAATTGAGCGGCATGAGTTACAACCAGTTCATTCATGGGCTGAAATTGGCCGGAGTCGAACTGGATCGCAAGATACTGGCTGACCTGGCCGTGAAAGAACCGGAAGCGTTCAAGAGTCTTGCGGAGCAGGCTAAGAGCGCCATCAGCGAAGCAGCGAAAGAAAACAAGCACTCGGCCGTCAGCAGTCAGTCGTAGTTTCGATTCATTCTGCGAGAAATCGAACACGGGAGGGCCCGACTTTCAGTCGGGCCGTAAAGTCCCAAAACACTAAACGGCCCGACTGAAGTCGGGCCCTTCCCACTTCAATCCAGCGCGAGGGTGACTTGCCGAAAGAAAAGGCATCGCTGTACGCCGTCCCGAAATTAAAGTCATTTTCAGCGGCCGCCCTAGATAACGCCGTCGAGAACATGCGGGCTGCCCTCGACGCGGAATCAAAAAAAGTTACGGACGAGATTTCATGGAAACTTTTCCGTGATCGCTGGATCTCGCGCAACAATGGATTGCTTACCGGCGTTAACGAACTGTGGTTGAAAGCCGCGCCCAAGGACGCGAAACGTGAGGTAGGCCAGCGGGTTAACGAACTTAAGAAACAAGTCGAGGCGAGTGTGGAGGAAGTTAAGGCTTCGCTTTCCGGGAGCGCTCCGGGGAGCGATAAGCTTGACCGCCAGGACCCACTTCCCGCAAAGGCGGCGAGAAGCGGGGCACCCAGGTCTTCCGGGCAGATTGACATCACCCTTCCGGGAATCCGTCGCCCTCTCGGCGCGGAACATCCCGTGATCAAGACGATGAACGAAATTGTTTCCGTTTTTCGTGATCTCGGTTACTCAGTTCAGGAAGGCCCGGAAATTGAGACGGATTATTACAATTTCGAAGCGCTGAACTTCCCTCCGAATCATCCTGCACGCGATACGCAAGACACTCTGTTCATCGCCAATCAAGACTCGAAGCCGCCGCGCGATCGGCTTTTGCTACGAACGCACACTTCTCCAGTGCAGATTCGCGACAATGGCGGCAATGAACCCTCCGCTTCGGATCCTGATCCCTGGCAAAGTGCATCGGAACGATGCGCCGGACGCAACTCATTCGCCCATTTTCCATCAGGTCGAAGGGCTGGCAGTGGATACCAACATTACTTTCTGCGATCTTAAGGGCACGCTCGATCACGCGATGAAGGCGCTCTTCGGATCAAGCGTGAAGACGCGATTCTATCCGTCATTTTTCCCATTTACGGAGCCCAGCGCCGACGTTCAGATCAGCTGCATTTTCTGTGGAGGCAAAGGATATCGCGACGGAGGCCGTTGTCCCAACTGCAAAGCCAGTGGCTGGATTGAATTGCTCGGCTGCGGCATGGTAGACCCCAACGTGTTCGGCTTTGTGGACTACGATCCGACGAAGGTTTCAGGATTCGCGTTCGGAATGGGAGTGGAACGCATCGCGATTCTGAAATACGGAGTGGATGACATTCAGTTGTTCTATCAAGGTGATGTCAGGTTCTTAGAGCAGTTTTTGTAGAAGTCTTTGGCTTCTGGTTTTACCTATAAAATCACGGGCGATGGTGCCCGCGCCACAACCCAAATGAAAATTTCTCCTCAATGGCTGCGCGACTTCGTTGATCTGCAAGTGGATCCCAGGCAGCTTGCCGAAGACCTTACGCTGGCCGGAATCGCAGTGGAATCCATCAGTGGCGAAGGTGAGAGCACCATTTTCGAGACGGAAATTACAACCAATCGCCCGGATGCCATGAATCATTACGGCGTCGCACGAGAGTGCTCGGCGCTCTACAATCTTCCGCTGAAATCCATTGTGCCGAAGCTTCCTCCCGAAACTGAGGCTGTCGCAGATTTTCAAATTGAAATTGAAGATAAAGATGGCTGTGCAAGGTATACGGCGAGAATCATTCGTGGAGTCAAAATTAAAGCATTCTCCTGATTTCATCGCGAAACGACTACACAGTGTAGATCAGCGCCCTATCAACAACGCCGCCGACGCTTCGAATTACACGCTCTGGGAGATGGGCCATCCCACTCATGCATTTGATCTCGATCTGCTCGAAGGCAGCAAGATTATTGTGAGACGTGCACGCCCAGGGCGAAGTTTTAAAGACGCTCGATGGCGCGGATCGCAAGCTGTCGCCCGAGGATTTAATCATTGCCGATGCGAAGAAGCCAGTCGCCCTGGCAGGTGTGATGGGCGGTTTCGACACCATGATCACAGCGAAGACGAAAAATGTTCTGATCGAGTCGGCGTGGTTTGATCAGGTGGCAGTCCGGAAGAGTTCGCGGCGGCATCGACTGCATACCGACGCATCGCATCGTTTCGAGCGCGGCGCGGATTATGGCGCGACCTCGCTCGCGTGTGCTCGAGTAGTTCAGCGCATAACGGAATCTGGAGGTGGAACGCTTCACGGCCGCGAGATTGACGTGATTGCCCGTCGCCTCGATCAAGCGCCAGTGCTCTTGCGAATGGCCGAGGTGCACCGCATCCTCGGCGAAAAGCTTGCGACGGATGAAGTTCTTCGAATCCTGCGGGCGCTTGGGTTCGACCTTATACCGGAAGCCGAGAGCTTGAAACCGATTTGCCGTTCAGATTCCGAGCTGGCGGCTGGACGTCGAACGCGAGATTGATCTCATCGAAGAAATAGCGCGACTGCACGGCTACGATAAGTTTTCTAACACGCTGCCGGATTTTTCCGGAGCAGTTAAAGAAGCGCCAATGCGCCGGGAAGGACCACAAGATTCGAACAACATTGCTGGCGCTAGGTTACAACGAAGCAATTTCTCAGACTTTTGTATCCCACGAAGATGCAGCCCAATTTTCGGAGGCGGCAATCATTGAACTTGCGAATCCCTTGAGCGACGAAGCGTCGGTGATGCGCAATTCGATGGTCCCGGGCATGTTGAATATGCTCGCTTACAATCTCAATCGCGGCAGTGAAAACGTTCGTCTATTTGAAGCCGGACATGTCTTCGCCGCGTCGGCGGACAAGCCTCTCGAAGCCGACGCATGTTTGCATTGGGGCCGCGGGAAATGCGACACCACCGGCAGTCCACGAAAATAGCCGCGCATTTTCGTTCTTCGACATCAAAGGCGACATTGAGGCCTTGCTGAACTCATTCCAGCATGACGTACTTACTTATGATGGGGAAGCGGCCGCATACTACCAGAAGGGGCGTTCGGCCAGGGCTTTGATGGACGGCGGAATGGTAGCTCAGTTCGGTCAAATCAATTCTGAAATTTCAGCCGCTCGCAAGTTGCGTCACAATGTTTTCATCGGCGAAGTCTATCTTGACAAGCTCTACGTTCACGAATTGCGTCAACCGCGATACCAGTCAATACCCCGTTATCCCGCCGTCGAACGTGATTTCTCTTTCATATTTGAAGACTCAGTCGTGTTCGATCGGATCCGCGAAGCTATTACGAATCTCGGGCTGAAAGAATTGCGCAATTTCGTCCCAGTAGAAATCTTTCGTGGCGGGTCAATGACGCCGGGCACATACTCACTTCTGCTTCGTGCCAGGTTTCAATCGAACGTCCGCACGCTGCGTGAAGACGAAGTTGCGCAATGGTCTGCGGAGATCGTCAAAACGCTCGAAGGCCTTGGCGGCAAGCAGCGAGCCTAGCCTAAGTAAACTTTGTAAACCAAATTCCCACGCAGATGTGTATGACTCTCCACACATGCTAGTCTGGGCCAATCATGACAAGGGCCGTCACCCAATCGAAAAGCTTTCTGAGCAGCAAGGTTGGATTCTTTGCCGAGTCTGTTTATTCGCGACATGACGCGGCAAGCCATGCTTTATGGTGCGGTAAATCTGGCGCAAGGTTTTCCTGATTTTCCCGCTCCGGCTGAAATCAAGCTGGCCGCGCAGGAGGCGATCGCTGCTGATATTAATCAATACGCAATCACATGGGGATCGAAGAAACCTCCGCAATGCGATTGCCAAGCACATGCTCGAATGGCAGCAGATCGTCCGTTGATCCCGAGACTGAGATTACTGTTTGTTGCGGTTCGACCGAAGCCATGATTTCTACTTTGCTCGCCACATGCAATCAGGGCGACGAGGTTGTCGTCTTCGAGCCTTTCTATGAAAACTACGGGCCCGATGCGGTTTTATCGGGCGCGAAACCGCGTTTTGTGAAACTGCGTCCGCCCAATTCGGAGAATGGCGAGTGGACATTTGATGAGCGCGAGCTGCGGGCAGCATTTCACAGCGGCACCAAGGCGATCATTTTGAATACGCCCAATAATCCCACGGGGAAAGTTTTTACTCGCGCCGAACTTGAGATCATTCGTGATCTCTGCTTGGAATTTAATGTGCTGGCAATCACCGACGAAATTTACGAACACATCCTTTACGACGGCACGCAACATATTTCGATCGTGAGTCTGGACGGAATGCGAGAACGTACGGTCACGATCAATGGGATGTCGAAAACCTTCAGCGTGACTGGCTGGCGAGTGGGATGGGCAGTTGCTCCGCCCGAGATTACAAACGCCATTCGCAAGGTCCACGATTTTCTTACGGTAGGAGCGCCTGCGCCGTTGCAGGAAGCGGGTGCGGTTGCGCTCGGAATGGAGGCTGGCTATTACCGAGGCTTGGCCGACGGATACCGCAAGCGACGGGATCGCCTGGTTCCAGCATTGACTGAGGCGGGGTTTCGCTGCTTTCAGCCACGCGGCGCCTATTACGTTATGACCGACATCAGCGGCTTTGGCTTCGCGAACGATGTCGAGTTCACCAAATATCTGGTGAAGGAGATCGGGGTCGCGGCCGTACCGGGATCGAGTTTCTACCGCGATCCGATAGATGCATCGCAGCAGGTTCGCTTCGCATTCTGCAAGAAAGATGCAACGCTGGAGGAAGCCGCGAAAAGGTTGCGGAAGTTACGCAAATAGTTTCGCCTTTACCCGACCGGATAGACGCGATACACGGCCTTCTTGACTAACTAACTGTTGCGCGCAACTTCGGTTTTTTCAAGAACGGTGCTGCTCCGGCAAAAAGGGCTACGCCAGGGGGAATCGACACAACTGACAGTGCCGTGATGAAGTTAATCCATTGATGGTGGAATGGCACGATCTGGCCAATGAGCGTTAGGAAAACGATTAGAGTGGCCGTCGCGATCCACGGAAACAGACCCGCCATGAGGCACGCTAGAGTGCGACCGCCCGAGCGGCGTGAGAGATATGCGCCTGCCGCACCACAAAAGGGCAGCACAATCCACCATTGAAGATAGGCCAAGAGGGGAAAGGTTGAGCTCGTGGTACTTGTGTGTATCGTGACTAAGCTCCACGACGGAAGTTGGGACTGCGAGGAAAACCGCGATAAGATCAATAGGGAGAACTCGGCCGTTGCCAAACTGATAAGGGCCGGGAGCCAGAATGTTTTGGTTCGGTTGTTCATCATTCCCTCCGGTTGTTTCGCGAGTTGAATCTTTCGAGATAAATTTCGCCAGTCGGCGACCTGTTCAAGTGCACGCGCGATGGCGTCACGCACGCATAGTCCCCGAGCTAACCCCTCCTCGTAGAAATCTTCCAGATGTGCGGCCAATTCATTAATGACATCGTTCTCATCTTCCAGATCGAGGCCGAGGGTTTCGAGGCGACTCCTGACCAGTGCCTTCCAATCAGGCATTCGGTACCCCCAGGCGGTTGAGAGCGCAAAAGAAAACCTTCCACTCTTGTCGTAATGGTTCGAGTTCCTTCTTTCCCGCAGGAGTCAGGTTGTAGTAGCGCCGGTCGCGCCCAGCGCTATTGGCTTCCCATCGGCCTCGTACCAATCCACGTTTTTCGAGGTCATAGAGCATGGGGTAAAGAGACGCAAGTGTAAAACAGAGAGCGCCGTTGGTACGGTCCTCGATATCCTTTGAGATTTCAAAACCATAAAGAGATCGCTCTGATAACAACGACAGGATGGCAAGTTCGGCACTTCCCCGGGCAATTTTTGATCGAATACGCTTCGTCATGATGAATATAGGAATCCTATATTCCGTGCTTTTGGTCAACTTACTTTAGTACGTGAACCAAAATTATGTGCTGGAAAATCTTGCTAGGGCCGGGGAACGACGTCCGGTTTAGTTTTGACTTTCTCCGCGCTTCGACTTACGATACGCCGACTAAAATCAGGCATGATTGGACAGACCATATCGCACTACCGCGTCACCGAGAAGCTGGGCGCCGGCGGCATGGGAGTGGTGTACAAGGCTGAGGATACCCGGTTACACCGTTTCGTTACCTTGAAGTTTCTGCCCGACACAATGGCGCGCGACGAGCAGGCGCTGGCTCGTTTTCAGCGGGAAGCGCAGGCGGCTTCGGCTCTGAATCATCCCAACATCTGCACCATTTACGACGTCGGAGAGGAAAATGGCAAAGCCTTCATCGCCATGGAATTTCTCGATGGCGTTTCCCTCAAGCATTGCATTGGGGGACGACCGATGGAACTCGAGAAAGTGTTGTCAATCGGCAGCGAAATAGCCGACGCGCTTGACGCGGCCCATGCCGCCGGAATCCTTCATCGCGACATTAAGCCCGACAACATTTTCGTAACCAAGCGCGATCATGCCAAGATCCTGGATTTCGGGCTGGCCAAACTCTCGTCTGTTCCCGACGAGGCCACTGCAACGATGACGATGGAACAGTTGACCAGTCCGGGCACCGCGATGGGGACGGTCGCCTACATGTCGCCTGAACAGGCGAGGGGCAAGCCGCTCGACGCGCGGACCGACCTGTTTTCATTTGGAGTTGTGCTTTATGAAATGGCGACCGGAGTGTTGCCGTTTCGCGGCGAGACAACCGCAACTATGTTCGACGCGATTCTGCGCAAAGCGCCCGTGGCGCCAATCCGGCTGAACCCGGATTTGCCGGCGAAGCTTGAGGACATCATTAATAAGGCCATCGAGAAAGATCGCGATCTGCGCTACCAGCACGCGTCCGAGATGCGTTCCGATCTTCAGAGATTGAAGCGCGATACGGATTCTGTGAAGACAGCGGTTGCGAGCGTTGATGAGGGCGAAGCTGGCGC
>CAVPCG010000047.1:0-101992 GCA_963702325.1 uncultured Acidobacteriaceae bacterium | reverse complement strand
TACCAAGCTCACCCAGCCCAGCCCCCGCCCCGGTCCACAGCACGCGCAAATTGGGGAACGCACCAATCAGGCATGGCAGGATCAAACGGCAGGGTTCTATTTTGTCGTTGTCGATGCGATGTTAAAAACTGGCTTCACGCCGGATGAAATCGGAAAGATTGGCGGCGGGAATTTTCTGCGCGTATTTGGCGCGGCCGTCAAGAAATAGGAAGCCAAACGTTATGCTGGTCGCCGTATCTTCGGCCCCTGGAACAAAAAGGTGCAAACTTGTCTTATGAAGACAGATCACTCTCAAAGTGAACGGCAGTGAGCATATCGTGGAAGTCGATCCGGATACGCCGTTGCTGTTTGTTCTCAACGACGAGCTTGGCTTGCGTGGACCTCGATTTGGCTGCGGCATGGCGCAGTGTGGGGCCTGCACTGTGATCATGCGCGGCCAAGTGGTGCGTTCCTGTGTGATGCCGGTGCGCGCGGTTGGCCAGTCTGAGGTCACGACCCTGGAAGGCCTCGGTACCCCCGAGAAGCCGCATCCTATTCAGCAGGCGTTTATTGACGAAGGAGCCGCGCAATGCGGATTTTGCCTCAGCGGCGTCATCCTGACTGCGAAGGCCGTTCTTGACGTAAACCCGCAGGCCTCTGACCAGGAAATCCGCACCGCGCTGGGAGGAGTCTTGTGCCGCTGCTTTACCCACGTGCGCATGCTCCGCGCGATTCGAAAATATGCTGAGGCCAAAAGGCATGACTCCGTCGCGTCGTGACTTCCTGCGCGGTTGTGGCGCCCTGATCGTGAGTTTTAGCGCCGCACCGCTCACTGAATCCTCGGCCACGCCCAGGGGCAGTTCCAGACCCATCCCGGACATATTGATCCGGGCAGGCTCGACTCCTGGCTGGCCATAAGCGCCGACGGAGCCATCACCGCCTATACCGGCAAGTGCGATTTCGGTCAGGGCGTCTTTACTGCGCAGACCCAACTCATTGCAGAGGAACTATGCGTGTCCATCAAGCGCGTGAAGCTGATTGAGTGCGACACCGCGATCACCCCCGACCAGGGCACCACCTCAGGAAGCCAGACAACACCCACCAACTTCAACACCGAAAATCTCGCGCTCGCGGCCGCGACCGCACGCGAAGCTCTTCTGGGCCTGGCCGCCAAACAGCTGGGCGAACCGGTGGACCATCTCAAGCTGGAGAACGGCGTCGTTACCAGCGAGCGGCCGGGCGCCAGGTCACGTATGAAGAACTTGTCGGGAGCAAGCAGTTCAACCTCCCGCTCAATCCAAACGCAAAGCGGCGGTCTGCAGCCGCAGTGGACCGTGCTGGGTAAGCCGGTTCCCTCGCTCGACAGAGTCGCCCTCATGACCGGCCAGTTTGAGTTCCTGCATCACCTTCGTGTGCCCGGCATGCTTCACGGCCGCGTGGTTCGGCCCCCTGAGATGGGAGCCACCGTTGCCTCGGTGGACGAGCATTCGGTTCGCGATCTTCCCGGTCTCATCAAAGTAGTGGTTCGCAAAGAACTTTGTCGGCGTCGTTGCGGAGACGCAATACCAGGCTGTGCTGGCGGCTCGCCAGTTGGTGGTGCGATGGAATCCCGGTCCGGCGCTCCCCGCGCAGAAAACCTTCTTTGAGCATCTGCAGCAACAGCCGTCCCACGACGCTCTCAGCGTCGACTCCCAGGACGTTGACACGCAACTTGCCGCCGCGGGCAACGTGCTGCGGGCCAGATACACCTACCCTTATCAAATGCACGGATCGGTGGGGGCGTCGTGTGCGTGGCGGATGTCAAGCCGGATGGCGCCACGTATGGTCTGCTACTCAATCGGCTTATCCCACGCGAAGCATCGTGGCCACAGTTACTCGGACTGCCGCTCGACAGCGTGCGCGTGATCTATACCCGCGGCTCCGGATGCTATGGCCTGAACGGCGCCGATGCCGTTTCGTTCGATGCCGCGATGTTGTCGCAGGCGGCCGGAAGACCAGTTCGTCTGCAGTTCTCCCGTCAGGACGAAATGATGTGGGAGAACTTCGGCTCGGCCTGCGTGGTCGAGCATCGGGCTGGCATCACCGCCGACGGACGCATTGCTCGCCTGGGACCGCGAGAATTGGGTAGCTTCGCTGGGCAACCGGCCCGGCTATGATCGGCCCGGAAACGTGATCAGTGGCATGTTACCGGCTACGCTCCGGAACCGCTCAAGCCGGGCCCGCCAAACCGCCCGCCGGCAAGCTTCGTAATCAGAGCAACACCGTGCCCTCCTACTTCGCCGGCTGCATCGGGGGCTAAGTGCGGCGGTGGAGGAACGATTCACAAGCGAACGCGTGCTCACCCACACCGTGCGATCGCCGTTTTTCACCGGGCCTCTGCGCTCGCCCTTGCGCATCCAGAATACCTTTGCCAACGAGTGCTTCATGGATGAGCTCTGCGCCCATGCGAAAGCGGACCCGGTGGCCTTTCGGCTTGCAGCATCTGCGCGATAGCCGAGTCATCGGCGTTCTCAAGCTGCGGCCAAGGCTGCGGATGGGCAGCCACGTCCATTCCCAACCGCCGCGGTCGCGCCAGCCGGCGTGGTCAGCGGGCGCGGCATTGCCTGCGTAGCTTACGAGGGAGGGAACGGGTATGCGGCGCTGGTCGCCGAGGTCACTGTGGATCTGGAAACCGGCGTGGTGCGCCCGACGCGTTTCGTGGTGGCCTTGGATTGCGGGCCTATCTCCAATCCCGATGGCCTCAGGAATCAGATCGAAGGCGGCATCCTGCAAGGCATGAGCCGTGCGCTGGTGGAAGAAGTTACCTGGGACGACAGGCGCATCACCTCGGTCGACTGGGAGACCTATAACAGCTTGCACCTGGACTATGAGATGCCCGCGATTGAGAGCGTCTTTGTGACCCCGGCAGGCGTGCCTGCAACTGGGGCCGGAGAGACGGCCATTACCGTCACTCCCGCTGCCATTGGCAATGCGATCTTCGATGCCACGGGTGCGCGCCTGCGGGATCTGCCTTTACTCCCGAGCGTGTGAAAGCCGCGCTTGCTAGCGAGAGTCGAATACATGGCGGACGGACAGCATGAGCGCATCGGCGATTGCGGCATGGCTGGCTGTCTGCTGGCCATTGCGGTCTGCCGCTGCGGAAAATCCAGCGAGCTCAGCGCGACGCCGTGCGCGGCCGCTGCTTCGAAGCGACTGGCGCCGGTATTGCGCCATCCTCGCTGCATGAATTGCCACTCCAGCGGAGATTTTCCGCGTCAGGGCGATGACAGCCATCCGCACACCATGGACGTTCGCCGCGGCCCCGACGGCGACGGTGTGAACGCGGTCAAATGCAGCACCTGTCATCAGGATCACAACACGGCCGGCGTCCACACGCCGCCGGGCGCGCCTGACTGGCATCTGCCCTCCCCGACATGCCGATGATCTGGGAGGGCCTGACCGATCGCCAGCTTTGTGAATTGCTCAAAGATCCCAAGCAGAACGGAAATCGCACCGTCGCGCAGATTGTGGAGCACATGTCGACTCCGCTGGTGCTCTGGGGATGGCACCCGGCGATGGCCGTACTCCCATACCGATGCCTCAGCAGGAGTTCCTGGGCAAGGTAAGCGAATGGGCTACGAACGGAGCAACCTGTCCCTAAGGAGTCGTCGCCCTGGGAACCAGATGCGGGACACAAAGACTTGGATCGCGACTGGGTAAAGAACAAGTCATCTTACCCACTTTTTGTTACTGCACGGTAAGAGTCACTGTGAAGGATTGAACCTTGGTCCCCGAATTAGAAGCGGCAATCTGTACGGTAGAAGTTACCCGCCGGCGTGACACTTGAAGGGCTGGTCGGAGCGGTTGGGGCTGTCGATTGGGACGCGAAGAACTTCCCGCCCCAGCACGCGATCATAAGGCCTGATCCCGCAAGCAACGCCAGCAGAACCGGCAAATGATAATTCCGCAGAAAACGTCTCCGCTTCTTCCTGTTGCCAGGGCCATCGTAAGCAATCCCCGAACCCCAGAACACAACGGCAGGTAAAACCAGACGTTTTTTGCGCTCGCAGAGACTCCCCTGGCGCAGCCCTGGGCGGTGCTGCCTGAAGTCTGTATGGTAGCTACCACTGTCTGCGGACCACCTGCACCGGTGAGTGTCACTGTAGATGGCTGGAAACTGCAGGTTGCATTTTGTGGCAGGTTCGTACAGGAAAACTGCAACGTTCCTTTATGTATACCCGCCAACCGAGGTAAGCGTAAGGGTGTCAGTTACAGAGCTCCCGGCTTGACACGGTTAGAGAGGTGGGGCTGGGGGCGATGGTGACCGTCGGTGGGATCGCCTGAGCCACGGAGAAAATACGACTGGCATTGCTAGTGCCAAACTCGGCGGAGGTGCTGCTGTTACACGGCGGCGATAGTGTGCGACCCCACCGCCAGAGCGTCAAGAAACCGCCGCAGGCAGCGTGGCCACTGCGGAGGCATTGAGGGCAACTGCCGGGTGAACCGCTCCGTCTACGGTGAAGACCACTGTTCCCACCGGCACACCGTCAAGGAGGTAGCCAGAACAGTTGCGCTCACTTGCGTCTGGCCAAAATTCGGCGTAGCGACATTAATTGTCGTCGTGGTCGGCGCGGTTTGTGCCGCCCCAGTCAACTGCACTGTTTGCACCGTGTTGGCATTCAGGCCGTTGTCGGTGATGCTTGCGGTTCCAGTGCTGCTGCCCGCTGCGACCGGCATAAAGTCGATCACCAGGTTGCAACTGTACCGGCGGACAAAGTGGATGCCGGCGAGCCCGCGCTGAATTGAGGACAAGTACTGCTGCTGTCTTGCTGAACCCGTTCGAGATGCTCGGATTTTGACCGGAGGCAGGTGTTGCGAAGGTAAGGGTGAATTGCCGATATTCATCACCGCTACTGTTTGCGTGTTGGTCGAACCCGGGGATGTGTTGCCGAATTGAGCGCGCTTGTCGAGGTATTCACCAGGCGAATAGAAGGGGGTGCTGGACCTGAACAAGCGGGATGACAGATTGCCGGCGCTGTCGATCGCGACGCCTGTAGGGTACTGCAGCTCGGTATCGATAGCCGGGCACGTACCGCTACGCCGGCGCTGCCATTACCTGCCACGGTGGTGATGATACCTGCCAGTTGGCCATATGGACGACGTTGTCAGCGCTATCTGCAGATAGAGGTCACCTGCAGCGTCTATGGCCAGTCCCTGGGGGCAAGCGTTCACCTCCGCACTGGTTGCCGTCGCCGTCGCCGGTATAGCCCGCAGTGCCATTGCCGGCAACGGTCGTGATCACGCCGGATTCCACCGCCACCTTGCGAATGCGATTATTTTTGGTGTCCGGGATATAGAGATTGCCCGCTGCGTCCACTGCAAGCCCGAGGGCTGTTCAACTCCGCGCCGGTGCCGGACCTTGTCCCCGCTGTAGCCTGCGGTGCCGTTTCCAGCCACGGTTGTAATGATGCCACCGCGACCTTGCGAACACGGTTGTTTTTGTATCCGCTATATAGAGGTTGCCTTCGCCATCCACTGCCACGGCGTGGGAAGGTTCAGCTCCGCACTGGTGGCGGACCATTATCACCGCTGTAGCCGCCTTCCCCGTAACGCTCTGAACACCCGCCACGATTGTGTTCGTGGTCGAGCCTGGCGTTATCTTCGAGATAGTTGAAAAGTTTGGTTCGCTACATAAATGTTTCCAGCCCCGTCCACGGCCAGGCCAACGTTGAAAAGGAAGTCCGTGTAGTTGCCGAACCCTGACGCCACAACGGTCGGGGTGCTCGCGCCTGTCGCAAGTTCCTGAACAAAATTGCCGGTCATTCCGCCACTGGCCGCAAAATAGAGGTTGCCTGCGCTATCGACAGCCACGCTGCCCGTGATAAGGCCAGCGTCACCACTTGCGCCTGGCACAGTGGTGATGATGCCAGGCGACAGAGCCACCTGTGGGGCAGTCCCGATGCCAGTCATGGCAAAGGTAAACGTCCCGGCCGAGCTGACTACCTGCAAAGGCACCGACCGCTGGCCGGAGTATCCCGGGCTAAAGGTCACCGACACGTTACAAATGGTGCTCACGGTGAGCGCTGTGTTAAGGTCGCATCCCGTAGTGGTTGCGGCGTATTCCTGCTTTCCTCCCTGCGATGCTCAGCGTGATTCCCCGTGATCGTAGTTCCCCCCGCGTTAATCACCAGCGGAATGGTCACAGCCGCACTGGTTGCACCAACGGCAGTGGTAGGAAAAGAGGCACACTTCCGAGGGGCGTGTTTACCTCCCGGACGCGGTTATTGTTTTGGTCGGAGAGAATAAAACCTACCGGGGCTATCGAGAGCCACACCCCGGGGACTGCTCAAAGCTGCGCTCGTCGCCTGGCCGCCGTGGCCGCCATCGCCGCTATAACCATTGGTGTTATTGCCCGCTATGGTCGAGATGATGCCGGCCGTATTGACCATGTGGACGACGTTGTTCATGGAGTCCGCAAATAGACGTCGCCCGAGCTATCGAGGTTCAACCCGTTGGACTGTTGAACCTTGCGCTGGTTGCCGGGCCGCCGTCTCCGCTGTACCCGGCGCTGCCATTACCCGCGATGGTGGAGATTGTGCCCGAGGTCGCTATCATGCGGACCACATCGTTGCTCGTATCGGCGATATAGAGACTGCCTGTGCTGTCCACTACGATAGCGGCGGGTTTGTTTGAGGTGGCGCTGGTTGCCGCACCGTTATCGCCGGTGTAGCCCGCGGTCCCCGTACCTGCGATGGTGGTGATGGTGCCCGAGGTGCTCACGTTACGGATTCATTGTTATTTGTATCCGCTATGTAAAGATTACCGGACTGTCGACGGCCACGCCGTTGGCGTATAGAGGGTCGCGTTGGTAGCCGCGCCATTGTCTCCGCTGTAACCCTCAGCATTATTGCCGGCTATGGTGGTTATGCTTCCGGAGGTGTTGATGTTGCGGATGACATTGTTGCCCGTGTCCGCGATATATACTTCCCCCGCTGTCGACGGCCACGCCGGTGGCAGGTTAAGCCCCGTCTTGTTGCCGGACCGTTGTCTCCGCTATAACCCGCGGTGCCGTCGCCTGCAATCGTGGTGATACCCGTGCCCGCCGCCACTTTACGAATCCGGTTATTGCCGGATCCGCAATATAAGGTTGTTTCCGCTGTCTACGATATGCCGGGGACCCGTTCAGTTCCGCGCCCGTTGCCAGGCCGCTGTCGCCACTGAAGCCGGCCGTGCCATTGCCCGCAATGGTGTTAATTGTGGGCGTGCGAGTGATGGCCTGGGCGGCGCGTTGCGCAACCACAATAGAGCCACAGGATTTTCCCAGCGACCGTCAACCCCGGCTGAAGGATGCGCGTCTACCGTTGTTAGTCCGGAGAAATTCGAACGTTCAGGGCTACATAGTACGCTGGGTTCCGCATCCAGTTTGTCCTCCAAAGGCACGACCGCATACACAGAGACTCGCCCTGTACTTAAGCGAAGATGAGACTTACCTCGCAGAGTTTTGTTATCACCTTCGGTTGCACCCATTCTAAGCGGAACAGGTTCAACGACAACCGACACCGAACTATCCCAAGTTACCTAATAACCCAAAATCAGGCTACTGCCGTGCCACCCAGGTCAGCTTGCCAATCCTGTGCCCCGAAGCGCTTTACTTTCCGCTGTCCACTTACGGACGCGCCGCTACGAATCCGGACGGTCCGCCAGTCCTTAACTTTACCTAGGCCATCGCAATCCACTGATCCTGAAATGCTGACTGGCTGCACCGAACGGTCGCAAACGTGCTCAGCTTACTTATCGCGCGGCTCAGACCGAAATCATGATTACCCCCTGAAACAACGAGCCAAATGAGAGCTCGAACTTGTCGAACCAGCAGCCACATTCGCGTTGCTCATTGCAGCAGAATTAACATGTGTGTCTCACAACATTTCAGGAGTTCGCGGGAGCGGAATGAAATTGATGCGATTGGGTGTGGTTGCAACCTGCATTCTTCTGATTTCCTCCCTCGCCCATGTGCAGACTCTGCCACCGGACGTCACCACAAAGGTGGACAAAATCTTTGCGCAGTGGAACAAGCCGGATTCGCCGGGCTGCGCACTGGGCGTCTATAAGGATGGGCAAATCGTCTACAAACGGGGCTATGGCATGGCCAACCTGAACGATGACGTACCGATTACCCCCGCCACTGTCTTCCACGTGGCTTCTATGTCCAAACAGTTCACCGCCGCATCCATCCTCCTGCTTGCGCAGCAGGGAAAACTTTCCCTCGACGACGATGTCCACAAATACATTCCCGAACTGCCCAATTTCGGCGAGCCCATCACTCTCCGTCACCTGCTCCACCACACCAGCGGAATCCGCGACCAATGGTCCCTGCTGGGGCTTGCTGGCTGGCGTTATTCGCAGGATCTCATCACCGATGACGACGTCATGTCCGTCCTCGTGCGCCAGCAGGCGCTGAACTTCAAGCCTGGCGACAAATATATGTACAGCAACTCCGGTTTCACGCTGCTGGCCATTATTGTCAAGCGCGTAAGCGGGATGTCCTTTCGCGAATTCACCACCAAAAATATTTTCCAGCCGCTCGGCATGACGCACACCCATTTCCGCGACGACCACGAGGAGGTCATCAAGCACGATGCGCTGGGTTATGAGCAGGATGGCAAGGATAAGCCCTTTCGCATGAACCTCACCAACTTCGACACCGCCGGCGCCACCAGCCTCCACACTACGGTAGAGGACCTGCAGCTCTGGGACGAAAACTTCTACCATCCGCGCGTTGGCGGTCCCGCGCTGATTCAGCAGATGCTGGAACGAGGCAAGCTCAATAGCGGCGAGCAGCAGGACTATGCGTCCGGCCTGGTGATCGGCACCTACAAGGGACTGCCAACGGTGGACCATGCGGGTGCCGACGCCGGATACCGCTCGGATATGATCCGATTCCCTGAACAGCATTTTTCCGTCGCCGTGCTTTGCAACTTTGCGGACACCGATCCCAGCTCGTTGGCCCACCAGGTCGCCGATATCGTTCTCGCCAAGGATCTGAGGGCCCCTGCACCAGCGCCCGCGAAAGAGACGGCAAATGCCGCACGCAATGACTACGGAGCAGATGGCCGCCATCGCAGGAATGTACTGGGGCAGGGAAGAGGACGATTTCGAGAAGGTGCAGATCAAGGACGGCAAGCTCCAGATGGATATCGGCCGGGACGATTTCCACGAGCTGACAGCCGTTTGCCCCGGCAGCACTTCCACGTTGCCAATGTCCCCTGGGGCGACAAAATTGATATCCATTTCATCCCCGCCGATGCGGGGAGGCCGTCTCGCCTGGAGCAGATCTTCCCGGGAGGAAAACCGCAATCCTACGAGGCCGTCGCGGCCTTTGATCCCACCGCTGCACAGCTGGCCGAGTACACGGGTGCTTTTGTGAGCCAGGAGATCGACCCCGTCTACCGTATCTCTCTTCAAGATGGAAAGCTGACACTCCTCCGCCTCAGGCACAAACCCGACACGCTTTGGCCGGCCATGCGGGACGCTTTTGTCGGCGAAATCGGCACCCTCCGATTTACCCGCGATGCCAACCAGCAAGTCTCTGGTTTCATCCTCGATGCTGGTCGCATTCAAAATCTTCAGTTCACCAGGAAAACAAACTAGACCTCGGCTATTGACTGACAATATTGCGGAAGAATGGAGTGTGCGGCTGACACTTCATCAAGGCCCGGAGGGCCGGTAGCCCAAATATCAGCCCAGCCCGGAAGAGTCTGTGTGAGAAGCGTCCTCGCTTTGTATCGGGGCCCGACTTCAGTCGGGCGGCTGAGGAAACATAAAGATCTGGGCTTTAGCCCCTGCCGAAATTGTCTCCAGGCGCATTTTCTGCAATTGCGCCGTAGCAGCGGCTAGCATTTTTCAATTCTTTACGGCTCGACTAACGTCGGACCCTGATACAAAGGCAGGAAGTTCTCGCACAGACTCGGAAGGGCTAGCGGATCGTAGCGGATGTCCTGAGCGCCGTAGGTGCGGCACTCCAGACGATTGTTAATGGATAATCATTATCGGACCAAATGCGAGAAAATTGAGCAGTCGGGCGGTTGGCGAGCAATGCAAACACGTCCCCGGCGGGTGTACTCGAGGGAGATCCAGCTTGAACTCGGAACCACTCATTTCTGCGGTCAACAGCTCTCCTCGAGGGAACGCGGAGGATCTGTCGGCAGTTCGTCCTGGTCAGGAGAGTCCCTATCTCCGTATCTTCAAGTCCACCGTCTTCGTTCGCAATCATGATCGAAGCCTGGAGTTTTATGTGGGCCAGTTGGGATTCAGTGTAGTTGCTGACGCCCAATTTGAGTTTGGCGGACGCTGGGTGGCCGTTGCTCCTCCGGATGGCAGTTCTATTCTCGCCCTCGTCGCTCCCAAACGGGGCTCGGAGAACTACAAACGCATCGGCCAGCATACGCAGATTGCTTTCATTGCTGAGGATATTAACGCGACCTTCGAGCTCTGGAGTAGCCGCGGGGTCCGCTTTCTTCATCCGCCACAAAAGTCCCTTTTCGGCGGAGCATCTGCCGCCTTTTATGATGTCGACGGCAACTGCTTTGAACTGCTCGGCTCCGATGAGATGAGCCGTGAAATCGAGGGCCAGCGGCACGCCATCGCCCAGAAACTGGAAGCTGAGCGGCGCGCCGCCCAGGAGTTGGAAATTGCCAAACAAGTGCAGGCCAGGCTCTTTCCGCAATCGCTCCCCGCCCTTCAATCCCTCGATTACGCCGGCATTTGTATCCAGGCTCGCCATGTCGGCGGCGACTACTATGACTTTCTTGCTCTGGGACAAGAGCGGCTTGGGCTCTTGATCGGCGACATCGCCGGCAAGGGAATCGCTGCCGCCCTGCTCATGGCGAATCTGCAGGCCAACCTGCGCAGCCAGTTTGCCCTGGCCCGCGAGCAGCCGCGTCTTCTTTTGCGATCGGTGAACCGGCTCTTCTACCAGAACACGGCAGACAGCGCGTATGCCACTTTCTTCTTTGTCGACTACGACGACCGGGCGCAGCGCTTGCGCTATGCTAACTGTGGCCATCTGCCCGCGCTTCTGCTGCGTCACGACGGCACTCTCGAACGGCTCCACTCCACCGGTACTGTTCTAGGTCTATTCGAAGAGTGGGACAGCCCGACAGAGGAATGCCAACTCTACCCTGGTGACACGCTCGTGCTTTACACCGATGGCGTTACGGAATCATTCAATGTCGCCGCAGAGGAGTTCGGAGAGGAGCGCCTGATCGAGGCTTTGCACCAGCGCCGCGAATTGTCTGCTCATCGGCTCCTCGGGTCCGTGGTGGAGGAAATTCAGAAGTTCAGCCCCCATGAGCAGCACGACGATATCACGCTGATCGTAGCCAAATGCACACCAACCTCCTAGTCCAAGGATCGAAGGCATCAAAACATCAACGCACGAGGGGATAGAGCACATGGAAATCAAGAGAGTCGGCACCCAACCATCCGCAAAGGGACCGTCTGCGTGGTTCACCGGCACGGTGCGCATCGACCCGCTATTTCAGGCGCCTGATCCCGCACTGGTACAAGGTGCAAGCGTCACCTTCGAGCCCGGCGCTCGCACGGCGTGGCATACTCACCCCCTTGGTCAAACGCTGATCGTGACGGCGGGCTGCGGCTGGGTTCAGCGGGAGGCCGGCCCGGTTGAGGAAATCCGGCCGGGTGATGTGGTCTGGTTCTCTCCTCGCGAGAAGCACTGGCACGGAGCCACTCCGAACGATGGCCATGACACACATCGCGATCCAGGAAAAACTCGACGGCAAAGTGGTCGACTGGTTGGAACAGGTCAGCGATGAGCAGTACAGGATTCAGCCCTGATCTCGTCTGTTTGAATGCATAGGTGTGGGCAGGAAAAAGGGTTCTCCCCGAGACTATCATTGCTGGGATCGACTGTTCTAAGCAGCTGACCCAGAAATCTCGATTAGGAGAACCCCATGAATGCTATCCACTATATCGGATTGGACGTACACAAGAAAACCATCAGTTATTGCATCAAGACGGCAGCCGGTCAGATCGTGAAAGAAGGGACGCTGGCCGCCGAGCGTTCTGTGTTGCGCAGCTGGGCGGGGAGTTTACCAGCAGCCATGGCATGGCGCCATGGAGGCAACGATCTTCAGCGCCTGGATTTACGACACATTCAAGCCGTATGCCCAACAGTTGGAGATGGGCCATCCGGCGAAGATGAAGGCCATTACTGCGGGCAAGAAGAAAAGCGATACCATCGATGCCCGCACCATCGCCGACCTGGTGCGCTGCGACTTATTGCCGGGCTGCTATGTGTTCTCGCCAGAGCTGCGGGATCTGCGTCGGCTGATGCGCTACCGCCACATGATGGTTCAGCAGTCTGTCAGGATGCACAACAAGACAGCCGGCCTGCTGATGGAGAGCGGGGTTTCCTTTCACAAGACCAAGCTGCACGGCAAGAAATACTTCGCCGATCTGATCAAGAGCTTGGAGGAAGTGCCGGAATCGGTGAAGGATCTGCTGCGCATGAGTCGCGGAACAAAGGACATGTTCGAAAGCGTGCAAAACCAGTTAGTGCGGAGGCTTTTAGCCGATCCAACCTTAAAGCAGCGCGTGGAGCGTTTGAGCAGCATCGACGGGGTGGGTGCGATCACCGCTCTGACCTGGGCACTGGAGGTCGGCGACCCTCATCGCTTTGCCTCTATCGCCGATGCGGTGAGCTATTGCGGCTTGACCGCGGCGCTTTCGCTCTTCTGCGGGCAAGCAACAACGGGGGCCGTTATCCAAGCAGCGCAACGCATGGTTGCAGACCACGTTGATCGAAGCAGCCAAGCTGGCGCCTCGCTGGAGTCCGCAACTGGCGCAGCTCTATGCTCAGCATCTGGAGCGCGGACATGCCAATCGCGCCACCTTGCAGGTGGCGCGCAAGCTAGTCGGCTTATCTGCTAGTCTGTGGACAAGAGCGGACAGCCTTTTCAGGTCCGTACACCGCCGCCAAAAACCGATCCCAACGAAGAAAAAAGCCAGAAGACGTCTTGCCTCGGCGGCTTAACCGCTTGTAGTCGCTTATCCAGGGTTTGTTCTGTCAGCGATCCACCAGCCGGTCCTCACGTATTGCGGGACTGTGCACGGGAGCTCACACTCCCAATACACCCTATCGTCTGTTTTGAGGCCGGCTGGTTTACTCTCACTCAATCTTCGTGGACGAAGCTCCGGCTTCGTTCCCGCAAATGGATGTCTGGCCACGCTGCTACTGCGTTGGCAATGCGTACGATCGACGACAGTTCAGAACCAAAGCCACTCA
The DNA here is from genome assembly GCA_963702325.1 of uncultured Acidobacteriaceae bacterium. Classification (GTDB taxonomy): domain Bacteria; phylum Acidobacteriota; class Terriglobia; order Terriglobales; family Acidobacteriaceae; genus PALSA-188. Next base: position 88,731 of record CAVPCG010000047.1, on the reverse strand, counting down.
ATCGTCGGGGGCACCTTATCCCGCCAAGCCTGGGGAAATCTCCGTTTTCCCTTGACTGTTACCTATCATGGATGTCCCGCATGTAACTTGGGGGGCGGCGGGGAAATATAAAATTTTTGACCATCTTGATAAGCCAAACGACTTAGCAGCACCTTTGACAAAAGCCGCGAACAGCGCGCCGTCAAAAAGTCGAAAGAATCTTAATGCGTAACTAATGGTTTTTCTGCCGGTTACGGACTCTTCCCGTCGCCGTTAGATGACATCGATAGCGCCAAAGATCGAAGTGGTTCAGGAGTTTCGTCAACCGCCCCACTCGGGATCGAAGACTACGTAGTGGTTCCCGCTGTGCCGCACACAGAACCTGCGTAGCGCGTCAGAGCAGACTTTCCTCATCAAGAGGGAGGCTTGCTCTCGGGCGTCCGTACAGCAACGCCAGAGTCAAAGCGATTCCGGCTACAGGGCCAAGCATAGCGGCGTCGAGGAGTAGAGGGTTTCGGGTATCGGAAGCCCACTGGGTAAAGCCAAAGCCCAAAACCAGGGGAACGAAACAGCAAAGCGCAATGAACTCCACCGCATTCATCCTTCCCTTCCAGGCTTTCCCAACAAGCACGGCGAGCGCGGGTGCGGCGAGCACATAAGAATGACGCCAGGCGACTGGAGCTAAGCAGCAGCCAAGAAGGAAGAAAAGCATCAGCACGGTTGTCTTGCGCGCGAAGTCAGATTTCGGTGTACAGCGGCTAAGCCAGCCCGCGTAGCAGATCACGGCGAGAGATAGCAGCTTTTCCAGCACAAGTTGATGGATCGAAGGGCGGGAAGCTGGTGTGTGCGTTGCCAGGCAATCTGCAGCGCAGTGCCCAGATTCCTGTTCTGCACAGAGACGACACCGGTCGACATCGACGGGACTACGTGTTCGACATATTGCCTCAAGAGTCCTTCTCCGTTCACCAGGCAGATGCCGATGAGCAGCGCCGCTAAAGCCAAGCCAAATGCCCGTAATTGCTTCCAGTCCCGGAACGCGAGCAGCGGTACGACGACGATCAGGGGCGTGATCTTGATCACGGTAATGACCGCAAACATGAGAGCCGCAAAGAAAGTCCTGCTTTCCAAATAAAAGTAAAGGCCCGCCACCTGGAGCAGAAGGAGCAAGATCGTAATTTGACCCAAAAATAAACAATCCAGAGTCGGACGGAACAGCAGAACTGCAACGAACAGAGGGGGCCAAAACCAGCGAACCCGGTTCGGAGCGATCATCCTTGCCATTAGGAGCGTCGCGGCGAGGATAAATATGACATTGAGGACAAGCCACGCAGGCTCTGCTGGAAGCGAGTCGCAGGGAGGCCAATGGGACGAGCATGTCAGCCAGAAGAGGTGGGTAAAAGACATAAAGTCGAACATTGTCGACGCCGAGTTTCCTGGCGTACCCGGCGAAGAGGGTGTTGGGATCAGCCCATGCAAGCTCGGGGTCCGCGCCGTTTGCTGCTTGATTATAGATGTGGGATCCTTCATGGTTTCGGATCATCGAGGCCGCAATGAAGTAGACCCGGAAATCACGCTGCGACCCGTGAGAGCGTACTATCTCGAGGCCGGCTTGAAGCGCTGACGCGACAAATAAAAGTCCAAGCAGCGCCAGGTACACACGTTCGAGTCTTTGTTCTCAGTTTTGATTGTTCCTGAGGCCTCGTGCGAGGTTCGCTGCGGCCCGGGGCGCAGCACTATCTTCTGGACGGTGTCGGTCGATGTACTTCTATGTATTGTCCAGGGCCGGCAAAAACTCCGGTGGACGCCCAGCGCCTCGAAGCATCCGGCTCGGGGCAAAACGTGATTCTTCGATGTCCTCAGAAATCTTTCCCCAATTCCTCCGGGAACAGCGAGAGCAGTGTTTTTGAATGCTGTATCAGGTTCTTACAGTCCCTTCGAAAAATATCTCCGTTCTCGCTTTCATCTCTCTTCTTGGTCCAGCCGCCACGTTTGTCCGGAAGTGATAACGACGCTAACACTAAACGAGTTTAGACTAGCTGCCAAAGAAGCGTGCCCTAGCCCAAGCAAGTCGCAGGCTTCATCGAAACGGTGGATTGGACCAGGTGACTTTTTTCTTGACACGCATCATGGGCCGAGCGTAGGGTTGCGCATCCGCATCTCCGAAGAGCATTCTCCCCCGCGAATGCAAATGCAACACCCCCTGGCGCGGGGTTCAACAGTTATAGCTTTTCCGATTCGGTTTGTCCGCAGTAGCCCGGGCCCATTCGTCAGCAAGATGGGCTCGGCGGCTGGGGACAACCTGCGCAGCATCGTTCTTTATGGCTCTGCTGCAACGGGAGAGTTTCATCCCGACTTTTCCAACGTTAACCTTCTGTGTGTTTTGCATGAAACTTCGTTTGCCACGCTCTCGGCGATCGCTCCAGTCGTGAAATGGTGGACAGATAAAAAGCATCATTCCCGCTTGTCCTCGCCGGCGACGAATTGAATCGTTCAACCGATGTATTTTCTATTGAGTTGTTGGATATGCAGCAGCGGCACCGCGTGCTTTTTGGCGACGACCCATTGACCGGTTTAAAAATTCCCATGCACTTCCACCGCGCACAACTGGAGTATGAACTGCGCGAGAAGACCATTCTTCTGCGTCAGCAAATATTGGAGCTGTCGGACCGCGAGCGCGCACTCTGGGAACTGCTGCTTCGCTCATTGCCCGCGTTTGCAACCTTATTCCGGCATACTCTGATTGCGTTGGGAGTTGCGGCTCCCGCAACCAAACGCGAAGCGATTCAAGCGCTCTCAACCCACATTCAATTCGATTCTTCTCCATTCCTGCAATTGCTGGATATTCGCGAGCACAAGGCGGAACGAAAACAGTTCGACCTGAAAGACCTTTGCGCCCGCTATTTGGGAGCGGTGCAGCAAATTACGAGCGCGGTAGATACAATGTTAGATTCACGCGCATCGGCATAATAATCGTGGCACGGATGGATCCTTCACTCCATTGCTTTGGAGCTACGACTGGAAAAGAAAGATAACAGGAGAGGCTAAATGACCAAGACGCTAATCGTAATCGGAGTGATCGTTTTGATCGTGCTGGCTGTTGGCGGCCAATATATTGGCGTTCGTAATACGCTTGTGTCCAAGAACGAAGCAGTCAAAGCGGCCTGGTCGCAGGTGGACATTGTGCTCCAGCGCCGCGCCGACTTAATTCCGAACCTGGTCGAGACGGTAAAGGGATATGCGCAGCAAGAGGTCACTGTCTTTGGCGACATCGCCAAAGCCCGGTCAGCATTGCTTTCCGCGGGAAATCCCACCGACAAGATTGCCGCGAACCAACAGCTTGATGGCGCATTGGGACGTTTGCTTCTGATTGTGGAGAATTATCCTCAGCTGAAATCGAACGAAAATTTTCTTCGCCTACAGGATGAATTGGCGGGAACTGAAAATCGCATCGCCGTCGAGCGAAAGCGATATAACGACACTTTGCAGGATTACAACACTTACATTCAACAATTTCCCGCCAACATTTATGCGAATTGGGCGGGATTCAAATCGAATAATGCATATTTCGCGGCATCGGAAGGCTCCCGCGAGGTTCCGAAAGTAAATTTCGCGCCTCAAAGCGCGACTCCGGCGCCTCAAGCTGCACCAGCGAAATAGTGAGATGGGGGGAAACCCCGTGCAAGCCGATTATTCGATTGAACTCGGCGCCGACGATGAGGTCTTGGAACTACCCTGGTCGGCGCACGATCAGGGGCTGAAATATTTCGACCTGAAGCGTCATCCTGAGCTTTTGCAGGATGTTGAAGAGGCGCGACGGGTGCCGGAACTCGGCGCCTTTCTCGCGGCGATCAATTCGCCTCAAAGTATTCTCGAAACCGCAAAGTGCGATGTGTGGACGTCTTCGGATATAAATCCCGAAGAAGAAATTTTCGCTGCGCCGGTAAAATACGGATCGTACATTGATCTGTTTTTTAGCAAGGAGCCGCGCCGTTTTTCCCTGCCGCACCATGAGAATCTAGCCCAGCGCGTTACGGATCTCCTGGCGCGAGCTCCAGAGATTCCGGCCGCCGTCGAGTTTCTTATTCGCCGATGTTATTACCACTACGGGGACGAGCAGACGAAGGAGGGCTTCTACATTACCTTTTATCTATTCGGCTACGATTCAGATGAGGTATTCGCGCGAGAGCGGTGGGCGATCGGTCTAAAGCTCGTAAAAAACGCGATATTGCAACTGTCGAAGGTCACCCGCTAAGTCGCTTTTGCCGACGCGGGAAGGGCCCGACTTTTAGTCGGGCCGTGAATAACAACAGTCAGTGATCGGCCCGACTGGAAGTCGGGCCCTTCCCATTTGGAATGAGAATTTAAACACTTTCAACCTGCTGGTTCGCCGGCGTTCTCGCGGGGAGCCGAACTGCCGACCGCGATTTGAATCGGGTTCGAATGGTCGAGAGCACCAGCATTGCCAGAAATATTGTCAGCAATCCCAGAGAAGCTTCTCTTATGCTGACCGCGCGATGCGGCAGAATTGAGAAGCGTCCGTAAACAAATTCAATGTGCACCCAATACACGAGCAGGGAGGTATGTCCCAACTGGATCAGAGGACTGAATCTCCATTGCCCAAGCCCCCAGCGGCACCAACAGTAAGCGGCTCCGAGAATCACCAGCAGGAATCCGGCCCGGATCAAGAAAAAACTGGGGCTGGTGTGCCAGAAATCGTCCGTCGCGTAAAGATGATAGGGCTGTGCTTCGATCCAGCGGCCAAAATAAATAAGCGCAATCCCGGCTAAAGCCACGGAGATAAATATCCTCGAGCCCAGCTTCTGCCCCCAGTCGCTCTGCAACAGAAATCCAACCGCAAGGCCAACAAATGCAAAGCCAGCCCAGGGAAAAATTGGAAAGAGCCAGACTTGGGGTTGTCCGAGATTATGCACGCCATTGATGTACGACTCGATCGGCCAAGGCAGCCAATCTGGACGCCATGAAGTCCATAGCAATGGGGTGAGTAGTGAAATTGTGAGACCGATTCCGGTCGCGATAGCAATCATTCGAAATTGATCGCGATGTCCGCGATAGAAAGCCCAGCAGGCCAATCCCAGGAGCATCAAAGACACGCCGATTTCATTCAAGATGTCCACGCGCAGCAGGTCGCTCCACGGCGCCCATCCCCACGAAATTGCATATTCTTGAAGTCGAAAGAGAATGCCGAGAGCAAGAATTTCCGCACCTCGCGTAATGGTTGTCCGGCCAATTCCAGCGGAAGACAAGCCTTTCCGATGCAATTTGTCTATGACCAAGGCGAATGAAATTCCTGCAAGGAAAAGAAACAGGGGCGCGGGAAAAGTCCCTCCAAGCTGTGACCACATGAAGAATCTTGTGCGCCGCGAGCTATCGCTCAGCCATGCGTCGTAGCAGTGCGTCTGAAACATCAGCACGCAGGCGAGGCCGCGCATCCAGTCAATGTAAGCTAGGCGTGTTGAGCCGGTCGCGGGCATGTGAGCAGGAATGCAGCCTGCGGAGGGCCACGATAGCATACCGTGTCGGCTTATAGGGTGGTTACGCCCTTACGCGCGACAAAACAAAACCGGCGGATTGAATCCGCCGGCCCGAAGTAAAACGGTAACTAATAGCTACTGAGGTGCTGGTGTGACTTGCGCGGGCGCGACTGCCTGGCCAGCCGTGCCATTTTGCCCCACCGCCGCGCCAATAGACTCACCTGAAACTACCATCTCCACGCGACGGTTTTGCTGCCGCCCCGCAGCGGTGGAATTCGAGGCAATCGGATCACTTGGACCGAATCCCTGGGTTGTCATAGAAGTGCCCGCAACGCCTTCCTGGGCTAAATACGATTCGACTCCCGCAGCCCGTTCTTGAGAAAGCTTCTCATTGAACGCGAGAGTTCCCGTGCTGTCGGTGTAGCCATCAATTTCAACTCGAATATCGGGATAAGCGAGCAGGATCCCGGCAACCTTAGCGAGGCGCTCACGCGCGGCAGGCCTGAGATTCGCTTTCCCCCGTATCGAAGAGGACATCCGGCATGCTTACGATCAGTCCCCGTGCGGTATCCCGAGTTTGCAACACTTGATTGAGTTGTTGGAGCAGCCGGGCGCGCAGTTGAGCAGTTTGTGCCTCGGCCTGCTGGCGAGCCTGGTCGGCTGCCTGAGCCTGCTGTGCGGCTTGTTGCTGTGCGGCTTCGGCTTGTTGGCGGGCCTGGTCTGCCTGCTGTCGAGCTTCATCAGCTTGCGCTTTAGCTTGTTCGGCGGCAGCTCGCGCCGCGTCGGCTTCCTGGCGCTGTTGAGCCTCCGTCTGTGCTGTGGCCTCAGCCTGTTGGGCGGCGGCTTGGGCTTGCGCCGCGGCTCGTTGTTGGGCTTCCGCTTCTTGTTGCTGTCTCTGAGCTTCTGCCTCCGCGTCTTCGGCTCGTTTCCGGGCGGCGTCTTTCTCGCGCTGCCTGCGTTCGTCTTCTTCCGCTTTCAAAGTCATTACCCGCGCTTCTTCGGCGGTTTGGCTGGCCTCTCTGGCCACGGTTCCAATCGGGCCCATGCCCTGTTTACGGCGGTAATAGTCCTCGGCTTGATCCAGATCCGCCTGGGCCTTTGCATAAGTGGACGCTGCATATTGGTCGGCATGAGCGTCTTTGGCGATTCGAAGTGCGTTTCTAGCTTCAATCAGATCCAGAGGGATTTTCTTGTCCACACCAAAAATTGACGCGGGAACTTGAGAAACTTGGGCTGCGTAAAAGTCGTGAGGCAATAGCTCATATTTCACTTCGACGGATTCAATCCTGCCTTTGGTGTCCTGCCGCACAATGTCCTGAGCCACGACCAGATCACTCGGTTGCGAAACCGCGAAATATGGCTCCGCGGTTACGATCAAAGCAAACGCCTGTAAATCCGCCGTTACTTTTAAGTTGGCATGGCCATCTTTAGGGATCAGTTCGCCCAAATTCCTGGGACCGCCCTGCGGAGTGATCGCCCACAAGACATACGTGAGATAGGTCAAGCCAAAGGTGCTCGGCGGGCGCAGGTGCTCGAGCGATGCGTCAATCTCGATTCGCCCTGTTCTGCTTTCCACTTTTGCTTCGCCTTTGACTTCAGGCATGAGATCGGTTCCGCGAAGGTTCACGTGAGTGGAACCAGTGCGCCGGTAATCCACGGCTTGTGTGCTGCGCGAGATCACATGAATGCGGTACCCGGTTGCCTCGTCGCCAGTCACGCCGTTCTGGCAGGATGCGGATACACTGGCCAGCGCCAGCGTAATCAGTAAGGCCGATGAACCCCGCAATATTTGCGATCTCATATTCGATCCCACGGACTTCGCAGATGTCATCATAAATATCTCTCCCTTCAAGGGAATCAATTACTATTTACGAGTCGAGCGCGGTCAAGAAAACGTCGAGTAAGGAAGTGCGCACGAAATTAGCATGATGCTACAGCAAACCCTAGATATTTTGTGCTGAACAGTCGATCCGGATCATACCGTAGGCGAGAGGGTAAAATCACCCCACGGTTTGCGGTCAGCGGATGCGTTTTGAATTCTGCGACGAGGATTCCCGTTTCCGTTTATGTGGGATTGGATATCACGATCTTTTGCGAATTGCCTCGCGATCGAGTCGTGAAGACGAATCGTGATAATGGAGGAGAAGCCAGAGAACTAGGGAGGCGAAAGCCACACATGGGCGCGTAGCTCAAACGGATAGAGCATCAGATTTCTAATCTGAGGGTTGCAGGTTCAATTCCTGCCGCGCCTACCAAAACCGTTCCTGAGGAAATTAGAATGAAGTTTTCTTGCAGGTGACAGATTTCGGAGGGTTATCGAATCGTTTCGACTTCCCTCCACAGCCCTTTAATTCGTCCACACAACAACGGCTTTTTTGACTGAAGCGTGCTCTTTTCTGTAGTCGCGCGCCACATCCCCTAACGGAACCGCCGCCGATGCTCTGGCAAACTCGCTCAGAGGCAGTTCGCCCTTGGCAAAAGTGTATGCAGACTCGCTTCCCCATAGATTCTGCTCCTGTGCCATCGGCGCACGCTGGGCATGTTCCGGATGATCAGTAATTATAAGCATCTGAGGCTGGCTGCTCAAAACGGCGGCGGTTTGTCCAAATCCTGCGGTGGCGCAGGCAAGCAAAATTGCAAAGAATATATTCTTCATGGTCCCCCCCATCTAATGATGGACCGACCTCCCATCCCAGCCAATTACCCTTATGGGTTATTACTATCCACGCGACTCAGAAGTGCTCCTCGGGTTGCTCAGTTTACTCACTGCCCGTACAATCTCGGAACCATGTCGAGCGATTTGTCCTTGGACGCCTTGGTCATTAAGCGGTTGGAATGCGTACTGAAGCATGGCATCCTGTGCCTGCAAGGGCCGATGACTGCCAAGACCGTGCCATCTTTTCAGAATGCTATGCGAAATGAGGTGGCTCCGATGGTGATTCTGGACCTGACGGAAGTCCCTTACATTGACTCAGCGGGCCTGGGATCGCTGGTCAGTGCTTACATCAGCTGCCACAAGGCGGGACGGCAGGTCGTTCTTACCGGAATAAACTCGCGAATTCTGAGACTCTTCGAGATCACGCGCGTGGAATCTCTTTTCCTCATGTTCCCAACTCTGGATGACGCTCTTGGCGCACTCATCACTCCGGTCCACGCATAAATTCATGGCGAAGCGGCCGTGGTTGCAAAAATCAACGGAATTGATGCTTGGTGCCCCTAACCTGATGTGTCCATTGGGATTGCGTCTAAGTACATACTCCAAAAGCGCACTGTCACAAGTGCCCGTGCGTTTTCAGGGCTCTTTGGCATCTTTATGGCCGACTGAAGAGCACGGCATCGGCAGCGTAAAGTGTTGACATCATTCCTGATAAAGACCGGCTTCCCATGTACCACTCGGTCCGGCGAGCAGCTTTTTGACTCAAATCTGTTGATTTTTGTCGCAAAATCACCGTTTCGGAGTCCTTCGGTCTCGATCCAATTGGAAATTTCCACGAGCGCGATGATGACTTAGAAAGTGTTGCCGCCAGGCAGATTTTTCGGAGGCCTATGCTCGCAACTGGCGGTGTTGAGGCAATGATCCGCCGTGATCAGCCGCTCGACCGGCTTTCCGCCAACGATGTGAGATTCGATGATTTCGTCAACATCGTTCGCTGTGACCCGTCCGTACCAGATCGCATCTGGATAGACCACAACGTTGGGACCATGTTCGCATTGATCGAGGCACCCGGATTGATTCGCCCGCACTTTCCCTTTAAGCCCTAAGGCGGCGAGCTTCTGCTTGAATAATTTCTGTAGAGCTGCGGTCCCTTCAGGATCGCAGCAGGGTCGCGATTGTCCCGGCGGACGCTGGTTGCCGCACACAAAGATGTGCCTTTCAAATTTCGGCATGAATACAATTTACCGCAGTGAGGTATGGGTTGCGAGGAGAGCTAGTCCTTGAGCGGGACCATGGGCTTCTCACCCTGGCAGAATGTTGCGACCCGTAAAAACCCTACCGAGGGCTCGGTGACCACCATAACAGGACCATAACAATAGACGGCATGCCCGCTCTCAGCTAAATACCATTGGCCACCCTTTCGGGCTTGCGGGCCGTTGGCGTGGGTGGCGGGGAGTTGCTTTGGTGGCCCCAATCGAGGTCCGACTATCGAAACCATCAAAATCAAAGTCGCTAGAGCTTTCATTTTCATTGCAATCCGATCTTTCAGTTCAGTTCCTGTTTCTGCTGCCGCTGCCGTCTCTATATTGTGAGAGGAATTCTGCGGGCATCTGCGGCATCCGCTGCCGGCTTTGGCGGTTTTTGGAGCGCCGGCGTTTGCGATCTTACGGCATTTTTATTTCTCGCACGGTCATGCGGCGAAACCTGTGACTGCTGGATTGCCGTTTGCGCTCCTACTTGGGCTGCGTGATCTGCCATTGCGCGCTCTCGTAGAACTTCCTTCATTTTCAGCGCGCTCAGTTCGGTGCTGTCATTGAAAAGATCGCGAATGAGTCCACGTTGAGATTCGATGGTGCGTCCCTGTTCCACCACCAGCACTGACATTAATCCGTATGAAATCAGAAACAGAACGATCAAAATTGGCAGCATCCCTTTTCTTTTCTTGGGAACAACAATCGCATCGTTTAAGGCCAAGGTCACCAATGTCTGCTCCGATCTGAAGTCATTGCCCGATTTAGCTGGCACGGTGAGAAATGCACCTTTGCAGCCAAGAGGTTGCGTGACGCTAACTGTTTGTCAGGATAGGGTTTAGGGTTAACCGAAGCGGTGTCCGCGTGGTTGGTGATTGCAACTTCGTGCACATTATAGGCAAGTCACATAAGCAAGTTCAGCGAGTCTTGTCGCCGAGAACCAGCTTGGCGATGGTTCCCAACTGCATATTGGAAGTTCCTTCGTAAATCTTGCCGATCTTCGAGTCGCGCCAATATTTCTCCACCGGATAGTCTTTAGTGAAACCGTATCCACCATAAATCTCAATGGCAAGCGACGTCACTCGTTCAGCGACTTGCGAGCAAAACAATTTAGCCATGGCGGCTTCTTTTACGAATGCCATTCCGGCATCCTTCATTCTGGCGGCGTTGTAGACCATAAGACGCCCAGCTTCAATCTCAGTGGCCATTTGTGCCAGTTGAAATTGAATTCCCTGAAATTCGGAAAGTTTCTTGCCGAACTGTTTGCGCTCGCCGGCATAATTTGCGGCATACTCCCACGCCCCGCGAGCGATTCCCGCCATTTGAGCCGCAATCCCAATTCGTCCTTCGTTCAAGGTCTCGATGGCAATCTTGTAACCTTTGCCAGTTTCCCCGAGCACGTTCTCTTTGGAAACGTGGCAATCTTCCAAAATCAGTTCGCAGGTGGACGACGCGCGAATTCCCAGCTTGTCTTCTTTTTTGCCGACTGCAAATCCATGAAAATCCTTTTCGATAATGAAAGCAGTGATACCTTTGTAGCCGGCCGCCGAGTCAACGGTTGCAAAAAGTATAAAGATGCCCGCTTCTTTAGCGTTGGTGATCCAAAGTTTCCGGCCATTCAGAACATAATCGCTTCCCTTCAACTCGGCCTTGGTTTGTAGTGCGAACGCGTCAGAACCGGAGCCCGCTTCGCTCAAAGCGTATGCGCCGCAAGTTTTGGCAGCCATCCCCGGAAGATAACGCTGCTTCTGCTCCTTGGAAGCCCACCGCAGAAGTGCATTGTTTACCAGCGTATTTTGGACGTCCACAATCACGCCGGCCGAAGCATCCACACGAGAGAGTTCCTCGACGGCAAGAATCGCCTCGAAGAACTTGCCTCCTCCCCGCCGTACTCTTCCGGGATTTCGATTCCCATCAACCCAATCTGAAAAAACTCTTGAATCAGGGCGGCGTCGAAGACACCCTTTTCGTCCATCTCCTTGACACGAGGCCGGATTTTTTCATCTGCGAACTGGCGAATGTTGTCGCGAAAAAGAATTTCATCATCCGTGAAATTCATGAGCGGCAGAGGTTCTGAGGTGATCGGGGAAGCATTAGCCATAAACATCCTTCAAGACGACGAACCGAGAATTCTAGCACCGTGGGACTTCGCGAGAATCGTCGCCCGAGCTAAATGAATGTTTACTGGCGCGTCATTCATCGAACAAACGAGAAGCGAGTTATAAAGTACTTATAAGTACAAATTATTCTTGCAACGATGACGCGCAGTGTGACAATATTTTTCATGCGTTTGGCTTAAATCGCCTTCGCCATCCCAAAAAATAAAGACTTAAGTACTAGTTTTGCCGTTTGGCTTAAACTTTGCCGCACTTTTGTGGACGAGATATACACTTGTCCGCAAAGCCGCAGTCTCAGGAGATTTGCAGTGAAATTTGCACTCGTTGCGTTGTTTTCGATTCTGTGTCCGGTCCTCAGCCAGGCTCAATCCAGCTTTGCATGCCCTCTTGGGTATGAAGACATGATGAACTATTTCGTAATGGCGTATCCAAACCGCGTGGACAACCATATGGGGCCGGGCAATGCCAACCCGATTTACACGTCCATTGTCCCGGACAATGGCACTAACAAATATGCGGCGTCCGGCTACTTTCTTTGGATCAAGAGCGCGGCAGGCTCCCCTTGGGACATAAAAACATTCGACGGCCAGTATGTTTATGATCGCGCTACGGAATTGGGATGGAATGATCCGACCAGCTTTAAGCGATTCGATACCGACCTGCCAATGACGCAGCGTTGTGTTCGGATTTGGGCGGCTGGCGGGACAATATTAATTCCTGCGGCTCGCACGACCTATCAAAGTTTCTCCCAATGCCAATCGTTTCAACGTCAACCTTTAGGCAACGTAGTCAACTCGACTTCGGCGCCTGTAACAGTAAAACTAAATCAGCTCGGTTTTGTCCCGACGCGATATTTTACCTACCAATACAGCTGCAACCAGAGTTACGCAGCCTGCAAGTACATGGAAGTTTTTAGCCTCGGCTATGGCGTCGGCCTTTATGACTGGAAATATTACGTCAATCAAAGCGGTAAATTCGTGCTGCAACAAGAGTCAGCGATAAATAATCTGGAAGGCGGACAAACCACTCCGTCGTTGCCATGCACGAACAGTTATGAGTAAGCGGGAACCTTGCCGCATTCAGCGTTCAGATTCTTTTTGATAGAAGGGATCGCGACTCTTGAATGCTTGCCGCGCCTTCTTTCGCACGGGTCGGACCACGGGATATGTCCCAAATTTGTCAATGAATGGGAATCCCAACAGTGAAGGCCAGCAAGCGTCTAGCTTTACAATAGAATGCCGTATGCCAGTCATCGGTTTTTCATCCATGTCGAAAATCCGGATCGGAGCGATTCTCCTGACGACGCCAGGCTTTTTGCTTATGGGAGCGTCATTGAAAGCACAATCGGGCGAAGCGCGTCCGGAGCCTTCGCCTTCGAAAACGGCGGAGCAAGTTTATAAGAACATCAAGGTGCTGAAGGATGTACCCTCCGATCAGCTGATCCCGGCGATGCAGTTCATGACCTCATCCCTCGGCGTCCAGTGTGATTTTTGTCACATGCAAGGCTCGTTCGACAAAGACGACAAAAAGCCCAAACAGATCGCGCGAAAAATGATGCAGATGATGATTATCATCAACCAGGAAAACTTCGACAGCCACCGCCAGGTCACGTGCTTCACCTGCCATCGCGGATCTCCGAAGCCCGTGGCGATTCCGATTATCAGCGCTGAGGCGACGCCGCCTTTCCCGGCAGGGCTGGATGAGGAAGCCCCGCCCGCGAATCTGCCGAGCGTGGATCAAATTCTCGACAAGTATGTACAGGCCGTGGGAGGCATGAAGGCGATTCAAGAAGTGCGGAGCCGCGTGGAACAAGGCAAGGTTAGCTTTGGCCCGCGCCAGTTTCCGGTGGACATTTTTGTTCAAGCCCCTGACAAGAACGCGGTGGTGATGCATCTGCCAAACGGAGAGAATGTTACAGCTTCCGATGGCCAGCAAGGCTGGTCTGGCGCTCCGGGCCGGTCGTTGCGCGAGATGTCGAGTTCTGACCTCGCCGCTTCCCGGCTCGACGCCGATCCACAGTTCCCCGCGGACGCGAAAAAAGTATTCAAGGAATTGCGCGTTGAGCGTGAAGACAAAATTGGAGACCGTCCGACATATGTGATTTTAGGGGCAATTGAGGGACAACCGCCGATGAGGCTCTTTTTCGATGAGCAGTCGTCGCTTTTGGTGCGCGAGATACGTTATACGGAGTCGCCGCTGGGATTAAATCCCGAACAAATTGATTACAGCGACTACCGCGATCAGGGCGGGGTCAAGACGCCATTCCGGTGGACGACCTCGCACCCCCGAGGCAGTTCCACGATTCAAATTGAGCAAATGCAGCAAAATGTTCCGATTGATAAATCGAGGTTCGAGAAACCTGCGGTTGCGCCAACTCCCGAGAAGCAATAAGTATTTCATCATTTCTTCTCCCTGCTAGAATCAGGCCGTGGCATTTCCTACAACGCGGCTGCGCCGTCTTCGCCAGAATGAGCCGTTGCGCTCGTTGGTGCGTGAGACTCGGCTTACTCCAGCGGCATTCGTTTATCCATTATTTGTTTGCTCCGGCAAGGGCGTCCGCAAAGAAGTACGTTCCATGCCCGGCGTATTCAATCTTTCTCTGGACGAGGCCGTAAAAGAGGCACGCGAGGCATTTTCGCTCGGCATCCTTGCGATCATTCTTTTCGGCCTGCCTGAAAAGAAGGACGAGGTTGCCTCCGGCGCGTGGGACGAAAATGGAATCGTGCAGCAGGCTACCCGGGCAATTAAACGCGATATCCCGCAAATGATCGTCATCGGTGACGTTTGCCTGTGCGAATACATGTCGCACGGGCATTGCGGAGTGGTGCGAAAAGCGGCGACTCCGAATTCACTCGGGGCTGGCCGCGATGCAAACGGAAGTACCTACCCGCGAAAATTCGCAAGGGGCGACAAGCGATGATGTCGCCGCGGGACGCGTTCGCCTCCGGAGTTTGAAGTTGTCAACGATGAGACTTTCGAGCTTCTTGCCCGCGCATCTGTCTCACTCGCCCGCGCGGGTGCGGACATCGTCGCGCCATCCGACATGATGGATGGACGAGTGGGCGCGATCCGCAGGGCTTTGGATGAGGCCGAATTCTCCAACACTCCTATTCTTTCGTATGCCGCGAAGTTCGCTTCCGGCTTCTATGGACCGTTTCGTGAGGCCGCTGATTCGGTCCCGCAATTCGGCGATCGCCGCTCTTACCAGATGGATGGAGCGAACCTGCGGGAAGCCATGCGCGAAATTGCAACCGACATCGAAGAGGGCGCAGACATGATCATGGTAAAGCCAGCGATGCCCTACCTTGATGTGATTGCTGCTGCGCGGGAGCGCTTCGATCTTCCCCTGGCTGCCTTTCAGGTGTCAGGCGAGTACGCAATGATCGAAGCCGCAGCAAGAAATAATTGGATTGACCGGGATCGCGTGATGATGGAGTCCCTGCTTTCGATCAGGCGAGCTGGGGCGAGCATTATTCTCACCTATTACGCGAAAGAGGCGGCGCGATTGCTTGGCTAATTGCGCTGCGCGGTTTGCACATATACGACTCGCTCACTCTTGCACGCCCACACCAGGGAAATGATCCAACCAATAACGCTCCATCCTAAAAAGAAATTCAGCAGGAAGATGGAAAGTTTGTCGTGCCTCTCGCGCAGCAGGGCGACGATCGTGGGAAGGAAATAAAGTACAAACCCGAATCCAAAGAACGGGAAAAAGAAGAATCCAAGTAGATGCATAGACGCCTCCTCATCGGGAACATCACCATGATAAATGATCCCAGATGCTAAGTTCCAATTGTCTCTTTCACGAACTTTGCAAACTGGTGTACATCTTCTTGCGTGGTATCAAACGAGCACATCCAGCGCACCACGGATTGCTCTTCGTTCCAAACATAAAAGAAATAGCGCTTCTGCACTTTGGCTATGGCCTTGTGAGGAATCTGCGCGAACACTCCATTCGCTTCGACGGGATAAACAATTTTAATCTTCTGAATCTTGCGCAATTCTCTTTCCAGCAGACGGGCCATTCGGTTTGCATGGCGGGCGCTCTTGAGCCAGAGCTCGTCGGATAAAAGGGCTTCGAACTGCGCCGCGATAAAGCGCATCTTCGACGCCAGTTGCATTCCCTGTTTCCGCAAGTATAAGAAATCGCGGCCGAGTTTTTGGTCGAAGAAGATTACTGCTTCCGCGCCCATGAGTCCGTTCTTGGTTCCGCCAAACGAGAGCACATCTACTCCCACATCCCGCGTAGCTTGACGAAGACTCAGACCCAGTCTGGCAGCTGCATTGGCAATGCGGGCCCCGTCCATGTGAAGAAACATCTTGCGGTCATGCGCGAAGCTGGCAATTGCTTCGATCTCGCGCGGCTTGTAAACCGTCCCTACCTCCGTGGCCTGGGTGATCGAAATCACGCGTGGTTGGACGTGATGCTGATCTCCTACGCCGTGATAGGCTCGCTTGATCGCCTCCACTGTCAGCTTTCCATCCGATGTTGCTATGGGAATGAGCTTGCACCCCGTAAATTTCTCGGGCGCTCCGCATTCATCTACATAAATGTGCGCAGCCTCGCCGCAGATTACGGCATTGTAGGTTTCAGTAAGCGCCTTAAGACTCAGGCAGTTCGCAGCGGTTCCGTTGAAGACGAAGAAAACTTCAATGCTATTCCCGAAGTGCTTCTTGAACTTGCTGACGGCTGATTCCGTGTAGACGTCGTCTCCGTAGCCCACCGTGTGACCATGGTTCGCGGATGCGATGGCGTCCAGGACCTCGGGGTGAATTCCGGCGTTATTGTCGCTGGCAAAGCTGCGCGCGGGTTTCATGTAGAAATCAATTTAGCAGACATCCCCGCCCCTTTATCACAAGTTGGCGCGAGCGGGGGTAAGGCGATCGCTAGACCAGACCGTAGGAGTCATCGCAAAACGTCTGCAATTGTTTTGTTCGAGATTAATTCTGCGATCCGCGCAAAATCTTCGTACATCACTCGGTCTTTTTCCATTGTCGGGGAAACGGACCTGATCGCGGCATGCGCCGCTTGTCCTCGCTTTCCTGTTTTTAGAGGAGCCAGGCAATCCAAAGCCTGGGCCGCTGCCATTGCCTCGATCGCAATAACATTTCGCACGTTCTCCACGATTCGTTTCAACTTGAGTGCCCCCGTCATGCCCATGGAAACATAATCTTCTTTGTTGCCGGAAGTCGTTATCGAATCCACGGAAGCGGGATGTGCAAGAATCTTGTTTTCGCTCACCAGCGCGGCAGCCGTGACCTGCGGCATCATGAATCCAGAATTGAGTCCGGCTCCGGAAGCCAGGAACGGCGGCAGCCCTTCGTTCAAAGCCGGATTGACCAGCCGCTCCAACCGCCGTTCGGAGATGCCAGCCAGCGCACTCAGAGCGATCCCCAGAAAGTCCAAAGCAAAGGCTAGAGGCTCGCCATGAAAGTTTCCGCCTGAAATAACATCGCCTCCCATTTCGTTTTGTGTGTTCACAAAGACCAGAGGATTATCAACCGCGGAGTTGACCTCGATTTCCATGATGGCGCGGCAGTGAGTCAGAGTGTCCCGAACCGCACCGTGCACCTGCGGAATGCAGCGCAACGAATACGCATCCTGCACTCGTCCGCAATTCCGATGCGATTCGCGCAGCTCGCTGCCCGCCAACATTTTTCGCAGGTTCGCGGCGCTCACAATTTGTCCGGCATGAGGACGAGCCTGATGAATACGCGCATCAAACGCTGCGTCTGTCCCGTGGAGCGCGTCCAGCGTCATCGCGCTAATAACATCGGCGGAATCAACCAGCGTCTCCGCCGCCAGCAACGCCAGCACGCCGAGGCCAAGCATGCCTTGAGTGCCATTGATTAGCGAAACTGCTTCCTTCGCTTCAAGCACAATCGGACTGATCTCGGCGCGGCGAAGAGCGTCAGAACCAGGAATGCGTTGTCTCTTTTCGTCAAAGCATTCACCTTCGCCGATCAGGACCAACGCCAGATGTGCCAGCGGAGCCAGATCGCCGCTTGCGCCGACGCTTCCCTGAGATGGGACGAATGGGGTCACGCCCCGATTGAGCATCTCGCAGAGAGTGTCAATCACCACGGGTCGCACGCCGGAGTGTCCTTTGGAAAGAGAGTTGGCGCGGAGCAGCATCATCGCGCGGAGATCAATTGAAGGCAGCGGCTCTCCTACTCCCACAGCGTGCGAGCGAAGCAAATTTACTTGCAGTTCGCGGATTTGTTCGCTGGGAATTCGAACATCGCTCAACTTGCCTACGCCGGTCGTGATGGCATAAGCAGGTTTGTTATCCGCGACGAGCAAGTCCACCACACTTCGCGCGCGAGTAACCGCAATGCGCGCATCGGGCGCAAGCAGCACAGGCCGGTTTGAGATCGCAACCTCGCGCACTTCTTCCAGCGTGAGATCGTTCCCGTTAATGTGAAGAGCTTGCAAAGGAGTTGAACCGCCTTGTTAAGCGAAGGCTTATCCGGAAAACAGTTTACTTGCCGATCGCTTCCCGGAACGCACTCATGTACTTCGCCGGGAGTGCCGTAGCTTTCATCTCTGCGTCGGTTACGATATGCACTGTCTCACCCTCGGCCAATAGCACGCCATCATCCGTCCTGATCAGCTCGTACGCAAAATGAATTACCGACTCGCGCACATTCTTTAGATGAGTTCGCACTGTGATTTCGTCGTCGTAGCGCGCCGGAGCTTTGTATCGGCAGCGCGCATCCACGACCGCGATAAAGCATTGATCCTTTTCTTCCATGTCGCGGTAGGAAAAGCCAAGCTGCCTTAAGAGTTCAACGCGTCCAACCTCGAACCAAATAAAATGATTGGCGTGGTAAACCACTCCCATCTGGTCCGTCTCCGCGTATCGAACTCGCAACCTGGTCTCGCAGACGGCCGCCGAATGATTCATTGGCCCGCCCAGCGCGGCTTGCGCTTCTCAAGGAATGAAGTGATTCCTTCGCGGAAGTCTGCCGTGGTCCGGATGCGCGCATTCTCTTCGATGGCTTCCGCGATTTGCTCGTCTAGTTGCGCGGAGATAAATCCATTGATCAGCCGCTTCGTAGCCGACATGGAAGTGGGACTGTTCTCCATAAGTTGAACCGCAAGTTCGCGGGCACGATCCATTAGTTTGTCCGCCTCAACTATTTCATTCACCAATCCATAACGAAACGCCTCGCTCGCGCTGAACAATCGTCCTGTCAGTAATAAGTCGCGGGCAACTTTGTGTCCTACCTGCCATACCAGAATCGAAGACACGATTGCAGGAACAAATCCAATGCGGACTTCGGTGTATCCAAACTTTGCTTCCGGCACAGCCAGGGTGAAGTCACACATGGTTGCCAATCCGGTTCCTCCTGCAATCGCTGCTCCATTTACCGCGGCAATTGTGGGAAGAGGAAATTCATAAAGCCGCCGGAAGATGCGAGCCATGTTCGTCGAGTCCTGGACATTTTCGTGGTGCATCTTTCCGGCGAGAGATTTGAGTTCATCAAGATCCATGCCCGCGCAAAAAGCTTTTCCCGCGCCGGTAAGCAACAAAATGCGAGCATTCGATTTCTCAGTTTCATCAAGCGCAGCCGTCAATTCATTTAGAAGGTGAAAACTGATGGCGTTTCGCTTTTCGGGACGATTTAGGGTGACTGTCGCAATGTCGGAGTCACATGCCAGATGGATTGTTGTGTAATTCATTTGCGTGTTCGGGGGAGTCCGCTTACCTCGTGGCCTTCGCTCCTTGCAAAATTGAATAGAACTCGTTCAAGAGTGCCGGACTACCCGAGAAAAGAATTAGCGTGCCCTTTCCGCTGCAAAAAACCGTGTTTTGAGGACCGAACACATCGGAGTGGGCACTGTGAAGCTCAGAGCAGTCGAAAGGCTTTCCCGCGACCTGGATTGTCTTAGATCCCACAAGCTTGTTACCATCCCGCTCGTAAGCGGCGATGAGTCGTTCTCTACCCTCGTTTGTGTGCGATTGATCGTAATCGCCACCTTGCGCATCCACACTAATGGTCGAAATTGGTGAGTGAAACAATTTAGAACGTGCGTATCCGACCCCGCCGAATAGCGAGAGTGATCGAGGCTCCTCGAGGACAGAGTATCTTAAGGGGACATCAAATTGAACTCCACAGCATTGCGCTTTGAAGCCATGCCTTAAGTGCCAAGAGAGAGCCACGGTTTCCGGGAAATCCAAATCTGCGAGTCGTATTGTTAGAAGCAGCAGAAGCAATGCGATCAGAGTGTACTTGCATGACCTCGACACCCTGAAGTTCATCGCCATTCTGATACATCCTTAATCCGCGGCGGACGAATTCGTGTAACGTGCAGCAATTTCCGCCGAAGCCCGCAACAACACTTCGAAAGATTTTAACGCAGGCAACTCCGCTCCCCGTGACTTGAGGGCCTCAATCACTTTTTCTGTCGGAAGATTGCCCACCAATGCATCCTGGGCAAAGGGACATCCTCCCAATCCTCCTAAAGCCGAATCGAAGCGGCGGCAGCCCGAGTCGTATGCGGCCAGAACTTTTTCGGCGGCCTGCTCAGGGCGGCCATGCAGATGAACCCCAATTTCCAGATATCCGAACTTTGCAATCACGGCTGAAACTGTTTCGCCGATCTGGGCAGCTGTCGCCCGGCCCACGGTGTCAGCCAATGAGATCGTCCGCACTCCAAAAGATTCCAGAAGGTCTACCGCGTTGACTACTTCTTCTACAGTCCACTCATCGCCATATGGATTTCCGAACGCCATCGAAATATAAACTATCGTCTCCACTCCGGCGTCCTCGCCCTTATTCTTGATCTTCTCCATCTCGTCAATCGCTTCGTCTAAAGTTTGCCGCTGATTGTTCTGCAAAAATGTTGGCGAAATGGAGTAAGGAAACCCCAGTGTCCGGACTGAATTCGTGGCGATCGCGCGATGAGCGCCTTTATCATTGACCACAATGCCAATAAGTTCCACATCGTCGGGCGGATCCAACTGTTTCATGACTTCTTCCGAATCCGCCATCTGCGGGACTGCACTGGGAGACACAAAAGAAACCGCATCAATATGCTTGAACCCGGCGCTGATGAGCGCGTGAAGATATTCAACTTTGATGTCGGTGGGAATTGGTGTTTTCAGCCCCTGCCACGCATCTCTCGGACATTCTATGAGTTTGACCACGTCAGGCATTCGGTTTAGCTAATTTTCGGATTGCCGAATCTTTGAATTGAACGATTGAACACCAAAATCATGAAAGGAATTCTTAAATCCGACAATTCGACCATCCGCAAATTCGTCAATATCAATCATGTCTGCAACACTCCCACCTTAAACTCTGGCACATCCGGGTTTAGAGCCGCGGCTTCCAGTGCATGGACAATAGCGTCGCGGGTCTCGATTGGATCAATGATCTTATCTATCCATAGTCGCGCAGCGCCGTACCTTGGATCGGTTTGCTCGTCGTATGTCCGCTTGACCGATTCAAATAATTCTTTGCGTTCCTCTTCGCTCAGTTTCTTGCCGCCACGTTCCAGTTGCCGAATCTTGATTTCGACCAAAGTTGACGCTGCCGAATCCCCGCTCATCACGGCGTATCTGGCCGTGGGCCACGCAAAGACAAAACGCGGATCGTACGCCTTGCCGCACATTGCATAGTGTCCAGCTCCGAATGAACCGCCCACAATGATGGTGATCTTTGGCACGACCGAGTTCGAAACCGCATTTACCATTTTTGCGCCGGCTTTGATAATGCCGCTCCACTCCGCATCGCGGCCTACCATGAATCCATTGACATCGTGGAGGAAGACCAAGGGAATCAGGTTTTGATTGCAATCCATAATGAAGCGAGCGGCCTTCTCGGCGGATTCTGTATATATGACTCCGCCGAATTCGATTTTCTTGTTCCCCTCGTGGTCTATGCTTTGCGCATGCAACTTTTGATTCGCGACGATTCCCACCGCGAATCCGCCAATTCGGCCATAGCCACAGATCAGCGTCTTGCCATATTCGGGCTTGTATTCGTCGAAGCGGCTCCCATCCGTGAGACGTCCGATAATTTCCTTCATGTCATAAGGACGCGCCGGTGACGAATCGTAAATCCCATAAATTTCTTCGGGCGCCAGCGCTGGGGCTTCTGGCTTTTTCCGCTCCCACGGCGATTGCCTCCGGTATCCCCATTTGTCAACGATGGCTCGAATACGCTCGAGGCAACTTTCATCATTCGGCTCGCGAAAATCTACAGTACCGCTAATCGCGGAATGCATGGCGGCGCCACCCAATTCGTCGGCAGAAACTTTTTGGCCAATCGCAGCTTGCACCAATGCGGGCCCGGCGAGAAACAGCCCGCTTCCATCCGTCATTAAAACGTGATCGCACATCACCGGAAGATAACCGCCACCGGCAACGCACATGCCCATGATGGCAGCGATCTGCGGAATGCCCATGGCGGACATGACGGCATTGTTGCGAAACACGCGTCCGAAATCATCGGTGTCAGGAAAAACATCTTCTTGTAACGGCAGAAAAACTCCAGCTGAATCCACCAGGTAAATCGTGGGAACATGATTTTCGATGGCGATATTTTGTGCGCGAATTACTTTCTTCGAGGTCATCGGAAAGAAAGCACCAGCCTTGACCGTGGCATCATTCGCGATAATCATCACCATGCGCGTTTGAATGCGGGCCAGGCCGGTAATCACGCCTGCCGCCGGAGCGCCTCCCCATTCTTCATACATGCCTTGTGCCGCATACATGCCAAGTTCGAAGAATGTTCCGGGGTCCACCAGAAGTGCGATCCGTTCGCGGGCAGTCAGCCGTGACTTTCCGTGCTGGTTCTCAATGGCCTTGGCTCCGCCGCCTTCCCGTATGGTTTCTTCTTCGTTTCGTATCTGCGAGACGAGATCCGCCAGGAAGCGCATGTTCGCTTCAAATCGCGCGGAAGTCGGGTCCACCTTGCTCTCGATCGCGGGAGATTTTGGGGTCGTGACGGTTTCGACGCGCTCAGGCATAATCAGGTACGTGGAAGGATTTACGGTATACCACAAGAGCAAATGTTCGCAACGAGTGGGTTTGAAGTTGCAATCAGGAAACTTTATCTATCCATCGCTCAATGCGGCATCCGTCTGCTTCGAGAAGAAAATTTCCGATTCCAAAACATTCGCCGAAAATACGAGGGGATTCCAGATCGCGCACAGCTTTCGTAATCCAGTGCTTTCCGATTTCATACTGACTCCTGGTGAACCATTTTTGCGGCAGGACTTCCACTAACCCGGCTTGCAGATACAAAATGTACAGTGCAAATGCGGGATCGTCATTACTCTTAGCCGGATAACTCGTAGGCACGATCAGTTCATCTACGGTTCGAAACTCAGCCGGAACTTCGATGTTATGCATTCCCGCCGGCATCGCAAGCGGTATTTCAAATTCGGCAATAGGCGCGGTCGTTGCGTAAATCCGGTCGCTCGATTGTTTGAACCATCCGGCGATCTCGGCCAAATCAAAAGGCTTGAGGAGTGCGGAATCGAAACAGACCAAGCGAATATGGCGACCTTCCGGGCACCAAACTCCCAAGCGCGAAGATGAAATAGCGAACGGCCTGCAATACGTATTCAGTGCGAGAAGCGGTTTCTCCGGTTCCCCATCAACATTCAGTGTGACCAAATGGGCCAACGCGCCCTCGTCCCCGTGATGGGACCAGACGAACCGGCGGTCCGGCGAATCAATTACAGGAAAAGTCTTCCAATACCATGGCGACGGACCAACGGTCCTGGCCAGATTCTCGCGCAGTCGCGATGAGTTGATTTCGCCCGTCAACTGGATGTGGGAACTCCGCGAGGCTTAACGTTTGCGCGGATGAATTGAACGATCTCGTCCATTGCGGTGCCGGGAAGAAAGATGGCCGCAACCCCGGAGCTTTTCAAATTTTCAATATCTTGATTCGGAATAATTCCGCCCAAAACAAGCAGCACATCATCCATTTTATTTTTCTTCAGAAGATCCAACACCCGCGGGACGATCGCGTTATGCGCACCGGATAAAATCGAAAGTCCAATCACATGCACATCTTCCTGCAACGCCGCATTCACAATCATTTCTGGCGTCTGGCGCAGGCCAGTGTATATGACTTCCATCCCGGCATCACGAAGCGCTCTGGCGATGACTTTCGCACCACGGTCATGGCCGTCCAGGCCAGGTTTGGCGACCAGCACGCGAATCTTTTCTTCAGGCATCCAAGACGATTTAACCACAAAGGACACGAAGGCACACGCAAGGAAGGCGGTTTCAGGCGACAAATTACATGGTTTTGATGTCCAAACTCCGCCACAGATACCAGCACGCAACGCTGCGATATGGCTCCCAGCACTTTGCAATTTTTTCCATCTGCTTCGGGTTCGGCGGTTTGCGCTTCTTGTAGTGTTTCTTCATCGCCATCTTCACGCCGAAATCACCGGTCGGAAGAACGTTGGGCCGCCGCAATGAAAACATCAGAAACATGTGCGCCGTCCAAACGCCGATGCCTTTGACCTGGGTCAGATGCTCGATGACTTCATCGTCCGAAAGCTGCGCCAATCGCGCGAAATCCAACTCTCCACGGTGGGTTCGTTCGGCGAGATCGCGAAGATATGAACTCTTTTGTTTGGAGAGTCCTGCCGCCCGCATCTCCTGGTCCGTCACCTTCATAATTCCATCGGGAGTGAGAGGTTCTCCCGCGAGGGCAGCGAACCGCTTGAAGATGGTGAGTGCTGCTTTGCCGTTTAGTTGCTGGTAGACGATTGCTTCAGCAAGGCTGTGAAAGACCGGGTCGCCGTATTCGATGCGATATGGACCGACGCGCTTGATAATCTCGCGAATCACCGGATCAGATTTTTTGAGATGGTTAATCGCTTTGCGCATGCAGGCTGCGGAAAGTTACGAACACAAGAATATTACCGCCGGGCAGCGGGTTTCTCAATCTCCGTGTATTTCGGCGGTGGCCGGGGTAAGGCTGCGGGCCTGCTCGAGGTAAGAGTTCGCGTGAACTAACAAATCGGCTCGCTTATCGGAATCGGCCTCCTCAAGCGCGCCATAAACCATATTCAACCATTCGATAAGTTCAAGATCCATAAATCACCTGTTGAATCCTCTCAAACCCAATGGATCGGCGGAATCGGGTGAGTACCTGAGTTTGATCTGCTTTTTTAGGTATAACTTCGGTAACTAGGTGACGCTTACTTCCGTGTAGGTTCCGTACACGTCTCGCAGAGCCGCAGAAATCTCGCCTACGGTCGCGTAAGCCCGTACAGCGTCTATAAGATAGGGCATGGTGTTCGACTGGGAGATGTTGCCGGTATTTCCTTGGTTCGGTTCTTTCGCCGCTGCCGCCTTCAGAACATCCAGTCGGCGTTTTACTTCGTCGTTTGATCTGCGGCCTCGAAGGACTTTTAGCTTCGCCGTTTGGTGGCGTTCAACTGTGTCGTCAATATAGAGGATATGGTGGGGTTCCTCATCAACCATAAAATCATTCACGCCTACGACAATTTTTTCCTTTGCCTCGACCGCGCGCTGATATTGGTAAGAAGCTTCAGCAATTTCTTTTTGGGGATACCCTCGCTCGATCGCCTTCACCATCCCTCCCATGGCATCGAGTTTGCCAAAATAATCCGCCGCGCCTTGCTCCATTTTAAGGGTCAAATTTTCGAGAAAATAGGAGCCACCCAGAGGATCAATAGTCTGCGTCACGCCGGATTCGTAAGCAATGATCTGTTGCGTGCGCAGGGCGATCCTCGCGGCATCTTCGGTAGGCAAGGCAAGGGCTTCGTCATAGGCGTCGGTGTGCAGCGACTGCGTTCCTCCAAGCACGGCTGCCATGGCCTGAATTGCAACTCGAGCAATATTGTTCAAAGGTTGCTGAGCGGGCAGGGAAACACCCGCGGTTTGAGTATGGAAACGCAGTAACGTTGATCTTTCATTTTTCGCGCCAAAACGGTCTTTCATTACGCGATACCAAATCTTGCGCGCGGCGCGGTACTTCACAATTTCCTCGAAGAAATCATTGTGGGCGTTGAAAAAAAGCTAAGCCTCGGTCCGAACTCATCCACGTCGAGACCGCGCCGTCGCGCCCACTCAACGTATTCCACACCGTCATACAGTGTGAACGCGAGTTCCTGAAGCGCCGTAGAACCGCCTCGCGAATGTGATATCCGCTGATGGAAATCGTGTTGAACCGTGGAGTGAATTTCGATCCCAAACTCGAATGTGTCAATCACCAGCCGCATCGAGGGCGCTGGAGGGTAGATGTATTCCTTTTGCGCGATATATTCCTTAAGAATGTCGTTCTGAATCGTTCCCGAAATCTTTTTCCAGTCAGCACCTTGATTTTCCGCCACGACCAGATACATCGCCCACAGCACGGACGCGGGCGAATTGATCGTCATTGAAACTGTTGTCTTCTCCAGATCAATCCCGCTGAACAGGATTTCCATGTCTTCCAGGGAATCAATCGCGACGCCGCATTTTCCGACCTCGCCTTCGCTGGCAGGGTGATCGGAGTCATAGCCCATCAGGGTGGGTAGATCGAATGCGACCGAAAGGCCGCTGCCGCCACTTTTCAGCAGGTATTTGTAGCGCTGGTTCGTTTCTTCCGGGGATGCGAAGCCGGAAAATTGCCGCATTGTGAACAGTTTCCCGCGGTATCCAGTCGCATGAATTCCTCGAGTGAACGGAGGTTGCCCGGGAAATCCGAGATACTTCTCGTAGCTCCAATCCTCTGGGAGGTCGGCTGAAGTGTAGAGGCGACGTACGGGGACCCCAGAAATGGTCGTAAATCTGGCCTGCCCGTCTTCATCCAGGTTGACGCCAGTCGGCGCCCCGATCGGACGCTCCGGAGATTTCTCCAAGGCTGGCGCAAGAACATTTTCGGCCCAGTCTTTTTCGGCGGCGGAGGGATGACGCCCGTCCAGAACATCGGAAACCGGGCTATCTGCAAGAGGAACCTTCGAGGAGAGCTCTTTTTTAACCATAACTCGCACGCCCTCCTTGGATAATAGAAGAGCGGGTTGGGCAAGTCGAGGGCTGGATTCGCTGTGGCAAAAGTAGCCTCGCCCAGATTGACAGATCGTCACCGGCAGCACAAAATTATCGGCTTCCGAGGAGACCTGGCTATGACATGCAAAGGCCTGGTTCTATTGGTGCTGTTCAGCTCGTTTTTGGCCATGGCACAAAGTCAGAATAACGAATCGAAACTGAATGATGGCGTCGCGCATTTAGCCGGCACACCCGACCAACAGAAGATCGTCGAAATCGAGCAGAAATTAGCGGCATCAACTGGCGTTGCTGGCCAGGAGGAGTCGGCTGCTTTCCAGAAATATCTTTATGATGGCGAAGTCTCGCTTGTGGACCAGTTTGGCAGGCGTTACCGGATGGAAAAGAAGGATGTGGTTGCCGAGGCGGCCAAGTCTGACCCCACCGATCCGGACGCGAAATCGGTTTACACGGTCTCCGATTTTCAAGTTGACGTTTACGGAGATACCGCGCTGGCTGGCTATACACAGATCAGCACCGACAGCGGCCACAAGAATCAGGCTTTGAACGGCGAATATTCGGTCAGCTGCCTGGACACGTTCATCAAGCGTAGCGGCCAGTGGTACGCTCTGGCGTCAGCTTGCACTCCGTCGGCGCCGATTTCTCAAGCGCAGTGGGACGCAATAAAGAAATGACCGCGGAGTGCTGCTTCACAATTCGGCTTTCAATGCGGCCGCTTCGAGGCCAACTCCCAAGCTTTGGCATATTTCCAGGAAACATAAACGGCGTGATAGAGGTGCAACAGTAATCCTTCGCGGCCGTCCAAAAATCCCGCGCGGAATAGGTAGTTATAAAGAAAAGTAAGCAACGGCCGGAACACAATATTGGCTATGCTGAACCGGCCGTGGCCTTTTTCGACCAAAACTTGCGCTCCCATCGAAGAGTAGCTGTTCATGTGATCAATGTAGGTACGCAATGTGGGATAAGCATCGTGCAATAGGGCATGGGACAATTTGCCGGTCGCACCGTCCACTTTGATCGTGGGGTGGGCGCCATATTCTTCAAACTTCCCCGCGCCTCGCCGGATGAGGCGCAGCTTGGGATCAGGGTAAAAGCCGCCGTGCTTGATCCACCTTCCCAGGAAGAAGTTTTTGCGCGGAATCCAAAATCCGACGTTGGCTGAGTTGCTCGCCAATGTTTCTACTATCTCTTGTGCGAGTTGCGGCTCAAGGGCCTCATCTGCGTCCAACTGAAGGACCCAGTCCATCGAAGCTTTGTCCATGGCGGAGTTTTTTTGTGCGGCGAATCCCTTCCACGGCTCTACAAAGACTCTTGCGCCATGTTCGCGCGCGATTTCCAAAGTACGATCGGTCGAACCGGAATCCAGCACAATAATTTCTCCCAGCCCATCACTCAATAGAGGCAACACGCTTGCGAGCGTCCGGGAAGATTCGCTTCCTCGTTGCGCGTGATGAGCACGACAGAAATCTTCACGGAGAGAGAATACCGTGATCGCACGCAGATAGGAATTCTGCTTTGGGTAACAGGATGCTATTGCGCTGGAGGCACAAGTCTCAGTTTCTTCTTCATAGTCAAAGTTTCATCCCATAGAATGCTTTTGCGAGAGTTCCTGAACCTAACCGCCAATGGTCAAACAGCGACAACAAAAACCGCCGCAGAAACAAGAAGACACTGCCGAATCCAAACGGCTCACCGCTCCGCAAATTTTCCGGGCCGTCGAGGAGAATGGTCGCGAGGAGCTCAAGCGTTCCTCACAAACGCTGGCCTTCTCAGCGGTGGCCGGCGGAATTACCATGGGCCTTACCGGACTGGCTGTTGCATCCGTTCGCGCTCTGTTGGGTGATGCGGGCTGGCAACAACTTGTCTCATACCTGATTTACCCGATAGGTTTCGTCGCGGTGATTATTGGCCGCGCGCAACTATTCACCGAGAATACTTTGTATCCCGTCATTTTAGTTCTTGACGAACATCGCTACTTTGCCCAAACGCTTCGCCTATGGGGAATCGTTTTTTCCTGCAATCTTCTTGGAGCTTTCCTCTTTGCGTTGCTTGCAGTGAAATCGAGTGCTTTGTCTCCTGACATTCTTTCTCAACTGGTGCGCCTGGGCACTGAAGCGGTCAATGGATCGGCAGGCCACTTTTTTTGGAGCGCAGTTGTGGGCGGATGGATAATCGCTCTTGTGGCATGGGTTGTCACCGCAAGCCATTGGACGATCGGTCAACTCGTAATGGTGTGGCTGCTGACCTTTGTGGTAGGAATCGGAAAATTCGCTCACTGCATCGCGAGCAGTGGTGAAATAATTTCAGCTGTCGTCGCGGGAGCGATTCCTGCCTCAGCTTACTTCCACTGGCTCTTACCAGTGGTTCTTGGAAACATCCTGGGCGGCGTCATCATCGTAAGCGTGCTGAACTATGGTCAAGTGAAAGAAGTTTGACCATTCGGATCTCTGTGAGACGTAGCCGGACTGCCAAGGTAGAATGCGATTGCGAATAATCTCATATGACCAGGCAGACACGGGCCGTTGCATCTCCGCACGTTGTAAATGTCGAAGACCTTCGCAGGATTGCCCGCACTCGGCTTCCGCCAGTGGTGTTCGACTATCTGGACGGTGGGGCCGACGATGAAGTGACTTTGCGCGCCAACCGGTCGGCGTTTGATTCCGTTACGTTTCGCCCACGGCAGGCAGTCGCGCTGCCACCGCAATGTGATTTGAGCTGTCGCGTGCTCGGCCTCGATCTGTCTTTCCCGGCACTGCTGGCACCAGTTGGCTACAGCCGTCTCATGCATCCCGATGGTGAAAAGGGAGCGGCTAAAGCAGGCGGGCTCGCCGGAACCGCGTACATTCTTTCAACCATTTCCGGACATGCTTTGGAAGACGTCAAAGCCGCGACCTCTGGCCCAGCCTGGTATCAGCTTTACATTCTCGGGGGACGCAAGGCCGCTGAAACGACCATTGAGCGAGCACGGATCGCTGGTTTTTCCGCTCTGGTAGTTACGGTTGATACTCCTGTTGCGGGAATGCGAGAGCGAGACTACCGCAATGGAATGGGACAACTGCTGAGCGGCAGCCTTCGATCCAAGATTCCATTCTTGCCGCAATTGTTCTCGCATCCCGAATGGCTTACGGGTTTCCTGCTCGACGGTGGCGTCCCCAAGCTTCCTAATGTTGTTATTCCGGGGCAGGGACCGATGCCGTTAATTGACGTGGCTGCCGCCCTGGCTCGCGCCGCCGTAACTTGGGAAGACTTGCGTTGGATGCGAGAAATCTGGCCCGGTCCGATTGTCATAAAAGGGGTTCTCACCGGCGACGATGCTCTTAAATCACTGGATTATGGCGCTGCTGCCATCGTCGTGTCGAATCACGGTGGGCGTCAGCTAGATGGCGTTTCCGCCACGCTGAAGGCGTTGCCGGAAATCGTCAAAGCAGCAGGGGGCCGCGCAGAGATACTGCTTGATGGGGGCGTTCGCCGTGGCAGCGACATCGTGAAGGCGATCTGTCTGGGCGCTCGCGCAGTCCTGATCGGCCGCGCGTATGCGTACGGACTCGCTGCTGCTGGCGAAGCGGGTGTCGCCCGGGCGCTGCATATATTACGGACCGATGTCGAGCGCACGCTTAAGCTGCTCGGCTGCCCATCCGTCGCTGCGCTTGACGGTTCTTACGTGGATGCGGGATCTTGCCGCTAGCGAAGGTCTCTACTAAGGCAGCGGAGAACAACTAACCAGGGTAGCCGCCTGTGATGTATCCCTGGAGTTCCTGGATCGTCTCTGCCTGGCCGGAAATGGTCCACTTCACGAGGTCGCCGATTGACACGACACCCACGACCGCATCGTCTATCATGACGGGGAGATGACGCAGGCGGTGCTTCGTCATGATGTTCATGCATTCGTCCACGGTGTGCTGACGAGTGACGAACACAACCGGCGAGGTCATGATTTCGCTGACCGGGGTCTCCTTGGATGAAAGACCTTTCAGTATCACCTTGCGCGCGTAGTCGCGCTCCGACACAATGCCGATCAGCTTATTGTGAGATAGAACAAGTAAAGCGCCCACACTTTCATCCGCCATTTTTTGTATAGCTTCAAAAACAGACTGTTCAGGGTTTATCGTCAGAACTCGGTTCGATCCTTTCATCTTTAGTACGGCGTCAACAGCGTCGGTAAGCTTCATGGGGCACCTGCACAGCCCGAAATACTAGCACGTGTCCGGCGCGCTGGCGGCATTTTGATTCGCCTAAGCCAAGTCCGTCGGCGTCTTTCCAGAGAGTAAGAAAGCTCAGATGGCCTGTGCTACTGCGGCAGTCCCACCTTCCGCGCCAACTCTGCGAAGCGCGGGTCGGAACGCAGGGAGTCAAGGAAGAAATAAGTCTTCAACTCCGGTAGCAGCCTGTCATGCTCCTGATAGGCGGTGTTAAGCCAGCGGAGGGCCTGATCTTTGTCTCCCATGTCGGCATGGAGACCGGCAATGAGGACCGCAGAATAGTAGCGGGTGTTGCGTTGCGCTTGCCGAACTTCGATGCCTTTGGCGAGTGCGCCGTTCCAGCCCGCTAAACGAAATCCCTCCTCCAGGGCGGAAGCGAAATCAGTTTCGTTCGCGTCGCGCGAGAGCTGGCCAAAGGCTTTCTGTTCCTCAATGACCTCCGGGTACATACGCTTCCCCCAGTAGGCCCAAGAGAGACAAAAGTGCGCCAGGGCAAACGTTGGGTTTTCATTTGCCAGCGTCTCGCAAGCAGAAATGGCCTCGTCGTACCGCCGGGCGTGGATCAAAACGGATCCTACGCTATAGCCAATAATGGCTGACATCGGATCGAGCTGGTGAGCATGGTTGGCTTCAGCAATTGCTTCCCCCTCTCTGCCACCGAGAACACCAATCTCCAGGGCATACCATTGGTGAGTCGTGGCATCGTTGGGGTCGAGTGCAAAAGCCTTTTTGAACTCGGCTTCTCCCCCGGCAAAATCCCAGTCGTGCTCCATCTCGTTGCTGCCCAGAACGGCATGAGGACGTGCCAAGGTCGCGTCCAGCTCCAGGGCCTTGCGCGCGGCAGCATTCGACTTGGCAACGCTTTCAACGGGATTGCCGCCTAAGCTCGTCAATACGAGATAGGCATCGGCCAGACCCGAATACGCCAACGCGTAGCTCGGGTCTTTGGCGATTGCTCGATTCAAATAAGAGATTGCTGTCTCAGAGTCTGTGGTGGTCCGTTTGTTCCAGTAGTAACGGCCTTTCAAATACAGCTCGTAGGCTTCTGGATCTTGCGTGCCTTGCTTAGTGACTTGCTGCCTCTCTGAACTATTGAGCTTGGGACGCAACTTTTCAGCAAGATCCCCTGCAATACGCTGTTGCAACGAGATGATGTCTGTGCTCTGGCCACTGTAGTGCTGCCCCCAGATTTCGGTGTTGTCCCGAACATCGGTCAGCTCTGCGCTCACCTCCACGTTGTCTCCCTGAGGCGTTACCCGTCCGCTCACCAGCGCCGACACGTCCAAGTCATTGCCGATCTTCTGCACATCCACATCTTTGCCCTTGTAGCGGAAGACCGAACTGCGGGACTTTACCTTCAGCTCGGGCACATGAGTAAGACTGGCCATCAGCGATTCGGTGATGCCGTCACTCAGATAGTCTTTACCAGCGTCTCCGTTCACGTTGACGAAAGGAAGCACGGCGATGGAATCAATCTGGGCATCCGCTCTAGATCGCAAGTAGCGAGCGCCGGCTGCTGCCAGTGCTATGGCGGCGATGAGGCAGGCCATGATGACCCAGAGTTTGCGGCCTTGGTGAGTCTTGTCAGGCGGTCGCACTGCTGCGATCTGGGTGGATTCGGTGTCACGCTTCAAGCGCTGCAAATCGGTTCGCATATCCGCTGCATGCTGATACCGAAGATTGCGGTCTTTCTCCAGGGCCTTGTTAATGAGCCGTTCCAGCTCGAGGGGGGCATCGGGATTCAGCCGCACCGCGGGAACTGGAGCGCGTTCAAGAATCGCATTGAAGACGAGCGCGGAACTTTCGCCACGAAATGGCAACTGTCCAGTTGCCATCTCGTAGAGCACCGCTCCGAACGAGAACAAATCGGTTCGCGCATCCAATTCCTTCGCGCTTACCTGTTCCGGCGACATGTAGAAAACCGTGCCCAGCACGGTCCCAGTACTGGTCAAGTGCCGTTCTTCTGTGGTCGCGATTGCCATGTCTTTTTGAATAGAGGAATCTGATATGGTCGCGATTTTCGCCAACCCAAAGTCCAGGATCTTGGCGTGGCCCCGGTTGGTGAGAAAAATGTTGGCAGGCTTATGTCGCGGTGAACGATTCCCCTAGAGTGGGCGGCATCAAGGGCATCGGCGATCTCGATCGCTACACCCAGCACAACTTCCATCTCGGCCGGCTTTCCTGCAATGCGATGCTTCAGCGTCACGCCATCGAGAAACTCCATGGCGATAAAGGCTGCGCCATGCTGGTCGTCAATTTCGTAGATGGTACAGATGTTCGGATGATTCAGTGCCGAGGCAGCCTTGGCTTCCCGCTGGAAACGGTTGAGAGCTTGCGGGTTTTTGGCTACCTCATCAGGCAGGAACTTGAGAGCTACAAAGCGGCCGAGTTTGAGATCCTCGGCCTTGTAAACCACACCCATGCCGCCACCACCGAGCTTTTCGACAATTCGGTAGTGCGAGATGGTCTGGCCGATCACTGGCGCGAATCTTACGTCTGTGAAAAGGGCAAGTCAATGAAAGCAGCGGCCTTGGCGAATTCTCAGAACGGTAGTTGGTGAAAAATCGCCATTACACTCATTGACCGCGTGCCATCTCCCAACATGACTAACTCACCCTACCATCGTTTGACCCGCTTGACGGAAGCTCTTAAACTTACGTGAGCGTTCGTTTCCGCCTTTTTGGGTAGGGGGTTTCCTGAATAACTGGTTTCGCACTATTGCGTGTGCCTGTGTGTTGGCGTGTGGAGCAGAGTTTTCTCCAGCGCAGAACACCGGGGTCACGCTCGACAACAGCGAGGCTCTTTTTACTGTACTCACAGCTGTGAATGTCTGCGGGTACGATGTTGAACTCGAGGACTCCGATCCTCTGCGGACGCGCATTCGTAACGAGGTTTCGGCGCGGGTCGCTGGATCAGAACTCGCGAACGACGCATCCCAGGCTATGTGCCAGTTTTATGATCAGCACAAGGCGGCCGACCCTCTGCACAATGTCGCGCAATACGTTTCTTTAGCCCTGGTTCTTAATCCTCCTCCCGCGTTGACGCCAAAGGTGAAAGACGCGGACGTTCCGCCAGATGCCGCAGCCATCGAAGGATTTTTGCCATTAATGCAAAAGTTTTATGAAGCGGCTGGATTGCATTCTATTTGGACGGGTCATGCGCTGGCGTATGCCGGATATATCAACCGCTACCACGAACCTCTTTCCAGCATGCTGTTCCAGACCGAAGCGTATTTGAAATTGCCCTCTGCGGGTTATCTTGGGCGTAACTTTACGGTTTACATAGACCCGATGGGCGCGCCCGGCCAAACGAATGCCCGCAATTACGGTTCGGACTACTATGTGGTGATCTCTCCGGCGAAAGGCTCGCCGCTGAAAATGGAGCAGGTCCGCCATACATATCTCCATTATCTGCTTGATCCGCTTGCATCGAAGTATCCGGCCTTGGTGAAGAATGTTGATCCCCTGCTGGGATCACTGAAGGCCGCGCCCATGGATGAAAGCTTCAAGAATGATTCGTCGCTGTTAATTACCGAATGCCTGATTCGCGCTATCGAAGCGCGGACGGGAACAGTCAAGGCGACGGATGCGGAGCGAGAACAGGCAGTGCAGGCCTCGATGGACCAGGGATTCGTTCTTACTCGTTATTTCTACGACGCGCTGGCAAGATTTGAGAAAGATCCCGCGGGCCTGAAAACTGTTTACGGCCCAATGATCGCCGACATAGATGTGGGCAAGGTGCAGAAGCAGGTTTCGCAGATGCAATTTGCCGCCAAGGCCGACGCGGAACTCCTGCATATTTCGCGCCCATCCGAGCGCAAGCTGTTGATCATTGCTCAAGAGAAACTTTCGGCTGGCGACGCAGATTCTGCGCAAAAGCTCGCGCAACAGGCGCTGGACGAAAAGAAGGAAGATCCAGGAAGGGCGTTGTTTATTTTGGCTCAGGTTGCGACCACGCATCGAGATATTGAGGGCGCCACAAATTACTTTCAGAAAGCGCTGGAGGTTGCCCAGGAACCGACAGTGGTGGCTTGGTCCCATATTTATCTGGGGAGGATTTTTGATTTACAGGAAGATCGGGCAGCGGCATTAGATCACTATCGGGCGGCTATAACTGCCGGCGCGGACCTGCCAGCGGTGAAAGCGGCGGCGGAACATGGGCTGCAAAAACCCTATGAGCCACAAAGCCGTTCACATTAAGATTGTTCTGCGTCAAACTAAATTTAGGCAGAGAATATTAAGGAGAAAGCATGAAGCCAGGAGCCATAGCCGTCATATTGCTTGGTTGGGTTAGTTTTGGACTTGCGCAGCAGCAGGGGTCCACCACGCAGAGCGCGCCGCCATCCACTTCTACCGCGGCGTCAACAGCGACGACTCCGCCCCAGGGGAAAAGGCCGCCTCAAGCGAAAACGCAGCCTGAATTTGATGCCTACCAGGCGGCGATGAAAAGCGCCAACGATCCAGCGGCCATCGAGAAGGCGGCGGATGACTTCTCCGCGAAGTTTCCGACCAGCGAATTGCGCGTTCTGCTGTATCGAACTGCCATGCACAGTTATCAGACGGCTAATAACGGCCAAAAGATGATGGAGATGGGGCGCAAAGTTTTGGCGATTGATCCCGACGATCCCGAGGCGCTGCTGGGAGTATCCGAAGTCATGGTCGAGCAGACGGGGGACAATGATCTCGACAAAGACAAGCACCTGGCCGACGCGCTTAAGATGGCACAGCACTGTTTGGAAACGATAGATACCGACATCAGTATTCCGGCGGGAACTCCCCAGGAAAAAGTTGATTCTTATAAAGGCTTTTTGCGGTCTTCTGCCGACGCGGTCATTGGTGCTATCCAGTATGACCAGGAGAAATACACGGACTCGGAGGCGTCGCTGCGAAAATCCATTGACGCGTATCCGTCTCAACCGGATCCGGTGGCAATCTTCCGTTTGGCGTTGGCGCTAGACAAGCAGGAAAAATATCCGGAAGCGTTGAAGTATGCCAACCAGGCCGTGGGTCTTACCCAGGAGAGCACGGCAGTAGGAGCGGCAGCGCGCCATGAACGCGATCGCCTGATTGAACTGACGGGCGGAGTGCCGCCAGCGCCGGGCGCGGTAGCACCCCCGCCGGCCAAATAGCCGCCGTGTTCTGAAGTCTATAGTGCTCACATCCGATAAAGGTACAAGCGTGTCCAAGCAAGGGAACGATCCATCCCGGGTTGCACCCAACTCTCGCGACCTTTCGGAATTAGAAACAACTCTAGGCTATAGTTTTGGCCGACGGGAATTGCTGGAGCAAGCCTTGACCCACACGTCCCAGGCCCGTGAGCGGGACGCCCAAGACGGCGGCGAGGCTCATGCAGTAGACAATGAACAGCTCGAGTTTCTTGGCGACGCAGTCCTGGGCTTCATTTCCGCGGAAGAGTTGTGCCGCCGTTTTCCGAATCTGCGTGAAGGAGAGCTTTCAAAACTTCGAGCCCACCTGGTCAGCGAAAAGCATCTGGTGAAGGTTTCGCACAAACTTGGGCTGGGTGACTATCTGCGACTTGGCAAGGGCGAGGAGAAATCTGGCGGACGAAGGAAAACAGCCTTGCTGGTGGACGCTTTGGAAGCGGTGCTCGCCGCTTTGTATCTTGATGGCGGAATGGGTGCTGCCCGGAATCTGATCGTAGACGAAATTATGAATCCGGAATTAGGGCGAATCGCCACGGATGGTGCTTCGCTGCCGCTTACTGACTACAAATCCGCGCTGCAAGAGAAACTTCAGGCCATCGGCCTGCCGCAGCCCGTCTATGTCCTCGTCAAGGAGCACGGTCCACAACATAAAAAAACTTTCACCATCGAAGCATATGTCACGGATGCAAATAACAGGCGTAGCCCCGAATTCGTGGGCCGAGCCGAGGGTTCCACAAAGAAGAGCGCGGAGCAGGAATCAGCCCGGCTTCTGCTGGAACACCTGGCGGCAACTACCAGGAAAAAGGATGGGCCCGCCAGCCCGGAACCCGGCACGCCATGATTCGCGTGGCCGAAGCACACCCCGCAAGATACAACGATTGGCCAGGAGTGGCGCAGTTCCTGTTAACGGTTTTTGTGATTGCGATCTTCGTAATTACGTTTGTTGTACAAGCGTTTCAGATTCCTTCCGAATCCATGGAGAACACGCTTCTCACCGGCGATTACTTGTTAGTGGACAAGCTGCGGTTTGGGGGAGACGGTTTTTGGGAGCACGTGATGCCGTATCAGCAGGTGCGGCGGGGAGACATCATCGTATTCCACTATCCTGTCCACCCGAGTGAGCACTTCGTGAAACGGGTAGTTGGTGTTCCCGGAGACCGGTTGCGATTGATCAATCGCGAGTTGTATGTGAATGGCATCCCGCTACGCGAACCCTATGTGCGTTATAGCGCGACGGCGCATGACCCTTTTCGAGATGATTTTCCCCGGGTGAATATTGTCGTGCCCGGGCTTGAGGGCACGTGGTGGGAGCAGATGAAAAAGCTGGTTGAGGACGGCCAATTAATCGTCCCGGAAGATGACTATTTCGTGCTCGGGGACAATCGCGACGAAAGCCTCGACAGCCGTTACTGGGGTTTTGTTCCCAGGGAGAATATTGTCGGACGTCCCTTGATCATTTACTGGTCGGTGCGAACCGAGGATCCAGATATTCACGGAGAGGGCACTTCAGAAGCGAAGCTTTTTCACTTCGCTTATGCGCTCACGCACTTGTTCCAGATTACTCGTTGGGATCGGACATTTCGCATAGTCCATTAATCAGTACTACAGGGCTTGCCAGGAAATTCGAGTCATGAAAAAGCCAGATAAAGAAAAGCGGCGCGAGACAACGGTGGAATTTCTCGCGTCATTGGCAGCCGTTTTAGTGACCAGCCTGTTTATCATTACGTTTACCGTTCAGCCTTTTGAAATTCCCACCGGTTCAATGGAAAATACGCTGTTGATTGGCGATCACCTGTTCGCAGATCGCGTCCAATTTTCACCGAAAACGTCGTGGATTGGGCCGCTGCTGCCATATCGCCAGATCAAACGCGGCGACGTTTTCGTATTTCTTCATCCAGCCGAGCCGGGAATGGACGTTGTGAAGCGCGTGATCGGAATTCCCGGAGACCGTATTCATCTGCGGGATGGCATTGTCTATCGTAATGGCGAGAAGTTGGAGGAGCCCTATGTGATTCATGATCCCAACGCCGGGTACGACTCTTACCGTGATAACTTTCCCGAAGTGTCCCCTTCGGACGTCAACGGCGTCAATCCGGATTGGGCTCTAGCCCTTCGACAACACATTCAGGGGGACGATATCGTCGTCCCGGAAAACAAATACTTCGGAATGGGCGATAATCGAGATGACAGTTTGGACAGCAGGTATTGGGGCTTCATTCCGAAAGATAACGTGATCGGCCGGCCCATATTGATTTGGTGGTCATTTGAAACTCCACGAGGCCAGTGGGAGCAGAAAGCGATGGGCCAGCGCCTGGAATTTTTTGCGCACGTGGTGATTCATTTCTTTGACCAGACGCGCTGGCGCCGTACGCTGCGATTGGTGCGGTGATGCGGTTCTATCTATTCAAATGCACACCGCGTCAAATGCGCACCGCATCAAATGCACGCCGCGGGCTTGAGCGAAATATATTAAAGGAGAGGATTTAAGTGGCAAAAAAGGAAACCTTAGAAGAGAAGCCGCGCGAGACAACGGTAGAATTTCTCGCCTCACTGGCTGCCGTCCTGGTCACCGGTTTGTTCATTATTACTTTTATCGTGCAGGCTTTTGAGATTCCCTCCAGTTCGATGGAGAACACGCTTCTGATCGGCGACCACGTTTTTGTGAACCGCATCGGGTTCTCCCCGAAAACGTCATGGATTGGGCCGATTTTGCCCTACCGGCAGATTAAGCGTGGGGACATTTTCGTTTTCCTCTCGCCGGTTGAGCCCGGACTTTACGTTGTGAAGCGCGTGATAGGAATTCCCGGTGACCACATTCACTTGCGGGATGGAGTCGTCTACCGCAACGGCGAAAAGCTGAATGAGCCTTACGTCATTCATAATCCCAATGACCCCTACAATCCTTATCGTGACAATTTTCCCGCAGTTCCGCCCTCTGATTTTAATGGCGTGAATCCCGATTGGGCTTTGACTCTTCCGCAACACATTCAGGGAGGCGACATTGTCGTCCCCGAGAACAGCTATTTCGGAATGGGCGACAACCGGGATGTTAGCCTCGATAGCCGCTACTGGGGCTTTGTTCCGAAGGAAAATGTTGTCGGACGGCCCATGTTTATCTATTGGTCATTTGAAACCCCACCCGACCAGTGGGAGCAGAAAGAAGTCGTTCAGCGGCTGGGGTTTCTGGCCCATGTCGTCATTCATTTCTTTGACCAGACTCGATGGCGCAGGACTTTGAGGTTGGTGCGGTGAGTTGGCTGCGCTCCAGACGTGGACTGGTAGCTTTGCTTGGCGTTTTGCTGCTCGTCTTATTTGTTATACGTCCCACCGTCGGACGTCTTCGCACCCGGATAGGCCGTTCCATCTCGATGTCACTCGGCCGGCGAGTTGAAATTTCGTCAGCCAGTTTGCGTTTTCTTCCACAGCCCGGGTTTGATCTGGACAATTTTGTTGTGTATGACGATCCTGCTTTCAATGCAGAGCCTCTGATCAGTTCCGGCGAAGTTACAGCTTATCTCCGCATCAGTTCGCTACTCCGCGGACATTTGGAAATCTCGACCCTCAGCCTGAGCGAACCGAGCCTGAATCTCGTGCGAAACGAGGGCGGCCATTGGAATTTGGAATATCTCCTGGCCCGCGCTGCGCGAACTTCTGTAGCCCCAACTGGAAAAGCAGCGAACGAAGCTCGACCTGAATTTCCTTATATCGAGGCAAGAGGCGGACGTATCAATTTTAAGTTTGGACTAGAGAAGAAACAGTTCGCACTCACAGATGCCGATTTTGCTATTTTTCAGGACTCGGAAAATTCCTGGGGAGTGAGGCTCGAAGCAAAACCCATCCGAACAGACTCGAATTTCTCCGATACCGGCCTTCTTAAGATCAACGGTTCGTGGCAAAGAGCGCAGTCGCTTCACCAAACTCCGCTACGGTTCAACATGCAATGGGACCGGGCACAGTTGGGGCAAGCATCCAAGCTGATTTACGGCACCGACAAGGGGTGGCGCGGCGATATGGCGATGTCCGTTGAAATAAGCGGCACGCCCGAGAATTTAGCGGCAATCGCCCAAGCATCGGTGGAGGATTTCAGGCGCTACGACATTCTTACTGGGAATGCGATGAGATTGCGGGCGCAATGCGGCGGAAATTACAGCTCGATATCGCAAACGCTCTCCAACATTATTTGCCAATCGCCAGTAGGCGACGGTGCAGTCATTCTGCATGGCAACCTATCTTTCTCTACGACGCCGGCATATCGGTTTTCTGTCTTCGCACAGGATCTGCCGTTGCAGTCTGTGATTGCCCTTGCGCGCCATTCGAAGAAGGACATTCCCCCTGACCTGCTTGCCGTTGGAACACTCGATGGCGTGATAAAAATTCAACATGAGAAGGCCGGCGATACCGCAACGACGACATGGGAAGGGAGCGGAGAGACTTCCGAATTTCGACTGGCTTCGCAAGTCGCGACTTCGCAATTGTCGCTGCCAAAAATCCACTTCTCTATCTCTTCGAGTCCTCCCGACGGTGGACGGCGGGAAGAAGAA
Source organism: uncultured Acidobacteriaceae bacterium (assembly GCA_963702325.1). GTDB lineage: Bacteria > Acidobacteriota > Terriglobia > Terriglobales > Acidobacteriaceae > PALSA-188. The sequence goes on along the minus strand of CAVPCG010000047.1, from coordinate 48,340 downwards.
TCGTCGTAGTGATCGTGGGGACGTTCGAAGTCCCTGCCTGCGATTGCATTAGAAACACGGGTGAATATCAGTCCCTTCACGATTGATCTCGGCGAGCCATTACCGGCCACCGTGTCAGGATGGTTCTCGCGCTCCGGCTACAACGTGATGATTGACGGCGATGCGCAGATTCAGCAACTCCTGCGAGTGTCACGCACGGTTGGAATTCCCGCTCCTCAACCTGACGCTGAAGGCAAAGTAAAGTTGGGATTACAAATTGCTGACACCTGGGCCGGATTCAAAGCTCCACGAGTCACAGGAAACGCCGAGTTGCATTCCGTTCTGGCAAACGTCCGCGGATTGAATGCGCCAATTGAAATCACTGCCGCGAAAATATTTTTGGATACGGATAGTGTGCACGTGCAGAGTTTGAGCGCTCTGGCGGCGGGTACAGCCTGGCACGGATCATTAGTCCTGCCTCGACCCTGCGGAGTGGTGGGAACGTGCCCCATCCAGATGGACCTTCATGCCGATGAAATTGGAACGGGAAAATTGGAGAGACTGCTGGATCCGCACTATGCGAAACGCCCGTGGTACAAGTTTTTCACTTCGCAGAAGAATTCCTATCTTCTTGCACTTCGAGCAACGGGACAACTCTCAGCCGATCGCATTCTGCTGCACAAACTCGCTGGCTCGAACGTCTCAACGGACTTCAATTTCGACCGGGGAAAGCTGCAGCTGACGAACTTGCGCGGAACGGTCTTTGGCGGAACTCACAATGGGGAATGGACGCTGGATTTCGGCGTGCGGCCACCGGCATACAGCGGACAAGGCGTTTTCGAGAATGTCGCTTTGGCGCAGCTCGCAAGCGCCACGCACGACAATTGGATTTCGGGCGCCGCTACGGCTACTTATCACGCAACGACTTCAGGCTGGACTGCGGATGAACTTTTTTCGTCGGCCACCGCAATTTTGCAAATCCAGGCCCGCGACGGTTTTATGCTGCATATGGTTTCGGCGAGCTTCATTGGCCCGCTGCAAATTCGCCATTTTGAAGGCGATTTGGTTCTTCGCCACAAGGAACTGGACTTCGGACAAGCAAAGCTCGAAACCAACAGCGGTACTTACCAGGTGACGGGGACAGCTTCTCTGGGCCGGGCGCTCAACTTGAAGCTCATGCGCAATGGAAGCCGCGGGTTCAACATTACCGGAACCGTAAGCACCCCAGTTATTTCGGTCGCTCACGTTCCTGAGACGGAAGCGGCCTTAAAACCATGAGGCTGGTCTCAACACTTCTTCTGTTTGCAGCATTCGCACTTTTTATGGGCGCGCCGGATGGAGTAGCGGGTTCCTCTCAGAGTGCCGCCGCAGCCCGTGTCGAAGCCAAGCTTGGGCATATCGAGACAAACGCGGGACTGGCGCATCCTGATCGTGCGCCCACCGAATTCAGCGATCAGGAAATCAACGCATATTTTGCCGCTGGTGAAGTGAAGTTACCTGCCGGAGTCCAATCCGTAACCTTTCAGGAGCAGCCAGGAATAGTGACGGCATCCTGCCGCGTGGATTTCGATCAGGTCGAGGCGGGACATCGTTCGGGCAATCCATTGTTGTCTCTTTTCTCGGGTATTCACGATGTCGTTGTGGTCGCAAATGCGAGAGGGACGGGCGGACAGGGCATCGTGGAGGTGCAATCCGTGACGTTGGATGGAGTCGAAATCCCGCGATTCGTGCTCGAGCTATTCGTCGAGAAATTTCTTCAGCCAAAATATCCCGATGTCGGACTCGACTCGCGCTTCCCACTCCCGGACAAGATTGATACCGCGGTTGTGGGTGACGCAAAAGCTCAGCGTCATTCAAAAGTGAGACATACTGTTCAACTGTTTTATCCTCTTAATTGAAGAGGCAAGTCCTATATGCCGCGATACGAATATCGTCCGCTCACTCCGAGCCCCGAGGCTGAAAAGAATTTTTTAGAGTGGATGGCAACGTTAGACCGCGAATTCAGCAATCCGGACCCGATCATCGGAGTGACGTCGTGCGGGATGCGCTGCACCAGATCTATCTCGGAAACGCTCGACCCAGGCGCCGAGGTGATGCCCGCGGAAGCCAGGCTCTTGTTCACTGCTTTGATCCACGGAATGTCACTCTGGAACCTGAATACTACGGCGACGTGGACGCCGCGAAATACGCCGAGCGCAAACCCTTAATTTGGTTTTGGATGATGTATGACCGTTCGCCGGTAGGGCTGAATCATTGGCTCGGATTCCGCATGCGCGCGATGTTGGCGCGGCACGTCTTCAAACATTGCGGCAAAAACGTAAAGATTTTTCACGGCGTTGAGGTTTCGTTCGGTTATAACCTCGTCGTCGAAGATAATTGCACGATTCATAAATTCGTGCTTCTCGATGACCGCGGCGATCTGATCATCCATTCCGGAAGTTCCATTTCAGACTACGCGAATGTTTATACGCACTCGCACGATCTGGTGGATGGAATGATTGTCGATAATCATCGAACCGAAATCGGCCCCAAGGCGCGTGTGACCTATCACGCTACCGTATTGAGCGGGGTGAAGATTGGAGAACACGGGATGGTCGGCTCCATGGGCGTCGCCTCCAAAAGTGTCGAGCCATTTACTGTCGTCGCCGGAATTCCCGCCAAGCCAATCAAGGTGAAGCCGATTGCCCCCGCGGAAATACGCAAGGAATTCGAAAAGAAATAGCGTCCAGGGGTGTAACGTTAGAGCGCAACGGATGCCGCCATCAGCGTGTTAGTATCGAAACCAACCTGGCATGACCCTGCAACATGTTGACATCGTATTTCAGCTGATCGTGTTCCTACTTGCGATCAGCGTTCACGAATCTGCTCACGCGTGGATGGCGAACCGCCTCGGCGATCCTACGGCGCGGATGTTGGGGCGAGTGACGTTAAATCCTATTAAGCACATTGATCCTGTGGAACGATTTTTCTTCCGGCAATAGCGCTGTTCGCAGGCATTCCCGTGCTGGGTTGGGCAAAACCGACGCCCGTGGACACACGTAATTTCAAAAACCAAGTATCGGACGACATCCTTACTTCGGTCGCGGGCCCTGTGAGTAACTTTGCGCTGGCTTTAATTGCCCTCTTGGTTCTCGCTCTCATTAAGTTCGCCTCGCCATTGGGAGAACAAATTGTTTTTGGTATTCCGCAAGGAGTGCTTGATACCGGAACGAACTCGGTGCTTCTGCCAATTTGTTTACTGCTCTACGAATTGATGGTGATCAATGTTGTTTTGGGCGTTTTTAATTTGATTCCGGTGGCTCCGTTGGATGGAAGCCATGTACTCCGCCATTTCTTGCCAAGCGGAGCGCTGCGAGTTTATGACACAGTCGGAATTTTCGCACTCATGGCGCTTGATTTACTTTAGCTCCGGGCATGCTCGGTAAACTTATTTATCCGGTGCTTGGCGTTTTCAATTCCATCCTGTTGAGAATCTGATGCCATCGCCCACTCATCAACGGAAGCGAGTCGTCAGCGGCATGCGCTCAACGGGCAAGCTTCATCTCGGCAATTTCGTCGGAGCTTTGGATAACTGGGTTCGCATGCAGGACCAATACGAGTGTTTCTTTTTGTTGCCGACTGGCATGCGCTCACAACCGATTATGCCGACACTTCGCGAATAAAAGAAAATTCGCTGGAGGTGCTGTTGGATTGGCTCGGCGCTGGTCTCGATCCCGAACGCTGTACTTTGTTTATCCAGTCACACGTTCCGCAACATGCGGAGTTGCATCTTTTATTTTCGATGATCACACCGCTAGGATGGCTGGAAAGGGTGCCTACGTATAAAGAGCAGAAGGAAAATATTGCTGAGAAAGACCTGAACACGTATGGGTTTCTTGGCTACCCTGTATTGCAATCGGCAGATATTTTGATACATAAGGGCGACTTTGTGCCTGTGGGTGAGGATCAAGTCCCACATGTAGAGTTGACGCGGGAAATCAGTCGGCGTTTCAATACGTTCTATCCGGGCAAGAACGCCCCACTCTTCCCGGAACCACAGCCGCTGCTTACGCGCGCAGCAAAACTACCTGGCACCGATGGCCGCAAGATGTCCAAATCATACGGGAATACAATCCTGCTCACGGATCCCGAGCCGTTGGTGCGGCAGAAATTGAAAACCATGGTGACCGATCCAGCGCGTGTCCGGCGAACGGACCCCGGCAATCCTGACATTTGTCCGGTCGGCGACTTGCATAAGATTTTCAGTGACGCGAATACAATCGCCAAAGTAGATGCCGGTTGCCGCTCCGCGGGAATTGGCTGCATTGAATGTAAAGGCTGGGCGGCAGATGCTTTAGTGAGAATTCTTACTCCCATGCAGGAACGCCGAAAAAAATACGAGGAGAATCCGCGACTGGCTTGGGATATTCTGGAGGCGGGTTCGGCGCGAGCACGCAGAAGGGCGCCTCCGACACCATGGACGAGGTTCGCGAAGCCATGGGAATGTCTCTGAAATAGGGACCAAACGGGAATTCGGGCAATAACGTTCCTAAAAAAATGATTCATGGTTTAAAAGTCGAAGCCGAACAAGGCAATCGCGGAAGCACCTGCCCGGTCCTAGGGCTGTGCTCCGCTGCCTCCCTATCAACGAAGAGGGAGGAGAATGACTATCCGTTCGCGGTAGCCGTTACAGATGTGTACGAAGGGCCGCTCGATTTGCTGCTCGATCTTATCCGCAAGCAAGATATAGATATTTACGACATTCCCATCGCCAAAATCACAGCGCAATATCTCGCCTATGTTGAACGATTGCGCGAATTGGATGTGAACGTCGCGGCCGATTTCATTTATATGGCCGCGGTACTGATTCACATCAAGTCGAAGATGCTGTTACCGCGTGATCCCGCGGCCGCTTCCGAAGCAGAGGACGATCCGCGTGGTGAGCTGGTCAACCGCCTGATCGAACACGAGAAATTCAAATCCGCGGCGCAGATGCTGATGCAAAAGCAACAGATCGAAGAGGCTGTCTGGTCGAATCCTGCTATTAAAGAATTTATGCAGGACGAAGGCACCGAGCCTGAGATGGCGGCCGATGTTATTGACCTCGTGAAGACTTTTCAGCAGGTGCTCGATCGCTTGCGAAACCGGCCCATCATTCAAGTTGATGAGGAAACAGTCACGGTCGCGCAAATGATTGATTATTTACGGCGCCGCCTGACTGTGGAAGACCGCCCGATCCGGCTGAAGCAAATGCTGCGAAACGTCGAATCGAGGCAGGCATTGGTATGCATGTTTTTGGCGCTTTTGGAATTAGTGCGATTACAAGCGATTCAGTTGCGGCAAGATCACATGTTTGGTGAAATCCTGCTGCGAAAGCATAGTGGATTTGACGCGGTGATGTCAGAACAGGCAGGAGTAAGGGATGATTGGCGATGAAACCGTCATTGGCCCTTAGTCGTAGGTCGTTGGCCTTCAAGTTCTGCTGCACTGCCGTCCCGCCCACGACGAATCATGAGTCTTAAAGCCAAACTCGAAGCGATTATTTACGCGGCGGAAACTCCCATTCCGCTTGACCAGATTGTCCAGTTGGTCAGGCAATCGCTTTCCAATGACGGCGCTGCGGATGATGCAGAAATCAAATCCCGAGTACGATCCGCTCTTGAAGAATTGACGGCAGAATATGCGGGAGGGGAACATGGCATCGAAATTCGCCAGGTCGCTGGGGGATACCGCGTTTCCACCAAACCCGAACATCACGATCTCGTTCGTGCATTTGCCAAGAGCTTGAAGCCGCCGATTCGCCTGTCACTCCCGGCGCTTGAAACCCTCGCGGTGATCGCATATAAGCAGCCGGTCACGGTTCCGGAAATCAGCGAAATTCGGGGCGTGGATTCGAACGGCGTGATTGCCACCCTTCTTGATCGAAAGTTAATCACAACCGCCGGGCGCAAAGAGGTAATCGGAAGGCCCATTCTTTACAAGACCACAAAGGAATTTCTGCTGCGTTTCGGATTAAAAGACGTAAACGAATTACCGAGTATGGAAGAGTTCGAAAAACTCGTGGCAGGATCCTTTCAAAGCGACATGTTGCCTCTGAATGGCCCGCAGAGTACCGTCAATGAAGCCGTAGAGCCTGCCACAATGGCCGAACACCATGTGACTCAAGATGCTGATCAGAATAATGGCAAGAATGATCCAGCCGCCTAGCCATCTTTGAACCTGATATCGAAAACACTTCATGCCGCCTGAACGCCTTCAAAAAATAATCGCCGCTGCCGGAATCGCGTCGCGACGCAAAGCCGAGCAACTTATCACTGGCGGACTCGTGTCCGTTAACGGACAAATTGTCAGCGAGCTCGGCAGCAAAGCCGATCCTGAAAAAGACCACATTCGCGTGAACGGAAAATTGCTGCAAGGCCCGGAACGCCACGTATATATCCTGATGAACAAGCCCAAGGGATATGTAACAACACTTCGCGATCCACAACGACGTCCTACGGTGATGGATTTGCTTCACGGCGTGGGCGCGCGAGTGTATCCAGTCGGCCGCCTCGATTATGCGAGCGAAGGTTTGCTCCTGCTCACCAATGACGGCGACTTCGCTAATTTCTTAATGAAGGCCGCGTCGCATGTTCCCAAGACATACATGGTGAAGGTGGCTAAAACGCCCTCTACCGTGGGCTTGGACCGCTTGCGTGCGGGATTGTCCATTGCATCCGACAATGGCCGAAGAGTGAAAACGTCTCCGGCGAAGGTGCGGCTCATTCGTGAGGCGGACAACCCGTGGTACGAGGTCACATTGACTGAAGGCCGAAATCGCCAGATTCGGCACATGTTCGAGGAGATAGGACACCACGTGGAAAAAATCAAGCGAGTGCGTTACGGACCGCTCGAACTGGATGTGCATCCCGGCAAATTTCGGCGTCTAACTCCGCAAGAGGTCTCGCGATTAAAATCCGCGGCCCGATAATCACGAGCCCATAATCATCGGCAGCCTCGCCGCTCCGTACAGTCCCGCATCACTTCCCAGAAGCGCCCGCGTGATGACTGTTCGCGTCGGCCCCGTTGATTCGATTTTTGCAGAAGCTCCCTTGGGATTCGACTGAAAAGGCCTCGTTTGAAGAATCCGGAGCCGTAGCCGCGTAAACCATCGAACGCCGCCGCAACTCCTCGAAAATTGCGGCGCAAATGCCTCCCATGCGCTCGACACTCCACCGCCAATCACGTACATTGGAAGATTCAGAACGTTGACCAGATTGGCCAGAACAATCCCAATGCATCGGCCCACCTGCTGAAATATTTTCCTGGCATCTTCATCGCCCTGGATTGCGAGGTTATAAATTGCGCGAGCGCTGAATTCGGCATCGGAACCAGCTGCAACCCTAAGCCCCTGCGCACCTGCCGCGACAGCTTCTTTCGCCATTCGAACTATCGCGGTGGCTGAAGCGTATTGCTCAAGGCAGCCGCGATTGCCGCAGCCACATTTCACGCCATCAGGTTCTACGGTAGTGTGACCGGCCTCGCCTGCCATGCCGCTCATACCCGCCCAAATTCGTCCGTTGAAAACAAGGCCGCCCCCGACGCCCGTACCCAAAGTCAAAATCGCCAGGTGATCAACTTGTTTCCCAGCCCCCAGCCATTTCTCGCCCAATGCTGCTACGTTCGCGTCGTTGTCTACGATTGCGCGCGACTGAAGGCATTTTTCGATTTCATCTTTAACGAATGCGCCTTCCCATCCCGGCAAATTCGGCGATTCGCGCATGATCCCAGTTTGAAGATCAATGATTCCAGGGATCCCAATGCCAACTCCAACGAGTGAAGATTTTTTCTCATATTGCTTGGTCAATCGGTGGATAGCGTCGCACATATCCTGAATCACGCGCGCGCGTCCACGAGAAACTCCAGTACCTAGTGTTACTTTTTCGAGCAGGGTTCCACTGTCGTCCACCGCCGCAATACGAAGATTCGTACCGCCAAGATCTACACCGATGGAAAAATTGGGCATGAGGATTCTTAGTATCACCTTAGCAATGGAGAGACCGGCGTCCTCGCCCGTCATCGAACATCACGCTGCAACGTGGACGGACGGAGACGCCTGTCTCTCCATCGTACAAACTTATCTCTGGCAGGTTGGGCAATAGTGACTGCTGCGACCCGCGATTACGATCCGCTTGATCGGAGTCTTGCAGACAAGGCAGGGTTCTCTTTCTCGCCCATAGACGCGATGCTGAAGTTGGAAGAATCCGGCTTCCCCGCTGGCATCCACATAATTAGAGATTGTGGAACCGCCGGCCTGGATAGCCTCGTTCAAGACTTCCTTAAGCGAGAGAAATAGTCTTCGCAATTCGGCTTTGGTGAGAGAGGCCGCCCGGCGACGCGGACGCACGCCCGCTCGGAATAGAGATTCGTCCGCATAAATATTCCCCACGCCGCTCAACAAGCTTTGATTCAACAATGCGCTTTTGATCGGAGTCTTCCGGGCTCGAAAAACGGCGACGAACTTTTCCAATTCGACTTTCAGCGGCTCAGCCCCTGAGGCTTCAAAGCCGTGCGCGACGCTCAGCCGTCCAAAGCGCCGTGGATCAACGAAGCGTAGTTCGCGGCCCGATTTCAAAGTCAGAATGGCATGAGTATGCTTCGCGATCTCTGTGCCGGGTTCACATAGCAGAAGCCTTCCGCTCATTCCCAAGTGAACGATCCATTGCGAATTACGCTCTTCCGTGCGATCTCGGCGGCGTTTCGAGTTGCGCAAAGTTTTCGCGGATGAGGGCGTCCGCGCCGCGCAATCCAGGTCAAACACGATGTGTTTGCCGACTCTCCGAACGTCCGCTATCCGGCTGGATTCGAGCGTGGCGGCGATCTGCGATGCCGGGGATTTCAGCGGCTCCGGCTTCGATCCCAACCAGACCGACGCAATGACGTCGCCCTTAACGCGAGCGGCAAGTCCCCGCGCAATGGTCTCGACTTCAGGAAGTTCGGGCACGGGAAATAGTTTATCGCCATTTCCACACCATCATCTGATTGCTCAACACATGCTTCCGGGGTATCATTTCCAGTACACCTCTGTTCTGTTTATCCCTGTAATTTTTTAGTTTGCCTGGTATCGAGCGGGCAATGAGTGTGTGTGATCGCGAAGCGGCAGCATGCCGCATTATTCTTTTCGGAGTGAACTTTTGGCAAGAGGCAGAACAGCAGTCATCATAGGCGCGCAATGGGGCGACGAGGGCAAGGGCAAGATTGTTGACGTGCTCTCGGAACAATTTGCGGTCGTTGCACGTTATGCTGGCGGGCATAATGCCGGACACACCGTCATCATTAATGGCAAGAAGTTCATTTTACAGTTGGTGCCTTGCGGGATACTGCGTGCGGGCTGCCGCAGCGTGATTGGCAATGGAGTCGTGCTTGATCCACTGGCGTTGCTGAAAGAAACAGGAGCATTGCGCGAAAATGGCATAAAAGTGGATGGCAGTCTTTTCGTCAGCAATCGCGCCCATGTGATCCTGCCGTACCATCGCATGATTGAGTTGGCTTCTGAAAATGCTCCGGGACGCGTGAAGATTGGAACAACCTCGCGCGGAATCGGCCCCGCCTACGAAGACAAGATGGGACGCCGGGGGCTGCGTGTTGCCGATCTATTAGACTTGAAACTTCTCAAAACCCACATTGAAAATGCCTGCCGTGAAGAGAACATGATCGCGCACGCGCTTTTCAATTCCGAGCCGCTGGATCCGGACTCGATGTATGAGGAATACGCGGCGGCTTCCGAGAAAATCGCACCATTTGTTTGCGATACCGCCGCGCTGTTGAACCGCGCCATTGCTGATGGCGAATCCGTGATGTTCGAAGGCGCGCAGGGGACGATGCTCGATATTGATCTCGGCACGTATCCGTTTGTAACGTCGTCCAGCGCAACTTCGGGCGGCGCCTCCACCGGGACCGGCGTGCCCCCCACCTCAATTAACACGGTGATTGGCGTGACCAAAGCCTATTGCACACGAGTCGGTGGAGGGCCGTTTCCTTCTGAGCTTTTGGATAAGACAGGCGATCTACTGCGGAAGCGAGGGAACGAATATGGAGCGGTTACAGGCCGCCCGCGTCGCTGCGGCTGGCTGGATTTGCCGTTGCTGCGCTACGCTGGCATGATTAATGGATTTTCATGGCTGGTGGTCACTAAGCTCGATGTTTTGGATGAGCTGGCCGAAATTCCTGTTTGCGTTGGTTACAAGATTCATGGACGCGTTTCGGATGAGATTCCGGCGCACGCCAGCGGTTATGACAATATCGAATGCGTTTATAAAAGTTTGCCCGGATGGCAGACTTCGACTGAGGGAATTACCGATTTGCAAAAGCTTCCGAAGGCGGCTCGCGAATACCTTGATTTTCTCGAGAACGAGAGCGGCGCTCGAATCGGCATGGTTTCCACCGGGCCGGGTCGAGAACAGACTATGTTGGTCCCGGAGTTTGCCGCAGAGCTAAAATCTTTAACCGGCCAAAAAACCCAGAATCAGGGAGGGTGAAGGAATGGTTGTACTCGCAGTCACGTGGATGGCGAAAACAAACCGGGAAGTTGAAGTGGCGGCAATATTAGCGAAGCTCACCGAAGAATCACGGAAAGAGCCGGGCTGCGCCACTTACCAGGTGCATCGCCACAAGACAGACCCACGCCGCTTCTTTATCTACGAACAATACAAAGATGACACCGCGCTTGAAGCTCACCGCGGGTCAACACATTTTCTTCAGTACGCAAAGAAAGATCTTCCGAAGGTCGCCGACCGCGTGGAAGGGCATCTCTACGAGCCGTTAGGGTGATTGATGTGACGCGGGCACCCCTGTCCGCGAAGGTGCCGCCATGGCGTTCGAATGGGACCGAACTGAGATCGCGGAATTGCGGCTTGCTTATATTGGACTTAACCGGTCGTTCTGAATTTCGCTCGAAGTTTCTTTGTCATATAGAACTGAGAAACGCCAAAAACAATAAAAGCCACCCCCGAGGAAGACAAAAAACAAATTTAGGCCGAGCTTTCCAAAGTTGTAAACACCGAAGCAGACGAAGGCCAGGCCCATTACCATTAGGAAAATTACTCGGTCATAGCCAACAAAGCTCGCTGGATTTATCGGGTTTGCTGACCCAGGTCGGCCTCGAGTGAGCATTTCATTAAAGCGTGCAACATCCGATTCACAACGGCTTTTGCAGGCACAAGATAGTCCGACCTCCGCAATGCAATCGGGGCACAATGCCCGCCCGCAGGATCTACATACTGCGATGGCGTCCGAACTTCCGTGTGTGAAGCATTTCATATTTTGATTTGATATTTCTCATCTGGTTTCCTTGTCACGCCCAGCGTGGATCTTTTTCGTGATTTTCTTCATGCTCCAGAGATTTGCAAATCCCCTTTCCCAGTTCTCTGATATCACAGCCGTTACCTAACCGATGCAAAACAAGCTCCGCTGGGTAGTCCCTCGCACCTTACTGTGTTAATTCGTACCCCGCAAAAAAGAAGCTCAACTCAAATCTCGCGGTATCTTCCGCGTCGGAGCCATGGATGGCATTGTGTTCGATGCTGGTGGCCCATTTTTTTCGAATAGTTCCCTCTTCGGCATTCGCAGGATTAGTTGCGCCCATAAGCTTGCGGAGATCAGCAATGGCGTCTTCTTTTTCCAGCGCCAGAGCCACGATCGGCCCGCTGGACATAAACTCGGTAAGAGAATTGAAAAATGGCCTCGCCGCATGGACGGCATAAAATTGCTCCGCTTGATGCTTCGAGATTTCAAGCATCTTCATGGCGAGAATGCGGAAACCGTTCTTTTCAAACTGCTCGATAATATCGCCGACAGCGTTTTTACGGACGGCGTCAGGTTTCACGATGGTAAAAGTACGTTGCAATGTCTTCATATTTCGGTTCGGTCCTCAATCGTTTGGCTGGTTCTTAAGCTCTGGCGGCAACCCCCATCGCAGCGGCAACGGCAGCGCCAATGTCCGCGGGAGACTTCGCCATGCGAATGCCTGCCGCTTCCATCGCGCTAATCTTTTCTTCCGCGGTTCCTTTTCCACCGGAGATAATTGCGCCTGCGTGGCCCATACGGCGCCCTGGAGGCGCGGTTTGGCCAGCGATGAATCCGATAACGGGCTTCTTCATGCGCGCCTTCACGTATTCGGCAGCCGCTTCTTCCGCACTGCCGCCGATTTCTCCTATCATGATTACCGCTTCAGTTTGGGGATCGCGATTAAATAGTTCCAGCGCGTCGGTAAAATTCGTTCCAATGATTGGATCTCCGCCTATGCCGATTGCAGTGGACTGCCCAATACCGCGCGTGGTCAATTGATAGACCGCCTCATAAGTCAGAGTGCCGGAGCGCGAAACGATGCCGACCGGGCCCTCAAGGTGAATGCGGCCGGGCATGATACCAATCTTGCATTTTCCTGGAGAAATAATTCCTGGACAGTTTGGACCAATCAGTCGCGAGCGGCGATCCTGCAAATATTCCCAAGCGCGAACCATGTCGAGCGTTGGTATTCCTTCGGTAATGCAGACGATCAACTCAATCTCGGCGTCGGCGGCTTCCATGATTGCGTCAGCGGCGAATGGCGGCGGCACGAAAATGACCGACGCGTCGGCGCCAGTCTGGTCAACCGCCTCCTGCACAGTATTGAAAACCGGAAAGCCTTCGTGGGTAGTGCCGCCCTTGCCAGGTGTGACCCCGCCGACGACGTGGGTGCCGTATTCCGCGCATGCTTTGGCGTGGAATGTACCTTCGCGCCCGGTTAAGCCTTGAACGATGACTCTCGTGGATCGGTCTACAAGAATGCTCATAGTGATTTCTTATCTTCTTCTTCGCAGCCGCCTTATACCGTAGCTGCGGCTGCGACTACTTTTTCGGCGGCGTCCTTCATAGTCTCAGCCACGATGAAGTTGAATCCTGATTGTTTTAGAATTTCTCTTCCTTCTTCAACATTTGTACCTTCGAGGCGCAGCACGATTGGAAGTTGGATTTTGGTTTTATTGGCGGCCTCGACGACGCCTTTCGCGAGAGTATCCACGCGCAGGATGCCGCCGAAAATATTGATGAGCACCGCTTTTACGCTTTTGTCACTAAGCAGGATTTCAAACGCGTGCGTCACCTGCTCAGCATTGGCGCCGCCGCCGACATCGAGAAAATTCGCCGGCATGCCGCCCGCATATTTGATGATGTCCATAGTCGCCATGGCCAGCCCTGCGCCATTCACCATGCAGCCCACGTTCCCTTCGAGCTTGATGTAGTTCAGCGCATACTTCGACGCCTCAACTTCAAGCGGATCTTCTTCCGATACATCGCGAAGTTCTTTCAGGTCAGGATGCCGGAACATTGCGTTGTCGTCGAAGGCCATCTTAGCGTCGAGCGCGAAAAGTCGGCCGTCAGTGCAGGTAATGAATGGATTGATTTCCATCAGCGACGAATCGGTGTCGTGAAAAGCCTTATACAAGCCGGTCATGAAGCGCACGGCTTCATTGATTTGTTGCGGTTTCAAGCCGAGTTGGAAGGCCAGCTTCCGCGCCTGGAACGGTTCCAGTCCCAGCCCCGGATCAATGTATTCCTTGAGAATCGCGTCAGGATTTTCTGCGGCCACTTGCTCGATCTCCATGCCACCAGAGCGCGACGCCATGAAAACCGGCTTCGCTTCAGCCCGGTCAATCACCGCTCCCAGATAAAGTTCCTTTTCGATGGGCAAAGTCTCCTCGATCAATAACCGGCGTACGATGCGACCCTCCGGCCCGGTCTGGTGAGTGATCAAATTCATGCCCAATATTTTTGACGCGAGATCAGCCGCCTCTTCCACTGACTTTGCAATCTTTACGCCGCCACCCTTGCCGCGGCCACCAGCGTGAATCTGCGCTTTGACCACAACGCCGCTCGCCCCGGCTTTGAAAAGATTCTCCGCAGCGGTCTTAGCTTCTTCGACAGTGGCCGCCATCTCTCCGCGAGGCACAGCGACGCCGTATTTTTTCAGAATGTTTTTCGCCTGGTACTCATGAATCTTCATAGGTGCTGATTCAGCCTTTGGACAGGATGCGGCTTGCGGCTCAGAATGTGGGCAGCGAACGTTTGATTCTATCGAAGGGTGGATACATTGGGCAAACTCAACTGGGCACGTCGAACGCCTTCGATGTAGTCCTTGGTTTGTCTGTGTAAGAAGAGCATTTGGACTCACCAGTGAAAGCGCCCCAGTCCACACTGCGTATAATGCCTATCCATGCGCCGTCTTCTCGTCCTTTTGTTGCTTATGCTCGCGAGTGTTTGGGCGCAAGATTCCCCGACACCGCCGGCTTATGATTCCGTAAATCCTTTCATCGGCACGGCTGGGGACGGCAACACGTTCCCGGGTGCGACGTTACCACTTGGCATGATGCAGTGGAGTCCTGACACACGTCCCGACGGCTGGTACCACTATCAGGACACCACGACTCGCGGTTTCAGCCTGACCCATATCAGCGGTGCGGGTTGCACTGTTTACGCCGATGTTCCGATCCTGCCGTGGATCTCAGAATTGGGCAACGCGTCGCCGAATGATTTAGTTGTGCCGTTTTCTCATAATCGCGAGCAAGCGCACCCCGGATATTACAGCGTCAGTTTAGACAACGGAGTGAGAACAGAACTCACAGTCACGGCTCGCGCCGGAATTGGACGGTTCGTATTTCCAGCAGGTGAGCAAAGGATATTGCTATTTAAAGCCGGCGCCAGCGGCATGAGTAACAACGGAAAACGCGCGGCCGACACCAGCACTGTCAAAATTACCGGCAATGAAACTGTTACCGGAACAGTTCATAGCGGTGGATTCTGCGAATCCGACACGAATTATGTTCTTTACTTCGCAGCGAACTTCGCCAGGCCATTTTCGGCTTATGGAACGTGGAATGGAAATGCACCCGGAACTCCCGGCGCACGTTCTGTTTCAGCGGGCACAAGGCTGGCGCGTATGTCTCCTTCCCAAAAGGCTCCGGGCCCGTTCTGATGAAGATTGGAATCTCATTCGTTAGCGCGGAAAATGCGGCGAAGAACCTGGCCAGTGAAATTCCTGGATGGGACTTTGATGTAGTCCACGCTGCGGCGAAAAAATCCTGGACGCAGATGTTCGATCACGTCCAAACCAGCGGCGGAACTCCCGACCAGCGTGCCATTTTCTACACCGGCCTTTATCACATGCTCTTGTCGCCGAACATCTTCAGCGACGGCAATGGCGACTACATCGGCTTCGACAACAAAGTGCGCCGTTTGCCCGCCGGAAAGGCTCAGTACGCGAACTTTTCCGACTGGGATATTTATCGCAGCCTAATTCAGTTTCAAGCGTTGCTCTTGCCTGCGCAAACCAGCCAGATGATGCAATCGCTGGTGCGCGATGCCGAGCAGAGTGGGTGGCTTCCCCGCTGGCCGGTTGCGAACGACGTGAGTTATGTGATGGGCGGCGATTCGTCATCCATTCTCCTTTCGACTGGCTATGCATTCGGGGCACGCTCGTTCGACACGGCCTCCGCTCTGCGCTTCATGATTAAAGGCGCAACTCAGCCTGGAACCGGGCCGCACGGAAATTCCGAGCGTCCGCAGTTGAGCGATTATTTGAACAAGGGCTACGTCCCCGTCAGCGAGAACCAGGAGGCCGGAGCCTCGATCACTCTGGAATATGCGAGCGCCGACTTTGCCGTTTCGCAGTTTGCGGCCGCGCTAGGCGACAAGACTCATGCCGCTAGTTTGTTGGGCTCCGCACAGAACTGGCGCAAGCTGTTCGACAACGAGAGTGGGTTCATTCGTCCACGCACTGTTGATGGCAACTTCATCACCGGCTGGGATCCCGATCAATCTCTGCCGCGCCACAGTAAGATGTGGGACAAGTTCGACCAAATGGGATTTGAAGAGGGAAACACCTGGCAATACACATGGATGATTCCGCACAACTATGCAGGCCTGTTTAAAGCGATGGGCGGAGATCAGAATGTTATCCCGAAGCTGGACAAATTTTTTGTCGAGATCAACGGCTGGGGCAAGCCTAACTTCACCGTGGCTAACGAGCCAGACTTCTGCGCTCCGTATGCATATGTCTGGACAGGTAGTCCCTGGAAGACCCAGGCGGTGGTGGATCGCATACGCCGCGAGACCTTTACTACCAAACCAGACGGGCTTCCCGGCAATGACGATCTAGGCGCTACGTCTGGCGTGTATGTATGGAATGCGTTGGGTATGTATCCCGTGATTCAAGGTGTGGGCGGATTGGTACTCGGAACGCCGATGTTCCCGCACGCAATTTTGAAGCTCGGCAACGGCCGCGTGCTTGAGATCGCGTCGAGCGGGCCGGGAATTTACGTTCATTCGGTCGAATTAAACGGCAAGCCATACCAGAGCGCATGGCTGCCCATCAGCAAGTTCCAGAAGGGACAGAATCGTCTGGAATTCACGCTAGGCAACGAGCCTAATCGCTCGTGGGCAAGCCAGCCTGAGAACGTGCCTCCGTCGTTCGACGCGCCCGAGAAGTGAACTTAAACACCCTGGAGAATTTTCACCATGCTGTTAACCGACGCCCTTCATTGCATCGCCAATAAGGGGCAATCGCTCTCGCGGGAAGAAGCCCGTTCCGTCATGACGGAAATATTGACGGGGCGGGTGAGGGACGCGGCGATTGCCGGGTTTTTGGTCGCTTTGCATATGAAGGGCGAAACCGTCGAAGAGATAGTCGGCTTTGCCGAGGCGATTCGCGCAGCGGCGACTCCTTTTAGTGGTGCTCAAAACTCAACAGTGGACATGAGCGGCACCGAGCGCGACGCGCTGGTAGATACATGCGGCACAGGAGGCGATGCGAGCGGCACGTTCAATATTTCTACCGCTACGGCTTTTGTGACGGCTGGAGCTGGTGTGCGCATCGCCAAACATGGCAATCGAAGCCTCACCTCCAAATGCGGCTCAGCAGACGTCATGGAAGCTTTGGGCGTGAACATCAATTTGCCCACAGAACGGCTCGCGGCCTGCCTCGCGGAAGTTGGAATCGCTTTTCTCTATGCTCCGGCGATGCATTCGGCAATGAAACATGTTCAAACGGTACGCCGCGAGCTTCGCCTGCGTACCGTTTTCAATTTGTTAGGACCACTTACAAATCCTGCTCATGCCTCGGCGCAAGTCGTTGGCGTGTATTCAGTCGAGTTGGTCGAGAAGCTCGCGGAAGCGCTCGGCATGCTGGGATTGCAACGGGCGATGGTTGTACACGGGCTCGATGGTTTGGACGAGATCACGATTACCGGTCCGACTCGCATCGCTGAAGTTCGCGGAGGCATTGTTCGAAGTTACGAGGTCACACCCGAGGAATTTGGAATGAAACGCTCAAGCCTGGCTGAAATTTCAGGTGGCGATGCAGTGGAGAATGCAGCCATCATTCGGGAAGTCCTCGCAGGAAAGAAATCCGCGTGCAGAGATGTTGTACTGATGAACGCGGCTGCGGCTCTTGTAGTTGCGGGGAAAACAGATCATTTGCACGATGCAATCCCACTGGCGGCGCACTCGATTGCTTCCGGAGCCGCGAACGCCAAACTGGAGGCGCTGGTCAATTTCACGACTTCTTAGGCGCCCCGCCTCGCAAGGCTGTCCTCCATTGGGAAATGTAGAAAGCGTTCGCCCGTCCGTAAATCATGAGGGAATTGCCAGAATTTGGTGGGTGCACTATAGTTGCTCGGCTATTTCACTCGCACCTCAAAAGGAGAAATATATGCGCAAGCTGTTGCTGATTGCATTGGCTTTCCTTTGGTCCGCGTCCCTGGCGATTGCTCAGAGCAAGATTGACACCAAGTGGCACTGCCCAAAAGCAACGACGGAACAAAAACTCGACGTTGGCGACGTGCCGGATCACATCTATTGGATCGGGCAAGGCAGTTGTGATGCTACTTCAAGCGAGGGTGACCTGAAGGAAAAGTCTGGTATGTTCACGGAATTCCACGATCAATGGAAAGCGTCCTTCAACTTCCACGGGTACTACAATGCGACCACCGACAATGGCGATCAGGTTCACTACACGTATGAAGGTTCCGCTTCTACCGACACCACGAAACCTGCCTCGAATAAATGGAAGATTGTGAGTGGTACCGGAAAGAACAAGGGTATTAAGGGTTCCGGGACCTGTGCCGGAACACCCAGTGGCGACGGCTCTTATGACTGGAAGTGCACCGGCACGTATTCGATGGGCAAGGGCAAAATGGACAAGATGGGGAATTAGTCGCAACGAAGTAAGTTGAACTTGAGACTGTTAGGTCCGCCCGAAAAGCCGCCATGCAGTGGTCAGGCGTGTCTTCAGGGCGGGCCCATCACTTGCCGAGTACACCAGTCTTTTGCTGAATAAGTGAAGGTCACTGCCCCAAAGTGGAGGAATCGCCGCATACTGTTCTCCCACCTGTTTTTATTTATCCCGCGCCACGACAAACTCCGGGGCCCACAATAATGCCCGTTTGATCTCGCCGTCGGGAAAATTGCAGATCGCGTTTCTTGCAAGCTCGGCGTAGCGCAATGCGCAATCGTGAGCCGCATCCAGCGATCCGTAACGATTTAAAATATCGAGCACTTCGGCGTGGGTCTCGCCATTCACCGCGCGTTCCTCAACAACGTTCGCGATCAGCCGGCGCTCGGACTCCGTGCATCGCTCGAGCGAGTGAATCACCGCCATAGTGACTTTGCCCTCGCGAAGATCGCTGGCGACCGGCTTCCCCAAAACATCTTCCGAGGCGGTCAGATCAAGCACGTCATCCACAATCTGGAATGCCATGCCGAGGTCGCGCCCGTACTGGGCAAGATTCTCTTCCTGCTCCGCCGTCGCGCCGCCAAGAATGGCGCCCATTCTCATGCAAACTGAAAACAGGCAAGCGGTCTTGCGGAAGATCAAATCGAAATACTCGTCCAGCGAAATAAGTTTGCCTTGTTTCTCTATTTGAAGGAGTTCTCCTTCCACCATTTGTTGGGTCAGATCAATCAGCGTGTCGAGGATACGAAAGTTGCGCTCCTGCAAAGCGACTTTGAAAGCCTGCATATAAAGCCAGTCGCCGGCAAGGACGCATTTGGAATTTCCCCATTGAGTGTTCGCAGCAGGTCGTCCGCGGCGGGTCTCAGCTTCATCAATAATGTCATCATGCACCAATGTCGCGGTATGAATGATTTCCACGACCGCTCCAAGCCTGACCGCCCCGCGCCCCCGGTAGTCAAAAAGCTTGGCGGAAAGCAGGAGCAGTGCCGGGCGGATGCGCTTGCCGCCGCCGCCCCGCAGGTATTCGCCAATCTCGGTGATTCCCTCCACGCTGGAAACGGTATCGCGCCCAAATTCGCGTTCAATCGCGGAAAGGTCTTCCCGCAGCATCTCAAAAAATTCTTTCCCGTTAATGGCAGCGGGTGTGCTCATTTGTTGTGTCGAGTCCGCGTGCGGCACTTTGCCAACCTTTCCTAATTGGTGCGGTAATTCGTGAACTGCAAATCAATCCCAAAATCCTTCTGCTTGAGAAGCGCGATCACTTGCTGCAATGAATCGCGATCTTTTCCGCTCACCCGCACCAGGTCTCCCTGAATGGAGCCGTTCACTTTCGTTTTGGATTCCTTGATCACCTTTACGATTTCTTTGGCCTTCTCAATTGCGATGCCCTGCTGCATGGTGATCTTCTGTTTCGAGGTAGCCCCGGCGGCGCTTTCAACGGGGCCGTATGTCAATCCCTTCAGAGATACACCGCGCTTGACCAATTTCTGCTGGAGAATGTCATTCACAGCCTTCAGCTTGTATTCGTCAATCGAGTGCAGCACGATGGCGTCTTTCCCTTCCATCTCAATGTTCGATTTCGAATCCTTCAAATCGAACCGGGTATGAACTTCCTTTAACGCCTGCTGGATGGCGTTCGCAACTTCCTGGGGATCGAGCTTGCTTACGATGTCAAATGTATTCTCTGGCATGGGATGCGCCACCTGCGGCTCGGCCGCTCTTACTCTTAGAAGATATATCCTAACAAGCTAAATGGAGTTAGGCTTTTCGTGAAGCGAAAAGAACAAAGTGAAGACCCGCCCGTTAGCAGCTCAGCGCGGCGGTCAGAGGACTTTCGGACGCTACTCGCAACCAGAGCCAGATATGTCTACAATGGATTTCGTCTGAGGCGACTTGCCGGAACTCAATCCCACGTCCGAAACCGTTTCTGGCTATGGAGGCAAGCCTCGCCGCCGAACCGTTATTGCATCCGGTATGCTGTGCGGCGTACTGGGGCTTGTCGTTCTTTATACCAATCGCAGAGCGTTTTTTAGCCCGCTCGCCATCGTGGTGGTCGCCGCCATAGGACTGGCCGCGATCTTGCTCCAACTCCGCGTGCACAATCGCACTGCCAGCGACGCTGTGCATCCCCCAGTGTGGCTGAACGTGCTGGGAATCATATTTGCATTAGGCGCATTGTCAAGCGACTTAATGCGGTTTAGCACGAGGGCAGCGGAGTTTATGGCATTAGGCGCTGTTTGCAGCTTTGGAATTAGCGGCGCCATGATCCTTCACGCATTTCGCAGACATCGCATTGCTCCAAAAAAGATTTAGATAATGTCTCGAATGAGCCTGTGATCCAATCCAACCCATGACCGCTGACGACGAGAAAATAGCCGCCGCCCGCGCCAGTCTGCGGTTCGTGCAGGATGGCGATATTGTCGGTCTCGGCTCAGGCTCGACGGCCTCTCATGCAATTCGATTCCTGGCGGAACGAGTACGTGAGGGTCTCAAGATTCGCGGGATTCCAACTTCAGCAAAGACTGCTGCTCTGGCGGAAAACCTCGGGATTCCTCTTAGTACGCTGGAAGAATTTCAAGAGATCAATGTGGATATTGACGGAGCCGATGAGGTTGACCCGCAACTGAACCTCATTAAAGGCGGTGGTGGCGCGCTCTTGCGGGAAAAAGTGATCGCATCTGCGTCCCGTAAGTTTGTCGTCGTTGCAGACTCGAGTAAGCAGGTTCCTGTGCTTGGCAAATTTCCTCTCCCTGTAGAAGTAATACCTTTCGCGGAAGCGTTGATCGCCAAGAGAATTTCAGCGTTAGGCGCGGCCGTAAAAACGCGCAAGCTAAAAGATGGAAGTCCTTATGTCACCGATGAAGGACACCATATTTTGGATTGCAGTTTCGGACAAATCCCGGACCCTCCGAAACTAGCCCACTCGCTGCAAGACATTCCAGGAGTGGCCGGCCATGGTCTCTTTGTTAACATGGCAAGCGTTGCCCTGATTGCACAAGGCGACAGGGTCGTGGAATTGAAGCGGGATTTGCGCACTACTTGATGCGGTCGAGCGTCGCGAAACTTTTCTAGCGAAAAGAGATATTTCCAGGCTCGGAAGGCGCTTCCTCAATCACTTTTTTCCCAATCGCTCTCTTCACCTGGAACCGTGTCGCGGGTTGGCAGGTGGAATATCCATCGGGTCGCGTCACGTCGGGGTTTCGGCTATCTCTAACTACATAATAGGCGCGCATCTTATAACAGGTCGTGCTTTCGACAGACCTCTCGGTAAATGAGTACCCAGCCTGAGAAGGCCATTGGAAAAGCGGCCTCGCTTCGGCCGCGGGATTCAGCGACAACGAGCCAATTATTAATGTGGGCGATTCGGAAGCTTGGGGCAATAGGGGTAGTGGCGCTTCGCCCACGGCGGCGAACAACGAAATCGAACCCGCAAAGAAGAGAATAACCAAGCCGAGGAGTTTCATAAGTCCTCCGTTGAGGCGGATTATAACTCCAAAGTTGGCAGGAGATTAGGTCAAAAGACGCTATCGAAACAGCAACGGCGCGAAATTCGACAGGTTGCGCCGCCACACCATCCACGTATGCATGCCGGGAGTTTCAATATCCGTGTGGTTAATCCCTTTGGATTTGAGCCACTCCCTGAACCTGCGGTTGACCCCAATCAGCCCATCTTCGGTTCCGCACGCAATCCACAGTACGCGCAGTTGAGTATTCGCTTTGGAATCCAGCGAAGGAAAATCAGTCGCGAAATCGTCGGGCATCCCGCCGGAACTGAAAGCTCCAATCCATGCGAACTTGTCGAGATTGTTGAGGCCAGTCAGAAGCGACTCCGACCCTCCCATGGAAAGTCCAGCTATCGCTCGCGAGTTGCGATCGTCTAAAACCAAATACTCTTTCTCCACTCGAGGAATAACTTCCGTCAGAAGCGCCTCTTGAAACTTGCTGAAGTTTCTATCGCGCAAGGCAGTGTCGTTAAACCCACCAAAACCGCGAATGACGATCTCAGGTGCGCCGTAACCCAGCGTCATCACTACCAGCATGGGTTTGGCTTTTCCCTCTGCAATCAGATTGTCCAGGATAACGTTGGCGCGGCCAACTTCGCCCCATCCATTCGCCATGTCACTGAACCCGTGAAGCAAATAGAGGACGGGGTATTTCGTGGTTCCGCGAGGATCGTAGGCTGGGGGAGTGTAAACGTAATAATCGCGCTCGTCGCCAACTACGCCTGATTTATAAAAATGGTGCTGCAACTCCCCATGCGGAACATCATTCGTCTCCCATGGCAATGAAGACGGTCCGGGGACGTGGACCTCGCTCTGCTTAAAAAGCAGATTCGGTTTCATCATCCAGTTCGACGGATCAACCAGAGGAACACCGTCGGCGATCAAAGAGTAGCCATAAAAATCCGGATCAAGGGGTCCAATCGTGATGCTCCAAACACCCTGATCGTCTTTTTTCATGGGCGCCGGCTTCGCGCCTTCCAGCGCAAGCAAGACTTCATGTGCGTTGGGATCGCGGAAGCGGAACGTAACGTGGCCGTCAGACGATACTTCCGGAGAAACAATAGCAGGCGGCATCGCTGGACGCGCCGGGCGGGCGGGCTGTATTTGAGCAAAGCTGCTGGCTGCTGCGGCTATCAACAGAATAAGCACTCTTTTCGACATGGGCTCCTCGCTCCGTTTGGAAACGGGCTGAGTATACAACATTGTGCCCATGAGACTTAGCCTCGGATCAAAACTCGGCGCCGACTAATTGCATCGAAGCTGCTGCATCGCTTTGCAGTTCGAGGAGAAGCTCACTGCCGATTAGCCTTCAAGTCGCATGGTTGTTTGTGCTGGCGATACCGGTTGCCTCGGTCGCGTGGACGATCACGCATGAGGAAATATTCCGCGAGCCACGCGAGTATTGTCAGGGACGATGTAAGAATGCCCGCAACATTTTCGTGCGGAAATTCTTCTATCTCTTCACCTGTGAGTTTTGCTTCAGCCACTACGTAGTGATCTTCTTCCTGATCATCACGCGATTCAAACTGCTTTATTCGGATTGGCGCGGATATCTTCTTGCGATCTTTGCGCTGGTATGGGTCTCAAACATTTATATGAGCATTTACAACCGGCTAAGACTCGACATCCAGAGCGAGAGAATAGAGCTGAAAGTGAAAGAAAAAGATGTCGAGGAGGAAAAGAAGGCCGCTTGACGTCTCGCATCTTTTCTTTGCCTGGCCGGGAATCAAAGCAACCACGTCAGCCCCGCATTATTTTCTCTGCAATTCGTCGAGCGCGGCAAGCACCTCTTCGCTATGCTTGTTTGGGTCAACGCTCGTGTACGCACGGGCGATCTTGCCCTCGGGATCAATAATGAAAGTATGGCGAGCTGCGATCTGCGTAACTCCAAAATTCATGACTGAACCGTATTGGCTGGAAACTTTATGTTCCGTGTCCGCGAGCAACTTAAAGTTGAGCCCTTCTTTGGCGCAGAACTTCTTGTGTGAATCCGCGCTATCCACGCTCACTCCAAGCACGACGGCGTTCTTCTTGGCGTATTGATCCTGATCGCGCTGGAAGTTGTGCGCTTCAATGGTGCATCCGCTGGTGAAATCCTTGGGATAGAAGTAGAGTACGACCCATTTCGACCGATAGTCTTTCAGGCTTACAGGCGTGCCATTCTCGGAAGGAAGAGAGAAGTCAGGAGCAGTTGTCCCCACCTCGGGTACCGGACCTGCAAGTGCAAGCTGGGGCGGCAACTCCAATCACAACCAATACTGCTAGCAGAATAATCCAGAAGCGCATGAGAACCTCCTTTAGCAAACGCAGGCTATCACAGCTTAACAGGCTGCGGAAAAACTCGTTCTAGCCGGGAAGGGCCCGACTTTCAGTCGGGCCGATTACTGATTTTGCAGCATTTACGGCCCGACTGAAAGTCGGGCCCTTCCCTTTTCCGTGCATTCTCTTCATTTTCCGCAACCTGTTAAGCGATGTCCAACGACCGATTGTCACTCTTTTGTCAGATTCGAACTGCATGATGCATCCCGAAGAAAAATAACCAAACGAAGAGTCCGGAAAGCATGAGGGAGCTGATGAACGGAATCGCAGGTATCCACGCCAGCGAAATGCCCCAGAAAAATCGCTTCTTCTTAAGTTCGTCCGTTTTGCCGGCTAAATGGTCGGTCATGGCTAGGAAGCCGGTCCAGGAGCAATCTCAGTAGCCTTTCCGCGCACATAAGTGATCTTCAGGGGCTTCCCTCCATTGGCATAGTCCAACGTTTTCTGAGCCTCGTCACCACCGCCCTCGAGCATTCCCAGTCCAATTGCAAAATCTGCCTGCAATTCGCTCATCCCAGGCTTCACTTCGTGCTTATCAATGGAATTCCAAATGTCAGCCGGCCAATTTGTGTAGAGGGTGTGCGGATCCTCGATGAACAACATGTCGTTGACGTAAAAGCGGTAGTCGCCCCCCAGAACGGCACCAACCGGGAAGGCATAGGTCTTAGCATCCTTGGCGAATACTGACATCACCTGCCGCTGCCCGGATGATTTCGGCGCGGTATCCAGAATCACGTCCTTAATTTCGAGGCGTTCCAGCGGAAGCAGCAATCCGGCCTCGTGGGAGAAATCGGCATGGTGACGCGCGGCGCTGTATGGATAGTAAGTAATGCTGTAACCGACTTTCACCCAAACTGGCTGCTGGGTCAGCTGTTGCCGCGCAGTCTTCAAATCGTAGGCGTAAAGCTTTTTCGGAGTGACATAGTAATCGGGATTGAGCGGCGGAGGCTGCGCCTTTTTCGCCGCCCGAAGATTATCCTCATGGCGCTGGTAAAAAATGTAGCCCACACGGCCGCCTACGGCCAGAATGGTGATCAACAACATGATTTGAATTCTTTTTCCCATTCAGACTTCTCTCGCAATACGCGTTTTCGAAGGGGGGCCGGGCGTCCTTCGACGGGCTGATTAGGATAAAATCAAATGGTGTTACCAGTTAGTGTTCTTCAAGAAACTACTCTATGGCAATTAACCGAGACGACATTTTAAGCGCCTTGAAGCAGTGCTACGACCCCGAGATTCCCGTCAACATTGTTGACTTAGGCTTGATTTATGACATTCGCTTCGAACCGGTGCCCGGAGACACACCCGAAGCGCAACAAGACGTCACCGTTGACATGACGCTTACCGCCCAGGGATGCCCCGAGCATGTCAACATAAGCGCACAGGTAAAGGCGCGCATCGAGCAATTACCCGGCGTGCGCAATGTAACGGTGAACGTAATCTGGACGCCGCCGTGGAGTCCTGAAAGATTGAGCCCAGACGCCAGAAAGCAACTAGGAATCGAGTGAGCGCCGTGCTATTACCGGCTTAGCAACGCCTCGTACCAGTCCGACCCGCGGCTCTCTGCCACGTGCGCAAGACGCTCTCCAACTCTGGTCACGACATCCAGATAGTTTGTGCCGCGCTCGATATAGTCCGGCAGATTCTCGCGCAACTCAGCAAACTTTTCGGGATATTCAGACACTAATGTCGCCAGTCCAACCCCGGCCAGAATCAAGCCCGCAGGCTTGTTTCCCCTGACAAACATAATGGCCGCTGCTCCCGCAGATCCAGCCAACAATGCTCGCTTCCAGTATTCCATGGTTAGTTCCTCCAGTTTTGTTCGTTCCGATTTGTATCCGTAAGAAGCTATAGCTTCTTAGATATGTAGACGGAACTTTGATGCACAAATAGCGCCCTCGCGTCCAAAAGACTGTTTCAATAAAGACCCTACTTCTTGTCGGGAGGCCCGATCAACAACTCTTGCGCGTCCGTCAGGACGGTTTGTTGCTCTTGATTTCCCTCCTGGGCCACCACAATCTGCTTCGACTTGCGATAGACGTTTGCTACCGCTATCGTCCAGCAAGGAACTAGATCAACTCCGGGACCAGTTTGGCAAAAAACGTGGGAATAAATTCCCAGTGCCAGCCCAGCAGATGAATCATCATGGCTCCAATGCCCAAATCCAGGACATCATCGGCCGGGGAAAAAGCTCCTTCCACAAATAAAGGAAAAACGACGATCTGAAGCGCGTCCGCAATAACAGCCAGTACCATGGCGGCTCGAAACCGCGAGCCCGGCGAAATGGTAATCGTGTCTTGAGTGATCACAGGGCCGCTCATTGAACATCTATATTAAACCGAGATGCGGAGCGGGGGTGAGAGGGGCGCGAAAAAATGCGGCATTGTGCCCTTCGTGAACTCTGGTGCCGGGACGGGGAGTTGAACCCCGAAGGGCCGAAGCCCGGCGGATTTTGAGTCCGCTGCGTCTGCCAGTTCCGCCATCCCGGCTTGAGCTGTGGGAAAATTAAGCTTAGTTGATCGTTTTGGGCTTTGCAACTTGCGCTAGGGGAATGAAGCCGCAACAGCTGAAACTCGCCGTTGCGCCGGAAGTCAGCGGAACCTTCTGATGAGCAGGGTATGCCTGTCGGAGCGGTACAAACCCAACACATACATAGTTGCCTTCGCCTTCGTGGAGTAGATCAGCTGACGAATTCGCAACAAGGGCAACGCACGCGGGATGGCAAGAAGATTAGCGGTCTTGGAATCCGCGGCTGTTGCATCTACCTCTTCATCGGCATAGGAAAGTTGTACTCCGTAATCGTGCTGCAAGATAGAGAACAATGATCCGCTCACTAATGAGGCGCGGTTGAGGCCGGGAACGTCGGCCGCCGACAAATAGCAAGTTTCGAGGGCAAAAGGTTCATCGGCGCCCATGCGCAGCCGTTCTATTTTTATCACCTTGGCTCCCGCAGCTAAGGCCAGCCGCGCGTTGACATCTGGCTCGTCGTTAACCGTACCAAAAGACAACACTTTAGAAAAAGATACTAAACTCCGTCCGGTCATTAACTCGGTAAAGCTTGTCAGCTTATTGAAGTGAATCATCGGCGGAGCCACAAAGGTTCCAGCCCCTCTACGACGCTGTACTCGTCCTTCTCTTTCCAACGCCACGAGCGCATGGCGGGCCGTCATCAGGCTGACGGTGTGAATCTTCGCCAATTCCCGTTCCGACTCTACTGCGTCCCCAGGTTTCAACTCGCCAGTTTCTATGCGGTTGAGGATCGCGGACTGAATCCTCTTATAGGC
Source organism: uncultured Acidobacteriaceae bacterium (assembly GCA_963702325.1). GTDB lineage: Bacteria > Acidobacteriota > Terriglobia > Terriglobales > Acidobacteriaceae > PALSA-188. The sequence continues at coordinate 21,032 of CAVPCG010000047.1, read as the reverse complement.
TGGGGTTCCACCCTGTCCATTTCCTGATGTGGCAATCTCTGTCATGAAGACTCCGTGAGTCCGGTGTGAAATAGAATTGGTAGTGCAAATTTACACATTTAGCTGTGTTAGCGCGATTGACTAAAGCCATTCGTATCCATATAGCTATAGAGCAGATAACGCTTTCTCTACAAAAGCCTGTAATCTTTTGCTATAGAGCGTATAACTTCTTTTTATGTTGACGCTAAATTACATTCTGAGTGCTTGTTTGTAAAGCCCCTAATGCCGAAGGGCTTCGTTATTTGCGATATTACCGCTAAAATCCATGTTTCTTGAATTCTTTAACCTTCCGCGTTCCACCTCCCAGTGATCCCGCAAAACCTCAATCCGATAGAGATTTCCACAGGAGCTATAGAGCGATACGTCGAATATTTAATAAATCCCACGTTTTTTGCTTGACGACCATCTCTCGTCTCCTATATAGCATTGCACGAAGGTTTTTCCCAGTTAATTTTGCACGCTGATTGTTCCAGGTTCAGGAGGATGTATGCGACGCTCAACAAAGATTGCAATTCTGCTCTTCGCAGTGGCGGGCTTGTTTGCGGCTATGGAGACTTCATGGAGTCAAGAAGTCACGGCTGGAATCACAGGAACAGTGCTCGATCCGAGTGGCGCGCCCGTAAACGGGGCCGACGTCACCGCGAAAGATAAAGATAAGGGAACCACTTTCACCACGCACAGCGATTCCTCGGGGGTCTTCAACATCACCCGCCTGCCCGTCGGGCAGTATTCGGTAACCGCTTCCGCACCTGGCTTTGACACTGCGGTTTATCCGCCGTTCACCCTGGTGCTGAATCAAATCGCCAACGTGAAGTTCGAAATGAAGATAGGCCAACTATCGCAAGTGGTCGAGGTCTCGGGCAGCGCTCCGATTCTTCAAACCGAAACCACCGACGTGAGTACTCTCATTGATGCGAACACAAACGTCAGCTTGCCACTGGCGTCGCGCAACTATCTTCAGTTGACGCTGTTGGCTCCGGGCGCAACCAATGTTGACCCGGATGGGATGAGGCAGCCGCAAAGCATGACCAACGCGGGCCGTCCATACATTAACGGCAATCGGGAGCAAGCCAATGAGTACCTCATTGACGGCGTGCTGAACAGCGAAGACAAGAACAATGAAGTCGGCTACACCCCCAGCGTGGATGCGATTCAGGAATTCAACCTCATTACTCAGAACGCCTCTGCTGAGTTCGGCAACTATGAGGGCGGGGTGGTAAGCGCAACCATTAAGTCGGGAACGAATAGCTTCCACGGAGACCTTTTCGAGTTTTTCCGGAATGATGCGCTCGATGCAAATCTCGCGTCGGCGGGATGGTATCAGGGCGTAGATAACGGAAAACTTGGTTTCGATGCGCAAGGCGTTCAGAACAAACCAGAACTGCGTTACAACCAGTTTGGCGGCACTATCGGTGGTCCAATCATCAAAAACAAACTTTTCTTTTTCGCAGACTATCAGGGCCAGCGTCTGGTGAATGCAGGACAAACCGGCGCTCAGGTTCTCACGCAACAGGCGCGCAGCGGCGATTTCGGCCAGCTTTGCACCAGTTTCGGCGGAACGTTCAACAGCGCGGGGACCTGTAGCGGAGGAACTGGAATAACACTTAAGAATCCCACCACCTCAGCCCCGATTCCCTTCAACAATCTAGCCAACGCAGGTTTGGCTCCAAGTCCAGTCGCCACCGCTCTGTTCGGAATGACGAAGTATTATCCGCTGCCGCAGACCAATACTCTCAACGGAAACAATTACTTCTACAGCAGTGGAAACGACCTGAATAACAACCAGGGTGATCTGAAGATTGACTACAACGCCACCGACAAAGATCGCATTTTCGCGCGGTGGTCGCAGATGGACCTGAATCAGCCTGCCTTCACGGGCTGCGTATTCTGCAACAGTGGAGCGGTCGAGGGCAGCGACGAACCTGTCAGAAATGCCGTCCTTGACTGGTCGCACATCTTCACGCCGACCCTCTTAAATGAATTCCGATTCGGCTTCAACGCGGTTCACTACAATCAAAGTCTGACGCCGACCTCTGGCCTTGGAAACATAAGCCAACAACTCGGAATCGCAGGCGGCAACTTTCAGGCTCCGGGATTGCTGCAAATTAACATCACCGGTGCCGGGGTCGGAGCCGCCGCGGGTCTGGGACTTCAGAACCTAATCCAGATTTTCCACTCTACCCAGGGCCAGCTTGAAGATAACCTGATCCTCACACGAGGCCGCCAGCAAATCAAAGTTGGGTTTCAGTACGCCAGAGAACGCCAAGACTATATCTACCAGGGAAATAATGGAGCGTTAGGCCTTCTGAATATTTCTTCCCTGACTGGCTCCGCGCTGTCCGATTTCTACCTGGGAGACGTTGTAAGTTCAACCTCGCTCCGAGATACCGGCGGCGTAGTCAGTTCGCCCGCGAAACTGCGCGGGAATGTTTACGGCACGTACATCCAGGATGACTGGCGTTTGACCAACACTCTTACGCTGAATCTTGGCCTGCGTTTTGAAGATCACGGCCCGCTTTACGAATTAAACAATCGGGCTGTGAACTTTGGCCTTTACACCGGCACCATATATACCGCGACCGGGGTTGATGGCACTGCCAAGTTCGGCAACCAGGCACTCTACAACAATTATTTGGGAATCGGTGATTTCATGCCTCGAGTGGGCTTCGCATGGTCGCCCGCGGCCTTGAATGGCAAAACCGTAATTCGCGGAGGCTTTGGAATCTCCCAGTTCGCGGAAGGCGGAGGCAGCAACGAAGAGCTTACCCTGAACACTCCCTTCGGCATTCTTCAGCAAGCCGCCGGGACGACCCTTTCTCAGGGATTCGGCGCTACTCAACCTCCCTCCTGCACCACTATTAGCCAAGCTTGCTACGACGGAAACCGCATTCGAATCTTTGATCAGAACTTCAAGCCTGCAATGAACGACCAGTGGAACTTGACCCTTCAACACCAGTTCAGCAACTCGCTGACAGTGCAGGTTGGCTATGTGGGCCAGCGCGGATCGCACTTGTTAAACTTCGAGGATGTTGCACAGTCCGTTCCATTAAACGCTCAGGGACAAATTGCGGGAGCGGGTCAACTGATCGTAAACCGGGTTCCCGGACCATTCCTTGGCGGAGGAACCCCAGGCTCCTTATATCTCGCCGACAATCCCCAGTTCAACACCCCAGGTTGCGGTACTGGCGCCAATCCACCTTGTTTCGGAAAGGCAGCCCTCGCCGGAACCAATATGTCCAATGCAGATCAGAAATACAACGCTCTTCAGGCCGTTTTGCAAAAGCGAATGAGCAATGGCTTGGAAGGCCAGATCGCCTACACCTGGTCGAAGTGCTTGAGTAATTCGCCGGGTTACTTCGGAACGGGTTGGGGCAGCACGCAAGCCACCAGTTCGGGCGGGCAGCCTGGATTCGAAAACATCTATGACCCACACTTGAACTGGGGACCGTGCTACTTTGACCAGAGGCAGATTCTCAGCAGCTTCGTGACCTACCAACTGCCGGTTGGCCATGGTAAGCAATTTGGCCACGACATGAACTCCGTACTCAATGCTGTTGTTGGAAATTGGGAACTCGGCGGAATTGTCACTCTCCATAGCGGCAATCAATTAAGCCTTAACGAGTTTGGCGGCTGGGGAATCGGTGGGAACGCAGATAACACTAACGGAATCGGTCCACAGACTCTCTCCGAGTTGCCTGATTGCAACGGTCCCATCAGACTGTTGAAACAGCATGTCAATGCGACCGGCGCTGCCGCTGCGTATATACAGTGGTTCGATCCAACTAACATCAGCAACCCGGCCCCGAATACGTTTGGAACCTGCTCGCCGGGTAATATACGTGGTCCGGGGTACGCCAATGTGGATTTGAGTCTGCACAAAGACATACCTTTCACGGAAACCAAGAGGCTTGAGTTCCGGATTGAAGCATTAAATGCTTTCAATCATCCGGTGTGGACATTCAGCGGGGGACCAGCGGGCGGTTCCTTTCGACCCGCCGGCACCGGGAACTGGGCCGTCAAGCAATGCAAATTTCGGCGCCATTACCGGATCCCAAGGTGCACGAGAATTGCAATTTGGACTGAAATTTTACTTCTAGCCGGAGACGTTCAACGGAATGGCAGGCGGCACTCGCCTGCCATTTTTCTTGTTTACTGTTTGCGGAGAAGGAATCAATCGTCGGTGGCGACTAAACGGCCCGGCGAGTCTTCGTGATTCTTTCGAGCTTATAATTGTCCGATGCCCAAAGCTCTTATTGCCGTGTTCATTCTTGCCTTTGCCTTCGGGACGGCCATTAGTTCTTGCGCGCAAGCATCAACGAAGCGGCCCCAGCCTGCGAGGCTTGATTCGGCCGACAAGGCTGCTAGCTTGGCGGAAGCGGGGCATTGCGCCGAGGCGTTGCCGCTTTTGAAAAAATCCATTCGCCAGGCATCCGAACGAGAGACACAAAAGAGACTTGGGCTGGACGGCTTGCATTGCGCCATGACTCACGGAGCGCCTTATGATTCTCTGGAATTTCTCGACATTTTAGTGCAGAAGTTTCCGCACGATCCTGAAGTGCTCTATGCCGCGACTCACGCGTTTTCCGATTTGTCGTTGCGAACCTCTCAAGACTTGATCCAGGATGCGCCATTCTCCTACCAGATTCACGAATTGAAAGCGGAAGCGTTTGAATCGCAAGGTAACTGGCAACAGGCCGCGGCCGAATATCAGAAAATTCTGGATATCAACCCGCAACTGCCGGGCGTTCATGCGCGCCTGGGCCGCGCTCTGCTTTCCATGCCACAACCTTCTCCCGCCGTAATTGCTGAAGTGAAGAAAAATTTCGAACTGGAACTGGAAATTGATCCGCGGAATGCGAGTGCCGAATATGTCTTGGGCGATCTGGCCAAAGATGACGGCGATTTATCTACCGCGATTCGCCATTTCTCTCGCGCCACCAAGCTCGACGCCGGATTCGCCGACGCGTATCTCGGATTAGGCAGCGGATTGGTCTCGAACAAGCAATTCGCAGAGGCCATTCCCCCGCTTGAAACCTACGAGCAGCTTGCGCCCGACAGTCCCACGGGGCACTATCAGCTCGCATTGGCCTACTCTGGAGTTGGCCGCAAAGAAGATGCCAACCGAGAGGCAAGCTTGCAACGTCAAAGCGCGCAAGCCCTTGAGCAGACGAAGCGTAGAGTGTCCCAGGGAATGATGCAGCAGAATGGCGAACAGGGGACGCAACCACCGCCGCAATAGCCGCTCCCATGAGACCGCCTCCTGAGTCTTTTCGCCGGCGAGATTTTCTGCGTTTGCTGACTGGGGCGACGGCTTTCCTGGGATTCCCTGGTTTTGTAAAACCATTAAACGCAGCCTCTAGTTCGTATCCTTTCTCTGAAGTTCCGCCTTCCGTGAGCGGCATCACCTGGGTGCACACTGCTGGTAAATCGGTTGATAAATTCCTCCCGGAGATTAGCGGAGCGGGATGCGCGTTTCTCGATTACGACAACGATGGATGGATGGACATTTACCTGGTGAACAGTGGCCACGCCGACTTCTATAACCCAAATCCACCGCTTCGAAACGCGCTTTATCGAAATAATCGCGATGGAACTTTCACCGACGTTACGGAAAAGGCAGGCGTCGCGGGAGGCGGCTACGGCATGGGCGTCGCGGTCGGCGACTACAATTCCGACGGCTTCCCTGACATTTACGTAACCCAGTACGACCGCAGCATTCTGTACCGCAACAATGGAGACGGCACGTTTACCGACGTAACGGCAAAAGCTGGCGTCGGCGCGCCGGGATGGGCCTCCAGCGCCGCGTGGTTCGACTACGACAATGACGGGCGACTCGATTTATTCGTCTGCCGCTTCGCCGACTATGACAAATTGAGGAACCAGCACTGCGGCGATCCGAAATATCCCAACATCGCCGGCAAGAACGAATACTGCTATCCCAAAGTTTATGATCCCATGCCAAGCCTGCTGTTTCACAACAATGGCGACGGGACGTTCACCGATGTTAGTCAGAAGATGGGAATTTCGGAAAATCCCGGCAAGGCTTGGGGAGTTGTAGCTACGGACATAAATAACGATGGCTGGATGGATCTTTTTGTTTCCAATGACACGGTTCCCAACTTTCTGTTCTTGAATCACGAGGGACAAGGATTCGAGGAAATTGGGTTTACTGCGGGAGTGGGATATGGCGAGGGTGGGAAAATTCGCTCAGGAATGGGCGTTGATTCCGCAGATTACGATGAAGACGGCTGGATGGATTTATTCGTCACCAATCTCGATCACGAAATGTACGCGCTTTACCGCAACAAGCATGACGAATCATTTGAAGACGTATCGCTATCGGCGGGAATTGGGAAAGCCACCGAGCTGATGAGCGGTTGGAGCGTGAAATTTATTGATTACGATAACGACGGGAAACTGGATATGTTTATCGTGAATGGCCACCCCAACGACATCATTGAAGAAATCAAACCGAATGTGACGTTTAAAGAACCGCTGCTGCTTTTTCGAAATACAGGTAAAGGATTTCAAGACGTCGGTGGGCAGAGCGGCCCTGTTTTTGCCCGGCAACTTTCCGCGCGGGGTATGGCGCTTGGGGATTTCAACAATGATGGCGCTGTAGATGTTTTGATTTCAGTAAATGACGGCGCTCCGATTCTTCTGCGGAATGAAGCAGGCAAGCAAAATCATTGGCTGGGCGTGAAATTGGTGGGAACCAAGGCAAATCGCGATGCGGTCGGCGCCAAAGTTACTTACCAGGCTGGCGATCTCAAGGGACATCGGATGAAAGTTGGGGGTAGTGGCTTCTTGTCGTCGCACGATCCGCGTTTGGTGCTTGGCATTGGCCTGCGCACGAAGCTCGATTGGCTGGAAGTGAAATGGCCGCTGCCTGGCGGGGGTGTGCAAAGAATTATCAATCCCCCGATTGATCGCTATATCACAATCGTCGAAGGCGAGAGCAAGTGGAAATGAGCAAGCTTCCTCTTGGATTTACCGGTGAACTGCTATGGCGAGGGTCGGGAGAAAGCACTGAGAACAATGCCCGCATGGCGAAGTTTCTGCGCCACTGCCCTAGCAATCTCCGGCGCACCCGGAGTGTCCCCGTGAATGCAGAGAGTCTGGGCTTTAACGACGACTTCCGTACCGTCGGATGCGATCACACTCGCTCGTTCCACGATGCTTAACGCCTGTTGTGCCGCCTCAACAGGATCGAGAATCAGTGCGCCTTCAAGTTTGCGCGAGCGCAAGCTGCCATCCGGTTCGTACCTCCGGTCGGCGAAGGCTTCGGCGGCAACTGCAAACCCGGCATCCCGAAAAACTTCCAACATTGAAGATCCAGCCAGGCCAACGAGCACCACGTCGCGTCCCCACCGGGCAACGCCGTTCGCAATTGTCTGCGCGAGCTTGGGATTTCGCGCCGCCTGATTGTAAAGCGCGCCGTGAGGCTTAACATGCGCCAGGTGCACGCCACTTTCCGCGGTCACTTCGGCGAGCGCGCGAACCTGCTCGAATACAAAATCGGCGATTGTTTCCGGCGCAAGATTTAACTCCAGTCGTCCGAAATTTTGGCGATCTGGATATCCAGGATGCGCCCCTACCGCCAGATTCCAGCGAAGCGCCTGCCTGATCGTGGCTGTCATCGTTTGTTCATCACCTGCGTGCCCACCACACGCAACGTTGATCGAAGTGAGCGAGGGCATTAACGCTTCCTGAGTGCCGTCGGCGATGGCCTCTGGCAGTTCGCCCATATCGCAATTCAGATCAATACTCTTCATGAAATCAATTGCTCCGAAAACAGCAATTCTTCCATTTCTACCAGCAGCGACCGCGCCACTTCCCATTCGACTCTTTCAAATCGAATCTCATCGCGCGGGCGAAGCTGTCCGACGCTGGCTAGATCAGCGGAAATCACATTTGCGATCTTTGGATATCCACCCGTGGTTTGTTGCTCAACAAACAGCACAATGGGTTCGCCTCCATTGGGAACTTGAACGGCACCCAGCGAAACTCCCTCGGTAATCATCTCTCCGCCCGAGCGCGCTGGAACGTGCTGGCCTTCCAGACGAAGACCCATGCGATTGGATTCCTCCGTGACACGGTACAAACTAGTGTAAAAAACGCGCTGCGATGACTCCGCGAACCAATCACTCTGTGGACCGGGTGTCACGCGCAAGACTCTGCGGGGCGACAGGCGCTGCCGTGCCTCGGCAGTCAGCGTCACCTTGCGGAACCGCGAGCTCTCTGGCTCGGTGTTCGTTACTCCGATGTTTAGCACGTCACCTTTTCGCAGCGGTCTGCCATCGAGGCCGCCAAGGCCGCTCAAAAGATGCGTGGACGCGCTACCTAGAAAGGACTTCACAGAAATCCCCCCGCGAACGCACAGATAGCAGCGCGCTCCGGACCGGGTTGGTCCCAGACTCAGCGTCTGGCGAGGGCGAACCTCGACCGACGTCCATTGTTCGACCGGGGCACCATCCAGAGCCGCGCCGAAATCAGAGCCGGTCAGTCCTACAACAGCACCCTCCGGAAACAGGAAGCTGCCCCCAAGCAGCGTCATTTCCAGCCCAGCGGCGCCCTCAGCATTTCCCACCAGCCGATTTCCGATGCGTAATGAAATCGCATCAGCCGCTCCCGAGGGCGAAACTCCCATGGGACCAAAACCTTCCCGTCCAAGGTCCTGCACCGTGGTGAGCAGCCCTGGAGACTGGACATGAATCATTTTCACGCATTCTCCATCGCTGCGAATTGCTCGCGCGAAATGGGAGCAAACCGCACACGATCTCCGATAGACAACAGGCTCATGCCATCCCGATCCGGGCGGAACATCGCAAGGGGAGTGCGTCCGAGCAACCTCCAACCACCGGGCGTCGCGGATGGATAAACCCCGGTCTGGCGGCCCGCGATTCCGACGCTTCCCGGCGGAACTCTTCGGCGAGGCGTTGCCAGACGCGGCGTCACCAGCGATTCGGGCACTTCGCCAAGATAAGCAAATCCGGGCACGAATCCCAAAAAATAAACAGTGTAAGTAGCCGAAGTATGCAGCTCAATTACTTGCGAAGGCGTCAATCCATGTATTGCGCTCACGTCGCTCAGGTCCGGACCAAATTCACCGCCGTAGCACACTGGTATTTCGATTTGCCGCGACTCGGGGAGAGAAACATTCTCGATCCGATCGAGATAAGTGGACAAAATCGCTTCCAATTCATGATGCCGCAACTTTAGCGCATCGAAATTGACCAACAATGAGCAATAAGCGGGATTAAGGTTACGAATGCCCTCGATCGGCGTCAGTTCGAGGAGCCGGAGCAACCTTATGACGTGATGATGAGCGTCGAAAGTGATCTTCTGGCCAAAGTAGATCAACAATGACTGATCGCTAGAGCGTTGGAATCGCGCGCTGGCTACCGCCGTCGGCATGACGGGAATGATATCGCACGTTAGATTCGGGCGTGTAGGTGCTACTTGGCATCTTCTAGAATTTCTACTCCATATTGCGGTAGCTCGACACTTTCGCCTTCAGTCCCTGACAGCAGCAATTTCATCGGCCGGTGAAGCGAAATGGTGCGAGGTTCCTGCGCGAAATTGATGACAACAAAAACGTCATGCCCATTGCCCGTACGGCGGCTGACTTCCACGCCATCGGGTACGGGGCCGAATGCCGGAGTGACTCCGCTCTGCTGTACCATCCATTGGGCAGCCGCGGCCATGAGCTTGTCATCGAGTACAGCACCGATGTAGGTGATGCTGCCTTTGCCGTAAGGGTGTGTGATTACCGCAGGCTGATCGTCGAGCCATCCGTTGCTCTTGCCGTATTTCAGGAGTACTTCGGCGTCCGGAGAGGATGACTTCAACTGTTCAGCCCAAACGCTCGCCTGTCCCTCGCCCCATGAACCCGACACCGGAACGTCTTTTTCCAGCGCATAGTATTGCTCGACTCGCCCGCCGAGCGCGTCAACGAGATAGCCAGGCTGGCGCTGCTTTAAAAGAGAATTGAATTGGTCTTTCATTCCCGAACGCGGGCCGAGAACGAGATGCCCGCCGTTGCGGACATATTCAATCAAGTGGTTCGCAAGATCTTCGGGAATTACATTCAAGCTTGGGGCAACAACGAGCTGATAGCTGGAGAGCGGCGCATACGCGCTTACAACATCCACCGATTGCGAGAGAGGGCGGAGGCTATGGTAATAGCTCTCCAAAATTTTTATGTCGTCGTATGCCTCATTGTGCTTTTGGAATTGAATCGCCCAATGGCTGTCGTAGGAATAAAGCAGCGCCACTTGCGAGACGACGGTCGTGCCCTTGAAAGCGGCTCTGCACTTTCCCAAACTCATGCGCGGTCTGATTTACCTCGTCATAGAAGGGGACCGGCGTTCCATCCGGGCCCAGCAGCGTGCCGTGATATTGTTCCTGTCCGTTGAGCGCGCTTCGCCATTGCCAGTAGTTAACGTCATCGGCGCCATGCGCAATTGCCTGCCAGGCCATGGCCCGCGCTTCCCCGCGATTCAGGAAATTGTTGAGCGGCGCCCAATTGACTGCGCCCGGCTGCGTTTCCATTACCCAGAAGTTCTCCCGCTTAAAGCCACGGGTCAGATCATGGGTGAGTCCGTTTCGGTCGGGATCGAGATGGCCTTTTCCGACATAGTCATCCCAAGATGCGAACGTTAAAGGCTTGGTGATGATGTAGTGATCGAAGCCATCAAAGAAACCCATTAAGTTGCCGGTAATGAATTGCCGGGGCTCGGAGTGCTGCCGTATTACATCAATTTGATTTTGCTGATATTGCATCCCATTCGTAAGTAACGAATCGTTTCCAATCGAGGCGAAGTCCGGGATTGTTTCCCCCAATTGGAATTGGAATCTCGCTCCAATCATCGTAGGTTTCGCTCCAATAAGCCGTCGTCCATTGAGTGTTGAGATTATCCAAAGTTTTGTATTTCGCTTTTATCCAATCCTGAAAGAGGCGCTTGCTGGCATCGTCATACGACATGTTGGCGTAGCCATATTCATTGTCAATTTGCCAGCCAACGACGTTGGGGTTGTGCCCGAAACGCAGCGCCATTTTCTCGGCGATTTGGCGGCAGAAGATGCGATAGCGAGGCGATGTCACCGATCCGTGAGCGCGGTTGCCATGCTTGGCGCGCTGGCCGTTTTCTTCGACGCGCAAGATATCAGGATATTTTTGCGTTAGCCATGCTGGCGGAGTCGCGGTAGGCGTTCCCAAGACCGAAACGATGTGGTGCTTCGCCGCGAGATTGATTGCGCGTTCCAGCCAATCGAAATCGTAATGCCCTTCGGAAGGCTCCATCCTGCTCCAGGCAAACTCGCCGATTCTGACCACCTTGATGTTTGCCGCTTCCATGAGTTTGAGATCTTTCTCCCATCGCGATTCCGGCCACTGCTCGGGATACCAGGCGGTGCCCATGAGAATGGCATCCTGGCCGGGGAGCTGCGTGGGAATGACGCTGGGCTTAGAGGATGCGGCATTCGAGGTTGACTGTGCCGCGGTGAAAACATGAAGAAGCAAACAAATTGAGATTAACCGAGATATGTGGGAGAACAACTTGACCTCCTGAGATCTTCAGTCGTCATCCTGAACGAAGCGAAGGGCCTCTGAATTTGAGCCCGCGACGCATAGGTTCTTCGCTGTGGTGATGACAATTCAAAAACTATGTCGCCATCTCCGGCGCACAGAGACTAGCGTGTAACCGTGATTGATTTGCCGGAGTATGCGACAACTTTATCGGCGGCTTCGGTTGGTTCGACTCCGACGCCGTGATTCACTCCTACAAACACAACTCGGAAGGCTCGCGTCCGAAGCATGCCGGGAAACTCACCTTTCCTATCGCCGATGGTGAGTGTCTGCTTGGCATCGTCCCAGTGCAACGGAATGGTCGCGTAAATTCCCTTCTCGTAGTCGTAGGTATCGTTTTCGTCTTCGTATAAATTGAAGTCGCCATCGGCCCCGCGATAAATTCGCAGTTCAATTGGGTCGGCTTGCTTCTCCGTTGACCAGTCTTCATCGGGACCGAGCGGAACGATCGAACCGGCGCGAACGTAGAGCGGAAGGCGGTCCAGTGGGGCAGCGGCATCAATGGCGACTCCACCGACATGAGTTGCGCCGGACCAGAAGTCATACCATTTCGCCTGTGGCAGATAAACGCTTCTGCTGGTGGCCGCAGGTTCAGTCACCGGATTCACCAGAAATGCCGGACCGAACATAAACTGGTCGCCAACATTTTGAGCCCGCACGTCGGTGCGAAAATCCATAACTAGCGGCCGCATCGGCGTGTAACTCTCGCTGGTCGTTTTCCATGCGAGCGAGTAGATGTAAGGCAATAGGCGGTAGCGCAACCGATCGAACTTCACGAGAATTTTTTGCGCCTCGGGACCATACGACCACAATTCGTTTTGATCGGTCTTGCGAGTTCCATGCACGCGCAAAATCGGATTGAAAGTGCCGTACTGAAACCATCGAACAAAAAGTTCGCGGTACGCGGGATCATCCGGGTCGCCGAAGACGAATCCACCAATGTCAGTGGTCCAATACGGAATTCCGGAAAGAGCGAAGTTTAATCCTGCTGGAATCTGGCGTTTGAAGCTGAAGAAATCGGAATTGATGTCGCCGGACCAAGCGGTGACTGCGTTTCTTTGCGAACCGGCGAATGCGGACCGGGACAAAATGAATACGCGCTTCTTATCGGTTACGCTTCGCTGCCCTTGATATACGCCCTGCGTATCCAATAGAGGATAGATGTTCACGTAGCGGTTGCCGCTGCCAGCAAACAGTTTGTGATTCAGTAAAATATTTTCTTCCTGACCCTCTGTTTCTGGCTCAGTAGTATCCATCCACCAGGCGTCAATGCCGATACTGAAGAGACCCTTGTTGACCTGATCCCAGTAAAACTTTCGCGCATCGGGATTGGTTGCGTCATAAACGGCCATGCCAGAAGTGTGATACGGCGGCTTCGCAAATTTGAACTTATCAACAAACCAGCCCTGCTGATCCATGTAGTCGTAATTCGTCGAGCCCGGCTCAAAAAATGGCCAGATGGAAATCATCAGGTGAAAATTCAACTTGTGAAGCTGATCTACCATCGCCTTTGGATCAGGATAATTTTTGTTGAAGACAAACTCACCTTTGCGGTTCCACCAGAACCAGTCCTGCACAATGTCGTCCACGGGAATGTGCAAGTCGCGGTACTTCTGCGCCACGCCGAGAATTTCTTCCTCTGACTTATAGCGATTCTTACATTGCCAAAATCCATAAGCCCACTTGCCGAACATTGGGGCTTGACCGGTCAACTCACGGTAGCCGGCAATCACTTTGTCGAGGTCCGGCCCGTAGAAAAAGTAGTAGTCAATGTTGTCGGCAACTTCGGAACTGATGTACATATAATTCGCAAACCGATTATTAAACCGGCTGCGTGAGTCGTTGTTCCAATAAATTCCGTAACCGTTGCTCGATACCAGAAACGGGACCGCGATATTGGTGTTGTCCTGGGAAATATCCACTGATTCGCCGCGGTAATTCCAAACCCCGGCCTGATGTTGACCCAGCCCATACAGGCCTTCGTGCGAGCCGTAAATATTAATGAAAGATTCCGCACGGTAAGTGTCCTCGCCATTGACCTTGACCGGAGTAAGCTTGCGAGATCCTTCCTGAACTAGTTGCTTTCCCTGCGAATCGCGATAGGTGATCGAGCCGTCGTTGCGGGTGACGACGATTTTGAGTTGTGAAGTTGTGATAGTTACATCAGCGTCGGTGGCCTGCATATTCCACTGAACCTGGGGCCAGCTTGTTTTCGTAATTACGTAGTTGGGACGGTCCGAAAAAGAAGCCGTTGCAGAGTAAAGGACGTGAATAATCGAGTCGCTGCAAATCTGTAGCTTGAATGTTCCCTGTTGCATGGTGAAGACCACGCCGTCGGCCTGCTGCTGCACCGCCGTTACGGGATTGGCGGCAACCCACTGGGCGTGAAGGGCGGAGGGTAGTGTCAGTAAAACCAGCGAGAAGATAACCAGGCAGCTCTTCTTTATCTTCATCTTTATCTTTATCTTTAGCATAGAGAGTCCACTGTGATTTCTGGGGAGTCCTTTGTACTGCTGACTGACGACAATAGCAAACTTTTGTTTGCACTTGAAAGGAATCTATAGGCCTGTAACCTGCTGCTAATCAAATTACGAATATCTGCATTCGAGCAAAGACTGATAGGAATGAAAGCTGGGGCGGCGGTAGGGACGCTTCGACTATCTGAGCTTCCACGAGCGGAAGCTCAGGCTCAGCATGACAATAAAAACCCAGCAGGAAAATAAAAATAGAGAGGTCATTGTCATCCTCAACGTCTGTTCTGCTTCGCTGGCGAAGAAGAACCAAGTCGAAGGAGCCCTATAGTCGCCATGCCCTGAGTTGGTCGGGCCGAACTCCTGGGGCGTTCCACGAGGGTTGACGGAGCCGACGTGGGGACAGTTGCCAGAACCGGGTTGAATCCGTATCGTATCGGTAATTTCAAATTGATTCGAGGGCGCTATGGAATCCGAGGAAGTTCACGAACTCCAGGAACATGCCGAGCACGCTAGACACGATCCAAGTCTCGCGCCGATTTCGCTGACTATGGCAATTCTCGCCGTCGTGGTTGCAACCGTGTCGCTGCTGGGTCATCGTGCCCACACTGAGGAAGTTGTGCTGCAAAACAAAGTCAGCGACCAGTGGGCCTTCTATCAGGCAAAAAATATCAGGCGGCATACCGATGAGCTGTTTGCGGATATTGCCTCGGTGGTTGCCACAAAGGATGAAGCTCAAACTGCCAAGCTTCGGGAAAGGTATTCGGCCGAGGCGGCCCGTTACAGTGGTGAACAGAAAGACCTCGACGCCGAGGCGCACAAATTAGAGCATGAAACCGATCACGAGCGAAGGCGGGGAGACCGATACGACCTCGCGGAAGTCTTCCTGGAAATTGCCCTGGTGATCACTTCCATCACTCTACTTTCCGGACGGCGTATATTTTGGCATCTCGGGATCATTCTGGGAATCGTTGGGATTGCGGTTGCAGCCACCGGCGCTTTGATTCACTGATTCTTAGGAACAGGAACATCCCGTCTTTTCAGCTGTACCGAAATTGACGAGTTCTCGGCACGCTGCCTGACAATCGGCAGTGCGAAGGGAATTCGCAACCTCCTTCGGTTGACGCCTCTTGATTTGCTGCATTTAGGCCGGGTCCGCCGCCGGCGGAAGCCAACGTTTCGGCCATCGGCGTGCAGACACCTTCGTTTGCAAATAGCTGAGTCCGAAAACTATATGCTTCATAAATGCGCAAACATCAATTGCCTAAATCTCTTCCGAAGTATGCAGCGGGGGAAATTGTTCCACGTGGAACAACGCGCGCAGCCACGCCCAATGATGGTGCGAAAACATCAGACTCTTCCGCGCATGGAATATTTCTGGCTTTGCGACGATTGCGCCCCCTTTTTCACATTAGCCTTTGCAGAGGACCAGGGAATCATCGTTTCTCCACTCCGACCAAAACTTCAACAGAGGGTTGAATCCGTTCAACCGATTTCCGGGATCGCTGGAATTGCGGCGGGGGGCGGCGCATGCACAACTTCTTGATCCACGTGTGCACGATTTGCGGTCGTGAAAAAACCAGAGCAACCTGGTTCCTCATTGCCGAGAACCGTTGGGAAGACAAGCTGAAAATTCTGGAATGGAATGATCGGGTGGCATGGATGAGCGGTGTTCAACAAGCATGCTGCCCGGCGCATGCTCTTGAGTTGGTCGTTCATTGGATGAGAACGAATAGCCTGAGTTATCCATTCGAGCGGCCGCAGACGTCTTCGAGAACTCAAAAACCTGCCCTCCGGAACGAACCGGACATCAGCGGAGCGCGGCAATTGGGGGAACTCTACGTGGACCGCGAGAGCATTCATCGAGTCCTGGAGGAGAATCCGTACTCGCTCACAGTAATTCTCGACGAGTTGCTTTTCGCATTGCAGCCGGAAAGCGAGAAGTTAACAAGCGAAGCAATGGAAGTGGAGACCGGCGTCGAATTCGCCACGACACCGGGATAATCGCAACGTCTAAAGCACATCGTGCCGCTCTTCACTTGGCGAAGGGCAAAGTCGTGCCCGCCAGCACGACAACCCCTTAAAAATTCAATCAGGCTGCTTTCATCTCATCCCAGGGATCGAGCACGACTTTAATGCAACGCTGCCGCTTGTCTCGGAATGTCTTGTAGGCTTGCGGAGCTTCCTCCAGACTCATCCGATGTGTAATCACGAAAGACGGATCAATCGCCTGCCTTCTTTCCGCTGTAGCACCTTCGGCAGTACAAGATTTATTTGCATATGCGTTTGAGATTTGCGTGCTTGGATTGGTTATGTTACGGATCGCTCTACCGCATTTGCGACTTCCAAAATTACGTTTTCACCGGGCGCACCAGCTCTTGCGTTTCATCCTCAGGTTCCGGATCATCCGGTCCGGGCTCGTTTTTTGGAATGGGCAGCGTCAACTCGATGGCCGGAAACCTTCACCGGACAGGTCCGCAACATCGCCGAGGTCACCACCGCCGTCGCCAACGGCGACCTCTCCAAGAAAATCACCGTCGACGTCAAGGGCGAGATCCTCGAGCTCAAAAACACCGTCAACACGATGGTCGACCAGCTCAGCTCGTTCGCTTCCGAAGTGACCCGCGTCGCCCGCGAGGTCGGAACCGAAGGAAAGCTCGGCGGCCAGGCCGACGTCAAGGGGGTCGCCGGCACCTGGAAGGACCTGACCGACAGCGTCAACTCGATGGCCGGCAACCTCACCGGCCAGGTCCGTAACATTGCCGAGGTCACCACCGCCGTCGCCAACGGCGACCTCTCCAAGAAAATCACCGTCGACGTCAAGGGCGAGATCCTCGAGCTCAAGGACACCATCAACACGATGGTCGACCAGCTCCGGCTCGTTCGCCGCCGAGGTCACCCGCGTCGCACGCGAGGTCGGCACCGAAGGGCAAGCTGGGCGGACAGGCCGACGTCCGCGACGTCGCCGGCACCTGGAAAGACTTGACCGACAGCGTCAACTTCATGGCCGGCAACCTCACCGGCCAGGTCCGCAATATCGCCGACGTGACCAAGGCCGTCGCCAACGGCAACCTCTCCAAGAAGATCACCGTCGACGTCAAGGGCGAGATCCTCGAGCTCAAGAACACCGTCAACACGATGGTCGACCAGCTCAGCTCGTTCGCTTCCGAAGTGACCTCGCGTCGCCCGTGAGGGTCGAGCACCGAGGCCAAGCTCAAGCAACCAGAAGGCCCAGGTGAAGGAGGAGTCTCAGGGCACCTGGAAAGGACCTGACCGATAACGGTCAACTTCATGGCCGCACGGACGGCGACAAGATCATTCTCGATGACGTCTCGTTGAGCTTCTCTCCGGAGCCAAGATCGGAGTTGTCGGCCCGAATGGGGCGGGGAAGTCAAGCGTGCTGCGGATCATGGCCGGGCTCTCGACCAGCCGAATAACGGCGAGGCGTTTCTGGCACGCCGGTTACTTCCGTCGGCATCCTTCAGCAGGAGCCGCCGCTCAACGAGGAGAAAACCGTTCTGGGTAACGTCGAGGAGGGCTGGGCGGAATCAAGGCAGAGCTGGACCGCTTCAACGAGATCGCCGAGCGATTGGCCACCGATTACTCCGACGAGCTGATGGAGGAGATGGGCCGGCTGCAAGAGGAGCTGGACCACGCCGAGGCGTGGGATCTGGACTCCCAGCTCGAGCAGGCCATGGACGCGCTCGTTGCCCGCCACCGGATGCCGACGTACAGGGTCTCTCTGGTGGAGAGCGTCGCCGAGTCGCATTGTGCAAGTTGTTGTTGACCAAGCCGGACCTGTTGCTCCTCGACGAACCGACTAACCATCTCGACGCGGAGAGCGTCCTGTGGTTGGAGCAACATCTGGCCAGTTATCCCGGTGCGGTTCTTGCCGTCACGCACGATCGGTACTTCCTGGACACGTCGCGGAATGGATCGCTGGAAGTCGATCGCGGCCGCGCTTTACCCCTATGAGGGCAACTACTCCACCTATCTGGAGAAGAAGGCGAGCGACTTGAGGTGCAGGGCAAGAAGGACGCCAAGCTCGCCAAGCGGCTGAAGGACGAGCTTGACTGGGTCCGGTCCGGGGCCGAAGGCGCGGCAGGCCAAAAGCAAAGGCGGCTGGCGCGTTATGAGGAGATGGCGGCCGAGGCAGACGCAAACCGCAAACTCGATTTCGAGGAGATCCAGATCCCGCCGGGACCACGGCTGGGCAATGTGGTGGTCGAGGTCGACAACCTGCGTAAGGGTTTCGGCGATCGGCATGCTCATCAATGACCTGTCGTTCAATCTGCCGCGCAACGGCATCGTCGGTGTGATCGGCCCAAACGGCGTGGGTAAGACCACACTATTCAAGACGATCGTCGGTCTAGAGCAGTCGGACGCGGCACGGTCAAGGTCGGCGAGACGGTCGAAGTGCGCTACGTGGACCAGAACCGGGCGGGCATCGATCCGAAGAAGACGGTGTGGGAGGTCAGTCTCCGACGGGCTGGACTACATCGTGGTGGTGCAACGGAGTGCCTTCGCGGGCCTATATCGCTGCGTTCGGGTTCAAGGGGCCCGACCAGCAGAAGCCGGCCGGAGTGCTCTCTGGTGGGGAGCGCAACCGGCTGAACCTCGCGCTCACGTTGAAGCAAGGCGGCAACCTGATCCTGCTGGATGAACCGACCAACGACCTGGACGTCGAGACGCTGGGTTCGCTGGAGAACGCACTGGAACAGTTCCCGGGCTGCGCAGTGGTCATCTCGCACGACCGCTGGTTCCTGGACCGGATGGCGACGCACATCCTGGCCTGGGAGGGTACCGACGATAACCCGGCGAAGTGGTTCTGGTTCGAGGGCAACTTCGGTGATATGAAGCGAACAAGGTAGAGCGGCTTGGTCCGGAAGCCGCAAGGCCCCACCGAGTCACCCACCGCAAACTGACGCGGGACTAGTGTCAGCTCTGCCGACGCCCGCGACCATGCGGTCCGTACGGCTGTGTGGGCCAATTTAATACGGTGGCATCCGTCGCGAGTTGGGAGCAATCGGCATGGCGATCGATCCCGGGGCTAGGCACGAGGAAATGGCTTGGACCGCGTTCACGCAGAGCGGGGACATTCCTGACTGGGTCTCGAAGGCGTACACCGAGAGCTATCGGGGACCGGCCGACGACGACTCACCTACCGCGCCGGACCAGAAGACCGTCCCCGCCGCGCTGGTGACGCCGGCGATGCTCGCCGAGCACTACCGGCTCGGCGCAGTCCCGTCCAGCCGGTGAAAGCTGTGTCTGCGTCCATCCGGCGGACGACCCCGCCGGGTTTGGGCCCGCGCTCCAAGTGGTCACCGACCACGGCGGCATGCTGATGGATTCCGTCACGGTGCTGTTGCACCGGCTCGGGGGTCGCCTACACGGCAATGATGACCCCCGTCTTCGAGGTCGATCGCGACCCAACGGGACAGTTGCTGCGCATTGAACCGAAGACCGACGGCACATCGGCACACGAAGGAGAGGCCTGGATAGATGTCCAGCTGTCGCCTTCGGTCGACCGCAAGGCCCTCGCCGAAGTCGAAAGGCTACTACCCAAGTCTTAGCCGACGTCCAGCGGGTCGCCGCCGACGCCGCAAAGCTGATCGCCACCCTCAGCGATGTGGCCGCCAAGATCGACAGCAATGACGGCGGCCACTATTCGGCGCCCGACCGCGAGCAGGTTGCGGCGCTGCTGCGGTGGCTGGGCAACGGAAACTTCTTGCTGCTGGGCTACCAGCCTTGCCGGGTGCAAAACGGCCTGGTCCTGGGCGAGGGGAATTCCGGCCTTGGCGTCTTGCGTGCCCGCTCCGGTTCCCGTCCCCGGCTGACCGACGAGTCCAATTGCTGGTCTTGGCCCAACCGCCGTTGGCAGCTACCTGCGCTACGGCGCATACCCGTATGTCATCGCGCTCGCGAAACCTAACGATCGGTGGCGACGGTCGTTATCGAGCACCGCTTCGTTGGGCTTTCACCGTCGCGGCCATGAACGCGGACGTCCTGGAAATCCCGATGATCTCGGCCGGGTCCGCGAGGCGCTGCGATGGCCGACAGCGACCCGGTCCACCCGGGCCAGCTGTTGCTCGACGTCATCCAGACCATCCCGCGCTCGGAGCTTTTCACGCTGAGCGCCGAACGGCTCTTTGCGATGGCCACCGCGGTGGTGGATCTGGGATCCCAACGGCGCGCGCTGCTGTTCCTGCGCGCCGACCGGCTCCAATTCTTCGTGTCCTGCCTGGTCTACGTGCCCCGCGATCGCTACACCACGGCGGTTCGTTGCGATCGAAGACATCCTGGTCCGCGAGTTCGGTGGGACGCGACTGGAATTCACCGCGCGTGTCAGCGAATCACCCTGGGCACTCATGCATTTCATGGTCCGGCTGCCCGAAGATGCCGCGCCGGGATCGGTCGACGTTTCCGAGGCCAACCGGGTCCGGATACAGGGCTTGCTGAGCGAAGCCGCGCGGACATGGGCCGACCGGCTCATCGGCGCCGCGGGGACCGGCGCCATCGTCGCCCGACGACGCCGATCACTACTCGACCGCCTTCTCCGAGGCCTACAAGCAAGTCGTTAGCCCCGACGACGCCACCGAACACATCGCCATCATCAATGAGCTGACCGACGATTCGGTCAAGCTGGTGTTCTCCGAACGGGGCGAGCATGGGGTCGCCCGGCTGACCTGGTTCTTGGGCGGACACACCGCCTCGTTGAGCCAGCTGCTCCCGATGCTGCAAAGCATGGGCGTCGTGGTGCTCGAGGAGCGACCGTTCACCGTCACCCGGCAGGACGGACTGCCGGTATGGATCTATCAGTTCAGGATCTCGCCGCATCCCACCATCCCGTTTGCCAAGACGGCGGAAGAAAGTGACGCCACCGCAGAGCGATTCTCCGACGCGGTCACCGCGATCTGGCACGGCCGCCTCGA
>CAVPCG010000046.1:0-3469 GCA_963702325.1 uncultured Acidobacteriaceae bacterium | reverse complement strand
ATCTTTTCATTCCTTTATCTTACTGATTCTAAAAATGGATGAAAACGCCAAAAGGTCTACAAAAGCCTCTCTATCGTACAATTATCGTCAATTTGCTTGTTTGCTAACCAGTTGCATTCCGCGTGGAAACTCCCCATTCCCGGCCTTCGCGCTTGTTTGAATACCTTGAATTATCAAGATCTTTACTATAAATCGGATACTTGGATCGTACCGTGTCCGCTATGCCATTACTCGGGAGAAAGGCCGATGGGCATGTGTCGACGCACAGCAAGCCAGTTCAGGTACGAAAGAGCTGCTGTTATCGCAAGAGCTATCAGTTCGGCGAGACCCATCCGGCTGGCTAACACTAACGCAAATAAAATTCCCAACACGGCAAATACAATGCCTGCGCGCAAGTGGAACTGCTCCTGCCCCGGAAACTTTTTGCGCAATATCGGCAGGGCAGCGCAAGTCACCACGTATGCAAAAAGTAGAGAGATCGCAGAAAGAGTGGCGTTCCATCAAAAGTGCCAAAAACCGCCAGAGCCCACAGTAAGATCGCAAAAACAATAATTGAGACATAAGGCGTCTTCTAGCGAGGGTGGACCGCCGCAAACCACTTTGGAAAGTCACCCTGTTCGGCGAAGGCAAAGGTCAATCGTGGATTTGCGACCATATTGGCGGCGAGACTTCCGAAGGTTGAGAGCAGCGCGCCCATAGCAATCACGGCCGCCATGGTGTTGCCGCCGAAAACGGATGCTGCCGCGGAGAGGGGCCGCGCGCTTTGCGCAGAGTTGGCAACTGTGTGAACTACGACAATCTGAATCAGGAAATAGATGGTGGCAACGAGTGGAAATGCAACCGTTAACGCCAGCGGAATATTCCGGGTGCGACTTTTGACCTCTCCGGCTGGAATCAATGCGGATTGAAAGCCGCTAAAAGCATAGATTAGCAACAAGACCGCGCTCAGCCATGCTCCCTCTGTATGGGATACAAGAGGGGCCGAAAATCGGGCTTCCATGAAGAGAGATAAATCGAAGGCCGACGATGACGAAAAGCAGCAGCGGCACCAGTTTGGCAACCGTAAAAAAGTTGCTGACCCAGGTCCCAATGTTTACACCGAGAATATTTATAACGGCAAGCCCGGCGATTAAAATTGTGAGGCGAAAACACGGGTTGCGGGTTGCGGTGCGTGCCGCCAAAAACTTAGCAGGTAGTCAATAAACACATTGGCGACTGCGGCCGCGGAGCTTATGCGCGTTAGCCACAGAAGCCATCCGGTCTGCAACCCAATAAATCTTCCGAAGGCGGCCTTGGCATAAAGATAAGGGCCGCCAGTCTGCTGAAATCGCGAAGCGACCTCGGCAATGCATGCGGCGATTACTGCCATTCCAGCCGCAGCTATTAGATATGCGAATGGGCTTTGCGCGCCCAGAATTACGGCAGCGGCCGAGGGCAGCCCAAAGATGCCGGCACCGATAATGAAATTCACCACCAACGCGATCAGGCTCCATCTTCCGATCGCTCGAACAAGCTCGGGCTTGTGGGTCAATTTCATGACCAATTCGCGGTAGGTGGAAAGATTAACTGCGTGCCATGGGGGACAAGTCAAACGTGTTGCTCAAATAATTCTGTCAAACAAATTCTTCATTCGCCGAAGCCCTTCCTCCACTTGCTTTGTTTCAATCGCATATGACACTCGTATGCTACTCGGGTCGCCGAACGCCGTCCCAGACACGACCGCAACATTGGCTTCGCTCAAAATCAGTTCGCAGAGCTGGTCAACGTTGTTTACTACACGGCCTTTATAAGACTTGCCCAACCTGCTCTCCACATTTAGAAAAAGATAAAACGCCCCTTCTGCCGGCGCGCACCGAATCTCATCCATAGAATTAATCACACCCACGGCAATGCGGAGCCGCTCCTCAAGGACGATGTTCACTTTTTCGATAAACCGGCCGTCATCGCTGTGAAGGGCAGCATCCGCCGCATACTGTGAAATACTGGAAGCATTAGAAGTAGTGTGTCCCTGGAAATTTTCCATTGCGCTGATCACGGCTTTTGGACCGCAAGCATACCCGATCCGCCACCCAGTAATTGCGTGACTCTTCGAAAAGGAGTTCACGATGATCGTCTGATTTTTAGCTCGGGGAAAAAGTCGCACCACGTTCGAGTGTGAATGACCCGTCCGCACTAATTCTGAGTAGCACTCATCGAAAATAATCCAAATGCTTCTTTCGACAGCAAGCTCCGCAATCTTTATGAGTTCACTGGGTTCGTAAACTGATCCGGTAGGATTATTGGGAGCTATTGATAATTATCGCCTTGGTGGCTGCCGTGATGGATTTCGCAACACTGTTTGCCTTAAGGTGATAATTCGTTTCCCTGGTCTCAACGAACACGGGTTTGGCCCCGGCAATTTCGACTTGAGCGGGAAAAGTTACCCAGTATGGGTTGGGAATAATGACTTCATCGCCCGGATTTAACAGGACCATTGCTGCGTTGTAAAGGGCTTGTTTCGCCCCTGCCGTGACGCCAATTTCTTCCCAAAGATATTCGGTGCCATACCGCCTCGATGCTCTGTCCCGCGATACTTTCACGTAACTGCTTCATGCCCAGCGTTGGCGTATATTTATTGCGGCCCTCGTCAATTGCCAGTTTCGCTCCGTTTCTTACCGCATCGCTTGCGCTCCCATCCAATTCTCCTGCGGCAAAATTAATCACATCGATCCCCGCTCGCTTCAGTTCATTTGCGAGTTCTCGTATTTTGGAGGTGCCTGGCGGCGTAAGTTTTCTGGTGCGCTCAGCAAGTAACATGGTCTCCCTGATGAATTGGTCCGTGTGCGAAACACTTTCGTCGAATTGTCCGGCCTAAAAAGACGTGCGTTTCGACCTCGGAGTGATAAGGTAAACTTTTATTTGCCATTTGTTTTGACGATTGTTTATGAAGGACAATCAAGTCATTACGGGACCCTATCCTCCGCCGTCGGTCACTATTGCAGGCCTCCGAATATTCGAATCGGTTGCGCGGCTTGCGAGCTTTTCGCGTGCTGCGGAAGAACTGCGCGTGAGCCAGCCATATATTTCAAACCAGGTCCATGAACTGGAAGCAAAGCTTAGAGTCACACTCTTCCGCCGGGTCGGAAGGCGAGCCTATCTTAACCGAATCCGGCATTCTTCTCAATCGGCATGCCAATGAGCTTCTGCAACTGGTTGCACTGACCGAGCGCGAAACCGCCGAATTGCGTGAAGTAATCGTTGGGCGTCTCGACATTGCGAGCGTAGTCATCGCTGCAACACGTGTTGCCGCAAGTTTTGGGAGAGTTCCGGACGCAAAATCCCGAGGTCTCATTGAATCTTCAGGTGTATAACTCGCGACAGGTTGAAGACGCTGTTACCGACGGTCGTTTTGAGCTTGGGATCACTCTTTCTCACTCCCTCCCCGACGATCTCAATGCCGAACAGTTTGGTGTTGATGAACTCGTGGTAG
>CAVPCG010000045.1:0-10994 GCA_963702325.1 uncultured Acidobacteriaceae bacterium | reverse complement strand
AGTCGGTGTCTTCATTGAGGATGAGTATTGCTGCGGTACGCCGTCATCGTTGCGGAGGAAGTCGTCTAGCCGTGAGGTTGAAGATTACCTCGCCTTCTTCACTCTTGGCGAGCGCAGGCACCTGCACGACTGTGGAACGTACCGCCAGCATAGTATCGACCGTTTTAGCCCTGTTGCGCTCGTGCGCCCGAAGCGGCCAGGAACAGCAAAAGGGGAGAATACAGGGCGAATCGCATGAGCAGACTTGATTGTACTGATTTCACATTAGCTCTGGTGCCCGCGTTTGCTGAATCCGGCGCGGCTCCTATCGAATACTAATGACTTAATCTGAGGTTAGAAATCATGAAAGCAGCCATTCATCCCGCTTATAACGAAATTCAGGTGAAGTGCGCGTGCGGACACAGTTTCAGCACGGTTCGACCCATAGGGGCGATATTCACGTGGAAATCTGCTCGAATTGCCATCCGTTCTTTACCGGAAAGCAGAATTGCTGGATACTGCTGGCCGCGTGGAGAGATTCCGCCGGAAGTACGCCAAGGTAGAACCGGCGAAACCGGAAGCGGCCAAGAAGTAAACCGCAAATCGGTAGGATTTTGAGGCCCTCGCCATGAGCGAGGGCTTTTTTGTTTGGTTGCTTGTAGCTCTACGCGTCATCGTAGGGGAGAGGTTCTCCGACGCTGTTGTAGACGATCTCCCTGGGCGGCTTCGGTTTTGCGGGTTTCGGTGGCGGAGGGGGCGCCATCGCCTTCGCGGGCGATGATTCAGGCGGAGGCTGATCTGCGACTGGTTGTGGGGCGGCCGCGGGCGGAAGCCTACCGCGACTGCGAGCGGGGCTAGGGATGCTTGAGCTGGCTCAACCGCTCGAGGAGTCGGTGGTGAGGCAATCGGCTGGACTGGAATCGGGGTTACCCCACCGGCTTGCGTCGAGTCGGCCTCGGTTTGCGCTGTACCCAGGAATTCAGGATTACTGCGACAATCCCAGCAAAGCAAATTTCCAGCACCGAAGTAAACAGGCCGGGGACGTTGAATTGTCCATTGCCAAGCGACAGCGGCGACTGGGAATCCGTGCCCATGATTCTTGCCATGAACGGCAGAATGAGGTTGTTGGTAATCGAAACATAAGGCCCCAGATGCCCTCGCCGAGTATTACGGCAATCAGAAGCCGGCCTATCCACCTACCGGCGTCAGGAGTGGGCGCAGGGGGCGTTCTAGAAGTGTCATCCATAGATTGTGTGATGCAAATTGTGCCACAGCGGATTAACTTGGGGAAGGCAGTAGAATAGCCGAGTGCGCAAGTATTGGGACAACTCGGGCAGTCTCGCGGGTGGGGAGCCCATTCGCCTTCGCTCAGGGCAGGTCCGCGCCAACGAATCTGCGGTGGTGCCGCAGAGCCTGTCTATCGGTGACGTTCGAATTTCTCCGGCGACCGTGCTGGCTCCTATGGCGGGTGTGACTGACACGGTCTTTCGACGATTCATTCGCAATTTGGGCGGGTGTGGGCTCATCATGACGGAGTTCACTTCCGCTGATGGCGTGCTTCGCGCCAAGGACAAGAAGGCGAAGCGATATTTGCACTTTTATGAGGACGAACATCCCATTTCGGCGCAGCTTTTCGGCAGCAATCCCCGGGTCATGGCCGATGCGGCGCGGATGGTCGAAGATCTGGGCTTCGATTTGGTGGACCTGAATCTGGGATGTCCCGCAAAGAAGGTTGTGAAGTGCAATGGCGGGTCGGGCCTGCTAAGAACTTGCCGGCGATTCGCGAGATTTTTGAGGCGACTCGCGCGGCGGTAAAGATTCCTTTCACGGTAAAGTTTCGGGCCGGATGGAACGACGAAAATATTATTTGCGTGGAACTGGCGAAGATGGCGGAGGATTGCGGACTAAACGCCGTCGCATTGCACGCGCGCACACGAGAACAGGGATACTCAGGTCCTGCACGTTGGGAATGGATTGCCGAAATCAAAGATGCTGTCAAAATTCCGGTGATTGGCAATGGAGACATTCGCACGCCGCAGGATGCCTGCGCCATGGTTGAACAGACCGGGTGCGATGCCGTGATGATTGGACGGATGGCACCGTCGAATCCATGGATATTTAGGCAGATCGCGCAATACAACGCGTGGCTCGGCGATGCAGGCGCACAGCCGGGCGCGACCGTCCGCGTGGCGGAGCAAAGTTTGGCGGAATCTGGCGAGGCGAATCCCGTCAGGGCAGCCGAGGGCGGCTTTCCCTACGCAAGCTTGAATGATCCGTTCGATCAGCCTACCGAATCAGACCGCTATGAGATGATTCACACTTACTTCCGCATGCTGATTGAGGAAGAGTTGCCGGACGCGCAGGGAAAGATGAAGCAGTTTGCGTCATGGTTTACGCACGGAGTTCCCGGCGGCGCCGCATTGCGCAAGGCAATCTACGAATCGAAGAGCGCTCCGGAAATTTTGCTGCGGGTAGAAGAGTTTTTCGTGCCGGTGCTACAGCTGGCTTAGCGACAGGACATTTGCTTCGCTTGCGATTCCTTCATGAAACGTAATCCAGCGGGCCCGGTTCCAGTCGGCGGCTTTCGTATTCCTTCCAGTAATTCCTTCAGCACGATAGCGTTGTTACGCAACTCATCTTTCGACGTGAAAAGAAGCGTCAGGCGCTTTCGTTGCGAGGCCAGCCGGTAAAGCTCGCTCAATGCCGTTGCAGCCTCGGGGTGTCGAAGCTCTTTGCAATATTGTTTGCGAAACATCGGCCAGGATTCGGGACGCTGGTGAAACCATTTTCTTAAATCATCCGACGGTGCAAGTTCTTTTAACCATGCATGCAGAGCCGCTTGCTCTTTCGTAATGCCGCGCGGCCAGAGGCGGTCCACCAGAACTCGCGTGCCATCGGCACGGCTTGCCTTTTCGTGGATTCGTTTGGTGCGAATTTGTTCAGGGAGCATGGTCGTTGCTGACAATTATTGTACTTCGAGAGAATGAGGGAAATGGCACGTTGGTATCATCTTCGTATACTCATGGGATTCCCCGTCAGGGTTAAGCACGCTTTGCAGTTTTCGTTTTCGCCGAATGGTCTTCTAGTTATCTGCGCAGCGTTGCTTCTGTTTTTTCTTGCCGGATGCGATGCGGAGCGGCGTAAAAGCGACGCTGAGCTTGGATTGAACTCTCAGCAGGCGGCGGGCCGAAAGGTTTACGACGGATATTGTGATCGCTGTCACGATGCATATTCTTCGAAGAGCCGTCACGGTCCAAGTTTGCAGCACATGTTCAAGAAACAATATTTAGAAGACAGCGGACTGCCAGCGAATGACGATCGCGTGACCGACATTATTTTGATGGGACGAGATAAGATGCCGGGCTTCGGACAGGCTTTGAATCAGAAACAGGTGCAAGACTTGCTGGCGTACCTGCATACGTTGTGAGGTGTCGCAAAGTGGCATGGCGGCATAAAAATCTTTAGGGAAGGGCACGACTTCCAGTCGTGCCGATTACTGATTTTGCAGCATTTACGGCCCGACTGAAAGTCGGGCCCTTCCCTTTTCCCCGCATTCTCTTCATTTTTCCGTAGCCCCTGAAAGCCGTGCCCTTCCCGGCTAGAACTAACTACGCAGAATTTCTTGGCGATCAAAGTACGTCGTTCAGTACTTCGGCATCTTGGGATCTATTCTGTCGGCCCAGGCCAGAATTCCTCCGGTCAGATTATGAACTTTGCGAAAGCCAGCCTGGCGCAGGAAATCTACGGCCTTCGCGCTCCTCGCGCCGGAGCGGCAATGAGCGACGATTTCGCGGCTGGTGTCGAGTTCGTGTACACGGTTCGGAAGATCGCCTAACGGAATGAGATGTCCGCCGATATTGCAGATCTGATATTCGTGCGGCTCGCGAACGTCGAGCACGTAGATGTCTTCTCCGGCGTCGAGCCTGCGCTTCAGTTCTTCGACTTGAATGTCAGAACTGGTTGCTTGGACCGCTTGCTCTTCGCCGCGGATTCCGCAAAATTCTTCGTAGTCAATTAATTTCGTGATTGTTGGATTTTTGCCGCACGCTGGGCATTCGGGATTCTTCCGCAATTTCAATTCGCGGAACTTCATGCCGAGCGCATCAATCAGCAGCAACCGGCCGATCAGCGGATCGCCTTTGCCCAAAATCATCTTTATGACTTCGGTCGCCTGAATGATTCCGACTAATCCGGGAAGAATTCCCAGCACTCCACCTTCGGCGCAGGACGGGACTAACCCCGGTGGCGGAGGTTCGGGATAGAGGCAGCGATAGCAGGGGCCGTCTTTGGTTGCGAACACACTGGCCTGGCCCTCGAAGCGGAAGATTGATCCGTAAACGTTGGGCTTGCCGGTGATCACGCAAGCATCGTTGACTAAGTAGCGTGTAGGGAAATTGTCGGTGCCGTCGGCGATGATGTCGAATTCGCGGAACAGATCGAGGGCGTTGGAACTGTCGAGACGCTCTTCGAACTTCCGAACGTTGATAAAGGGATTGATGGCGTGAAGCTTGTCGGCGGCCGAGTCGAGCTTCTTGCGTCCCACGTCAGCGGTGGTGTGAATGATTTGACGCTGGAGGTTGGTGTAATCCACCACGTCGAAATCCACGATGCCGAGTGTTCCGATGCCTGCGGCGCCGAGGTAAAGCGCCAGCGGAGAACCGAGTCCGCCTGCTCCAATGCAGAGCACTTTTGCCGCCTTCAACCTGAGCTGACCTTCCATGCCGACTTCGGGCATGATCAGGTGCCGAGAGTAGCGCAGGATCTCCTCATTCGAGAGCGTGACGGCTTCGGGTTTGATTTCGGTCGTGGTGGCCATGTGAACCTCTTCTAAATTGTCAGATTGACAAATTCACGGATTGACGACTTAAGTTCGCCTTAGCGATTCGAGGGACAACAACAGCAGATTGTGCTCGCGCTTTTCAATTCGAACATCCTAAAATTCGACAATTCGTCAATATTTTTACTGCCTCCCGCGATGGACGGTACGATAGAAATGCTATCACCGTCTTTCACCGCAGTGGCTTCCTTTTGAAGGTAACGGACGTCCTCATCGTTGAGGTAAACATTGACGAAGGCGCGCAATTTTCCGTCGTCGTTATATAGATGCCGGCGAAGGTCCGGATGCTTCGCGACCAGGTCGGACATCGCGTCTCCAACGCTGCTGCCGCTGACCTCAACGTCTGCCTGCTTGCCAACATACTGCCGGAGGGGTGTGGGTATGTGAATTTTGGGCATAGGGGTACATGATGCCACAGAAGAGGCGAAGGGTGCAGCAGACCTTGTGGCGCGGGCGTCCTCGCCCGCGAGCCGATAGTCGTAAAATAAGTCACCTGAATTCATGCCAATCACCAATGCTATTAATGCAAACGCTGCTAAACTACGCGAGCCAATTGAATCCGCGGTGCAATTCTTGAAAGCAGATCCAATATTCTTTCGGTCAGGATATATCAAGGAAGATATCCTCGAACGCCTTCGAGGGATTCCCTTAGATCCGACTCAAAAACGGCGTTTGCAGCAGCTGATTCTCGCGCGGATTATGGAGCCAAGGGTTAAGCGCGAATTCCGTCGATATTGCAGGCTCGCGCCATTCGTTACCGATCCTTTATTTGAGGAACAGATTGCGGTGCTCGCGAAGTCTTCTGGAGTCGAGTTAAAACATGCTCAATGGGTCCTTGAGCATCTTAAGCAGGGGTTGCAAAAAAAGTCTGATCCAGGTTAGCCCTTTGCGGGCTAGGGCTTCCCGGCCCGCGCAGACTGAGCATCCGGCACGTCCAAAAAATAGGAAGACCCCGATAACGGTCGGGGTCTAAATACTGGACGATGTCTGCAATGTCAATCATAGACTGTGAATTCGCCTTGTCAAGCACTACGTCGAGTGACTGCGGAGGGCAACGGAGTCGAACCGTAATGGCTGAAAGCCACTCGAATGTTTTGCAGACATCGTCCAGTACTCACTGGCAACACCCTCCAAACGCCGTCCGCACGCGAAGATTGTAGTGAGAGGAAACGCGATTACTCCAGAATTCTTCGTTCTGGGTAGCGACAAGTGCCGGATCGGGAGTCCTCTGGCGGGATATCCGTCCTTCCAGCTTCGCGGGCGAGGGCTGCCCGGGCCAATCGTACCCCTCTCAGACAAGAGCGCCCGCGCCACACTTGCTATGCCACTTCTATTTTTTCTCCCACTAATTGCTTGTCGTCCTCGCTGGTGCCGGTTAGTTCGAAGGCGTTTGTGAGGACGGCTTTGCCTTTTTCTACGCTGGTGATTACGTACGAGCATCCGAACCAGTGGGCCTCGGCTAAGTCTGTGGAGGACCATTTCGCGGGATGATCGGGATGGGAATGGTAGAAGCCGATGATGTCTTCTTTGCGGGCGCGTCCTTCGCGCTGAATGTGAACCAGTTCTTTTGGATCAATGTGGTACCTGTTCTGCGGGGAGTCGGTGCGGGTATTGCCGCATCGGGCCACGGACGTTACAGTGCGAATTTCGCCATCCATTTGGCCGAGGAGCACTCCGCAGCACTCGTGAGGATAGGTTTCCTCGCCGTGCTTTCTTAGAGACTCGTAGTCAGTAGAGTTGATTCTTAACATGGCTAAAGCTGTTTCACCACAGAGGCACGGAGTCCCGGAAAATCAAAACCCACTAATGAGAAGGTTTCGAACGAGGATTGTTCAGTCCCCAGTTCTTGGTTCTTAGTTCTTAGTCTTTCGGTTCTTGTGCTTTATCGCCTCATCAGTTTTTCAGGACTCTGTGTCTCCGTGGTAAAAAACCGCGTCATCCTTCTTCCCAGAATCTTTCGCTCAGATATTTATCGCCGGAATCAGGAAGAATAGCAACGAACACTGCCTGCTCGCCCGGTTTCAGCCGATGGGCTACTTGCAGGCATCCGACGATCGCTGAGGCTGCCGAAATACCGACGAGCAATCCTTCTTCACGGGCCAATCGAATTGCCATGGCGTAAGACTCTTCCGTCGAGATGCCGAGGTCTTCGTCTGCCAATGAAGAATCATAGATTTTCGGGACGATGGCGCTGGCCATGTGTTTTGCGCCTTCGATTCCATGAAAGGGCGAATCAGGTTGCAGCGAGATACAGCGAATTTGTGAATTCAATTCTTTCAATCGCCGCGACGTGCCAACGAAGGTTCCGCTGGTGCCCATCATGGAGACAAAATGAGTGATGCGGCCTTCGGTTTGTTTCCAGATTTCGGTTGCCGTTCCGAAGTAATGCGCCTGCCAGTTCGCGTTGTTCGAATACTGATCGGCGTAAAAATATTTTTCGGGATGCTTCGCGTGAAGCTCGCGGGCAACACGAATTGCGCCGTCGGAACCTTCCGCTGGATCGGTGTAAACAATATTCGCACCGTAAGCGTGGAGGATGTGTTTGCGCTCGATGGAAACATTTTCCGGCATGCAGAGTGTTACGGGAAAACCTTCGGCGGCTCCGAACATTGCGTAAGCGATGCCGGTGTTTCCGCTTGTCGAATCGAGTAAAGCCTTGCCGGGTCCGAATTTGCCGGTGCGCCTGCCTTCAGAAATGATTCTCGCTGCGGCGCGGTCTTTGACCGATCCGCCGGGATTGAACCATTCGGCCTTGCCTAGCAAGGCTATTCCGGGAAGATCGCGGGTGATGCGCTCGAAGCGAAGCAGTGGCGTGTTTCCCACGCGATCCAGCGTAGTCAGTCCCAACACGCTCGAACTTACATCATCCAAAGAATGAGTTGCTTGAAGGGAATTGCCGCCTCGATTCAATGTCGCATCGGGTGGCAAGTCCGCAGTCGCCGCGGATTCTGATTTTCGCGATTCTCTTGACATGGACTGGGAGCAACCAGCGAACTATAGTAATGTTCCTTACAAATCAATTACAGCATCTTCGACTGGAAGTTAGATTATAAAAGACCATACCCGGATGCAGCCCGGATGAATACATTACTAATGAGCGCGCATCCAATCGAGCATAGAC
Organism: uncultured Acidobacteriaceae bacterium; assembly: GCA_963702325.1. Lineage (GTDB taxonomy): Bacteria > Acidobacteriota > Terriglobia > Terriglobales > Acidobacteriaceae > PALSA-188. Next base: position 3,057 of record CAVPCG010000045.1, on the reverse strand, counting down.
GGAAAGAGCGTAACTAAATGGCGACGAAAGTTATCGAGCGGACTTATGAAGATGCGCTAAGTTGGTTGCGCGACCACGGATTTGATCTGATCGAAGCACCGGGAACTGTGGGGCGAGTCTTCCTGAAGAAGTACAACGTGTCGGCGGCCATTCAAAAAGATGGCGACGACGGGATTAAGATATTTGCTTATCCGGGATATTTGATCGGCGGTGAAATTTCGAAGCTGATCAACCGCGGATACCAGCAATTTCTGAAAACTTCCAAAACTGAAATCGCAGCCACTGCCGACCATTTGAAGGCTCTGCAACAATTCACTGAAGAACTAAAGGAAGGGATTCAATTGCCCAGCCTTTACAACGAGTCATTGGGTACGGTGAGCGATTCGTACCAATACGATCGCATTGAGGACCGTGACAAGCCGACGACGGAGCGCCCAAAACGTCCGTGGGAAAAGGCTGGGGTTGCAGCCGTCGCGGTGGCAAAGAAGAAAAGCCGAGCTTAGGCAGAATTGTGTTTTCCACAAAAAGCAGATTTTTCATCGGCCGGAGACGCTTAATTGACAAGATTTTGAGCTGTCGCAAGTAGCAGTTTTATTTGACCCGCTTGAGTACTGCCCGCCTCACGAACTAAACTCTGCTCCGGTGGCACACCTCATGAAAACCTTTGCGGGAATTCTGTTGACGCTTTTGTTTTGCGCAACGCTGGCTTTTGCCGATGAAGGCCAGCATCACGAAGAGCTCACCCAGGAGCAACTCGGAACCGTGCACTTTCCTGTATCGTGCTCTGCCCCTTCTCAGAAGCCCTTTGAGCGGGGAGTAGCGCTGTTGCACTCGTTCTGGTACGAGCAGGCAGAAACAACTTTTGGGCAGATCGCGAAAGATGATCCGCGGTGTGCGATGGCGCATTGGGGAATTGCGATGAGCTTGTGGCATCAACTCTGGAACCATCCTGACGAGGCGACGATCAAGCGTGGACTCAGGGAAGCGAAAATGGCAAATGCTTTTCATCCCGCGACCGACCGGGAGCGCGATTACGTTGCGGCCATCAATGATTTCTATTCGGGATCGAATAACCGCAAATATAAAAGCCGGGCATCGGCTTATTCGAAGGCGATGCAGAAGGTTTATCAGCGCAATCCTGAGGATCACGAGGCAGCGGCGTTTTATGCGCTGTCATTGCTGGCTTCGGAGCCGGAGCCTGATCCTAATCAGGTAAATCGAAAGAAGGCCGCGGCAGTTTTGGAAAAGGTTTTCGCGGTCGAACCGAACCACCCGGGCGTAATTCATTATCTGATTCACACTTACGACACGCAGGACATGGCTCCGCTGGGTTTGCCTGCGGCTCGAAGATATGCGCAAATCGCTCCGGCGGCCCCTCACGCTCTGCACATGCCGTCTCACATTTTCGCTCACCTTGGACTTTGGCAAGACGACATCAATTCAAATCTCGCTTCTATCGCCGCAAGCCGCAAGTACGCTGAAATGGGCGGCGAAGGCCATGAATTCCACGCCATGGATTTTCTGTTCTACGCATATATGCAAAGCGGACGGGAGGCGGATGCGAATCGCCTGATGGAAGAAGTCAAAGCCATGCCGCCGATGAAAGACATGTACGGCATGGGTTTCGATCCGCGTATCTCCGCGCTCGTGGCCTTCGAGGCAATGTATCCACTCGAATTGCATCATTGGCAGGAGGTGGCTGAACTGCCACTGGTTCCGGGAGCTTCTCCCGAAGATGATTCGATCACCCACTGGGCTCGGGCGATTGGCCTGGCTCAGATTGGCAAACCGGGCGACGCGCAAAAGGAAGTGGGGGAGATCGAAGCTATCCACAAAAAATTGTCGGAAGATAAAAAATCGAAATCGGCGTTGGACGCTATTGATCAAAACCACAGGGAAGCCGAAGCTTGGATGGAATATGCGGAAGGTAAAGGAGGCCATGCCGTAGATATCCTGAAGTCCATTGAGGAGACGGGCGTTTTTGAAGCCTCGGCCCAGCTTCCGGCCCGCGGAATGCTGGCAGATCTTTTGCTGGCGATGAATCGCCCGACTGAGGCCTTGGCCGAATACGAAACGGATCTCAAGACCAATCCGAACCGCTTTGACTCGCTTTATGGCGCGGCTCGCGCGGCGGAGCGTGCAGGAAACAAGGAGAAAGCGTCGGGCTACTACGCACAACTTGTGAAGAATTGTGATGGATCAATCTCAATGCGCCCTGAACTCAGCGACGCTAAAGAATGGCTGGCGAAACAGCCTAACGTCAGCGCCCAAGAGTAAATCCCACTGGATGAAGAGTCCAAAGTAGCTTGAATACCAATGCGGCGATGAGAGCCGCCGAACCAAGTGCCGCGTTGTATTCGCGATGCTTCAGATAAAGCTTCCAGGAAAAATTGCCGCGTGAGCGTTGAAAACATGTCAGCTTCGGAATCAGGCGAGGAACTTCATTGCAATATGCCGCGAACTCCGGAAACGTTGTTCGCAAGAAAGTTTCTTCGGCCTGAATCACGGGCACGTAAATCGCAGCGAAGATTACAGCGAGCAATCCTGCAACCCACCAACTCAATGCCGCTAGTGCAAATCCCAGCGCCAGAATCAGCGAACCTAAGTAAAGAGGATTGCGGCTATACGCGTATGGTCCGCTGACAGCAAGAGATTCATTTTTGTTGAGGTGTCCGGACGCAAGAGCTCGAACGAGAATACCGATGACTACGAATATCGTCCCCGACAAAATTGACTTCCAAGTAGGATGAGCCAGCCAGAGATATAACGCGGCAAAAGCGAAGCCGGTAGGCACACGGATTCGGCGGGCGATTCTCTGCCAGGTAGTTGAAGATTCCTTAGGCACGCGATCCGCCCAGTAATTTGCGCGCGGCAGCCACTGCTTCCTGAACGCTGATTTTCAACAATCCTTCATCGGGTTGCGCGCGCCGCTTATGTGAAGTAAGGCTTGTGGGATTTCGCAGCACGATACTGTTCGTTCCAAATGGGCCATTGCGGGATGGATCAGTGGGTCCGAAAAGCGCAACTGTAGGGATACCCAATGCCGCCGCTAAGTGC
>CAVPCG010000044.1:0-172128 GCA_963702325.1 uncultured Acidobacteriaceae bacterium | reverse complement strand
ATTCCCGGTGACACCGTGATGGCGCTATTGCTGGGCGCGCTCATCATTCACGGCATCGTTCCCGGCCCGCAGCTCATCAGCCAGCATGCCGATATCTTCTGGGGCCTGATCGCGAGCTTCTGGATCGGCAATATCTCCTGGTGATCCTCGACGTGCCGATGATCGGGCTTTGGCTGAAGTCGTTGAACATCCCGGATCGGTATCTCTATCCGAGTGCGATGTTCTTCGTCTGTATCGGCGTCTATGCCGCCAACAACGACATGTTCCAGGTCGGCGAGACCTTGTTCATCGGCGTGATCGGCTACATCCTGCTGCGGCTGGATTTTCATCCGGCGCCGGTTCTGCTCGGCTTCGTGCTGGGACCGCGCTTCGAGGAAAACTTCCGGCGCAGCCTGTTGATCTCGCGCGGCGATCTGATGACCTTCATAGATCGCCCGATCAGCGCATTCTTTCTATTCATTTGCGTAGTGTTGATTTCGGCCCAGATTATGTCTGGCTGCGCAAGCCGAAGATCATTGCGGAGGAAAAGGCGATCGAGGCCCAGGTGCCGGCCACGGGGTATTCGGAGCTGGCCGAGTAATGGAGGCAGGAGATTTCCAGCCCATGAGAATGCGCATCGGCTTGTTGATCGGGCTTGCAGCGCTCGCCGGTTCGGCGGCGCTCGCCGCCGTGATGCTCGGTCATGTTGCCCATGACGATATCGGGCTTAGGCCTTCGGCAATCCGTCATTCGGCATTGATCGCCGGTGCGGTAATCGCGATGTTTATCGTCGCATAAAGCCCGGCGGTCGCCCGGACCCACGAGCGCGGGATCGATCGCGCGAGGGCCCGAGTTCGACAGCCCCTGCTATCCGGCGAAACAAAGGGTTTGACACGTCGGGCAAATCACCTGCATGTATTCATCATCGCAATAATTTTTGAGCCCGCGCGGAAAACCCGTCGCGGGCTTTTTCATGCGGCGCGCCAGCTTGCAGCAATGCCGTGACGCCGTCGCATGCAGTTCAGCGCAGGATCGGCAGCGCCGCAATCCGAACCATGCCATTGCGACGCATCACCTGCACAAAATATCCCAAGATTTTCGGCGAAAGGTGAGGCCATCCGAATCATCGGCGAAATAATCTTTCGAGTGGCTCGATCGGACGCGACTGACTGATCCGTCACTGTCGTGGCGGACTTTCGCGGTAGAAATCTACGGCCGACTCTGCAAAAGTAGCAGCCCATGTCGGATTGCAAGAACGCTGAAGCGCCAGACCATGCATTGGTGAGCCTTCTACGAAAAATTCGGGGTCGCATTCGACGGTGCTTGCTATCGTGATTGTTGCGGCCACGGCACTGGATATTTTTGTGGAGGTCTTTGCTGAACCACGCGTCAAAGACAGCACGAGTGCTCTATTCAGCGTTATCGGAGTTATGCAACTCTTTTACGTTTTGTTCACGTATTCGCTGCTGATGGCCGGCGTTGTCCTATTGCTCCGTCGCAAGCTGTTCTTGTCTGTTTGTTATCTCGCAGCCGGTGCCGTCGGGTACATGTCGTTCTATGCCGTGGCGGCCCTCAAGGACGACCGCCTGATATTTCCAGCGGGGCGCATCGTGAAATCGCCGCCATCTATGAGCGGCGGGACGTAGATTTCGAGATAGAACGATCATCTCCACATCCGGTTTCCCTCGGTGAGCAGTGCCACCCGCCTAGCGGCTGTGGCTGTTGGGTTTTGATCGACTCTGGGCATACGAGTGGAGTGGAAGACGATCGGAGCGGCTGGCGTCGGCCGACGGCTTCGATATTTCTGCCGGTGACGATCCCTGACCGTTTTGCAATTGTGAATGTCAGGGTGCTGGATTTGTCCGCCTATTCGGTTCTCCGCTGTAACATGGATTACTTTGCGTGGAAACTGGGTTGAAGAACTGTTTGTAAGACGACAAGGAGGAGAGAGCATGGCGCAGAATATATTTACCGGCAGTGGCAATTTTTGTTCGGGACAAATCAGGACAATATTACCCTGCCACTTTTCTCGCTGACCCTACCGGAAATAAGATCGTCGACGCGGTATTGGCGGGCAACCTGCAGCGGCGCACAGCCCATGAATATGAATTTTTTTGATATATCGAAGCGATAACAATCGCTGACAATCGAGGCAGATTGTGATGATAAAGATATTTCGAAGGCTGCTGATCTATGCGGTTTTGGCCAGTCTTCCAATTCTCTTGATATATGCGCTCCTATGCGTCTTGGAAATCAATCGCATCGCCGGACTTTGTTCCAAAGCAAAAACCTCCGCCAGTAATAGCCACGAAGCGATAAATGTTGTCAGGAACGATCGCGGGGCCTGGAGAGTCCCCGGTGAAAGTTCGCCGCTCCGTCAGTCCAAAGCCTTCAACGGCGATGGTTTTGATGAAGCAGAAGGGGGCTGGGAAGTTCTTGAATGGACCAAATTTGGCTTCATCCATGGATACAGCGTGGACTTCGAAAAACTTAAGCCGCAGATCGCAATCGAGTGTGAAGTTTACGCGTGTGGAGCGGTGGATGAATGCCCCACCTTGGGCGATTACTGAAATTTTCAATCGTTAATGGATAAACCCGCAACAATAGTCGAAGGCTAAGATGGCAGACAACCGAAACGTACCGACCATACACTTGCTAGATCCTGTCACCGGGAAGCGCACAGTTTGGTCGGCTAACCGAGTACTTCAATATTAGCAGGAGACCCCTGCTGATTGTCACATAATACTCCACCTCTGAACATCGATGCGGACTGGTATATGTCAGATACTGGGCCGGGTCGCTTCTATAGCCCAACGGATTTTCCAATAGTTCAGAAGCTTATGTCAGGAGAAATAAAACCGGCCGCAGGAACCACCATTGAATTGGGCGTTCTTGGGAGGCAACATGGGTTGCCAAGCGATGGCGCAATGGCGGAACTAGATCAATATTTCGCGGCGCCAACGGCGGATGATTTTTCAACAAGAGCATTTGTCTTCGGGGAAGTTTCTGCAAAAATTTCTGGCACCGTAAGCGTCGCAGCCGATGGCAAGATAACCCTGCAGAATGTTATAATAAAGCCATTCGACGACCATTTTAATTTTAATTCGGACAAACCACATACGTTTGGCGGTGTCACGGCTGACATCTACAATTATGTGATGGGCCCGAGCTACCATGCCAATGGAAATAACGTTCCTCTCAATATGGTTGGCACCGGAAAAGTCTTCGGCGATTACCAAATTGTCAGCGCACCATGGTATGACCGGCTTCATGGGGTTTCTGCGTATCTCCAACCACTAGAAAATGCCAATCCGCCAAGCAAGGGCAATACTGACAACCTGTCTCCGCAGTCGCCTGTCGTTCAACCTTCCTACTCGCCGCCGGTCCCTGACGGCGTCTTGCTCGGTACAATCGATAGCCCGCGCCTCAACAGCCAAAACAACCAAACAGCATTTCCGTTGCCGCCGCTTTCCCGGTACGCCCGAGAATTGGCAGGCCCATTTCGGGCAATTCCAAACAATTATTCGACGCAGGCGCCGGGCCAAGATAGCTCTGTGCCCTGTATTCTTCGCCGGCGCTCAGGGGCAATTTCCCTCCGGCTGGAGGCTTTGGCGGTCCGACGTCGCCGTTCATGCCGGAGTTGCCGAAAAAGAAATCTGAGGCTCCCGATCTTTCGTCGACGCCCGCGACAGCACAAGCGGCGAGTCCGGCTACGCCTGCGCTTCAGCGGGACGCGATCTATTCACCTGCAAACGATGTCTTTGGAAATTTTGCGCGTTCTGCCGTGGCTGCCCCACCACAGCTGTCCATGGGATCTGACGGGTCCGGATCGTACGCGGGTCAATGGACTATTGCCGATGCCATAGCGCAGCTTAAACGCGTCGGTCAGGTCGCCGCTGGAAATGGTGTATCTCGCCCGCTGAGGCGTCGTCTCTGGCGCGAACTCCATGGCCAAGCCCGAGCACAACTCCGATGGAGAACCAACCCAACCCGACGTATTTCTCGGGCGCCAAAAACGGCAATCCTACGATACGTTCTCGGGCGGCCTGCCCCGGCAGGCTTGCCGCGAATTTGGCCGGCACCATGAATTAAGGATCTTCGCCTTCACCCGAAGCGATTGGATTCTTCGGCAACAAATCGAGTTCGGGAATGGACCGGGGGACTGGTGACAGCGGATCGACGATGCTGCAAAAGCCCGAGCCACCGCAACAAGGAGTTGAAAGCAATCCGGTGCGACTCCTAAGCCGACGAATCCTGAGCCCAGCGGCGCCCGCATTTGACCTTGGCTCAAATCCCGCGCCGTTGGTGCCGTCGGGCGATCCGAATTTCTCGCCGGACGACGATCAGGAGCTAGCCGACATACGGGCGCTCAATGCGAGGCTCTCAAACTCGGGCAATATCTGGGACGCGGTGGCGCTGGACGACGCGCTCAGGTCCCGTCGAGGCTAGGGCAAACCTCGCCCTGTGGCGCCCCATCCGGCCGAATTGGATTAGCCTGGGAGTCCAGCAGCCACAACTATCAAATTGCTCCTTGAGCGGTTACGGTGCTGCGTCGCCGCTCCTGGGAGATAGTTCGCCTGCAATGACGATTGACCGTTCCGCAGCCGTCGTCGACTTGCCGCCCTCGGTGCGGCAGACCATCTTTCTCTATCTTGGTATCCTGATCGTTCTTCTCGCCTTCGGCAGCCCGGCCGGAGGCCTGATCGATATCCCAATCAGTTTCTTTCTCAAGAACAGGTTGCATTTGAGCGCGCACGAGGTCGCCAATTTCCGCGTCGTGGCGGCAATCCCGCTTTACCTGTCGTTTGTCTTCGGGTTCGTCCGCGACACCTGGAATCCGCTGGGGATGCGGGACCGCGGGTACATGTTGCTGTTTGGCGGCATCACCGCCTTGCTCTACCTGTTGTTTGCGTTCGCGCCCATGAGCTATGCGACGCTTGTTATCGCAGTCATTGTGCTGACGGCGTCGTTCCTTTTCGTCTCCAGCGCCCAGAACGGACTGACCTCGGTGATTGGCCAGCAGCACGCAATGACCGGTCAGGTCAGTGCGGCCTGGAACGTTTTCCTGTCGATCCCCACGTTCGCCGCGCTGCTGATCGGCGGAACGCTGAGCGGCATGCTCGAGGAAAAAAGCCCGGACCTGCGGTCCGTATCCTGTTCCTTGTCGGCGCGGTGATCATGGGCGCCATTGCCCTTTACGCGCTGTGGCGGCCGCGCGCGGTGTTCGACAATGTCCACGCCGAGAATGGGTCGGACGGTCATCCGATGCGGGATGTCAAGCGGCTGACAAAACACTGGCCGATCTACCCGGCGATGTTGATCTGGGTACTCTGGAATTTCGCGCCCGGCTCGGTGACGCCGCTGCAGTACCATCTTCAGAACACGCTGCACGCCACCGATGGCCAATGGGGACAGTGGAACGCCATCTTCGCGGCGTCCTTCATTCCGACGTTCATCGTGTATGGACTGCTCTGCCGAAAATATCCGCTAAAGACGCTGCTGTTGTGGGGAACGGTCTTCGCCGTTCCGCAGATGGTGCCGTTGCTCTTCATCCATACGATAACGCAGGCCCTGATCGCAGCCGTGCCGATCGGCCTGATGGGCGGCCTTGCCACCGGGGCCTATCTGGACCTGATCATTCGCTCCTGCCCGCGCGGCCTGCAGGGAACGACGCTGATGATGTCGTACAGTCTTTATTATGTTGTCGTGCGATTGGCGATGTTCTCGGAACCAACCTTTACGATCGCTACGGCAGCTTCACCGTTTGCGTCGTTGCGATCACGGTGGTCTATGCTTTGATACTGCCGGCCCTGCTGCTGGTGCCCAGGCACCTGATTGCCACCGCCGATGGCCAGGCGCCCGACCTGGAATGCGGTGCAATGGAACCAGCAAGCCGTGCGGTCGATTAGCATCCATACCTTTCACGAGTGGCGATTGGGGCAACGGATCAATTGAGCGAAACTTCCTCACTGATTGCTGTCGAAAGCGCGCGAGAACCTCCGCAGGGCAGCTGCCCGTTCTCGCCGTATCGGCCCTCGGCATCGTGTTCGGCGATATCGGCACCAGCCCGCTCTACACTTTCAAGGTCATCCTCGGCGCGACCGAAACCTCGCCAAATCCAGGTGTCGTGCTGGGCGTGCTTTCGCTCGTGCTGTGGACACTTTTCATCGTCACGACCGTCAAATATGTCTCGTTCGCGATGCGGGTCGACAATGACGGCGAGGGCGGCATCCTGGCGCTGATGGCGCTGCTCGGCGTGAAGAAGCACCGCCGGCCGACGATCGTCGCCGTCGGCCTGTTCGGAGCGGCCCTAATCTATGGCGACGGGGCGATCACGCCGGCGATCTCGGTACTCTCGGCGCTCGAAGGCCTGAACATGGTGACATCGGCGCTGCAGCCTTATGTCGTTCCAGCCGCAGTTGCGATCCTGCTCGTCCTGTTTGCGATCCAGTCGCGGGGAACGGCGGCGATCGGCCATCTGTTCGGGCCGGTAATGCTGCTCTGGTTCGCCACCATGGCCGTCATGGGCATATGGGGCATCGTCCAGCATCCCACGGTGTTTGCCGCGCTTAATCCTGCTTACGGCCTTTCCTATCTGTTCTCCAACGGATCGACCGGCTTCCTGGTGCTGGGCGCGGTGTTCCTCTGCGTCACCGGCGCAGAGGCGCTTTACGCCGATATGGGTCATTTCGGCCGAGGGCCCATCAAAATGGCCTGGTTCGCCGTCGTGTTTCCAAGCCTGATCCTGAACTACGCGGGCCAGGCGGCGCTGGTGCTCGAAGGCGCGCCGACCGACGGCAATATCTTCTTCAGGCTTTGTCCGGCCATTCTGCTGATCCCGGTGATCGTGCTGGCGACGGTTGCGACCATCATCGCCAGCCAGTCGATCATCACCGGTGCATTCTCGATGACGCGACAGGCGATCCAGCTCGGCTGGCTGCCACGACTCGCCATCAAGCAGACCTCCTCGGAAGGCTACGGGCAGATCTACGTCGGCGCCGTCAACTGGCTTCTGATGCTCGTGACCGTGGGGTTGACGATCGGTTTTGGCAAATCCGACAATCTGGCGTCCGCCTACGGCATTGCGGTGTCGCTGACGATGCTGATGACGTCGGCGCTGCTGTTCATCGCGATGCGCGAGATCTGGAACTGGAGCCTGTGGGCGGCCGGCGCGGTCGCCGGCTTCTTTCTCATCATCGACGGCGCCTTCTTCCTGGCCAACCTCACCAAGGTGGCCGAAGGCGGATATGTGCCGCTGGTCCTCGCGGTCTCCGTCTACGGCATCATGTGGATATGGCATCGCGGCTCCGATGCGATCGCGGCACGGCTGCATGAAGCGCTGATCCCGATCCCGGAATTCATGGCCAGGATTGCCGAAAACAACATCCCGCGCGTTCCCGGCACCGCGGTGTTTCCTACCCGTACCGAGCGGGACACGCCGCCGGTCATGGTCTGGCACGTCAAGCATAATCGCGCGCTGCATGAGCATCTGTTCGTGCTGAACGTCCAGATCCTGCCGGTGCCATGGGTCTCCTCGCGCAATCGCATTTCAATTGTGGAAGTCGCACCGAACTTCTGGCGCGCGGACACGCGTTTCGGATTTATGGAGCGGCCGAACATTCCGCAACTGCTCGCCGCCAGCAAATCGCTGGGTTGCACCGTCGACCTCGCCGATGTGACCTACTACGTCGGACGCGAGACGGTGATCGGCCGCGAGGACGGCAAGGGCTTGCCCGGCTGGCAGGAGCAAATCTTCGCCTTGATGGAGCGCAATGCCGCTGATGTCAGCGACTTCTTCAGCCTGCCCACCGATCAAGTGGTCGAGATCGGCCGGCAAGTCGCGATCTGACGCCGCGCGGCGGTGGATTCGCCAGGGTGCCCGAGCCCGGCCCATCAACTGAAGATCAGGACGCCACTTTACGCGGTGAGGAACCAGGGCGGCCAAAAGGGATTTGACACGTCGGGCAAATCACCGGCATATCCTGATCATCGCGAGAATTGAGCCCGCACCGGGAAACCGGCTGCGGGTTTTTCATTTGTTGTGGAGATCAGAACCTCACACGGGCCGTTCTGCGCAAAATATCCTGAAATTGTCCGCGATAGCTAACGGGCAGCTGCAGGGAATGTGTGATCCGACGTCGGAAATTACCTGGGCCTACGTGATCTACGATACGACAGGGCAGATTCTGTTGCCGCGGGCCCAGCGAACGCGAGAGTGGAAGAGGGCGGTGGGGATGCTTTCTTCGCCGGACGTGTACATTGATACCGAAGGACGCGCGTCGCATCTCTACGGAGACTTTTACACCTTCCCGATACGCATTGACGAATTGCAGGGCGGCTAAGCAGCGACCCTCATTGTGAGCGGACGGCTGTTTTTTGCAACGGCCCATTGCTCGACGCTGCACCACACCGATAACGGCTATTGATTGGAAAGAAGGATTGAACATGTCTGACCAAGTGTTCTATGTGGGCTGAGGCGTCCTGCACAAAATATCCTGGAATTATCGACAATAGGTAGCGGGCGGGTGCAGGGAATATGCAAATCATGTTGCGAGAACGCTGAAAGCTGGCAGGAACCAACGATCACATGACGCCCTTCAAATATCTCTTGGCCATCCTTATCGGGGTGAATTGGTATGTGTCGGCGTTTCTATACTATCTTCTTCCGACCGTTTCGTTCTGGCTCCCTTCGTAGCGTTCGCTTGCTGTATTCCGTTATTATTCTTTTCTCTGAACGCCTTGTTTCGTCGTGACTGGACAGCAACAGCGACCTTTTCGGTCATCTGGGTACTCACTGCTCTGCCTGTCGTCGAACCCGAACCCGTGGGTCGATTTAGTTTCTGGCTCAACGTTCAGGGTTTTCGCGTCCACGTGGCGCCGGTCGAGCGATATCTCTCCAGCAGGTGCAAGCTTATTGGGTTTGTTGAAGAAGGCATCACGCAGCAGCTTGGTTTTTGCGAAACAACGAATTTGTCAAGCGATTCCCGAGATCAAGTCTTCTACGATTCGACGGGACAGTTTGCTCTGCCGCCAGCCCAGAGAACACAGGGGTGGAAGGACGCAATGCATAATTTTTTTTCGCATTGTTATCTCATTGAAAAGGGCCGTTGCCGATCCAATTTTTGGAAATTATTATGGCGTCGTAATTGCTAATGAGCACTTTGGGGAATGCTAACCGCAATTGTCCGTCGCAAGCAGATCGCTTCTTGCAACGACGATTGTCGTACCGTGCAACAACCGCGTTAATCACGAAGAGAAGAGGAAAACGGCGATGCCCGATCAAGTATTCTATGTTGGTGCGACGCCGCAGAGCGGAGAGAATATAATTACTGGCTACGTCCCGGCCAAATTTCTCACGGTGAACGGCAAGCCTGTAGTGGATCCAGTGCCGGGAGGTTCTCAGAACGCCCATATCTATGCCGACGCTTTAGACAAATACAAGACGAGGGGAGCGATCGCGAATCCAAACAACTACCTCATCGTGCCCGCCAACTATACAGAGCAGCAAGCGCGGGCGTTTGCGGTCATGTCGCTGGGACAATGGACCTGGGGCCAATTGGACAATTGCTGGCGTTAAACCGGATGAAAGATGCTTTCTGGTCCAACGGTCCGCAAGATTTCTCGGGCAGCCTCCTCGGCAGGCTCGTAGCGATTGCAGGCATCGCTTCCCAAAATCCGACCCAACCCGCGCCGCCGCCAGAAGACGAAGAGCAGGAGCAACCAGATTTGCAAGCGCTCAGTGCGAAGCTCCCGAGTTCCGGCGACTTCAGGGACACGGTCGCGCTGTACAACGCCATAAGATCCAGTCGGCGGTAGGCGCAGATCGGCCGCAGGAGCAGGCTTGACCCATTGCTGAGAAGATTTGACACGTCGGGCAAATCACCTGCATATCTTCATCGTCGCAAGAATTCCAAAGCCCGCGCCGGGAAACCGGCGGCGGGTTTTTTCATCGGAGCTTTTCGAATCGGACGGCAGCCGCGGGCGCACCATTCTCCCATAGAGCGCTAGTCGCCAGGCGTCACGGCGCGCTGCTGTCCGAGCTTCATTTTACTGATGCGATCATTGTCTTCGCGAAATACCGTTTTCAGATGGATTGCCCCCGTTTACGCAAATGCTTCGCCGGATCCTCGATGCTGGTCCGCCGAAGCCTTGGCGAAGGCGGAAGCCCGGCAGTGATGTATTTTGGAGGAGAAGTCCGCCAATGACGGCTTATTTGATATCGCTTTCATTGCTGGGCCTGGTTGCGATCGCGGTGTGGGACGGCTTATCGTAAGCGCCGTTCAATTCGTCTGCTGCCCAGTGAAATAGCGACAATACCCTGCCATCGATGGCGGCGAGCGCCGCGCCGATCAGGGCGAGGCCAGCAAAATGCCTGGGCTCCAGGTGTTCTCCCAATCTGAACGTGCCCATCACGATCGCACTTACGGGGATCAGGAACGTGACCAGCAGAAGGTTGGTCGCGCCGGCGGTCGCGAGGATGCGGAAATAAAGCACATAGCCGAGCGCGGTCGAGAGCACGGCGATGCCGGCGATGGCCGCCCACACCGGCGGCGCCGGCATCGCCAGTGTCCAGGGACGATCGACCAGCATCGTAACGGGGAACAGCAGCAGCGCGGAGGCCGTCACCTGGCCGGTGGCCGTCACGATGGGATCGATATCCATGGCTTTGAAGCGGCGGCCGTAGACGCCCGCGAAGGCATAGGAAACCGCCGCCGCGAGGACGGCGAGTTGCGCCAATAGATTGGTCCCCAACCCTTGCAACGAATCCGGGCCGATCAATACCACCACTCCGAAAAACCCGATGGCGACGCCGAGCAGGCGATTGCGGGTAATCTTTTCGTTCGGGGTCAGCAGGTGAGCCACGATGACCGTCGATATCGGCGTCGTGGCATTCAGGATCGCTGCAAGCCCGGAAGCGATATGGCTCTGGCCCCAGACGATCAGGCAAAACGGGATAACGTTGTTGAGCAGGCCGATGGCGAAGAACGCGCGCCAGGCGCGGCCGTTGGCGGGCATGCGCATGCCAAGCAGTTTGACCAGTGCGTTCAGGATCATCGCGGCCAGTCCGACGCGCAGCAACACGATCGTGAGCGGCGGCAATGTCCTGACCAGGACGCCGGCAAAGAAGAACGAGCAGCCCCACAATACGGACAACAGCAGCAAGGCGAGCCATTCGCTCGCGTTCATGTGCCGGTTGATCGAGACCGTATCCGTCATCGGCCTGCCCTCTTATCGCCGCCGATCCAGGAGGCGAACGGCAGCACCGCGCATTGTCCGACACGTAACGACATGCGCCACCCGATTTCCGTCTTGCATTTTCGGTCTGCCCGGAAAGGTCAAATAACCAATGGCTAAAACGCTCACCGAAATCCGTTCGCTGGCCCGCAGCCACACCAGGACGGCGCTCAATGTGCTGGTGGGCGTGATGCGGTCGAAGGACGCAACCGCGGCCGCGCGGGTATCGGCGGCCAACGCCATCCTCGACCGCGGCTGGGGCAAGGCGCCGCAGGCCATCGAGAACGGCGGCGCCGGCGCCTTCGAAATGATCCATAGAATCGAGCGCATCATTGTCCATCCTGAAAATCCCGACTGCGAAAATCTTTGAGCCGCTGCTCAAGCCCGCCCGCTACAAGGCGGCATTTGGGGGCAGGGGTTCGGGAAAATCGCATTTCTTCGGCGAGCTTCTGGTGGAAACCTGCCAGGCCGAGCGCGGCACGCTGGCGGTCTGCATCCGGGAGGCACAGCGGACGCTGGCGCAATCGAGCCAGCGCCTGATCGAGAGCAAGATCGCCGCACTGGGGCTCGGCCGCCAGTTCAAGCTCTTCAGCGACAAGATCGCAACGCCGGGCGACGGCCTCATCATCTTTCGCGGCATGCAGGATCATACTTCGGAGTTGATCAAATCCCTGGAAGGATTTCGGATCGCCTGGATCGATGAGGCGCAGAACCTGAGCGCGCGCAGTCTTTCGCTACTGCGCCCGACCATCCGCGCAAAAGGCTCCGAGCTATGGGCGAGCTGGAACCCCAGGCGCCGCTCGGATCCGATCGATGATTTCTTCCGAGCGAAGCGACCCGCGGGCGCGATCGTCGTCAACGCCAACTGGCGCGACAATCCCTGGTTTCCATCGGTGCTGGAGGACGAGCGCAAGACCGACCTTTCTCTCTATCCCGACCGTTACGACCACATCTGGGAGGGCGACTACGTGCGCGCATTCGAGGGCGCCTATTTCGCGCAGATGCTGTCGGAGGCGAGGACGCAGGGCCGCATCGGCAACGTCGCCGCCGATCCGCTGCTGCCGCTGCGCGCTTTCATCGACATCGGCGGCTCCGGCGCAACGGCCGACGCCTTCACGATCTGGATCGTGCAATGGGTCGGCACCGAGATCCGCGTGCTGGACTATTACGAGTTGGTCGGCCAGGTGCTGGCGTTTCACGTCAACTGGCTACGCTCGCATGGCTATGCGCAGGCGATCCTCCATCTGCCGCATGACGGCGTCAACGAGAACAACGTCACCGGCAAGCGTTACGAGGATCATCTGCGCGAAGCCGGCTTTGCCGTCGAGCCGCCGCTGAAGAACCAGGGCAAGGGCGCGGCGATGATGCGGATCGAGGCGCTGCGCCGGCTCGGTTCGCAGATCTGGTGGAACGAAGCAACCACGGAGCCCGGCCGCGACGCCATCGGCTTCTACCACGAGCGCAAGGACGAGACCCGCAACATCGGCCTCGGCCCCGAACACGACTGGTCGAGCCACGCCGCCGACGCGCTCGGGCTGATGGCGATCTGCTACCAGGAGCCGGGAAGGCAAGCGAGTTTCAACCGGCCGATCCAGTATCGGGAGCAGGGGTGGGTGTGAAGAGCGTGGCGGTATTGCGCTGCCATTCGAGGACCCTTTTGCGTTAGGCGGCGGCTGCATTTCGGATTCATCTCAAAGATTTTGTTGCTGATCGCAACATTCGGCGGTCGGTCGGTCAACGCCGTGGATGAAAGGATTCGAATATGGAAGGTGAGCCCTTTGAGGTTACCGGCGACAACGGAATCACGGCGAGAGGAATAGTCGATGTGCATCGCGATCCCAAAGCCCCGTGCTTCGATCCCAAACGCGGGTACTATAAGCAACCTCGATACGAGGATGCGCATTTCGATTATTTCAACACAAGGGAGGCCTGCACGATTGATCAAAACGCACTCGGCAACGCCATACAGGACGCTTTCAAAAGCGCCTCAGCCGGCAGCTTGGGTCGGCATCTGCCCCTGCTGCGGCATCTGGAACGGCGGCTAATTCCGGGCTCAGCAACGCTCTCACTTAGAGTCGTTACGTTGCTTGTCGCGCTGATAGTTTCTGCGAACACCGTCTCATCATCGCATGCGCAGCAATTTGCAGAGGACCAATCCACTGCAGCTCAAAAAAGCATCGACGTTGCGGAGATAACCGAGAAATCCGCAGCTCAGTGCTCCGTGCGCCTCCAAGGATTTATCGAAGAGCTGGAGGGGGTCCTTGGTTCGGCGCACTCGGTATACCCAGTCCAGCAATTGTTCGGCGAATATTTTCCGCTTACGGGGTGCGATCCCGGTGCGGTGTTGAGTCTCTGTCTGAAATCCAGGTACTGCCGCGACGCTAGTGTAGAGCCGAACACGATGGTCATACTATTTGATAGCCAACGGGATGACCCTCATTGGGGACTTGTTGTGCAATTCGCAATCGATAGGCGATCTGGCGATTCGGAGCTTCCCTTCGTCAAGGTGAAGATATAGGTGCATTTTGAACGAACAAATCGGTGTTACATACTTCCCCGTCTTGGACGGCGGCTATCACATGGCGGAATTTTATACCAATAGGGCGGGAGAAACGAAGGTCATTGAGATGGCGCCGGCAGACCGAAGCCTTGGTCCCGTTGATCTAGCCAAAGCCGTTGTTCATGAGCATTTCTTCAGCAATAGCAATACTGATTCTCCGTGGGGAAGAATAGTTGGAGGCGAGCGCAAATGGGGTGAGAGCGACCTGGATCGTCCGCTGGAGCTGCTCAAAGAGGGGGATGATCTATCGGGTCAATGGAAATCCATTCAATCTACCTGAACGATGTGAAGTCGAAGGGTTATGAATATCAGGGGCCGCTGGATCAGAACAGCAACACATTCGTTCGCGAAGCGGTGAGGAATGCGCACTTGCCTCAGCCGACGGGTGATGTGGCTGACCAGTATGGGAATACAACGCATTATTGGACGCCTGGCGCCGATCGCTTGACCAATCCGATCAAACAAGATCGGCTTAGCAACGCCGTCAACACTGCGCGCGACGCGTTTGATAATCGTTTCGGAAAATGGGGCTCCTCCCCGGAAGGAGTCGCCGAACCTCCCGTCTCCGATCGTCCGCAATCGTTTGACAACCGCTTTGGAAACTGGGGTTCTGTCCCAGCGAGCGCTTCCGGCGATGTCGGTTCTCCGGTCTTGCGCGCGCTGCAGAAATACCGCCGATCCGCGACTTCGGATCGTACGGTGCCACCTTCCGTACAAGGAGGGCTTCCTGCAACACTCGTGTCTCATGCGAGTGTTGCGGGCAGTGGCGGCGTGCCTGGCAGGCCCATTCGGGATAGCCTGATCACGCCTGTGGAGGCGGTGTCTTCAGCGGGACCGATATTGCGTGGTACCCCCGCTGCAACTTTGCCGATCAACGAATCTACCTACGGCGATCGATCGGAAGAGGCGCCCGGCGCCCGGAAACCCGACACTTATCCGCAGCGGAAAGTTAGCTCGGCCTTTCCGGGTATCACGCCGCTTGATCCAGACCAGCAGCCACCGGAACGCGCCCCGATGCCCGGGATTTTCAGCGGCAAGCCGATGTCGGAATCGCTGCTTCCGGGGTCGATCCGGGGCCTGCCGGATAATTCCAATGCGCTCGGCGACGGCGATTGGTCCAATCTCTTGGCAGGGATCACCTCTCGGAATTCGACGCAGCCCCAGCCGCCGGCAGCAGCAGCCGCGGCGCTCGCTCCATCTGTCGATCGAAGTTACTCGGGCGGCCTGTTGGGCAGGTTCGTTGCTCTGGCGGGCATCGACCCGCAGAACGTGAACCAGCCAGCGGCGCCGATGGATGACGAGGTGCAAGCCGATCTGGGTGCGCTCGATGCAAGGCTCTCGAACTCGGGCAATATCAGGGACGCAGTGGCGCTGTACAACGCCCGCAGGTCCGGCCGAAGGTAGGGGCGCTGCCCCGTCGTTGAAGAGATTTGACACGTCGGGCAAATCACCTGCATATATTCAGCATCGAAAATTTCAGCCCGCGCCGGGAAACCGGTCGCGGGCTTTTTGCATCGGGCAGCAGCCACACCATCGAGCTTGCTGCTGATCGTGCGCCCCGTTGTCCCAATGACGGCCAAGTCCGATCGATCCCAAAGGAACGATAATGCCAAAGATGTCGGTACTCGATCTCAAAGCCATGCTGGCCTCCGAAAAAGCCAACGCGCTGGCGGCGATCTCGGCGGCGCAGCTGATGGAAGAGCGCGCCGACGCCATGGATTATTACCTCGGCGACATGCGCAAGGACATGCCGGCGCAGGACGGCCGTTCGCGCGCGGTCTCCACCGATGTCGCCGACACCATCGAAGGTCTGATGCCCTCGCTGATGGATATCTTTGCCGGATCCGATGAAGTGGTGCGCTTCGAGCCGGTCGGGCCAGAGGACGAGGCCGCGGCGCAACAGGAGACCGACTACGTCAATCACGTCTTCATGCAGCAGAATCCCGGTTTCATGATCCTGTATTTCTTCATCAAGGATGCACTGCTTTCGAAGGTCGGGATCGTAAAAGTGTGGTGGGAAGAGCGCGAGGAAGAAAGCCGCGAGACCTATTACGACCTTACCGACGACCAGTTCGCGCTGCTCGCGCAAGCGGTGATGGAATTGGACGGAGCAATGAAGATCGTGGCGCACACCGTGCACGACGCGGCCGATGTGGCCGAAAGCTCAGAGGCGACCAGCTGAACCAGTGCGTGAGTTGCGGGGGTTAGTTACCCTGCAAGATAGAAGGCACGGCCAAGCGAGGCGAGGCCGTCGAGAACCCAGGCGAGCGTGATCCGATGATTGCGGACCGCACTTTTTCGATAGTCCCGGGCGCCCGCTCGGCAGCGGCATGACCGATTGGCGGTCGACCTCGGCGGACCGCAGAATTCGGCACAGCCTCTGGCATCACCGCAAGATCCCGGCCGGCTGCTTGGGCTCATGCGGGAATGCCTGCGCAACAACCCCAAAAATTGAGAATTGGCCGCGCGCCTGGTTGTGGCGGCGCCCATCCACGGAATCCGGAGAAGACGAACCGATGAACATGGCTGTCCCCTTGCTTGCGCCACCTCCGGCCTCGCCGCTTGCGACGCCGGTCACCCACGACGTCACCATCGTCACCACGCGAAAGCTGGCCCAGGCCAAGGTGCTCGGTGTTCCCCCAGAAGAGTTCGGCATCGAGCGCGGCGCGCGTAACATCCGGGATTGCAATTATTGTTTCCATGAGGTCGTCACCAAGACCGAAGCGCAGTTGATCGCGGAAGGTTTTGACGAGGAGCAGGTAAAGTCGCTCAGCGATTACACCGTCGGGGGTAGGTCGGCAGGGATGAACGCCCGGTATCCTTGGGGTTGCCGTATGAATCGACCTGCACGTGTGCTCTGAGGCTCAACCATCTCCGCCAGCTTACTTATTTCAGTATTTCGGTGATCACTTTAATAGTGTAGCTCTCGCGCGGCCATACTGCACGTTGCTTCAACATGGCCGACGGGCGAGTGCCCTTGTTGAAGGCGTGACACTGCCTGCTTGCCTGGTGCCACGTCGCAAGGAAGCGCGATACGGTCGATTTGTCCGATCTGTGACCCGGACTGTGGCCGACATTCGCCATCAGCCGGCTGTCACGCGTGGCGATGCTGGTCTCTGTTCTGAGAACGGCATCTGGTCGTGACTTGGCGTCGAGGGATGCTCTGCGTAGAGAGAGTGCGGAGGGCTCCGGCCGAGCACAGATCGTTCGCTCACCGCCGAATCCACTCCGCCGGAAAGCGCACAAATGGCCACGGCCCGTTCCCACCGTTTTGTCTGATCACTCACAGCGATGGTTTCATCAATAAAGCGCTGCGCAGTCGCCAGTTTTTGGTTTTGCCAGCGCAAATCTTAAAAGCGCGAAATTGCGCAGGATGTCGGTTCCCAGCGGCGTGTGGTGAACCTCGGGATGAAATTGCACGGCCCATAATCGCTTTTCGAGATTCTCGATCGCGGCAACCGCATTGGGCGACTGGGCAGTCAACCGAAAGCCGGGAGGAAGTTCAGTCAGCTTCGTCGCCATGCGACATCCAAACCGTCAGAACCTTCGGCAGCCCTTCAAAGAGTTGTTCGGATCCTTCTGACGAGTTCTAACCTTCGCATGGCCGTATTCGCGCTTGTCCGCCGGATGCACCTTGCCTCCGGAGCGAATAGCAGCCATTTTTATTGCAGCCCATAGCAAATGCCGAGAACGGGAACCCCCAAATCGAATACGCCTTTATCGGCGGTGGGCATCTTTGTGTAAACCGAGGAAGGCCCTCCGGACAAAATAATTCCCACCGGCGCATAACTTTGTATTCTTGGCCAGCGAAGAATTACACGGCAGGACAACCGAAAATATATTTTTTTCACGGATGCGGCGCGCAATCAGCTGGGAATATTTGGGCGCCAAAGTCGAGGACGACGATGGATTGGTTTTCCACGGATAACTGTCTCAAATCAGGGAAGCGGTGTAAAGAGGAAACGTGAGAAAGAAAATCCAATGTAACACACGGCAAAAAGCCTGAGCATCGTAGTTCGAACGCGCGCCGCCACTTCGGTTCGGCTCTAGGGTGAAATGAAAAGTTGCTCCCTTTTCAACCGCGCCTTCCGCCAAACTTCTCCGCCATGTCTCTGAATGATGCGCCGCACAGTGGCGAGGCCAATTCCATTACCGGGAAACTCAGAGGCGGTGTGAAGGCGGTTGAAAGGCTGGAAAAGCCGGTCTGTTGAGCGTGGATCGAAGCCACTGCCATCATCCTTTATGAAATAGATCATGCTGCCATCTTTTTCTTCGAAACCAAATTCGATGCGCGCATGATCATGATGGGAAGTGTATTTCCAGGCATTCTCGAGAAGATTCTGCATTACGATCTGCACCAGACGCGCGTCCGCGTGCGCCTTCACCTGGATGGGAGCCACGAATTCAACATGCCGTCCGGACGCGGACCGGCACAGCTCTTCCATAATCGTGCGTGCGTAGGCGCTCAAATCAATCTCCTCGCGATGCATAACGCTTGTCGTAACCCGCGAAAGATTCAGTAAGTCATCAATGAGCTCCGACATGCGCCGGGCTGCCGAACGGATGCTTTGCAGGCACTCTTTGCCGCTTGAATCGAGTTTGCCCGCATAGTTTTTTAGCAGCACATAACTGAAGCCGTTCATGACTTCAAGGGGGCCGCGCAGGTCATGCGACACCGAGTAAGAAAAGGCTTCCAGCTCGCGGTTCGACGATACTAGCTCACGTGTTCGTTCTTCCACCCTTTCCTCGAGCTCGTCATGCGCCTGTTGAAGCGCGTTGTCACGGTGCTGAATCTGCTGCAACATGTTATTGAAAGCGTCAATCAGCAGAGCAAGCTCGTCTTGTGACGTTGCGGGTACGGCCCGGACGGAATAGTTGTTATCCTGCGAGACCGCCCGCGCAACCTCGGCCAATTGGACAATCGGTTCGGCGACGGACCTCCGAAACAGCGCAGATACGATCAAAGCGGCGAGCAGGGATAGCAGCAATACAACGAACGCAATGGTCGCATATCTTTTCAGCCGTTGATCCAACTCGCGCAAGTCGGCGCGCAGGTAAACAAACCCCAGAGTCTTGCCCTGAAACACAATGGAGTGCACAAGAACCAGGTGTGTCGCTTTAAACCAGTAGGCTTCAACTCTTCCCTCGGGGGGCGGCGAAATGCTGCGAACTGCATCTCCCGCATCGCGCGAATATTGCGCAAAAGGCCGCTGGTCAGCAGTGATTATGCCGGCCGACGCAATGTTGGGAGAATTCTTCAGCGCCGAAAGCGTGTTCGTGGCGGATTGCGGATCATTAAATATGAGGGCAGAGATACTGTTGGATCCAATAATTTGCGCTTGCGCTGAAAGTGTCCGCACCAAGCCTTGCCGAAACGTAATCTGGTCATAGGCGAAGAACGCGGCGCAAGCCAGCAGCAGCGCGGCGGCGCTCACCAGCATGTTCATCACCGTGAGCTTCTTCGAGATGGACTGGTTATAGAGCACTCGCGTCTCTCAATTTCCCGTCTTTCCAATTACCCTGGTGGCGACTTTCAACAACTCCGAACTAAGGTATCGAGCCCGCTTCTTCAGTTGCAGGAAGATTTACCTCAAATCGAATTCTGTTCTCTTGCGGAACAAATTCGATCATTCCGCCTTTATCGGCAAAATGAGGGATATCGCTGACGGTTAGTGTTCCGCCCGCCTTCGCCGCCGCGAGTATAGGTTTCAATCGCGCCTGTTCCGACGAACTGATAAACACAATGCGGCAATGGTCCGATTCCTGAAGACTCGAAATCTTTTTTGCGGTTACCTGCTTATCCGCTATGTTCCTCCCGCAACCGTGGAATCGAGAACCACGCCAAAGGGATCTTTTCCCAGCACACAGATCTCAAACGAGGCTTCGCTTCCTGCATTCGCACCGGTCCACGTAACGAATTTTCCCAAAGTTATAGAGGTAGGCGGCCTTAACTTGAGAGTCCGTCGCGTGCGATTGCTGTGCAGGCGCAATTTTTCCCACGAAAGGGAAGAGAAAAAGTAGCAATGCGATATAGCGCGCGGTTCCGCGTGAGCGGTGCGTTCGCACTACTGGCAGACAACGGGATTGCCGCCGCTCGATTTGTGACAGAAGAGTCAAGTTCAATTCTGCCAGGTAAGCTTTGCGTAGGCGCTTCGCTTGATCAAAACCAGCGGTCCGGGATCGCCGCCGTCCTCGGCATGGCGGGGTTGCAAAAGATTCTTGCCCACGAGCGACAAGCGAAGATGCTCGTTAAGCCGCCACCCGAACACCGTGTCTCCAGTGGAGTATGGACTTTCTGGCCTGGTAACGCGCTTATGTACCTATAGGCCAAGTCTAGAGTCAGGTTCTTGGAGATGTCGAATCCCGATTGAACCATCGCCTGATGTTTAGGACTCGATCCCTCAATTCCAGGGGCGGTGCCTATATCCAGAGAGTTGCGTGATCTTTCGATATCCATCTGCAAATATGAGTACGATCCCCGCAAGCGCCAGAAGTGCGTTGGACGCCACTCGGGCGCTATCTCAACGCCTTTGGTGGTCCCGAGAAGTCCGTTGCCGAACTCCGCCGGAAGCAGAATATGAGTCGGGGGCGGATTGTCCTCGATAAAGGGAGAACCGGTAATATCCTCACTGAACAAATCGCTGTAATGGTTGTAATAGCCTGCAAGATCCACATAGAGCGTCTTCGTAATCAGGCGCCGGTAGCCAAGCTCGTAGCCATTCATTTGTTCAGAGCGAAAATTCCGATTGGCATTAAAACGCGCAAAATTCAGGCCGCCGGGACCGGGGCCAACATAGCCGGACAGAAAAAAATCTCGCTCGACATCTGCGGGAGTGCGCACAGCGTGAGTAAACGCCGCCCAGAAGGTCTGTTTTTCCGTGGGAGTCCAGAGCAGTCGAACGCTGGGCTCCAATTGAAACGGACTGAAATTGGTCCGCAGCAGTTTCGACCCGACCGAGAGGGTTAGCCGGTTTTCAACAAGGGCAATTTCGTCCTGGAAGAATCCTGTGAAGAGTTGGTCAGTTCTCTTGTCCGGCTGAAAAGTGAGGCCCGACACTACTTCAATATCGGTGGCGGGAACGATACGTGTTCCCAAGCCCCAGGAGATTTCCTGGCGCACAACATGGAATCGCTGTAGAAAATCTACGTCGAATGTGTCACGAATATCGCCGAGGTTAGGCTCATGCCGGTTGGCGCGGTCATAGTAGGCCTGGATCTGAATGTCCTTTCCCTCGCCCTGTGTTCTCGTCCAGCGGCCCATGATATTTCCGCCAGATAGACGAGCGGCGCCATCCGAATATCTGCGAGTAGGGCGGAGTGTAACTTGTGGCTTGCACGCTTTCCCCGTCAGCTTGATCGTAAATATCGCCTTGCACTGTGAAGTTGTCCCGCTCATTTTTCGCCCAATCCACCCGGAACCCGGCTTGGCCGCCGCGCCAATCGTCATAATTCTGGTCATCCGCGTGATACTCAGGGCCGCGGTTGAAGCCCTTGCCATAGATTCGATAGTCGAGGCTCTTGCCGTTGCCTCCACCATGCCGCAAATTCGCGAAGCCTTGCTCTATACTGCCGCCGCCTGCAGAGGCGAGCGTGCCGTGTGTGTCCTTAGCTTTCTTGGTAATGATGTTGATGACCCCGTTGACGGCGTTGGTCCCCAAATCGTGCCGCCGGGGCCGCGAATGACCTCTATGCGGTCAATATCCTCGAGCAGCGTGTCCTGCACTTCCCAATAGGTTCCGGCAAACAAGGTCGTATAAACCGTGCGCCCGTCAATCAGCACTAAGACTGATCGCGACAGCCTGCTTCCGAACCGCGAATTCCGATGGACCATTTGTCGCCATCAATGCGGGCAACCTCGATACCCGGCGCCAACCGCAGTGCTTCCGGAATGTTGGTTGCTCCCGAACGCTCAATGTCCTCCTGAGTAATGACGTAAATCGCAGCGGGGGTCTTCCATACTTCCTCTGGCGCTTTGGAGGCCGTCGTTACTTCGATGTTGCCGAGTTGCTCCAGGCTCATTTGCCTTAAGGGATTGTCGGACTCGGTGGCATTCGCCTCCAGGACTTGGGCGTGGATGACGTCTTGGGGTCCGATAAAAAGAGTGGAAAGAAACAGCAATGAAATAAGAATGAAGCTTGTGGGAAACGAGAACAGATCGTTCGTTTTCGTCATCGGGTGGAGATAATCTTTCCGTTGGTGATGCCAGTGACGCTCGCGCCGATCATCAGCAGGACTTCGCAAGCCTGGGCGATTCATCCACCCAGGCCATTGGTTTGGTTGACGAGCCTGGCTGCCTCGGTGAGAAGTTCGTCGGGCTGCACCCGGGCCTTCTGAAACCAGGCATCCACCAATCCAATAGTTTCGCCTGGCAACGAAGTCCATCCCGATAGAACTATGATGGGAGTCGTAGGACGAAGTCTCTTCAGTTCCGTGGCGACCGCCAAACCATTCATCCCGGCCATCCAATAGTCGAGAACAACCAAATCAACGGCGTTCGCACGGAACAGTTCCAACGCCTCTGCCCCCGTGCGCGCGCCGAAGACCACAAATCCAGCTGACTCGAAAAGGATCTTTCTGAGTTTCAGCTGCGATTCTTCGTCTTCGACGCACAGCACGGACATCTGTGTTCGCGAACCCATCGCTGACGCGGTTCCTGTAGCCAAAATTTTAGATAAATCTCTTAAGAAGTCTGCTGCCCCGAGGGGGAATCGGAGCAAGAAAAGCAAGTGGGATTCTATTTGCGCTGGACCTAACCGCTCAATACAGTGATTCCTGTATGTACCTCCGTAATCACGCGGCCCTCCATTGAGGCGTTAGAGGCACTTAAGAAAGACCTTCGCCGTTTCCAGGCCAGGGAATAACTTTTCCTCAGCTTGAAATTCGGGCGGATGAATGCAACGCCGGCTTCCCCGCAATTTTACCGGATATTTCAAATGCAGCATCTCGTGGTAAACGATGTACTCGACTGCCACTCGCGGCACCCGCGATTCGTCAAAAACCCTACTCACAACGATCGCATTGTGCGCGGGATCGTAATGGCCCAGGCGATGGCGAGACGCGTTGCCGCTCCACGTGATCCGGGGCCGCGCAAGCAGGCCATGAAAAAATCTGATATTCAGATCGTCGAAAACAGATTCGAGGTCATAAAATCGGCCCCGCGCCACTCCGATTCTCTTTCGCCCCCGAAGGTGCCGCAATAGATGGGCTTTCTCCGCAATATCATGGCTCGATACGTATCGGTGGTATCGGGTTGAGTGTTCTCTTCCAATGTCTTTCCGATACATTTTGGCCAAAAGAATGTGAGCAATCGCTTGCAACACGGTTTCTGGCGCGCCCTCCAGAATATCGGAGAGCCGTACCCGCAATTTCCCCTCCCGCAGGCGAATCGTGTTATTGAGATTGGCGAACGGAAAAAATTCAACAGTTAGCTCTGGAATAGGAGCGCGGGGACGAAGTTCCCGGTAATGATGATGAAAGATTTGCAGAAGCTGGTCCGTCACGTCAAGGCAAGATTAGCACGACAATTGAATCGCTGAATTGCCACATCAGATGCCCCTAAGACTTCACTTGCGATTTGGTTTCTTCTTGTGCTTGGCCGCTTCTTCCTGCTGTGCCAGCAGTTCCCGGTGGTCCTTGGTACTGTCATCAACAGTATCCAGCGCACTCTGGAGCAGGAATTCGTAAACCTTGAGCTCGTCTTTATTTGGATTCACCGAATTTTGCAAGGCCCGCAGTTTGGCCTGAAATTCAACATCCGCCTCAATGATCAGTTTCAACCCCTTTCGAAAGTCGGCCTTCTGATCGTCATAAGCATCCACATTGTCATTCATTTCGTCGTACACATCGAGGAAGGCCTGAAGCCCGTCATGGGTTGCTGCTCCACGGTCCGCAACTTTGGGATCTGAGCGAATCTTGTCAATCGCATCCAGGCGCTGACGCGCAAACTGAACAAACAATTTCATGCGGAGATCGGCGTCCTGCGCCTGATCTCGCAATTGATCAATTTCCAGAGGCGTCAGGGGATCATCCCGCTTGCTTTGGGCGTAGGATGCGGGAAGAAGAAGCAGTCCCGAGATCAGAATCACGATAATTGCGCGGGGGCGAATCATTTTCCCTTCTTGAACATGCGCGCCAGAAGGCTGCTGCGCAGTTTTTCGAGATGATCGGACGCGTCCTGTAAAGGCGGCTGGTCGCTGAAAGTCAGCTTCCGTTCCATATCCCGCAACTTGAAGGACATTTTCCGCATAGCGATTTCTGTGTGCTTGAGATCCTTGCCGGTTTGAATTGCGGCCTCGCTGGCCTTGTCGGAATAAGTAATCACGTCAGCGATCGCGGCGCGTGCTTTTTCCACGCTGTCTGCCGAATACAATTGATCCGCCAATCTTAATTCGCGTTCGGCGATATTCGTGTATAGGCCCGGTTGCTGCCCGACAGGAGCAGTTTGGGCGCGATTGATGAGGCGGGAAACCTCATCCTGGTCCGCTTTGGCGCCCAATGACAACACCGACATGGCAACAAGCAATATGCCTATTGTGATTCGTAGGTGCATGACGATTGCGGTTTATTTTTTCGGCTCGATCGCCTTCAGACGCTGGCGAGCTTGCCACTCCTGATCCGGAAATTGTCCGTTCGCAACCTCCAGGAACTTATGATAGTTCAAAACCGCCTGTTTTCTGTCACGGAGGTGGTCGTAGGCCGTGGCGCGCAAAAAGTATGAGATGGGAATTTCCGGAAGGAACTTGGCCCGGGCGTCGGCGGCTTTAATCGCAAGGTCATAGTTTTTGTTTTCGTTGGCCGCAACCGCCAGATCGCCGTAAGCCGCGCCAAAATCCGGTTTTAAGCGGACGGCCGCCATGAATTCCTGCTGCGCTTCGGGGAACTTGCGCTCTTTCAGCAAAGCTTTTCCAAGCATGTCGTGCACTTCTGAATCCTCCGGAGTCTTCTCCAGGAGCGAGCGGTAAGCCGCCTTTGCTTTATCGTATTTTCCAGAATCTGTATACAAATCTGCGAGATCTCGTTGCGCAGCGTTGTCTCCCGGACTGAGTTTCAGTCCGGCCTCCAATTCCGCAATCGCATCATCCTTCTTTCCTTCTGCTGCCAGGATTCTCCCCAACTGATTATGAATCACTCCATCATTTGGATGGAGCGTGGCCTGCTTGCGCAGTATCTCTTCGGCTTGCTGAAGTTGATGTCCCCGCATGTACGCGTTGGCAAGGCCGGTCATTGCGTCCGTGGATATAGCGTCCAAAGCGAGTGCCTGCCTGTATTCCTTCGCGGCATCTTCAAACCGGCCCTGCTTCTCAAGCAACTGCCCTGCGGAAAGATGAGGTTCCAGGTCGGCCGGTTGGAGAAGTGCTGCTTGGCGATAAGCCACCAGGGCCTCGTCTGGCTTCGTCGCCTCAATTACGTGCGCCAGTGACAGCCAGGCACGGGCTTGTCCCTCTTCTATGTGCGCTGTGGGCTTCAGCTTGGTGGCTGCCCGAAGAAACTGCTCTGCGTCGGGATTCCGCGACTGCGCAAGCGTCAGGCCGAGATTCAGATTCGATTCGAACACATCGGGATTCGCCGCGACCGATTTGCGATAGGCCGCAATGGACTCGTCCGTTTTTCCTTGCGCGTGGAAAGTGAATCCGAGATCAAACCATGCCTGGTAGTTGTCCGGGCTTTCCAGGACAATTTTTTGCAGGAGGGCCTCCGCGGTCGTGTAGTCGTGCTTCTCAATCGCGCTTTCAGCCTGGATAAGTTGTACCGAAGAATTCTGCTCCACCGTGCGGTGATGGGTGACCGTCGTCTTGGTTTGCCCGACCGCGATTCCTGCCAGCAGAATCACGGGCAACATATCTGATAGAGAAACGCGCGTCAGCCGGATCATGCAGACGCAAAAAGAAAAGTATTTACCTGACTTAGGTGGAACGCCGCCCTTCAATAAGCAATCTGAAGGTCGCTCGATCCTACTGGTTGGCACTCGGTTTGTTTCCATTGAGTACATGCGCCAAATAGTGCCCAGTATGTGAAGCGGGCAATGCCGCAATCATTTCCGGCGGACCGGCCCCTACAACGTAGCCGCCGCGATCTCCGCCTTCAGGTCCAAGATCAATGACCCAATCGGCGGTCTTGATCACTTCAAGGTTGTGTTCAATTACGAGAACTGAACCGCCCGCGTCTATCAGTCGCCGGAATGCCGAGAGTAGCTTGCTTACGTCATCGAAATGCAATCCAGTAGTTGGCTCGTCAAAAATATAAAGCACCCGCAATCGCCGCTTGCCCGGAAGGCCTGCGGGACGCCCAATCCCACGCGCCGCGGGCTGCAAATGTGCTGCTAGCTTCATGCGCTGCGCTTCTCCTCCCGATAGAGTTGTAGCTGACTGGCCCAAACGCAAATAACCGAGACCCACTTCCTCCAGTACACGTAATTTGTCCACAATCTTTGGAACGCCGCCAAAGAACTGCAACGCCTCTTTGACCGTCAGGTTCAAGACCTCATGGATATTTTTCCCGCGATAACGAACTTCCAAAACCTGGGGCTTATATCGCGTGCCTTTACATTCCTCGCAAACCAGCTCAACGTCGGCCAAAAACTGCATTTCGACCGTTACAGTGCCATCGCCCTGACACACTTCGCAACGGCCGCCCGCGATATTGAAAGAGAAATGTCCCGGTGTGAATCCGCGCTTGTGAGCTTCGGGAAGGGAAGCAAACAAATCCCGAATGGCATCGAAAGCCTTGATATAAGTCACGGGATTCGATCGGGGTGTGCGCCCGATGGGGGATTGATCCACCAGCACAACTTCGTCTATAAATTCGTCTCCTTCCAACCGCTCCCAACCCGCATCCGCAGGAGGGAAGCCGGGGAAGCCGTTCGCTTGCCGCTTCGCCGCAGCCAATGCCTTATATAAGACGTCATGCAGCAGAGTGGACTTGCCAGACCCGGAGACACCCGTTAAAGCCACCAGCATTCCCAAAGGAATCGTGATGTCGAGGTTTTTCAGGTTGTGGGTACGTGCGCCATACAACTTGATTTCCTCGCGTCCAACTTTCCGTCTCGTCCCCGGAATCTGGATTTTCAATTCTCGAGCAAGATAGCGCCCAGTTAGTGACATCGGCATTTTCTGGATCTCGTCATAAGTGCCAGATGCGATGACCTTCCCTCCGTGTTCGCCCGCACCTGGCCCGAGATCAAGGATTGTATCCGCTGCCCGCATGACATCAGGGTCGTGCTCAACAACGAGAATCGTGTTCCCCAAATCACGCAGGCCATGCAATATCTTTATCAGGCGATGCGTGTCGCGGCTGTGAAGTCCAATCGAAGGCTCGTCGAGCACGTATAACGTTCCAACCAACCGGGATCCCAGCGAAGTTGCGAGCTGAATCCGTTGCGCCTCGCCACCGGAAAGCGTCGACGAAAGACGGTCCAGCGTGAGGTAATCCAGCCCCACATCTCTAAGAAACCGCAGCCGCTCGCGGATTTCTTCGAGAAGTCTCTCTGCAATCCCTGCCTCCTGCGCCGTCAACTCAAGCCGATCCACAAATTGCGCAGCCTGCTCAATGGTCATGCAACAAAGCTGGCAAATATTCTTGCCATTGATCTTCACCTGCCGCGCTTCGGTCCGGAGGCGCGTCCCTTCGCACTCGGAACAGAGCGAATATCCGCGATAGCGGCTAAGAAACACTCGAACGTGCAGCTTATATTTCTTGCGCTCCAGATGCTTAAAAAACCCTCGGACTCCTGGAAATGTTCCGTCGCCTTCCATCACTGCTTTCTGTTGCTCTGACTCCAGTTCCTCCCATGGCACATTGAGCGGAACATTCATCTGACGCGCAAATCGTTTCAGCTCAGTAAGCAGTGTCTTATATTTGGGCTTGGTCCACGGCTCGATTGCACCCTCGTTCAGCGTCTTCGAAGGGTCCGGAATTACCAGGCCGATATCGAAGTCAATGGTATTTCCAAATCCCTG
Organism: uncultured Acidobacteriaceae bacterium; assembly: GCA_963702325.1. Taxonomy (GTDB): domain Bacteria; phylum Acidobacteriota; class Terriglobia; order Terriglobales; family Acidobacteriaceae; genus PALSA-188. Next base: position 144,399 of record CAVPCG010000044.1, on the reverse strand, counting down.
GCATCGAGGACAAGCGCCGAACGGATTATTAAATGAAAATAAATGCGGCTCCGGCTCGTCATGCCGGATGTTGCACGGCTTACATTCAAATCGTTGTGAAAACCGCAGGTATTCCGGTGGCTTCCCATCGCGAGGAGCGGTTTCAAAAATAACTTCGCCGGCTTCGCGATAACAGATTTCTATCGCATCAACGATCCGTGCCCGTACATCCGGCGAAACTGCAAGCCTGTCCACGAGCAGAAACACGGGTTCGGCAAAATTTACCTCCAGCAGCGATTCCGGTGACGAGAATTCGAATATCTGACCATTCTGATAAAGACGATTGAAGCCGCGCTGACGAACTTCAAAGAGTTGAGTTTTGAGCAGATCCGTATGCGGACCTGAGGCCACAGCCTTCTTCTTTCCGCTGCCGGCCTTCTTCTTCTTTTCCGGCTGAGGCGCGTCGGACACGCGCAACGGAAAAAGAACATTTAGCCGGGTCCCTTCGGGCATGGACAAAACTGCCGACGCGACCTCGTCCACTGTATCTTTCTTTACCTCGGTCCCGCACCGCAGGCAGTACGTCCGGCCAATACGCGCGTAGAGCAAACGTAAGTAGTCGTAAATCTCAGTCGCGGTGCCGACGGTTGACCGCGGATTGCGCGTGGAATTTTTCTGTCGGATCGCAACCGCAGGGGCTATGCCATCAATTACGTCAACATCCGGTTTCTCGATGCGCTCCAGAAACTGCCGCGCGTATGCCGACAGCGACTCCACATATCGCCGTTGCCCCTCGGCGTAAATCGTGTCAAACGCGAGCGACGATTTCCCTGAGCCTGAAACTCCGGTCACGACCGTCAACGCATTGTGCGGAATCTCAAAATCTATATTTTTAAGATTGTGAACCCGCGCACCGCGAACAACTATGGTTTCCGTGGACATTAATGAATAGTCATCTTTCGGCCCGGTTTCGCGGTGAATTCTAATTTCACAAAGCCCTACAGGGACCCTCGAACAGGGATGAGGAACCCTTTATTATAAGGGATCGCATCTCCACAGAAATTCCATGAAGGAAGTTTGACCCCTTGCGCCTGGTTCGCACCGACGAGCGGAATACGGCACTGTTAAAACCCGTTGGAAAGTAGCCAGCTTCAAGAAAATGCTCCGCCTAAGCTTTTTCCACCGATTCTTTTTCCTGCGAACCTTTCTTTCCCTGTTAGAATCTTAAAAATCCAATCCCCGGAGTAATAATGCAAGCCATTCTTGCGCTGGAAGACGGCAGAATCTTCCGAGGCAAAGGCTACGGAGCAAAAGGCGAGTGTTACGGCGAAGTCGTTTTTAATACTTCCATCACCGGTTACCAGGAAATTTTCACCGACCCTTCCTACGCTGGACAAATCGTAGTCCTCACCAATCCCGAAATCGGCAATTACGGCACCAACTCAGAAGACAACGAAGCGACCCGTCCTTATATTGAAGGCCTGATCGTGCGCGAGTTTTCGCGCGTCAGTTCGAACTGGCGTTCGCAGCAGGTCGCCGAAGAATATCTGGAGCAGTTCAAAATTCCAGTTCTCGGCGATATTGACACGCGGGCGCTGGTACGTCATTTGCGGGACAACGGCGTGATGCGCGGAGTCGTTTCTACCCTCGAGACTGATGCTGAAAAGTTGGTCGCGAAAGCGCGGTCTATTCCGAAGATGGACGGGACCGACCTCGCCAAGGTTGTAAGCACCAGCAAAACGTATGTATGGGAAACCGGCGAGCGCTCTCATCTTCCCGATGAGGTCGTCGGATTCAAAGATGAGCCGGAACGCTTTCACGTCGTCGCATACGACTACGGAATCAAGCACAATATTCTTCGAAAGCTTCGCGGCGAATGTTGCAAAGTGACGGTAGTCCCGGCAGAAACTCCAGCAGAAGACGTCCTGGCCTTGAAACCCGATGGTGTGTTTTTGTCGAATGGCCCTGGCGATCCCGAACCGTGTACCTACGCCGTGGACAACATTCGCCGTTTGATGGGACGCCAGCCGATCTTCGGAATCTGCTTGGGACATCAGCTTACCGGCATCGCGCTCGGCGGCAAGACTTTCAAGTTAAAGTTTGGACACCACGGTGGGAATCATCCGGTAAAACAACTCCATACTGGAAAGATCGAAATCACTGCCCACAATCACAATTTCGCGGTTGATCCCGATTCGCTGCCGCAAAGCGAAGTCGAACTAACGCACATGGACCTCAACGACAACACGCTGGAAGGCATGCGCCATCGGAATCTGCCACTATTCACGGTCCAATATCATCCCGAGGCATCGCCAGGTCCGCATGACTCGCACTACCTGTTCAAAGATTTCGTGAAGATGATGGAGGAGTGGAAGCGGTGAGGATCTCTGGTACCTCAAAAACAATCTGTCATCCCGAGCGAAGGAAATCGTTCGCTGGCGAACGATCTCCACAGTCGAGGGACCTGCTGTTATGAAACGGCATAATTACAGCGTTTATATGGTCGCCAGTAAATCTCGAGTGTTGTATATCGGAATGACTAATGATTTAGAACGGCGAATGTTTGAACACAATAACAACCTGCTTAACGGCTTCAGCAAGCAGTACCGATGCCATCGTTTGGTGTATTACGAATCGTTCGATGATGTGAAGAAGGCAATTGACCGTGAAAAACAATTGAAACGATGGAACAGGGGGAAGAAGGGTTTTCTGATTGAGCGACTAAATCCGACATGGGAGGATTTGGCGGCGGAATGGTTCACCCGGCACCGTTATGAACCCGCAAAGCAGGTCCCTCCACTCGCCAGTTAATTTGCTGCGCAATTAACTGGGTCGGTCGGGATGACAGGGTTTTGGGGGATTCGAAAATGCAACGTGGAGGTCTATTAAATAAAATCTGTCATCCCGAGCGAAGGGGATCGTTCGCTAACGAACGATCCCCGCAGTCGAGGGACCTGCTGTTATGTACTTTAAGTTGGAGAATGAGGTCCGCATGAAACGAGCACTCACGATCTTCGGACTTGCTATGTTCCTCACCGCGTGTTCGAACAATTCTCACAACGCCGATCTCGCCCATCAGGGAATTACGGTCTGCGGAACTGTCAGCGACGACAATCACCAGCCCGTCGCCAATGCATTCGTCGAACTGCACCACTCCGCCAAGGACCCGACCGTGATGCAAACTCGTTATCAAGTCGGACGAACAGACGGCAAGGGCCAGTTCGAAGTTCAGGGAATCACACAAGGCCAATACTGGATGGCGGTCGTTCCCAAGGGACCATGCAATCCCAAGTCAAAAGATGAAAACGAATCGCGCCGCGTAGATGTAGATGTTCCCAATGGAACTCCCGGTCCGCAATGCAAGACGCAGTGGCAAGTCGTGCAGGATGCATCCTGCAAAGTGACGGTACAGTGAAATCGGGTCTTTCGATTGGGATGGTTGTTTTAGTCGCGGTAGTCGTTGCCGCACAATCCATCACCATTAATCTGGCTCATGGAAGTGAAAATGAGCAACAGACAAAGGTGGAACTGCAGAAGCTTATGACGGCGTACAACTTGACGAAATACACTTTTACCAACACGGTGATCATTGACGAGCGGGCTATTCCGCACAGTCACCCAGTACTCACTTTGCACACCCGTCATCTGAATTCCGACGATCAATTGCTTTCTACGTACGTCCACGAACAACTGCATTGGTATCTCGACGCGCATAAAAGCCAAACGGGCGCAGCAGAAGACGATTTGCGGGAAATGTATCCGAAAGTACCGGTTGGATATCCCGACGGCGCTAACGATGAGGAAAGCACATATCTTCATTTGATTGACTGCTATTTGGAGATGGAAGCTGATCGCGACTTGATGGGCCGCGATCGCGCGTTAGCAGTCATGAAGTTTTCGGCAGGGGATCATTACCGCTGGGTCTACAAGACGGTGATGAAAGACGAGTCGACTATTGCAGCCGTTATCGATAAAGAACACTTGAGAATAAACTGAATGCCAAAACGCGCTGACATCTCGAAACTTCTCATTCTCGGAGTCGGCTGCGTTGCCGCCGCTGGAACGGGCTGGATAGCTGCGGCAAGTGTTGCCTCAGCTGAATGCGTGACAGTAACAACGGAAACGAACTATGAACCTTCTTTCGCGCATGTTCGGATTGTCACGTCGCGAGGAGGAAAACCGCTGCCGGATGTAAAGATCGATCTCCAAACTGGCAAACACAGACACCTTCTTGTCACGAATGCCCAAGGCATCCTTTTTCTCCCAAAGCTACGGCCTGGAAAGCAATGCATGGGTGCTACTGCATTCGACAATGCTAGAGCGCAGTTGTGCATAGACGTCTCGTCGAAAATAAAAGATAGGCGTAGCTCATTCTCAATTGAATTGCCTCCAAGCCTAACTATGCAGGAAATGGTGAAGGCGGAGAAAATGCCCGTTCAAGATCGCGTGCAGGCCTTTATGGGAATTGTGCAGGATGTCTCGGGTGCCGTGGCGGCAGGCACGAAGATCCAGATATTGCCCGAGGGATCAAAGGATGAAACCAACGCGACTCGAATTGAGGCGGATCCCGCCGGACATTTTTCTGCGCCTCTGCCAGACGGAGTGTACGTGGCGTTTTTTCAATCATCTGGATTCGTCACTAAAACGGAAGTCTTTGAGGTCGGAAAAAAATTCGAGCAGAAAGATCTTCGAATTTTTCTCAAATTAGGCGGTTGCTAATGCTCAAGTTTCTGAGACAACAAAACTGAATGCCAAAACGAACTGACATTTCGAAAATTCTCATCCTCGGCTCAGGACCGATCATTATCGGCCAGTCGGCGGAGTTCGATTATTCCGGCACGCAGGCTTGCAAAGCTCTCAAGTCTGAGGGATTCGAAGTGGTGCTGGCCAATTCCAATCCGGCCACCATCATGACCGATCCCGAAGTCGCCGACAGAACTTATATCGAGCCGCTCACGAAAGAATATCTGGAAGAAATTATTCGGGTGGAACGCGAAATGTCCCCCAGCGCCGGCTTTGCAATTCTTCCGACCGTCGGCGGACAAACCGCGCTCAACCTCGCCATCGAACTTGCAGACAGCGGCATCCTCGAGAAATTCAACGTCACCCTAATCGGCGCGCAAATCAGCGCGATCAAAAAAGCGGAAGACCGGCTCTACTTCAAAGACGCGATGCAGAAAATCGGTCTTGACGTGCCGAAGTCCGCATTGGTCAGCAATCTTAAAGATGGGCTTGAGTTTGCCGGGAAGATCGGATTTCCGGTCATTGTACGACCGTCGTTCACTCTCGGCGGCAGCGGTGGCGGCATCGCATATAACCGCGAAGAATTGCTGGAAGTCCTGGCTCGCGGACTCGATTTCTCGCCTGTACACGAAGCACTGATCGAAGAGTCTGTCCTGGGATGGAAAGAATTCGAACTCGAAGTGATGCGCGACGTGAAAGACAACGTCATCATCATCTGCTCGATCGAGAACTTCGATCCCATGGGCGTACACACTGGCGACTCGATTACTGTGGCTCCGGCTACAAACGCTTACCGACCGTGAGTATCAGGCCATGCGCGATGCTTCGATTGCTGTCATCCGCGAAATTGGTGTAGAAACTGGCGGCTCGAATATTCAATTCGGCGTGCATCCCGGCACGGGACGCATGGTCGTAATCGAAATGAATCCGCGCGTCTCACGTTCCTCCGCGCTCGCTTCCAAGGCCACCGGATTTCCCATCGCAAAGATTGCGGCGAAACTTGCCGTCGGCTACACGCTGGACGAAATCCCTAATGACATCACGCGTAAGACTCCATCATGCTTCGAACCGACTTTGGATTATGTAGTCGTAAAGATCCCCAAATGGCAGTTTGAGAAATTTCCCGGCGCCGACGAAAGCCTCGGTCCGCAGATGAAGTCCGTCGGCGAAGTGATGGCAATCGGGCGCACGTTCAAGGAAGCCCTGCTGAAAGGCGTTCGTGCGCTCGACACCGGAAAAAAAGTCGGGTCGGAGAAAATCGAACCAAAGATTCTTACCCAGCGCCTTGTAACTCCCCACCCCGAGCGGCTTTCCTACATCCGCTACGCACTGCGCCAGGGGCACACGGTGAAGCAACTCGCCAAAATGACTTCGATGGACCCATGGTTTCTCTACCAGCTCAAAGAAATTAACGACATGCAGTTGGAGTTGGAAAAACATCCCATGGAGTCCATCCCCACCGAGGTTCTTCGTGATGCCAAGCGCATGGGCATCTCCGACGGGCGGCTTGCCGGCGTATGGCGGCTGAACGAAAAGGGCGCGGCAGAAAAGATTCGCCATCTCCGCCGCAAACATGGCCTAAAGCCGGTTTACAAGAGAGTAGATACTTGCGCGGCAGAGTTCGAAAGCTTCACCCCGTATCTTTACTCAACGTACGAAGAGGAAGACGAAGCGACTCCAACACAAAAGAAAAAAGTAATCATCCTCGGAAGTGGGCCCAATCGCATAGGGCAGGGAATTGAGTTTGATTACTGCTGCTGTCACGCGGCCTTCGCTCTACGCGATGATGGCTACGAGACCATCATGATCAACTGCAATCCGGAAACGGTCTCGACCGATTACGACACCAGCGACCGGCTATATTTCGAGCCTCTCACGCTCGAAGATGTCTTTGCGGTTTGCGAGCATGAAGCTTCGACCGGCGCTGACGTTGGCGTGATCGTGCAATTTGGCGGACAAACTCCCCTCAACCTTTCGCTTCCGCTGAAAGCCGCAGGAGTGAAGATTATTGGTACATCTCCCGAATCCATTGATCTCGCGGAAGATCGCAAACGCTTCGGCAAGCTTCTTGATGAGCTCGAAATTCCGCAGGCTCCCGGCGCAATGGCGGCTTCAATCGAGGAAGCCGTCGGAGGCGCGAATCGCGTCGGATACCCGGTTCTGGTGCGTCCTTCCTACGTGCTTGGCGGACGCGCCATGGTGATTGCCTACGACGAAGAGACCGTGGTTCGCTACATGAAAGAGGCGGTCGAATATTCGCAGGACCGCCCCGTATTGATTGACCACTTCCTCGAAGACGCGATTGAAGTGGACGTGGACGCTCTCTCCGACGGCGAAGACGTTGTCATTGGCGGAATCATGCAGCATATCGAAGAAGCGGGAATTCACTCCGGCGACTCTTCGTGCGTGCTGCCGGCGGTTGATATTCCGGGACGCCTGCTTGATCGTATGCGCGATTACACTTTCCGGCTGGCGAAAGCCCTCAACGTAATCGGACTGATGAACATTCAGTTTGCCATTCCGCGAATCGGCACCGGCTCCAGCGGAAACGGATCGGACGGCGGCAAAGTTTACGTCCTCGAAGTGAATCCCCGGGCGTCTCGCACTGTGCCATATGTTTCGAAAGCCACCGGCGTTCCCATGGCGAAGATTGCCGCTCGCCTGATGACCGGCCGCAAATTGCGCGAGTTTTTGCCAACTTTCATTGATCGCCGGGCCGACCTTGATACCGGAAATTGTTACTACGTGAAGTCGCCCGTCTTTCCGTGGAACAAATTCCCAGGCGTTGACACCGTCCTCGGACCAGAGATGAAATCCACCGGCGAAGTCATGGGCGTAGCCGATAACTTCGGCGAAGCCTTCGCCAAAGCACAGCTAGCCGCCGGCCAGAAACTTCCGACCGAAGGCTGCGTATTCATCAGTGTCACCGATCATGACAAACCGCACGTCGCCGACCTTGCACGCAAATTCGTTGACATGGGATTCAAACTTGTAGCGACCGCAGGTACGGCCGACATAATTGAGGGAGCTGGAATGTCGGTCGAGCGCGTTTACAAGGTAAAAGAAGGACGTCCCAATGCTGTGGATTTGATTAAGGGCGATCGCATCCAACTGATCGTGAACACGCCGCACGGCGTTGATCCGTTTTTCGACGAGAAAGCAATCCGCCGCGCCGCCGTGCAAGGACGCATCCCGACCATCACCACCATCTCCGCCGCACGAGCCGCAGCGGAAGGCATCGCAGCCTTGCAGCGTGGGGAAGTCAGAGTGCAAGCCTTACAAACTTTACATGCGGAACGTGGAGTAAAAGCACGTTAATGGTTTGTTCGGAGGTCATCATGTCGAAAGAAAAAGACAACGCCCAATTTATCCACCGGTGGTTCGACGAAGTATGGAACAAAGGCCGTATGGAGGCGATTGACGAGCTGTGCCGCCCCGATGCAATCGGCCACGGACAAGTCCAGCACGAGGTTGATGTTGGATTGGTCGAATTCAAGCAGTTCGCACGCGATCTGCGAACTGCGTTCCCTGATATCCGTATCACCATCCACGAGACGCTGGCTCAAGGGGATAAAGTTGTGGCGCGATGGAGCGCCAAGATGACCCACTCTGGCACCTTTCTCGGATTCGCGCCGACTGGTCGTAAAGCTGAGGTGACGGGTACGAGCATTCAAAGGATTGTGGACGGAAAGATCGCTGAGGGTTGGGATAACTGGGACCAGTTAGGTTTGCTCGTGCAAATAGGCGCGGTGCCCGCAGCCCAGTTCGTGTCCGAAAAGTCGGCTAAAGCGAGCTGAAGATTCACAATGGTCCGCCGATTTGGGCAGCTTGCCCAAGCCTACTTGTGTTACAATTCTGCCATATGGGTAACACACTTACCGTTCGCCTTCCCGAAGAATTGCTGGATCGTCTTCGCGAAAAGTCTCGCCGAACAGGACTGCCGATGAGCCGCGTGGTCCGGGAGTCGCTGGAGGTTTCTCTAAACGGGGGCGGAAATCAGGCTTGGAGGAAATACGTCGGCATCCTGAAAGACGGCCCCCCTGATCTTTCGTCTCGTAAAGGCTATTCGCGCAAGTGAAAGTGATTGCCGACACTGGATTTTTAGTGGCTCTGCTGGAGACTCACGACTGGCACCATGATTGGGCTGCGGGACTGGCTGGAGATATTAGTTGGCCCGCCCTGACCTGCGAATCGGTCTTGTCTGAAACGGCTTTTCATGTACGATCAAGCGCGTTGCCGCTGGAGATGTTGTACAACGGATGGCTACGGCTCGGGTTCGTTGCGAGCGCAGAAATCGCCAGTCTTCGGGATCTCGCGAAACGTTATGAAGACCGCCGACCCGACTTAGCGGATCTGTGTCTGATAAGGATGAGTGAGTTGTATCCCAGACATTCCGTCCTAACCGTTGATGAGGCCGATTTCAAGGTGTATCGGCGCAATAAGCGGGAAGTTATACCAACGATTTGCCCGCCGCGACGAAAGTGATACGCTGAATCGCCATGCTGCTCTCCGGCATTTTTCCTCCCATCACGACCCCCTATTATCCTGATGGAAACGTGTACTTCAAAAAGCTTGAGCATAACGTCGAGCGTTACTCAAAGACTCCCGTGGCCGGCATCGTCGTTCTCGGCTCCACGGGCGAAGCCATCATGCTGTCCGATCAAGAGCGGCGGGATGTTCTCAAGATGGGGCGCGACGCGGCTTCTCCGAAGAAAGTCTTAATCGCCGGAACAGGTTCTGAGTCTGCCATAGAAACTTTGCGACTCACCGAATATGCGGCGGAACTTGGCTATGACGTTGCCCTGGTGCGTACGCCGCATTACTACAAAAAGCAGATGCAGCCACCAAATATGCTCGCCTTTTATCGGACAGTCGCCGACAGTTCGCCATTACCAATTCTGCTTTACAGCGTGCCGTCTCTAACCGGATATGACCTTCCCGCCGAAGTTGTCATTGAACTGGCAAATCATCCGAACATCATCGGAATCAAGGAATCCGGCGGAGACATCGAAAAAATTCGGGGCATGGTAAGCGGCACACGCCACATCAAGCACAGTGCCACCGTGACCATGACTTTCGATGCGGTGACGCCGCGCATGATGAAGGTGAAGCCCGCCGAAGAAGAATCCGAAAACGGCAGCAGGGAACTGGTCTCTATTTCCGCCCCAGGCGGCAGCGTTTCAGCGCCCGCCGTGATTGAAGGAATAAAAACACGGCAGAAAGATGTGGGATTTCAAGTGCTGGCCGGCGCCGCGCACAAACTCCACGCTTCATTGAATGCAGGCGCCGTTGGCGCGGTTGTGGCTTTCTCGGTCGCCGCTCCCACGGTCTGTTACGAGGTTTACGCTGCCTGGAAAGAGGGCGACGGCGAACTGGCGGCGCTGAAGCAGGAACGAATCGCCAACGCTGGCGAACGGTTGGTATCGCACATGGGCGTCCCCGCACTGAAATACGCGATGGATCTGAATGGCTACTTTGGAGGTCCATCACGCCTGCCTCTGCTTCCGTTGCCAGCGAGTGAAAAGTTGGAAGTCGAGCAAATGATGGCCGATATTCGCAACTGAATCAGGCAATTCGTAGGACTAATGGCATCCATCCCTTGTACTTCTTCCGTGCAGAAGGCTTAAAATTGAACCGAGAACAACCGCGCGAAGGAGCGCATTCATGGCAACCACTATTGAGTCACCAGCTACTGCGGTTACGAAGCAATTGATTAACTACCGCACTGATTCCGGCGTGGCCGTAATCGAGATGGCCGATCCGCCTGCCAATACTTATACCTACGAAATGAATCGCCAGTTAGATGAGGCAATTCTGAAGGCCAGATTTGATAACGACGTTTATGTAATCGTCCTCACTGGATTGGGAGATAAGTTTTTTTCCGCTGGCGCGAATATCAAGATGCTCTCCAGTGTTGATCCCACTTTCAAATATTATTTCTGCCTGCATGCCAATGAAACGTTGTTGCGCTTGGAACACACGCCAAAACTGGTGATTGCCGCGATTAACGGACATTGCGTTGGCGGAGGCCTGGAAATCGCCATGGCCGCCGATCTGCGCATCGCCCGCAAGGACGCGGGCAAAATCGGTCTGCCCGAAGTAAATCTCGGAGTGCTTCCCGGCACCGGCGGCACGCAGCGCTTGTCGCGCCTCGTAGGGAAGAGCAAGGCCATCGAATTGATGGTCACAGGAAATACGTTTTCATTCGAAGAGGCTCTCGAATTCGGAATCATCAATGACATCTATGAACGAGATGGATTCATGGAAAGCATCATGGAGTACGCGCATCAATTCTGTCCGCCGAATAAAGCCGCGAAGGCCGTTGGGCGCATCAAACGTGCTGTGCAAACCGGATGGGAGATTCCCATGGAATCGGCTTTGGCCGTCGAACGCGAGAATCAGCAGATACTTTTCCAAAGCGATGACGCTAAAGAGGGACTGAACGCATACGTAGAAAAGCGTCCCGCGACATTTACGGGAAAATGAAAAACGGCGCTAACCACAGAGGACACAGAGGCACACAGAGATTTTTACTTTTGACCTCCGTGTCCTCTGTGGTTAAAGGGTTTCATCATGCCAGGTAAAGTCGCAAAGATCGGGACCTTCAGCGATTGGGTCGGCCTCTTCGACGACTGGCGCAAAGATATTGGCGTCAATCGCGACGAGATTGCCGACTTTAAATTCGACACTCTATACGGCGCCATCGAAACCAACGAAATCCAATTCGGCGCATTCAAGGGACGTAACAAATGGGAGAACCTCCGCCAAGTCCCCACTCAACAGATGCGCGACGCTCTGATCAATTTGATCGTTTATCAGGGCGACACCGAGTTCGCCAGTGTGGAGCAGCAGCGGAATTTATTTGAGAGCGCGCCTACCGATTGGGACCGTCGCGCCATCACCCGCGTGATGATCGAAGAGATGCGCCATGGATGGCAGATGTGCGCCCTGCTGGTTGACAACTTCGGCTACTCCGGAAAAGTAGAAGCGCAAAAGATGCTGGAGCGCCGCGCCTTCGACAACAAACGCCTCCTCGGCGCCTTCAACGTGGACGTTGACAACTGGATGGACTTTTTCACCTACACCGATTTCGTTGACCGCGATGGAAAGTTTCAACTGCAAATGTTGAAGTATTCAGCCTTCGCTCCGCTCGGCCGGTCCATGTCTTACATGCTTCGCGAAGAGGCGTTTCACATGGGCACCGGAAACGACGGCCTGCGCCGCATCGTTCAAGCAGGAGTAATTCCTGCGTGGCTGATTCAGAAATATTTGAATAAGTGGATTTCCAGTTCTTACGATTTATTCGGAACCGACAATTCTTCCTCGGCCCACTGGGCCTACGTCTGGGGAATCAAGGGCCGCTATGATGAACCCAAGAACGACCAGACGGCGAAACTCGACGAACTGAACGACTACAACCGCCATTTATATCGAGACGAGGTGGCAGGATTAATCGAGCGCCTGAACAGCGTGCTGGCGCCGGGGCAACCGAAGCTCTACGCGCCGGACCTGAAATTCAATCGCAACATTGGGCGTTGGGCCGCGCAGAAGTTTCATGCGCAAACTGGCGAGCCCCTTGACGACGTATCCTATGACGGGCATCTGAAAGAATATTTGCCGAGCCCGCAGGACAAAGCTACGTTGCTGGACATCATTCACAACGAAAAGAAATGGATCGCAGAGAAAGAAGGCGCCCGCGATCCACTGGCATCCATCGGCGAAGTGCGGAAGTCAGCAATCAACCTCTAGGGTTAATGTGGCGCGGACACTCCTGTCCGCGAAATCTGAATAAGAGAGATAACCTTCTGGACTTCGAAATCATACCGGAGCAATTAAAGATTCTCGTTGATCAGGGTGAAGACTTCACCTTACTCGACGTTCGCGAGCCCTGGGAGTTCGACCTTTCGAAAATTGCCGGAGCCAAGCTCATCCCCATGGGAGACATTCCCAGCCGTGCTCATCAGGAACTTGATCCCGATGAACATATTGTCGTCGTCTGCCATCATGGAGTGCGCTCGATGAGCGTTACCAACTGGCTGCGCCAGCAGGGATTCGACAGAGCCCAGTCTCTTCGCGGAGGCATTGACGCGTGGTCAAGAGGAGTGGATTCAACAATTCCGACTTACTGAAGACGTCTCATGGCGTCCGCGAAAAGCAGATTCCTCGACACGCTCTCGCCGCGCGAGCGCGGCTCCGAGCGGCTCGGAATGACAAAGTGAAATGACACACCCTCCCCATCTATCGCGACGTAAACAAATGCCCCATCTTGTCTTTCTTAGTCTTCAAATAATCTTCTGCGTGAATATTCTGAGCAGCTTCGCACGGCACTCGCTCCGTAACTTCAATTCCCGAACGTTCCAGCGCCGCGACTTTCTCGGGATTGTTCGATAACAAGCGAACCCGCGAGACTCCAAGAGACTTCAGAATTTCCCCGGCAAAGCGAACTCACGATGATCCGCCTTGAAACCGAGGCGTTCATTCGCTTCGACCGTATCGAGTCCACCATCCTGCAATTCGTAGGCTTGTAATTTCGCCATCAAGCCAATGCCGCGCCCCTCCTGCTGTTCGTAGATCAAAATGCCGACTCCTTCATCCGCGATCATGGAAAGTGCCATTTCAAGCTGCTGGCGGCAATCACACCGCAGCGACCCGAATACATCTCCGGTCAAGCATTGCGAATGAATTCGCACGAGAGGCGGCGAGGATTGAACATCTCCCATCACCAGCGCCACGGCTTCTTCTTTGCGAATCGTATCGCCCGTCCCAAATTCGCCAACAAATCCATGGATGCGAAACTTTCCCCAACGGGTAGGGAAGTCGGCTGAGGCGATCTGACGGACGGAACTGGAAGTCACTCCGACATTATACGGAGAAAGTCGTTGGTCCTTGGTCGTTCGTCGTTGGCAAACCTTCCAATCAAACGCGTCGTGCAGGGACAGCGGCCCTCGGCTGTCCAGCCCGTCGAAACGCCTACCACGTGCCGTATCGGCCGCTTGGAGAACGCCGCGGCATTATTTTGATCAGGATCAGCCCCGTAACGAATCCGCCCACATGAGCCCAGAAAGCCACACCGCCGCCGCTTGAGCTGGAATAGGCGATTGACGTGGCTGTCCCGCTGAGAAATTGCAGCAGAAACCAATATCCGAGAACGATCCAAGCCGGCAGCCACCAGAACGTAAAAAAAACGATTAAAGGAACCAGCGTCAGAACACGCGCTTTAGGGAACAAAAGAAAATACCCGCCCATGATTCCGGCAATTGCGCCACTGGCCCCGACGGTTGGCACGTCAGAACCAGGATTCATGGCAATATGAGTGATTGCCGCAGTGAAGCCACAGATTAGATAAAACAGCAGATAAGAAAAATGGCCAAGATAGTCTTCGATATTGTCTCCGAAGATCCAGAGCACCCACATGTTTCCGATAATGTGCAGCCACGACCCATGCAGGAACATCGAGGTCAAGATAGACAGAAAAGCTCCCGCTAACTGGAAATGCTGTGGCCCCGTCAGCGCGGCCGTGAAGTGATCGGGCACGATTCCAAATTCATAAATGAGGCCGTTGAGCGCTCCGCGGCTTTGTGCGCCCACCGATAACTCGAATAAAAAAACAATCGTATTCAGCGCAACCAGAAAGTAATTGATATAAGGAGTGCTGAACCGGGGCTGATCATCACGAAGGGGAATCATCGGGATTGGGTAATTTAGTAATTGGGTAATTGAGCAATTGAAATCTTGCGGCGGATTAGGACCCGAACAGTTAGCATACTCTGGCCTTTAAATTACCAAATTACTCAATCACCCGATTACTCAATGACTGGCGTCCTCATCATCAATAAGCCCTCCGGATTCACCTCGCACGACGTGGTAAACCGCGTGCGCCGCATTTTGCAGCAGCGCTCGGTTGGGCATCTGGGCACGCTCGATCCGCTGGCCACCGGAGTGCTGCCTCTTGTCGTTGGTAACATGACGCGGCTGGCGCAATTCTATACTTCGTCAGAGAAGACATACGAAGGCGCAATCCGCTTTGGATCCGCAACCGACACTTTCGACAGCGACGGCGATCCAGCCGGACAACCCCAGACAGTAGTCATTTCATTGACGCAACTGCGAGAGCTCGCGCAAACCTTTCTGGGCGTAATCCAGCAGATGCCACCCCCATTTTCTGCCAAGAAGATTCAGGGTGTCCCTGCCTACAAACTCGCGCGCAAAAAGCAGGAGGTGCATCTGAATCCGATTCAAGTTGAGATCAAAGAATTCGAAATAGTGGCTGCTGAGGGCGATCGCGCCACCTTTCGCGCACGGGTTGCCTCGGGAACCTACATGCGCGTGATAGCCCACGACATGGGTCAGCGAATGGGTTGTGGCGCCCACTTGCAATCTCTCTGCCGGACGTCTGTTGCCGAGTTTGAGCTGGCGCACGCCCACACTTTGGACGAAGTACAGTCCGCAGCCAATCATGCTCATCTGGAAGATATGTTCGTTCACCCTCGAGAGCTGCTGCCGCAAATTCCGTCGGTGACCGCCGACGAAGAGATGTTTGCAAAAATCCGCGCCGGTCGCGCCGCCAACCTGCCAGACTTTTCGCGTGCGCCAATTGTCAAAGTTTTCTATGGGCAAAGGGAGCTGATCGCCATGGCGACGCGCATTGGAGGGACGCTATTCCACGCAAAGATCGTGCTGGCAGGAAACGACGTACTCCAAGAAACAAAGGGCGAAAACAAGAAGTGAACCTACAATCTAGTGTTTGAAAAGTAGGTACTAGACGCCAGCTTTTCAATTTACCAAATTACCCAATTGCCAAATTACTCAATCTCTACTGTTCCATTGCCGAGCAGCACGGCTTCTGCACAGGCTTTGGCTCCATCAATTCCACCCGGGTGAGGTTTGGATCGTACAGGTTCAACTGCCATTTCCCATCGCGGCCGATCTTCGGCGGCTCTGAACCCTTCAACCCGCGCTTGAGCAGTTCTTTGTAGCTCGCATTTACGTCAGGCACTCCCAAGGCCATGTGGTGCATAACACCCAGCGTTCGCGGGGTCGGATCATGCACATTCAACATGTATTCCAGCCAGTCGGTGCCCTCGGGGACGCGCATATCCACCCAATCGGTTCTAGCGTCCGTCATGCCTCCATGCCAGAACTCTTTGAAGCCGAGGATGTCGCGATAAAAACGATCCTCCGCCGCCTGATCCTTCACCGTAAACCCGACATGGATCATGTGTTGCGAGATGCGGCCCGTCGGAAGGTATCTGCCAAACTGCTTCTCGTGCAGCGATCCAGGAACGTACTGCATGAATTCCACATCGTGGCCCTCAGGGTCAGTGACATCAAAGCCAAGATCCCCATCCAACCGTGAGGGAAGCTTGTCCGGGACTTTTACCCCCTTGCTGGCAAGATAAGCCCGTAACTGCTCGGCATTCGTTGTTTCGAAAGAAATGTGCGAAAGTCGGTCCTCATTTGGATCCTTTAGTTCAGGAAACACTTCGATGTATTGGTGATCATTGACCTTGAAATAAGTCAGCATCAGGCTTCCGTCCGGTTTGTTTAAACTGAACGGCTCCTGAAAGCCTAATAATCCGGTGTAGAACTTCCGGGCCGCAGCCATGTCGTCCGTTCGAAGGCCGATGTGAGCAACGCCAACGATAGGAGGTCGGGTAATCGCCGTGATTTGGTTGACGTCCTGCGCAATCGAAACCTCAATTGCCGCTAGAAGAACGAATAAGACACCGATCAACGCGGCAGGACGAACGCAAAAGGTCATGATTCGCAAAAGAATCCTCCTAGAGAGGTTTTGTGGCCGAACGTTGCGTCTCTGACGCAATGTCCGATAACAAGTATTATGTCAACTACAGTCAACCGAGCCACACTGGCTGTCGCTCTGGCCCGATCGTCTTGAGCCGCAGGATAGCGCATTCGTCCCTTTTGGCATAGCGCGTGGTGCAAGTATTATTTGCGTCCGATGCGTCTGGCGCTTTTTTCCGTCCTTGGCCATACTTAAACTAAGTCGAAACAACGGAGGTTGCAGCGCAATGTCATCCACTCCCTCGAATCAGAAAAATCCCACGATTCTCCTCATCGCGGCTTCCCGCGGCCTGGGCTTCGCTATGGCAGAAGAGTTCCTGAAAAAAGGTTGGAACGTAGTCGGTACAGTACGCGCGGGATCGGGCCGCACGAAATTGCACGATCTTGCGGACGCGTTCAAGGGACGGCTGGAAGTCGAGACGCTGGACATCTGCGAACAGGCTCAAGTAACAGTATTGCGAGAGCGTCTTTCAGGCAGGCTGTTTGAAATGCTTTTCGTCAATGCCGGAACTACCAACAACGAGAAAGAAACGATCGCAGAGATAACGACCGAGGAGTTCGTACGTGTCATGGTCACAAACGCTTTGTGTCCAATGCGGGTAATTGAATCGCTTCAGGATCTTGTTACCGCTGACGGCTTGATCGGCGTGATGTCATCAGGTCAGGGCAGCGTCGCCAATAACGTCACCGGGATGCGTGAAGTTTACCGCGGTAGTAAAGCAGCCCTGAACCAGTTCATGCGGAGCTATGCCGCCCGCAACTCCGGGACCTCCCGCGCCATGGTGTTGATGGCTCCTGGCTGGGTCCGTACCGAGATGGGAGGACCAGATGCGCGCCTCAGTATTGAAGAAAGTGTCCCGAACTTAGTCAACGTTCTGCTCAAGAAGCAAGGCAACGCCGGGCTGGAATACCTCGATTATCTTGGCCGGACGGTTCCGTGGTAACGCCTCTCACATCTTGTAGCGGCCCAGGTCCTCGTCGTTCAGCCCTTCCAACCACTTCCGCAACTCCTCGCTCGTTACCCTGTCGGACACGTTAGCCGCCAGCTTTGAGTTCTTCAGCACGCCGTCCTCGACAAAAATCGGACAATCCACTCTCAACGCCAACGCCAGCGCGTCCGATGGCCGCGAATCAATGCTGATGATCCGGCCCTCGCGTTCCATCCATATGACCGCATAAAACGTATCGTCCCGCAGTTCCGTCACTACCACCTTATGCACATTCGCGGCCAACCCCACCAACACATTCTTGATCAGGTCATGGGTCATCGGACGCGGCGTCGCCACCTTCTCAATCTCCAGCGCAATCGCATTCGCCTCATAGATTCCTACCCATATCGGCAGCACGGCATCGCTTCCGGCATCCTTAAGAATCACGATGGGCATGTTGGTAACCGGATCCATCATCAGCCCGCGAATTTTCATTTCTACTTCCATGCCGCCCCCAGGAACCCGTTGTCATGCTGAGCGAAGCCTAGCTTCCGCTTGCGGAAGCTAGGCACAGTCGAAGCATCCCTATGTCCATCCGCCAACCTTTTTATAGCACCATCTCGCCTGCCAAACTATTTGGGAAAGTCGCCGTGGTAATCACCGGAACATAACTCCCTAATGCCGGACTCACATCGCCTGGCACGCTGAAATTAAGCGTCTTGTTCTGTGATGTCCGGCCAATCCATTGTTTCCGGGCCTCGTTCTTCCCTTCAACCAATACCTCAATGGTTTGCCCTAAATGTTTAGCATAATTACGCCGCTGAATTTCCCTCTGCTTTTCCTGAAGCACCGAAAGGCGCCGGACTTTCTCTTCCTCCGGTACCGCGTCCTCGAGCTTCAGCGAGGGCGTATTGGGTCTCGGCGAATACTTAAATCCAAAAATGCTGTCATATTGCACTTCTTCGAGTAAAGACAGAGTCTGCTCAAAGTCTTCCTCCGTCTCCCCTGGAAATCCGACAATAATGTCGCTGGTGATGCTGATGTCTCGCTGCGCCGATCTCATCCAGCCGACGCGCTCCATATATTGGTCGCGAGTATAAAGTCGCTGCATCGCGTCCAAAATACCATCCGACCCGCTTTGAATCGGCAGATGCACGTGGTCGCACAACGTGGAAACAGAATCAATCGCCTCGACAATGTCCCGCCCAAAATCTCTGGGATGCGATGTCGTGAAACGCACTCGCCGGATTCCGGTAATTTCTCCGACCGAAGCCAGCAGTTCCGCGAAAGTCTTCTTCCCTGCCGGGTCTTTGTATGAATTTACATTCTGCCCCAGCAACTGTATTTCGGTATATCCCAACTCTGCCATCTTGCGCGCTTCCGAAAGAACCGAGTCAGACGCCCGGCTGCGCTCTTTGCCGCGAGTAAATGGGACCACGCAGTAAGCGCAAAACTTGTCGCACCCTTCGATGATCGTGATGTATCCCCTATGGGGATTCGTGCGCGCGGTAAACTCGGTTTCAAAGCACTCGTCCGTTTCGCGATCGCCGAGTCCGGTCACGCGCGGCTTCCCTGCCCTAAGCTGTACGAGCATCTGCGGCAGATTTCTATAAGACGCCGATCCGCATACCAGCGAAACATACGGCGCGCGCTCAAAAATCTTTTCACCTTCCTGCTGGGCCACGCAGCCGAGCACCCCAAATTTCTTGCCTTGTTTCTGAAATTTCTTGTAATCGTTCAGCCGATTGAAGACTTTCTGCTCGGCCTTATCGCGGATTGAGCACGTGTTGTACAGAACCAGTTCAGCTTCCTCGACCGTCGGAACCTGGCAATATCCCTCCGAAAGGAGAGTGCCCACGACCTTTTCAGAGTCGTGCGCGTTCATCTGGCAGCCGAAAGTCTCGAGGTAAAAAGTCTTTTGCGGGGATTCGTCCATGAAGGCTTAGTATAACTCGCCTCAGCAAAGCTACGTTCCGGTTCTGTTGCGATTCGCCATTATCCGCAATAGACTCACGGCAAGCGAATCCCCCCACGAGGAGACATTCATGGCCACGGCGCACGCGGAAAAGCAGCACGCGGATGCAAGTCAGCAATCCGATCAACAGCAACGACCTAATCCGATGCAACACATCTTGCAGATCGCCGCTGGTTATGTGCCGTCGGCAGCCCTATGGATTGCGACCGAGCTCAATATCGCCGATCTTTTGCGTGACGGCAGTAAATCGGTATCCGATTTAGCAAATAGCACACATACCAACGAGGATGCTCTCTACCGCATACTCAGACTGCTCGCCATGGTGGGCATTTTTGACGAGATTAGGCCGCGACAATTTGCGCATACTCCCGCATCCGAGTTGCTACGCTCCGATGTTCCGGACTCAATGCATGACACTGTAATTTGGATTGCCGATCCTTTTCACTTCAACATCGCCGGTGAACTTTTGCACTCTGTGCGGACAGGGCAGCCCACCATTGAACATGTCACTGGCCAGCCCGTTTTCGAATATTTTTCTACTAACGCCCTGGAATTTGACCGATTCCACAAAGCCATGACCAACCTCAGCACCATGGCAATGGGTCCAGTTCTCGATAGCTATGACTTTTCATCATTCAAGACCGTTGTGGATGTTGCCGGAGGTCACGCATTTATTTTGTGCTCGATTTTGCAAAAATACCCGCAGATGGAGGGCATTCTATTTGACTTGGAAGGCGTTGTTCCGGGTGCCAAACAGCGAATTTCTGAGTTGGGATTGGCGAACCGATGCCGCACCGAATCTGGTGATTTCTTCAAGGCCGTTCCCAACGGTGGTGATCTCTACTTAATGAAGTCTATTATTCACGATTGGGATGACGACCGGGCTGTAGCTATCCTGCGAAATTGCGGCCGCGCCCTCCAAGGCAGACGGGATGGAAAGATAATTCTTCTGGAATTCGTTGTGCCACCCGGAAATCAGCCGCATCCCTCCAAGATCATTGATATCGAAATGCTAATGTTCCCCGGCGGACGCGAGCGCACGGCCGACGAGTATTCACAGCTTTTCAGCAAGGCGGGCTTGCGCTTGACGCGAATTATTCTGACAAAATCTCCCTTCAGTGTGATCGAAGCGGAGGTCGCGAGTTAGCGCCCGAAAAAGACGGTAAGTCCTGCTGACTCCGCGGCGCAATTTACAATGCCTCGTGCGGATTCTGATCTCTGCCGGCGAGGCCTCGGGCGACATGTACGGCGCGCAGCTCATCGAAGCCATGCGCAGGCGTGATCCCTCGTCAGAGTTTTTCGGAGCCGGGGGCGAGGCGATGCAATCCGCCGGCTGCGAAATCGTCGTGGACGCCAAAGACCTCGCGGTGGTCGGCATCTCCGAAATTCTCAGCCATCTTCCTAAAATTTACGGATTATTTCGCCGGCTTATCCGCGAGGCAGACAAGCGTCGCCCCGATCTTGCGATCGTCATTGATTCTCCTGCATTCAACTGGCGCGTAGCCCGCCAGATGAAGAAGCGCGGCATTCCCGTTGTCTATTACGTATGCCCGCAATTTTGGGCTTGGCGGCAAGGACGCGTACGCCTGCTCCGCAAATATGTTGACAAGGCTTTGGTGATTTTCCCCTTTGAAGAAAAGTTCTATCGTGATCGTGGCGTAAACGCGACCTTCGTCGGACATCCTCTTGCAGATATTCCTCGTCCCGAAATTTCCCGCGCGGAATACGCCGCCGAATATGACCTCGACGCCTCGAAGCCCTGGATAACGCTAATGCCGGGTAGCCGGGTTAAAGAGGTCCGCATGAACCTTCCGGCGATTCTTGAATCTGCCGCAAAGCTTGGTTCCGGATACGAATTCCTCTTGCCAGTCGCACCAACGCTCGAACCAAGTTTTCTTCAAGGCTTGATCGGCAATGCTCCGATTCAGCTGGTTTCGGACTCGCTTCCGGCACTGGCGCACTCCCGCGCCGGAATCATCGCCAGCGGCACCGCCACGGTGGAAGCCGCAATGATGGGAACTCCTTTCGTCATGGTTTATAGAGTCTCGCCACTAACTTATTTCTTGGGGCGATCCCGGGTAAAGGTTCCCTACTTCGCAATGGTCAACCTGATCGCAGGAAAGCAAATCGTCCCCGAACTGGTTCAAAACGATTTCACGCCGGATAATGTAGTCAAAAATATTAACCAGATCGTGCGCGATGGCCTGGCTCGCGATCAAATGATCGCAGGATTAGTGGACGTAAAAGCCCAGCTCCGCGGCCCGGACCACCGGCAAATCCACCCCGCGGATCGCGCCGCCGCCGAGATTTTGGCTTTCTTACGTTCATCCGAAAACACGTAGGAACACGCCAGTCTGTGTTGCAACCCACTTTCGATTTAGACAGTGGAACGCGACCAGCAGCAATAGCCGCGAAGCGGCGCGAGAGTGCAGACCATGGCGCAGCCATGGGACGAAAATTGGCATTGAGTAAGCCCTGAAGGGGCGGAAGATCGCTTGCGACATAGCTCAAAGGCGACCTTGCCTGTTTAGCCGGGCAATGCTCGGCAGGGCAATCCCCATACCGGACTCCTTCCGGAGACCCAGGCGCCGAATCCGCGCAAACCCCCGCTAAGCCTTTTGCTGACAGCATCTTTTCGGCAATAATGTTCATCCAAGCTAAAAGGTACGTTTCCAGGAGAGAATCCGCTGATGCAAGTTCATTCTGGGCGCCGGGCTTCAATGGCCGGTTTGGTCCTGACATTATTGCTCGCCGCAATCCCCGGACGAGCGGCTGAAAAAGCTCGCCTGCGCGTTGATGATTACCAGATTGACGCACAACTGACGCCTCACACCCATAAGCTTTCCGCTCAGGCGAAGGTGAAATTTACCGCTCTCGACGACCTGAATGTCGCAACTTTCGAGCTGCATAACGCCTTGCGTGTAACCAAGGTGACAGACGCATCCGGCAAGCTGCTCCCCGCCGAGCGCGTAACCCAGGATTCGACTGTCCGCGTGCAACTCGCCAAAGACCTGCCCAAGGATGCTTCTACCACTTTAACTTTCGAATACGAAGGCGTGCTCGACTCCGCCGACGATAGCCCGGTTCAGGGGCTCAAGCTCGCCTCCGTCAGCGACGACACCAGTTACTTGCTCTATTCCGGACGGTGGTTCCCCGTGAACGGATACGGCACCAACCGCTTCACCGCCACCATCAACGTTACCGTTCCTTCGTTTATGACTGTCATCGGTAGCGGTAAAGAGACCGTGGCAACAGGCTCGGCACCGGCAAGCTCTACCGCAGTAAAGAAAACGTCGGCTGAGGCGGAGCCTACTAAAACCTACAGCTTTGTTTGGGACAAACCGAGCTTTCCCGGAACCATCATCGCCGGCGCATTCCAGGAATTTGAAAGTAACGAAGCGGGACTCGATCTCCACCTGTTCTTCAAGCCCCTACACCAGAATTCCTCGGCGGAATATTTGGAAACCGCGCTCAAGGAATTTACCTATTACGAGACACTCTATGGTCCTGCGATGTCCACGACGTTGCGAGTCGTCGAGATTCCCGATGACACCGTTCCCGCCGCGTGGGCTCCCGAGATCGCCGCCGTCGCCAGTCGTGCTATCACTGAAAAGGTTAACTACCGTTTGCTCGCCAACACCATCGCTCATCAGTGGTGGGGAGTTTCTGTGAGCCCCGCTACCACGGACGATTGGTGGATCAGTGATGGATTTGCGCGATATTCCGAAGCCCGCTACGTCGAGCAGGCCGCCGGACAGGCGGGCCTGGAGGAAGTGGTCAAAGACATGTCCGTCGGGGCGTTAGCCTATGACACGGTGCCGCTTTCCAGCGCCAGCAAGCTCGACATCTTTTCTCCGGAATTCCAGTCGCTCGTCACCGATAAAGGCGGCATGATCTTGCATATGCTCCGTTGGGTCGAAGGGGACCAGAAATATGATCAGACCATGCGGGCGTTTGCCTCCCAATATGCAGGAAAGTCAGCCACCGTGGATAACTTCCGCGCCATCGCCGAAAAGAATTATGGCAACGATCTCACCTGGTTTTTTTCCCAATGGCTGGATTCCACCGGCGCTCCCGAATTCAAGACCGTCTACACCGTTTATCGCCTCGGAAATAAGTGTGCTCCTGCCGATCACTGTCCCGGATTTCGCGTAGTCGGGCAGGTGGCCCAGGATCTGGATCTGTTTCGCATGCCTGTCGAATTGAAAATTGACACCGATGGCAAAACGGAAGAAAAGCGCATAGACGTGGTCGGTACAAACTCGCCATTCTCAGTGGAAACTTTCGGCAAACCTCGCCGCATCTCCATTGATCCCGATGATCGTGTATTGAAGAATTCTACCGATGTGAAACTGCGGGCCTCCATCCAGCGCGGACAAGCTCTGGTCCAACAGGGAGACTTCGCAGGCGCTCTCAGCGAATTCAATAAAGCGCTGGATATTAATAAAAACAGTTCGCTCGCCCACTACCGAATCGCCGACGTATTTTTCCAGCAGCACAATTATCAGGCGTCCGCAAATGCCTATCGCGAATCTCTGAACGGCGACGGTGATCCGCGCTGGACAGAGGTTTGGAGTCATCTTTCGTTAGGCAAGATTTTCGACCTTACCGGACAGCGCGAGCGCGCCACCAACGAATACCGCCAGGCTTTGCAGACCAACGACAACACTCAAGGCGCCCTCGACGAAGCCCGCCGATATTTGAAAAAAGCTTACGAAAAACCCAAAAAAGACCTGCCTAGCTGAACTCCGCAGTTGATCTTCGCCAATATTAAGCTGGGGGTGGCCCATCCTTGCGCGGTTTTCGCAAGGATGGGAGGCGACCAGCCCAACTGAACCCCGCAGTTGATCTTCGCCAATATCACCAAAGCTAGGGGTGGCCCATCCTTGCGCGGTTTTCGCAAGGGTGGGAGGCGACAACGCCGGTGCGCGAATGCCCACTCGCCGGTGAAGGATGGGCGGCGACAATGCCGGCGGTGACTTCGCTATTAGCTGCGGCTAAGAGCATCTCGTTTTTCCAAGAAACCGAATCCCTCAAATTCTTGTCAAGAGCTAAAAACGCCCCTTTTGATCTATGTCCTTCATTCGACGGTAAAAATAAAGGCATTAATATACTTGCCTCATCAAAACTGCTAAGGTGAGGGAGCCGTGACAGGGCAGCCTTCAGCCAATGATTTCATGAAACGATCTACGTGAGCTAGGACGCGATCTCATCCCCGTTCTTACATTGAAATCTGGTGTGCATCACATGGTTGCGCCATGCGTCTTTGAAACCGTTGAAATCTTTCTTTAGAATGCTGCTGTAATAGGCGCTCTTTCTGTCTTTTGTTGTCCGGGGCTAAGTTTGGTAATTTTTGCGTCCACCTTGGCGCGCAACTGCCCGTGTATCTTCTCCCAAGTTGCGTTTTCTATCGGAATAAAGCGAGTCTTCGGAGCGCGGAGTAATCCTCCCGGCTTGGGCTTCAAAACTTCTTTTTATTTTTCTTAACCCTAGATCAGCCCCAAGCGCACGGACTCCCCATTCAACTACGCGCATCATGTGAAACACGGCAGCAGTCGGTGCTCCCGCAACGAGACACAAAGCTGTCTGTTCAGCATCGAATCTTGCCTTGTCGAATGCATTGAAAACCTTTAAGCCAAACGGCTGCGCTGCCAGCGAATGCGAATCCATCATCATCGTTGTGAGGGCAAAGAAAGACTGTGGGGCTTGGGTAGCTGGCCCCTGGTACCCGCGTGCATACTTCGACACGCTAGCCGGAACATACATAAAGACACGCTTTTCTCGTGTGTCTGTCAGCATCCGTCGAAGACTGAGCAAGTACCCGCAACACTCTCCCAAATTCAAATTTTCATGATCAAGTTTTATTTTGAATTCGTCGCACACTCCAAATGCATCATCCAACTCAAGGGTTTGAAAATGTTTCCTGACGCAAGATATTTGTTCCGCTACGCTTTGTTTCTCCTGGTTGTAAGGAGAGCCGCATCCCAGTAGCGAATGTTCTCTTGCGAGTAGGTGAAATTGACCATGTGATCAATCCATAACAGCAAGGCGTGTAGGTCTTTAACGGCATAGCGGATCACGTTGAGGAGGCTCCAAGCCCGGCGGTCTTTCCACAAATTGGCGGCTTGACCACTCAGGCACACGTAACCTACACTCGCTTTCTAGGAGCGAGTTTTGATGGGTCACCCTAAACTTTCCGCCAAGAATGCCAAGGGTAACGTCGAATACGACCGCTTCAACAACCTTGTTGATAAGGTGCTCTCGGTTCCGCACAGCGTAGTTAAAGAGCGAATCGAAGACACCGCAGGGCGGCGCAGCAAAACCCCCATCGTCGCGGCCCCAAACCTAAGAAATCTTCTTCGTGATTTTTCTCCCGCGTTTTCTACCGAGCGGATTCAAGGGTGCCGTTTCCCCCACCTTGCCAGTCACCTCCGCATAGGTGAGCCGCTTTCCAAGAATTTGCGAGACTGCAATGTCGAATCGGTCTGCATCGGTAAGCTTGTTGCCAAACGCATCTTTTCGATTGTTGAATCGGAATGCCTGTTCGTCCACGTAACGGAACAGATGAAATGGTTCGACTGACACATAGGTTCCGCCGAGCGTGCGCTTTAATAGACTCCAAAAGTTCTCAATGCCCTGAGTGTGAACGTTGCCTTGCACGTACCGCTCAAGATGATTCACGACCAGATGTGTGTAGTCAGGTGCCAGCCCGTCGTATTTAGAAAACTCATCGGTCATTACCCAAGTTCCCGGCGCAACGCTCTCGCGGATAATCTCGTGCATTTGCTTCTTCTCGCGTCTTTTGCCGAGTACGGTTGCTTTAACTTTTCCGCCGCGTTCCAGCATTCCCATTACCACGGCCTTGCCGTGTCCAGCTTGCATGCCACCATCCCGACTAAGACGCTCACGTTTCGATCTGTGCATGTTTCGTGCTTTCCCGCCGATGAAAGTCTCATCTATTTCAACTTTGCTGTTCGGTCCGCCGCCGAGTTTTCCGCCACTCTGCTTGTCCTGAAGTGTCAGACGTATCCGTTGCAGCATAAACCATGCGGACTTTTGGGTGACTCCAAGAGCGCGATGTAATTCCCAAGAACTAACGCCATTCTTGCAGTTCGCAATCATCCACATTGCTGTAAGCCACTTGTCTAAACCGATCGGTGAATCCTCGAAAATAGTTCCGACCTTGATGGAGAACTGGGCTTTCGGATGGCGAGTCTTGCACTGCCACACGCGCCGCGATGGGACAAATGAAACTTCCCGCGATCCGCAAGCGGGACACACAACTCCGTCTTTTCCCCAGCGTCGGTTTGCTAGGTAGTCAATGCAATTGTTTGTATCGGAAAAGTACTGAATTGCTTCTTGAAGTGTCTTTCGGTTGCCATGCACCAAATTACGCTATTTTGTCTGATGAGTCAAGTATATTCTTGCCAAAATAAACTTCAAAACCCTGGCTCATTTAGCATAGTAAAAGGCGTATCATATAACTATAAGTTTAAATATTAGCGAAGGCGCAGGCGTCCCAGCCCGCGCCTTTTGCTTTTTGTGGATGAAAAAGCGATATCCGGTAGAGATGCAGCCTTCCGCATCTTGTTTTTTCGCCCTACAAATTCCAACAAAATCTGAACATAAGGAAGAGAGATGAAGCTCATGCCAACCGCGTGCGCGCATTTCACAGCATGGATGACACCAATGAGAAGGACAAACAATCCGAAACAATTGACTGCGGCGCCGCAAACCACGCGTCGCGACGCCTGGCGAATCCCTCGGGAACGATGGACTCGAAAGAACTGGGAGACCTGGGCGAATTGGCGTTTATTCTCTCTGCCAGTTCAAAGGGCTTGGCTGTTTCCAAGCCATTCGGCGACTGCCGGCGCTACGATTTGATCGTAGATTCGGGGCGGCGACTGCTGCGTATCCAGGTCAAATCGTTATTCAGGAGCGTCGTTCGCGGAGATTACCAGGTAAGGTGCCGCAGTCGCTGCAAGCTGAACAATGGATGCTACAGCCCCGACGACATCGATTTTATGGCGCTCTACTTGGCGCGAAGAGATATTTGGTATCTCATTCCCATCCAGGCGCTTGGCACCCTGACAGTCGTCCACTTGCACCCCGACGGTTTACTAATAAATAGGACTGGATGCGCCAAATTTGAAATCTATAAAGAAGCCTGGCACCAACTGGATGAACGTGTAAGGACAGGCCGAGTAACTGCTACTCGAAATGAGTAACAAACCATTGGAAAAGAATCCGGAGATTTATTGCGGGATGTATCCCGGCATGAGATCATTTGGCTGAGCAAAAAGCGGGGATCAAAACGATAGCAGGTCGTAAAACCCGATGAGTATAGCGGTTCTAATTAGTGTTCATGACGGATTGGTGTTGGCTGCGGACAGCGCGTCCACGCTGATCATTAATACTCCCCAAGCCGGGCCAACGGCTTCCAACGTTTACGACAATGCGAACAAGATATTCAACCTCATTAAGGGGAAGTCACTGGGATGTGCGACGTTCGGGTCCGGAAGTATCGGTAACTCATCGATTGGAACACTGATCAAGGACTTTAGAGTCAAATTGTCAGTGAAGGACGCCAAGGTTAACGATTTCAAATTTGATATCAACAACTATGAAATGAAACAAGTGGCCGAATTGCTCGCCCACTTCCTGGGTGAAAAGTGCAAGGAGCTGAAGCAAGCGGAACTAGCGGCGATAAATATCGGGTTCCTAGTGGGCGGTTATTCGAGCGGAGACAGCCTTGGAGAATCTTGGTCGGTTGAAATAAAACAAGGAGTGCCAACCGCCCCTACGAAGTTGCGTGAAAAAGACCAACCCGGCATAAGCTGGGGGGGGCAAGGGGAAGCCCTACAGCGTTTGGTGCTTGGCTTTAGCCCAACTATTTTTCAAGTGTTGGCGCAGGTTAGCCAGCCAAGCAAGCAGCCCCAGGAGATTATGCAGCAGCTCGGCCCCCTACTTGCCGCGCATTCCCAAGTGCCTTTGGTGTTTGCGCCCATGCCGATTCAGGACGCAATAGATCTCGGTCGGTTCTTGGTACATACGGCGATCATGTTTAGTCGCTTCCTACCCGGTCCACAAATGGTCGGTGGACCAGTTGAGATTGCGGCGATTACTAAGCACGAAGGTTTCAAGTGGATAAGCAGGAAACACTATTATGATCAGGAGTTTTTTGAAAACAGCGAGGCTGTCCATGTTATTCACGATTGATGAAGCGAAAATTCAAGAATTTTTGCTGACCTCCGATAAGCCGTCATATGTCGTGACCCCGTCTTATTTGGTGACCACCGAGCTCCCTGATTTTCCGAGTCCCCCCTCATTTATTGGGGGTACGATATTTGGAGTGTTGCCAATGGCATCCGGCGCGCAACAGTACGTGATGTCCCTGCGACGCAAGATAGAAGAATCGGGTACGGGACTAAAAACCGCGGACGAGCTGGAAAGAGAAATTGATGAAATGAGAGGAAGGCACCGCTAGTCGGCTGCGTCAAAAATGTGACTCTGACCTATATTGATTCTGGGGTCTTAATTTTTGCCGCTAGGGGGACTCGTGACGCCGCAGCGCTGGCGCTTCCATTCCTTCAAGACTCTGGAAGAGAATTCGTAACAAGTGAATATGTCCGTCTGGAGGTACTCCCAAAAGCAATTTTTAACAAGAACATCGCGGAAACTGAATTCTATAACGCTTTTTTTCAACGCTTGAACGCGCGCACGATTCCCACAAGTGTTGCGCTAATGGAATTTGCGATGGAGGAGGCTTGTCGGAGCGGCATTAGCGGTCTGGATGCCATCCATGTAGCGTGCGCTGTTTTCGGGGGCGCAGAAGAGTTAGTTACGTCCGAGAAATCAACAAAGCCAATTCATCGCACTAAGCTCGTCAAAGTCGTATCAATATTTCCCTTGCAGCCAGCACAACCCACGGCAGAAGAATAAAGTTTCAAGCCCAGTGGCTCGATAGCGCGAAAAATTTTACATCACTCCAGCCCCAACTCCCTCCACTTGCGATCCACCAAGAGCTTTGGTTTCGGCGTCCATAAAATCTCATCTGGCCATGGACGGTTGAAGCCTTCGCTCGGCCATTTGCGGGTCGCGTCAATGCCCATCTTCGAGCCGTAGTTGGGCAGGCGCGACGCATGGTCGAGGGAATCAACCGGGCCTAGCATGAATTGAATATCGCGCTCAGGATCAATGTGATTTAAAGCCTTCAGCGTAACGTCGGCTATGTCCTGAACGTTGACATCTTCATCAACGACGACGATGCACTTGGTAAACATCGCCTGTCCCAAAGACCAGACGGCGTTCATGACTTTGCGTGCCTGTCCGGGATAAGACTTCTTGATCGAAACGATCATCAGGTTGTGAAAGACGCCCTCGATCGGCAGATTGATGTCCACAATTTCAGGAATCGTCAGCTTCATCAGCGGCAGGAAAATGCGCTCCACTGCCTTGCCCATGTAAGCGTCTTCCATGGGAGGCTTGCCGACAATCGTTGTCGAATAAATCGGATCTTTGCGATGCGTAATGCAGCTGATATGAAACACCGGATACATATCTTCAAGCGAATAAAAACCGGTGTGATCTCCAAACGGACCTTCGGTGCGAAGTTCGTCGAGATGGACGTGACCCTCAAGCACGATCTCCGACGACGCCGGAACTTCGAGATCAACCGTTTCGCACTTTACCAGCTCAACCGGCTTCTGCCGCAGGAATCCAGCGATCAAATATTCCTCAATATCAGGAGGCGCAGGAACAATCGCCGAAAAAGTTATAGCAGGATCAGTCCCGATGGCGACAGCAACCTCCATCTTCCCAGACGGCCTATCGCCTTCGATAAGAACCGATCCCCCAGAAGATCGCGCCATCACATCAACGCAGCGCCGCGGGTGCCCCATCCTTCCCGCGCACTTTGCGGGAGGGTGGGGCTTTTGCTCGCCTCCGCGCGCATGCGCTCGCGGTAATGCTCCGCCGCAATCTTTTGACGCTGCCAGTGTGCACCGAGGGTATGTTGATCGTGGACTTGAAGCCGGTACATCCCTACGTTGCGCTTTCCGGTGTTCGGATCGCGCGTCACTACGCACGGCAGGGTGATGAATCTTCCTGCATCTTTCGGCCAGCACTTGAGGATGGGGAAATAGTCGAGCGAGAAATTCTCGCGGCGGATGACTTCTTTGCATGGTCCCGTCGAAACCGTCTTGGGAAAGAATTTGCCCATTTCGGCGAGCATCGGCAGCATTTTCACTTTGTCGAGGAAGCCCTGCGGGGACTTCACGTCCATGAACTGGCGGATACGGTCGGCAACTTCATCGAGTGAACTCACTTCGAGGGCGAGATTCATGCGGCGAGCCGATCCAAATTGATTGATTAGAACCTGCGCGCCGGTATGCCCTTTGATGTTTTGAAATAGAAGCGCTTTGCCGCCGCCGGGGCTCTTGCTTACGCGATCGGTTATCTCGGTTATTTCAAGAATCGGATCTACTTCGGCAGAAATCTTTTTCAGTTCTCCCGCGCGTTCGAGGGCTGAAATCCATTCGCGCAAATCGTCGTAAGCCAAGCAAACCTCTTTCCAAGGTGAATCACTCTGGGACAGATGTCCCGGACGTGAAATGCAAGATGTAGCAAGCAGCGTCCCTACCGGTGCGCAACGGGAATTATATAGCCGCGTCGCCCTCTCAACCTTCGTAGCGTTTTAATCCACAGCAAAGGACAAATTTATGACAGAAACGACACCCGCAGGCGTCAGTGTGCCTGGGACCAAAAACCTACTGACTCCAACAGGAATCGACGAGATCATCGCCACCTTCGGCGATATTCACGATTACATTCAACCCGATGGAACCCTGGATGTGCAGTGGCCCATTAAGTTTCTGGATTACGTTGCCCTGCCCGTCCCGCTGATGCTTTCGTTCGATCACTCCAAAACTATCACCCATTTCCGCTGTCACAAACTGCTGGTGGATACGATGGAGGGTGTTTTCAGCGAGATTAAAAATAAAGGGCTCGAACCGGAACTATTCAGCTTCGGAGGATGTTTTTCCTTCCGCCCGCAGCGAACCGGCAGCAAGCTTTCCGCACACAGCTGGGGAATCGCCATTGATTTGAACTCGGAAAGCAACGCTCAAGGCACGCCCGGCGACATGCATGCAGATGTGATCGCAGTCTTCCGCCAAGCCGGATTCGAATGGGGCGGCGACTGGCCCGGACGGGCGAAGGATCCGATGCATTTTCAATTTTGCAATGGATACTAGTGAGTTGGTTGCGGGCAAAAGCGGACTTCCTGCGTTTTGCTCACATGCATAAGTCAGCGGTTAGACGATCTTTCTGTGTCCAACGTCGGGACCACTTCAAGAATTCCCCGAAATTGTGTTTCGCAAACGCCGATGTTAGCATCGAAGAGAACGTTATTCGAGGTATGGGCGGAGGTTTCATGTCGCGTAAAGAAGGCGGAGCTGGCATTGGATGGTTTTTAGTGGGGTTGGGCGTCGGTGCGGTTGTGGGCGTCTTATTTGCGCCGCAGTCCGGAAGTGAAATGCGCGAAGTTCTGCTCTCGAAAGCGGATGAGGGCAAGGAATTCGTGCGCAATCGGGCGCGCGAAGCCCGCGAACACGCATCGGATTGGATGGATCGCGGCAAAGATGTTCTGAACCAACAAAAAGATCAGATTCGTTCCGCCGTAGAGGCCGGCAAGCAGGCCTACCGCGAAACCACCAGCGCCGTGGCCGATGCTGGGACAAAGAATTTGTAAACGCGGCATTCGCAAATCAGAATTTGCGAATCTAAATTTGCGCATCAGCGTTTACAAAACAGGTTTTGCAAACGCGAACGTCGCGCTGATCGAAAGTTGAGCAAACATTTATGGACCCAACCACGATTTTTATTGCTATTACGGCGGCTGCCGTAGTACTTCAAGCATGTATTCTTGTCGCAATGTACCTTGCGGTGCGTAAGATCGGCGCCAAGGCGGAGTCGTTGGCTACGGAAGTTCAGGACAATATTTTACCGAAAGTCTCATCTCTGGCGACTGACATGAAGGATAAAGTCCTTCCTCTTGTAGACACGGCTCATTCGATGTTGCTCGAGTCGCGACCCAAGATCGAATCCGCGATTGCCGACGTCAGCAGCACGAGCGCTATGGTTCGTGCCCAGGTAGTGAGAATTGATGCCGCACTTACTGACGTGGTGGATCGTACGCGCTTGCAAGTCATCCGGGCGGACGAAATGGTGAGCCATACCATGGATCGGATCGAAGAGACCGGAGATATCGTTCGCAAGACAGTGGTCTCCCCGGTCAAGCACATTTCCGGCGTGGTACGCGGAGTCAGCACCGGCTTTGAAGTCTTTTTCGGAGCCAAGCGCCGACGCCGAAACGGCAACGGAGTTTCTCAAGACGAGATGTTCATATAGGGCGGCATACACCGTCAGACCCCGCGGCAAAATGCTCCCTCCCATTAGGGTCACTGGGTGTAATGGCCTGGTTTCTACAATTGGAGGATGATCGGGAATGTGAATGTGAGGGCGGTCGTGTCAAGAGCCTTTACGGCATTCTTGCTTTCGTCGTCCGGTCTCCTCCTGCTGGCTTTGTCTGTCGCGCTGACACGCCAGGGCCAGAAGTTCCAGCCGCCCGAAGGAATGCTAACGGCTGGGCTTCGCGAGACGGAACGGCATCGTGCACCGTTACCCGAACTGCGTATCGCTCGGAGCGAAGGCAGCCCGCAGACGGTCGCGTTTTGGGTCCACGTTGACTACCAAGGCAACGTTATCGAGGTGCGGGATTTCAAGACCGATGCCCTATGGCCGCTCGAGTATTCGACTGACGCGGTCGTCGAGGCGGTTCGCAACATCACTTATAGACCCTTCCTTCGTAACGGTATAGCCGCAGAGGCGTGGGTGCAGGACGAGGTGGAAGTAGGAACGGAGCCTGAGCGGTCGGTGTCATCAGAAGGGGGAGCGACTTTCCCAACGCCGGTGGGAGCAACCGGCTTCTCCATCCAGCTTTCTCGCTCAGGCTGCTACGGCAGCTGCCCAAGCTACTCCGTGATCGTCCACGGTGACGGCAAAATCGAGTTTCACGGCAAGAGCTTTGTCGCGATCCCTGGCGACCATGAAGGGCGCATCGCGCCAGATGCGGCAGCGCGACTCCTCGAACGCTTCCGAGCCGCAGGCTTCTTTGAACTCAAAGACAAGTATAGGGCCAGCGTAACTGACAACCCTACGTACTGCCTTGAGTTGATAATCGGGGGGAAAAAGAAAACCATCATTGACTATGTTGGTACTTGGGTCGGCATGCCTGAATCAGTAACTGAACTTGAGGGTGCGGTGGACGAAACGGCTGGCACCGACCGCTGGGTAAGCGGTGGGCCGCAGACGCTTGTTGCGATGCGAGAGGCCGGAATCGAGCCGAATTCGCAGCAGGCCGGGGAAATTCTGCTTTATGCCGTCAAAGAGGGTAAGGCACAAGCAGTGCGGAGCTTGCTAGCTACGGGGGCACCTGTAAGGACACAGAACGCAAAAGGCGCTAACAGAAGTCTTCTCACAATTGCCTCGTTCATCCGTGATCGCGAAAGTCAACATGAGGTCTCCAAGGCATTGCTCGAGAATGCCGATCTGCGCGAGGACAAAGATGGCATACAAGATGCGCTGGGCCGTGCGGCAGGTGACGGCAACATCGATGTCGCGCGAACGCTGATCATCGCCGGAGCCGACCCGACACAGTTATTCCTTGACACTTATCAAAACGAGGGCAAGCCGGACCAGACCTATCTCATGCGCGCGGCCGCCTCCGGAGTGTGGGAAATGGTCGATGACGCCCTCAGTCGTCCGCACGATATCCACGCTGTTGACAGCAAAGGCCGCTCTGCTCTCTCGCACGTTCTGTGGTCTGCTCCTCCCATGGAGGACATCTCCCCACTTGTTGATCGCCTGTTGGCCGCCGGGGCCAGCAAAGCGGAGTTGACGAAAACACTGGCCGATGCGTGCGACTACACAGTGGCGCGACGGTCTGGTCAAACGTGGCGCTGACTCCACGGTTTGCACTAACCGGCGCAAATAACACGACCGCGAGTTTGCACGGTTTGCGCGATGACGCAAGCGTCATCCGAGTGAAGGCTTGACTAGCGTCACAATAATCGAGGGCCGGAACATTGGGCAGTTCTCCTCTCGGTACACACCTCACCATCAATTTGACCTGCGCGTAGCTGCGGCCTAACATATTCCGAACATTGCCTCGGATCCGAAATGACATTCCTTTTGTCCGCGTGAAAGCTCCGTGCTGCACACCATTCCGGCGGCAATATTTACGGGTTCTGCTCACAATTTCTTGCTTCGCCCTGTTATTAGTCGGATCGCCTGCTCAGGATAAAGCCCGATCCGGCGGAGAAAATCCAACCGCCCAAAGCCCTTCTTCCCAGATAATTTCCCCCGACAAATCTCTTCCTCAAGACCAAGGTGCAGCCGGTCTCCAAGAAATGCTGTTGCGATTGCATACTACGGCCCGCCTGCTGCAAATTGATGCTCATCCGGATGATGAAGATGGGGGAATGCTCACGCTTGAGTCGCGAGGTAAAGGCGTCTCGACGACGCTACTTACGCTCAATCGCGGCGAAGGTGGACAGAACCGTGTGGGCAGCAATCTTTTCGATGTGCTCGGAGTTCTGCGAACGTTGGAAGTGCTGGCCGCCGATCGGTATTACGGGGTTCAGCAACGATTCACGCGAGTCGCCGACTTCGGATTCTCGAAGACACCGGAAGAGACTTTTCAAAAGTGGGGTGGGCATGACATCGCACTGGGCGATATCGTGAAGGTAATCCGGACGTTCCGACCTGACGTGCTTATCGCGCGTTTCAGCGGCACGGAACGCGACGGGCATGGACATCATCAGGCGTCTGCAATTCTGACTAAAGAAGCATTTCGCGCCGCAGCCGATGCAAACGGTTCCCCGAGCAGATAAAAGATGGACTACTCCCTTGGCAAGCCAAGAAACTCTACATCGGAAACGTATGTGGATTCGGCGCCAACACCTGTCCGGATGAAAATTACACGGTGAGACTCAACACTGGCGAGGTTGAACGCAGCGCTCGGAATGTCTTATGCGCAATTCGCCATGGAAGGCTTGCGGCATCAACTCTCGCAGGGCGCGGGAGGATGGTCAATCGGTGCCGGCCCTCGTTACACCTACTACAAGCTGGTGGATTCGGTTCTGCCGAAAATCTCTCAGGGCCATGAAAGTAATTTTTTTGACGGCATGGATACGACTTTGCCCGGACTGGCGAAACGCCTTGGAGACGATAGCGCCAAGTTGCCGAATTTCCACTCTCGATTGGAAGAGATACAAACTGAAATAGAGACTGCGTCGCACGAGAGTGATCGCGCGCCCGAACATGCTGCGCCGTCTCTTCTCTCGGCTCTCAATCATTTTGCATTGCTGATTCAGTCGGTGGAAACCAGTTCGCTCGATCCCCGCCAGAAGCTGGATTTGCTGACGGTGCTGCGGGATAAACACCAGCAATGTGAAATGGCCGCTAACCTTGCAATGGGCATTACGTTGAATGCGAACGTCGCTCCCCCAAACGGATCGCCGACTACATTCCCGTCCGAAGCCGATGCGTTGACTGTCGTATCTCCGGCGCAACTTTTAACAGTGCTGGTGAAATTTCATAATGCTTCAAAGTATCCGCTAAAGATCGAAAAACTATCAGTTGAATCGGCCCAGGATTGGGTGACCGGAACCTACAGAGGAGACAATCGCAATTTCGTAAAACCTGGCGAAGACTTCTATGCAAACTTTCGTTTAAGGGTTCCTGCGGATGCGCCAGCGACACGACCCTATTGGCACAGGGACTCGCCAGAAACGGAGAGCGTCAATACAGTTGACGACGAGAATTACGCGACGCTGCCTTTGCCGCCTCCGCCTTTGCGGGTTGAGGCTGACTACCGCATAACGGGCCGCGCGGATCTTGCGATTCAGGGATATCAGGTTAAGGGAACCGATGGACCGAGAGGGGCGATTGCCGCTGACGTGCGAGTTCCATTCATGGACAAGGACGGGAAAGAACACGATCCCGACCTGGCCGTTGCTCCGGCGTTCTCGGTCATGCTTGAGCCGGGTACGCAGATCATTAGTACGCAGATCAGTAGTACGCAGATCAGTACTACGCACGTCATTGCTACGGGCGAAAATTCCAGCAAGACAGTAAAGGTTGGAGTGCGCAGCAATACCGGGTGGCCAACCAAAGGTTTATTAAGGCTTGATGTTCCGAAAGGCTGGAGCGTCGAACCGAAAAATGTTGCGGTGAACTTTCACGATCGCGGCCAGAAACAGGATTTTGAATTCACAATCGTTCCCGACAAATTGGTGGAGGGTAGAGTTGATCTTCGTGCTGTTCTTGAGGCAGGAGGTAAGCGCTTCACGGAAGGCTATACGCTGGTCACGCGGGAAGACATTGGGGGATTTTATTATTATCAACCCGCGGTGCAGCGGGTCAGCATGGTGGACGTCGAGATTCCGCCTGAACTCAGGGTCGGTTACATCATGGGAGCCGGCGATGATATTCCCACCGTGCTGAAGCAAATTGGCATGAACGTAACGATGATTCCGGCGGAAAATCTCGCCAAAGAAGACCTATCGAAATATGGCACGATTGTGCTTGGCATCCGGGCGTACGACACGCAACCGGATTTGGTTACGAACAATGCAAGGCTGATGAAATACGTTTCGGATGGTGGAACGCTGGTAGTGCAATACAACGCAGGTACCGGCGACTTTAATAGAGAGAGTCTCACTCCGTTCCCCGCAGAGTTAAGCCGGCAGCGGGTAACAGTCGAAGAGGCCCCGGTGGATATTCTTGCACCGCAGGACAGCATTTTTCATTATCCAAATCAGATTCGGACAAGCGATTTTGACGGATGGGTACAAGAGCGTGGGCTTTATTTTATGGATGAGTGGGATGACCATTTCAAACCGCTGCTCGCCTGCCATGATCCGGGCCAGCAGCCTCAGAAGGGCGGCCTCCTGCGCGCCCAGTACGGGAAGGGCGTTTACATCTACACCGGATACGCGTTTTTTCGGCAATTGCCGGATGGGGTTCCCGGAGCGGTTCGATTGTTTGTGAATCTGCTGAGCGCTGGGCACGAAGCAGCGGCCGGGGATATGGATGCTCGCGCAGCTGCGCAGTGACGGAGACAATCGTTCTCGGCCCTCCGGGCGAGGGGCGGCTCTTCCACGCAATCCTAATGATTCCTATCTCCCCCCAAACCGCAGATGATCCTCCCAAACTGATTCGCGGGATTGGACTGAGCAGCGCGATTGCCCTCAACATGACCGACATGATTGGCGTCGGTCCTTTCATCACTCTGCCCTTGATCGTGGGAGCCATGGGAGGTCCGCAGGCGATGTTGGGCTGGATTGCCGGCGCAATTTTTGCGATGTGTGATGGTCTGATATGGGCGGAATTAGGCGCTGCCATGTCCGGGTCGGGCGGATCGTATCATTATCTTGCGGGAAATTTATGGAAGAAACCGCCTGGGAAAATTAGTCTCTTTTCTCTTCATCTGGCAACTTTCTTTCAGCGCTCCGCTCTCGGTCGCCTCCGGCTCGATTGGACTCGCGGGATATGCCTCTTACTATTGGCCCAATCTGGAGCGTGAATACCTGACTCGCAATTGGGGTGCGCAACTTCCGCTGCTAGGTCCGCTGCATCTTCACTGGGTCATTTCTGGGGCAACGCTGTTGTCTGTAGGGGTCGTCGCGGTGGCGGTATTTCTTCTCTATCGCAAAATAACCAGTATCGGATGGCTATCGAAAGCGCTGTGGCTGGGAGTGATGGTCACGATCGGCTGGATTATTTTCGCAGGGCTGACACATTTTGATCGCTCTCGCGCATTCAGCTTTCCGGCGGGTGCATTTATGCTGTCGCGCAATTTCTTTTTAGGGCTGGGATCGGCAATGCTTATTGCCACTTACGATTACTGGGGTTATTACAATGTTTGTTTTCTGGGCGATGAAGTAAAAGATCCCGCAAAAACGATTCCGCGAGCGCTCTTGCTATCTATTCTGTTTACCGCATGTCTATACATAGTGATGAATATCTGCATACTCGGAGTCATTCCCTGGCAAGAGATCGCGAACCCACTACAGTCTCAGAGTGGATTCTATGTAGTCTCACTTTTCATGCAGAGAATTTATGGCCCCTGGGCGGCGAAGCTGGTTACTGCTTTGGTGATGTGGACTGCGTTCGCTTCGGTGTTTTCCCTTCTATTGGGATATTCGCGGGTGCCCTACGCTGCGGCTCTCGACGGAAATTATTTTCGCAGCTTTGCGAAGGTGCATCCCAGATACCGGTTCCCTCATGTCTCGCTTCTAGCGGTGGGTGGCGTGGCATTATTGTTCTGTTTTCTGCCTTTAATTGACGTGATTGCAGCGCTGGTAGTCATTCGCATCACTCTTCAGTTCCTGGTGCAGGCGATCGGATTGATTATCCTGCGAATCAGGGAGCCGAACCTGGCGCGTCCCTTTCGCATGTGGCTCTATCCATTGCCGGCACTCGCGGCTATCATTGGATTCGTCTTCATTCTGATCTCGCGCACAGGATCCCTTGTTCAACTTCGGTACGCTCTGCTGATTCTCCTTGTCGGTGTGGTTATCTTTCTTGCGCGGGCATGGCACGAGAAAGAATGGCCATTTGAGCGTGGACTTCCGGGCGCCGTGCGTCACGGTGTTGGCGAATAAGTTATGGCTGATTCGCTAAATAGTCCATTACCGGAAAATCTTCAGACGGCGTCGCACGGAGAATCGCCATGGTCGCCGCTGGGCGAACCACTCTTTCGGTCCCTCTGGATCGCGGCGGTAATTTCATACACGGGCACATGGATGCAGAACGTCGGCGCGGGCTGGCT
This sequence comes from uncultured Acidobacteriaceae bacterium, assembly GCA_963702325.1. Taxonomy (GTDB): domain Bacteria; phylum Acidobacteriota; class Terriglobia; order Terriglobales; family Acidobacteriaceae; genus PALSA-188. Next base: position 105,074 of record CAVPCG010000044.1, on the reverse strand, counting down.
GATGACGCAGCTCACGATGTCTCCGCTGATGGTGGGCCTGGTGCAAGCCGCTACTACGCTTCCTGTGTTTTTGGTCATCCTTCCAGCTGGAGCGCTGGCGGATATGGTGGATCGCAGGCGTTTCCTGCTTATCACTCAGGGGTGGATGGTAATGGCTTCGGCTGCATTGGGCGTTCTAAGCCTCATGCATCACATCACGCCCTGGGTGCTGCTCGGGTTCACGTTCATCCTCGGGCTGGGCGCTGTGATGAACGATCCGGCATGGCAGGCAATCACACCGGAGATCGTTTCCAGGAAACGCCACGCATCGGCCGTTGCCCTCAATTCAGTTGGATTTAATGTAGCTCGCGCGGTTGGTCCTGCATTGGGGGGAATGGTGATTGCCGCCACCAATTCTGGCGTTGCGTTTCTTCTCAATGCCCTTTCCTTTTTTGGAGTGATTTTCTTTCTCTACCGCTGGCGGCGTCCGGCGATCGAGCACGTCGAAACAGGGCGCGTTATGGCGGCAATTCACACAGGGATTCGTTATGGAATGGGCGCTCCGGTGGTGCGTTGCGTTCTGATTCGCACCGGAGCTTTCAGCCTGGCTGCGAGTTCCCTGCTGGCGCTGCTTCCGATTCTGGCGCGGCCGCACGGACCAACCGGCTATGGACTATTACTCGGATCTTTCGGATTGGGTGCGCTTGCGGGAGCAGCGGCGCTCCCTCGTCTCCGTAATCGCCTTTCCGTGGATGGTGTGGTGGCGGTCGCGATCGTAATATTTGCAGTAATGACATTCGCTGCGGGACGTGTTCAAACATTTAGCTGGCTTTGTCTGGTATTGTTCACAAGCGGTACAGCTTGGATAGGAATTCTGGCCTGTTTGAATGTCGCCGCGCAAACCATGTCTCCTCCGTGGTTGCGGGCACGGGCGCTGTCTTTATACTTGCTCGTACTGCAAGGCGGAATGGCAATCGGTAGCGCTGCCTGGGGCGCGTTGGCGACGAAAGTCGGAATTCCATGGACTTTGCTTTGTTCCGCAATCGCTCTGATCGCTGGATTGTTTACCGTGAAACGCTTTCGGCTTTCAGAACGAGAATTGGACTTAGCTCCATCTATGATTCGTGACTAATAAATTCAGCTGTAGAGGCGCAGCTTGCTGCGTCTGGAATACCAATAGAGACGTATCAAGCTACGTCTCTACATCTTAAGGAGAAACAATGAAACTGCTGACTTCGTGTTGTGTACCTCTGTTGTTACTCGCGGCGTGTGGTATCGCAGCGGCCCAAACCCCAGCCTCCAACCCGGATGTCCGTCGCACCGCGAGCCAAATACTCGATCACTCTGTGGACAACGTAGAAAACGAATTTACCGCTGCCGCAGGAGCCATGCCTGAGGACAAGTATTCGTTCGCACCGACCAACGGGGAATTTAAGGGCGTCCGAACTTTTGCCCAACAGGTTAAACACGTGGCTGCCGTCAATTACATAATCGCCGCTGCGATTCTTGAGGAAAAGCCTCCGGTCGAACTGGGCGGGGAAAACGGACCTGATTCCATCAAGTCCAAGGCGGACATCCTGAAGTTCTTGAAGGACTCATTCGATTATCTGCACAAAGCGATGAACTCGCTCACCGACACGAATCTGGTGGGAACGGTCAAGGCGCCCTTTGGAGGCGACAAGGCCAGCAGACTTGGACTGGCTACCATCGCGATCGCTCATCCGTTTGATCATTATGGGCAGATGGTGGAATATCTGCGGATGAATGGCATCGTTCCACCTGCGAGCAGAGGCCAGTAAGTTAAGACAAGAGGATTGCTTCGAAGATAGGCCGGAGACTTTTTCCGGCCTATGCCTTTTTTCGAGCCGAAGACGAATTGCCTCCGTGATCGGTGATCGTGGTGAAAATCAGTTCCGCGGAAAGTCCCGCCTCGCGAAGATGTTTCTGAACTTTTCCTTTAACTTGCGTAACCGACGCTTTCGGGCTGACAAAAATTAACACGGACGGACCCGCTCCGCTCAAGGCGACGCCCAAAATTCCCGACGGCCCTTTCATATCGCTCAACGCGGGCAACAGTGGGCACAACTCTGACCGGTAAGGCTGATGCATACGATCTTCCAGCGCCTCGGATATTAACTCGGGACGTCCCTGAATCAGGGCCGCGAGAAGAAACATGGAATTTTGAATATTCGTTACCGCATCTTCACGCTTGTACTGTTTCGGCAGTACCTGCCGCGCTTTTTCAGTGGACAAGCTTTGATCTGGAATCGCAAGAAGCAAAGGCCACTTCCCTTTCGGAGTGATTCGAACCGTTTGTGCTTCTCCGTTCTCGGCCATGCGCGCGACCGTCAGTCCTCCGAGCCAGCACGCGGCAGCGTTGTCGGCATGATGCTCACGAAGCGAGGCTTCTCCGATGATTCGGCTATCTGTCCACGACATCTTGCCGAAATGGACGGCTAGCGCGATTCCCGCGAGGCGTGCCGCGGCCGACGACCCACAGCCCTTGCCAATTGGAATGTCATTGGTTACGCGTAGCGAGAGCGGTTTTGCTATTTTCCCCGCGTTGTGAAGAACTTCGCGATAAGTTGTAAGAACTAGATGATTTTCAACCTGACCGCAGATGTCGGCATCGCGTCCCGTTGCGCGTATCGAATAATCTGTGGAGGCAGTTGCTTTAATTTTCAAGAACAGTTTCAAGGCGAGAGCGGCAGCGTCGAATGCAGGCCCAAGATTCGCGGAAGTCGCGGGAAGAGTGATCTCGAAAGATCGAACGGCTGGAGCGAGCTTGGTGCGCGGTGTCATGAATATTGGGAAGACTTGAAGCGATTCAAATCCAGTGGCTTATGTTTTTAATCAGTCGGATTAATTTCCGAAGTTTTGCAGGACTTCGATCACCGCTCTTGCGTTCGGTTCCAGGACAAGCGGCGAGCGCTGCTGCGCAAGAATAGCAGCATCTTTCCCCGGGAACAGATCTCCGCGATGAAACTTCAACGTAAAATCCGGATCTTTCAATAAGTGTCCAGTCAATATCAGAATCACAGTTTCATGTGGTTTAACAAATCCTTGCTTCACCAACTTCTTAAGTCCCGCAAGGGTAACCGCAGAAGCTGGTTCGCAGCCAATTCCTTCGGCTCCTATCTCCGCCTTGGCAAGCGCGATTTCAGCTTCGCTGACTTGCTCGACGGTTCCTTCGGTGGCTTCCAGTACCCGAACAGCTTTTTTCCAAGAGGCGGGACTGCCGATGCGAATTGCGGTAGCCATAGTTTCGGCGCGAACTGAAATCAGCTTTTGTCCACGCATTCTCCCGCACCGTCCGTACCAGTGGGTTTGCGCCTTCTGCCTGGATGATCGAAACTTTGGGAAGCCTTGAGATAAGTCCCAATTCCTTCATTTCCAAAAGTGCTTTCCCCAGAGCCGATGAGTTTGCGAGATTTCCTCCCGGCACGATCACGTGATCCGGAGACTCCCAGTTCAACTGTTCCAACAACTCAATAGCAGCGGTCTTCTGCCCTTCCAGGCGGAATGGGTTCACCGAATTCAGCAGGTAAACCGGCATCTCCAATACGACTTGATTCAGAACTTTCACACACCCATCAAAATCGGTTTTCAGTTGGCATGTCACGGCGCCGTAGTCGAGCGCCTGAGACAACTTGCTCCAGGAAATCTGCCCGTCGGGGATCAATACAAGGCCGCGCATCCCGCCGCGGGACGCATAAGCCGCCATCGAAGCCGAAGTGTTGCCCGTGGAAGCGCAAGCGACCCAGCGAAACCCTTCCTGGCGCGCAATGGACGCTGCCATTGTCATGCCTGTGTCCTTAAAAGATCCAGTTGGGTTCATACCCTGATGCTTGGCAAAGAGTGTTTCAACGCCGGCCTTCGCCGCACACTGCGGCATCGGATACAAGGGCGTGTTCCCTTCCCTCAAAGTAATTGCGTCGTTTTCTTGAGAAAGGCCAGGGAGAAGTTCGCGAAATCGCCACACTCCGCTTTCGTCCAGAGGCAGGCGCGACATCCGGCGTTGCTTCCATAGTTCTTTCAGCCTCGAAGCACTTTGCGTCCCGGATTGCTTCCATGCGGGATAAATCACTTCCAGCAGGTCGCCGCAATCCGCGCAACGCAAGTTCTTTGTCGGAGACCCACCGATTCTGCTGCATCCGATGCATCGCAATTCAAATGACGGGGGTTTCGGTTCGCGCTCCGAAGAGGCGGAAGTGTCGGGATCGGAAGTAATTTGCCGGTTCATTCAGCTTAAAAATCTTTATTCAACTCTTGCCAGGATTTAGGTGGGGTTCTACAGAATATCAGAGTAGCGCGAATTCGCTGTTGGTAAATGAACGGGCAGCCCATTAGAAGATGGCTCGCTTGCCCAGTCTGCCCGCCAAGGAATAGTCTTGATTTATCAAGTGAGTCAGTCCAATCTGCCGCTGTAACGATAAACGGGCGGCCCAGGAATAACACATGAAACGACAGAAGCGCCGTCAAGAAACCGAAGCGGTACGTGGAGGCACCGACCTCACCAAGAAAAACGGCCCTCTCGTGACACCGATCTACCAGACCTCCACGTTCGAGGTCACCGACAATGATCAGCAGTTGCGCGCAACACCCACCGACATGTTCTACACGCGCTATGGCAATCCCACGAACAGCGTTGCCGAAAGCGCGATTGCAGAGCTGGAAGGCGCCGACGCGGCGTTGCTGTTTTCCTCGGGGATGAATGCAATTACCACCAGCATTCTGGCGTTAGTCAAGAGTGGCGACCATATCGTTGCGCAGGAAGACATTTACGGAGGCGTGACGAAATTTCTCTCCTCGTGGCTGCCAAAGCTGGGAGTGGAGACAACCTTTGTAGAGACGGCGAACTATGAACTGCACGCCCGCGCCATTCGTCCGAATACGAAATTGTTGTATGTCGAGTCCCCTACAAACCCGACCCTTAAGGTAGTGGACCTGCGGAAAATTTCGGCTCTGGCAAAGCAGCATGGCCTGATCACAGCGATTGACAGCACTTTCGCAACGCCGATCAATCAGCGTCCATTTGAGTTTGGCATTGATTTGGTAATGCATTCAGGCACGAAATATTTTGCCGGACATTCCGACCTCATCTGCGGAGCGGTAGCGGGACGCAAGGACCTAATCGAGACTATTCACAGCACCCGGACCACGCTTGGCGGAAACATGGACCCGCACGCGGCATGGCTTCTGCTGCGCGGCATCAAGACCCTCGCCGTCCGCGTACAGCGCCAGAATGAAAGCGCGCTTCGCGTAGCCGAATATCTCGCGCAAAACCGCAAAGTAAAACGCATTTACTATCCATTCGCGGAAGGCCATCCGCAACGGGCTTTAGCTATGGAGATGATGCAGGGAGGCGGAGGCGTTCTGACGTTTGAAATAGACGGCAGCCATGAGGATGCCAGACGGCTATCGGAATCGTTGAACCTCTTCACGTTGGCGCCGAGTTTGGGCGGAGTGGATTCACTGGTCAGCATTCCAGTTCTTACTTCCCACGCCATGATTTCGGCGGAACACCGCCGCAAGATGGGGGTTACGGAACAAATGATTCGCCTATCGGTAGGTATCGAGAATGTGGATGATCTGATCGCGGATCTGGACCAGGCGCTGGCTGGCATCAGATCACGCGAGCATGCGCAGGTTGGGTAAAACCTGTTTCTCGATTTGGGGCCGCTCGAAGTGGCTAACGATTATTTCTTGGCTTTGAATGTTATCCGGAAACGCCGTCTGCCGGACCACTCATCATCGCTTAAGGCCATCCAAACTTCGTCACGCACGGATACTGGGAGGAAGTTATGAAGGCAGTCAAAATCATCGGAATCATTGTTGCAGTTCTTGTGCTAATCGTCATTGCGCTTCCGTTTGTCATTAACGTGAATAATTTCCGTCCGCGAATTGAAACGGACCTCTCGGCGGCGCTTGGTAGACAGGTCAAGGTCGGCAATCTCAAGCTCTCGATCATCACAGGAGCCGTTTCGGCTGACGACCTTTCTATTGCCGACGATCCATCGTTCAGCAACACGCCCTTTGTTCGCGCAAAGAGTCTTGATGTCGGCGTGCAAATGATTCCGCTGATTTTTTCGAAGTCATTGCAAATCACAAATATTGAGCTCGACGAGCCGCAAGTGATTCTGCTGCGTTCGGCCTCGGGAAAATGGAACTTCTCGACTCTCGGAACAAAAGCGCGGCCAAGCCCTCCGAATCGTCGAATCCGAATCTTTCCGTCGGGAAACTCACCGTGAAAGATGGGTCGCTGAGCATGGGCACAGCGAATTCGTCAGCAAAGCCGTCGGTTTACCAGAATGTAAATGTCTCGGTCTCAGATTTCTCGCTGACATCTCAATTCCCTTTCACGCTCTCGGCTACTTTGCCGGGCAATGGTTCTTTGAAACTTGATGGCAAAGCTGGCCCGATTGACGCGTCGGATGCCGCCACAACGCCGGTCCAGGCGCAGATCAGCGTAAAACGGCTTGATCTCGCAGCATCTGGATTTGTCCCGCCCAGTTCGGGTATTTCCGGGGCGACTGACTTTGATGGGAATCTGAATTCGGACGGCCACCAAGTGCAGTCAACCGGCACCCTGAAGGCGAGCAACCTCATCCTCTCCCCGAAAGGACATGCGGCTGGGCGTCCAGTGGATGTAAAGTACAACATTAGCTATGCGTTGCAACCGCAAGCAGGACAGGTTACATCAGCGGATGCCTCGGTAGGGAAAGCGGCCGCGCAGGTTACAGGTTCATTCGATATGAAGGGGCGAATCCACCGTCGTGAATCTGAAAATCAACGCCGACGGAATGCCAGTGGATGATCTGGAAACCTTGCTGCCTGCGCTTGGGGTAACGCTTCCGTCCGGCTCGTCGCTAAAAGGTGGAACGCTCTCTGCGAATTTCAGCGTTACAGGTCCTCTGGACAAGCTCGTGGTTGCGGGACCCGTTAAGCTTACGAATACCAAGCTTGCTGGATTTAACTTTGCTTCTAAGCTCTCCGAAGTTTCAAAGCTAACCGGCGCCCCACAAGGGCAGGACACTCTCATTCAAAATTTCAGTGCCGATGTCCATATGGCGCCTTCCGGAACGACTACCGATAACATTAACCTCAACGTCCCATCGTTCGGCGTCATTACCGGCAACGGTACCGTTAGCCCGTCCAATGCTCTGAATTACAAGATGAATGCCGCGCTTTCCGGTGGCGCCGTCTCGGGTTTGACCCAATTAGCCGGTATGGGCAACAAAGGAGCGACGCTGCCATTCATGATCGAAGGAACGAGTTCCAGTCCGAGGTTCGTCCCGGACGTGCAAGGGATGCTCTCAGGTCAGCTGAAGTCACGGCTGGGAGGCTTGGGAGGACAATCCGCAGCCGGACAGAATGCCGGCTCGGTCGTGAACGCCATAGGTGGCCTTTTTGGGAAGAAGAAAAAACAGCAATAACGATGGAAGGACAGATGTTCCCTCCCGTTCAAACTAATGCCGACGGGCGTTTCAGTGTCAAGGTTGAAGTTTCAGGAACGCGACGCCGTATCCGCCTAAGCTGATCGTGATCGGCGATGTGGGAACGACGGACTTTGGAGTCGGCCCGGTCGCCGCATTTGTATTCGCATCAATGACCAGCAGGCTCGCACTGCTGAGCGATCCCAGAGCGCTCACATTCAGACTTACGGTCCGGGCCACACCAACTCCATTGTTGTCGGAAGAATTCGCCACGGCGTAGTCGGAAATCATTACGACGGTGCTTCCATCAGCATTACGCACCGGAAGCACTTCAATATCAGAATTGTCAGCGCTCGTGAAGTTCAACAGGCTCCCTTCCGGAGACGATGGGAACATGCGGGCGAGATAGTAATCCACCCAATAACTTAATTGCAGGTTTCCAGAGCTGTCGTTGAACTCGCCATATTGCTTATCCCCGTTGAAAGCCCAATGATAGAGCGCGCGAACACCTGCTTTTCCCAGTTGCGAAAAAACGTAGGGCCGCCACGCCGCGAAGAACGCGCTGGACCCTCGCATATCGTCCACAAAGGCATTTCCGTTGCAAGCGCTTATGCCTCCGCCCTTGTCAAAGTCGGCATTAACATTATTTTCGGTGACCCACACGGGGACGTTTGTCAGTGCAGGGTTCGTTCCGAGCAGCGAATAAATAGTCTTCACTTCCGAAACGAATCCTGGAATCGTCGAAAAAATCTTAGCGTCGGAATCGGACTGGTTGCACGTCGAATAGAAGTGAGTTGCCAGAACGTCTACGTGAGCGGATACGCCATTCACAAACGCGGGAAGATAGGTTTGCGCAAGCCCATCATAATCTCCGAGCTCGACCGCCGCGAATTTGATTGATGGATCAACCGCCTGCATTGCCGGAACCGCCATGTTGTAAAGCAGCGTGTATTGTGTGGAATCAATGTTATTGAAATTCGGCTCGTTGAAAATTCCCCAGTAGGTTATCGGCGTCAGGGATGAGTGAACGTGGTTGACCCCGTTTGAATCGCGGAATCCCGCCGTTGTGTTGTAGTACGACACCATATCGGCCGAATATGCGGCGAAGTCGGCGAAATGAGCGGTCAATAGAGAACCACCGCTGTTGTCCATCCACGCAGGAGCTGTTGCTAGCTGAAGTTCAGGACTCTTGTCGGAAACGCTAATTACAGGATCGAGAATCGCATTTAACTTGGCGAAGTCCCAGGTCTGGTCGGCTTTCTCTGGAACTCCCTGCGACACTGGCTGCAACCGGACATGTTGCGGCAGCAAATTCCCCAGCGGAGTCGTTGCCGCGGGGAAATTTGCAAAAAACTGATAATCCCACTCCGCTGGCTGAAATGAAGTGGACATGGCCACCGAAAATGGACCCGTTGAAGTATTACTCACACTTACGGCAATGCTTCCCGGAGGCGGGTTGCCGGTTGTGGTGGTGGTGCCCATGCTGCCGCCGCCGCACCCGGATAAAACAGTCGCGAGTAACATTAAAACCGTAATCTTGATCATGGTTACGACCATCAGCGTAGCCGAACTCGAAGGAATGCTTCAATTCAAAAAGTCAAAAGGCATTGACCACGAAGGACACCAAGTAACACGAAGGAAACCTGACGACTCAGATCCGGTGCTACCGGGTATTTTTCGTGGCTTGCGGCCTGGCATCTCTGCTATCTCGGACCAGCGAACGCCCCTGCATGCCATGTGGAATTTCATACCCGGCTAGATCCATTAACGTCGGGGCGATGTCGAGCAGCAGTGCCCCTTCGTACTCCCCACGGAGGGAAAGATTGGGCGCCGACAAAATGAACATGCCATACTGCGCGTGATTACACGCATCAGGACCCGTGTCATTTTCCTGGATGTGAAGCGTTCCGTGGCCCACGGTTCCGATCGAACGCCAATAGAGTCCGCCGAAGTGCACGATCAAATCCGGCGCGACATTCCGCACATGCCGATAGAGATCCTTGGGCTTAAATACCAATGACTTCATTCGGCCACCCTTGTCGTCAGGCAAAGCTTCAAGTTTGACTTTAAGTTCATCTTGAAAACCGGAGTACTCACTGGCGGGAATCACACCTTGCGGCTCCCGGCCCTGCACGTTGAAAAACACGCGCGCATAATATCCGCCTTCGCTCCACACGCGCGTCTTGTTCCAATTTACGCGCAACTTCTCGAATGGAGTCGGCGCCGTGGGATATTCCTCCAAAACCAGGAGCCCTTCACGAATCAGCCATTCGTTGATCGCGAAGCCTCCGTCGAGGCGTTGCGCTCCATGATCCGACACTACCAGCACAATCGTATCTTTATCCAGCACTTCGAGTGCGGCGCCGATCTGCTCGTCGAGCCAAAGATAGTATTCTGGTATCGCGTTTTGATAAGGATTTCCATCCACGAATTGGACATGCGTTGGATCAAAGTAATTCCAGAAGCCGTGATGCATGCGGTCAAGCCCAATATCCACGAAGTGAAAATAATCCCATTCATGTTCTTTCAGCAACCAGCGGACTACCTGCCATTGTTTGCGGCTCATGCTGAAAATCTGTTCTTTGAGCCAATCTTTATTGTTGGTGCGAAAGTTCTTCACGTCTGTGGGATACTCGCCAACCAATTTGCTAATTTGTGATTTGATCTTAGGTGGGTATGTGAAATCGTTCTTCACCGTGTCGGGAGTGAGAAAGCAGCCAATGCTTATGCCATTGATATGCCGCGGTGGATAATTCGGCGGAACGCCGACAATGATGGACTTTTTGCCTAGCCGCGCCAGGTAATCCCAGATCGCCGGAGTCTTGATGGAACTGGAATTTGCAAAGCTGAGCTTGTCATAAGAATGATCGCTGCGATTTCGGAAACCATAAACTCCGAGCGATCCTGGATCCTGACTCGTGGTCATGCACATCCACGCGGGAACCGTAATCGGCGGAATGACACTTTCCAGCCTGCCGTAAATTCCTGCGCTCATTAAGCGGCGCAGATTGATCAGGCGCTCATCGCCAAAGACAATTTCGGGGGCCGCGCAATCCAGGCCAAGGACGCAAATTTTCATAACCTATTGTTGCAAGCTCTTAAAATTAGGAGTTTTGACAGAAACTGCTTCGACAGGTCAAGAGTAATTCAAAACCAGCTCCGGTGGAAAATGCAGAATCGCTTGACCACGTACGGATGTTCAGCTAGTCTCACTTCGCCCACAGGAGCACTTCATGAATCGCCATTCATCCCACGGCACGCAACTCTACGATCTATGCAAACATCTTAGTGGCGTGAAAATATTAATCGTCACAACTGCTTTCATGCTGCTGCTTACGGGCTGTTCGCAGAAGCCGCCGAATCCCGACGAACTGAGAGAGAAAACCGCAGACGCTACCGCCCAGTTAAAAACTGATACCAAAGCCGTCGTAGAAGGCGTTCGCGAAGGGCTGACGCGGGACAAAACGATAAACCTGAATACCGCAACACAAGAACAACTTGAGACGCTTCCGGTGTCACGCATATTCGTGCCGGACGTGTAATTGCGGCACGCCCATATGATGATCCCCACGACGTGGTGACCCGGCATATTCTGTCCGAACAGGAATACAAGAGAATCGCGGACCGCGTTACGACGAAGTAGTAATTTCTGTTACTTCCCGACAAACCAAACGCAATTCCAGGCGGACTCGATGTTCAGGGCCCTTCCCATTTTCGTGCACTTTTGAGATCTTCCGCAGACTGCTACAGCACTCTCTCGTGCGCATAACCATCCGCACCTAAGGCAGACAGTAACTCCGCAATGTGATCCGGACCGCGAGTTTCCATTGTGATATCAATCGCGGTGTCTCCCAGGTTTACTCCGTAGTAGGCCCGGTCATAGGAAGTCTCGACGATGTTCGCGCGGTGTTTCGCCAGGATTCCTGTCAATTGATGCAGGGCTCCAGGATAATCCGGCAAGTGCACGCGAAGGCGGACCAAACGCCCGTCTTTCACCAAGCCGCGTTCCATGATGCGGGCCAGCAGAGTTACATCAATATTTCCGCCGCATACCAGAACCGCAACCCTTTTCCCAATGAACGAAACCTTGTGGTTTACCAACGCTGCAAGCGCCGCGGCTCCTGCGCCTTCGGCCAAAGTCTTTTCACGCTCCAGCAAAAGAAGAATTGCGTTCGCAATTTCCTCTTCATCCACGGTAACGATATCGTCAACGTAATGTTGCACCATCGGAAACGTGCGATCTCCGGCACGGCGCACTGCGATTCCGTCCGCGATAGTGGCGGCTGGGTTCAACGTGACTGGTTTTCCCTCGGCTATGGCGACTTTCATGGAAGGAAGCCGCGCGGGCTGGACGCCGATTATGCGAACCAGAGGACTCTTTTCTTTCACCGCGCATGCGATGCCGCCGATTAAACCGCCACCGCCAATCGGCGCAATAATCGCTTCAATGTCAGGGTGCTGCTGCAATATTTCGAGACCAAGAGTTCCCTGCCCTGCGATCACCGCATCGTCATCAAATGGATGCACGAACGTAAGATCGTGTTCTTTGCCCCGCCGGATGGCTTCTTCGCAAGCGTCATCATAATTCGCGCCGTGCAATACCACGTCGGCGCCGTACCCACGAGTGGCGGAGACTTTGGTGAGTGGCGTGGTAAGCGGCATGCATATCTGCGCCCTAACGCCTAGCTTGCCCGCATGATACGCGAGGCCTTGAGCGTGGTTTCCCGCGGACGCCGCAATCACTCCCCGCTCGCGCTCTTTTTTCGTCAACGTCAGCAGCTTGTTCAAGGCTCCGCGTTCTTTGAATGCTCCGGTTCTTTGCAAATTATCAAGCTTGAAATGAACCGCGTTTCCGGTCATCTGAGAAAAAGTCTCAGAACGGGCGCATGGCGACAGATAGATGGATTCGCGAATGCGCGCGAGGGCAGCTTCGATGTCAGAGAGAGCAATCATTTATTTGGATGAGACGACGCAGAACATCTTACAGGATGCGTGAAAGTACGAGTCAAAAGCTTGAACCGCAGAGGACACGAAGAATCACCAAGAAAGACCTGAATATAAAACTTTGTGATCCTTTGTGTCCTCTGTGGTTATCGGTTTTGCCGGCAGGCAATTCGGTTAAGCAACCACTGAATGCACTCTCGACGAGGCTTGTGCGATGACTGCCGGAATTCGGAATTGCTTGAGATAATTGTCCACTCCGGCGGCAGCCTTGCGTCCTTCGGCGATCGCCCATACTACTAAAGATTGCCCGCGGCGCATGTCTCCCGCTGCAAACACTCCCGGAACAGACGACATGTAATTTTCGTCGGTCGCGACGTTTCCTCGGGCATCAAGTTTCACGCCTAACTTCTCGATCATCCCATTACGCACCGGGCCTAGAAAGCCCATCGCGAGCAATACGAGGTCAGCGTCCATGATGAAGTCGGTGGCGGACTGAGGCTCAAATTTCGGCGGCGGACCTACCCGGATGCCGTGTAGTTGCTTAACGTTTCCGTGCCCATCACCGGTAAAGCTGGTGGTCGCGATGCTCCAATCGCGAATGCCTCCTTCTTCGTGCGCGCCTTCGATGCGCAATTGCATCGGCCACAGGGGCCAGGGAGTCAAAGGGGAACGGTCATTTGGTGGCGTGGGCATGATTTCAAACTGATGAACTGACGCCGGTTTTTGCCGGTGGCAAGTTCCCAGGCAGTCGGCCCCCGTATCGCCGCCGCCGATAATCACGACATGCCTGCCGGTGGCTAGAATCTCGGCTTCACCCTTCAGGCTATCGCCTTCGCAGCGCCGATTCTGCTGCGGCAGGAAATCCATCGCAAAATAAATTCCCTTTAACTCACGGCCAGGAACCTGCAAATCTCGCGAGTGTTCCGCCCCGCCCGCGAGAACGATGGCATCGAATTCCTGCTGAAAATCTTCTATGGGGAGGCCCTGGCCCACGTGAGCCTTAGTGACGAACTTCACACCCTCGGCGCGCATTTGATCAAGGCGCCGGTCAAGGACTTTTTTCTCCATCTTGAATTCCGGAATGCCATAGCGCAGCAAACCGCCAACGCGATCAGCCTTTTCGTAAACGGTTACCCAGTGCCCTGCGCGATTCAGTTGCTGTGCCGCTGCCAGCCCGGCCGGGCCGGATCCGACCACCGCGACCTTTTTTCCCGTGCGAAACTTCGGTGGCTCGGGCTGAATCCAACCCTCCTGAAATCCGCGCTCAACAATGCTTTTCTCGATCTGCTTTATCGTCACCGCGGGTTCATTGATCCCGAGTACGCACGAAGCCTCGCATGGCGCGGGACAGATGCGTCCCGTAAATTCCGGAAAATTATTCGTGGAATGCAGTTGCCGCACGGCTTCTTTCCAGCGCCCGCGATACACGAGATCGTTCCAATCGGGAATCAAATTGTTTACCGGACATCCCGTATGACAAAAAGGCACGCCGCAATCCATGCAACGCGCACCCTGGTCACGAAGTTTCGCCTCCGGAAAATCCTGGTAAATCTCGAACCAGTCATTCACCCGTTCCGCGACTGGGCGGCGCGTGGCGACCTCTCTCGAAATCTCCATGAAGCCGGTAGTCTTACCCATGCTGCACCTGCTCAACCAGTTCTGGAATCGGAAGAGGTTGCCCCGGGATATAGGGTTGGCGGCTGCGGCTGACGCCCAACACGCGCTTAAATTCGTGCGGGAAGATTTTGATGAACCTGGGCGCCATGTCAGGCCAATTATCCAGAATGGATCGTGCTCTCGAACTATTCGTAAACTCGTAATGGCGAGTAATCAAGTCTCGAACAATCTTTACGTCGGGGGCTTCAATCAAGGGCTCGAGATCCACGGAAGCAAGGTTGCAACGTTTTTCTGTGAAGTCTCCGCGCTCGTCGAACACGTATGCAATGCCGCCGCTCATCCCTGCGGCAAAATTTCTGCCGCAAGCCCCCAGCACCACCACCAGGCCATTCGTCATGTATTCGCAACCATGATCGCCGACTCCTTCGACCACCGAGATCGCACCGGAGTTGCGGACGGCAAATCGTTCGCCGGCCATTCCATTGAAGAAAGCCTCGCCGCTGGTCGCCCCATAGAGCACAACGTTGCCAATCAAAATATTTTCTTCCGCCACGAAACCAGAATCCCTGGGCGGATAGACGATAATGCGTCCACCCGAAAGTCCTTTGCCAACATAATCGTTGGCTTCGCCTTCGAGAGTCATGCTGACCCCTTTGGCAAGGAAAGCGCCGAAACTCTGGCCTGCCGACCCTTCGAAGCGAATGCGGATGGTATCGTCCGGAAGTCCGTCTGAACCATAACGCCGCGCAATTTCGCCGCTGAGCATTGCGCCAACGGTGCGATGTACATTGCGAATCGGAAAATCCATTTCGACCGGCGTTCGGCTCTCCAGCGCTTCATGGGACTGCTTGATCAGCTGATGATCGAGAGCCACTTCCAATCCGTGATCCTGCTTCTGTGTGCAGTGTCTGGCAACACGTCCGGGAACCGTCGGATTGTAGAGAATCGCGGAGAGATCAAGGCCTTTCGCCTTCCAATGATCAACCGCAGGCTGCGCATCCAGCATATCCACCCGGCCCACCATGTCATCAACCTTGCGGAAGCCCATATCCGCCATGAATTGGCGCATTTGCTCCGCGATAAAGAAAAAGAAATTGATGACGTGCTCGGGTTGGCCTGCAAACTTTGCTCGCAACGCCGGATCCTGGGTCGCAATTCCCACGGAGCAGGTATTCAGATGACACTTCCGCATCATGATGCAGCCCATCGCAACCAGTGGAGCCGTGGCGAAACCAAACTCTTCCGCGCCTAAGAGCGCTGCGATCACAACGTCACGCCCGGTTTGCAGCTTGCCATCGGTCTGCACCCGAATGCGGCTACGCAGGTCGTTCAGGAGCAATACCTGCTGAGTCTCAGCCAAGCCCAGTTCCCATGGAATTCCGGCATGCTTAATCGAACTCAACGGCGACGCGCCGGTCCCGCCACTGTCGCCGCTGATCAGCACGACGTCGGCATGTGCTTTTGCTACGCCGGCCGCCACCGTTCCGACTCCAACTTCGGCGACCAGCTTCACTGCGATGCGGGCCTGCGGATTCACATTCTTCAAGTCATAAATCAGTTGCGCCAGATCTTCGATTGAGTAAATGTCGTGGTGGGGCGGCGGCGAAATGAGTCCGACGCCTGGCGTTGAGTGCCGTAGACGCGCAA
This sequence comes from uncultured Acidobacteriaceae bacterium, assembly GCA_963702325.1. GTDB lineage: Bacteria > Acidobacteriota > Terriglobia > Terriglobales > Acidobacteriaceae > PALSA-188. The sequence goes on along the minus strand of CAVPCG010000044.1, from coordinate 89,451 downwards.
TGACTTCATCCACCTTGTGTCCGGGAAGCTGCCCGCCTTCGCCCGGCTTCGCGCCTTGCGCCATTTTGATTTGCAGCTCGTCGGCGTTGACAAGATAATTTGTCGTCACGCCGAACCGCGCCGACGCCACCTGCTTTACTGCGCTGCGCCGCCAATCGCCATTCGTGTCGGGCTTGAAGCGATTTTCGTCTTCGCCCCCTTCGCCGGTGTTGGATTTGCCTCCAATGCGGTTCATGGCAATGGCCAGCGTTTCGTGTGCCTCTTTGCTGATGGAACCGAAAGACATGGCTCCGGTCGTGAACCGTTTTACGATTTCTTTTGCAGGCTCGACTTTGTCAATTGGAATCGGCTTTGCGGCTTTTTTGATCTGCATCAAACTGCGCAAAGTCGCCATATTTCGGCTCTGCTGATCAATTAAGTCTGTGTATTCCTGAAAAGTCTTGAAGCTGTCCTGGCGCACTGCATGTTGCAGTTTGCTGATCGTGTCAGGATTCAGAAGGTGATATTCGCCGTTGGTGCGGAAATGATAGCTGCCGCCTGCGGCAAGCTGAGTATCAAACTCCGTCACCGGGCCGAAAGCATATTCGTGTTTCATCTGGGCTTCGCGAGCGATAACACCCAGGCCGATCCCCTCGAGCCGCGATGTTGTGCCTGCGAAATATGCGTCCACCAATTCCTTGTTGAGTCCGATTGCCTCGAACACCTGTGCTCCGCGATAACTTTGCAGAGTCGAAATTCCCATCTTCGAAAAAGTTTTCAGCAATCCCTTGTTCGTGGCTTTAATGAAGTGCTTGACGGCAATTTCGGACGGCATGCCATCCGGCAAATAACCTCGCGCCGCCAAGTCTTCCAACGTTTCAATCGCCAGATAGGGATTTACCGCGCTCGCGCCGTAGCCAATTAATAGAGCAAAGTGCATCACCTCGCGAGGCTCACCGGATTCGATAATCAGAGCAACCTGGGTACGCGTTTCTTCGCGAACCAGCAAATTGTGTACGGCAGCCAACGCCAGTAGACTCGGGATCGGCGCGAATTCTTTATCCACTCCACGATCGGAAAGAATCAGCAGCGTGTAACCGGATTTGACAGCCAAGGAAGCGCGCTGGCATAGCTCGTCCAAAGCCCGCTTCAGGCCCGCTTCTCCGTCAGCTCCGCGAAAAAGCACTGGCAATGTCGTAGCCAACAGATCCCCCCGCGAAACCCGGCGCAACTTTTCAAGATCGCGATTGGTGAGGATGGGATGCGGCAGCTTCAGCGTGTGGCAATTCTCCGGCGTCTCCTCGAGGATGTTTCGCTCGGTGCCGATATAGCTGATGAGCGACATCACCATTTCTTCGCGAATCGGATCCACAGGCGGATTCGTGACCTGAGCAAAAAGCTGTTTGAAGTAATTGAACAAAGGCTGCGGGCGGTCCGAAAGACAAGCCAAGGGCGTATCTGTGCCCATAGAACCAACCGGCTCTTCACCCTTCGAGGCCATAGGCTCGAGAATCATTCGCAAATCTTCCTCGGTGTATCCGAACGCGCGTTGACGCGGAATTATCGTTCCGGAGTCAGAACGGTGAACCCGGGAAGGCTCCGGCAGCTGATCCATGGTGATCTGATTTTGTTCCAGCCATTTCTGATACGGCTGGCGCGAGGCGAGTTGGCGCTTGATTTCTTTGTCTGAGATGATTCTTCCTGCGACCGTATCCACCAGAAACATTTTTCCGGGCTGCAAGCGGCCTTTGGTCTTGATGTTTTCGGGATCAATACTGAGAACGCCCGCTTCCGAGGCCATCACGACTAAACCATCGTGCGTCACTACATAGCGCCCCGGTCTCAACCCGTTGCGGTCGAGCGTCGCGCCAATCACGCGTCCATCCGTGAAAGCCATTGCGGCGGGGCCGTCCCACGGCTCCATGAGAGAAGCGTGATACTCGTAAAACGCGCGCTTCTCCGGCTTGATGTGGGGATTCCCCGACCACGCTTCCGGAATCAACATCGCCAGAACGTGCGGTAAACTGCGCCCCGATTGAAACAAAAGCTCGACCGCGTTATCAAAGTTTGCAGAGTCGCTGCCATCCGGCGCAATAATCGGGAATAATTTCTTCATGTCATCGCCGAACAATGGCGACTCCAGAATGGATTGCCGAGCGTGCATCCAATTCACATTGCCTTTAAGCGTGTTGATCTCACCATTGTGCGCGACGTAACGATATGGGTGAGCCAGTTGCCAGCTGGGGAAAGTATTCGTCGAGAAACGCTGATGCACCAGGCAGAGTGCACTCATCGCATCCGGATCAGATAGCTCGCTGTAGAAATTCTCAATCTGTGGAGCCAGCAAAAGGCCCTTGTAAACAATGGTGCGAGCCGACAATGATGGAATGTAAAAAAACTCCTTGCCCTCAATGTCGGATTCCGCAATCTCGCGTTCCATGAGCTTGCGAACCACGTAGAGTTTGCGCTCGAATGCATCCTCATCCAATCCCTCTGGTCGGGCGACAAAAATCTGCTGGATGTAAGGCTGAGACGCGCGCGCCATGCGGCCGATCGCGTCACCGTCCACCGGCGTGTCGCGCCAACCTAGAACGCTCAGTCCCTCTTCGCGAATAATGCGCTCTAGAATCCCTTCGCATTGAAGTCGCTGATGCTTCTCCACGGGCAGAAAGGTCATGCCCACCGCATACTCACCTTCCGATGGCAGTTCAAAACCCAGCCGTGAACATTCCCGCACAAAAAACTTGTGGGGGATCTGAATCAGAATTCCCGCGCCGTCCCCGGTTTCGGGATCGCAACCGCAGGCGCCACGGTGAGTCAGATTGATGAGTACCTGGATTCCCTGCCGTATAATTTCATGGCTCTTCTCGCAGCGCAGGCTGGCCACGAATCCTATGCCGCACGCATCATGCTCGTGCGCTGGGTCGTACAATCCTTGGGCAGGAGGCAATCCGTTTTTGAAATAGTTCTGCATCTGTCTTCGAGATAACGGTCTAAAAAGGTAACGATGGCTGGGTGTACCGCTTCAGCCCGAAGCTGCGCTGATGACTTCGGCTGATAATCCGCCTAACTATAGTTATTACAGGCCTATGGGCGGATAAGTACAATTCAGAATTTCGATAGCCAGGATGGATATTTTGGCACTTCCAAAATAAGCGACCACCACTCGGTGACCCATGAAAAAGACCCATGAAAAGGGGTCGGCTTCTCGGCGTGAAAAAATCTGCAATCAAAGCCAAAATGCCTCTAATTTGTTTTTTAGATGGTGAACATCGAAAATTCGCATTCAAGGAACCTGCGACATATCGGTTATAGTTTCCCGCGAGCTAGTTGCCGCCGGATTTGACTATCATGCGAACAATAACATCGCGAACACGAATTAGTATTTCGTTGGCATGGTGGCAAGTGAGCTAAGAATTCCCCAGAACGCTCAAAAGACCCACCGCCAAAACTGAGGCGAGTGGGTTTTTTGTTTTCGGCGCAAATGTACGATGATGATGAGAGATATACACTCAAGGGTGACATTTTCATGGTGATCATGAAGTTCGGCGGGACCTCGGTTCAAGACGCGGATGCAATTGACCGCGCCGCCAGAATCGTGCGAAGCCGCCAAAAACAACGGCCTGTAGTCGTCGTGAGCGCGCTGGCGAAGGTTACTGACCAGTTGGTCCTCATTGGTCAGAAGGCCCCGTCGGGCGATTCAGAGTCGTCAGCTGAATTGGTTCTCGCACTTAAAGAGCGCCACTTTCAGGTTGCAAGCGATTTGCTTGGCGCGAAGCATTGTAAGGGCATCGCACCAAAGCTCGAGAAATTGTTCACCCAACTCGATGCGTTCACGCGCGGCCTCGCAGCCGTCCATGAACTTTCGGACCGCAGTAACGATGCTCTGCTTTCTTTTGGCGAATTGCTGTCAAGTGAGATCATCGCGGCCGCCTTCGCGCTGCGCGGTTTGGACGTCGCCTGGGTAGACTCCCGCGAGTGTCTGGTTACCGACGCAAACCACACCGCCGCTCGTCCTCTCATGGACGAAACTCGAAGACGGTCGCAGTCGAAAATCGGCCCGCTGATTTCTGCCGGAAAAATTCCAGTGATGGGAGGATTCATCGCTGCGACCGTTGAAGGAATTCCCACGACCCTCGGCCGGGGTGGTTCCGATTTCTCCGCCGCGATTCTGGGTGCCGCGCTCGACGCCAAAACCATCGAGATATGGACGGATGTCGAAGGCATGATGACCACGGACCCGCGACTGTGTCCAGAGGCTCGCACCATCCAGCGAATCAGCTTTAATGAGGCGGCAGAGCTCGCCTACTTCGGCGCCAAAGTCCTTCACCCAGCGACTTTGTTGCCTGCGGTTCAGCGAAATATTCCAGTTTATGTGCTGAACTCGCGTAATCCCTCGGGCAAAGGAACGCGCATCACTGCACATGCGCCTGCGGGACGCGATATGTTTCGTGCCATCACCGCCAAAAACAATGTGAGCATCGTGAACGTCGTCGCCTCCCGTGGAATCATGGTTCACGGATTTTTGCGGTCGGTCTTTGAGGCGCTTGACCGCTATGGAGCGTCGGTTGATCTGGTCGCAATTTCGGAAGTAAGCATGTCTTTTACCATGGAAACAAGGCGTCTTCCAGCTGCGCTGCTGGCCGAATTGGAGAACATCGCGGATGTCACGTCCGAGAACAAGCAAGCCATTGTGTGCCTGGTCGGAGAAGACATCCACGGCCGCCCTGGAATTGCAGCCAGCGTTTTCAGCACGGTCGCAGACGCCGGAGTCAACGTTCGAATGATTTCGCAGGGCGCTTCCGAAATCAACATCAGCTTTGTAATTAAAGAGAGCGACGTCCCGCATGCGGTGCAGCAACTGCATGCGCGGTTTTTCCCGAAGAATCCCGTAGGGATTGGCGTCCCCGCACGTCCTAGCCGAGCAACGATCAACAGGTACGGAAATGACGATACTGGCAGGCGGAATGGAAATCGCCTGAGGCATCCAATCCGAGGAGGAATTCGTAAACGTCAAGAGAGCGTGTCCGCCCCGCCCGCCGCGCAAACCAGAATCCGCCGGAAAACAGTCCGTCGAAAAAAGAAATGAGCCACGTGTCCAATAAACCGCCGACTACATCGGTTAAGACTTCGCACAGCGACAAGATGATTAATGTCGCAATTATCGGCTTCGGCACCGTGGGACGATCGGTCGCTAAGATTTTGTGCGAGCGGCGAACCGACGGTATTCGTCTCACACATATTTATAATCGCGGCATCGCTCGCAAGAAAGTGGACTGGGTCCCCGCCGACGTTCTCTGGACCGAGAACATCGAAGATGTTTTGACCGCGGACGTGGACGTTATGGTCGAACTAATGGGGGGGCTGAATCCGGCAGGAGACTGGATTCGCCGCGCATTGGCGTCTGGAAAATCAGTGGTCACGGCGAATAAGCAACTTATCGCTCACACTGGGCCAGAATTGATGGATCTTGCGAGTCGGGAGAAGAGACACATCGCGTTCGGAGCATCCGTGGCGGGCGGGGTTCCCGTCATCTCCGGATTGCAGGAAGGGCTGGCGGGCGATCGGCTCTCAAAGATTTACGGCATTCTAAACGGAACTTGCAATTACATTCTTAGCCAGATTGAAACCCGTGGCATTCCGTTTTCTGAAGCCCTCGCCGAAGCGCAGACCCTGGGCTATGCCGAGGCCGACGCCAGCGACGATGTTGACGGTCTCGACGCCCGCGCAAAGCTCACGATTCTTACTCGCATCGGGTTGCGAAGCAATGTCGCGACCGAAGAGATTGCGTGCGGAACGATCAGAATTATTGGCGCCGTGGATTTTGAATACGCACACCAATTGGGATGCACGATCAGGCAGGTATCCTGGGCTGAACTGGATGGTGATCACTTATATGCAGCCGTGCGTCCGGCATTGGTGAAACTTTCATCTCCGTTGGCCCGCGTGGAAGGGGGTCAAAATTCCGTAATGGCTACGGGGCATTTTGGCGGAGAAACCGTTTTCGCAGGACATGGCGCCGGAGGAAATCCCACAGCGGTCGCTGTGGTTTCAGATATTATCGCGATCGCCGGATCAAAGAAGGATGGATCGAGCGCCTTCCCTGACACACTGCGAACTTCGCCGAAGGTGACCGCCGACTTCACCACCAGACACTATCTGCGATTTACTATTACGGACCGTCCGGGAATCATCGCGGCCCTGGCGAAGATATTGTCAGACTGTAGCATCAACATTGACTCTATCTTGCAGAAGCCCGGCTACTCAAAATCCAGCCTGCCTTTCGTCATCACCCTCGAGGCCTGCAAGACATCGCTCGTAGAAAACGCGCTTGCGCAAATTGCCCACCTGGATTTCCTGGTCCAACCCTCGATTAACTTGCCCATCCTGGACTAGCTCAAAAAAATATGACTATGCCAGCTCTTCCTCCGTGTCCTCTGTGGTGAATGACTTTTCTCTTGCTTCGGAAACTAGCAAGACTCCCAGCAATTATCCTCAGCGCCTGTGTCACAGTGTGAAAATGTTTGCGCGAATCTAAAAAAGCAGTTATTCTGCCGCGATCAGAGCAATTGCTTTCAAGCACTTGCGAGTGACTAAAAATGGCACTCTCCATGCAATTGCTTGGGTAGCGTGCCCCCGGCGCGGGGGGAAATTCCTTGCTTCTGGACAAACTAGAATCCGGCATAGTCGCATTGGAGACCGAATGCGGTCCTGTATACGTCCAGCCTTCGGGATGGGAGCGGCTTTATCTCCTGTGGACCTTCCGGCACTTCAACAGTCTTCCGCTAAAGACATTAAATTCGCGACAGCGCAAGCTCGTCGAAAGGCTTCCGCGTTGCAGTGTTCGAAGCCCGCGCATCGGGCTCGACCGGATGCGGGTCATTGGCACGGTTGAAGGTGCGAAAGCCCCGTCTTTTTCAGTCACCTTGTCTTCCGAAATAGCCCCGCAGGCGCCCACCCAGACGATTTCCGTTCCCGCCGAGGTTTTTGCTCGCTCTTCCTCTTCAGAGTTGCATGAAGAGGACAGCCATCTGGATGAAGGTTCGAAGATTCAGCCTTCTTCGTTGGCGCGGAGACGCGGCCATTCCAAGATCGCGTTCACCCTAGCGATTGCAGCCCTCATCGCGGTGTTCGCCATCCCCACTTGGCATCGCTGCTCCAATCGGCGCAAACTTTAAGCACACCTACTGAAACCGCACCCACTCCGGTCGCAGAAAGCGGCACCATAGCAATGGCGAAAGTGGTCGCGGATCAGGACAACACGGCAGCCACGCCAATTGAGGTTTCGTCACCTTCTGTTGATCAGCTCCCGCTCGCTCAGACCGCACAACCCGCAAACAATGTTGTAGCGTCGCAGTCTGAGCCGACGGTCGCTGCCCCACGGCTGTCCATCGAAACGCCAGCTGCGATTATTTCCCCTTTGAAACCTCAAGCCGATCAATCCACTATCAAACAGACGCCGGCTGAAGACAACCCACTTAAGATTGGAAGCAGAGAAAACTCTATTCTTGCGAGTGTTCAGGAAGGCAAAGTTCAGGAAGAAACGCCAAGGGTACAGTTCTCGGGACCGCCGCGAAAACTTATATATCCCGACTACCCTGAAACCAAAGTACGAGGGAAGGTGAGTTTGAAAGCCGTGATTGGGGCGGACGGAAGAGTGCGCGAGGTAAAGATTCTGTCTGGAAATAAGTTGTTATCAGCCGCCGCGGCCCGCGCCATTCGCCAGTGGAGATATGATCCATTCCTAAAAGATGGTCAACGGGTAGAAGCTGAAACGAATGTAGGAATCCTATTTGTGGCAGCGGATGTGATCTCCATAAGTTTTCCGCAACCAACAGTCCCAATCTCTCAATAAGCGCACTTGGATTATCACAACTTTTCGGAACTCATAACGCGGATAACATTGCCGTCGCGGTCTTAGCTAGCAATAACAAGTCATAAGAGAAAGACACATTTTCAAGATAATCCAAGCTCAAAGCAAGTTTATGAGGCAGTATAATGCTCTCGTAAAAGACCTCTGGACTCGAAGACTGACCAAGCAAGAGCTCTTCGTTCCGGTACTTGATGGACGCAAAATCAGTAATCCCTGGCCGCACAGTTAGCACTTTTCTTTGCCCGGAATCGTAACTCCGAACATAGCGCGGCACCTCGGGACGCGGCCCAACCAAGCTCATGTCTCCCTTAAACACATTCCAGAGTTGCGGCAGCTCATCCACTTTCAGAAAACGCAATATTCTCCCCACCGCTGTTATCCGCGCATCACCGCGGAAGGTGATCGCGAGTCCGAATTGTTCCGCGTTGTTCTGCATTGACCGAAATTTTGCAATCAAAAATGGCCGTTCGCTTCTTCCCACTCGTTCCTGAAAATAAATCGCCGGTCCTCGAGAAGTCAGCCGGATCATAACAACGATAATCAAAAATACGGGCGACAACAGCGCCAGCCCAATCGCGGATGTAAAAACATCAAACAGACGTTTCCCCCTCCGCTGATAGAATCCGGGAAGAGCGGGCGCGCCGTGGACCACCCCGCGGGTTGGACTATCCTCGGCGTTCAACGTAATAGACAAGACTGACATTCTCTCGTACTGAAATATGAATGACTGCGATCAGGCGAAACTGTCCACAACATCGCCTACCGATAAAATTACGTACTGTATTTCCGCATCGCTCATCGTCGGGTAAATAGGCAATGAAAGACAACGATAATATTCTCTTTCGGAGACCGGCAAATCCCCTTCTTTGTAACCAAATACTTTTTGATAAGCCGGCTGAAGATGGAGGGGAATAAAATGAACGCTCGCCTGCACCCCCCGTTTCGCCAGTTCCTCAATAAATTGACTGCGATTGATTCTTAACTGATCGGTTCGCAGTCTAAGTACGTAGAGGTGCCATGAGCTTTCGCGGTCTGGCCGCGCGACGGGTGTCTCGATCGCTTCTATGGATTGAAATGCTTGCGTGTATGTTTCGGCGATTTGACGACGCGATTGGAACATGGCATCACATTTTGACAACTGGACCAACCCCAGCGCAGCCTGCAAATCTGTGAAGTTATATTTGTATCCCAACTCCTGGACTTCGTAGTGCCATGAGCCGCCTTCACCGTACCGATTCCACGCATCGTGCGAAATTCCATGCAGACGCATGAGCCGAATTCGGCGGGCATGGGTTTCGTTCTCCGTCGTAATCATCCCGCCTTCGCCTGTACTCAAAGGCTTTGTGGCATAAAAGCTGAATGCACTGAGTTCGCTGATTTGGCCGACTCTACGGCTCCGATACGATGATGGAAGTGCGTGAGCCGCATCTTCTATGACATGCAGGAAGTGAATCGCAGCAAGTTCCTGAAGTTCGCCCAGGTCGCAAGGTAATCCAGAAAAATGAACTGGAATCATCGCTCGTGTTCGCGGCGTGATTTTTCGCTCCGCATCAATCACGCTTATGTTGAGAGTCTGCTCATCAATGTCTACGAGCACCGGCCTCGCGCCCACGTAAGTGACGACTTCCGCCGTGGCGGTGAACGTATTTGTTGGAACAAGCACTTCATCCCCCGGCTGAATTCCGATGGAATCCAGAGCAAGATGAAGAGCAGCCGTGCATGACGAAACCGCAACAGCGTAAGACGCGCCGATATATTGCGCAAATTCCCGCTCAAATTGAAGCGTCTTCGCTCCCATCGTCGTCCAGCCAGAGCGGATCACATCGCCCACCGCCTGCACTTCTTCTTCGCCCATAGCACTGCGGTGAAATGGGACCTTCAGTCTGGATTCGGTGACCGCGTCTGCCCTTAGCACGTTTCTTGAATGATCGCCAAACAGTGTGTGTCGAATAGCTTGATAGCGGAAAGGGTGCGATAGAGAAAAGACGACATCCGTGCAATCCGCCGCCCCAGCGGCGGGGCCAACGTCAATCTTTCAAATTCAAACCGGCATGCCGGAAACAGCCGCCTTATCTCTCGTCTTGGGATTCCGCGCACATCGGGATTCCAAGGATTATCCACGGTAAAGTCATACCAAAGGATCATGCCACCGGGGCGGAGCACTCGCAGCATTTCCCTCGCGATCTGAATCTTCATGCCATCATCAAGAATCGAAGTGAAAACGGTGGACTGGAAAACCACGTCGAACGCACCGTCAGAAGACTGCAATTTCTCGGCATTTCCGCATGCAAGATGAATGGTTGCCGGACAAAGGACTTTCGCCTCCGCGATCCTATCGGGCAGCAAATCAATTCCGGCGATATTTTCGGGTCGCGCTCCCCATCGCACTAATTCGCGAAGCCACGAACCCGTTCCGCAACCAACCTCAAGAATTCTGGTTTCTTCAAGCGAACCATAACCGTGCCGGGCGAAAGCAGCCAAGATACTTCTTTCGCGTTCTTGAAGCGCCAGCAGGTGTGCGGGGTTGAACATCGAGTATAGAAATTGATTCTTTCGCTGCGCATAAGCTTCGCGAATGCATAGCCCCCCACGCATTCGATCGAGTCATCTGCCATGGGCGCTATTGGTATCTGCGACTAATGTACTTGAAATGGGCGTGCTCCCGGCGGCGACCTTAGTGTCGCCGGGAAGCAAAGCCGCAAATCTTCCCGCTATTTAGTTGCGTTCATAGTGGGCAAAAGCGTAACGGCTACCGTTCTCGCCCAGTTCGCGCCATAGCAACGGATCGCCCGCCAACTTTTCGGCTCAAACGCCGAGACTTTCCGCCCGGGAATAAACTGCTGACTTCCCCTCCAAGAATTCTGAACGTGAGCACTTCGCAGGTGTATGCCCGCTCCGAATTCCCCTTGAAGGAATCTGATCGGGTAAGTCCAGACAATCCTTATGCCTCGACGAAAGCAATGGCGGAACTGTTGACGGTCCAATACGCCCGATCATCCAGCGGCGGCATCACCATCGTTCGTCCGTTCAACCGCACCGGACCTGGCCAAGTGCCGATTTTCGTGTTGTCTTCCATAGCCAAACAATTCGCTGAAATAAAACTGGAAGCGCGACCGCCTGTCCTCGCTCTTGCCAACATTGATGTGAGACGCGATTTCACCGACGTGCGAGACGTAGTCCGGGCTCACAAAATGCTAATTGACAAGGGATCCCCGGCGAGGTCTATAACGTGTGTTCGGGGACAGCGGTAGGTCTGCGGGAAGTCGTTGATCTGTTCCGCAAGTCCACAGGGATTAAACCGGAAGTTGTGACCGACCCTGAAAAAGTTCGCTCGAATGAAGTGGATATAATCTGCGGCGATCCGGCGAACATTCGTGCTTGCACAGGGTGGTCTCCTGCAATCCCATTAACGAGAACCGTGATTGATATGCTGGCTTATTGGGAGGAAAAACTGAGTCAGCCGGCGGAATCGCCGCGAGTCAGATGGAAAGCGCCAAAAGAATTGCGAGCGCCGAACGCCAACTGAAGCTTCTTTGCAGCGACAGCCTTACCTTATATGCCGCCACCCCTCAGAACTGCGGGGATGGTCCGCAGAAGAATCTTGATATCAAGCCACAAACTCCACTTCTCCTGATATTCCAAGTCCAAAGCCAGATAGGTCTCAAATGATGGGTCCCGTCGCGCTGTAACCTGCCACAAGCCACTGAGTCCCGGAGTTACCCGAAGCCGGTGCAAATGTTCCAGACTGTATCGATCGTATTCATCGAGCGACGGGGGACGTGGACCGACCATGCTCATATCCCCTTTTATGACACTCCACAATTGAGGCAATTCATCCAGGCTGAATTTTCTCAAAAATGGCCCGGTTCTCGTTAATCGCGGATCATCGGCGATCTTGAAGAATAGACCGTCCCGCTCGTTCAGCGATAGCAATTCATCCTTAAGCTCTTCCGCGTTCTCTACCATCGTGCGAAATTTGTAGCAAACGAATTCCCGGCCTTTTTTCCCAACCCGCCTCGCTCGATATACAACGGGTCCTTTTGAATCCAGTTTCACGACCAACGCAGTCACGAGCATGATTGGCGCTGTCAAGATGAGCATGATCAATCCCAGGGTCAAGTCCAGCGCGCGTTTCAATGCCAACCCCGTCGTCGGGATGGGATCATTGTGCAGGGCTACCGTTGGAAGAGTCCCAATAAATTCGGCATCCTCCGAAAGATCGGGAGCAAACTGCTGCACCAGCTTTACACTAAACCGGGCTTTTCGTGCCTGCGATAATATTCCGTCAATCAATTCCTGCTCTGGCGGCATGGTTATAAAAACCTCGTCAATGAAATGCTTTGTCGCAATTTGAACCAGTTCGTCGGGCCTGCCAAGAATGTGCGGATGATCCGTGTTGTGATCGTGATCAACGTAGCCCTTCACGATGTAACCTAGCTGCTTGTGTCTATTCAGATGCCGGGCCAAGGACTGGCCACGTTCGCCCGCTCCCACAATTACGGCATGCCGCGCCGATTGTGTCTTGGTATCTCTAACCGGTGCACTCCTCAGCCAAGTGTGCCAGGTCGCTAGGACTAGTCCGATTAGCGGACCAGCAGTCAACCAATAAGCCCGTTCTGATGCTTTCAGTCCTTGGACAAAAAACTCAGTCGCAGCCAGAACATGAAAAAAGTGCCCCATAAGTTCAGAGTAAACTATGACACCGCCCGCAGGAGGTACATGCATAAAAAATCAACTCCATCAAACTTTCGTTATGGGATGCGTGTGATTCGAAAAAACCCAGGATTCTAAAACGGAAATATTAAATTTTGCTCATGATATTCCCTCTTAAGTTGTTCTTTAACTGTTCACCGCGCTCGACAGTCGCTCTTTCCAAAGCCTCGTCACAAAAAACGCGGAATTCGTTTCGAAATCGTTCTGCCGAGAATTGAGCAGAATTTTCGCGGCAAGCCTTGGCCTTAAACATCCCGCGCTCACGCTCGAACAATCGCACGGCGTCCACAATCGCTTGGGGCGTCTGTTCGCTGAAAAAAATTCCGGTCGGGTTATCTGTCGAGATGTCGCGAACCGTCTCAAGGGCGCCTCCCTTCCCAAATGCAATTACCGGTGTGCCTGAGGCCTGTGCCTCAACTACACTAATCCCGAAATCCTCTTCCGCCGCGAAAACAAAAGCATTTGCCCGCTCCATATGGCGCAACACCACATCCGCTTTTTGGTAACCGAGCATCCTTACGTTGCTCCCGGCGATGCTTTTGATGCCTTTAAAGCTCGGTCCAGTGCCAATTACGACCAAGTTTTTTTCTGGCATCTGGTTAAAAGCTTCAACGATAAGCTTAACTTTTTTGTACGGAACCAGGCGGGAAACCGTCAAATAGAAGGCGTCTTTATCTTCGGTGGAGGAAAAGCTATCAATGTCAACCGGTGGATAGATCACCGTAGAATTCCGCCGGTAAGTCTTCCATATGCGACGGGCGATAAAGCGTGATACAGCAATAAACTCATCCACGCCGTTGGCTGTCCTGATGTCCCACATGCGTGACCGATGCAAAAACCACCGCGCGAGGCACCCTTTAATTCCCTTATCGAACCCCGATTCTTCCAAATACTGGTGCTGCAAGTCCCAAGCATACCTCATTGGCGTATGGCAAAAACAAATATGCAACTGATCAGGACCTGTAATGACACCCTTAGCGACGCAGTGACTGCTTGAGATAATCAGATCGTATTCGGAGAGATCGAACTGTTCCACTGCAATCGGCATCAGCGGGAGGTACTGGCGGTACCGGGAGCGCGCAAATGGCAGATGTTGGAGAAAAGAAGTATGAATTGGCTTTTGATGTGTGAAGTGACGTTGCTCCTCGGGCAAGAAATCAATTAGGCCGAACAGGTCAGCATCAGGAAAGCAGTTAAGCATTTGCTCAACAACCCTATCGGCTCCCCCGTATGTCACGAACCAATCGTGAATGATTGCAGTCTTCACAGCGAAACAAACCCATCATTAGATGATCGGTATCTCACAGCTAATCTTCAGCGGTGCCTAATATCCAAAGTGTGAGCACTTGAACCTCAATGTAACCGTTGGGTACAAAAGCACCCGGTTGCCATCCTGGAGAGAGAAATCGCGCGTTACTTCAAATTCCCTGGCGTGGCCGAATCGTTAAACAAATTCCTAGTCACAACACTATGCCCGCCAACGGCGATCCTGGAGAAGGGCGCTCGTATTTTTGCAGAAGACTATATCTAATTCAGTAAGGGCGCCGTCTAACGGTCGCCTTGATAAACCACAAACATCGTAAATGGTGAAGTGATTTGTTCGAAGGTAATCCACAACTTCAAACATATGGGAGGCCCCCATCTGCGTAACGATACAGCGCACTTCTACAATCAGCAGATCGACAGCCTCCAAAAGCTTTCCCATTCCCTTTAAAACTGACAATTCCGCCCCCTGAACATCAATTTTGACCAAACACGGAAATATCAGGTCATGATCTCCGAAAATCGAATCGAAGCGTTTGATTGGAATGTTGATCTTCTCACTCGAGTCGGACGTCCCGATATCCTGAAAAAGCGACGATCCCCCAATATCCGTAGGCACATCCATCCTTAAGAATGCATCAACCTCGCCAAGTCCGACGTTGTGTATTGACGCGTTCAGGGTCTTTGCCCACTTTTGCATATATGGGAGGGATTGAGGCACGGGGTCAACAAGGAAAAACTTGGCAGACTTGAATTGTCTATACAAGTCCGGCGTGCCATATGCAACGCCTATGTCGAATATCGTGGCGGGTTTAAAGCCCAATCCCTTAAGTCTTTGAAGAGCCGTGGAAAACTCAAGCGCCTTTGCATTAGAAACAACTTGGACGCCAAGGTGCCCAAGCGCGCGATTGGCAAAGAATAATAAAGATTTTGCAGCTTTTTTCACGTCCAAGATTTTCCCTATTCCTTTTACATCAGGCTCCGCTTGCCCGTAAGGCGCGCGACTTCCAGTTCAGATTGCGGAGCCGTATGGCCCAGAACTCTTTCGTAAATCTCCGCATGCAATTCTGCCGTTCGTTCCCAGGTCCAGTTCTTAACATACTGAGACGCCCGCTCGGCCATTGAAGCTCTCTCCGCTGGATTCTCAAGCAGAAACCGAATCTCCGCCAGAGCTTCTTCCGGATTGCCGCAAAACCTTACGACTCCATGCAGGTTTGAGGGTGTTTGGCGACCCCTCGTGGTAACAATCGCCAGACCGTTTAGCAACGCCGCCTTCAACGTACTCCTCAGCTCTGCCGCCCCCCCGGGGTATGGAAGATAGGCCAAAGACGCCCTTGCCAACCGATCTGCCACTTGCTGCTCGCTGAGACCGTGGTCCCAAATAATCGGAAGCCCGTCGGCCCTTCTTCGTAACTCCTCGAAATATGGAACGAACTTGGAGGATTGCGGAGATCCGACAACCCTAAGGCAAAGTGGAAGTGCTGAGGCTTTGAGCAAAGCCGCGAACTCCAACAGGGCATTATGGCCATTCCCTGGTCTAATCAATCCGAAAGATACAACTTCCTGCAAGTCTCGGGGTCCATCGTAGTGGATCTTGCGTATATTACTGGGAGGTGGGATCACCGAACTGATTCCCGAAATCCAGGGAACCCGCTTTACCCCAAAATCGCGTTCGAAATTACTGAAGAAGATGACATGCCAGGGCCTGACGCTGAAAGGAAGCATCGCTAACCTTCTTAGAGGGTGCGCCTGACTTCCCTCATGAAGACAGATCACACATCTTCTCAGAAGGGAAAGCATCTGAGGTCCAAATTTAGATCCGAATCCCAGCGCAGGATAGTGAATCTGGACCAAATCGAAGTTTTGATTCTGCAAACTCCTATAAACTTCTCTCGACTTCAAAAGTCTCCAATCGCCCGAATCAACGACGTGAGCCTCAATGTCCCTGGCTCTCAGGGCCTCTGCCAAAAGATCTACATAATCTCCCACGCCACACTGCCCGCGAGGAAACTGTCCGACCACCAACCCGATCTTCATGTGGTGATTGCCTTGTTTGCGACTGTCAATGACGAGAACCGCTCAGGATCCTTCCACGATGGGCAAAATGCGGGAACAGCCATTGCAAGGCCGAACACAAACCACACATGACTGAATGCATACGCAAATCCGCTCGTCGCGTTGCTGAACAGCAAAATGAGGAATGCCACGAGCATCGAAACAGGCAATAAATTCGAGGCGGAATTCTTCGCCGCGCCTCTTCGTATTGATCCCCAAAGTTGACCGATTATGGACATGAGAAATAGCCCGAAAGCCAAAAGCCCCAGAATTCCAGTGTTAGACAGAAGCTTGAAGATGAGGTCGTCCGATCCGACGCTCCCCCAGCCAACCCCTAATAAGGGGTATTGAAGAAAATAATCCCGCGCCATCAGGATTGACAAAAGACGCACCGTGCCAGAATAGCTTTCTCCCTTCCCAACGAGCATTAAGCCGACCAAATCCTGTACTGTGCCGTAGGATACGTACACCACCCCCAAAGCCGCGACGAAAAGGCCCAATACGAGAGCATGCCGAGGCCGTAAGATGCGAAGATAGAGGAACGCCGGAATGCACAACAAACAAATCGCCGAAATGCCGATATATGCAGTGGTTGAAGTAGAAATGAGCAGAGCCCCAAGGACTACGATGAGGGCAATGCGATCCCACATCTTCGAGATCAGCGGTTTAGCGCTAACCACGGCAAACAGCACAAACACGATGGCGACCAGGAGACACTGTGCAAACATGGATGGCTCGGTGGTCACGGAGGACACCCGCTGCACGCCGAGATCGGCAAGATCCTGCATGTATCCGAGGGCGCTCTCAGTCTTGCTGGTGTTAAAGATATAAGCCGGATACGAAATGCCCAGCCAGTTACAGGAGAACTGAAAAAAGCCCCATAAACTAATAAAGATCGCTGAAATCGTCATTATTCGAACACTGCGCTGGAACTCTTGCAGGTCCGCATTTTTGAATGCCACGAAAATCGCGAGACATACGCCATACGCGATGTACACCATCTGGGTTATATGCCGAAGCGTGAATTGCAGCACTGTGGATTCCGGATTTGCAAATTCTGGAGAATCAATCGTTATCCCACGACTGATCCATATCGGCATTATTAAAGATAAGACAACAATTCCAAAAAACATCAGAAGACGGCCCTGACCGCTCGATCTCAGGCTGCGGATCGGCGCGTCTGCGACGTCTGATCTGCGAAATTTCCGTAACCATCCACAGAGCACCAAAAAACATAGTCGCCTGAATTCCTGAGTAGGAGCCAGGCGAACCCACATTCACGACTGCCGTAGCGGAAAAGAAAATCAAAAATACTGTTAGGGAGACAAGCGGGCGGGGGAGAAAAAATAAAACCAGACACCTAGAGGTATGAGCACCCAACCAATAGCCGTTACTTCCAATGGTTTATCCGATAAACAACACAACTATTTTCTGAATCGTTCGCGAATCTATCTCCGGCACACATCGGAAGAACCTCCGTTACCGAACGGGTTTCTGAAGTGCAAACCAGGCGAAGGTAAATTGTTTGCCTGACCAATTTGTAACTTTCTCCGATGCTTCACACTTGAGCGCGCCAACCGGAATCAGCCCAAATTGCGATGCCTGGTGGATTAGCTCGCGTAGCTCATCCTCTGAAAAGATTCTCCAATCAACCCCGAAGACGTTAATACCTGTCGTATCTATTTTTTCAGGCCAGTAGTCCACCGAACCCACAAAGTACCCACCCGGTTTCAAAATTCGCGACACTTCCGCAAAAACTCTTGGCGCACAGAAACCGTGCTCCAGCACCGAAATGGCGGTAACAGCCTGAAAACTCTCAGAAGGAAACCTTGTCTGCATCAGATCGCGAACCAGATATTTGACCGACTCTGAGTACGGCATCAAAGTGACTCGCGGATTCAGATCAATACCTATGAGTTCAGAAAAACCTAGCTTGTGAAGGTTGCATAGTATTTCTGAAGCGTAAGCACCCATATCGAGCAAGGGAGAGTTCTTACTCAAGTTTGCCTCAACAAACTCGATTGTCTTTAGAATGTCCCAGCTCTTCTTGACATCGCCAACACTTACGCCCTTTAACACCCGCGTCTTGTACAACACCCTTACAAGCTTGGGAACAACATAACCTATGCGCCTTCGGCGTATTTCCTCGCGCGCCAGTGTGACCTGTTTTTGAGTTGCGAGCACCTCGACAGACATTCGACCTACGCCACTCCTCTTTCTGAATCCTTGAATATCTGTTCCAGCAACGCACGGGCTCGCACCCAGTCACGCTGGACTAGACGATTGCCGATCATCAAGACAACCCCAACGAAAATCGAAAACAAAGGCATGGGAGCGTGCCGCTTTAGAAAGCGGACCATTGAAACTCTCATGAGTAGATCAACCTGCGAACTCTTCTTGCCAGTGCTACCACATTGCTTGTGCCAAACCTTCGATTCGGGTGCGACAGCGAGTTTCCAGCCAGCTTCCAGAAATCGAAAGCAAAGATCAGAATCTTCCCAGTACATGAAGAATCCATCGTCCAGAAGGCCGATCTCCTCCAGCGCTTTCCGCCGCAACAAAATGGACGCGCCTCCTAGAAACTGGATTCGATGGTCTTCAACCCTTTTAGTGAAAACATATGACCGTCCTAGCCAAACATTCACCCTTCCTCCACCCCAGTATTGAATCGTGTCAGGCTGCTCCATGTGGTATAGAACCGAACCGACCGCACCTATTCGAAGGTCCGAACGAGCGGTTTCGACCATGGCGGTCAGGGCATGCGGATGGACCTTCGTGTCATTGTTCACAAGCCACACGAAACTCAGCTCCACGGGCTAGCGCGTGGCGAATTCCGATGTTGTTTCCTCCGGCAAAACCCAGATTGGCGCCCGTCTCGAGAATCTCAGTTTCCGGAAAATTCAAACGGAGGCGCAGAACCGAATCGTCCGTCGAACCGTTATCGACTACCAGCAAATGGTGATTCTCGTACTCCAACCTTAGCAATGACGACAAACACTCAGCGGTGTCGCGCGAGCCATTCCAGTTGAGCACGACAACGTATACAAGGCCCACACAAAGATTACCCGGAATACTTCCGGCCTGAAATATGCTTTGCGAACCTTGGTGAATCGCTTCGTCCGCATTGGCAGTGATAGTCGTCCCCGTCTCGCCGAACGCAGCAGCATCGTGAGTCATTACTTCGCCGTCACCGGCGCAGCTCGAAACAACATCTGATAAGCGAAGAGTCCCGGAACCACATTCGATAACCACTGGAACACCATGCGAACATGCCGCGGCCCATTGCCGCTCACCGCGCCACGAAATTGGCTAATCTCGTATCCATTAGTTTCAAGCAAGGCGCGCGCCGAACGTAAGCTGAAGAATCGAAGGTGTGTACAATCCAATGTTCCTTCGCGTTGGTAGTCGAACTTCCCAGCCAAAATCTTGAATCGCGTTCTCCAATGGACTACATTCGGCAACGAAACAACCAAGTAACCGCCCGGACCCAAGAGTATTGCGAGGCTTCGAAGCAGGCGGTCGGGATGGACCAGGTGTTCGAGAACGTCGCCGATGAGAATGACGTCGAAGCGTTCGCACATATCCTTGAGCCAGTGAGGTTCGTTCAAGTCCGCCACAATTACCCGCTCACAGAACTCGCGCGCGCGGCCGGCGGCGGATGCATCCTGTTCAACACCCACGATGCGGCATTGCTGGCCTTTAAGCAGCCTTGACATATAACCCGTCGAACATCCCAGTTCCAGGACTCTCTTTCCCACTCCCACCCACTTCAATAAGAACTGGGTCCTGGCATACTGCTCTAGGGGGCCGGTATTTTCGTATCGCTCGCTCGCTCCCCAAAACTGGTCAGATGCGGTCGCCATAAACCCTCTTTCTGTCAGCGCTGCAAAAACAAACGATTGGCGGTAGCCATCACTAACTCACGGTCTCTGTGGTCGAAAAAATATGTCCAAAGGGCCACGCTGAAAGCGAGCGCCAAAGAGGCCGAATAGGCAAATTTCCATAGCGGGTTGAAGCCGAAGAATCTCGCAAGAAACAAAGCTAACGCTAGCGCCGATAATCCAAGCAAACCGCGCAATAGGCCCGCATCTTTTAAGCTGCGTAAGGATGAAAGGCGCAACCACGACGCTGCTCCGAACAAAAATCCGGCGTCGAGTATCACACGCAATGCCCACGCGATTGCCGCCCCTGTCAATCCCATACGGGGCACCAAAAACCAAAGCAGAACCGCATAGAGAGGCAACTCCACCAGATGGAAGCGGGCTGGGATATCAGGTCTGCCGATTCCTTGAAGGAGAACACAAGGTAAATAGCCGAGGGCATTGACCAAAACTGCTAAGGCGAGAATCTCCAGCACTTTCCCGCTCTTCGCGGCGAACATGACTCCCAGCCACAATCGCAGGATTTCGTGCGCAAAAGCCGAGATAAACAGCAGAAATGGCCCCAAAGTCAACAAGACGTACTTGATTGACCTTCCGTACAAGGCTCTTATTTGCCCGTGGGCTCCCAAACTGTCCATTGAACTGAAGGCCGGGAAAAGCGCTGCTGCCAGACTAATGGGGACAATTAGCATACGGTTTACAAGGTCTGCGGGAGCGGTGTAAAAGCCAACTGCGGCGATGGTAAGCGAGGAGGCGATGAAAAACCTGTCCATGTAAATCAAGATTGGCCCCACCAAATTGGTCGTGGTTACCCAACCCCCAAATTTGAGTAGTCGCGACAAAACTCGTGAGTCAAGCGATAGTCCAAACTGCCAACATGGCAGTGCATACTGGCAGAATTTAAAATAAGCCAGCATCGCGGCCACCCGGACCAGCACCATCAACAGGACAATTGTTGGAAGGCGCACTCCAAAGATCGCCAGCACCGCAGGAATCACAAAAAGGGCGGAATTCGCGGGAATCTTAACATAATTGATCAGGTCGAATCGTTGTGCAGCCTCCAATACCCCACGCAAGCTGTTCATCATTAGCACGAATGGCAAACCCGCGCTGAGAATAAGTAAAGTAAGCCTCGCATCAGGTAATAATTGGGGCGAGATCTTAAATAATCTATGCACCAAAAATGGCGTCAGCACTGCCAGAATGATGCCTCCGAATGCGCCAAACATGAGTTGCAGCAAAAGAGAAGTATTGACAACGCCATCCAGGAGATGCAGTTCAGCCCGCCCCAAGTGTTCCGCAACATACTTAACCGTAGCGCGTCCCAATCCGAGATCGAATAAGCTGAAGTAGCCAAGCAGCACCCATGCAATGGAGAGCAAGCCAAAGGCTTCGGGGCCCAGTCCGCGGACTACGTACGGCATACACACTAGTCCCGCTACCAGCGGCGACCCTTCGCCCAGCAAGTTTAGCGTGGCACTCCGTGCAAGTAGGCGGCGTTCGGATAACACCCTCCCCTCCGAGACGGAAACCTCGACCGCTGAAGCTGCGGCCAGAGACACACTCTCCGGAACTTCCTCTATGGTTTCAGTTTTCACTGCAAATACCGCGTCACGATGAAGCCACTCACGCACTGGACATTCCGTTCGCAGGTTTGGTGGAGTCGTTTGCCGGATTGCTCTCGATCCGCTGTCGTTTCAAGGTTGGGGCACCAGATGCTTTGTCGTGTAACCACTCGGAATACCCGCCTGAGAAGGGAAACCTAATTTCGACGCGTCCGATGAAGGGAGCGAAATACCACGTTTCGTTTGTGCTTGTCCCATCCAGAGGTGTTTCGCAAAATACCGTTTTCACCGCATCGCCTGTATAAACGGGAGTTGACACGTGGTTGCCCCTCGTGGTGGTGTGCCAGTGGATCTGGCTCCCCATGGCCCACTCTAGCTTCCTGGCAGTTGATTTGTGTCCGATAAAAGCGCACAGGTCGATAAATCCTGAAACCACTCAATTATTGGTGTATCGGCGGCATCAATCTCAACGCTTTCCCCCCGGCTGATTCTTAAGTTCGGCGGGAGGACAAAATAAGGTAAAGGACTACCGAGTATCCGATTCTTTTGAGCCGTAAGGATTGGGGGTACTGTTTGGTATCCAGCGAACTCAGTCACGCTACGCCATGATTCGGAATCGCTCTTCAAAATGAAGTTATCCCAGGCACCCGGTACTCCCGCTGCCCAATACGCGCTGGTCGCGCTTTTCGTAATGTACTTATCCAGAAAGGTTCCGTTCTGGCATCCCTGATAGTTAAGGCGGGCAAGGATCGCGAAATGATCAGTCCCTGCCTGTCGCACTTCTGGAGAGTTGACGGCGTCGTCCCCAGAGGTTTCGAGCGCTCACATTAAGATTACTTGCAACTTCTTGCACAAAAACTTTCTCAGGACTCAATGGATCGGTCGCCTCCCATTTGTACTTACCGAATACCCAGAGGCATCCGGCGAACAGGGACACTACCAATCCCGCGCCAATCCACAGACTACGACGGGGGGTGGCTTTTCTTTCCGGATAGTCCGGCGGATCCAGCACTTTCACTGTTGGAATTTCTTTGGCTTCCTGGACCTTGGCCATCTCATACTCGCCGGTCAACCTCTCGTAGACGGACTCTTCAATCTTGGTGCGCCGGAACAAGTCGGCATAAGTCACTCCCAGTAGCGGAAGCTGACGGATGGAAGGATAAAGCTCGGTCTCGTCAGAGGAGTCCCCTGCGCCGGTGCCGGCCGCAGTCAGTTTATTCAATTGCCTTCTTAATTCCTCGATATTGCCCTCTACCGCGCGGACCCGGGAATTTTGGGGCGTGTAAATCTGGGCCAGCCCTTCTCGTTGTGCTTCGGCAGCGATCAGTTCGCCCTGAAGACGAGCCGCAGCTTCGACCATCGCTTTGCCCTGCTCCGGAATATTAATCGCGGTATTCTTGCTCGCGAATCGGCTGAAGTCTGTAGCGGCCTGGTCGAGATCCTGTTTCACCGCTTTCAGCCTCGTCTCAAGAAACTCGCGCTCCCGCCGGGCCGAGGAAGTGGAAAGTGTATTGACAGCATTGTTCAATTGGTCAACGTACTCCTGCGCCATCGCCTTAGCACGATCTGGTTTGCGGTCACGCACTCGAATGCTGATGATTCCGCTTTTGCGATCCTCTGAAATGAATGTGCGTTGTTGAAGTTCCTTGCGTGCATCGTCCCACCGTTTTACCCAATAAACCCGGCGCAAATCGAACTTATTGACGAGCGCATCCTCAACCGTGCGGCTCTGGAGTATGCCTATAAATTCCGCTCCGGAATTCTTGGTTCCAAGCAGGGTGTCGGCATAGCCACCCAGCATGTCTCCTGTGTCGCCGCTCTTTCCGGCAAGGGCGGCCAGCATCATTGAACCGGTGTTCTCCTTATCCGGAGGCATGAGTTGAGTAATCGAATCATATTTGTTTGGAATAAGGAAAGATATGATGGCCGATGCCAACACGCCGCACGCGGCGAGACGGAAAAGGAGCCGTCTGCTATTCCAAAGCAATCGCGCCTGGACCAGACTCGACGGTTCAGTTCGACGCATGTGCCCGCCGCCATTCTGCGGCGAGTCCGCCTCCGGATCGGGTTCGATTTCCGGAAGAATTGATTGGGCCAGCGCTTCCACCTATTGGACGCTCCCTCCAGCTTCTAACGGCACCGGGCGGCTCGGCCAGATATTGACAATTGGCTTGAACTTACTTTCATCCACACTCAGCACTTTATCCCATCATAGGAGAATTTCTTCGTAACAACCAGACAATTACCTCAGGCTCCAGTGCGGCCTATACGTAAGCTGAAGCGAAGAAGTGAAGTTGACTTGCCGGTTTGGCGCCAGCAGAGGAAATCGCCAATTTTCGAACTGAGCCAAGGCGGATATACTCAGCTCACTGCCAATAGTTTGACTCCACTTCAACGAAAGATCGTTCAGAGAGCCACCCTCGAGGAACCGATGGGAGACTCGCTGGGCTCGATAGCCGAACTGTAAAGTATTTCGAGGCGAAAAGTAGTAGGTTGCCCAACCTTGCCCACCCCAACCGGCGCGTCCAATCCAATTTCCCAGAATGTAGTTCTGGTTCGTATAACCACTCACATAACGCAGGTCAATGTATACAAATCCGGGGGCGAACTCATTCGTTAGGGCTTCTTTTATCCCTTCGGCGCGCAATTCAAGTTTTGGAACCTTAGGGAATTGCGGCATATAAATACCGGGACTCAATGACGCTCGATTAGAACTGATCGGGGAATACTCATCCACGACAAGCGAATCAGCATAAAAACTTAGCCAGTCGCGAAGGCCGGGAACACGATAAGAAAAATCGAAATTCGCAAACCGCTTTCCCGGATTATTCGGGAACAGCGTATGGGCATAGTAAGTGCGCGCGAACTCGTGAAATGTGAAAGGCAAACCTGCGCCTGCGAACACAGCTGTAAATCCCGCGCCAAACTGAAAATTCGCCGTAGGCCTGAACGTGATCTTATCCCCATGAATAAATGGCTGATCATTTGGATAGGGACCCCGAAGTGGGTTGGAATTAATCCACTGCTGGCCAGAAAGGCGGCCGAGAAAAAACTCGGCACGAGCCGGCCCTAAGAGTTTCGACAGCAGAGGAATTTCAAAAGGACTTGTCGTATCAACCTTAAACATCGTGATCGGAGGTGCGTTGTTACTGAATAGAAAAGGACCGGATTCAGTTGGACCTAGCCATGCCGATTCGCGGCCAAAAGAAAACTGCACATTATGCAGATTTAAATTAACCGAGCCTTCCAGAAGTTGAAATTGGCTGAATGAACCCGTCTTCACCGAAAAGGTGGAAAGATTCGGAGGGAGGAGATCGGCGGTCCCCAATGCCGACAATTGGGTCGCAGACAACGCCGACACAGAGGGCGCCTCCTGATATTCTCCCCGGAAATCAAATGCAAATGGTCCCGCGACAGCGCTGGCCGAAATTCCGGCTATCGCATTCAGTCCCTGACCAAATGGACGCCCATAGTCGTTAACGATGGTCTGGGCGAAGTGATATCCGTCGCGAAGTGGTGGCCCTGAAATCTCCATTGTGCGCTCATACATCGAATCCACCGAGGCGCCCAGATTTCGCGCTCCATCCAACCGTAAGTTCTCCAGAGCAAACTCACTTGATAGTTCTTGTACCGCCTTGCTGGCTACATCATCCCAATCGTCATCTCCAATCTTCTCTCCCGCCTCCTGCACCAACCTCGCGCATTCCATGCGCGTCCACGGGCGTATTCCTAAGTATTCGCTGTGTATGTATCCCAACGCTGCTAGCCGCTCGAGTGCAGGATAGATCCAGCTATCCAAAGGGACGTAAGGCGATCCCATGTTATTGGGGTTTCGCGTTTTTTCGGCTGTCGTCTTTCGGAAACAGGTCGCCCCATGCGGCTCCGCCCAGGGTTTGGTCATGATGTGAGCGATAGACCTCGCGGCCGAAATACCATCCTAGGGCGCTGCCGATAAAAACGTCAGAAGAAAAATGCTGTTGTGACGTTACCCGCGTTATTGTGACGGTTGAGGCCAGGCCGTATGCGAGAATCTGACTCAATGTGCTGGGGTACTCGTGCGCCCAGACACTTGCAATGGACCAGGCGAGCGCTGAGTGCTCTGATGGAAAAGATTGGCCACCTTGAAAAAATCTGCCGTCGCCGTTACCTGCGTTCGGTCGTTCGCGTTGCGTGATGGCTTTCAAACCGTAGGTCACGCCAGCGGCATCAATGGCGGCCTCGCCACTTAGTAACCCCGTTTCACTCAGGTGATCGTTATGCGTCATTTCCCCTAATAAATAAGAGGCGCCACCAATCCCGATCATTGAATACGCCGAGTAGTCAGCTATGTGCAGGCTTCGAGTCAACTGATTCGGCTTATTCGGGATTTGCTTCGAAACCCAGCTATCACTCGCGATCAGGGCTGCGGTGATCCCCGCGGTGGGGGCAATCCATTTCAGGTCCTTGATTTTGAAATGAGCGGGAGCTGTCCAGAATTCTTTTTGATCCGATGCAATATGTTTCAGGAATGGAACGCCGAGGTGGTTATCTGGGTCTTCTCCTGGTTCAAGGCCGTATTTGGAATCCGCCGCCGCGTCGCCACTATCTTGAGAACCGGTCGCGCTTGCGACAGAACGATTGGCGCTCGGATCCGGTTTGGTTTCCTTTTGCGCGACTGCGGTCTGTATGACCGTCATTCCAAGAAACAACACAAATGCCCGCTGACAAATCACAGCAAACGTCATGAGGCGTTAGAAGCTTCTAGCCACGCTCACGGCTATGCCCACGGCCGAAACCAACTGGGCCACTTGCAGCGTATTTCTCCAATTGATCGGGCCGCCGAACGCGCGATCCGGAACCACAATCGTATCTCCCGGCTGAAGCGAAGCCTGCAAAGGGCCTCCGCTAAGCAATCCACCAGAGCCGCCAGCCACAGAACCATCAGCCCGGATAACAAACATGGCCTTCTTGTTAGCCATTGCCGTGGGCCCGCCAGCCTGTTTCAAGTACCAGTTGCCGCTTCTCCCCGGCCTGAACGTTACGGCTGTTGGGTTGTATACCGCCCCGTCAATCATGACCAGGTTAGGCCGCTTGGGAATATAAATTATGTCCCCAGCACGAACTTGAATATCGGCCGAGGTGTTGACCCAGTGCTTTGTGTTCATAGGGACGTGGATCACCATGCGGCCTGGAGGTGGCGTCGTTTCCAACTTGTCGAGCGTATTTTTCCACTGCAACACCGCAGCTTCACGCGTTGTCGGATCAAGGTCGCCCGCGTCTTTTAATCCGGCGCCTTCTTCCTTCACCTGCCGCACTAATTGAACCCGGTTTATTTCTTCTAACTCACGCACCTGCACACGCTGGAAAATAGCACCGTAGGGATAAGCGTCCTTGCGGAATCCTCCCGCACGCGCAAGTACCGAACTGAGACGTTCGCCTTCCTGAATGCCGTACGTTCCGGGATGCACGACTTCACCTTGCACAGCAATTACCGCGCCCAAATCATTCCATCCCGTGAGCTGCCGGATAGTGAGAACATCTCCGTCATGCAATCTCACGTCGGTATCGGGTTCTCCCGCTAAAGCGCGAGCGATCGGAATTTTCTCGTGGTCGCCGACTATTTTTTCTCCATGGTCCACGGTATATCGTGTGAGATCGGCCTCCTGGGTGTAGGCACTCCGCTTCAACCCGCCGGAAAGTCGAACCAGGTCAGACGCATTCATTCCATCGCCGAGCGGATACTTACCGGGACGCGCCACTTCTCCCTCTATCGTCACGACCTGAGGATCAGTCCTCGAGAGATTCTTGTGGACGAAAACCCGATCTTTCGGCTCCAACAGAATGTTTTCCGCCGGATCTCCGGCGAGAGCCTTATTCAAGTTGACGCTAAGAACTTTTAGTTGACCATCTTCTGTGGATCGGAAAACCTGTACATCATCAAGCCGCGCTTTCGGAGTAGTATTCCCCGCGAGAAAAATTGCGTCCCGCAGATACGTCGCGCCATTGGTGACGTGATCGCCAGGATCCCGCACTTCCCCGGATACGGTGATCACCGGTGAATCCTCAAAATCAAAACGACCGAAGACTCGCACCGTATCAAATGGCTGCAAAGATAAATCTTGCTCTTTGCCGGCAAGAGCATCTCCAAGATTGAATGCAATTACTTCGGGCTTGTAATCCGGTGCTTTAAGGCGAATGACTTCCGCATGTTGCAGGTAAGGTTCGGGCAACATGTCTTTATAGGATTTGATTAAATCGCTGACGCGCATGCCGTCGCGAAATGCATACTTCCCCGGGCGGAACACGTGGCCATCCAAATAAACGGTCTTATCGGCAAAGGCGATGATTGGCGAAATCTTAATTTTGTCGCCATCCTGAATCTTGAAATCTTCCAGCGCTTTGTTGACCGATTGTTCGTTATTCGTCTCCGGCACATCCAGTGCTAGCATGGTTCGGCTCTGATGAGCCTCGACACGCTCGACATCTATATGGCGTAGTGTGCCCGACGGTAGTACGCCTCCGGCCAATTCCAGGACTTCGGCAAGGTCATCTTCGTCGGCGAGTTCATAAATTGCTGGACGCCGCACCATGCCCTCAATGGTGACTTCGCGCCCGATGGGCGGCACCAGCAAAGTGTCGCCAGCTTCCAATCGCTGCATGTTGGATCGAACGCCGTGGAGCAGAAGATCGTAGATATCAATCTTCTCGATCAGTTGGTCGCCTCGCATGTGTTTGATGATCCGAAGGGAGCCGCGAGAAGTTGGCCCTCCGGCTTCGTACAAAGCGTTAAGAGGAGTGGAGAGTGAACTCACGTCGTAGGCGCCGGGGTACTCCACGTCTCCTACCACGTACACTCGAACGGTTCGCAGGCGGGCCAATGATACATCGGCCTGTACGTCGCGAAACTGGCTCCGCAGCACGTTCTGAACGGTGTGTTGGACATCTCCTAAAGTGCGTCCCGCGACTTGGACGTCGCCGACCTCAGGAAGAGAGATTTTCCCTTCACGGTCCACGACGCGACGCAATCGCTGCGAAACGCCGCCCCACAAGTCAATGCTCAGGCCATCGCCTGGACCGATCACGTAATCCGGTCCCGCCGGGATATCCATTGGTAATGCGTCAACATTACCCAACCCGTTCTGAAAAATGTCGGAGCCAAAGCGGGTCAGAACCGGCTGCCGTTGTGAATACTGCGAGTAAAGATCATAGAGCGAAGGAACATCGGCGTAAGGGTTTGCGCGATGACCCAAAACTGGCCGATCGAGATTGAAGGGCAGTCGGCGAGGAGGCCGCTGTGGCATCGCATACTCAGTCTGCTGGGGAAGTTGCATCCCGAAACCGCCGGATTGATCAAACCGTGGTGTCAATAGCGATGTAGGTAAACTTCCGTTGGCGAACGCGCCGCTCCCGGCCGCTCCCGTCAACGCCGCCGGGTTCACTTGCGCGGCCGGATTCATTCCGTTCTGGCCACTCATTCGCGACGCTGATAATGCAGACATTTGGTCGGGGCTCATGCTCTGCATTCCCAGGACATCAAGCGGCAAGCCGGTCGAGTTTCCGCCCAGCCCGCCTCCGCCAAAGCTGTCTATCCCTGTGTATTGCGTGGAATCACCGTTGTAGTATTGCGATTGAGCTCGCTGGACTGCGCGTCGGGAATCATACGGCTCTGGGGTAGCCGGAACCGGTGGTTGCGTTTGGTTATCAGGTTTGGGCGCAGCTTGCATTTCGGTATCGTGACGCTTCCAGAATTCGTCCTCGGTTTCTGCGGTCTGGGTGCTCGTTTTGCCTTGTCGCCCCCGCGCCAATTCTTCTCGCGCCAACTGCTCCCTTGTCGGCTTTACGCGGATATATTCGCGATCTTCTACTTCCTGCGTAATCAGGACTCGAACATTTTCGTCGCGTGCCACTACCCGATACAACGCTTCGTCAGTCAAATCCTGGGGGTCCAGGATGCGGCCCTGCTCGTACGCAGTGCGGACCAGCATCTTCTTAACTTCAAGAAGCAAACCCGGCTCCTTTTGCAGAATGGCAATGATGTCCGTCGCCGACAGCGAGACCATCTGTTCCGCTTCCTGCTCGGCTCGCGACTCGGTAATTTTCACGGATTGATCGCCATTCGGCTGCGTCTGTTCCTGCGCGAACGATGACGGAAGCACAGCAGTCAACAAAAACACCACCGCGGTAATGCAACTGGTTACTCGGGAAAGAAAAGAGATTGAATTACGCTTCACATGGCACCTCTATTGGCAGATGTAACCGCCAATCGAATCAAGCTGCGCGAGACTGGAAACAGTTCGCGCGATGTAGCCGAACGCAGGGCTACGCCGGCTGAATATCACCTTCGTCTACCTCGACCGCGACCGACCTCTGAATTAAGTGAATTGATAGAACAACACGAAATTTTTCTTTTCTGCGAATCAGGATACCTTCCATACCGAAAAATGGTCCGCTGCGAACCCGCACACGCTTGCCGACGGTTAGATACGGATGCGGCTCGAAAC
Organism: uncultured Acidobacteriaceae bacterium; assembly: GCA_963702325.1. GTDB lineage: Bacteria > Acidobacteriota > Terriglobia > Terriglobales > Acidobacteriaceae > PALSA-188. Next base: position 59,642 of record CAVPCG010000044.1, on the reverse strand, counting down.
CACGTGCGCGTGCCAAGCCATTCCGCAGCGACTCGATTTCAGCATCGGGCAGACGGGCGGGCTTGCCTTGAAAACTGACAAATTGCACCACTCCCGGGATTCGTAGCGCTTCGAGCCGGTCCTTGAGCGGAATGTGCACGAAGATGTACCCCGGAAATAGCGGCAACTCCAGCTCTTTGCGCCTGTCTTTCCAGCGCCGGACCGACTTGTAGAGAGGAAGGAAACACTCAATCTGGAAGCCTTCCATTAGCTGCTGAACGGTCTTTTCGTGGCGAGGATTCGTATGCGCCGCGTACCATCTCGTTTCCAGATATTCTGACGGCACCGGTGATGAGGAAGCATCGGTTAAAGCTGCCGCAGAATTGACCGGCCCGGTGTTAATTGGATCCATTCGCGAAGAATCTTCCACAGCTTCGCCCCCTCACTTACATGGCACGCGTGAGATAACCCGAGGATGTGCAATCATTCCATTGGTAAAACTTGGCCCAAGTTCTTAATCACTCTGTCGTGAGCGAGCGCGCCCAGGCGCAGACCGCCAATCGCATCACACGAGCATTCAACATATCGAATTTCGGAATTGGTCCGGCTTGAATAGGTATACCGTGCACAGAAAACAGCATTGTCCTTCGAAATGGTGTAGTTCCTAATTTAGAGAGGCGCTCAAAAAGTATATCCCAATTGGCCGTGATTCGCTCTGAACTATTGTCTAACTCGGCACCATGCAGGCACACGAATCCACGATGCATGGGTACCTCAACCCAGGTTAGGTCAGAGAGTTGCGCTCCAATCCCCGTTTTACAAAAAACAGGACGCGCAGAATCTCCGGCTCGGTATTTCCACCTATTCGTGTCAGCGTTCATGCCTTCCCGGTGAGTTCAGCTTGCCGAATGAGCCATGCCAATCCTGAGGAAGTCTAGGGCCTTCCCTATTTCGTATATATTTGTTTCATGGCGGAAAACGTAAAGCGCCGAGTCATGGTCACCGGCATGGGTGTGGTGAGTCCCAACGGTGTGGGAAATTCGACTTTTTCTGAAAACATTCTTGCTGGAAAAAGTGGCGTGAGCCGCATCTCGCGATTCGATCCGGATGAAATTCCGGTGCGCATTGCCGGCGAGGTTCGTGATTTCGACGAATTGGCTTGGGTCGAGAAGCGCGATCGCAAACACGTTTCTCGCGTGTTGCCGCTGGCGATTGCAGCGGGCACCGAGGCGTTTCGTGAGGCCGGAATTGATCCCGCTACCCTTCCTCTTGCCGAGCGGCGGCGCTTCGGAGTGATCATGGGTTCTGGCGGCGGATCGCAGGAATTTACCGAAGAGCAATACCGGCTTTTTTTTCGCGAGCAATATAAATCCATGAGTCTGTTCTGTGTCCCCACGGGCGTAATGGGGGCACTCTCCAGCGAATTGAATGTGCGTTTCGGATTGCGTGGCGCCAGTCATGTGATCACCACGGGATGCACTTCGTCCACCGATGCGTTTGGATATTCGGTGCGCCAGATTCAGTCGGGCCGGCTCGACATGGTGCTCAGTGGAGGTGCGGACGCTCCGATTGCGCTCGGCATCATTAAAGGATTCATCCTGATGAAGATTTTGACCGATTCCTGGAATGATTCTCCCGAAAAGGGATCGCGCCCGTTTTCGGTGGATCGCGATGGATTTGTGCTGGCCGAGGGTGCATGGATGTTCATTCTCGAAGAATACGAACATGCGCGGGCGCGCGGCGCAACCATGCTCGCGGAAGTCTGCGGCTATGGGTCAACCTGTGAGGCGTTTCACCGAGTGCGATTACAGGAATGTGGAGAAGAACCGGCACGCGCCATCGGATTGGCAATGAAGGAAGCAGGCATTTCCGCCGATAATGTTGATTACGTGAACCTGCACGGGACATCCACACAGTTGAATGACCGCATCGAAACACGCGCGCTGAAGCTGGCGCTGGGCAACCGGGCAAAACAGGTTCCTATGTCAGCTTTGAAATCACAAATCGGGCATCCTCAGGGAGCATGCGGAGCGGCTGGAGTGGCGGCCACCATTGTGGCGATGAAACGCGGGCAGATTCCGCCGACCATCAATCTCACGAATCCCGATCCAGAATGTGATCTGGATTATGTGCCGGATGCCGGCAGAAAAAAAGTAATCGAGCACGCAATCTGCAACTGCATCGCTTTCGGGTCGAAGAATTCGGCGTTGGTGCTGAGGAATTGCGCGTAGGGCAATCATGTAAGGGACCAAGATCACCGGGTGTTTGCGAAACTTTGCTCGGCCAGCGGACGAAAACGCCCGAGGTCATTTAAGTTAAGGACGAAATTATGGATGATTTGCACTCAACATTGGTTGCCGCGCTTACCGAACGTTATACCCACCTGGCATGCAAAGTGAGGGAACTGGCAGCGCCGCTTAGCGATGAACAGTTCTGGAGCAAACCGTTTGCATTCGGCAACAGCTTCGGGCATTTGGTGCTGCATCTTACAGGCAATTTGAACTACTACATCGGGGCTGAGATCGGCGGAACCGGATACGTACGCGACCGCGACCGGGAATTTACCGAGACGAACCATCCAAGGAAAGACGAAACGTTAAAACAGTTTGATGAAGCCGCGGATGTGGTGATTCGGACTTTGATGTGTCAAACGAGCGGGGATTGGGCAAAAGAATATACCGCTGTTCGCGAAGAAGATGCCCATAACCGGCTGATTATTTTTTTGAGATGTGCGACCCATTTGCATCATCATGTGGGCCAGATGATGTACTTGTGTTACGAACTGAAACAGTTGGAAGCGGAGAAGACCAGTCCTCAGTCGCAGGAACAGGCGGCGGGATAGAAGCTCTAACCTATCTAATGGCGAAAAATATTCTTTTTACGCAGACGTCGTCCTGAGGGACTTTCAGTCCCCGAACGATCTTGCCCTCTCGATTCCCCGGTCCGCCGATCTTATTGATCCTTCAATTTTAACTTCGATTTATTTTCTTCCAGAAATTCGCGGAGCTTTTCCGAAGCTTCCAACAAGCGCGTCCATTGCTCGTAGTAGAGAGTAACTGGGAAACGTCCCAGGCCATACACGCTGACGCCGCCTTTTTCGCTCACACGAAATTCGAGACTACCAGTACGTCGCGGTTGTTTTTCCAGTTCGGCCAACCGGGCTTTCAGTTCTTCATAAGTAGGTTCAGGCATTTTGATTCCTCTGAAAATGAAATTATCGTTCCATGATAGGGGTTAGCGGCGCATTCGTCGAGTTCATGTTCGTCACCACGATGCAAATCTTGGCGGACCATTAATCTCAAGCGTTCTTCACATGCTCGGGGCGAAATCCGACACCTACCATTCGGGCCGGAATGCGACGCAAAACTGGAAAACGCCGCAACAGTTTCAACGGCCAGGGGAGAGACAACGGCTTGTTGGTCGAAAGGACGCGCTGAATCACGTTGTCCTGCACAAAAAGCTGGACTCGCTGCGTGGCTCGTGTGGGAAACATTCTTCGCCGTTGAACCGCCTGTAGATCATTCTCAGTTGGAACCCCGCGCAGGAGTTTAGGGCCGAGGATGTTCGCCGTCGCCACGGCATCCTGAATGGCCAGATTGATTCCGATCCCTCCAATCGGAGACATGGCATGGGCGGCGTCGCCGATGCAAAGCAGCCCGGGTCGTGACCATTCGCGCAGGCGATCCACGGCTACCGTGAGCAGCTTGACGTCGTCCCAATCGCGCAACTCATCAACGCGACGCCCGAGGAAAGGTTCGAGCCGGAGGATTTCTTCGCGAAAGAGCTCAATTCCCTTCCCCCGAATTTCGTCGGCTTTTCCTTTCGGAATAACATACGCGCACTGCCAATAGTCCTCGCGATTGAGCAGTACCAGGATCTTCCCGATATCCACGTGCCCGAATGTTTGTCCGGGGTCATCGGGCTTTCGCGAGATTCGCATCCACATCACATCCATCGGCGCGCCCAAATTCATGACTTCGAGTTTTGCGCGTTCACGCACAACGGAACGGCGCCCATCGGCCCCAATGGTCAGGCCGGCGTGAATTTCCAGATCGCCATCGGGAGTTTTGGCGCGAACACCAATAATACGGCCGTCATTTTCAATAAGGCCGACCGCTTCCGCCTGAGTTCTTAAATGAAATGCAGGATAGCTGCGAGCCTTTTCAGCGATAAAGTTCAGGAAGTCCCATTGGGGCATCAGGGCAACAAAACGGCAGTGAGTCGGAAGATGCGAGAAGTCGCCGATGGTGACGGTTTCGTTGCCGACTTGCCCGGCAATCTCGCGTACTTCCTGATGGGGACGGCGGAGAAATTCATCCAACAGGCCAAGCTCGTAAATTACGTCGAGGGTTGAGGGATGGACCGTGTCTCCGCGAAAGTCGCGCAGAAAATCCGCATGTTTTTCCAGGACGATTACATCCACGCCCTTCCGTGCCAGAAGAAACCCAAGCATCATTCCCGCCGGGCCGCCACCCACGATACAGCATTGAGTGCTGAGAGTTTCGGTCATCAGCTTACGTTCCATTGTGTTGCAAAGAGAAACACTACACAAGTGGCAGTTTCGGGGGAAAGTTCAAGTTCGGGCTATTCCGGGTTGAACGTTAAAATACCTTGACACGTATATACCTATTAGAGTATATACAAAGAATGGAAACTGTATTCGAGGTCATTGCGGAGCCAAACCGCCGCGCGATATTAAGCCTGCTGGCCTTGTCACAACAGTCGGTGGGAGAAATCGAGCGTCAACTTCGCATGACGCAGCCGACCGCCTCAAAGCATTTGCGAGTTTTGCGAGATGCCGGCTTCGTGGAATCCACGGTGGACGCACAGCGCCGTCTCTACCGGCTGAAACCAGGACCACTTCAAGAGGTGGATATGTGGCTGGCTCAGTTCCGCCGGTTCTGGTCCGCTCACCTCGATGCTCTTGAACGCCATCTTGATCGGATGAACCGTCACCAGGATGGATCATCAACCTCAACGAAAAGGAAAATTAAGCAGAAGATGACGCGGCCAAAACCGCGGACACGATAAGAAACGACAAAGGAGCAATAAAATGAAAATCAAAATGACTAGCGTATACGTGGACGACCAGACCAAGGCCTTGCGCTTCTACACCGAGGTACTGGGCTTCGCCAAGAAGAACGATTTCAGTAACGGCCCATACCGCTGGCTAACCGTGGCCTCGCCCGAGGAGCCAGACGGCACCGAGCTACAGTTGGCGCTGAACAACAACCCCGCAGCCAAAGCGTATCAGCAGGCTCTATTTCAGCAAAGCCAGCCCGCGGCCATGTTCTTCACCGACGACATCCAAGGCGACTACGAGCGGATCAAGTCCCGCGGCGCCGAGTTCACCATGCCGCCCACCGATGTCACTGCCTCGACCATTGCGATGCTGAACGACACCTGCGGCAATCTGATTCAGCTCACGCAGCTGAAGCGCTGGTAGAGCGGTTGTTTAGCAGGCGATTGCGCCAATCTCAGTCTGCAATAAACCTGGCAAACTGCCGTTCTAGAATTGGGAGACCGGGATGACAAAGAAGCGAGTGGTGCGGGGAATCATGATGCTGGGCTTGTGCATATTTGCCTGGGTCGCATTCAGAAAGGTTCAGGCTCTGATGCTGTTGGGATTTGTTGATTCTGCGGTCGGAAGAATGCGGACCATAGTTGCCGTCGAGGATCAAATCGCCGAGTCCAACTCCGACGTTGGCTTCACATGCACGCTTTCTCAATTGCCACGGAATAATCAGATAGTCCGACTGTTGGGGGACGGCACCGACAACGGTTATGTTTTCAACCTAACCGGCTGCAAAGTCTCGGAGAAGCCGAATTCGACCTACCTCCTGACAGCGCGTCCGCTACGTTCGGGATTGCCTGCATTCTGTTCTAATCAGTCGGGCGTATAAAGATCCGATGATACTGGCTCTGTCGACAAGTGTTTAGCCGTAGGAACTCCCCTGTAATTTATCTTGACCCATGGATCAATCAACACCAACTAACAGGAAGAGTAGGGCAAGAGGATGACAGAGCGCGAGCAGTACATACCGGGTCCGGCCAGCGGAGTGCGGATACAAAAAGACCGGGGACCAAACGATAATAAAGACAAGTGGACGCTCATTCTCGTCCGCGAGCTACGCCACTCGCCGGAAAAAGTCTGGCAGGCCCTGACCGACCCGGCGCAGCTTCGCGAGTGGGCACCCTTTGTGACCGATGGCAGCCTTGGCGCGGCTGGAACCACGGTGAAACTCACCTGGGTGGGAACGCCCACACCGCTTGAAACAAGAGTGACGCGCGCCGACGCTCCCAAGTTGCTTGAGTACGGCGATATCCGCTGGGAACTCGAAGGCCTTGGTGAAGGTACGCGCCTGACACTGTGGCACAGCATTGATCGCCACTTCATTTCGTGGGGCGCTGCGGGCTGGCACATTGCTTTCGATGTTATGGATCGGCTTCTCAACGGCAATCCCATCGGCCGCATAGATGGCGTCAACGCCATGAAGCTCGCTGGCTGGAAGCGACTTGTCGCGGAGTACGCCAAGCAGTTCGGCGCTGAGACGCCCAAGTAGGCGGATTCAGTGGGCGCGAGTCGCGAATCGAGGAGGATGGCGGTGCTTGCTTGCATTTCATGCCTACACTGCCTACAATGGATGCATGCAATATACCATCCGTAATATCCCGCGCATGTTGGATGAAGCTCTTCGCAGGGCCGCTCGCGAACGGGGCAAAAGCCTGAACGCGGTGGCGATCGAAGCCTTGGTCCGGGGTGCGGGCGTTACCGGGGAACAACATCAACGACGCGATCTCAGCGACATCGCTGGCACGTGGCGCAAAGATCCGGCCTTCGACAGCGCCGTGGCCGCGCAGGACGCTATTGATAAAGAGATCTGGCGGTGAAGCTGGCACTCGACACCAACCGCTATACCGACCTGTGCCGCGGCCATGCATCCGTTGTCGAAACAGTCGAACTCGCAGATGAAGTTTGGCTGCCCTTTATCGTGCTGGGAGAATTGCGTGCCGGATTCGCGGTGGGTAGTCAAGGGCCGCGTAACGAAGCTGTCCTGCGCCGCTTTCTGCTAAAACCCGGCGTCGGTGTGCTCTATGCCGACGAACAGACATCGCATCATTACGCTGCGGTGTTCCGTCAACTGCGCAAGCAAGGCAGTCCCATCCCGACCAACGATATGTGGATCGCCGCGCTCGTGCTGCAACATTCGCTCGTTCTCTTTGCCCGCGACACGCATTTTGACGTGCTCCCGCAGCTTACGCGCGTGTAGCGAATCGAAATGTTGCATCATGAGGGACGCCCAGAGCCAGTCTTGGGCCTGTCGAAGGGTTAGCGCCAAAGTGGGCGCGAACCTCGGGCACCCGGCGAGAACTAACGCCTATCACCACACGTCCAGCTTATTGGTGCCCCCAAAAAATTACGACGATCACAAAAACAAAAATTGCCGCCCAGAGGACGGCCATTATGGTGAGCTCAATCTTCTCTGTTTTGCGTGGACGACGCGTGGTCAAGACCGTATTACTTCTGTCCCACCACAGAAACGGTCCCGCCTCTCGTCCGTGGATGATAACAACAAGTCCCGCAGGGACAAAACTAATGATTGCGAACAACAGGGTCAGGCGCGAGAAGAACCATCAAAGTTGGTTTTTCGATGGCGTTCATCTTAATTCATAAGACGTCGCGAGGAGATAGCTTATTCAGGCCCAGTTGGCTGGCGTAGCGTGTCTGGTTACAAGGTAGAGTTTGGAGAATTACGCTCATTTCTTTTCGGGCGGGGCGCTAACTTTCAGCAGCATTTGCCGACTAACATCATCTCCGGGATCAATTTGCAAAGCGCTCTTCAGCACTTCCGTAGCTTTTTCGTCGTCGTTCAACACTGAGTAAGCGTATGCCAGATTATGGTATTGAGCTGCGTCGAAAGGGTCTATTTTTATCGCCTCGTTCAACAATTCAATGGCAGCCGGCACGTTATCCTCCTCCATTCGCAACCGGGCCAGGTGACTTCGAACCGCCGCATACTTTGAGCCGGCGTCAATCGCCCGTTGCAGAGCTTGCACGGCACGGTCGTGCTCCTCTGGGCGCGCATCGCTAACGGCAAGGGCGTAAGCGGTCTGGACTTCAGCATCTGCCGGAAGTTCGGCCGCAGCCTGCTGCAACAGTTCGAAACCTTTGACCGAAAACTCGGGGAACGGTCCGGTTAATTGCGAATAAGCCAGCGCCAAATTTCGTAAATTTGCCAGCGCCTGGTCTGAAGGCGGCGGCTTCGTACCGTAGATCAAATCCTGATCCTTCGACGAACTTGCCTGTAGAGCAGCAGGAACCTCGGAGGAATTCCGCAGAACGCGATGATCGGTTAGCGACGCATGGCCAACGTTCTCGGTACTCTGCTTCGGCATGTGGCATGAAATGCAGTTGTCCGGTGGTGAGGTCGCTTGCCGGCGCGCGTTTGTTTCGGTGCAATGGTTGGTGGTATGGCACATCATGCACCGTTCGCGGTAAAACCCCACCGCTTCATCGCCGTGTGGTTGAACGTGAGGATCATGGCACGAAATGCAACCGAGGCGCCCGTTGCTGCCCGCCCAGCATCGGCTCATCTTCATTTGCTCGAATTGTCCGAGCGCCATGAAATGACTTCCCTTAATCGTCGGAGAAACTGAAAAAATAGCTACTATGTCCCCCAACGGAGTTCCCGGCCTGAAGTCGAGAAAGTTCTTGCCGGGTTGCAGCACCCTGGCGTCCCCGGAAAAATGACACTGCGCGCAGACATCGTCTCGCACATCAATAGGCAGCTTCCGCGGATTTACGATTGACCAATCGGTTGACTCCTGCTGATAAGCGCCCGACATCGCGTCTTGCGTGCGTTCCGCCACATGAATTTCGCCGGGTCCGTGGCAGCGTTCGCAACCAATCTTTAAAAATCGGAAAGGAGGCCGCTGAAAACGCGTTTGACTTCCCGGCGCCAGTTCGGGCCACCCCGTGTGACAGTCCACGCACAAATCAACCACACGCCGGGTGAAGCCGTGAAAAGCTCCGTCAGCGTACCCGGGCGTGAGGTCCCACCCTCGAATGCGGGTGTAATAGGAGATGGGCGCGACGAACAGCGAATCTCCTTTGGTGACGAGATAGCTGATGCCAAGATCGCCCGCGCCTACGCTGTAAGCAATGTCGTGTGCCTCGGAGTAAACGATGCCGCCTTCGGCGTCGCGCTCCGACACCTTTTGAATGATCTTGCCATCCCGAGCATAAATCGAATACGTCTGATTTTTTTTCGTGATCTCGACGGGTTTCGCCAGTTCGCGCGCATCTTCGGCAGAAGGAATCGAAGCGGACTTCCCCATTCCCGTTTGCTTGAACTTTGCGTAGATCGCGCCGTGACATTGCTTGCAGGCTTCGTCGCCAACATATTCCACGTTGGGCTTCGTGTTTATGTATTGTTGCGGCAAGCTCGTCCGGGCAGGTTTCGCTGGCGAAGTCTGTTGCGCTTCCGCCATGCATATGAGGAGAACCAGTCCCACCAGCCAGAGGCCGCGGCCACAAGTCTTGAATACAGAGGCGGAGCTTCGGTGAGATGGAACCGGGGAATGCTCTCCCACGGTAAGGTGAAAGGGATCGGCACCCGGAGAAAACAAACGTCTGTGCCAGTTCATGTTCGGACGCAGCAACCCTTCACCGTCCCGCAAACGTCAGCGTATCGGCCACCGTAACCGGCGGCACCGCCCTCAACTGGCGCGCCCGCTCATAGACTCGCACATATTCTTTCGCGGAAACGCTCCATGAAAAATCTTTGCCCATACCATTTCGCATAAGAGCCTGCCATGAGTTCTGATCTTTGAAGGTTTGCAGCGCCTGTTTGATTGTCAATAGAAGTTCCTCGCCGCTATATTCTGAGAACTTGAAGCCAGTTCCCTTGCCCGCACGGGAGTCCCATTGCTCAATCGTGTCGTCGAGGCCGCCGGTCGCGCGCACGATCGGCACCGTGCCGTATTTCAGGCTGTACATCTGGTTCAGGCCGCTGGGCTCGTACCTTGACGGCATCAGAAACATATCGCTGCCGGCTTCGATCTTGTGTGCCAGAACGTTGTCATAAGCAATCTTCACCGCGACCCTTTGCGGAAATTGTTTGTTGATGCGGGTAAACATCGTTTCATAAAGCGTGTCGCCAGTTCCAAGAACGATGACGATCATCTCCTCCCGCGCCAGCCGGTCCATAATTTGCGCGATGAGATCAAACCCTTTTTGCGCCGCAAAACGCGACACAATCCCAATTACTGGCAGGCGAAGGTCCGGGTCAGTGACACCAAATGCAGCCAGCAGATCCTGTTTGCACCTGAGTTTTCCGCTCAGGTCTTCGGACGAGTAATTGGCCACAATGAATTTGTCCGTCTGCGGACTCCACTCTTCATAATCCACCCCATTCAAAATTCCAGTCACTGTGGACGAGCGATCCCGCAAAACACCATCCAATCCAAAACCAAACTCACTCGTCTGTATCTCCTGGCTGTATTTCCGGCTCACCGTGGTTACAAAATCCGCATAGACGAGTGCGCCCTTCAGGAAATTTACGTTGCCAAAAAATTCCAGCTTCAGAATCGTGAACAGATCCCACGGCAAAGTAAGAAGCGGCAAAGTGTCCGGCGGAAACTGCCCCTGATATCCCATGTTGTGAATCGTGAAAACCGTCGCCGTCTGCCGGAATGCCGGATCCTCAGCGTACTGTGTGCGCAGCAGCACTGGAATTAGCGCCGTCTGCCAGTCATGGCAATGGAATACCTGCGGCACGCCAAGAATTTTCGAGGCCTCGAGCACAGCTCGGCAGAATAGCGCGAACCGTTCCGCGTTATCGGGAAAGTCGCCCGTCGGAGTTCCATAAAGCGCGTCCCGATCGAAGTACGGAGGATACTCAACAAAATAAAATTGCACCCCATCCAGCGTGCCGCCGGAGACGATGGAACAAAAGCGGTAGTGATCGTCGAATGGCACGGTAATGCTTGATATCAGGGTTTGTGGCCCGCTGAGCCTGCTGTGATCAAGTTTGGTCTGACGGTATCGGGGAAGAAAAACGCTGACCTTGTGGCCCGCCGCCACCAGTGCCTTCGGCAATGCCCCGACTACGTCAGCCAATCCACCCGTCTTGGAAAAAGGGACGCATTCGGAAGCGGCAAATGCAATATTCATGGGCAAATCTTTTCACCATCGGCTGTAATCGCCAGCGCAAGCTATCATAGGAGCGCGGCGGCAAACATCGGTTGTCCGATCCGCAACCGATTAGCCGAACGTTAGTCTAACGCAAAGAAAGGGGGTCAACGTGCCGAAGGTTTCCGCGGAACGACCGACTCGCAAACCCAAGCTCGGGCAACATTTTCTGATTGATGAAGCTGCCGCCATGCGCACCGTCGAAGCCCTTGGCGATATATCTCAAAGCACCGTGCTTGAGATCGGCCCCGGCCGCGGCGTTTTGACCATTCTTCTTGCCCGTCGCGCCCGTCGCCTCATCGCCATTGAAACCGATCGCGTGCTGGCGGCGCAGTTGCGAATGAATTTCTCGCTCACGCCAAACGTTGAAATTATTGAAGGCGATATTCTCGCCATTGATTTCGACACCATCTTCGGCCCCAAGCCGGGGAGCACGCGTCCCGGAATCAATCACCCGCCAGAACCCGCGCGGGTCGTGGGAAATCTCCCCTACTTCATCACATCAGACATTCTGCTGCGGCTTTTTCATTTTCGCAAATATGTCGAAAGCATCGTTCTCATGGTTCAGCGCGAGGTCGCCGATCGTCTCGCAGCGAAGCCCGGAAAGAGCGAGTACGGACTACTTTCCGCCACAGCCCAGCTCTATGCTCGAGTCGAGAAACTCTTCACGCTTCCTCCGGATTCCTTTTCCCCGCCGCCGAAAGTTCATTCGACCGTGGTCCGGCTCACGATTGATCCGCGTCTCGACAGTTTGCGTGTTTCCGAAGCAGAGTTCGTGAAATTCTTGAAACTGATTTTTGGACAAAAGCGCAAAACGCTTTGGAATAACTTGAAATCCGATTACAAACCGGATACTTTGCGCGCCGCATTGGAAAAGGCAAACATCAAACCAAACGTCCGCGCAGAGGCATTAACGCTGGAAAAGACTGCGGCACTCTTCCGCGCGCTGTCGAATAGCCCGCTGGGCGCGGGGAATCTATAGGCGAGTTATAGAAGAGCAAAAGGCCAACTTGAGGAAGGATCTTCAGATTCTGTTGCTCTTGGATGACGCAGTGGTTTTCCGCTGCGATAACCGAGGCTAGATGTCCAGTGATAGTACGAATAGGAGTTTACGTACGAGGAAGTGACATGCTCGTTCGTCATCCCGCCGTTGCCGGCCGCTTTTATCCGAAAGAAATCCATCGCTTGCAAGCAGACGTGCAGTCCTATCTCTCGCGCAATGAACCGAAGACTCACGCACTGGCGTGCATGGTTCCGCATGCCGGATACATTTACTCCGGCCATGTCGCTGGGGCGGTCTTCAGCCAAATCACTATTCCCCGCCTGTGCGCCGTGATCGGTCCAAATCACACCGGCCTCGGGCGCCCGCTTTCGATCATGAGCGAAGGCGAATGGGAAACGCCACTCGGTAACGTACCGATTGCCACTGATTTGGCAAGAAAGTTGATGACTGCATTCTCGCCGCTAACCGAAGACTCCGAGGCCCATCACGCCGAGCATGCTATCGAAGTGGAGTTGCCATTCCTCCAGACATTACAGCCCGGCCTGAGCTTCGTCCCGGTCACCTTGGGAACTCAACAGTTCGACCTTCTCGAGGCTTTGGGGCACGCGTTGGCGAACGTAATCCTGGCCCAGGGCGAGCCAATCCTAATCGTCGCGTCCAGTGACATGAACCACTATGAGAATGACAACATCACTCGCGCCAAGGATACCAAAGCCATCGAGCAGATTCTCAAGTTGGACGCCCGCGGTCTATTCGACGTCGTCAAAAAAGAAAACATCAGCATGTGCGGATTGGGTCCGGCCGTCACCATGCTGGCCGCGGCGAAGAGGCTCGGAGCAGCCTCCTCCGAATTGATTCAATACGCAACTTCAGGAGACATCTCTGGCGATCGCGAGATGGTCGTGGGATACGCGGGCGTCGTGATAATGCCCGTGCAAGATGCGCGGTCAAATCCCCAGTCTTAATTCTTGCTCGGTCCACGTCCCGCTGGCGCAGAGCGCATTCCCCCGCCAGAATGCATTGGCGCAGCGTTCGCGCGTCCCGACGGCAACTGCGATGAAGTCGAAGACGATGACGCTCCGAGTGGTCTTGATCCCGATGACAAAGACTGTGGCGTCCATAGCGGTGCGGTTCGCACTGGCGCTGTATGGATCCTTGCGGTCACCATTCCTTGCGTATTCACTCGCCCGGAAACCTTGCTGAGATCGTTCAGCCCGCCTCTTGGAATGCCGAGGCCGGCTGAATTGTTTTGGATAATCAGCTTGCTCGTAGATCGCCCCGCAAACGTTACAGATGGACCACGGTTCACGACCACCAAACTTTGGCCGGCACTCGCTGGCGGCCTCGGCGCACTAAAATTCGCCGGAGCATTTAACAGCCGCGGGCGAGTATTCACACCCATCCAGGTACCGCCCGGCTGCCATGCCCAGCCGCGCCCCGGAATGAATGTCCAATTTCCCGTGTGATACGGAGTCCATCCCCACGGATACGCCGATACCCAGCCGTAACCCAGGTTTGGATAATATGCCCATGCTCCATCCATAAACGGATCCCATCCCGCACTCGCGAAATATGGCTGCCACACCAGCCCATACCCGGGCATATTGAAGTAATTCCCGTAGTAGCTGAGATCAGTCAACCCATAGGAATATGGAGACGAATTTGCCATGACGCCATTACTGCCGTATCGCTGCTGATATTGATCCTGCTGCTTGTCCCACGCATCGTAAGGAGCCGGTTCAATATCCTTGGCAATCTTTCCCTCCTCGTCGCCAGCAAGGTCGAATATCGCAGTTCGGTTTTTTGATAGTTGAACCGTGCCGGAGGCAGCTTCCACATCGGCTTCGCCGCTCAATACCGCAACCGCCGCATCCTTGTCTGACAATTCAATCCGCAGGCGTGCCGGTCTAGTGAGAACGATTTTCTCGTGTCCGAATAGCAGAGTGAGCTCATCATTCTTTGTATTCTTGAAATCAACATAGGCCGTGCCCGACTTGAGGTTCACATTCGAAACTCGAATCCCAGAATCCGTTAAAGAAAGTTGGGAGAACTCAACCGTCGTGTCCGGAGCCATCCGCAAGGCGCTTCCATCTTCAAATTCGATCTGCGCGCGGCCGTCGCTCTGCGTTCGCACCTGGTTCCCTTGCGTGATCGGCAAGTTCAAAAATGCCTTCTCGTAACCGTGAAGATTGCGATTGATTTGCACCCGGCCTTCAACGTCACTAAGCCGCACGATTCGCACCTGCGAATCCGCGAACGATGGAACCGCAACCGACAAACACACCAGCGCGGCAAGCGCGAGCGCGAAACCTTGAACTCTAGATGTTGTCATGTGGGGACCCCCAGACCGCTCTTTGACTATTAGATCACTATCCCGGGCATTTAGTTGTCATGAATACGAATGTTCTACTGGTACCCCAAAGCCCGCCCTCAGTGCAACTGAAGAGTCACTTAGCTTCCGTAGCTCCCGCTATCAGCCGCTGAGCCCGTGCCCTAACCACGTTCATCAAAGAAGGATCGTTAATAATCTTCTGCAACACCGGCGCAATGGCTGAAATCTCCTCCAACGCATTCACTCCGGTTTCCGCCTCCATTTTCTTCAGATCCTCATCCAGCGCAAGCTTCTGATAACGGCGGTCATACTCCAGGCGGCGTCCAAATTCCATGGTCGCCCCCAGAGACTGAAAAATCCGGGTGAGTTCCAGAACGGCAGGCATCGGCGAGTAGTTATATGTGGCCTTCGTGCTCCGCTGGTCATCCTTGTACGAGAGCGTCTTCATCCCCGTGGACGCAATATTCTTTTTCTTCGAATCCACGTTGCCCTCGAAATAATGGGCTTGCTTTGTCAAATCGAAAACCTTCGTGCAGGTCGCCGAAGTAAACGTGAAGTCGAAATGGAATGGGTCCTCTGCCGCAGACGGGTCAGTAATTTTTTCATTGGACTGATAAGTACCGTGACAGTCGGAAGTGATCGAAACGATGTAATGCGCCGGTTCCGAGCCCGGAAATGTCTGCTCGAATGCGACCGCCGAAACCGGTTGCTGCGCTTGGAGAAGAACAATTCCCGAAAGCAATAATGCAATCGGAATTAAGCCAACGCGGAATATTCTGAATCTGCCCTGATTCATGCGAAAGAAATTATGACAAAAATGCCGCGCATCTGCGAGAAACATCATCGCCACTGGCCTAGCCTCACTGCTTGCCGCGAACCATTTCCAGAAACGCCTGATGCAGCCGCGAGTCATCGCTCAGTTCGGGATGAAACGTCGAAGCCATCACCAATCCTTGCCGCACTGCCACCGGGTCACTTCCTTCAGTCGCGACGACTTCCACTCCCTTTCCGACGCGCTCGATTTTGGGAGCCCGAATAAAAACCATCTCCAGCGGCGAGCCGCCGGGTTTCCCGATAAGAAGTTGCCCTTCGCGAATCGAGCTGTCAATCTGCCGCCCATAGGCATTCCGTCGAATGCCAATATCGAGCGCGCCCAAGCCCGTCTGTTTCGGATTTTCTACCTCTTTCGCCAATAGGATTGCCCCCGCACAAGTCCCGAAAGTAGGCTTCAACCGCACAAACTCCTTGAGCTTCTCGAATCCTTCCTCGCCAAGAAGCTTGAGGAATGTTCCGGATTCGCCGCCGGGAATGACGAGCCCGTCAATCTCATCTAACTGTTCTGGCTTTCTGACCAGCACGACTTCGGCGCCCAGCTCTTCGAGCCGTCTGCGGTGCGCATCAAAGTCGCCCTGCAAAGCCAGAACACCTATTTTCATATTCATCTTCATTACGATTCTATTAGACAATCTCGAATGCCGGGGGCGCTCCAGTGCCTGCCCTGAACTCGCCAAAGGGTCTCGCGCCCTTTGCGAGACCTGGAAATCGCACGCCTTTTCCCGACAGTCGGCGACCGGGCTATAATCTCTGCCGCCGCATCTTCCTGAAAAGGCCTCAATGTTCTCATCAACAAATTTCTGGATATGTTCTGCCGGTCTGCTCTACCTGGTCGCCGGAATTTTTATAGTTCGAAAAGAACTCAGCACGGCTCGCGGATGGGACAAGTTGATCACCTTGGGCTGCGTCTTCTTCGCCGCGCCACTCGCTGCGTTCGCAATGGAACATTTCCGGGGCGCAAGGTTTATTCAGAATATGGTCCCTTCCTGGATGCCGGCGCACCTGTTCGTCGCCTACTTCGTCGGATGCGCGCTTCTTGCGGCGGCCACCAGTCTTACTGTCAGGAAATTCGTGCGTTTGTCATCCAGTCTGCTCGGATTGATGTTCTTTCTATTCGTCTGCATGATTCATATACCGAATGCTCTCGCGCATCCCAAAGATCGCTTCGCATGGGCCGTTGCGCTAAGAGATCTATCTTTTTCCGGAGGCGCATGGGCTCTTGCCGGACTCCATAGTCGCGCTTTGTCCCCGCAGCAATCTAAATGGATGACTTTATTTGGTCGCATTGTAGTCGGAATTGCAGTGATCTTTTTTGCAGTAGAACATTTTCTGCATCCCGAATTTGCACCCGGCGTTCCCCTCCCCAAGGTGACCCCGCTCTGGGTCCCTCTACCCTCGCTTTGGGGATATCTCGCCGGAATAATTCTTCTGGTTGCAGGCTTGGGCCTGGTCTTAAACAAAAAATCTCGGATCGCGGCCGCCTCCATTGGCGCGCTAATGACCTTCCTGACTGTGTTCCTGTACTTGACTATTTTGATCCTCGCCCATGGCGGGTCAACGCCCCAGATCAACGAAGCAAGCAATTACGTCGCCGACACATTGCTTTACGCCGGGGCGGCATTGGCTCTAGCCTCGGCTCTACCGAAAGAACCGGACCGCGAAGCGTCTTCCTGAAGTGGTTTCCATCCCGAGCTAACCTTTTTTCAGCTTACGAGTCGAACCCTTCGGAGGCACTGAGATTAATGGAGGTCAAACAAACTCTTCTCCTCGTGTGCAGCTGTGTCGTTCTTTATTCCACTCTGGGACTCGCACAACAGGCCTCAAACCCTTCCGGAACGAATCCGCAGACCGCTTCCGCCGAGCGCGATGGTCAGCACGATTTTGATCCTTTGATTGGTTCATGGAATTTTCACCTAAAACGCCGCATGCATCCGTTAACAGGATCGAACACCTGGGTCGAATACGACGGAGCCGGCGTTTGCTACAAGGTCTGGGATGGCCGCGCCGACCTCGATACAATCGAGCTCAATGGTCCTGCTGGTCATATCGAAGGTCTGACACTCCGCACATACAATCCCCAGTCTCACCAGTGGAGCCTCTATTGGGCCAACAGCAAAGACGGGAAAGTAGTCGCGCCGCAAATCGGTGAGTTCAAAGATGGACGCGGCGAGTTCTACGCCCAGGACGATCTCAGCGGAAAAATCATTTTCGTTCGATTTCTCTGGACCAACCTAAACACAAGTACGCCCCACTTCGAGCAGTCCTTCTCTAACGATGGAGGCAAGACCTGGGAAGTCAACTGGATCAGCGATCAGACACGAGTTCCAGATGCATCAGGCAAAGCCAACTGAAGTTGATTTCTCCGCCATTACCTTGGTGATCTAGGTTACCTATTACTTGCCGGACTAAAGTCGAGGAATGACACTTTCTTCTCTAGTGGTTTCACGGGATTGGCCCGAAATCAGTGTTCTGGAATGTATCCTGAGCGCATTGCACATCGCAGTTGAAGTCGAAGCCCAGCCTTCTCGCGCCAAAGAGAAATTAGCGAAATCAAAAATTGATGCGCTGATCGTGGATTGCGATTTGGATGGATCGTCCAATTTTCTGCACAGCTTGCAAGATGGCCTGCTTCTGCAAACAGTTCCTCTGGTTATCTTCAGTGGGCTCCGGAATAAAGAAAAAGCCAACGCATCTCTCGCCACCTTCTTCTTCCAGAAGCCGATCTCCGTCGAGCAGGCCGTCCGTACCCTGTCCGCTGCGCGAAGCATGATCGTGGACGGAAGGCTCCGCTATCATCGTCATCCGTTAAATGCGCCGGTGTTATTGAGCTGCGGGTCAAAAAAAGAGATAGATGCCGAATTGATGAACGTCAGTCAAGGGGGCTTGCGGATCCGGTTGGGAAAACCCTTGCCCGCCAATGGCCCTCTGCAAGTCAGTTTTGCTCTGCCCGGAACGAAGCGACGCGTGAAGATCCGCGCAGAAGTGGCATGGCAAAATAATCAGGGCGACGCCGGAATTCGCTTCCTCTCAAAAGCAGCCCCAACCAAACGCGATTTGCAAATCTGGCTGGAACAGCGCTACTTAACAAATTAATCGTTCTATGGAGCGTCGCGCGTCCTCGCCCGGCAAGCGCAACAGCGTCGCGCGAGTGCCCCATCCTTTTCGCGTTTTTTGTCAAAGGACAGGTGAGTGCCGAGCGGAACACTAAGCCTCTTCACTTTCTTTCAGCCTGGCAATCACACTCAAGTCTTCCAAAGTCGTTATGTCGCCTTTCACTTCCCCATTCGTCGCAAGCTCTCTCAGCAGCCGTCGCATGATCTTTCCGCTACGAGTTTTGGGTAACGAATCCGTAAACCGAATGTCATCGGGACGCGCCAATGCTCCAATTTCTTTCGTTACCCATCGCCGCAGTTCTTCTTTCAATTCCGGCGACGGCTTCTTGCCATGCTCCAACGAAACAAATGCCGAGATTGCCTGTCCCTTAAGTTCATCGGGACGCCCGACCACTGCCGCTTCCGCAACGGCTTCATGCGCCACCAGCGCCGATTCCACTTCCATCGTACTCAGCCGGTGACCAGAAACATTGATCACATCATCCACGCGCCCCATTACCCAGAAATAACCATCTTTATCTTTTCGCGCGCCGTCTCCCGTGAAATACATTCCTGGAATTTGCGACCAGTACTGCTGGACGTAGCGATCCGGATCTCCATAAATCGTTCGCAACATTCCCGGCCACGGCCGTTTGATTACCAGGAATCCGCCCGATCCATCCGGCACTGGATTCCCTTGCATGTTCACAATCTCGGCCACCACTCCGGGAAACGGCCGCGTCGCCGATCCCGGCTTCGTCGCAATCGCCCCCGGAATCGGCGCGATCATAATGTGCCCCGTCTCCGTTTGCCACCACGTATCAGTGATGGGGCAGCGGTTTTGGCCGATTACTTCGCGATACCACATCCACGCTTCGGGATTGATGGGTTCGCCGACTGTGCCCAGCAATCGCAGACTGTCGAGCTTGTGACGCTTCGGCCATTGGTCTCCCCATTTCACAAAAGTTCGGATTGCGGTGGGCGCGGTATAGAAGACGCTGACTTGGTGGCGATCAATGATGCTCCAAAAGCGATCTTGCTCGGGAAAGTTCGGGGCACCTTCGTACATCAACGAAGTCGCGCCATTTTGCAGCGGCCCATAGACAATATAGCTGTGTCCCGTGACCCATCCAATATCGGCGGTACACCAATATGTATCCTCTTCTTTTAGATCGAAGACCCACTTTGTGGTGATGTAAGTTCCGACCGAATACCCGCCGGTTGTATGCACAACCCCTTTAGGTTTGCCCGTGGTTCCGGACGTATAAAGAATGTAGAGGGGATGTTCGGAATCGAGCGGCTCGGCGGGACATTCGTCCGAAGCTTTGGCCATCAAGTCATGCCACCAGTGATCGCGTCCGGGCTGCATGTTGATCGCAGTTCCAGTGCGTTGATAGACGACGACATTTTTTACGGAAGGGCACGACTTCAACGCCTCTTCCACGGCGGGAAATAATTTGACTTCGGAGCCGCGGCGATACGAACCGTCCTGCGTGATCACCGCCACGGCTTGCGAATCGGTGATGCGATCCACGAGCGCGTGGGACGAAAATCCGCCAAAGATAACCGTGTGCGGCGCGCCGATTCGCGCGCATGCCAGCATCGCGACCGGAAGTTCAGGAGTCATACCCATATAAATCGCGACGCGGTCGTTTTTTCGTACTCCCAACCCCTTTAGAACGTTGGCGAACTTCTGCACTTCGCGATGCAGTTGCTGATAAGTAAGCGTGCGGACTTCGCCGGGCTCGCTTTCCCAGACGATGGCAGCTTTATTTTTGCGCCAAGTCTGAACATGACGGTCCAGACAGTTGTAGGAAAGATTTATCTGGCCGCCAACGAACCATTTTGCCCAGGGACAATTCCACTCCAGCACCCGATCCCACTTCTTAAACCAGTGCAACTCATTGGCGATGCTTGCCCAAAACTTTTCCGGCTGCTCAACCGACTCGCGGTAAATCCGCTCGTATTCTTCAAAGCTGGAAATGTGCGCGTTCTTTCGAAATTCATCCGGAGGCTCAAACTTGCGCTGCTCTTGCAATATCGAATCAATATCGGTGGATGTTGCGGTAGCCGGATTTATCGCCATGCCTGTTCCCTCTTCGTGTGAATCGCCGCAGACGATTCTATCTTTTTTGTCTGAACGATGTTTAACCAGGATTATGTTTTGTCTGGATTATGTGAAAGGCCTGTAGCCAGACGGCTCAGCACAATCGGTTGAAATGACGGGCTATCCCGATCCGAAACGATTTACGCAAGTTTTTTCGCAGCTTGCTCTGACTCGTTGAGGATTGCGGCAGTGGAGCGATTGAAGTCGCAGCGCCGTAGCAGCCCGGCGAAGCGAGGGTTAGTTCGAAACGCATCCCACTTGGGATCCACTGGAAGAAACGCGAGATGGACGTCCCTCGATTCATAAGCGCGATCAAGCCAGTCCAAAGCGAATTCCTGCTGCCCCATTCCAGCGTGCACAAGAGCCACGGCATAGGCAGGCATGTAACGCTCGCGAGAGATTGCCTCCAAGGTACTTAACACTTCCAAGGCCTCATCCGTTCGCCGGACGCGGGCGAAAAGATAACCTCGTAGCGCCATCACCTTGCTGTTGCCTGCGCTCAGTCTGCCTGCGACGTTCAATTCCGAGAGCGCCAATTCGTTTTCTCCGAGTTCCACAAGCGCCTGCGCGAGTTGAAGATGGCCGATCCAGAAGTCCGGATCCACCACGATTGCCTGACGCGCGAATTGCACGGCTGCTGAATATTCATGGGCAACGAAAGCGGCCTGCGCCGATAACGCGTGCTGCATTGGATAGAACGGATCGAGTTCCCGCGCCCTCCCCATCGCTGGCTGAGCCTCGGCGTGGCGGCCGGAATGTGAAAGCACAATTCCGAGGAAGCGATGTGCCAGCGGATAACTTGGATCCAGAGCGATCGCCTTGCGGGCGGCCTTTTCCGCGGTTGGCCAATCCCATTCCAGCCAGAAATTCAAAAATGCCACTGAGCCTTGCACCTCGGCAAGTTCAGGCTCGGCTCGAACCGCATTCTGGGCGGCCTCGCGGGCGCGCGGCCAAACCGTTAGCGGCGGGGCATCGCCGTTCACGGGACTGCTGGAATATGCGTCGGCCAAGCCGGACCATGCCAGGGCATAATCAGGATCGAGCTCCGTCGCCCTGGTAAAGCAATCCACCGCAATTTTTGTCGTTTTCGGTGTCAGTTGATTCCAGTAGTGACGACCGCGCAAATAAAGGTCGTACGCCTCGGGGTTCCGAGTCTGCCGCCGCGCAAGCGCGGTCAATCGCTCCGGAGACAGCCGCAGCCGGATCTGTTCGGCAATAGCGGTGCTGAGTTCGCGTTGGAACGCGAGCATGCTGCTAGGTTCACTGTCGTAGGAGGCAGACCAAATCTGAACCTGATCCCGGACGCGGATTAGTTTGGCCGTAATCCGCAAGCGGTCCCCCTCGCCGCGCAGCGAACTCTCCACCAGATATGACGTGTTCAGTTCATGGCCGATCTCGGCGAGAGTCATGGTGGTTCGCTTGTAACGCATCACCGTAGTGCGTCCGATCACGCTGAAGTGGTTGGGATCGGCCTGCCCGAGCGCGGCAATGGTTTCCTCAGTAAGTCCGTCAACGAGATATTCACGCTCCGGGCCCGCGCCAAGATTCTCGAAAGGCAAAACCGCCAGGGTTACACGCGACGAATTCTTATCGGCCCCTTCAGAGCCGTTGGCAGATACTGTTACTTGAGCGATGAAACGGTATCCCCTGCCGGGCACCGTCACGATGTACCGGTTCTCACCACGCTTCTCCCCTAACACGCGGCGGAGGATGGAAATATTCTGGTTAAGATTGTTCTCCTCCACGATGGTGTCAGGCCAAATCGCCCGCATCAGTGCTTCTGTTTCGAGAATCTCTCCCTTGTGCCGGACCAGATAAAGCAGGGTGTCAAAGACCTTTGGTGTCAGCGCTACCGGCGCGCCGTGGTGAGACAGCAGGCCATTACCCGCCTCGATTCGAAAGCCTTCGAACTCATAGACGCAGGAATCCGGGCTGTTCATGGCGTCTGGGACCATCAGAAAAATTCAGAAAGTTTCAGCCGCAGCCAAAGACTTTCCCCTGCGGCAGCGACGAGTATACGCCACAGCGGGTTTCGGAAGGAATCCCGAAAAACTCTTCTAATGCGAGGAAAAATCAATGAAAACCACACTGTGGAAGCAAAAAATAGTTCTGACATTCCTAGGAATTCTCACTCTCTCATTCATGGCCAGCACAATAGCCCACGCAGATGACGATGATGACTCCGCAAGGCTCCAAGGCACCTGGGTCGTAACCGTTACCCAGCACGATTGCACATCGGGCGCGCAACTTGGCGCTCCATTCCTCTCATTACTCACATTCGCCCGGGGAGGCACAATGACCGAAACCACCTCCAATCCAATGATTTATCCATCCGAGCGTGGGCCGGGCCACGGAGTATGGCGCCAGACCAGCCGCCACAAGTATTCCGCATTCACCATTGCGCTGATCACGCTAAATGGCGCCTTGACCACACTCCAGACAATCACTCAGACCATCGAAATCGGAGACGACCCCAGCAAATTTCAGACCACCAAGGCGCAGGTGGATTTCTTTACGCCGGGTGGCACGCTCGTCCGGTCGGGATGCGCCACGGCAACCGGCGCCCGTTACCAGTAAATCGCTGTTCACATTACCGAATGACTACCCACCCTTCGAAAAGCGAAGGGTGGGCCACCCAGCGAGAGTCAACCCCAACATCTCCGGCCCGTCTTCCCGTACTAAGAAACTCTTTCTTGCAACTACCAGCTCTTTTGATATGCTGCGTAACCTATGCGTCCCCTTCGGAGTGTGTTCTTAATCGTCGCTTTAGCCGGATGTGTCCTCGCTCAAACCCTCAAGCCGATTGCCGAACGGCTTGCCGCGCAGAATGCGCTCTTCGATGAGCAATACGAGTCCGATCTCAGGAATTTTCCGGAGCGTGCGACTGCCTTCGGCGACTATCGCTACAACGACAAGCTGGGCGAACACTCGCTGGCAGCCATCCTACAGCGCCACACCACTGATGAAGCCTTCCTGACTCGACTGGAGGCCATTTCGACGACAGGGTTCACAGACCAGGATCAGCTATCCCATGACCTGTTGATTCGCGTCCTACAGCAGCGCATCGCGGACTTTGACCTTAAAGAGTACGAGATGCCAATCAACCAGCAGAATGGCATCCATACCAGTCTCGCGGACTTGCCGCTGTCGGTTCCCTTCGATTCCATCAAACACTACGAGGATTACATCGCCCGGCTTCACCAAATCCCTCGCGCCCTCAGCCAGACCACGGAAGTCCTGCGCGCCGGCATGAAAGATAAGCTCATGCCGGTCAAATTTCTTGCCGAGAAGCTGCCGGTTCAGTGCGACGGCATCGTCGAAGCCGACCCTTTTCTTCTGCCGGCGAAGAAGTATCCCGCGGACATCCCGGCGGACGATCAGAAGCGGCTAACACAGCAGATCACCGACGCAATCAATAGCGACGTGATGCCAGCGTACAAAACTTTCGCTACATTTCTGCGCACGGAGTATGCCCCGCAAGGCCGTACGACCCTTGCCGTCACCTCTTTGCCGGACGGCGGGAAGCGCTACGAAAACGATATTTACGGAAGAACGACGACCCACATGACCCCGGACGAAATTCACCAGCTCGGCCTCCGCGAGATGGATCGCATCCAGAGTGAAATGACGGCATTGGCCAAGAAGGCGGGCTTTGCCGATCTGGCGGCGTTCCGGGCTTCCCTCAAGAGCAATCCGAAATACAAGCCCAATTCGTCAGAGCAGATCCTTGACGACTTCCGTCATTACATCGCCCAGATGCAGCCGAAACTTCCGGAGCTTTTCACCTTGCTTCCTAAGTCACCGGTGACCGTGGAAGCTATTCCACCGTTTCAGGCAGCGGCAGCAACCCATTACGTCACCGGCACGCCGGACGGCAAGCGCCCGGGCCGGGTCGTTGTCGCCACTTCAAACTTTGCGAATCGTTCACTCATTAACGACGAGGCGATCGCCTACCACGAAGGCATACCCGGCCATCACATGCAGCAATCCGTCCAGCAGCAGCTCACCGGGCTACCCAAGTTCCGTCTGCATAGTCTCGGCTTCAATGCCTACGTCGAGGGATGGGCGCTGTACGCAGAACAATTGGGGAAAGAGGTCGGCTTCTATCAAGACCCGGGGTCGGACTACGGACGTCTCTCTTCTGAGTTGTTCCGCGCTGTGCGTTTGGTAGTGGATACGGGAATCCACTCGCAAGGATGGTCACGCGATCAGGTGGTGGACTTCATGCGCAAGTCCGGCGCAGTTGATGAACCAACCATCCAGTCCGAAACCGACCGTTATATCGCGTGGCCTGCACAGGCCCTGAGCTACAAGCTCGGCCAGCTCAAGTTCCGCGAACTCCGCGAGCGCGCTCAAAAAGAGCTGGGCCCCAAGTTTGACATTCGCAAATTCCACGATGAAATGCTCGATGGAGGAACTCTACCGCTCGATCTCCTCGACGCCCGAACGGACAAATGGATCGCCGAACAAAAATCTATGTGACGGAAGCATATCGGGTGTCCAACAGCTTGAAAACCCACCCTTCAAAAAACGAAGGGTGGGCCACCCGCTCGTTCACTTTATTTCAGTGTTGCGTGATCTGCATCGCTGATCCGCTATCCGCTGCTAACGGTCTCGATTTCAAATTGAAATCAATATTCCGCTCATGATTCAGGCGCACCGTCTCGGCCAGGTCCACCATCTCCAGTGGTATGTACCGGTCCTTTGCGCCTTGAGTTACACAGTGCAGCTTGTCATTTTCTATCCAATAACTCTGCGCCAGGTAGGCGGAGCTATCTTTTAGCACCAGCAGCGTGGGCTGCGCGGCTGATGGTGCAGTTGTGATTCGGTTGGGCGAAGTCCATGTATAGGCTGCGGACTGGACTTGCACCTGCGACTGACTGGATTGCGGGTAGTAATTGCGCGCTGCGACAGGCTGAGCTTCGTCTCGCCACACGCGAGGTCCGGGCTGCATGTAACTGGAGGAGCGATCGGTACTCCACGGCGGCATGGGAACATTGCTAGCCAGCTGAGGAATCTCCACGTCTTCCATAAGGCGCATGGTGAGGCGGGTTTCGCCCTTGAACGTTGGATAGGGGCCGCGTCTGGGCAACAGAATTACTTTCATGGGCCACAAAGGCGGGAGCATCCATTCCACGGAATCGCGCACTGGATGGCCGCGTCCGTGAACTTTGCCGTCTCGGTCCACCTTATAGTGCGGCGTGGAAATAACTTTTGCGGATAGCGTATAGATTTGCGGGCCGGGCAGGATAATGCGGTCGAAGACAACTTCGAGCCAGCCTTTGCCGACGAAGTGTCCGGGATTCTTTGGAGTCTTCCAAATGGCCGGTGAGATAGGCGCCGCGCGGAAACACGGGATGCCCGAAGCTCGAAACCTGCGCCAGATGGCAGAGTACCGGATCACCAGTCTGGACAGTTTTCGAAGAGAAGTTGGGTTCGCTCATGGTGCAAGTCAAAAGGGTTCCCGCGGGCAGAAACTCTTTGATTGCATTTTGAGCCACGACTGGGGCTGCAAGAGATAAAACGAGGGTAAGAAACAACGATGATTTGAGCACAACGGCCTCCTGTCTGCTGTATGTGAGTACGTTTGACAGGGGCCTTGGGAGTACTCCGCCCGAACAACCTTGGCGGCATTGTAGCAATGAGGGACGACGGTTGTCGCCAATTATTTTGACGGGTCGAAAAGACTAGCCGGAATGGGGAGGTAGACGAGTTAGGTATTCTTTTCCGGAGTGCCTCAGTCAACGGCAGAGCTTATCAACCTCGGCGAGACGATCTTCGGCATTCGGTAGTGGCGGGATGTGCTTCGCCCGCATCATCTGCTGCAGAAATGTTCCGCTCCAGTTAGACGGAAGATCGGGATCAGTCGCGTAGGCGGGATCGCTCTCCGCGTCGGGCAGCGAAATCAATTTGAAACCGCGTTGCTTGAGCAGATCAAGAAGCCGGGGAAGCATCACCGTCTCGAAGCCTCCGATGTGCAAAAGCATGACGTGCTTTATGTCGCGGCCGTAAACAAGCTTCGACATTTTCTGACCTTCGGCCAGCGATTCGTCCGCGCCTTCGAGATAACTCTTCTTTAATTCCTCGATTGCCTTGTCGTCTTTTTTTTCAAGACAGCGCGCATAGGGTTCGTTATACCCATAGTCGCCAAAACTCAATGTGACCTCCGCCACTCTGTATCCGTGATCTTTAAGGAATGCGCTGATGGCATGGTGCTTCTCGGGAGTGTCTCCCTCGTTTAGAAATGGAAAGCGCAGCCAGTGCCAATCCTGGTCGCCCATGAATTTCCGCAAGGTCGGCTCGTCGGCGATAAGGTCCTGCTCGAAAACCTCAACGGAATCTTTGTTGAGGTCCATGTGCGAGAACGTGTGATTGCCCAGGGGAAACCCGGCATCGCGCCAAAGTTGCAGCACTTGCGCGGTGGAGAGATCTTCTTCAAGCCTCTTCGCGTTGACGAAGCCATAAATTGGCGGCGCTCCGGCAGCCTGAAGCGCTTTAATGATGCTCTTCGCAATATCTTCACGAGTGAGCCCCGGTGGCAGCGGCCCGTGAGCGGGGAGGTCGTCGAATGTCAGTGCGACTTCGGGCGGAACTTGCTTCTTTGCCGCCCGGTGAGCTGGGTCGCCTCCGAATGCCAGAGGCGATGCAATCAGAATGCACATCGCCCAACGACTGACTTGCAATATCATTACCTTCCTCGGTTTACGTCGCATTTTCATTTGGCGCGGGAAATCTACCTCATGCAACGCATAAGTCAAAACGTTTGCTGTATTCGAGAAAATCAGTTCGAATCACTTTTTGGAGATGGCGTCCAGGCCCGCTTGCGCAATGGCCTCATCCACTTCAGACTTCGCGCCACTGGCGGCGATACCTCCGAGCGTTTGGCCGTCCACATTAATCGGGAGTCCGCCTTGATTGGGGAAAAAATCCGGAAAGCTAAGCACGGAAAGATCGCCTTTCTTCAACGCTTCCGCACCCTCTCGCGAAGGACTTCGATAGAGTGCTGCATGCCGCGCCTTCCTGCGGGCGAATTCCAGTGTGTTGAGGGACGCGCTATCCCCTTTTTCCAGAAACAGTAAATTCCCGCTGTCATCCACAATGCAAATCGTGACCTCAACTCCCATCTCTTTTGCTTTTGCCTCCGCGGCAGCGACCATCGTCTTGATTGTCGCCAAGTTGAGTTGCTTGCGGGTGGGCAGGTCGGCGGCAAGCGTCACCGCTACGAGCGCGAACATTGTGAGTAGGAGTCTGAGCATGGGCAGCATGGTACCAAGTGCTCCACTTGTTTTCCAGACGGTGGTGACCAAACCACACGCAGTCAACCTTTAACCTCGCGATGGTCGAAACTGTCGCGCATGGCAAAAAACGCTTCTTTCGGACGATAGTTTTCGTCAAAAGGCAAAGGCCTTTGCTGGCGGTTGGGATGTCTCTGTTTACGCATGGGACTATTCAGCCAAGTGTGAGCGTCGCAAACGCCCCATGTCAGCACAGCCGTGACTGCTGGGTTCGCGAGAACCGTGTTGAGATAGTCGCGGTAAACACTGGCAATCGCTTGGTCAATTTTCTCTACGTCGTCATAGGCTAGTTCATCGCCATTCACATCCATCTCGGTGATAAATACCTGAAGGCCCATTTCCCGTGCGCTTGCTATGAACTCACGAATGCCGTTGCCGAACCGAAATGGAGAACCTGCTCTGATATGCGATTGAATTCCCACGGCATCGAGCGGTACATTGGCCGCTTTCAGCCGACGAAGCAATTGCAATGTGAAAGCTCGCTTTTGTGATTCCTGCTCGTTGTCATATTCAATGCCGTACTCGTTGTAAGTGAGAAGCGCATTGGGATCAGCCTCGCGCGCGGTGCGGTACGCGATGTCGAGGTAGTCGGGTCCCAGCATCTCGAACCACGGAGACAGCCGCAGCCCGTCATCGCGGCCGCTTTTGGCGTCCACTGCTTCGTTGACCACATCCCACGAATGTATTTTGCCTTTATAGTGCCCGGCTACGGTCATGATGTGATCGGTCAGGAATTGCCGCGCATTCTCTTTGGTCACGGTTCCGGCAAACCAATCTGGCAAGGCCTCATGCCAGCACAGATTATGCCCGCGAACTTTGATTGCATTTCTTTCGGCAAACGCAACCAGTTCATCGGCTGCGTCGAATGAAAACCTGTCCGGAGCGGGCCGCAGCGCTTTCCACTTCATCGCGTTTTCCGCAACCAGAATGCTGTACTGCTCCGATAAAATCTGCGCATACACCGGATCGGATCGCAAAAGCGGAATTGCAACCGCCGCGCCTGTAAGCAGGCCGTGTGCCGCGGCGTGCGCTTTTAATGAGCCGGCACCAGTGATCCGGTTTGTGACGGATGGAAGCGTTGCAGGCCCAGCTGCTTGATGAGCGCAACCGCCGAGAAATGCGGCCGCCGATCCTGCCGCCAGTCCCGCTCCGGCCGTTAATCCGGTGGAAACGAATTTGCGTCGTGTCAGCATGTGTTTAGAGCTCCGTTTTTTCAGGCCAATAGAGTACCAAGAAATGGCGTACATAAACGGGCGCCTTTGACTGAATAAAGGGAAGGCCCGACTAAAATAGTTGGAGAAATTCTGTGGTCTGAATAGCTTTGAAAGGGCGCGCCTTTCACAGGCTGCGGAAAAACACGTTCTAGCCGGGAAGGGCCCGACTTTCAGTCGGGCCGATTACTGATTTTGCAGAATTTACGGCCCGACTGTAAGTCGGGCCCTTCCCTTTTCCGCGCATTCTCTTCATTTTTCCGCAACCTCTTTCAGCCGCACCGCAATTCCCGCGACTTGGTTATCGGCGGGGCTGAGCCCCGCCCTTTCAAGACTATTTCTATTGTGAATTGCGAGAAGCAAATCTCTCTCGACAACTCGCACACTTCTTGCGCTTGGTGCAACGGCCAAATCAAATCATTCATCTGATTCCCATCGAGGTGCTCTTATGATTCAGTTTGCCTGCGATTCGTGCGCTACATTTAAAGAAGCCGACGATGTTTGGATTCTAGGTCTCGCCGCTGAGGCAGTCGGCGCCGCTTCTGCGCGTCGGGAAGTCACGATCCTCTCAACATGGGACAGCCCGAATGCGGTTCATCCTCTAGCCGTTCATTTTTGTTCGTCAGAGTGCAAAGACGATTACCTGGCCCGCCTCTTCGGACCGGAGGCTGAAGTCCCCGGGACCGTCGCCAAGCGAGCACGTCCGCTGGAAATTACGGTCGAAACAATGCGGCCGAGAGGGAAGAAGAAGGAAGTACGCTCGGGATCGCACCGGAAGAAGAGCGCATAATCACCGAAACCGAGGGTGCCCCATCTTTGCGCGCTTTTCGCAAAGGTGGAACGCAGGCCGCCGGACTAACTTGGGCGTGCCATTCGACTGTCCTACGAAACTGCAACCTAGAGTTGTGCGCGCAACATGCTGATCACGTCGTCGGATGTGATTACGCCGATTAATTTCTTATCAGGATTTACCACTGGCATGGTCACCAGATTGTACTTGTCGAATAATTCCGCCACTTCTTTTTCGCGGGCTTTTTCAGTGCATGAAATCAGCGGTTCCCGAGTCAGGGAAAGCAATGGAGTATCCTGCGCGGCCAACACCAATTTTGCGAGAGGCACAGCGCCCGCAAGGGTTCCTGCTGAATCGGTCAGGTAAATCGTGCTGACTGTTTCTATTCCTCCCTCGAATCGGCGCAACGTCTCGACCGCGTCGTGTACGGTTGCGTTCACGCCCAACGACAGATAATCCGTATTCATGCGGCCGGCAGCTGTGTTTTCGCCGAACTCCAGGAGTTCGACCATTTCCTTTCGTTCCGCGGGCGCCATTTCC
The DNA here is from genome assembly GCA_963702325.1 of uncultured Acidobacteriaceae bacterium. Taxonomy (GTDB): domain Bacteria; phylum Acidobacteriota; class Terriglobia; order Terriglobales; family Acidobacteriaceae; genus PALSA-188. The sequence goes on along the minus strand of CAVPCG010000044.1, from coordinate 29,265 downwards.
TGAAGAATGTCGGAACTGTGCTGCTCGGTCAGATCGGCCAGCAGATCGGCGGCCGCGTCCGGATTCATTTCCTCCACGATTTCTGCGGCGCGCTCTGATTCCAACGACTCCACAATTGATTTTTGGACCTTGGGATCAATCTCTTCCAACGCCTCGGCGGCCAAGCCTTCGTCCAGAGTCTCAAAGACCGCCGACCGCTCGCTCGGGGCAAGCTCTTCAATAATGTCGGCAATGTCCGCCGGATGCAGTTTGGCAAGCCGCTCGTTCGAGATTTTCAGCTTGACGCGCCGGGCCGGGTCGGTTTCGACAACGTCCACAAATTCCCACGGGATGCTGCGTGCTGGAATCTGGGTAAGGAGGGCCCGCAGCGCCGCCGCGGGTACCACGCCCTTCAGCAGACGTCGGATGGCTCCTCGCGCGCCCACGTCCACCGAACCAACTTTCAGGATCGGGTGCTCGCAATGCGGCTCCTGATGCATATCAACGTCGTTGACACGAACAACTTTGCGTCCAAAGACATCAATGATTTGCTGATCGAGCAGATCGCGGGCGAGGAACAGGCCCTCGGATCCATCTGAGATCGGCCAGGAGGAAGCAGAAGTAGCCGCGCGAATTTCTCCATTGATTGCCGAAACCGATGCGAAGGGCAAAATGCGATCGCCGGATTTGGTACGAACAATCATCAGCGAGACATGATTGCGGTCTTCCTGCGGTTGCAGCGCCATTTCATGCACACGCCCGCATCGCGCCCCGGTCGTATCGAATACCGGGAGTCCCAACACCTCGGTGAGCGCGAGCGTAGTCATTGAATTGAGAATCTTCTGAGATCAAGAAAGTGTCAACAGAAAAGCGGGGAATCGGCGATTTTTCGGAGGTAATTCCTTAAGACATCGGGGTGGCTGGCAACTATCGGACGGAACGTACTCTGCGACAATCCACCCGGAAGGAACGAACGAGGAGAGTAAACTGCTTGCCGTAACGTGACAATGGTCAACAGATGTAAAGCCCACTTGGAACAGCTAGACGTTCAATTGGGCACGACCAGGTATCGGCATCGTCATGCGACACGTAAAGGCGTCCCGATCGGTCAATCACAGCGGTCATTGAATCGCGGGTCGCGATGCAGTCGGTATCGGCTTTGCCGTCAATCCACCTCGGCATGCCCCCGGCCAGAGGCCGTAGCGGATCGTTGCTGTCTATCGGCCGTTGATAAACTGCGCCTTGCGTCGCAAAAGGGTCGGTGGATGCTGCCACAAAAATGTCGTTTCTCCCAAAAGCAACGGCAGAGCAATGATGGGCGTGAAGCCCTCGCTGTTCGATTGTCCATGTCGCTCCCGAGTCGCGGCTGATGCAAAGACCCACCGCCGCCGCTGCTATCACTATCTCGGGCCGGGTTGGATGTGCACACACCTGATGAACATCACTATTGATATCAATAGTAGGCCGCCACGTTAAGCCAGCGTCGGTTGATCGCGGAATTCCACCAACGTGGACATTAGCTAGAAGCACGGCGCCCCCGCATGTCGCCGCCATGGAACGAATTCCCAGCGGAGGGCCCACCCGTTTGCCGTCTATGATCGCCGATCCTGCGTACCACGTGTCGCGGCCCGCCACGGCGTCAAAACCCGCCAGGCGTTGCTGCGCGCCGTCAGGACCAACGCGCAGGATATTTGCGTCGTCGGTTCCCAGAAACACGACGTTTCCAATTGGCACGCAGCATGAGAGCTGGAATTCGCTTTTTGCTATCGCAGTCCATTCGCCATCCGAGGATCGCCGAAGGAGTGAGTGCCTGCCAACAATCGCTAGGACTCCTCCACGTCCATCAGCCACCAGACTACGAACCGATTGATTGATGAGCTCCTGGCGGACCGTTTTCCCAGTAACGCTGAATAGGCCGTTGTCCCAGGTTGCTACCAGAATGGACGGTGTTGGCATCGAAGCGGATCCTCTTGGCGCAAAGCCATGCGAACTGTTCGAAGCATTGTGCAACGATTCGACCCGCCGATTCAATGGGAGTCGCGCGGGAGGTACGCGATCGTTGACGATCGGAGGATCATCAATCACCTGCGATTGCTCGTAGACTTTCTTCCCGCCGACATAGTAGAGTTCGCTTCAATCTCGTCCGAGGAAATCTGTGAAATCAATTCTTGTCCTTCTGATGGTAAGTTTCGTGTTCGTGCCTTTGTCGGCCCAAGCTCCCATGAATCCAGCCAATCTGGCCCTCATGCCGATGCCTTCGAGTTTCCAGATGGGATCAGGCAAGCTGCGAATTGATCCGTCATTTTCGACAGGAATTTCCGGCCACGCTGACCCGGTTCTAAAACGGGCGGTGGACCGCTTTCTTGGCGACCTTCGCCGTCAGACGGGCATGGTTGCGTTGGACATGAAGGTCACCGACCCGGCTGGCGCGCTTCTCGTGGTCCACGCCGACCATGAGGCAAAAGCCGTGCTGGGATTAGGTGAAGATGAATCTTACTCGCTCCTTATTACTCCCACGGGCGCGAAGCTTGACGCCGCGACAACTCTCGGCGCGATGCACGGATTGCAAACATTCCTTCAGTTGGTCGAAACCGGTCCCGACGGCTTCGATGTTCCTGCCGTTTCCATCCAGGATCAGCCCCGATTTCCCTGGCGCGGATTAATGATTGATGTGAGCCGTCACTTCATTCCGCTTGATGTTCTTGAGCGCAATCTGGATGGCATGGCGGCAGTGAAACTCAACGTTTTTCATTGGCACCTTTCCGACAATCAGGGCTTCCGCGTGGAGAGCAAGAAATTCCCAAAACTTCAGGAAATGGGCTCGGACGGTTTTTACTACACGCAGGATGAAGTCAAAGACTTAATCGCCTATGCGCGGGACCGCGGGATCCGTGTCGTCCCAGAATTTGACATGCCCGGACACAGCACGGCATGGTTTGTCGGCTATCCGGAACTCGCCAGCGCGCCGGGCCCATATTCGATTGAGCGCAAGTGGGGAGTGTTTGATCCCGCCATGGATCCGACTTCCGAACATACCTACGCGTTCTTGAACGACTTCATTGGCGAGATGGCGAAACTGTTCCCCGATAAGTTCTTTCACGTCGGCGGCGACGAAGTAAATGGAAAGCAGTGGGATGCGAATCCCAAGATTCAGGCATTCATGCACGCCCACGGTTTGAAAAATAATGCGGACTTGCAGGCTTACTTCAATACACGAATTCAAAAAATTGTTGCGAAGCACGGAAAGACGATGGAGGGGTGGGACGAGATTCTGCGTCCCGATCTGCCCAAGGATATTGTGATTCAGTCATGGCGCGGGCAAGCTTCGTTGGCAGACGCAGCAAAACAGGGTTATCGCGGGCTGCTCTCCTCGGGGTACTACCTCGACCTGGGTCAATCAGCCGAGCAGCACTATGCCGTGGATCCTTTAGGGAATGGCGCAGCCGAACTGGCTCCAGAGCAGAAGCAACATATTCTCGGCGGCGAAGCCTGCATGTGGTCCGAATATGTTTCGCCGGAGAATATTGATTCGCGCATCTGGCCGCGCATGGCAGCAATTGCAGAACGGTTCTGGTCTCCACAATCAACGACGAGCGTGAACGCAATGTATCAGCGCCTTGCGGAAGTGAGCCGAAAATTGGATTGGCTTGGGCTGACGCACAACTCGAGTTACTTTCCGATGCTTCGCCGTATCGCCGGCTCCGATGACATCGCTGGGGTGCGGGCGCTGGCAGATGTCGTAGAACCAGTAAAAGGATATGCGCGCGGGAGTAGCAGTGCCGTCCCACCCACCAGCGCGATGCCCCTAAACCGGTTGATAGATGCCGCACGGCCCGAAAGTGCAGTCGCGCGACATTTTTCGGATCTGGTAAATACTCTTGTTGCAGAACAAACGGCTTCAGGACACGCTTCCGCCGAGACCCGGCAGCAAATACGTTCTTTGCTCATGTTGTGGCAGAACAACCAGGCAAACCTTCAGCCGCTGGAGGCGCAATCATTCTTGCTCAAAGAAGTAGTTCCGGTTTCGGAGGCCCTAACCGGGTTTGCTGAAACGGGAATTCAAGCGTTGGATTATTTGGACAAGGGCGAACGCGCGCCCGACGACTGGAAAGCGCAGCAGTTGACATTCATACTACAAGCCTCACAGCCGAAGGCGCAGGTTCTGATTGTGATTGCTCCGGCGATTGGCAAACTGGTTGAACTCAGCGCCGCTGCACCAAGATAGGCGCATCCCGAAACGTTGCGGGATTTCAGACGCAATACCGACACCGTAGAGACGCAGCATGCGCCGTCTGCTTTTCACCCGCCAACGTCGCGAACTAGATCCCCTTGCAGTCCCCGCGGTAACAGTGAGCATTTTTGCTCAGAACAATTTCCGCTGGGTTGTTATGGTCCCTAGAACCACGAATAAAACGGGAACTATTGGTGACAACTATCGAACTGGGAGCGGGGTATTAAGAATTGAGGGCAAATGCTTTGCGCCAAATCTGAGTTCTCGCTACGTTACATTTCCTCGCATCTTTTGGTAATCGCATGCTTGACCGTTCTCACCGTTCCGGCTGCGCGCGCCGTGCCCAGCTATTCACGACAGACGGGAATGCCATGCGCGACCTGCCACTATGCTCCTCCCGAATTGACGCCGTTCGGAAGAACCTTCAAGCTGGAAGGCTACACCTTCACCACGAAAGCCCAGGTGACCGATGACAACAAAGACCACAACGCCGCGTTGCAGTTGCTTGAGGCATTTCCGCTTTCGGCGGTTTTCGATACTTCATTGAGCGCGACAAAATCACCGCAGCCTGGAACGCAGAATGGTAATTTCCAGTTTCCTCAGGATGTGTCTCTTTTCCTGGCGGGCGCGTGGACCAGCCACGTCGGCAGTTTCGTGCAAGTCACTTATGACAGCCAGGGCGATCACTTTTCCTGGGACAATACTGACATCCGCTATGCGAATCACGGGAGCAAATTATTCGGAAAACCGATCACCTACGGAATCACGCTCAACAATAATCCCACGGTCGAGGATTTGTGGAACAGCACGCCCGCATGGGGATTTCCATTCGTCGGCAGCAATGTGGCTCCCGGACCCTCCGCTGGAGCCCTGATCAATGGTGGCTTGGCTCAAGACGTCGCGGGAGTGGGCGGCTACACCATGTGGAACGAACATTGGTATTTGGCAGCGGCGATATACCGGTCAGAACATATCGGGGGCGCGCAGCCCAATGACGGCGTGGGTTTTGGCATCAATATCAGAGGTGTCGCACCCTACTGGCGCGCGGCCTGGCAGACCGCCGGCAAGAATAATTCTCTGGAAATCGGCACCTACGGCATGCATGTGAAGAGCACGCCCAACGCCGTGACCGGCCTCATGGACGGTTATACGGATATTGCCGCGGACTTTCAATTCGACCGGACGATTCCTCAGTTCAAGAATGATGTTCTTTCTGTCCGCGGCACATACATCAGAGAAAACTCTTCTCTGGTGGCAACTTTTAATGCGGCGGGCGCAGCACAGATCAGTCACCACTTGAATACTGTCCAGGCGGACGCCGAATACCACTTCGGCACTAAACTATCCGGAACGGCCGGCTTTTTTGATCTGACTGGAACTGCGGATCCACTACTTTTTCCTCAGGCCCCGGTCTCGGGAAGCGCCAATGGCTCTCCTCACAGCAATGGGTATATCTTGAACGCTTCGTGGTGGCCTGTACAGAATATTGACTTGGCGCTGCAATATACAGGGTATTGGCGATTTAATGGCGCCGGACCAAACTACGACGGCGCCGGCAGGGATGCGTCAGGGAACAATACGATTTATTTGCTCGCACGATTCGTTTTTTAAAATCTGGGAATCTCTTCAGGAGATGACATGCGACATCTTTTTCTGCGCGTTATTCCAACAACTCTTTTGTTGGGTGTGGCTTTCCCGGCGGTGATGCAGGCTCAATCGGATCCGGCGAAGATTTTCAGCAGCAACTGCGTGCTTTGTCACTCCGCCAACGGCAGCGGCGATAGTGCCACCGGCAAAGCTCTCCATGCGAAGGACCTGCGATCCGAAGAAGTGCAGAAGCAGAGCGATGAAGCGCTCGCTGAAGCCATCACGAAGGGCAAAGGGAAAATGCCAGCGTTCGGCGCTAAAATTCACCCGGACGCGGTAGCTAAATTGGTAGCGTACATCCGGGCACTTCCAAAGCGGTAAAAGTGGGGAATGAGTGAGCCGAAAAGGAGAAAGAAAAGTCTTCACAAGATTCCGTAAGCGATCCCCCTTCCAAACTTCGGTAAGCAGAACTGCTGATGATCTATCTATGATTGAGGGATTGGATGGCTGAATCAGCGCCACGTCCCGAATCCGCAATTCCGGAAAGCTCACCCGCCCGTGCGCTCCCCGAAAACAGGCGCTCCTTTCTCGGCGCATTGCTGGGATTGGGCACGGTCTTCGTTGGCGCCCTGCTTTCGGTGCCATTGGTTCGCTTCGCGCTTTTTCCGCTCCTACGCCGCACAACCGAGCTAAAAGGTTCGTCCGTGGGGCAACTTAGCGAGTTCTCGGCCCTCACCGACCCTGTTTTGAAAACCATTCAAATCGAACAAGTAGATGGCTGGCGCAAAGCCATATCGGAAAAAGCCGTGTATGTGACCAAAGACACTCAGGGCAAACTCTGCGTGCTCACCTCGGTCTGTCCGCATTTGGGTTGCACCGTTCCCTGGAACAAGGAAAAGAAACAATTTGCCTGCCCGTGCCACGGGGCGGTTTTCGCCCCCGATGGCTCTCGCGTGAGCGGACCTCCGCGGCGCGGCATGGACACCCTCGAAACTTCAGTTCAAGACGGTCAATTACAGGTGCGATTTCAATATTTCCGGCAACTCATCGCCGTGAAGGAAGTTGTTGGTTAGGGAATCGGCCGCTAAAACATCGGTGGCTTGCAGAGGGAAATGGACTCGCAAGAAATGCACTCCGCACACGAAGGTAATCCCGGCCCAGCTCCGCCCGCCCGCACCGGCTTCCGCGCGTGGCTGAATCGCCGTACCGGCTTGGATGATCTGCTCCGAATCACCTTCGACGAACCCATTCCCGGGGGCGCACGCTTCGCTTATATTTTCGGCTCAGGATTATTATTTATTTTCATTTCCCAGGTAATCACCGGAATATTCCTCGCTCTCTATTATGTTCCTTCCGCCGATCACGCCCACACCACCGTCGCCTACATAACCAAAGCGGTTACGGCCGGCTCTTTTCTCCGCAGTCTCCATGCTTACGGGGCGAGCGCCATGATCGTCGTGCTGTTTCTGCACCTTTCGCAAACCTATGTCTATGGCGCGTACAAAGGACGGCGCGAGATCCTTTGGCTCTCCGGATGCGCGCTCTTCGGTTTGGTTCTGGCGATGGCCTTCACCGGCTACCTGCTCCCTTGGGACCAGCGGGCGTATTTCGCGACTGCGGTTGGAACCAACGCAGTCAGCGAAGTCCCATGGATTGGCGAAAGCCTCAAGCGCCTGATGCGCGGCGGGACCGAGATGGGAACTCTAACCATCTCGCGATTTTTTGTGGCCCACGTCTTCTTTGTTCCGGCGCTGATCTTCGCGCTGCTCGCGTCTCATATTCTTCTCTTCCGCAAGGCTGGCGCGGCTGGGCCCATCAGCGAAGATCCTGATTATCCCAAACAAAAAACGGAACCGTTCTATCCGCGCCAAGTTTTGATGGACCTCTCGCTCACGTCCTTGCTGATCGGGGGACTCGGTTTGCTTTGTTTTTTCGCGCCCATGAAATTGGGGCCTGCCGCCAATCCGGCGGACGCGCAATATATACCCCGGCCTGAGTGGTACTACCTGCCCATATTTCAGTGGCTCAAATACTGGCATGGCTCGGCCGCCATCGTCGGCGTGCTCATAATTCCAACTCTGCTCGTTCTCGGCGTCATCGCTATCCCCTTTCTCGACCGCAGTGTGGAACGCCGCCCCTGGAAACGCCCGATAGCCATGACGGCATACGCGTTTGTAGTATTCACACTTCTGGGCCTTGGCTTGCGCAGTCAGTATCTCGACCGGCATGACCCGGCAGTCGCGCTTCAATTGGCAAAGCAGAAAACCGAAGAAGACGAGTACGCAAGGAAGCCATTCGAGCCCGAGCTTTCTTCCGCCTCACTTCTCGCCGCGAATGTAACCCTCGCCGACCCGCTCGCAGCCAGAGGCAAGACTCTTTTCGAAGCCAACTCGTGCAATGCGTGCCACGGGGACGGCGGAGTCGGTACGGCTGTGGCGCCGGCCCTTATTGGCCTATCCGCCAAACTCAGTCCGGCCCAGGTCGCCAGTCTTTTCAAACATCCGACTGCGAAAATGAACGCCGGGGGCATGCCACCCGTTGATCTTCCGCCCGAAGGCTTGAAAGCCCTTATCGCCTACGTGGAAAGTCTGAAATAAAAAACCCTCAAATCAGGCTGCACGCGGGCGCTTCACAAATCTTCGCGCACGTTCAAGCCGCGAGGGCTGCCCTAGCGGGACACTTGCCGGCCAGGGCTCTTCGACACCCATCAAGGCGATTGCTCCGCCCATGAGTGCAAGGTTCTTGGTGAAGTTCACCATTTCGGTCATCTTCTTTTCGGGATCCTCATGAGCCCAAAAGTCGTGCATGACCGGGGAAACTCCGGCCAGAAAACCGATTAGCGCCGCTGCGCCCACCTTCGGCTTGATGCCCAACAGGATGCTCGTGCCCCCGATGATCAATGCCGCGCCAGAAACTTGCACTGCGAGATCCGGCATTGGAACGTTCTTTGAGCCGGCATATTGGGAAAGCATCTTGCGGTGGGTGAAGTGATGAATCCCGGCCTGGACGAAGTAACCTCCGAAAATCACACGGCCAAGTAAGAATGAAAATTTCATGAAGTCCGCCTTTTTCGTTTACATCCGAGTGACGCTTCGATTCGCTGAATCCATGAGGCGTTGCCCATTCATTACGACCCCAAGGCCTGAAGCAGAGGTTCCAATTTCACAAAGAACAGTCTGGCCCGACCGGTGCCCGCGGGCTAATACGTTGTTGATTCTTCCGGGCCGCGATGAGAGACTGGTCAGCAGAAGTGCCACTATGAAGGTCTTTTGGTCCGTTGTTATCATAATCTCGGCATGTTTGTCCTTTCCCGGGAACCTCCTTGGGCAACTGCCGATGCAGGGCCTCGGGCCGACTGGGCAGCGCGTCGGGATGGACAATGGTCTCGACACACCTGCGACCTATAGCGGTCAAGGATCTAACCTTCTACTCACGGTGTTTGGCGAGAATAAGGGTCACCTCGACCGCCAAGCGGTGGTGAAGCTTACCAACGAAACTGACCATACCATCGCGTGGAAGACCACAGCAGATAATCGGGAAGCCGATTTTGACGGTTTGACGGTCGGGCTGTACGAGATCGAGGTAAGCGCGGTCGGATATCTGACCACTCATCAGGAGCTTAAAGTCGGCAGCATCATTAATACTTATCAGGTCGAATCAACTCTAAAGCGCGATCCTGCCGCCATCGAATTGAACGCCCCGATCTCTCCGAAGATGCCGTCGAAGGCCCGCAAGGAAACTCAGCGCGGCGTCACCGCCCTGAAGTCCAGCGACCTGAAAGAAGCGGAGAAACATCTGGACGCGGCGCATAAGGCAGCTCCCGACAACTCAGATGTAGATTTTCTTTTGGGATATCTTTCGTACCAGAAAAAAGATCTGAAACAGGCAGAGATTTATTTGGGCCAGGCATCTACTCTCGATCCCCATAACGCCCAAGCACTCTCTCTGTTGGGGCGGCTGCGCCTGGAGCGCGAGGACTATCCTGCCGCAAAAGCCGTGCTTGAGCAGGCAGTTGCCGCCGATCCCGAATCCTGGATGGCGCATAATCTTTTGGCCGATACGTATCTCAAGCAGCATGAATTTGAGAAGGCGCGCGAGCAGGCCCAATTAGCCATTGATAAAGGCAAGGGCGGCGGCAACGCGGCTCAAATCGTGCTCGGAGAAGCGCTCGGCAATCTTGGCCAATTCAAACAGGCGATTGCCGCCCTGAACACGTTTTTGCAATATGCTCAGGACAGTCCTGCCGTGCCGGAAGTGCGGGCTTTGATTGCTCAATTGCAGCAGCGCGATGGCCCCGTGGCGGAGCAGCAGACAGCGAAGCCAACTGCGTCGGCTCAGCCAAATGGCAAAGTGAAATCTGACGATTTGTTGCTGGCGGCAACTGACACCGGTTTTTCCGCCAAGAGTTGGGAACCTCCTGGAATTGATGACGTCAAACCATCCGTCGCCGCCGACGTTACCTGCCCTTATCAAAAGGTGATTGACGGAACCGGAGCGTCGGTAAAGCAATTCGTGGACGACCTCAGCCGCTTCAACGCCATTGAGGATCTGTTGCACGAGAACCTCAATGAAATGGGCACCGCGACTACCAAGGAAACTCGGGAATTCAACTACGTCGCGGCCATATCGGAACCCAAGCCGGGATATCTCACTGTGGATGAGTTCCGAACCGGGCGGACCGATCTGGGCGACTTCCCGGGTCAGATAGCCACCCGTGGGCTGCCCGGATTGGCGCTTGTCTTCCATCCGGACATGCGTGACAACTTCGAAATAACCTGCGAGGGCTTGAGTCAATGGAACGGTAAAGCGACGTGGCTGCTTCATTTCCGGCAGCGCGACGATCGTCCCAACCGCATGCGTTCCTACAAAATTGGCGGCCAGGTTTATCCCATAAGCATGAAGGGGCGTGCCTGGGTTTCGGCGGATACTTATCAGATCGTGCGCATCGAATCCGAACTCGTCAAGCCGATGCCCAAAATCCAGCTTCTCAGTGAGCACTATACGGTGGACTACGGGCCGGTGCTTTTCAAGACGAAGAATGTTGAACTTTGGCTGCCCAAAACGGCGGAGCTTTACTTTCACTTCCAAAAGCACCGCTATTTCCGGCGCCACACGTTCCACGATTTCCTGCTTTTTTCAGTGGATTCCGATTCAAAAACCAGCGGACCAAGAGCCGGCACGAAGAAACCTGACACGGGCGTAATGCCCACTCCCTGATCGCCTTGAGATTTTGATCTTCGCCAATCGCAACACCATAAGGGTGCCCCATTTCTCGCGTCTTTCGCGAGAAGTGGGAGGCATTCCGCCGTTATTCTCGCTCATTCATCCATCGAAATTCCGAAAAAAAGACCGAGAGGAGCAAGCCTTGTTGGATATGATGCTTTCGAGATCATTTTATGATCCTCACCGCATAAACGTCACCGGAACTCTCTCGAAACTTTCCAGCTAGAGTTGAAGCTGGGGTCCTGAAAGGAAAGTCGCTCAGTCTTATGCCAAAGGCGAAGGAATTTACCGTAACAATCGCAGACAAACCGGGCGCGCTGGGGAAGTGCTTCCTCGCTCTGGCGGAGCGCGGCGTGAACCTCCTCGCATTTCAATCCTATGTAGAGGGCGGAGAGAGCCTGGCCCGCTTCGTGGCCGATGACACCGCCACCGCCAACAAAGTGCTGGGCGGCCTGCGCCTGATTTTTGAGGAAACCGATGTCGCGGTCGTAAGGCTGCCGCACCGTCCGGGCCAGTTGGGCCGCGCCGCCGCGCGCCTGGGCGAAGAACAGATCAACATTGACTACAGCTATTGCGGAATGGACCCCGGATCGAACCTAATATTGCTCGTTTTCGGAGTTGACAAATTATCCAAAGCCGCAACTCTACTCGACCAGTTAGCCACCGAAGATGTGTAAATCGGGGTAGCCCAATTTTTCTCGCTGTTTTGCGAAGGCCGATTACAGCCTGATGAATGAAGTGCACACGCTAAGGATGGGTTGGATGATCTCCATAAAACTTCCAGGTTGTTTTAAAGTCACTCGCAAGCTTCTGTCGCTCTAAGTCCGCGCGCAACATCTCAATGGGCATTTCATTCTCGTGCAGGATGGCGTCATGGAACTCACGATCTGTCATCTTTTTTGAATCCACCAGCTCTTTATGCAAAGCCCGAAACTGTAGTGCTCCCATCAGGTAGGCGCTCTGGTAGAGAGGGCCGACCGATCCATCAAATGAGCGCCGTACCTCGGCCGTCGAGTTATCGGGCTCGAAACCCACGTTGTCTATAAGAAACTGCACGCACCGCTGCGGCGTCCACTTGCCCAGGTGGAAGTTCATGGTAAAAATCACGCGCGCGGAACGATGCATGCGCCATACCAAGGCTCCCACGCGCTCCTCGGGAGTCCGTTCAAATCCTTTATCCCAGAAAAGCATCTCCCACCACAGCGCGTTCCCCTCACTCCAAAAGGGAGTCGCAAATACGCGCCGGTATCGGTTGTAACGTTCCGACATATAACCCTGCAAAAAGTGGCCGGGTATCATTTCGTGGAATGCGGTCGCGTGCGCAAACGGAATGTTGTTGCCGCGCATGCTCATCTCGCGCTGTTCAAAAGTCATGGTGTCAGTGGGATAGGACACGCTGATCTCGTCGCCTCCGGTAAAAAATGGATTCACCAGTTGGCGCTCAGGCGTCATCATGACCATGCGCCAGGTCTCATCCGCCAATGGCGGCACTGTGACCAGATTGTTCTTCTTAACGAAATCGCTGCCTTCGACGACGAGTTTGCGGATGAGTTCCGGTTGCTCCCCCGGGGGCACGTGCATTTGTTTTACCTTTTCGACGGCAGCGTGCCAATCGTTGCCGAATCCCATTTCGTTGGACGCCTTCAACATTTCTCGCATGCACCAGTCATACTCGGTCTGTGCGATGGCTATCAGTTCCTCCGGCGTATAAGGAATCATGTTATCGGCCAGGGCATCCATCAGCGCATCCCGTCCCACTGGATCGCCGATGATTGTGGTCTTATCATCGGGCGCGATTCCAATAATTTTTTCTTTGAGGAAGGCGACGTAACCGGTGAGCGCTTTGTCAGCATCTTTATATGGCTGCGCGACCCACCATGTGAAAATTGGGTCGTAGCCGTTGTTCTGGTTAAACCAATCGCGCAAGTCGTCAGTGAGCCGATGGGTTGCTAAAACCGCTCGATTCGCTATCACCGGGTTGATTTTGGATTTATGCGTCTCATGGTTGGGTTCGGCGGCATCTTCTTTTTGTTTTTGGCTTGTATCGGTAGACGATGGATGCGGATTGGGATCAAGCTGTTCCTGCAGTGCGGAGATTTGCTTGACCATTTCCGCGAGCGCGGCGGCAGCCTTCTCCGCATCAGGACGTTCCTTTAGCCGCTGGCGATCCAGCAGATCTTCGATCGTGCCTGAAAATGGAAGCAGCGACTGCATCTCTTCAACCTGCTTCTTCTGGATTGCAAGGCGATGCTGCTCCCTTGTAATAAGGTTTCTCAACAGCAGATAATCCACTCTGTCGTCTTCGGAAAGTTGATTGAAATCAAGAGATGAAAGCCCGGCTAACCGGTCGTTGTAAAACTTTTCAAATCGCGTAATGTGAGCAGGCGAAATAGGGAGGGGATAAGCACGGTAAAGACTGGCGCGGTCGGCCTGGAATTGTTCAATCAGCGGAGGCATCTTGCGAACGCTGAGCGCGCCCGTAGTTGAAGCCGCAAAGCTTGCCGAGCAGCTTCCCGCTATGAACAACCACCCAATGGCAGTGTTACGTACTCGCTTTCCGGTCCACATTCTCGCTCTCCAATGACGAAGTTGGTGCACGATAACTTTTGCAGGTGAAGTTATATAGCAATGGATAATTGCTGTATACAATATATTCTTGTTGCGCCGATGCCGCTCCGTGCGCGCGCTGCAAGATCGTTTTAGATAACAGGTCGCCGGCCCGCTTTGTCACTTCAATCGCAGAGGCTGGAGCCAGCCAATGTCCATGCACTTATTGCGCACTCACTTCGAAAGTTCCGGTGATTCCCTCGGCGGAGTTTGGTGCGATCCAAACGTCGTATGTTCCAGGCGGCATAACCCACTTCATGTCTGGATCGTAGGATCCCAAGTCATTTGCTTTGACGCTGAATTCAACTGCCTTATGCTCGCCGGGAGCCAGCGTGATCCGCTGAAATCCTTTTAGTTCGCGGACTGGACGCGATGTGTCGGCGACACGATCATGAATATAAAACTGCACGACTTCGGTTCCGGGCCGCGACCCTGCATTCTCGATTTCCGCCGACACTTGCAGCGTGTCGGAAGGACTGATCGTCGCGGCTTCGATGTGCAGATTGCTGTATTTGAAATTTGTGTAGGTGAGTCCATATCCGAACGGAAATAGCGGATCCCTGCTTTCGTCGAGATAACCCGTGTGCCAGCGAGATGGGGAGTCAGGCCGTCCCGTGCTCTTGTGGTTGTAATAAATCGGAATCTGACCAATGGTTCGCGGCCAACTGATCGGAAGCCGTGCGCTGGGCGAGGCGTCTCCAAAAAGCAAATCAGCGATAGCGTTACCGCCCTGCACTCCGGGAAACCACGCCTGCATGATTGCGGGCACATGATCGTTTGCCCATGCGATGTGGAGAGGGCGTCCACTTTCGAGAACCAACACTACGGGCTTACCGGTCGCGACAATTGCCTCCAACAATTGCTGTTGCTGCCCTGGCAAATCAAGACTGGCGCGAGAACTGGCTTCTCCGGTCATCTGCGCGAGTTCACCAAGGACCATGACCACGACGTCAGCTTTTTTCGCGGCTGCGATCGCATCTTGCATGTCGGCTGGGGCACCTTCGGCAGCGGTGCCTCCTGCTCCCATTGCAGTGCTAGGAGCGGGCGCGACACCGTGATTCGTGTAAACCTTTTCCATGGATAAAATATCGGCGCCCTTCGCGTACAGAATGTTGGCGTTCGGAAGCCTTGCCTTGATTCCTTCGAGCGGCGTCACGGCATCGCTGGCTTTTCCGTTCCCTGCCCACGGCCCGAGTTGATCGGCTTTCGAATCCGCCAGCTGTCCGATCACCGCGATGGTCTTCACATTCGGGTCCAGCGGCAAAAGATTGTTTTGGTTTTTCAAAAGCACGATGGATTCCTGCGCCATCTTTCGCTCAACCTGTAGGTTCGCGGAAGAAAGGATGTCGTCATGCGCCCGTCGCGGATCGGTGTAAGGATTGGCAAACAGTCCCGCCTCAAATTTAACTCGGAGCACACGCCGCACAGCTTCGTCGAGAACGCTCATCGGCACCGCGCCGGACTTCACCAGCGCGGGCAGCTCTGTTCCATAGTCGCCCCCGGCCATATCCATGTCCACACCAGCCAGGATTGCTTTCCGGACCGCCTCGCTGCTGTCGCCTGCAATTCCGTGAGCGATGAGCTCGCGGACGGACGTGTAATCGCTGACCACAAAGCCATTGAAACCCCATTCGCCCTTCAGGATGTCGGTCAAAGTGTGATGATTGGCTGTCGCCGGCACGCCATTCAGGTCATTAAAGGCGGACATGAGCGTGCCAGTTCCGGCTTCGACCGCGGCGTGAAATGGCGGAAGATAAACTTCGCGCAGCAACTCTTCAGAAATATCTACGGTGTTGTAGTCGCGTCCGCCTTCGACAGCTCCGTAGGCGACAAAGTGCTTCGCGCAGGCAATTACGCTCTGCGGGTCAGCGATATTCGATCCTTGAAATCCACGCACCCTGGCCGCGGCGACCATGGATCCCAGATAGGGATCTTCGCCGGCGCCTTCGACAATGCGCCCCCATCGCGGGTCGCGCGCAATGTCTAACATCGGTGCGAATACCCACTTGACGCCGTCGGCCGTCGCTTCCCTGGCGGCCACGCGTTCGGACTGCTGAATCAAGTCGAGATCAAAACTGCTGGCGGTGGCGATCGGTACCGGAAAGATGGTGCGGTAGCCGTGAATTACATCCAGACCAAAGAGCAACGGAATTTTTAACCGCGATTTGTCTATCGCGAGGCGCTGCGCGGCATTGGTCCTGTCTGCTCCGGAAACGTTGAACAGCGAACCCGTTCCTCCTTTTCGCACCAAATCGAGGTGCTGCGGCGAATCGGTATCGTACTGCGCGAGCTGGCCGATCTTCTCTTCCACTGTCATCCGCTTCAACAAATCGTTCACACGGTTTTCTCTAGCGGGATTTAGAGCGGTTTGACAAAACGCCCTTTGGCAAAAGAAAGAGAGGCACGAAACCAGTACGAACAACATCGCCAACGTCCCGCGACGAATCAGAATCATCCATTCCTCCAAAATTTATTAGCAGAAGGATCATTGCTGGAAAAAGAGCTGTCGTCAAGGTGGGGAGGTCTGGAAAGCAATCTCTCAGACAATGTTTCGCGGCAAGAAATCCAGCCTCACGAAGATGAGTGATTGACCGCGTTATTTCTTTTACCCGCGCCAGATTGTCGGATGAATTGAGAGTCAATAATTAGTTCTGTCGCCAGTACCGCAGCTGCAAATTCCCTGGTCGAATTGTACTAACGGGCATAGCGGCTTAAAGCAGGCTACAGTTTGAAGTCAGGCTACAACCAGTTCCCAGTTAGCCCGTCATTCACCCAATGACCGGCATGAGGGCTCTCGCTGGCCGCATCGCATTCCCATACAGGCGCGCTCCTTCCCGCTTCCACTGCTCCGGAACACGCCGCCGAACCTACGATGCCGTCGCATTGCCGTCGAGGGCTGGAACCGCCTTGGGCCGAGGACGCAGCAGCAAATAGAATGCGACGACGTGCGTGATCATCAACAGTGGCACATAGATGATCGGGATCGCGTACGCAGCACCCAACTGCCCCGCCCGCGCAGGAAGTCCAATCTGGATGGCGTGATAATAGTCGAGGATGATATCGAGCATCCCCACGAGATTGAAAGCCACGACGAACAGCCAAAAAAGCGGACGTATCCTTACCGTGAGCAATGCCAGGATGGCGAGCACGCCGGTTGCCAGGTCCCAGTAGGCGGCGAACGCGGCAAAGCCGGCGGCGGGCAGATTCGGGCCGACGACGCCCGGAAGGAGAAAGACGAGCCCGAAGAAGCGAAAACTGTGCAGTGTAGCGATAGCGCGTTGCGCTGCAACCAGGTCCATGGACTTGAGCCGGGGCAGGATGTACACGCCGAAGCAAAGCAGCCACGCGACATAACCGAGAATGAGATGCAGATTGAAAATGGTTTCCTGTGACATTTTGTCTCCTATCAGACTCAGGTTTCGTAAAGGCGGCCTCCGACAGCGGCGACTCGGCCAATGACGAAGTCAGTACTGTATTGGTACCATCGGGTACCATATTCGAAGTCATGGTACTATATGGTACCAACGTCGGTCAAGCGGAGCGCGATGGCTACGGCATCAACGAAAGGCGGGGACGAAACTGAGGTGCGCCAGCGCATCCTTGAGGCGGCCTTTTCCGCGTTCATGAAGAGCGGCTACGCAACGACCAGCACGCTCGAAATCGCAACGCGCGCGCGGGTTTCGAAGCGAGAGCTTTACGCGGTAGTTGGCAACAAACAGGAAATGCTGATCGCCTGTATCAGCGAGCGCGCCAAGCGACTGGCCTTGCCCGTTGACCTGCCTGTGCTGCGCGATCGCAAGACTTTAGCGCAGGTGCTGACTTCTGCCGGGACGAAGCTCGTCCGCGAGATAAGCGAGCCCGCGGTCATTGCCGTTTTCCGACTGGCGATCGCCGAGGTCGTCCAGGCCCCTGAAGTAGCGCGTGTGCTCGATTCGATAGGACGCGAGGCAAGCCGCGCCGTCTTGCGTAAAATCATGGTCCGCGCCCAGGCGTCCGGACTGCTCAAGGGCCAACCTACCGAACTTGCCGAGCAGTTTTCCGGGCTGCTCTGGGGGCATTTGATGGTTAGCCTGCTGCTCGGCGTCGCCGAGCGACCGAAACCAAGCGAAATCGCGAGACGTGCCCGCGACGCCGCTGCCGCATTCCTGCAACTTCATTCGCTACCGTAAGGAACGCTGGGGGGAATAGACGTCCGAGCGCTCGGCTCAAATCCAAGTCGCAAGTGGAGATGCGAGTTTCTCTTCAGGCGGGTCCTTGCATCAATCGCCAGTACCGCAGCTGCAAATTCCCTGCCCGCTTCCCAGCCTTTGTACAAACTGGCACTGACTCTGGACACTCATGGGACCGTTTTGGCTTGGTGGCGTAGAGGGTGAACTACCGTCGTCCGCGGGCGGCGTCCCCAGCGTGATAGCTTGTATATGCGTCGCCCAAGTCGTTAACGATCCCTTGGGAGTTAGCAACGCGGGATTACAGGTCGGATTGCCGGCCACATCGGATGCTTCAACCTCGATGGTTCCGGTGGTCAACGTGCCTCTCGTCAGAGGATTCGCCGTCAGATCGTTGTCGAGCGAGAGCGTGAGCAGACCATTCTTGCTTACGCGGCATCCGCAACATTCGCTCAATTGCTGGTCGGCGGCAAACACGTAAACCATGGCGCAGAGATTTTCCCCGGCACCGCCGGAATTGCTGATACGAAGCGTTCCATCCACCCCAGGCACATTGGCCTGATCAAAGTATGTATGAGACGACAACCCGCTGCCCGGCAGGTCTTCCGTTTCGAGGTATGTAACGGGTATGACCGTCAAACTAGTGGAACCAGAAACAGATTTGTAGCTGGCACTGATTGAGGCAGTTCCCACGTCCGTACCGGTGGCTAAGCCTGAAGAGCTCACTGTGGCAATATCCGGATTCAAGGAAGTCCATGTCGCCCGGCCTGACACGTTACGCTTCGTCCCGTCGCTAAACATTTCGACTGCGCCGAATTGTTGAGTAAACCCTACGCTAATGGACTGGTTCACAGGAGAGATTGCCAGTGAAACAGGAACCGCTGCCGAAACCGTAACAACAGTGGTTCCGCTAATTGACCCCTCAGCCGCGGCGATGGTTGCCGTTCCAAGACTTGTGGCCGCGACGAGGCCGGTGGCGCTCAAGTCCACAACTCCAGGGACTGCTCCACTCCAGCTGACCTTGCTGCTGACGTCCTGTGTGCTGCCGTCATTGTAGGTTCCGGTTGCGATAAGTTGTTGCGTCTCGCCCTTCGGAATCGAGGGGTTGGCAGGAGTTACAGCGATCGAAACGAGATTAATCGCTGAAACTGTGATGGTGTCAGAACCGCTGATAGAACCGGAGGTAGCGGTGACTGTTGCGGTCCCGGAACCGAGCGCGGTCACGAGACCTGTGCTGCTTAGACTCACTACTCCAGGGACAGCGCCGGTCCATGAGACTTTGCCGGTGAGGTCTTGCGTGCTCCCGTCATTGTAATTTCCCATAGCGGTAAGTTGCTGCGTCTTGCCGCCAAAAATGGATGGGTTGGCCGGCGACACACTAATGGAAACCAGGCTGGCGCCCGAAACCGTGATCGTATCAGCTCCGCTGATGGAACCAGAGGTCGCGGTAACGATTGCCGTCCCGTTTGCAAGTGCCGTAATCATTCCCCCATTGGTGACTGTTGCCACACTTGCTGGAGACACAGTCCAAGCGACGGCGCTGGTCATGTTTTGAGTGCTGGCATCGGTAAAGGATCCGGTGACCGTCAGTTGCTGGGTGGCGCCTTTTGTCAAGGAGGGACTAGCTGGAGTGAGAGTCAACGAACTGAGAGCGGCAGGCCCAACCGTGATTACTGTCGAAGTACTCATCGAGCCAGAAACGGCAGAGATGGTCGCAGTGCCCAGGGCAAGTGTCGAGACCAATCCAGTTTGACTGACCGCCGCAACAGTCGCGGGCGAGACAGTCCAAGCCACGCTTCCCGTGATGTCCTGTGTGGTGCCGTCGGTAAATGTTCCAGTAACTGTAATCTGCTGGGTGCGTCCCTTTGCGATTGCGGTTCCCCCCGACGAGATTGAAAGGGAAACCATGGCCGGTGGAAGAACTGTGAGTGTCTCCGCGCCGCGAATTTGACCTGAGGTCGCTGTAATCATCGCCGATCCAGGAGAGGCTCCTGTCACCAATCCACTCGAGTTCACGCTGGCAACCGCAGAACCCAAGGAAGCCCAGGTTACGGAGCCGGTCACGTCGCCGGTACTGCCGTCCGCGTATACGCCCGTTGCGGCAAGCTGAACCGCACTTCCCTTTGGCACCGATGATGCAGGGGGCGAAAGTGAAATCGAGCTTAGCAAGGCGGGGGGTACGGTGAAAGTGATTTTTGCGCTGGTGGAACCAGACTCGGCTTCGATAACCGTGTTTCCGGAATGCTTCGCCACCGCCATGCCAGTTTTATCCACTGAAGCTATGTCGGGATTTGCAATCGTCCACGTCACCGTGGATGTCACGTCCTGTTTGCTACCGTCGGAGAAAACGCCGGTTACAGCGAAGCGCTCGCTGTCTCCTATAGGAACAACTGGATTGGTGGGAGAAATCAGCAGCGATGATAGCGACTTATCGCTATTCTTGTTCGAGTGTCCTGTTCCGGGAGTGCCGCCGCACGCATTCAATATGCTCAGGAAGCAGGCCAGCAGGGCAATCGTGCCCATGGCTCTTAGTTTTGCATCGCCCCTGTTAACGCTGTGGATCATAGTTCTTCTTAGCTGTGAGTCAGGGGGGAAGATGCGACTACCTGAACAGACTCATACTTTAGAATTAGCTCGATAGTTGGGAAATGGCCTGTTGGCTCTAGATATATTGGGTTAACTTAAGAGTATTAGGCAGAACGGACTAACCCCTTTGGACTAGCACGATAGTGCTATAACCGTGAGTGGTTAGAACATGAATTGAACGCCGGAAAGGTAGCTCTCTTCTTGGATATTCCGTCTCTTGGTCCACCGCACTTGCACCAGCGTCGGAATAGCGGTGGCGCCTTCGGAGACGCCGATGTGGCAGAGCATCAGGGACGCCCGATCAACTGGCTCGCTGGTTAGCAGGCAGAATCCGCCCTTACTGACATTCTGCGCCCGGCCTTCCAGCGGCAATTTGGCATGTTGCTTCTGCTTGAGCGGTGGGACATCACAGGCTTGGACTTCCAAAATTTGCGGAAAGCGGGGATAGCGGCGACGTTCACGTTCGGAGGAGGTTTTCACAATCAGGGATGATGCCTTGAACTCTTCACTACGTAAATTCCTCGAATGGATTAGTTCAATTGTTTAACTCGTCCGGCTTCTCAGGCTTGTGAACCAATCACTCGCCCCACAATGCCAGAGCGGGTCGAAACCCCCATTTTCACCATAACCAGCCGAAGAAACGCTTTAACAGTGTTCGGGCTGATGTTCATTCTAAGGGCAATTTCTTTGCTGGTCAGCCCCTGAAGCAGGAGTTCAACAGTTTCGCGCTCGCGGGCCGTCAAATCGAACTGTTCCGTGAGTTGAGACAATGCAGTAGTGCTCGACGAATAACGTTCCAGCAACACTCCAAGGCATGCCTGATTGCCCGCATGATTGCAGTCCAGGCGGAAAGTACGGCAGATGTAACGTCTTCGCCCTGATTTAAACTCCTTTACGAAATCGAGCGACTGACGGGACTGGCGGTCAACCAAGCCGGAGCGAACTTTATCAGACAAGAAAACATCGAGACGTTTGATTTTTTCCGGAACGTTTGGAAATGTCAGAATTTGCACAGCCTCAGCGTTACAAGCAAGAGGAGTTAACGTGGGATCCATCAGCAGAAATCCCGGCTCCGATATTCCAATAGGCACAGAAAACTCCTTCGACGTCAAAATCAGATTCAGGTTCTCTTTCAAGAACCCGACAGGGGAGGAGTTCGATACCGCGGCAGTAGCAAAATGATCTTCCGCGGAAAACGCAAAAAACTTTAATGGGACTGCACTTGGGGAGGAAGAGCAAGCTTTGCATCGGAAAGTCCGTATGTCAAGCGGCAAAATGACGGAAAGTATGGGCCAATGCCAGATGTCCTATGAAACATGGAGGTTTCGTCAGAGCAGATTTTTGGCTTAGCCTTTATAGGCTAGTCCGTTCGGATTAATCCTGCGGGTTAGCCTTTCAGGCTAGTTCTAGAGAACTATTGCTGCCCAGCCGTTCCGGTGTTTTACTGTGGACTGGTATTCCTCCCCTCAGTTTCTTGATCTGGCAACGGCACGGGTATTTTCGCCGCAACGACTGCAATTCCGGACAGCGGCGAGTTGACCCTGTAAAATAAAACGCAATCTTTTGAAGAGCACGCGTTCAACGATCATGGCCAAGTTACGATTCATCCCGGTCCTCGCAATTGCTCTTGAATTATCGTTGTCCGTAGCTCTGCATGCGCAAAATCCTCCGATGAATTGCACCCCGGATGGAATTATCGAGGTCTGTACTCTGGCGGATACAAGTTCCACACCAGCTGCCGCCGAAGCAGTCGCGCCAGCGGCCCCTGTGCAACCTGTGCCGCACATCACGTACAAAGACGGGCAGCTTACGATCATTGCCGAAAATGTGCCCCTGAGCGACGTCCTGCACGAAGTAAGCCGTGCGACTGGAGCGACCCTCGAAGTACCTGCCGGAAGCGCCACAGAGCCCGTGTTTGCCAACATCGGACCAGCATCGGTTCGGGATGTTCTCGTGAAACTTCTGAATGGTACAAAGTTTAACTATGTAATGCTGGGGTCCTCAGATACATCCAGCGATCTTAAGAAAATCGTATTGACTCCATCGGACCAGCCTGCCGAATTGGCGGAAACCTCCACGCCCGATGCTGCTCCGCACGTTGCATCGCAGCCACAAGCCGGTGCAGAGCAATCTCCGGACGACAAGCTGGCTGCGTTTAGAGCTCAGGTTGAAAACTTTAAAGCGATGCGGATGCAGGAGGTCCAACAGCGATACGCGGAAATGGCCTCTAAAGGCCTGCTTCGAACTAAAGATTCCGGCGCTGGGGATTCCGCTACTTCTACTTCTGACCCCGTCCCTCCGGGCTCGGTCGTCACCTCAGCCCCGGTAGTGCCCACGGCCGGAGATCCGCCAACCCAAGAAGCCGCTCCGGATTCTTCGAATCAATAAACCTGCTTTGGCTGAATCCAAACCTCTCGGATGATCAGTTAATGTTTTGGGGCTAGGCTACAAGGGTAATTGTAAGCGCCAAGGATCGAGCCTACAGTTCATGATGCGCGTGCTCAGGCCGAGTGCGTCAAATCGGCGGTAGCCGCCCTGAAACGGAGACCATCCCGATGAAGAATATCGTGCACAACATCCTGCTCGTCCTGACTGTAGCCCTGGCGTTTGCCATGGCGACCGGCGTCGCTTCCGCCCAACTTTCGGAAGATGAAGTATTCACCACAAACTATTTTTCCAACAACACGACTCCAGGAGCGCCCCCTGCAACGCTGCGTTTCACGGAATATGGCGTTCCAATCGTAGCCGGCAACGGTCAACCATACGACACCGACGAAGAATGTGCCATGATCTATGTCTATGCCGCGGATCAACAACTGACGGAATGTTGCGGTTGCCCGGTCACCAACAATGGTCTGGTGCACGAGAACGTACAGAAAGACCTTTTAGGCAACCCACTAACCCGCGTCACGCCGAACGAGGGCGTGATCCAAATCGTGTCCGGGGCTTACCTTTCGGTCCAAGCCTTTGGTATTTGTGATCCCACCGACTTCGATCCAGTGCCGGAGATTGAATCTTGGGTTACGCACATCCAGAACAAGGTGGGCAGCACGTTCCCGATCACCGAAGGTAAGGGCGACGAGGAAGTGTTAACCAGCAACCAACTCAGTACTCTCGAATCAGATTGCGCCGGTGCGCTGCGGCTGGGCAGCGGATTTGGCGTTTGCTCTTGCAACCAGGAAGCGACCAAGTAACTGTAAGGATAATGGCGGATGGGCGATCCCAACCGCCAGCGACTCCCTCCCCTTGCTTTTCTTGCAGTTTCACAAAAAACCCCTTGGGGACGCTGGAGACATGCTTCGACTCCCAAACCCTCGATTCGGAGTTCGTGAAACCATCGCACTTGCCTTTTTCGGATCCCGAATAGTTTATCCGGACTAACCCTTTTGGCTAATTGAAAAGTTTTTTAGACACGTTATTTTTCTAACGCGCATCCTCAGCTGAATGGTCCCCTCCCCGCCCAGCCGGCAGCGCCTCAAAATAGGAGGATCCTCAATGAAGAAAATACTTTGTAGCATTCTGCCCATACTCGCTATCGCTTTGGTCATCGCCATGGTTTCCGGCGTTGCCTCTGCGCAAACATTCTCGGATGTATTCTCAACCAACTATTTCGCTAACGCCACCACCGGTGGCTCGCCAGATGCGACGTTGCGCTTCACTGAAGATGGCTCAATCGCACAGACCGAATGCGCCATGATTTATGTGTACGCCGCGGATCAACAGCTGACGACCTGCTGCGGTTGCCCGGTAACTGCAAACGGCCTGGTGCACGAAAGCGTTAAAGTTGATCTTCTGTCCAATTTCTTGAGCCGCCAGGAGCCCAACGAAGGCACGATCCAGATCGTCTCCGGACTTCCAGTCGGCGGCGTCTGCGATCCAACCAGCGTTGAGATCGCACCAGAGATTGAATCTTGGGCGACGCACGTTCAGAACAAAATTGGCACTGCGTTCCCGATTACCGAAAGCAAAGGGGACGAAGAACTGTTGGATCCACCGCAGCTCGCCCTTTATGAAGACGACTGCGCCTCGGCGATTCGCCTTGGCAGCGGATTCGGTGTTTGCCATTGCAACCCAGAAGCACTGAAGTAAACGTTAGGAATGCTGGCGGATTGATGATTCCGATCGCCAGTGATTCCCTCTTTTTGGGGATGTCGAACGCGCTTCGACTCCCCAAATCCTCAAAATGGTTTATCGAATATCTTACCGGACTAATCCTTTTGGCTAATACGATTGGGTAATTGATGAACTAACCCGATAGAACTAGCTTTACAACCTAGCGGTTCAGACTAAGCCACACGGGTAATTGCAAAGTTTTCTAGACAAGTTACATTTCTATCTGCGCGTCCTCAGCTGAATTGTCCCCTCCCCCCAGCCGGCAGCGCCTCAAAATAGGAGGATCCTCAATGAAGAAAGTACTTCGTAGCATTCTGCCCATACTCGCTATCGCTTTGGTCATCGCCATGGTTTCCGGCGTTGCCTCTGCGCAAACATTCTCGGATGTATTCTCAACCAACTATTTCGCCAACGCCACCACTTCTGGCTCGCCAGATGCGACGTTGCGTTTCACTGAAGATGGCTCAATCGCACAGACCGAATGCGCCATGATTTATGTGTACGCCGCGGATCAACAGCTGACGACCTGCTGCGGTTGCCCGGTAACTGCAAACGGCCTGGTGCACGAGAGCGTTAAAGTTGATCTTCTGTCGAACTTCTTGACTCGCCAGGAGCCCAACGAAGGCACGATCCAGATCGTCTCCGGACTTCCAGTCGGCGGCGTCTGCGATCCGACCAACGTTAACATCGTCCCAGAGATTGAATCTTGGGCGACGCACGTTCAGAACAAGATCGGCACTGCGTTCCCGATTACCGAAAGCAAAGGGGATGAAGAACTGTTAGATCCACCGCAGCTCGCCCTTTACGAAAACGACTGCGCCTCGGCGATTCGCCTTGGTAGCGGATTCGGCGTTTGCCATTGCAACCCAGAAGCACTGAAGTAACTTGTACCCGAATGGCGGACGGATTCCGGCCGCCATTCAATTTTGCACTTCTTGCCCGGCGCCAGGCGCGGCTGCTCTTACCAAACCTGG
This sequence comes from uncultured Acidobacteriaceae bacterium, assembly GCA_963702325.1. Classification (GTDB taxonomy): domain Bacteria; phylum Acidobacteriota; class Terriglobia; order Terriglobales; family Acidobacteriaceae; genus PALSA-188. The sequence goes on along the minus strand of CAVPCG010000044.1, from coordinate 3,799 downwards.
CCCGGTTTTAATCAAAATGATTTCCACGGGGGGAGTTCAGCAAATGAAATATGTATCCAAGGTTTTCGCACTCATCATAGCTGTGGCCACAACCTTAACAGTAAGTTCAGTAGCACAACAGACAAACCAGGAAAATAACGCGGTTGCGAAGGTGGGTGGAACCTACCTCACGTCTGCGGATTTTGAAAACAAAGAAGCAGGTGATCTCCTGCAAGCGCGCTACACGATGTACCTCAGCGAGCGCAAAGTGCTCGACAAATTCATTGACGACCAGCTTCTCGATTTACAAGCGAAAAAAGAAGGATTGACCGTAGATCAGCTATTGGACAAAGAAGCCTACAAAGGAATCAAAGACCCAACCGACGACCAGATGGAAGTGTATTACGAAGGTCTTGGTGTGGATCAGCCCTTTGCCAAAGTCAAGGATCAGATTCTCGATCACATCCGCGACCTGCGCAAGACCAAAGCCCGCACGGCCTACATTGACAGGCTTCGAATCAAATCCAAGATCCGAATTCTGCTGGCCCCACCGACCGCAGACGTGGACGCGCAGAAGCGCGAATATTCAGGGATCCAAAGATGCCCCGGTTACGTTGGTGGAGTTCGCCGACTATCAATGCCCTTATTGCGCGAAAATGAACCCCCTCATGCAGCAACTGGAAAAGGAATACGGAAACGAGCTCGCAGTGGTGTTCAAGGATTTTCCGCTCCCGATGCATAAAGATGGGCGAACCCGACCCCGGGGGCGGCGACGTCGTTGGCCACGATGAGGTCGGCGCCCTTGGCGTCGAGCTTGCCGCGGGCGTAGCTCGCGGGAGTCCGCGGACCGCCCGAGTGTGACCGTCTCGGCCGCGAACCCGACGATCATCTGGCCGGGCCGCCGGCGGGCGCCGAGGCCGGCGAGGATGTCGGGGTCGGTTCGAGCATGACCGTCGGGGGGCCGTCGGCCTTCTTGATCTTGGCTCGCGCCCGGCCGCCTTGGGCCGGAAGTCGGCCACCGCCGCGGCCATGACGATGAGTGTCGGCGCCGACGGGCCACGGCGACCGCCTCCTCCATCTCGGCCGCCGTCTCCACCGCGACGACCTCGACGCCGGCCGGGGCGGGCCGCGAGACCGTGGACATCAGGCTCACTCGGCGCCCCCGCCGGCCAGCGCGGCGGCGATGGCGTAACCCTGCTTGCCCGACGACCGGTTGCCTATGAAACGGACCGGGTCGATCGGCTCGCGGGTGCCCCCGGCGGTGACGACTGACCGCGGTGACGCCGGCCAGCGTCGCCGATCCGGCCGATCCGGCCGAGGGGCGGCGGCGGCGGCGACGATGTCGGCCGGGTCGGCCAGCCGGCCGGCGCCGAGTCTCCCCCGGCCAGGCGGCCGGAAGCCGGCTCGACGATATGGACGCCGCGGCGGCGGAGGGTGGCGATGTTCTCGGCCACAGCCGGGTGCTCCCACATCTCGGTGTGCATGGCCGGGCAGACAGTACCGGCGCCCGGGTGGCCAGCAGGGTGGCGGTGAGCAGGTCGAGGAGATCACCGGCGGCGCATAGGCGCCGATCACCCGGGCCGTGGCCGGGGCCACGACCATCAGATCGGCGCTCTGGCCGAGTCGGGTGTGCGGGATGGGTTCCGGCCCTCGAACAGCGACCGCCGCACCGGCTCCGACGCCAGCGCCGACAGGGTCGTCTCGCCCACGAAGTGGGTGGCCCCGGCGTCATGATCGGGCTGACCCAGGCGCCGGCGTCGACCAGCCGGCGGCAGACCTCGATCGCCTTGTAGGCGGCGATGCCGCCGCTGACGCCCAGCACGATCCGGCGCCCGGGAGGCACCGAGGCCGGCTGACCGTCGGGTCACGCTCCCGATGACCAGACCTAGCCGGCCAGCGTCCGGCTCGGTCTCCTCGCTCGCTCTCCCTCGTCCCGGCCAGCGGGTCGATGCGGGTGTAGGTGATCTTGCCGGCGGCGATCTCCTCGAGGGAGATCGACAGGGGCTTGCGGGAGATCGACGTCACCTGCGGCGGGACGATGGACCCGAGGCCCTCGCCGAGCTGGTTGAAGTAGGAGTTGATCTGGCGGCCCCGCATGGCGGCCAGGCTCACCAGCGTGAACTTGGAGTCCACCCGGTCGAGCAGGTCCTCGACGGGCGGTTCCATCATGGACGCGTGGCGTTCTGACATCTGGATCTCCGAGGTCGGGGGTGGCCGGCGGCCTCAGTTGGGCACGCTCGGCGGCTGGTGATTATACCAACGCAGCTCGTCCGTCGCCCGGTCGACGTCGTCGTTGACCACCACATGGTCGGCCAGGCCGGTCCCCGACGTCCATCTCTCGGCCCGGCCCAGCTCCATCCGTCGTGGCCACGTCTCCGTCGTCGTCCCCGCGCTCTCGCAGCCTGGTTTCCAGGCTCCTGCGGCGGAGGGTGCGACCGCGAAGATCAGTACGGCGTCGGGCTGCAGCGTGCCTTCACCTGAGCGGCCCCGTTGACTCGATCTCGAAGCAGAAAATCGTCTGCCGTACGGGCTCCGGCACCGGGCGTGCCATATAGATCCCGTTGGCCGGGAGCTCCGTTCCGCTGAAGTAAGCCACCGGCGTCGACTCGCTCCGAAACCTCGTGGCGGTCGACGAACTCGTAGGCGCCCGTCGTCTCTCACCCGGTCGGCGGGGCCGGGTCGTCCACGAGCGGGAGAGCTCAAGTCCGTCGACAGTCGGAAGGAGGCGGGACACGAGAGTCCCCTTTCCGACCCCTCCCGGGCCCGACAGGATGAAGATCAAAGGTTCAGGCTCGCCAGCTTCTCGAACAGCTTCTTCCGCTGCTGGTCTCCGAGACCGTGGAGCGTCCGGTTCTCGCTGATACCGATCTCTTCCATGATCCGCCGGGCCTTCACCTTGCCCAGTCCCGGCAGCGACTCCAGCACCGCCAGGACCTTCATCTTGGCCACGACCTCGTCCTTCTCGGCCTGCTTGGCGGGTTCATCGGAACGACAAAGAGCCCATCTTGAGCCGTTCCTTCAGCTCAGCCGGCTCGCGGCGGGCCAACGCGGCCTTTTCGAGGGCAGCCTGCCGTTGTTCGGCAGAGAGAACAGGAGGCGTGGGCATGGACCCGAACCCTAGCGTGGCACTAGTGGCTACGACAGTGACGCAACCAGGGCGGTGGCGGCGGCTATCCGGTCGGGGGCCGCGGTGACGGCCCTCCCGATGACCAGCAGGTCGCTCCCGCGGCCAGTGCGTCGGATGGCGTGGCCGCCCGGACCTGATCGTGCGTTGGTGAGCCGGCCGGCCGCAGCCCGGGTACCGCGCCACGGCTTTCATGCGGGCCGCGATCTCTTTCGCTTCCTTCACATCGGAGGCGGCACAAACGACACCGGCACCGCGCGCCTCGACCGCGGCGGTGACCCGCTTGGCCAGGATGTGCGGTGGGGCGTCGCCGTCGGACGTGAGGACAGTGACGGCCGACCGCGGCCGGAATCGGCAGCCCGGCCCGCTCCGCGCCTTCGGTCAAGCCTTCGACGCCGGCCCGCAGGACCGAGGGCCCGGCGAAGGCGTGCAGGGTGAGGTACAACACGCCGATGGCGCCGAGACCGCGCCGCCTTCCGGACCGTCGTTGGGATGTCGGCCATCTTCAGGTCGAGGAACACTTCGTACCCGTCGTCGATAAGGAGCTGCACGATCGGGGGACCGACAGCGGAAAACAGTAGATCCAAGCTGGCCACCCCGAACCAGCCCCTCCAGCGTGCCAACCTCTGGGCCTCGACCGCGTCGTCGACGTCGAGGGCCAGGGCCAGTTTGTGCGAAGACCGCGGGCGTGGTTGC
>CAVPCG010000043.1:0-5278 GCA_963702325.1 uncultured Acidobacteriaceae bacterium | reverse complement strand
GAAACCTTCCGCACTCGCTAGGTTCCTGGCACCCACTAGTGTTGTCTCACTAATGTTTTCTCAAGCTCTTGATAAGAGTGCGTATGGTTCGGCGACTGGGCGGCAGATCATTCGATGTTACGTTCTCGAGACCGGGCGTATTGCAACCCTTCCAGCCCTGCCACGTCTCAGGCAAGCCTAGTTCATCCGCGACGCGCTACATTCCTGGGAGATTTCCAGCCCTCGTCCTCGAGGTGACGCCACAACTCACGGGCTCGCTGGCGGGCCTTGCGCAGCGTTGTCTTCACTGAATATTTGCGTCGCAAAATAGTTGAGATTGAAGCCATAACGCAATTTTACCTCCGGTGCAACGACACAGAAATACGAAAGTAACCCGATGAAATGTCACGCACGAGGGTCTGGGCCAAGCGCATGGCGACTGCTAGCCTAAATATGAAGGAGAAAGAACATGAAACGTTACCTAGACGCTGAAATTAATGAATTAACCGTTGTATATCAGGAGATTCAACGACTCTTGCCGTATTCGAGAAATGCCAGGACGCATTCCAAGCGTCAGGTTGAGCAGATCGCGGATAGCATTAAAGCCTTCGGTTTTACCAATCCCATACTCATCAATGCTAGCCGGGTGATTGTCGCCGGTCACGGTCGAGTAGAGGCGGCAAAGCTGTTAGGAATGAAAAAGGTGCCTACAATTGCCCTCGAAAATCTCGACGAAAATGAGATAAGAGCTTACATCCTGGCGGACAATAAATTAGCGGAGAAAGCGGGGTGGGACAACGCGATCTTGGCGATTGAATTACAGCATTTGACTTCAGTGGACTTGGGTTTTGACGTTACGTTAACCGGATTTGAGATTCCAGAAATTGATCTGATCCTGCATGAAAATTCGTCAGCACAGCAGGAAGAGCCGGTCGAAATTAATACGGGACCGGCAGCTACCAAGCCCGGGGACGTTTGGTTGCTGGGCGATCATCGTCTGGTATGCGGAGATGCTCTTGATGGATCTACGTATTCCGCACTCATGAACGATCGGAAGGCAGATGTCGTGTTCTCTGATCCTCCGTACAACGTAAAGATCGATGGAAATGTCTGTGGGAAGGGAGCTGTTCGCCATCGCGAGTTTGCGATGGCCTCGGGAGAAATGAGCGAAGGTGAGTTCGTGAATTTCTTGAGCAAGGCTTTCGAACATTTGGCTCGTAATAGCCATCCCGGCTCGATCCACTTCATTTGTATGGACTGGCGTCATGCGGGCGAACTTCTAATTGCCGGGAAGAGAGCCTACGATACGCTTCTGAACTTATGTGTCTGGGCAAAAGATAACGGCGGGATGGGGTCGTTTTATACATCGCAGCACGAATTAGTTTTCGTTTTCCGAAACGGCGCGGAATCGCACCGGAACAATGTCCAGTTAGGTAAATACGGCCGAAATCGTACAAACCTCTGGAAATATCCAGGCGTGAATACACTTTCTCGATCAGGCGATGAAGGCAATTTATTGGCAATGCACCCGACGGTTAAGCCCGTCGCAATGATCGCTGATGCCATCCTGGATTGCTCAGCGCCCGGTGACCTCGTGCTCGACAATTTCTCTGGTGCCGGTTCGACCATTATGGCAGCGGAACGAGTGGGCAGGATCTGCTATGCGATCGAGCTTGATTCACGGTATGTAGATACAGCAGTAAAGAGATGGGAGAAACAAACTGGAAGAGACGCAATTCATGCGCAGACTGGTGAACACTTTGAGGCAGCGGAGGCTAGCAATGGACAATGATTGCGAGTACGACATCGGATATCGAAAACCGCCGAGAGCTTTTCAATTCAGGAAAGGGAAGTCCGGAAATCCACGCGGGCGACCCGCCCGGGATCAGAGCATTGGTGACGTTTTTCGCAAGGTCGCCAAGCAGACGGTTAGGACGAACGGTCAAAATGGGGAAAAGTCGATGTCCAAGCTAGAGGCAAGCATAACGCAGCTTATAAACAAGGCCGCGTCCGGCGATCTTAAGGCGATGAAAGTTCTCCTGCAAACGGCGCACCGATTTCCGGAATTGATTACAGGTCCGCCCACTTTTCCTAACCTTGTGGTGACATTCGAAGATGATCCGAACCCCGACAAGAGTAGCTCTTGACCTCTCCGAGCGGTGATTATTATCGGCTGACCACTGGCCCCATCCCCAGTTCGGGTTTCCGTGCTTGACTCTTTGCCTGAACAGAGCGGCAATGTGTGGTAGGCGTGAAGGGGCGCTCATGATTGGGAGTATCGATTGACCAGCAAATTAACGAACTACCTAGGCTAACCAAATCCGAGCTAACCGTGTTATGGCAACGTTCATTCGGAAAGGCTGCACCGACACGGTTGCGGCGACAGGTGATGATTCCGATTCTCGCTTACCGAATCCAGGAACAAGCTTATGGCGGACTGAAACCGTCGACTGCAAAACATCTCCGTACACTTGCTGACGCAGTGGAAAAAGATAGGCATGCGGTGCTCACGGGTGTCCTTCTGATTCGTCCGGGTATGCGCCTTACTCGTAAGTGGCAAGGAAATATCCACGAAGTCCTGGCAGCGAACAATGCCTACGAATATCGCGGGAAGAACTATAGGAGCCTCTCTGAAATAGCCCGGCAGATCACCGGAACCCGTTGGTCGGGACCTGCATTTTTCCGAATAAAAACACAAAAACGCAGGCGCTGAAATGACCCACACTGCCAAGCCTGCTATCCGCTGTGCCATTTACACGCGCAAATCTTCTGAAGAGGGCTTGGAGCAATCGTTCAATTCTCTGGATGCGCAGCGCGAGGCTTGCGAGGCCTACGTGGTCAGCCAGCGGCACGAGGGCTGGACTGCGCTTAAAACCAATACGACGATGGCGGCTTCTCGGGTGGCACGATGGAGCGCCCAGCTTTAAAGAGGCTCTTGGAAGACATCGGTCAAGCAAAGATCGACACAGTAGTCGTTTATAAAGTCGACCGCCTTACGCGCTCGCTATCGGACTTCGCAAAAATCGTTGAAGCCTTTGATGGTCGCGGGGTCAGTTTCGTTTCTGCAACCCAGCAGTTCAACACTACGTCGTCCATGGGTCGGCTAACGCTAAATGTACTGCTATCTTTTGCACAGTTCGAGCGGGAGGTCACAGGAGAGCGAATCCGGATAAGTTCGCAGCCTCCAAGAAAAAGGGCATATGGATGGGTGGAAATGTGCCAGTCGGATATGACGCGAGGGATCGCAAGCTGGTGGTGAATGCCCGGACGCAAAGCTCGTGCGCGAGATCTTCGAGCACTACCTCCGTTTGGGCTGCGTCTCCAAGCTCAGAGCACATCTTGAGAAAAACAATGTCAAGCGCCCGGTCCGAATTGCACTGACCGGAAGAAAGCTCGGCGGCTGTGTCTTTTCACGCGGTGCGCTTTACAAGATTTTCAACAATCGGTTGTACCTGGGAGAGATCCATCACAGAGGCCACCATTACTTAGGGCAGCAGGAAGCTATTATCGACTCAAAACTATGGAGAAAAGTCGCCGATCAGTTGAAGGCAAACAATAATGCGCACCGCGAGCGGCGATCAGGCCTGCCGCCGTATGCTCTTCTTAAGGGCCTATTATTTGACGTCGCAGGATTCGGATACACGCCGACCCATACGAATAAGAGCGGCAAGCAGTATCGGTACTACACCAACCAAGCAGCCATTCCACGTCTCCGGTGCGACCGGGTTCGCTCATATCCCCGCCTATGACATTGAGAGTGTTGTTAAAAATCGCATCTTCAAACTATTGACTCAACCGCAGGCCCTACTTACGGAGCACTTCGAAATCCGAAGTCTGAAGCAATAAGCCATGTTGCACAGCGAAAAGCGCAAACATGGGTCAATCTCTCGGCCACGGAGCAAAAGAGATTTGTGCGGAGGGTAATACGCCGGGTGATTGTAGGACAGTCAACTTTGCAGATCCTCGTGAATCGCCAGGCACTGATTAGTGAATTGTCGGGCAAGGGGCTTGATTCCAGGCCTCACGCCACGAAAGGCGCAAAAAACGAAACTATCGAGTCATTTGCGACATTAAGTTTTGTAGAACTACTGGCACAACTCGTGTCGTCGTTCCGGGCCAGCCGATCGATGCCGCAGCTGCCCCCTCGCCGTCGGTGCTGAAAGCCATCGGCCCGCGCTCGTCGCTGGTACGACAAATTGGCCACAGGCGAGGCCAACACCATTCGCGCACTCTCCAGCCAGAGCGGCATGACACATCGTTACATTAGCCGAATTTTGAAATGTGCTGCCCTCTCGCCGAAAATCGTAGAGGCGATCGTCAGCGGACGGCATCCACCTGCAATGACACTTAACTCTCTGTTAAAAAACGTGCCGCTTGCCTGGTCCGCGCAGCAAGCGCTTCCCACCATATGCAACCTTTCTGAGACGCAACAGTGAATGAACTCGTCCCAGCGGCGTCATAGTTGGAGATCCTTGCGTCGTAAGCGTGACCTGCAGTTCTGCACGACCGTGCCTTCCCTAGTCTCCATGCGCATCAGACCCTATTTTGACTCCGCTTTAGCCTCTTTTTGGTATCAGAACTCGGAAACCTTTGAGTGCCTTGGCATGGCCGCCGTTGGCGGCCTTAAGACAACCAAAAAAAAATTCTGGTCCAACGAAGCGGCCCTATTCTTGTGGACGGCCGTCACCTTTCGCGTAGGCGGAGCCAAGGTTGTACTGAGCTTTGGCGTCACCTCTTTGAGCAAGGTCGACTCAGCCACCGAAGCCAGTCGGAGGGGTCTTTCTTTACTCCGTCTACATCACAAGTATAAACTGCAAGATTCGTTTGAGCTGTAAATTGCGACGATGGCTTGCCCTGGTAAAGATGAATACGTGGGCCGCGTTGCGGTGGGGTTGGTGATTGAACTTCGCCCGGCAGCATCGTCCGGCCAATCAGATTGCACAGAGCACCGGACTCAGTCCGGCACCAACGCCGTCCCGTCGGCAGCACAGAGCCCCGTGAAATGTAACCATGAATCAATTCTAAAGAAAACCTAGCTATATTCGTGCATTTGCCGGTGCATCATTTGGCCCCTCAGTTGCGCTAGCACAAGATAAGGAGGGGCAAAACCCGTGCCCTACTGTGATCAGTTTCGTAATGGTGTACTCTAGCTCCCCCGCATCTGGCTCGATCACTTTCAACCACGGACTCGCTCGCGGAATCCGCCAACGGAACTACTCGACAAAATCGATCGTCAGGCTGCCCAGGACCTCCCGGATCCTCTCTACCTGTTCTACTGCGGTTTGCAGTGGCGAAAAGA
>CAVPCG010000042.1:0-190494 GCA_963702325.1 uncultured Acidobacteriaceae bacterium | reverse complement strand
GTGATGTTATGTGTATGCATGCCTTGGTTCAGTTTGTTGCGTATTGTCTATGACAGTTCTGCCAACGGGCGTGGAACCGCACAGTTCTCTATCCCCGGGGTTCGATGGTATTAGTTCCGATACGACCACGTTTAACTTCGCGATTTATGTCATTTCCCCAGGAGAATTCTTTCTGCTTTCGATGGACGCGGGACTGACAGCTAATCCCGTATTTAGCGGGCAAGCCCTCCAGCGATCACTCGCATCCTCCAGCGCTTTTCAACCTGGCCTCGCGGTATTCAGTTGGTCCGGCTCCTCGGTAGTGCCTGCTGGATCCGCGCCGGGAACCCTCGGGACGCCTCAAGCGGCTATCGGGCAGCTTTCGATATTCGACACCACCGGTGATCTCACCGGCTTGCAGTATGACATTAACAATGGCGGCGTAGTGACGGGTGGGCAGGACTCCTTGGGTCTTTGCAGCACTAAGAACAAGAAGGGTAAAGTCGTACCCAACACTCCTCCCAACTGCGTCTATTCCATTCAATCAAACAATGACATTCTTGTGTCCGTGGCTCCCGTTACTCCCCTTCCGAATCCTGCCCAGTATTCCGCATCTTGCCCACATCAACGAATACTGGGTTCCTGCTCGGAATGGGTGCATCTGTCACGATTGGCAAAATGGAACCGCAGACCATGAGCTTCCCATTCCCATTTATGTTCGGCTCTGATCTGATGGTCGCGCCAAATGCTTCATTGATATCGGGAACCGGCAAATTGACTCAATCTCCCTTCCGGACGGGTCCCGTCTCGGGAAATGAAGATAAGTCTGATGAATCGCTGCCTGGCGGATTTATGGCTAATCTGCCCTTCACCGGGTACTACGCTAATCCGACGCTTCCAAACGGGCACGCCTTTATGTACTTTGGCTCTCCCGGAGTGCCATCGTTGGACTTTTGGGTAGTCAGCACGAACAAAATGGTGGGGATGGACGTTGATAACGGCGCCGTGCCGAACTTGATCATTTTCGAACAATAGACAAGGTGCAAATTAGAAGGTCGTGACTTTCAGTCGCGACCTGACTATATCATAAATTCCGTCCTCATAAAAATGAATCTTAGTCCGATCTAATCGAGCCTAGCTCGGGTTCGTGCGAATCTCCCCCAACCCTTGCTAGTTACAGCACCGCAGTAACCGTCAGCGTCAAATTAGCTCGTTAGCGGATTCGTCAAGTATGGGAAAATCATTCCGTGGAGGAACGAACAAATGAAGAATTTCGCCCTTACATTATCTCTCTCTTTTGCACTTCTGGCTGGCAGCGCTTTGGGCCAGGTAACGCTTCGGCCTTCATGCGGAAAGCGAAAGGTCGGGGAGATGCCGGAGCCCAGGCGAAGGATTGGAAAGTGTTGCCTCGGTCGTGGCGAGCTTGATCGCGATGGCCAGGAAGCAGTGAAGTGGTTCGCGAAGTCCACGACCAGGGCAATGCAGATGGGAGTACTATCTCGGCGTCATGTATGAGTTGGGGCGCGGTGGTCTCCAGAAGGATGCTCCCTCCGCTATAAAATGGTACAACTTAGCCGCAAAACAAGGAAAGCTTGACGCCCAATTTGCCCTCGGGCAGATTTACGACTCGGGCCGAGGCGTACCCAAGGATCCTGCGATGGCAGCAAAATATTATGAGCAAGCCGCCGCGCAAAACCAACCGATCGCCGAGCAGCGACTTGCCGCAATGTACGAAGCCGGACAAGGCGTACCCCAGGATTACGCCACTTCCATGAAGTGGTATATGAAGATTGCTGACAACGTCCCGTATGCGCAGTATAAGATCGGCTATTTCTATGAGAATGGTTTGGGTGTGCCCAAAGACAGAACCCAAGCGTTGAATTGGTATCGCAAGGCCGTCGCCCACGGATCGGGTGAGGCCGTCACCGCACTCAAGAAGCTGGAAAACTAATTACCCGAGCGGCTGGGCTTGTATCTGAATGAGCGGACCTGGCGGGGTACTGCCGGATCTTAGCAGCATATTGGCGCTGGGAATTCCGGTGCGCTGGAATGACTTTTCGCAATCGGCGGTGGAAGGGCCGCGCATGCTGCCTTCCATATAAGCCAGCCCCGGGCATCGGCTGCATGTTCCGACGTGCGAACAGGTTGAGCAAACCGGAAGGTGCTTGGCGCGAATCGAACGAACTTCCTTCAACTCATTCGAATTTTTCCATATATCAATAAATCTCTGCTTCCGCAAATTTCCGCTGGGCAGGGGAAACTGCACGCAGGGAAACACGTCCGCATATGGAGTGATGTAGCAGGAAGTGTGTCCCGCGCTGCACGGATACCCTTCCATCACGTCTTCATCGGGAGCCGGAGGCGGCGCACAATACTCTTCCACGTCTCCCACCAGCGCTTCGTTGCGGAATATTTCCGGAAGCTCGGATCCGGGAATGCGCAAACTTAGAATCGAAGTATCCCCATCCATCTTTGGCGTGATTGTGGGGTCCAAAGTGTAGTGAACATCCAGCTCCTTGGCTAAGGCCATCACGCCTGCACTGTCGCGAGAATTCACCGTCATCAGAACGTTCGCAATGGTAACTTTCAGACCTTGTTCCTTGAGGAAGCGAATCGCTTTAATCGTGCGCTTCAGCGATCCCGGAAGCTTGGTGATGGCATCATGAATTTCGGGGCGATGAGAATACACGCTGATCTGTATCTGCTCGACTCCGAGATCGCGTAGCCTCTTTGCTTCCTTTTCTTTAATCATTACCGCATTGGTTTTCACTTTGACGTTGAAAAGAAGGCTGCGCGCGTACGCGACAATTTCAAAGAAATCACGCCGCATAAGCACTTCGCCGCCACTTAAGGTCAGAAAAAATACGCCGGCGTCCGAAAGCTGATTCAGGATGTCGAAAATCTCAGCCGTGGTCATCTCGCCGTGATCGTCGTGATCGAGATAGCAATGAACGCAACGCTCATTGCAACGGTAGGTTATGTCGAGATGCACGCTGATGGGAACGCCAAGTCCCAGCGCCTTTTGATTCATCTCAGTAAGAAGACTCATTCAACTCTCTTCCTTCCCGCCTTGCATCATATTCCCTCACATCAGTTCCCTGCCGGACGTATCGTCTCCCAAACTCGTTCGTCCGGCGCGAATACTAATCTGCGCACCGGGACTCTCTCAACGAAATCGCAAGCCGATTGAAACACCAAGTTTACAAGCTCAGGGTCCTCCGCGAAGAACAAAATATTCCGCAGAAGCAAGCGAGTTGCCTCGTCGGACGAAACATCTTTAGTCCGGTTTACCGGACCCTGCTCCAGAAAAAATAATGTGGCGATTGGTGCTGACACATTCTTGCCCGGTTGCGACAGTTCCCCGGCAAAAGGGGTTCCAAATGCCCGGTAGCCCTCACCATCCGGTCGTACGTAAGAGATTTCGTCGGTAAGCAAAGTGACGTCTGGAGGCGCCAATCGAGAGATGGTCGTCTTGCCGGCGCCCGAAACTCCGGCGAACAAGAATGCGGCACCATCGCGAACGGCACTCGCGGCATGAACCAGAAATCCACCCTCTTTCGCGAGAATCAACGAATGGACAATGCGCAAGACCGTGTCCGGCGAATACGGGTTCGAAGACTGGCGAATGTGTCCGTAGCCCGTTCGCGGGTCCCATTTCGCCTGAAAGTCATTTCTGAGGAAGGTCCATCGGCCTGTCTCCATTTTGACCTGTAGGTCCTGTTCCGGATCCGCGTCGGCAGGGGGATCAATCAACTCGAGTTGGAATCGAGAATGCGCTTTTTCAGAAGACGCCAGGAAAGGCGAATATCGCTCCTTGAAGAGCTGCCGCAGGGAGTGATCTTCGGTTTGCAGGGCTATCGCGGTGCCGCCTATCTCCACCACTACCGAATCGTTAGCGGCTGCCATATTGGCTTCTTCCATGATCGGGGCCGATGGCATTGGGGTTTGCTGTTGTGGCTTCAAAAATACCGCGCGGGTTGAGAAAAGACATCCAACCTTCGTCGGATTCGGAACGATTGAAGCCGCAAGGCCATGCTCCTGAGGGAGTCGGAATGGCATAACACCCATCCCGCAACCCGCACCAGAAATTTCAGCCTCCGATTGGGGATGATCGTACGCCCCCGGCGGCAAATGCCAGAGACCCGGCCTAGTAAATTAGACTCCGGAACTGAAGGATCGGCTTGCGGCATCGAGTCGCCTCGCGTAATCCACTGTATCCGATTTTCTATCTCGGACCTTTCGATTACTCGGTGAACGAAAAAGCTATCGTGCGCCTCGTACAGAACAATATCGCCGCGGACGACGGTGCCCGCAGTTTGCCCTTCGATATTGACGATATCTCCCGGCCAAATGGAGGGCAGCATGCTCGTTCCCAGTACGCGCAGACGGATGGATCCCCCGGAGCGAAGGATTTCCCCGCCCAACTTTATTTTGTGTATCTCGTAGGTATCGGTTCCGGCGGGCATGAACTACATCAGGAACTCTTCCGATTAAACTGACAACTATTTCCCCCGGTTGGACTCGTCTTGCCGCAATGCAGGGCCATGGTTTCAAATATCTTCTCGAACTTGAACGCTGGTTTCTCGTACCGCTTTCTTGGGCCGGTGGTTTGATCGAACGGCTTCTTCTCGACGTTTTCCGGAGTCTTTTGAGTCATGAGGCCACTGGCACGCATTTCAAGGACAATTGATGGGCAGCGCGCATCCGGGAAGTCTACATCATTTCCGCAACAAGTCGAAGCCTTATTGTAACGTCACCTGGTTCAGCTTTACAGCCTGATGATTGTTGTTATTCGAAAAGTAAATATTCGACGCCTGTGGCAGCGAGCTTACATTGTCAATGATGATTCCGCTAACACCGCCGGCTTCAGCCGTTGGATCAGTGATCCCAGGGGTCGTCGGCACGAATGGATTCGTTGTGATATCTACATACCCAACCTGGCCTTGCACTTTCATGCTGAAATATAGGCGGTCCACGCCGCCGCTCGCCCATTCCGTCATTGCGGTACATTCATCTCTCGTTGTGCCCAAGGCCAGGGTCACCGCGTCAATTGTGGTATTCATGTTGCGGCTGGCGTCGAACCCAACTCGATAAAGAAATGGATTGCTACCGGCGCTATAGCCGCAGCTATAAAGAAACCATGGACTGCCCGGGGTGTTCGTAGCTTGGGAATAGTAATTATCATTCAACGCCGGAAGATGAATACTGTGCACTCTTCTCTGCCCCAGGCTTGCCATTCGCGAGGATGTGAAATTGGCCGTGCTGGTCTGAACCACCGCCGCGTTTGTGCCATTATCGCCCGTGGCAACGTATAGAACGCCGTCGAAACCATCTACCATCGGCGGAGTGATAATTCCGCCGGTGGCAGTACCGATTCCCACCGTGAGTGGCGACCCGGTTATTGGCGTGCCTGTAGATACCGAAAATCCATAGAGCTTTCCGTCCGAACTACCCACAAAAATGTTATTGCTGGCGAAATCGTATACCGGACTAGTCAAGATCTTGGTTCCCGCAGTTACAAATCCGCCTGCTCCAAAGCTTGCGTCAATGCTGGGAGCAACGGGCGTACTCACGCATGCGGGCAGAGTACAAAAAACATCCTTAATCCGGTAAAGCCGGCCGGTTGTCGTTCCAACATAGGCGAAATCGTTAATGTCATCGTAAAAAGGGGCCGAGCCGGTGTCTCTGCCAGTCAATGATAGCGAGGTCATCTGATCCGGCCCCGGGGCAGTGGCCACAACTGTTGGCTTGGTAGGGGCTGCGATAGTGCCACTGTTAGCCGTCCACGCCAGAACGTGGAAGACACTGTTCGCAGCATTGTCCACAAAAGCAATCAACTTACCATCGTCAGAGAGGACTACGGATTGAGTGATCTTGGTGCCGGTATTGTAAGCAAAATAGGTTGAGGCCTGAGTTCCCGCGCAAAGTCCCGCCGGCGTTCCTGTGTAAAGTTGATTGAAGCCGATCAGATCGGCCTGCGTCGCGCTGCCATTTACGTTTATGCCGAATACAACGAAATCATTCGCGCAGGACGGAGGTGCGAATATGTCGAAAGAGTATTTTGCCGGATATTGATCTGCTGCAAGCGTCCCACCCATACTGATCGCCCAATCGCTGTGGGGCCTCTTTGTCTTCCTCAAAGAAACAGAAGAACCCGATACGCTCAGCAGCGGAGTAGCGAACTGGTGCGCATGCCATCGCATGACCCAGTTTTGCAGCAGGCGCGGATTGTTCCCCGCCTGGACATGAGAAGCAGGTGTGCCCCCTGCCGTTACAACCATGTGCTTACGACTCCAATCCTGCACCATTCCGACATGAATCTTTTCAGTTTGAGCACAGACGGAGATAGTCCATACCAAAACCGTTGACATGGCGAAGGTGTGGAGGCAGTTACGGGTCGAAACAAATCGGGGAAAATTCATAAATTTCTCGGTGGGGACAAAATTGAAGTATATTCCCGTTCCAAAATGGGATCAACCTTTTTGGGCATCCCGGTCGTGTCTTAAAAGACATTACTGGGGATCCCGCGACGTTACCCAGATTGTTTCCGCCAGGTTATTTACCAGGTGAAGACCTTAGCGCAGAATTTTGGCTCATGGTTAGGAGCGCTGTCCGCGCCAGGCGTTCGACCACGGCAACATCGCCGCTGTCAAAAGCAAACGGCTGCGACGAGAAAACCTCCAATAGCCCTACGATTTTACGTTCATATTGAATCGGGGCCGCCACGATCGAGCGTATTGCCAACCCCTGACATACGGCTCTATCCACACGGGGATCTGAGGCGGCGTCGTCGCAACGAACCGTATTTCCGGTGCGAACGCACCCTCCGGAGAACCCAATGTTCACATCTACGGTGGCTCCCAGCGCCGGTGCCGCGTCTCCCACGCTCGCCCTGCAAGTCAATAATCCACTGTCCGCCAACGCGAGAGCAGCGCCGGTGGCGCGAGTCAACGTTTGTGCACGTTCGGCGATGACCTGCAAAGCAGCGTCGAGATCGGATCCCAGCGAATTGAATTCGAACTGAACGGTTGAAGCCGGTCGCTCGCCTCCTTCCCCAGCGGGACTCGACTCTGACTCAAAATCAATGGACCGCGGCTTATCGGTTGGAATTTCGGGCAACGCGCCTTGCAAATCCGCCAGTAATGATTCGTCGAGTGTGAATTTGGGGGTCTTCCGGCTGGGCTGCGTGGCGTTGATAGTTAACCATTCCTGTAATCGTAGCCGCGCATCCGCCGGCAAATCGGAAAAGCGTATTCCCGCGCGCCCGAGTGTATCCGCCCATGCGACATAACCAGTCGTTTCGATGCTGCCGGAGGGCTCCGGAAGATTGAGTTTCAATGGAATGGCGCGGCTCGGCTCCGGCGAAACGGGCGCCAACATTGCCAACCCTTGTTCGCTCAGATCGAGAATCATGCCACTGCTGACCCCGTCAAAGATAGCAAACACCGGCGCCCGCATCTTGTGGCGAACCGCGTTTCGCCTGTCCGGGGTTATCTTATGACTATCCATAACGAAGAAGCTCTTAAGATGGAGTTGTGCAAACACCTATTGTGCGGACTTACTTATTTATCACGAAGCATTGGCTACCCGGCACGCGAAAGTACCTTCTTCTGTTCGATCGAGAGGTGGTGTCCTTCACGAATAGGGTATGGATGTCGCGCGTGAACCGGCCTTTGCCTGAACTCCGGCTAGGAATTCGACGAAAAGACGGATTTTGTGGCTGGATAAACGCGGTCAAAGGCTTGATATTGATTTCTTAGCAATGAGACGGCTGGCGCCCATGACGCGATGCGAGTCTTAACCCGCACCACATTCTTGCAGGCCTCATCTACCGATTGCCAGACGCCAGCCCCAACCCCAGCCAGAATCGCTGCGCCGTACGCAGCTCCCTCTTCGGCTTCCACGATCTCCACGTCATGCCCATATACATCGGCTTGAATTTGCCGCCACAGTGTTGATCTTGCGCCCCCTCCTCCCAAACGAATTCTATTCACGGGGACGCCCATTTCCTCAAATATCGCGAACGTGTCCTTTAAGCTGAAAGCCACGCCTTCGAGGATTGCACGAATCACATGCGCTCGCGTATGCGATGCTGTGAGTCCCACCAAAGCGGCCCTGGCATTGGGGTCGAGGTGAGGAGTGCGCTCCCCCATCAGATAAGGAGTCCAGAGTAGCCCTTCGCTACCGGCGGGCACTTTGGAAGCTTCGTCGGAAAGGCGCTCGTAGGGATCGCGGCCATCGTCCGCGACCGCGCCAAACTGGTCGCGAAACCAGCGCAGCGAAAGACCTGCCGCCTGGGTTACTCCCATGACGTGCCATCGCTCCGGGATAGCGTGGCAAAAAGTATGGAGCCGTCCTTTGGGATCAAGCGCAGGACGATCCGTGGCGGCAAACACAACTCCGGAGGTGCCAATCGTGGCGCTGGCCGCTCCTGGCGCAACGATACCCATTCCGGTCGCGCCAGCAGCCTGATCGCCCGCCCCGGCAACGACCGGCGTGCCCTCTTTCAATCCAGTTGCCGCCGCACCCGAACGAGATATTTTTCCACAGACGTCCTGAGATTCGTAGAGCTTGGGCAGCAGAGAGTCTCTGATCTCAGCTGCCTGCAAGACCTCACTCGACCAGCGTCGTTTCGCAACATCGAGCATCAGAGTCCCGGAGGCGTCCGCGACATCGGTGGCCTTCTCGCCGGTCAGTCGAAACCTCACGTAATCCTTCGGAAGCATTACGGAACGCACGCGAGCCCAGTTTTCAGGTTCGTTCTCCCGGACCCACAATAATTTCGTCAGGGTAAAGTTCGGGAGAGCTGGATTGCAGGTAAGTTGTATCAGCCGTTCCGCGCCAATCTTCTGCGTCAGCTCTTCGCATTGCTTTTCGGTGCGAACATCACACCAGATCAGGGCCGGACGAATTGGAACATCTGCTTCGTCCAGCATGACCGCGCCGTGCATCTGCCCGGAGAAACCAACGCACGAAATATCAGCGCCGGTAACATTTCCATTCGCCAGCGCGCCGCGAACAGCAATTCCGCACGCATGCCACCAATCTCCCGGATTCTGCTCCGCCCATCCGATCTTCGGAGACGCGAACGGTTCGTGATTCGTGGTCGCCGATGCCACGATCTTTCCGTTTTTATCTACAATCAGGGCACGCGTACCGCCGGTGCCGACGTCAATTCCTAAAAGGTGCATGTGGGTTGGTAGGTTATTTCAGATTAGGCTAGCTTTTTTGACGCCCCGCGCATCGTAACGTTGAAGGCGGTGTTATAGTACCACGGGTTTGACCGGCCCAAGACGCCGGGCGAGGCGGGATTCTGAGTGGCCAGACGGACTGTACGAATCAGGCCACGAAATGAGATTATGTAAGACTTATTCTGTGGTCGAAATGTCCAGCTCAGTCGAATAAAGTTTATGGCAGACAAGAAGCGCCTGACGCAGTTAAAGAAAACGCTGGAAGCCCGCCGCGCGGAATTACTTCGCAGTCTGGCGGAGACTCAGCAGACCAGCCGCACCGTGCAGCAAACCTACGGTATTGATGAAGGCGACCGTGCCAACATTTCGCACGACAAAGACATCCTGCTGCGCCTGAGCGCGCATGAACGCACGATAGTGGAAGGAATTGACGCCGCGCTAGCCCGTATTCGCGATGGAAGTTATGGCGAATGCCTTAACTGCGGACAGGAAATTAATGCAAAACGCCTTGAGGCTCTTCCCTGGAGCCGTTACTGCATCACCTGCCAGGAACTGATCGAAGAAGCGCGATAGATTTCGTATCGTCTGTTGCACCTTCCAATAGATCAAAGGAGAGACTGGCGTCTCGCGTCACGGCATTACTCCTCTCAGACTCAAACAACCTGCCGCGTGGATTTCCCCTCTAATACGCGGGAGAAAAAAATATGGCAACTAAAAAGAAGTCAGGTGGACGCAAGTACGGCAAAGCTGCGGGCAAAAGCGTTAAGAGCGCGATGCACCGCGAAAAAAGAGGAACCCTTCGCTCTGGAAAAGGCGGCAAAGGCGGAAAAGTAACCAGCCGCAAGCAGGCAATTGCAATCGGCCTGTCGGAAGCCAGAAAGAAAGGTGCCAAGGTTCCAAAGAAAAAGTCCAGCTAGAAATATCTGCTCGAGATGCAGCTTGCCGCGTTCTCTTATGTGAAAGACAGAATCAAATTTCCGCAAGTCTTCGCCGAGCTTCTGGGCGTTTGCCCGTCTGCCCACGGCCCTTGGCAGGTCGCGCTCCCTGGCTCAGATTAAACGCGGTATTCACCAATCCAACATGTGAGAACGCCTGCGGAAAATTGCCCAACAGCCGTTTGGCATCCGGATCATATTCTTCCGACAGCAAGCCGACATCGTTACGAATCTCCAGCAAGCGTTCGAATATCTTGACCGCATCTTCCCGGCGTCCTTGCAAAACATAATTGTCCGCCAGCCAAAATGTGCAGGCCAGGAACTTGGCCTCCCCATGCGGCAACCCATCCACCGCTGGGTCCGTTGTGTAACGCGTCACAAAGCCATGGTCCATGAGATGTTCTTCGATGGCCTTGACCGTTCCGATAACACGAGGGTCTGTCGCGGGAAGAAATCCGACTAAGGGCATCATCAGGAGGCTCGCATCCAGATGCTTCGATCCGTAATACTGCACAAACGAATTCATGCCCGAATCAAATCCTTGCTCGCAAACCTGGCTGTGGATCTTATCTCGAAGTGTTTTCCATCGTGCGAGATCTCCAGTGAACCAATTCTTCTCCACTGACTTTACTGCGCGATCAACCGCAACCCAGGCCATCATTTTCGAATGGACAAAATGCCGTCGCGGGCCGCGCACTTCCCAAATGCCATCGTCGGGCCGTTCCCATCCCGTCTCAAGGAATTTGATCATTTCAGCCGCAACATCTTCGCCTCCGTCTTCCGGCGACGGCTCCAATCCTGCCTGCCGGCATTGATAGAGGGTGTTGGCTACTTCTCCAAAAATATCCAATTGAAACTGGTTGTAAGCGGCGTTCCCTATCCTTACGGGTGCAGATTTCTCATACCCAGTAAGCCACGGCAATTCCAGTTCCGTGAGCCTGCGTTCGCCATGAAGGCCATACACAATGTTCAGTTCCGACGGACTGCCCGCAACCGCCCGCAAAAGCCATTCTCTCCACTCTTGCGCCTCTTCGTGATAACCGGCGTCGAGCATGGCGTGCAGCGTAAGCGTCGCATCGCGTACCCAGCAGAAGCGGTAGTCCCAGTTACGCACGCCTCCCAAAGCCTCCGGCAACGAAGTGGTTGGCGCCGCCACTATTCCTCCCGTTGGCAGGAACGTCAGGGCTTTGAGCGTAATCAGCGAGCGCAAGACCGCATCCCGCCATTCGCCTTCATAACAACAGCAATTGGACCATTCCTGCCACCACTTTTCTGTTTCTTCGATCGCGTCTTCAACATTCAACGTGGAGGGTTCTTCCTTGTGCGAGGGATACCAGGTTAGATCGAAACAGACCCTCTGCCCTTCGCTTACCGTAAATGTCGCAACTGTTTTCATGCCCTCGCCACGCAATGGGACCTCAGTGCGTAAGCCGAGCATATCGGGACCGGCGATGGCGGTAATCCCGTGACCCGATTTGCGAACCCATGGAACTATAGATCCGTAGTCGAAACGAATAATCAGTTCCATGTCCATCTTGACTTGCCCCCGGATACCGGCGACCATGCGCAACAGATTCGGCATCTTATCGCGAGGCGACATGCAGTCAATGAGCATTACTGAACCAGTCTCAGTCTCGAATTCGGTCTCGAGGATCAGCGTGCCTTCGCGATAGCGCCGCCGAATTGCTTTAACCAGCCCTGCCGGGGAAATGGACCAGCGTCCATTGTCGGTAGTGCCAAGCAGCGCGGCAAAACACGCGCCGGAATCGAAATGCGGAAGACAAAGCCAGTCAATCGAACCCTGCTTCGAAACCAGGGCGGCCGTGTGGCAATCGCCAATCATGGCGTAATCTTCGATGGGAATAGACAGAAATTCGCTCCTCTCGAAAACTGGTGATGCGAAAGTCGTATTAAATCACGCGCTCAGTTTGGATGGCTAATTTGAGGGATGCGCTGGTTCCAGGCAGCAGGATTTTGATCTCGTCAAAACCAATACAAACGAGGGTGCCCCATTTCTCGCGTCTCTTGCGAGAAGTGGGAGGCATGCCGCCAAGGTTTGCGCCGTTCTTTATTATTCATATATCGAACAAATGTTCCGGCAGTTGAGGACATCAAAAGCTACCGATCGCATATGAGCCGCATGACAAGACTGCTGCGCTTTAGCACTTTCGGGATAGCTCTGGCCTTGGCCACGCTACTTCCCCCACCCAACGCCCATGCTTACTCCGTTCTCACTCACGAAGAACTGATTGACCTGGCATGGAACGGTTCCATACGTCCATTGCTGCTGTCGCGCTTCCCAGGCGCCACGGCGGAGCAACTGCGCGAGGCGCATGCATACGCCTACGGCGGTTCTGCGATTCAGGACATGGGCTACTATCCGTTTGGCGAGCCATTCTTCAGCGATCTTACCCACTACGTCCGCACTGGCGACTTCATAGCGTGGCTCTTCCACAACTCTCGCACCATGGACGAGTATGCCTTCGCAATCGGAGCTCTATCCCATTACCTGGGCGACTCCATCGGCCACTCGGAAGCGATCAATCCAGCAACCGCCGTAGAGTTTCCTAAGCTGAAACGCAAGTTTGGATCGTCCATTACTTATGACCAAAGCCCTCACGGCCACATTCGAACCGAGTTCACCTTTGACATTGACGAACTCACCGACACCGCGTTTGCGCCTCCCGCCTATCTGCGCTTTATTGGTCTTAAAGTGCCTGGAAAGTTTCTGGAACAGGCTTTCATAAATACTTACGGATTTGATATTCACGAGCTCTTCGCTCGTACCCGTCCAGCCTTGAGAAGCTATCGCACGTCCGTCCGCAGCTTTATTCCGGCATTCGCGGAAGCCGAAGTCGTGCTGCACCGGCATCAATTTCCACTAGATCCGGACGACGAGGCGCACCGCATTTTCAATGAGCGTGTAGCTCAGACCAATTATCAGCGGCACTGGGCACATACATTCCGGGGGCCTGGAATTCGCGCGCACCTGCTGGCAGTCTTGGTGTTCCTTATTCCGAAGATTGGCGCTGCGTCTGACCTCGCAATAAAGGTGCCCAATCATGACACCGAAGGCTGGTATATCCGGAGCGTTAACCACACCGTGGACTCGTTCCGTGAAATGCTGGACGCAATGGCCGCGAATTCCGGCAAGCTCGGCGCGCTTTCAAACCTTGATCTGGATACCGGGAAGCACGTCAAGTTAGGGGATTACCCTCTTACTGACCAGACCTATGCGGCATTGCTCAGCCGCATAACCTCAAAGCGCGATCAAATCATTCCTGAAGATCTGAAACAAAATATCATCGAATACTACGCCAGCGTCGAGTCTTCACCTCACCCCGATCAGAAAATTATTACGCAGTTGAACGTGCTAAAGAAGATGAACACTGGCGACGGATTAAAGTGAACGGCCACCACTCGGCGCCGTATATGTGGGCGCCAAAAGCATAGTTCGCCCGCTATGCCTGCATACTTTGCCAAACTCCGTTCGGGTCGTCTTGGCTTGCCGGTTCGTTCACCTGTGGCTACGCGAGCGCTTGCTCATTTCTGAGCCAAGAGCGAACGTGCATCTTGAAGTTCGGGCCGGTCTCCATCGGCATGCTGGCAGAGGGCCAGGAGTTTGGCATAGTATGCTTTTGCCTTAGCTTGATCGCCCGAAAGCTTGGCTGCGCGCGCAGCGCCGGATAGGGCGTTGAAACGGTTTGGCGCCGTGCGTAGCGTGGTTTCGAACTCGATCATCGCTTGCTCCGGCTGCTTCAGTTCCTGCAACATGTCCCCAAGCAGTTCGCGAGCTGGCAGGATGACTCCTGGGGTGACGTTGTTCTTGTCGGTCCGGTCCTCATGGTCAGCGGCAAAACGCATCTGGATGAGGGCGTTTTCTGGATTGCCCTTGGCCAGCGTAATCCATGCCGTGGCGATCTGGCATTGGATATCCACTTGGTCAGCCCAATAGCTGTCGTTGACTTGCGTAAGCGTGTCACGCAGGGATGCGAGCTCGCGTACTTCTTTTTCGGCAAGGCCGATTTGCCCCGTACGTGAGGCACCGAGGGCTCGCGCGAAATGCAGGTTCGCTTCCGTCCAGGCTGTCCTTCCGCCCGGAAAAGTATTCGGAGGTATAGGGATCTCGGCGGCTTCTGCCCAGCGATGCCGCTCCACAGCGTAGCGCGCAGGCGAAGCGCCCATGGCGTACAGCCAGTTCAGATATTGCGGATCGTCGGGACGGCCCTGTGGTGGCGCATCCAATACTCTTTTCGCCTCACGATCCTGGCCCCCTTGCAGGTACGCGTAGAGCAGGTAATCCTTCGCGTGCAGCTCGTTGCCGGGCGCATTGTTTTTTTGGGCTGAAGCTGCCGAGGCCAGGTTGGAGTCAATAGACTCTTGCCACAAGCCGAGGCGGGTGAATATGTGGGACGGCATGTGCAGCGCGTGCGGCGAGTCTGGTGCGATCTGGGCGTAACGTCGCGCTGCGCCTAAAGCCCTTTCAGCCAGCGGTGGATAATCGTAGGCGTGAATGATGTAGTGAGCTATGCCGGGGTGTTCTGGTTGTTCAACAAATAGTGGCTCAAGGATCGCCCCAGCCCTTTTCTGATTCACATATTTTTTGTCGGTTGGCGGTGCCGTGGCGAGCAATGCCAGCGCATAAAAAATCGCGGCCTCATGGTCGTCAGGGTAGCGCGCTTGCAGCTGATTCATGGCCGTTGCGTAAGCCAGGGCGCAAGTGCGGTAGTCGAGTTGGCCGGCGTCCTTGTAGAACGTCCGGATCGCCGCAATATAGTCGCGTTCGCGCTGTGTCCTGGCTCCAGCTAACGTGGCTTTTTCTACCGCCGCAATCCCTGCCTTTAGATCAGCCGGACCGGGCGCTTGCCAGACCTGATGGTAGTACGTCATGGCAATTCCCCAGTAGGCCATGCCGCAAGTGGGGTCTTTCCGTGCAATAGCACCGAAAGTATCGCTAGCCTTCTCGTACCAAAAAGAATGGAGCATCGCTACGGCGCTGTTGAATTCCGGCTGAACCGATGGTTCGCATGAAACGGAAAAACTCACCTTGCCGAGTTTGCCCGGGTCGCCTGCGGGATGCTCATGTTGGGCAACCGCTTTTTTCACGAATGCGGCACACGCGCAAATAACCAGCACCACGCAAATGAAAGTGATTCGCCTCATGCTGATCTCCTTGATTGTTAAATAGGCCCCCGGACTGAATACGCCGAACAGTTAAAAAGTCGCGCGATCTATTTTGGGTCGCGACCCCAGTGAAGTCAAGAAAGTATCAAGAACAGTTGCGCCCTTGGCGTCCGTAGCGTGCAGTGGGAGAGAAGGCGAAGCCCGAAGGAGCAAAAGATTGTTTCCGACACAGACTCAGGCCGCCTCACTCTGCTTCCGCGACTGCCAAATCAGCAGCCTCGCGTGAGCCCCTGCTTTTCTTCGGCGTCGTAGTAATCGTTATCACGCTGGCAAGAATTAACAGCGTCCCCAAAATCGTTCGGCGGCCCAATGCTTCTCCCGCAACAAAATATCCCAGAATCACCGCCACCACAGGATTCACATACGCGTATGTGCCCACCCGCGTAGGAGACTCGTAATGGAGAAGCCACACGTAGGCCGTGAATCCCGCGATGGAACCGGCGATGATCAGGTAGATCAATGCGAGCCAGGCGGTCCGCGAAACCGCCTGCGGATGGAACGCCGAGAATTCACCGGTAAGAGCGGCGAGCACTATCAACTGCACTCCTCCCGTGAGCATCTGCGCCGCGGCGCTCATAGGCTTCGAGTCCGGAAGTGGAATACGGCGCGTAAGAATCGCAGCAACCGACCAACTGAAAGAGGCCACAATCAAAGCCACCGCCCCAACTCGGTCAATCGGCGCTTCGCCCAAGCCAAAAGACTGATTCATCAGCACCGCAACTCCCGCGATTCCAATGAGCAAAGCCAAACTCAGGCGAAACGTCAGTCGTTGCGTCCGCAGAAAAACAATTTCCAGCAGAGTCATGAAAACTGGAATGCTCGCCAGTATGACCGCCGCAATACCCGAAGGCACTCGTTGCTCCGCCCAGAATAGGCAGCCGTAGTCCAATACAAAGATCACGGTTCCAAGCAGCGTTGCCCCGGTCCATTGCTTGCGGGTCGGCGACGGTGTTCCCGTGGCCCGCATCCACCCGTACAGAATTATCCCTGCGGCAAAAAATCGCATGCCGGCGAGAAGAAATGGTGGCACTTCGTGCACGCCCACGCGAATTGCCAGAAACGTGGATCCCCATACGAAGTAGATCGTGGCAAAAGCCAGCAGAATCTTCCATGATGGCGGGCGATTAATGTTTTCCATGTTCTTGCTGGCACTTTCTTTCTTCGGTTATAGATGACAGCTGAATCAGGAAATATTCATCCCCAGCAATTGCAGCACAGACAGGCCCATGCCTCATGCGCGGATAAGCCTTCCACAGCCGCGAGAGCGGCGCAAGAATGCAGCCCAAGGCGCAAGCCTTGGGTAACAGTGTGAAATTGACTAAGCCCTGAAAGGGCGAAAGAGGAGTTCGAAAACAGACTCGACACCGCGATTGTTCGCGAGACAGACTGGGACGCTCTGTCCTATCAGATGATTGAAGTACTGGGAAGTAAACTTCAGCTCAGAACTCGTCCAATCGCAAGTCAGTTCATGGTGGATACACGCTATCGTGCACGCCCAGTTGCGACAACCCCCGCTAAGCTTTATCTAGAACTGATATGACTCCGTTCAGGTTCGAAGCAGCGGCGCGCAAGCTGTCCGCCAGTCGCTTCTTCTCGTCGCCGTCCATCGCTGGGACGGACGCACTGATGCGGCGCAAAGTTGTATTTATGTCGTCAACATAATTGATCAGGCGAATCAGTTCTCCAGTGGCTGCCATAATAAAATCCCGCTCCTGTTGGTCGTGCGAATAATCCATTCTCAATGGTGGAAGGCATTTAGTAAAGGCACAGAGGTAGCTGTCGTGATGCGGGGCGAGTCATTTACCGCCGAGGTCGCCGAGGTCACGGAGACAAAAAAGGTAAAGCCAAAAGAATGGAAGTTTGGTCCATGATCACAAATTGGGCCCCTCGCTTCCTCCAACTCGGGCGATCTCAGCGCCCTCTGCGGTTGATTATTTACCGCAAAGGCCGCCGAGATCGCCAAGAATCAAGAATAAAAGAACCCAAATTTGGCCTTCCGCTTCCCCAACTCTGCGATCTCAGCGCTCTCCGCGGTTAATTAAAAAATTGCTAACAAATTGGAACTGAATTCCTGATAAGTCATTCGAATCAACCCACATGCCTATCAGTAATGGTTCCCATTCATCCTTTTAATTTGTCTTTTGCGCCCCTCGATAATCTAATTAGACACATGAACGAAAAGCCTTTAAAACGCTACATCTTTGCAAGTGATTTTGATCAAACGCTGACTTTTAACGACTCTGGATATGTCTTGAGCGAATTAGCGGGCATTCCTACCGCCGAATTCGAACGCAAGGCCCAGGGAATGGCAAAACTAAACCTGGTGCAGCAGGGCGCGGAACTAGCCTATCTGGTGCTGCACGATCCCGAATTCCAAAGCCGTGTTCGCAAGGAACATTTATACGAGGTTGGAAAGCGCATCCGCTTAAAAGAGAATATTTCGCTCTTATACGAAATCTTAAAGACAGGAATTGAGGGTTATTGCTTCGACTTTTATGTTCTGTCGGCGGCTCCGGTTGAGGTCATTCAATCCGCGCTCGAGGGTATCGTCCCCGCTGATCACATTTTCGGCACCGAATTCCGTTACACCGATACCGGACAAATCCGCTCCATTGCGCGCGCCACGGCGGGCTATGGAAAGGTTGCCGCTCTCGATCAATTGCAGGCGCAACAGCAAGTCGGCCCTGATCACATTGTTTATGTAGGCGACGGAAGCTCCGACGTTCACGTAATGCTGCACGTCAACGTCCGTGATGGTTTCACGATTGCCGTCTCCGAGGCAAAACATGTCTCCCAAGTTGCCAAGCGAACCATACTCAGCAGCGATGCACTCGCTGTGTTGGCGCCTATTCTGGAAGATGTGGTGGGATGGCCAAGGCTTCGAATTCGCGAGTTCTTTGAATCCTACGGAATCCTGATTCAAGAATGGGAAAGGGTACGCACGGACTGGCTCACCCTGAGAGTAGCCGAACCTCATCACTCCAAGGCCGCACTTGCGAAGTAAATTTAAATTGAAGTGAATTTAATTGAAGAGTCTGGCATAGGACTAGAGCCGTTGCGCTCAGAATCCAACCGTTTGTGCCCAGTGTTTCCTGGTACTGCCTCAAGCTTGAACTCGCCGAGTCCGACCAGCCGGGAGTATAATCTTTTCGAGGTTCTGTAGGTCATTACGGCTAAGGCCGCAACCAGCTTGACCGGAGCCTCGGCTTAAAAGCACTAGCGAGGTGGTGTATGCAGATATTGCTTTGGCCGCTGGTAGCCTGGGGAGTTCTCACTTCCATCCTGATCATCCTCCTCATTTACCGAAGCACACTCACAATGCAGGAAGATTCTCAACTGTTCCTCACCGAATCGGAATCGCACATGGAAAAGGAACAGATTGAGATCATGAAAAAAGTAAACCAGATCGGCCCACTGGTGAAGTGGTTGGGAGCTACGTCCGCGATTCTGATTCTGGCCATCGGCGGCGTAGCCCTCTATCAGGGATTAAACCAGGTGCAATAACCGCAGTCCGGCGGCCCATAAGAAATACTCCCGCTCCGGGAAATCACTGTCCACTCCTGAGCTGCACCCTTCCGCGACAATTAGAAAATTAAAATGATAAGAAAATAAGAAAATAAAATGGTGCCGAGAGCGGGATTTGAACCCGCACGCTTATTAGGCACAGGCTCCTAAGACCTGCGTGTCTGCCAATTCCACCATCTCGGCTAAGCAACATCTTAGCTATTGTAGCGTTGCAATTCCACCTACGGAGTTCTACTTAGAAGATCGTTTTGAGGCGCAGAAATTTTCCTACCTCAGGCCACCTCACCGAAGCTACGAGCAACTAAAATTTCGACGATGCACATTTTAACCGTGTGTCGAATCTAGCTGCCAAGGAGAAAATATCAATGGCGCAAGACACGGAAAAAAATAAACAGCAGAGCGGTAATCCAAGTAATCAGGAAAAACAAAGCAGCAATCAATGGAATCAGAACAAGCCCGGCAGTCAACCCGGACAGTCTGGAAGCCACCAGGAACATTCGTCAAATCCGCAGGACATTTCAAAGAAAAATCCCGGGCAACACGGCGCCGGAGAATATGACAAGAGCGAAAAGGGACAAGGGGAAAGCGAACCAAAGCGCCGGGTCTCCTAACCTCAATCGCGAACTCGCACGAAAGCCCCGGCAAAGATCGGGGCTTTTATTTTAAGGACCTTCATTTGGCCTTAATTGATGGCGGAAGCGAATTTCGATTGCTAAACTCTTCCCTCTTTTCGGATGTCCCGTTAAACTGATTGACCTATGGCGAATCCAACACAACCCAATATCAGATTGGTGAACAATCCCGAATACCGTGAAAGCTACGCCAATAGCGTGCAAGTCCGGGTAAACGTTTGGGATTTTTTTCTGGTCTTCGGCACCATGATGCAGCAAAGCGAGAGCCAGGTAGAGGTCCATAATTTTCAGGGAATTTATCTAAGCCCGCAGCAGGCGAAAGCACTCATGGCAATTTTGCAGCAGAACGTGGGAAATTATGAAAGCACGTTTGGAGAGATCAAGCTCGATCCTCGAATGAATCCCTCAGGGCCCGTACACTGAGCGCGCCGGGCGCGAACGTTCACTTGGTCCAGGCTGACGACGGCTCAATTTCTCGTTCAGCTGCGACATTTGTTTTCTTACTCGCCGGGCTCGTACTGCTGCATATCTTGCTTCTGCGCCTGCCCTATTTTTGGGACGAAGCGGGCTACTACATTCCTGCGGCGCGCGATCTGCTTCTCAGCGGATCGCTGATTCCACACTCCACGCCGTCCAACGCCCATCCTCCTCTGGTGATGGCGTATCTGGCGCTTTGCTGGAAGCTGCAGGATTCTCGATCATAGCAACGCGCGTCGCCATGCTCGCGGTCGCGGCATTCTCTCTTACAGGATTATTTCGACTTGCACGGCGCGTCGCAAATTTTGAAGTTGCCGTAGCCTCGACCCTGTGCACTGCGGCTTATCCCGTATTCTTCACGCAGAGTTCGCTCGCCGATCTGGACTTAGCCGCAGCAGGACTTACGTTTTGGGCACTGCTCGCGTATGTGGAAAATCGGTGGACAAGAATGGCTGTTTGGTTCTCACTTGCCGTCCTCGCGAAAGAGACCGCCATTCTTGCACCATTGTCGTTGCTAGCGTGGCAATTGTTGCGGCCGCGTGTATTTCACTCGCACATCTTTATGCCGGATTCAAAGCGGACAAAATGGCTACTCCTCTTCCCTGCCGTTCCGCTGGGTTTGTGGTACGCATACCATTACCGCGAAACCGGATTCATTTTCGGCAACCCTGAATTTTTCCGCTATAACGTGCAAGCAACTCTGCATCCCCTGCGAATGCTGCTCGCATTCTTGATGCGGCTGTGGCAGACGGCAGGATATCTGGGTCTTTACATTCTCACGTTAGCGGCTTTCTTTTCGATGTGGCTGCCGCCATTGCGTGACGCCGGTCAAGAGCGCGAGCGGATTCTCCCGGAAGTGCAATTTGAATTCTTAGCTGTAATTGCCGGGTACGCAGTAGCGCTCTCCATTGTCGGCGGCGCCGTACTGGCGCGCTACTTGCTTCCCGTGGTGCCCCTCGTGATCATCGTTTGCGTTTCCACGCTGCGCCGCAGGGTACGCATGTGGCAAGGCGTGATCGCGATTGTGGTTCTGACATTTGTGGTCGCTCTTTTTGTAAATCCTCCTTACGGATTCTCGCTCGAAGATAACCTTGCCTATCGCGACTACATCGTGCTTCATCAGCATGCGGAGGACTTCGTCGAGGCCCATTATCCCAAGGCACGTGTTCTGACGGCGTGGCCCGCCAGCGATGAAGTATCCCGTCCCTATCTCGGATACGTGAAGCAACCGATGAAGGTATTTCGCGTTGAGGATTTCACGATTGAGCAACTCATCTCGGCCAGCGAGGTCCGGTCGAATTTCGATGTCGCGCTTGTGTTCTCGACGAAGTATGAACCTCCTCATTCGATATTCGATCGCTTGAGCTGGTGGCAGCGGTGGAAGACGGAGTTTTTCGGATTTCATCACGACGTTCCTCCTGTGGCGGCAGCGCAAATCCTCGGAGGGCGGCTGGCCTATCTTGATCGCAGAAACGGTCAATGGATCGGAGTAATCGAGATGCAACAAATCATCGAAGCTCGCGGCCCCGCTTTGACTCGGGGTGGCCCGCCCTTCGCTTTTTGAAGGGTGGGAAGTAACGTTATGCTGCCGGTTTTGTTGTCCGCAGTTGCAAGACGCTATGGTCATTGACGCGAACGATCCCTTGTTCGCCATATAAATAGTATCGGAAGCTGCTCCAAAGCCACTGCTCCGGTGCGAGAACTAATCCGCGCTTGACCGGATTGCGATGCATGTAGCGCAGCTTTTCGATCCGCTTGTGTTCCGTCCAGACGTTGAAGTCGTAGAATCGCCGCTGCCAGATGCGTACTTCCTGCGCCTCTTTGGTTTCGCAATATGATTTCTGTTCGCGCTGTTGACGGCGCAATTTCCCAAGGACCGTCCGGGCGAACCGCTGCTTGAGCACTTGCACCACGATGGAAGGATCTCCCAATTGCGGCTCGCTGATCAGAATATGAAAGTGTTCGGGCATGATTACGTATCCGGCGACGACAAATCGGTATTGTTGTCGCGCTTGTTCCAAGATGCTGAGAAAGAGTTCCCGGCGAAACGGAGTACCAAGCCACCCCCGCCTCTGATAGCAACTGGAATTGATAAAGTGCAGGTCGCCCGAGCCATAGTATCGTTTCAATCCCAGAGTCATTCCGCGAGATTACACCGTACGTGTGGGAATTGATGTGACGTGTGAACACCCACCCTTCAAAAAACGAAGGGTGGGCCACCCCCGCCTCTGATAGCAACTGGAACTGATAAAGTGCAGGTCGCCCGAGCCATAGTATCGTTTCAATCCCAGAGTCATTCCGCGAGATTACATCGTACGTGTGGGAATTGATGTGACGTGTGAGCACCCACCCTTCAAAAAACGAAGGGTGGGCCACCCCCGCCTCTGATAGCAACTCGAATTGATAAAGTGCAGGTCGCCCGAGCCATAGTATCGTTTCAATCCCAGAGTCATTCCGCGAGATTACATCGTACGTGTGGGAATTGATGTGACGTGTGAACACCCACCCTTCAAAAAACGAAGGGTGGGCCACCCCCGCCTCTGATAGCAACTCTAATTGATAAAGTGCAGGTCGCCCGAGCCATAGTATCGCTTCAATCCCAGAGTCATTCCGCGAGATTACATCGTACGTGCGAGAATTGATGTGACGTGTGAACACCCACCCTTCAAAAAACGAAGGGTGGGCCACCCCAGGTTAAGACCCCTGATTAAGGTTTCTCGCCGCGCAGCAAGTGCCATGCCTCTATGTACGCTCCGTACTTTGAGACTTTCAGGTGTGGCGACATGATGACGTTTCTTGTGAATTTCGTAATCAGCGCCACGGGAAAAATGTACCAGATGTTTTTAGGGATGACGTAGATAGCGAGGAAGTCAATTTCCCCGCTGGTATAAGGCCGGCCATTCACATGATAGGCGTACGATTTCTTTTTCTGACAGACGGTAGATTTGACCTGAACGCGCAGGAACTTTCCGGCGTGTTCAACGATAAAATCGTAGCGGCAGGTATCTCCCCAGGGTTTACTGACGGAGAGTCCATGCTCGGATGCGCGGGCCATGAAACGCAATTCCGCCCACTCTCCGCGCTGTTTATGTTGTTTGATACTTGCTCCAGTAATTTCCATGAATACCTTTCATTGCAATAAAAAACGCGGCCCCAAGGGGAGCCGCGTCGTTAAAAATGACTATATTTCAAGCATAGCAGGTTGCAGGGGGTAAATGCGCCACGGTTTTAAGGTTTATATTAATGATTATGTACTTGACGTAGGACACCTCTTTTAGTACAGTTCTTGGTGAGGTCGCCATGAACTTACTCACCGTTTCAAAATCCTTCCAGACCGAAGATCAAGCCCTAGATTACCTCGTAAAACAACGCTGGCCCAAAGGCGTCCGCTGCCTCGCGTGTGACTGCGCCAAGGTCTACCGGATCGACACGAAGGGCAAGACGGGCCGACCGTACCGGAAATATGAATGCTCAGACTGTGGACTGCATTTCAGTGCAACCACAGGGACACTCTTCCACGACTCTCATCTCCCTCTACAGAAATGGTTCATGGCGATGGCTCTGATGGGAGAAGCGAAGAAAGGCATCTCCGCGCTACAGGTCTCTCGGCATCTCGGCATCCAGTACAAGACCGCGTGGTATCTCTGTCACCGCATCCGCAAAGCAATGGAAGAGTTGAACGCAGAGCCGCTCGGTAGCAAAGACCAAGTCGTGGAAATTGACGAGACGTTTATCGGCGGGAAGAAACTTCGGAAGGGTGTCAAGGCTGGCAAAGAAGCGAAGATCGCCGTTCTCGGAATGGTCGAACACAACGGGCGCGTTCACATGCAGCGCGTAGAAAACGTCAAAGCTGAGACGCTTCGTCCTGTACTCGAAGCGAAACTCAGCACGAACGCAAGCAAAGTCGTGACAGATTCAGCGTCGGCTTACGGCTGGATTCTTCCGGCGGCGAAGCACGAGCAGGTCAGCCACAAAGATGAGCTACGGGAGTTCGGGGAATTGTCCACGAAGACGATTGAAGGCGCGTTCTCGCTATTCAAGCGTGGCGTTATCGGGAGTTATCACCATTTGAGCAAGGACCATCTGGATAGCTATCTCCAGGAATTTTGTTGGAGATACAATCGCCGTTCGATACAGCCGTGGATGTTTGAGACGTTGACACGGGAGCTTGTGACGAAGAAGCCGTTGACCTATCGGAAGCTGACGCGGGAGGTTTTCTAGAGTTTCTGCGGAACAGAAAGGCGAATTTTACCGAGTACGTCTTTCTCTTTCGCCAGAGCGTCAAACGCATTAAGAAAGCGTTGGAGTACATCGGGACCGTCCGTCTTTCGATCAGTAACGAACCACGGGGCTTTGCATGTAGGACAGGCGTAAACGACGGTACGAGTTGTACTGCTGTGTAATGGGTAAATGATTTTTGCTGGACAGTTAGGACAACTCACTTCCAGCCCTGTCACATCGTTGAGTTCAATCATGGCGCGAATTTCACTGGTCATGCCTTCGCCGCCTTAGCTTTCTTCTTCCCACGTAGTGCCTCGCGTGGCAACGGCGGGGTGTTGACCATCTTTTTCAAGAGGGTGTCGAACTTGGATTTCTCGATTACAATTTCTTTCGTCATGAGAACCTTCTCCATCACGCTTTTCTTTTATATTGCCGCTACCGCATCTGCACTGGCGTGGCCCATTCACGTAATCTCAGCGGGACTAAACAATGACAGTACATCGGTTGTTGTTTCCGCTTGTCAAGGCCGCGACGAACTCTTGCTGCTTTGCGACGTGGACGCGGACGACTGCCTAGTGGTCTCGGTCGGGCAGCACGATCTCAAAGGCATCGCTGAGGCTCATAAGAAGTCGAAGTATCCCGGTCAGAACGTAGTCATTGATGATGCTCACGTATTCCAATTACATTCGACGACCGAGAATAGTTACTCTTGCAGCCAAAAACGTGACTAGCCAGAGTTTACCATATGGTAAACTTAGAAGATGGTAGTCCAAACCAAGCATTTCATCGAACTCGCCGATCTCGTCGGGCTTAAATTTGCCTGTAAGCATAAAAATTGCAAAGCAGTTCTTACGTTGCCGATGTCAGAGGATGCGCTCGCTGGAGCACTATTGAATTGCCCGTCCTGTACGGAACCCTGGCTGCAACAGGGGCAAGTCTATTTCGGAGACACGGTTAAGAATGTTATCGCTTCGCTCAAAGCTCTCGAAGATTTGCAAAAGAAGGTCAGTGTCGGGTTCTCACTCGAAGTTAACCCCGCGATAACCTCTTAGTAGTTCTTGAAAAGTTCCATCCCGGGCCTAAAAAGCCGCCGTTCCTACGTCAAACACATAATCATTTTTATATTCGGAATGGATTCAGTGAGTTAGTGAATGTAGGCCCGTGTGCGCCCCTTGACAAGAAAATGGGGGAGGGACCGCTTTGCGCAAATTCGGAACGGCTACCGGTCACTCGCAGAGAACGAGAGTGAGTGGGGCAGCCGGCACCGACGTTATCGTTCTCACCTTTGCAACAAAACGCAAAGGCGGGCCAGCCATCCGAGCCATAGTATCGTTTCAATCCCAGAGTCATTCCGCGAGATTACATCGTACGTGCGGGAATTGATGTGACGTGTGAACACCCACCCTTCAAAAAGCGAAGGGTGGGCCACCCCAGTCGCTGCTTGTTTTTACACGGCCCGGCCTAAGCGGAAGGGCGCGCTGAGCAGGCGTGCCGGCAGCATAATCACTGCGGTGATTAGAGCCAGGACTCCGTGGACTGCGATTCCGACGATGCGGAATGGAAGCAGCAGGAGCCACACGACCGGATACAAGATCAAGGCCACCAGGGCGAGTGGCCAGCAGAGAACGAACAGAAGACACCAGAGCAAGAATGCAGCCATGGGAATCCCTCCACTGTTAGTTTTACGGACGCGGGCGGGAAGAAGTTCATTGGCTTTCCTGCGGGGCGGACATTCTTTGTGTGTGCGAGATTCGTTGTGACGAATGAATACCCACCCTTCAGAAAACGAAGGGTGGGCCACCCCTGTTACTTCACGGAGGTGAGCGGGAAGAAGTTCATCGGCTTTCCTGCGGGGCGGACATCCTTTGTGTGTGCGAGATTCGTTGTGACGTGTGAACACCCACCCTTCAAAAAGCGAAGGGTGGGCCACCCCCCGAAATTTAGAATGGGCGACCGTTCTTTGCCGCAGAAAGGGCCATAGCTCTCCGCTCCCGTGTTCCAAAATGGATTATCCCTCTTGCGAATCTTCAATTTGCGGAACGAATGTTGCGGTCATCAGTTAGTCCGTCTGTCAAGTTAGTGACTGAGCTTATTCGCCGCGATCTTCAAGCGTGGAATCGCGCAAATAATCCTCAAGGGGGCTTGCGACGGCGACGCGTACAAGGCTCGAAGGCGGGCTGGAAATCGCGCCCGAGTCTGTCTTCACAATCAGGCTGCCGGCCAGTAGTGGGCGGGGCGATGGCGAGACATTGCCAATTCCGCGAAGCGTGGCTGTGTTGCGTCTTCTTTGGCGGGGGCGAGGTAGTATCGCGCGCGCGATTGTTTTCGGAACGGTCGCGGCAACGATTCTGGCCTTTTCGCTGCCTCGGCGGTTCGAATCCACGATGCGGTTGATGCCTCCCGACTCCCCGTCCTATTCTGCCCTCGAACGCCTGGGTGCGGACATGGGCTCAGGCGGCCTCAGTGGCCTTGTGGGTACGAACCGCTCCGGGGCGCTGTGGATTGATCTTCTAGAAAGCCGCTCGCTGCGCGATCGAATGATTGAGCGGTTCGACCTGCAAAAGATATACCGGTCGCGGTTGATGCAAACGGCGCGGAAGCAGCTGGCAAATCGCACAGTTCTAAATGAAGATCTCAAGAGCGGCATTATTACCGTCACAGTGACCGACGAGAGTGCTCAGCGAGCTGCGGCCATGAGCAATGCGTATGCGGAGGAGCTGAACCGCATACTTGTCGAACAGTCCAGGTCTTCCGCGCGCGGCGAGCGTCTCTTCCTCGAAAACCGTTTAAAGCTGGTGAGGTTGGACCTGGATTCGGCGGCAAAAAAGTTTGGTGATTTTTCCAGTAAGAACGCCGCCCTTGACATGGAGGCACAAGGCGCGAGCTTGATGGAATCAGCGACTGCCCTCAATGCTCAACTTATTGCCAGGAAGTCGGAACTGGCAGGCCTGGAACAGATGTACACAGATGGCAACGCGCGGGTGCGAGAAGAGTCGGCGGGTGTCCGCGAATTTCAAAGCCGTCTCGATGGAATGGATGGAAAACCCGGCGCGGAAACGAGTGCGTCATTGTCATTGCAGAGGAACGATTCGGTGTATCCCTCAATGCGGGAGCTTCCGCTGCTGGGTGTCGCATTTTCTGACCTTTCCCGGAACAAGGAGACACAAGAAAATCTTTACGAGAATCTGTCGCAACTGCTGGAACTCGCAAAGATTCAGGAGGCGCGGGAAACTCCGAGCGTCAAGATTCTTGACCGAGCGAATGTCCCGGAGAGGAAATCGTTTCCACCCCGATTCGAAATCATCGTGATGGGAATATTATTCTCGGCCGTTGGGAGCGTTGCCTGGATATTGGGCAAGGAATTCATGCCGTCGAACCCGAACATGTTTTTCGGAGGAGAATTCGGCGTCTGAGAAATCGGGGCGCCTGCGGGTGCCGGGGACGCCCGGCTGTGGTGCTGACAGTACGCCTCCCCACCCTTCGATTGCGCTCAGAGCAGGCTTTCTCGCGAAAGATGCGAGAAATGCGGCACCCTCGTTCGCGGTTTTGTTGAAGAAAGCAAAGCTTCGCTACTGCAACGGTAGGTTGAGCTAAACAGTCCACTTTTCAACCACTCCTTTCCCCAGAGATTACCTAAGTCTCAGCCGAAATCCCGCGCGGGACATGCCTTTTCGGACTCTACAGTAAAACCTGTAGTCTCCGCATAATGGGTTCCGAGAGAGACCGATTATGCGAAGACTGTACAGCCTCGGGTCGTTACTTGCGACAGCCATCCTGCTGGTTGGGTGTGGCGCTCCGGTTGTGCCGGCGCCCCTCACAGGAAATCAATTGATGGCCTCTTCCGGGGTCCAGTTCGGTATGGTTCCGGTAGGCGGGACCCGGTCCAGCTCGGTTGCAGTTAGCAACAATGCCAAAGAGGGGGGGAGCATCACCGTCTCCCAAATTAGTGTCGCGGGGCCGGGGTTCCGGCTGGGCGATGTACCGGTCTTACCGATGACGATCGCGCCCGGAGAAAGCGTAACCCTAGGCATTGAGTTTTCCCCGAAATTGAGCGGCTCGGTAAAAGGCAATGTTTCGATCCTGAGCGACGCGACAAACCCGGTGCTCCCCGTTTCGCTGACAGGAAATGGGAACTCCGGCACGACGACGCCGGTTTCAGTGTCGCCGTCGGCGTTGAATTTTGGCAGCGTAATAGTGGGAGCGAGCGCCGTCCTAAACGGAACGTTAATCGCAGGAAGCAGCGATGTCACAATATCCACGGTAGATGAA
This sequence comes from uncultured Acidobacteriaceae bacterium, assembly GCA_963702325.1. GTDB lineage: Bacteria > Acidobacteriota > Terriglobia > Terriglobales > Acidobacteriaceae > PALSA-188. The sequence goes on along the minus strand of CAVPCG010000042.1, from coordinate 162,081 downwards.
TCTGGATCAGGATATTCTCTCGGCGGGATTAGTTTTCCGGTGACACTTGCGGCGGGCCAACAGTTGCCGTTTTCAGTAACCTTCGCTCCGCAAGCGGCAGGCGCAGCGACGGGAAGCCTCGCTTTCGTCACGAATGCATCGAGTTCGCCAACCGCGACGCTGACTGGTTCGGGAAGCAGCCAAGCCGCCGGTCATAGCGTGAGTCTTTCGTGGAGCGCGAGCACTTCGCCCGTGGCGGGCTACAACATCTATCGAGGCGTGCAACCGGGCGGGCCGTATGCCAAGCTGACAGCGTCGCCAACTCCTTCAACCGTATACGCGGATACCGCGGTGCAATCCGGATCAACGTACTATTACGTGGCTACATCCGTGAATAATAGTTCTGAGGAAAGTGGTTACTCGAACCAAACTGTCGCAACCGTTCCCTAACGCTGAAGCAAGTCTGCCGGTTAAATGCCCTTTCGCAGCGGGCGCGACAAGGGACTCAAGTTTTGATCTGCGCTCTTTCCGGGGGCGCTGTCGCCTGCGGTCATACTTAAATCGCTGGACCAGCAGTCGGCAATGATCTTCCAGTCCCCGCCTTGCCGGGTGAGGACAACCATATATTTGCCTCGCTCTTCACGGCGCTTGCCGGTAGCCGTAGGGACTAACATCTTGCAACGGCCCGCTTCGCAGGCCACATCGCCGAAAACATCCACCCGCAAGGGATCAAGTTCCACTTCCCCTAAACCGGCGTCCAGCACAGAAAATAAAAATTCGCGTATCGAAGCCGTACCGCGCACCGGGGGAACGTTGGGCCGCAGCAGGAGGGCATCTGCGGCGTAGAGTTCGGCGAGATCGTCAAGATGGGTGGTGTTGCAGGCCAGCGCCCAATCCTGGCTTACCTTTCGGACCGCGGCTTCCGCCCGGCTCAGCGAAGTTCCGGTTAGAGGCGTCCGCGGACGACCCCCATCGCGGAGAGGCGCGGTGGCGTCAACGCGGCCTTGCGGCTGCGCTGCACCGGCTTGCGGAGCACCTTCCGAAGCAAAATAATGATGATGATAGTGATGATGGTAGTGATGTGGACCGGGAGGCTGTTCTAGAGAGTTCGGGCTGCTCACTCTCGGGGAGACGGCCCGTTCGGGCGTGACAGTCTGCAACAGCGGAACACCGCAGGTGGCGCAAAACTTGTTTCCTTTGGGGTTCGGATTGCCGCAGGCATTGCAGGTTCCATCTGGGATCTCGGAAGCATCCTCAGCGGCGAGAGACTCTTCGCTGTCCGTTTGCACTCCGAGGCGTTGAATGGCTTGCAGCGCGGCCGAAACGGCTTCCTGCCCCGGCTTGGGACGCCGCATGTCGTAGTTCATGCGATTGAAAAAATCATCTACAGCGGGGTTGGGGACAAGGTTATCAACCTTGTCTTCGCCGGGCTGAGTCTTTGGTGCGTTTGGGAGTGCGTCTGGTTTTTCCTTGGCCATGAATTATCAGCGAAGCTTGATGAGTCATTCTAGACCAAAACTTCTTCGGCGGCTCGAAAAGTCAACGGTAGCTTCCGTCTCGCTGGGAACCCCATTGCACATCGCCGGGCGATATCGCCACGAGCGGACTACGTTCAATACTGTCCGGTCTTCATCATTGCCGATGCTCTTGAGAAGAAGTGCGCTATGGACCAGGCCGTCAGTACCAATGATGAAGCTCACGCTGAGTTGCCGAGTCGGCGGGCTCGCCATCAATCACCGGGGTGGGCGTTGTCAGCGGTTCGGGAGGGGTGGTGGATTCACAGGTCGAGACTGAATGGGGAATACGCACAAACCTCGAATTGCTATCCAGCGGTTTCCAGAGCTTGATCTCGTGATCAGAGGACCGAGCCGCTTTGTGCGCTGTTGGAACGGAAGACGCCGCTGAGATCGGGACAAGATCGGGACAAGGATCGCCAGGACCAACGCCTCTAGTGCCCAGGATGTATGACTCCCCATAGTCTTTCCCGTTGCGAGCAGCACGAACGAAAGCCCAACGCCGCTGCACCGGGGTTAGGGCAATTAACCTGCCAAGTGGGGTCACAACAAGTCGCTATAGATCAGCGATTTACGCGCAATCTTTTAAGCGGATTCTGAATTAAGCGAAAATCGTTGCAGTCTCAGACAGGCCGCGCGCTGCTATAGTACGATTCGCCAAAGCATTCCATAGCCTATGAAGAGGCCCCAATCGTTCTTGAGAACTGTCCCTCGAAAGACACTCGCCATTTCTTTGGTCGGAGCCTTTTTCATCTTCAGCACGATAGGGTTTGCCAACGACATCATGGACTTGGGGCGACAGACCCCGTTGCGGTTCGAGGTTTTGAATCCAAGACACGGGAAGGAGTACCGGGAGGTTGGCATCCCGCCATGAATGGATCGCGGTGTTCTGAGTGCTGATGTCGGCGGGCGCAGCCGTCAGTGCACGGTAACGGGATTCATCAGACCGGCGACGTGGGTGTGACTTTCGCAGACGTTCAACATTCCGGGTTCGTCCTGAGAAAACAGCGAACGCGGGTAGGCGCAATGCAAATGGAATGCGCGCTCATTCAGCAGCTCGTTCCACAAGCCCTCAAGAGCAAGCGCACCGGCCTTGTTGCCTTTGTCCCAGAGCACGGCAACCATCTCTCCGAACACAGTGAGTCCAAGGTCTTTGCTGCGGGCGGCTTTCTTGACGTTTAGTAACAATTGACCGACGGAGGAGAGAAACAGCTTGGGGTCGGGCATATCCTGCACCATAAATTTGGAGAGCATCTCGTCGGCATCACACATGGTGAACCGCTCTTCCCTGGCGTAATTTCGCACGTTCACTTCAAGCCGTGAAAGAGCCTTCGTCAGCAGTTCCCGATGATCTTTGGTGGCAACAACGAGGACGGAATTGCCGACCAGGAGTGCGGAAGACACGACGCCACACAGCCTGTCAATCAGGGCCTGATGGGTATCGTAGAACTGCACGGAATGAACGGTGGACATAGTTCTCCTTCAGCGATCGTCTTAGTGTACACCTGCATCCCCCTGCGGTTGTACGGATATGATTCGTCGGTGGTGGCTCAGTGGATAAAACGCCAAACAACAAATACAACAGCCAATGTACTGCGCGCGAGATCCTTCGGGACTGAAGTCCCTCAGGATGACGTCAAAGTCGGGGTTTGTTCAAGTTAGGACATACTTGCTTCGCGGGACACTTGATCGCTTCGGCGGGACGTTCGCATCGCTTCACCGCGCCTTGATAATGTCGCTCAGAACATCAGACTTGGCCTCATCGCGCACCAGATGCGGGTATTTTTCTCCTCCGTGGTAATCAATTTTATAAGTTTTGTAATAATCGGCATTTTCTATGAGGAGTTCGATGGGTTCTTTATTTCCCATCGCAGCTCGCAGCGCGTCACGCAGAACCTGCGGAGAGCTTGAAGTTTCCGTGGAGAAACGGCGCCCATTCACTGCTATGAGCCGCATTCCGGGACCGATTCCGGCCTTTGCCGCTGGCATGCCTTCGATTGTGTCTATGATGGTTCCATCGTCCTTTAACTCCAGGCCGATGGAAAAGGACGCATCGAGTTCTCGATGGTCATCCTCCCAAATGCGTGTGAGCTCTGAGCGGTTCTGATCGTAGACCACCTTCCAGCCGCTATTTTCAAGCCCAGTCATCGGCGCGCCCGGAGCATGATTCGTCAGTCTTTCTATCCAAAAGCTTCTCCAGTCATAGGGGGCGACTTCGTTCAAGGCGTTGACTACATCGTCAAAGTTATAAGGCTTTACCATCGGCGGACCACTCGGCGCGCCGTGGAAGAGGTGGCAAAAATCGTCAATGGATTTTTGCCCATGTGTTTGCTGGCGGATGATCGTATCCACCCACAACCAATTCAGCACATCCTCGTCGTAGAAGTCTGTTTTTCGTCGCCATGAGGACCAGCCGTCCTGAGCAAAATAAAGTTGCGGGGCCGCGTCAGCGGTGTCCTGCAAGTTCCTCCATGTACGGCCGGGTTCGTGGTCGAGTCTCGCTGCGAGGCGGGCCACCGCGTCGCGATATTCTTCCGGCGACCAGAGGCCGCTGCGCGCGGTCAGTACATCGCCGAGGTACGAAGTCAGTCCTTCGTAAACCCATAGGAGATCGTCCTGCATGGGCTGCTCGTAATCGGGCGTCGCCAAATCCCCCGGACGGCGATATTTTCCATTCCACGAATGCACGTACTCATGCGGCAACAGGCCGGCATGAAGCGTCCGCAGATCAGAGTTCACCAAGCCGTGTTCTTCGACACGGCTATCGTCGGATTCGTGATGCTCAAGGCCAAAATGAGCCACGAAATCGCTCAGCGTATATAGAAAATGATAGTCGCGGTAATGATGAGCGCCGAATAATGCGTATGCCTGTTTCACCAGACTCTTATATTGGTCCCAGACCGCTGGCGGGGCATCGAGTGCCGCGGCGCTGTCGGCGGCTATGTCCATTTCAACGGGAGCTTTGTCGTGGGTGAGCGGCACGACCTTCAAATACTGAGCGGTAAGTATCGGTGAATCCACAAGGGTGGATAATGAAACTGGCGCGAAGTTGATTTCTCGCTGCATGCCCATCCGTTCATCGGCTGCAACCGGAAGCGACGTGCCGAACTCCCAGCCCGGAGGTAACCGAATGCTTGCCTCGTAGGTGAGGTCGTCAGATTTCCACCCTTTGGGATACAACAAAAGCTGGTTCCAACTCACAATCGCTAACGTTGCGGTCGCGGAAGAACCTTCGGAAAATCCGGCTTCCATGGTGGGAGGCGAAAGGAAATCAAGCGAAGCGTTGACTTCGTTGACGCCGTCCAGAATTTCGACGTTGATAGTGAAACCGTCCAGGGTGTCGCGGCGCCACTTTAGAGTTTGCCCGTTGCCGACAAACTTCAACCCGGCGAGGTCGGTCACGGGACCATCGGGCGCATGTTCTCCGGGTATCCATTTCGGATAATAAAGAGTGAGCGTGCCCGGGGTTGCGGGAATCGTCAGTTGGGCGTGGAAGATTTTGCGAGGCGCTTCCGAAGCGTCCACATGGATTTTTATTGTTGGAGCTTTAGTCTGAGCGAATGACGCGCACGTCAGGATCAAAGAAAGAGGCAATAACGGAAGCCCTATTTATCAAGTTCCCCCCTGGGTAGTCCGATAAGGACTTTAATATAGCAGCGCTAGACTTATGGGAGGGGATAGATCGTCGAGTATTACAGAGTCGCTCGGGTGATTCTGACTAAGAGCGCTCCAGCAGTTGGGCGCTGTATCTGGATAATTGCCCAGCGAGCGCTGACCGATAATCCAGATAACAGTTTTCTTCTACGATTTTTCAGCTTACCTTCACGCGCGAATTTTGCAAATCGGCGAGCGCGGTGTGATATGCCTCGAAACATTCGGCGATAGACACCCAGGAATTCCAATTGGGGCCGGGGTGGTTCCATTTTATTTCGTAGTTGCTGGGAATCTTATCGGCCAGAACATTTCTCCTTTGCTCCCAAAGCAACTTCAACTGTTCGATATCGGTTGCGTTTGGCTGGCCTGTTTCTTGTTCAGCCCTGTCAACCCATTCACCCACTCTTAATCGCAATGTGCTTACCATGCTTGGATTTTAATTCCTTCCTTCTGCCCAGGGCAATACAGCTGGTTCCTTAATCCCAACGGAGCGATCTACCGCGTGAATCTGGACTGCTTTATGATGGCGCATGGCTCCGCGCGGAAAATTCATCACTTTCGAAGGGTTGGATGGATCGGGCAAGAGCACGCAACTGCAAAAACTTGCGGACGTTCTGCGCGCCGGCAAAATATCCCTGACCTGCACGCGAGAGCCGGGAGGAACGGCGGTCGGCGAAAAAATTCGCAATGTGCTTCTTGACACCGCAACCTGCGGCCTGGCGCCGCGGGCGGAATTAGCTCTGATGTTCGCCGCCCGAAGTCAACATATCAGAGAAATAATCGAGCCTGCATTGGAAGCCGGGCATTTTGTTCTGTGCGACCGGTTCACCGATTCCAGCGAAGCCTATCAAGGCGGCGGACGCCAATTGGGCAGCGAACTCATTCTCGAATTACACCGCATCCTTTGCGGCAATCTGCGGCCCGACCTTACGATCCTGATGGATTCGGACGTGGCGGCCAGCGTGAACCGTGCGAAGAGGCGAAATAATCTTCGCAGCGAAAAATCGGGATCTATCGAGCCTGATGAAAACCGCTTCGAGCACGAAAGCCGCGTTTTTTTTGGACGCGTGCACGCAGCCTATCTCGCAATTGCCGCGCGCGATCGCGATAGAGTCGTGACGGTAAATGCGCGAGGCACTCCCCAGCAGACTCATGAACAAATCGTGGAAATTGTCAGGCGCAAATTGAAACTTCGATAATGCAACTCCGACAGTCACACTTGATCAGAGTTGCTGAGAACTAAACCTTCTCGCTGGTCTCCGGCTCCGGGGTTTCTTTCGGATTCATCGCGCTCTTGAATCCACGGATTCCATCTCCGAGACCTTTGCCGAGTTCCGGCAATTTCTTCGGTCCGAAAATCAGCAGGGCTAATCCGGCAATGACCAGCAAGTGCATCGGCTGAAACAATCCTTCAAACATGATTCCTCCAAGAAGTAAGAAAATGGAACGGGGAACCTTGCGCTTCCCCGTCCGTTAGTAAGAACAACTACTTAATGTTGCCGTTCATTCCGTCGGGATAGAAGCCACCAGAGTGTGCTCCGCCGCCGTAAACGATGTTCAATACCTGGGCTGCGGTGCGGGGAATAGACAATCCATTGCTGTCAACGTCAAAGGGATTGCTCTCTGTGGGCGGAATATCCTGCGAGTCTACCGCAGGGCTGTTCACTCCATACCAGATGCAGGCCAGCCGGATGGATCCGGAGTGTTGAGCCTCGGTATCCATGATTCTAGCCGCGGCATCGAGATACGTCGTGTTCTGGATGAGGGGAGCCGCACCCAGATAAGCGCTTACGCCGACGTCTTCGAACTGGCGAGCGAGCTTCATGAAGTCGTTCACATTGTTGAAGCCATATCCCAGTGCATCGAGATTAATGGCTGGCTTGGGCACTGCCGCGGAGCCGAGAGCTGCGCGAAGATATTTGACATGCTCGACTTCGTCCGTTCGCAAGCCGCTGGCGACGAATGCAATATTCGCGCCACTAAAACTCACCATCTTGCCGCCCGTAGTGGGACCAGTTTGCTGGCTGGACGAAATCACGCCCAGGTTGACCAACGTGGTTCCCCAGGTTGCTTTCAGGTAAAACTCGGCTTCGAGATATTCAAGATTGAGCGCGAAGTTAACAATGTCTGCATCGGTGAATGCAGCGGCATTTAATTTACCCAGACTGCCGCCCATCATAGTCATTGCGGCAACGCCCAGGCTGGTTGCTCCGGCGCGCTTGAGAAACTTGCGACGGTCAACCGGGCTATCAACAATCTTCTCCAACAATTCTGTTTTCATTGAACTCTCCAATATTTTTTCTTGAAGTTGAGGATCCGTCGCCGGACGCCTTAGGCCAAAGCGGATCACAGGAGGAAAAAACCTGCGGAGAGTTTCCAGAAACCAGGAAGGGACGTTACTGGTTCATCACTGAGGTGCGGTCGCGAACGCCAAGGTTGCCTGAATATTATTTTGTCACGATTATTGCCTTTGCTAAATCCGAATCGCGCATCTGAGCGTACTCACTATACGTCCGAATGCCTGGATGAGGCGTTAATCAAGGGTTCGGAGTGTACCCGTTGGATTGGGAGGCGAAGGGACAATGCGCATTTTCCAAAGCGAATGCGCACTAAGCCTCCTCAATCCGCGTTCATGGGCCTGTTATCTATTTGATTAAGGTATTCCGCCTAGAACGGGGCCTGCATCGAAGTGCAGCGCATCACGAAACCCATGACTCCATAAGCAGTCGGGAAAGAAGGCGATCGCAACCCCTTTGTAGCGCGATCGCATTTACGGTACGGCTTATAGCTATAGCGTGACACGACGAGACCACCTGATTGCTATGGTTTTATGTCGCGAGCTTAATCTGTTCTCGCCGGGCAACTTGAGGAAATCCATTTGCCAGTGTAGGTGCCGGTGAAGTTCACGGTGTGTCCGTTGCCGGTGGAGGTGCCCAGCATTGAGCCGGTAACGTTCTCTGAATCGTCTGCGTGCAGTTTGACGGTAAGATCTGTCTTCATGCCCTGGCCTTTGCCGGCGGCGCAGGATGATCCCCGCACTTCCATGTCGCTGCTGGTGGAATTCACGACCTTCCAGCTGCAATTCTCGTCCTGTCCATTAGCCCATGGATTGGTGTTCAAATCTTTTGTGGTTATGCATTTTTTATAGGATGTCGTCTGCGGGGCGCCTCCGAATTTGCTTCTCATCATTTCCTCTACTCGGGCGCGCTGCTCGGGCGTCATTTGTGCCATGCGGGCCTGCATATCGGGAGGAATCTCGGGAGTGCCGCTGAGCGTGTGGCTGCCCGTCACCTGCCAGAGTCCAGTTTTGACGTTGAGGGGCCGATAGGTATCCTCTGCTAATAGGACTAATGCAGATGAGAGAAGTGTTGCAAACAAAATTATCTTTCGCATTCCGTCCTCCTTATTCTTTGAATTCCGAGGTTTTCTAACGAAAGGTGCGGAAGGGAAAACATACTCCAGGGATTCCATCGGAGTCAAAGCAATTAGGGGTGGGTAGTGGGGTGGCGCTCGACTGGACGAGTCTCGGCGTGGCTTGTGCCAGGTATGGGCTAGAAATCGCGTCTTAGCGGATAGTCCACGATGATGGCCCGGCCGTCGGTGAGGGCTTTGACGGAATGGCGAGCGTTAGCGGGGACGATCGCTACCAAGCCGGAGCGGACGATTTGGGTCTCGCCGTCAATGGTCATCTCCAACTCTCCCTCAATGACTTCATAAACTTCTTCCTGGGGATGGAAGTGCTCGTGAATGGACGCGCCGCGAGTGAAGTCGTAGTGCGCGAATGTCATGCTGGGAGAGTGGAAGTAGCGTCCATGCCATCCTGGCAAGCGCTCGATGGATTTGAGGTCGCGGGTATCAATGAAGGGCATGGAGCCTCCTTCTCTTTGACGCATCCTAGCACGCACGGGAGGTTGGAGTTTTAGTCGCATTCGGAGCTGGAAAATCCCCACTCACGCCAAAAGAAGGTTCTGTACAATTCAAATTCCAATATGAATGTGACAGAGAACAATGCTTCCGCCGTCAAGATTGTGGCCGTAGTTTCCAAACCAGGCAAACCGGAGCTGGCGACAATCGTTCCCGGCCTGCTGGACTGGTTTCGTAACCATCAATACGAAATCGTTGTGGACCCGGAGACGTCTCCATATGCGGCGGGAGTTAAGACTCTGCCGCGAGCGGAAATGGGATCGCTGCCGCTTAAATTTGTCGTGGTATTGGGGGGCGACGGAACTTTATTGTCGGCGGCGCGGGCGGTTGCGAAGGCGGGGATTCCCGTCGTTGGAGTCAATCTGGGTTCGCTGGGGTTCCTCACGGAAGTGCCTCTTGAAGAAATGTATACGACGCTTCAGGGTATTGTCGAAGGCCGATGCACGGTGGAAAGCCGTTCCATGGTGCGGTGCGAGGTTGTACGCAAAGAAGTTTCTGTTGCTCAGTTCGACGCGCTGAACGATGTGGTGATGGGCAAAGGCACAATCGCGCGTCTGAATTATTGCGAAGTATTTATTGATGGGCTTTTTGTGTCGAGCTATAAGGCCGACAGTCTGATTGTCTCGACGCCGACAGGTTCTACCGCGTACTCGCTGGCGGCGGGCGGGCCGATCGTGATGCCTTCGGTAGATGCACTCTTGATCACTCCCGTATCAGCGCACTCATTGACGCATCGTCCCCTGGTTGTGTGCGACACGGCGAAGATCGAAATTGTTGTCAATACCGGACAGGATGAGGCGTACTTAAGCATTGACGGCCAGATTGGCATTCCGATTTATGATGGCGATCACATTCTTTGCCGTAAATCGGATCAGTATGTGAAGCTGATGCGCATCAAGGGAACGTTTTTCGATGTGCTTCGCAACAAGCTGAAGTGGGGACAACGGTAGGCTCGTCTGCTGACTAAATCACTCATTGCGAGAACGATGGTGGGGAATTCCTTGAAGTGCCTGGGTTTTGTTTTTTTGCTTTTACTGGCGATCGCGGCCGCGCCGGACTCGAAGATGGAAACGAAGCCAGCCGCGGATTTGATTGTCAGCGACGCAAAAGCCTGGACGGGCGATTCGAATCATCCCACGGCGGAAGCAGTTGCGGTCATAGGCGACCGAATCGTTGCGGTCGGGTCCGCACGCGAGATTGACGCGTGGCGAGGCTCTCGCACGCGAGTCATAGACGCGGGTGGAAAGTTGCTGCTTCCGGGATTCAATGATGCGCATGTACATTTCGTGGAGGGTGGGGCGCAACTCGACTCTATTCAACTGAATGACGCCACCAGTGCGGCGGAATTCGCCCGCCGTGTCGACGAGCGAGCCCACAGCACGCCCAAAGGAGAGTGGATTCTCAATGGAGACTGGGACGAAACGAAATGGACTCCGCCGCAGTTGCCTACCAGAGAATTGATTGATCCGGCAACTCCTGATAATCCAGTTTTTCTGGATCGCTACGACGGCCACATGGCTCTGGCCAATTCAGTGGCTTTGCGCATGGCAGGAATTACCGCGCAGACGCCTGATCCTGCGGGTGGAATTATCGTGCGCGATGAACATGGGACATCCTACGGGCGCACTTAAAGATGCGGCCAAAGATTTCGTTCTCAAGGTGATTCCGGCGCTCTCGCATGAGCAGCGAATGCGCCAAGCCAGGCGGGCGCTGGCTTATGCCGCATCCCTTGGACTGACGAGCGTACAAGAAATGAACGACCCTGAGACGGATAGTTTCGCGAATCTTGAGGTCTATTCCGAGTTGCTCGAACGCGGCGAACTCACGGCTCGCATCTATGTTGCTCCGGCGATTGCAGATTGGGAAAGCCAGGCAAAGGTTGGAATCCGCCACGGATTTGGATCGCCCTACCTGCGCATTGGCGCCGTAAAAGGATTTGCGGATGGGTCTCTCGGTTCGCGCACGGCATACTTTTTTCAGGCATACAGCGACGCGCCGAATAATTTCGGCTTGCTGAATAAGGAGATGCAACCGCTCTCCCGCATGCAGGGCTGGATGATGCACGCCGACGCCTCAGGCCTTCAGATTTGTACGCATGCGATTGGCGACCGCGCCATCTCGACGGTGCTCGATTTATACGCCGAAGTAGTAAAAACTAACGGAGCCAGCGATCGCCGCCTGCGCATTGAGCATGCGCAACATATGGCTGCGAAGGACTTTGATCGTTTTGCGCAGTTAAACGTCATTGCTTCCGTGCAGCCCTATCAGGCTGTGGATGACGGACGCTGGGCCGAAGAGCGCATCGGGCATGATCGGGCGAGCCGCACCTATGCTTTTCGCACGTTCCTGAATCATGGAGTCCACTTGGCGTTTGGAACCGATTGGCCGGTGGTCCCGCTCAATCCTTTGCTGGGGATTTATGCGGCTGTGACGCGAGCTACGCTGGACGGGAAGTATCCTGGGGGTTGGTTTCCTGAGCAAAAACTTACGGTGCCGGAGGCAGTTCAGGCTTACACGATGGGTTCGGCCTATGCGGAATTTCAAGAGAAGGAGAAGGGATCCATCACTCCGGGGAAATTGGCGGACATGGTTGTGCTGAGCGATGATATTTTTTCTATCCCGCCAGCGAAGATTAAAGATGTGAAGGTAATGAAAACCATCGTTGGCGGAAAAGTGATGTGGGATGCAGAGGGACAGCGCGACCCGAAGCTACCATAAAACTGGGTCGCGGGTCAGTTTCCGAGGTCCGACAATTCAGGAGCGGGAAGAGTTCCTGGTGGCATGGAGTTCGGGATAATCCGCCGCGCATAAACATCCGCGCCGCTCCTGGCAAGTTGAGAGTGAACGCGGAAGAGTATCTCCCTGTTGACGGAAACTTTGAGAAGTGTTCATACGAGGGGGTACGAGGAAGGGATGCGAACCGACCACAAGGCTGTGGAACGGAACATCATCCCAACAGCACAGATCAGCATAAGCACTCCCGAGCCGTACGCGAGGATTGTGCGGGCTGGCATCCAATGGGCCACGGGCTGCCAATCTAGCGTGAAGTCGCCGTAGATGACAGCAAGACCCCTAGTCCCGTCAGTCCGATCGCAAAAAGCGTGCGCCCGGCTGAAGTGATCGTTTCATTCGGCCCTCGTGTCACTGAGTCCAAGACGAATCGCCTGTTCAACTAACGAGTAGTTGCCGTCGCCGCGCGTTAGTTGCAAGGGCGCGCTTGGAATCAGCGGAGGCTGCGCCAGAAAACGTGGGGTAAGGCCACAATGCGGTTGGCCCGCATGCACCAGGAACGGATGGCACAAGTAGACCGTTCCCGCCGCTCCTGTCGCAGTTACTTCTTCCATATCCGAGGTCTCTCGGGCCGCCAGTCTCGACACCTCCAGCATAGACATGCCATCTTCTCCCGCTGGATCCAGCAGCCGAGGAACCCGCAGATGCGAACCTACTCGAATCCGTGTCGGCGCGTCTTTTTCGCCCACATTGGAAAACAGAAACAGCATCAGCAGGGCTCGCCCCTTCGAGCTCACATTGATCCGCCATTCCAAGTACGAGCCGGGTGGCGCAACAGCTCGATCAGGCGGAAAACTGGCGTCCAGATGCCGTCCTGTATCTCCCGGATCATCTGGGTGGGGAAACCGGACTACCAACCTCCGAGACTCGCTCGCGGCGCCCAACGGCCCACGCCAACTATTTCGTCGAACGCCGTGTGGAGTATTGCGGTGTTTACCGCCTGCCGAAAGGGTTTCTGCGGGAAGTCGCCAAGACGCACTACAGGCTGAGTCCAGGTTTTCCGGTCATTTGGATCGAAGCCAACTTCCCGCCAAAGAATCTCGCGCGCCTCGGCCGCGATTACTCGCGAGAAGGCATTCTCCAGTTTCACGAATCCGTCGCGAACGAACTGTTCTCTCTGCGCATCGCCTAAGACGCGACACGCCATCTGTTTGTTTGCACGCATACAGGAATCTCCTCTCTTCTTCTTTTTCTTTTACGCAATTGCGCCACCTGTCGTATGCCGCGGGCGCGGCACCGTCGAACACCCGCCAGACTGCGAGTGCGAGCCTTGGTTAGCTCAACAGAAAGAAGGACGAGAAACGAATCATCATCACAACGCCAATCATTCTATATAGGCTGCGGTGGGAATGCCAAACTCCAGATGACGGGAAAACCGGAAACTGAACCAATTTACTAAAACTGAAGCACAGTGATTCTGGTGCCGTTTGGTGTCACAGTAGCTAAACTTCGGTCCGTATTAAGTCTGTAATGGTCTCGCGACGCCTGATTACTTTGGCGGATTTCTCGTCCACCAAAATCTCCGCGGCGCGCAGTCGCGTGTTGTAATTCGACGCGAGGGCCATTCCATATGCGCCCGCGTCAAGGATCGCCAGCAAATCTCCTTCATTCACCGCGGGAAGACTGCGGTCGCGCGCGAAGAAATCTCCGGTCTCGCATACTGGACCCACGACATCTACGATCTCATTCGATGACGAGTTATCCCCGGCTACCGTTACGATCTCGTGATACGCCTGGTAAAGCGACGGACGAATCAGATCGTTCATAGCGGCATCCACCACCAAAAACTGTTTTGCGCCGTTCCATTTTTTGTAAAGCACACGGGTCAGGAGAATTCCGGCCGAGGCGACGATGGAGCGTCCCGGCTCAAGTAAAAGGTGGACGCCAAGTTTGTGCAATGGTTTGAGGAGCGCTTCGGCATACTCCGCAACCCGACCCTCAAATCCCGACGATCCGTTCTCATACGAAATGCCAAGCCCGCCGCCAGCATCTACGTATTCAATCCGGTAGCCATCGGCTCGCAGTTGCAGCACCAAGTTAGCGACTCTCTCCATCGCGGCGGCGAATGGATTCATGTCCGTGATTTGCGAGCCGATGTGAACGCTGACTCCTGCAATCTTCAAGTATTTTGTGGCGGCCGCTTTGGCATACAGCGCCCGCGCTTCGCGGATAGGGACACCAAATTTGTGTTTTTGCAGACCCGTGGAAATATAAGGATGCGTCTTTGCAGGAACATCTGGATTCACTCTGAAGGCGATTGGTACGGGCCGCTTTGCGCGCTCCGCGACTTCTGCAAGCACGCGCATTTCCGATTCGCTTTCCAGATTGAACAGCAGAATACCGGCGCGGATGGCGGCCAGCATTTCATCGCGAGTCTTCCCTACTCCTGAGAACACGACACGCTTCGCAGCCCGCTTATCAGCACGCACGACGCGAGCGAGTTCGCCTCCAGAAACAACATCGAAGCCGCAACCGGACTTCGCTAAGAGCCTGAGGATGCCAAGGTTCGAATTTGCTTTCACTGAATAGCAAATCGTATGAGGAGCTTTGCGGAACGCTCGTTCAAACGTTCCCACGCGTTCTCGAATGGCTGACGCAGAGTACACATATAAGGGCGTGCCAAAGCGATGCGCGAGTTGCGCCGCGGGGAGACCTTCGCAATGAAGAGCATTCGTGACGGCGCGCGACGCTTCGCCGGATTCTCGAAGTTTAAGGAAGGCAAACCCGGGCGGGCGGCCGGGCAGGTGGGTCGTTCGCATTCTCAATTTTGCTTCCCGGGACCGCCTTTGACTTTAATTACCACGACCGTCTGATCGTCGAAAGTTTCAACTCCCAAAGCGTGTTCGGAGGCGGCCTTAAACAATGAATTCACGACGGACTCCGCGGAGTTCTCGGAGCATTCCGAAATAATCTTTTCCGCTCTGGTCCGGCCGAATAGTTCTCCTTTGATATTCGTAGCATCCAGAATGCCGTCGCTGAAAAAGACAAACATATCGCCGGGGCTCGCTTTAAAAGAAAGCTCGTCGTATTCGGGATCTTCAAACAGACCCAAAGGCATGCCCGTGGCTTCGATAATCTCGACTTTGCCGTCGTGGCAATAAACGGGACGCGGAAGGCCCGAGTTCGCAACGTGAAGAGTGAGCCTTACGTCATCCCAAACCGCATAAATGATGGAAACAAACTGCGCCTCAATTTTTCTTTCAACGAGCGAGTAGTTGACTGCGGAGAGCATTTCCGCAGGTCGCGGTTCGATGGGCGCATGCGACCTGAGAATGCCGCTCACGAGCGCGGCAAAAATGGCTGCGGGAGCACCTTTGCCGCTTACATCCCCGATCACGATCGCAGTGCGAGATTGTGAGTAGCTGACAAAATCGTACAAATCTCCGCCGATGGCTCTCGCCGGAGTAAACCGCGCTGCGATTTCCAGATTCGCCAGCTTCGGAAGGGAGTGTGGAAGCAGGCGGAATTGCAGTTCGCGGGCCATTGCCAGGTCGCGCTCCAGGCGCTTTTCCTGGCGCGCAATTTCCTCATACAGCCTTGCGTTTTCAATGGCGATTGCAACCTGCGCCGCCAGCGTGACAATCGTACGTTGATGATCTTCGGTGAAAAATCCCTTGCGCGTATGCTCGAGGTCCAGCACTCCGATAACTTTCTCTTTATAAATGAGCGGCACCGACAGCTCGGAGCGGGTCTCGGGATTCGTCTCAATGTACCGCGGCTCTTTTTTGACGTCACGAACCAAAACGGCCTTACGATGCAGCGCTGCATACCCCACGACTCCCAGCCCGAGCGGGATATCGTGCTTGAGGTGGATATTCTCTTTGAACCGTTGTGAGAAGCGGTGCTGCAAAGTCTCTCCGCTGGCATCGAGCAGCAGGATGCTGAACATCTGATAATCAATCAGGCGGCTCAACAGCTCGCCAATGTGTTTGAACAATTCGTCGAGATTCAAAATGGAAGTAAGTTCGCGCGCAATTTCGTTAAGGAGCAAGAGCGTGCGCGCCTGCTTCGACATCCGGGTGTGCAGACGGGCATTCTCGATTCCGATCGCCATTCGCGAACCGATCAGCGTGAGTAACTGCTTATGCTCCTCAGTGAAGTGATTCGGCAGCACTGACTCGATGTCAATGACTCCAATGACGCGATTCTTCACGATGAGTGGAACCGCCAATTCCGACCGCACGCCGGGAACCGCGGAGATGTACTGAGGCTCTTGCGAGACGTCTCGAACCAGGATTGCCTCACGCCGTTGCGCAGCGATTCCGGTGACACCTTCGCCTACTTTAACGGTGAGCCGTTCGGCTAATTCCGGGGGATATCCGACCTGGAAGCGAAACCGCAAATCCTGCGTTTTTTCATGCAGAAGAAGGATCGCGAAAATCTCATAATCAATGACTTTGCGGACGAGTTCGGCCACCCTTCGCAGAGTGGTATCGAGATCGAGGGTCGTGTTGACAACGTCCGCTACCTCGAGCAGGAGCGGGTCAACATGAGTTGAAATATCGTTAGCTGTGGAAGCCATTTGTATGTCTTTTAATCATATCAGTCACATTGCTCCGCCCTGTGTGCAACGCCGGTTCGTGCCGATTTTGCATCGTGTTAAACTCAAATTAGATCCCTTCAATAAGGAAAACACGATGAAATTTGGCGTCATCATTTTCCCTGGTTCGAATTGCGATCACGATGCTTATTGGACGGTTCAGCAGGTTGCAAAGCAGCCTGCCACCATGCTTTGGCATGAATCGCACGATCTCGAGAACTGTGACGTCATCATTGTTCCCGGTGGATTCGCCTACGGCGATTATCTGCGAACCGGCGCGATTGCCAAATTCTCTCCCGTAATGGAAGCGGTGCGGAAATTTGCCGAAAACGGGGGGCTGGTATTGGGAATCTGCAACGGATTTCAGATTCTCTGCGAATCTGGATTGCTTCCGGGTGCTTTGTTGCGAAATGCGGGCCTGAAGTATGTTTGCAAGCCGATACAGGTGCGGGTCGAGAATTCCGACACTCCGTTTACGAATGCGTGCCGCATGCATGAAGTTCTGACGATTCCAATCGGTCACATGGAGGGCAATTATTTCTGTGATTCGTCCACACTGGATGACTTAGAGCGTAAAAATCAGATTGTGTTTCGCTACGCGACTACCGATGGTGAAATTTCCGACTCCGCCAATCCGAACGGATCGTTGGGAAATATTGCCGGAATCTGCAACCCAGGCAGAAACGTGTTGGGCATGATGCCCCATCCCGAACGTGCCAGCGAGGCCGAACTCGGAGGGACGCAAGGTTTCAAGATCTTCGAATCTCTCGTCGGAGCGATGGCGTTGAAATAGTTGGTAAGCTTCTTTTCACCAGTTCCCTTCCCATACAAATCTTTACAAACTTGGAGTTGATTCAGGGGAATTGCCGCCATCCAAGTTGGAAGCGTGCACGCGAAATCGAAACTGTTATAGTACTGATCACGCGAACACTCACTGGAGGAAAGTTGGTCAGGTTCCGGTAATGCCATTTCGATCCCATCGTCCCAAGACCTTTTGGCTCATACCTCTTTTTTTGATTTTCGGCTCTTCTTTCTTATGCGCGCAAAAGCTGCCTGAGATAGATGTGTATGGTGGACCCACGTATACGCGGTTTAATAGTCCCTCCATCGGTTTTTCAGGTGATACAAACCTCGTGGGAGGGATCATCTCATTTACGGCGCCGCATCTGTATGAAGAACTGGGCGTGACAATCAGCGCGAGTGGAGGGTACGGCTCGCAGTTGAAGGTTTACAACTTCCTGGTGGGTCCCCAGTTTTCATCTGAGAAAGGCCGACTGCGGTTTTTTGGCGATATTCTTTTTGGCAAAGCCGAAACCAAGGTCGC
This sequence comes from uncultured Acidobacteriaceae bacterium, assembly GCA_963702325.1. Taxonomy (GTDB): domain Bacteria; phylum Acidobacteriota; class Terriglobia; order Terriglobales; family Acidobacteriaceae; genus PALSA-188. Next base: position 144,356 of record CAVPCG010000042.1, on the reverse strand, counting down.
AATCAACCAACCCACCCAGGGCGAAATCACCAGTGTGGGCCGGGCAGTGGCTTTGGGAGGAGGCCTCGAATTAAGCTTGTCACGCCATATCTCTGTGCGTCCAATTGACGCCGATTATGTTTATTCGAAAACCTTCGGCAAAAGCCAAAACAATATTCGGATTTCCGCGGGAGTGGTTTACCGGTTCGGCAAAAAATGATTTGGGCGACGGATGGATTTCGCATCTCACATACATATCAATGTTGAAGAGACTCAGAATAGTTCAGGCAAAATGGATGATGACGCTGCCGGCCTTGGTGGCGCTGGCGATGCTTATTGGCTGCGGGTCCTCGTCCACTCATCTCGGGTTTATCACCCTGCGTGGCCCAAATGAAATTGCCGTGTATCGCATCAACAATCATTCGGCGGCATTCACAAGTATTGTGGGTTCGCCCTTTGCCGCTGGAGTGTCGCCAGCGTCGGTCGTAGCGCATCCATCGAAGAATTTTATTTACGTGGCGAATCAGGGCGAGAACGACATTTCGCTGTTTAAAGTGAACAATCAATCGGGCCTGCTCACGGAGGTGCTACCGCGGGTGGCCACGGGATTTTTTCCAGCTTCCCTGGCGATGGATAGCGGCGGAACTCTGCTTTATGCCGCCAATGAAGCGTCTAACTCTGTCTCGGTTTACACGATTAATTCTGGAACGGGGGTATTGACGGCAGTTACAGGATCTCCGTTTGTAACCGGGCCTGGACCCACGAAGTTGAGAGTTTCTCCCTCGGGCAAATTTCTTTACGTCTTGAGCAGCAATCTGGCGTCAATTTATGCGTACGCAATAACATCAGGCACGGGCGCATTGCAGGCGGTGGCAGGATCTCCTTTTGCGGTTGGGCCGTCACCCTCATCATTTGCAATTGATCCCGCCGAGCATTTTATCTACGTAACGAACGCATCTACGAGCACGGTGTCGGTTTTCACGATCAATTCTACGTCCGGCGCGTTAACGATAGTTCCGCAATCGCCGTTTAGCACGACGGCTACGCCTTCGAGCACTCTTCCAGTGGATGTCATTCCCAGCCCCTCAGGCAATTTTCTCTATGTACTCAACAGCACCACGGATAATATTTCCGAGTACTCCATTGGGAGCGGCGGCGTTCTGACTCTACTCACGAATTCTCCGGTCGCAACGAGTGGAACCGGCCCGATATTCTTGATCTTCGATTCGACGGGCAACTTTTTGTTTGTCGGAAATCAAGGTTCGAATACCATTAATTTCTTTTCCCTTGGAAGCGACGGGACTTTGACCAGCACTTCGACTCCGCCATCGGTCGGCGCTTCGCCTTCATCCATGGCAGTGCTGCCCTGAGGGACTGCGGGACTTTGGTTCGAGATAGAAGTGGCGTTGAAGGGCGAGGCTTCAGCCCTGCCGTTATTCTGATCAAGCGCGTACGGCGCGGCTGAGGCCGCCTTTCAACGCCATAGCAAAAAATGGCCATTTTGCCGGCAGCCTGGTAGCAGCTGAAACCAAGGTGGCCTGATCGCAAATACTGCGCTGCGTAGGCTTCGGTATTGTGATGGTAAATTTTGGGATTATCGGCTTCGGACTTCATGGCGTAAAGCGGCTGATGCCGGGATTTGCACTCTCCAAAAACTGTCGCGTCACGGCACTATCACGACGGGACATCAATAAAGCTCGGGAAGCTGCCAGGCAGCACCACATTCCGAACGCATTCTCTTCTGCGAAAGAGTTGTGCCAGTCGCCGGAAGTGGACGCGGTTTTCATCGCCACTCCCAATTCCTATCACCTGACGGATGTGCTTACCGCGATTGAGTCCGGAAAACCGGTGCTCTGCGAAAAGCCAATGGCTATCAATGCCGATGAATGCAGGCAGATGCTGGAAGCCGCGCGAAAAGCAAACCTCCTGCTCGGAATCGCGCAGGTGTTCAGATTCAACGAGAGTATTCGCCGAATCAGAGACCGCGTGGCCGCCGGTCACATCGGTGCGCCGGTTTATGCCCGCTCCGAATTTTGTTTCCACGTAGGGCCGGAACATCCCCGCGCTTGGATCAACGATCCCAAAGTGGCGGGAGGCGGTCCGATTTCTGATGTTGGCGTGCATTGCATTGATACGCTGCGCTTCATCTTGCAGGATGAAGTTGTGCGTGTCAGCGCAATCGGAATGTCGGATGAACTCTCAGGCAAGCAGGAGTCCTCCGCTGCGATCACGCTGGAATTTTCGCGCGGCACATTGGGCTCAGTATTCGTTTCTTTTAGGAGTGAATACGGCACTCCGCTCGAAATCGTCGGTCCAAGCGGAACCCTTCGATCGGAGAATGGTCTGAACGTTGACAGGCCTGTTCATGTGGAACTTCGCCACGAGTGGGAAGTTGCGGATACCGAGACCTTCTCAAACGGCATGGCGTACGCACATCAGGTTGACTCCTTCGCCGAAGCTGTAGAAGGAAAGGCGGAATTCCCGGTGCCCGGAGAAGAAGGATGGAAGAATCAGCAAATTCTGGATGCGGCTTATCGAAGTATCCGGAGCGGCAATACGGAAGAGGTCGGAGAGATCACGGCAAAGAGACGCGCGTCGTAACTACTTATCAGCAGACGGATCGGTTTTCGGCAGAATTCCCACCGCCTGAATGATCGCCCAATGCCACTCCTGATCGGGATCAAGCTGCACTCCCAGAGCTTCATGGAAAACAGTTGTAGTGAATGGCGCCGCCGATCCTTTCAGGTGATAGAGCAACGTCAGGTCAGAGCGCTTCTCCGAAGCACTGCTGCTCTCGTCTGCGGCTGGAATCAGCTTGGCTGATCCGTAATTTAACGCAGCCGCGGCTTGCCGTCGCACAATCGTCAGCCCAACGGTAATTCCCTTTACATTCCATTTGGTCCCGTTGTACATGGAGAGCTGGAGCGTGTTTCCATCAATGCTCGCGGGGCCGTCTAGTTTCATGAGTTCGCTTTGCGGCAAATCTTCGGGGACATATGGGTTGGAAATCAGCGCGGTGGCATTGGCATCGAATGACAGGCTGCAAGTGCCGTCCGGAGAGGTTATGTGAAAGTTCTTTCCGGCGTTGTCAATCGAAAACACCGGCTGTCCCTTTAGCCGGTTGGTCTGCACGTCGTCCATGACTTTCGACAAGTTGTCATTGTCAATGATCGTATCGGCGGCGGGCGCTTTCTTACTTCTCATCTGACGCGCCAGGTCTCCCAGTGGAACGTCGTTGTCGGACTGCGCCACAACTACCGTGGGCAATAACAAGAGGCCTATGAGCGCTAAGCCCAGCAGGAGCGAGGCAGCAAAGGCGGATAGTTTGGAGGACATGACAGGCCAGTTTTGAGACCCGACTAGCAAGCAGGACTCAAGAACAATTCTAACCAGTGGCGGTGCGTCGCAGGATGGAGTGGGGCAAACGTTGGTACTGGTACTTTAGTGCAGGCAAGAAAGAGGGCGCGGAAACCAACGGCGCGCAACGGGACTTCGCACGCCCCATTCTTTACAGCAAGTCACCGTTACTGCAAACAGCTCTACAGCAAGCCGGAAGATCGAAGATGCGGAACCGGATCGGCCATTGACATTGGCTCCCGCTTGAAAATCCAGCGGGCCACTGCAAAGCCCAGTGCCACATAGCAAAAATGAACCAGTTTCATAAAGGCTACCCCCAAAAGATGCTAGCCGTGGGGGGCGGAAACTGCACCTTTATGAAGCCACATTAGCAATGGCGCTGGGGCCGGTCAATGGACCAAAAGTGCCATTACGGGCGATGAAACGGGGAATAACATTCCTTGAGCTATTGCCTCGCACCCAAAGGGTTTCGCTCAGAAACGGAGAGCCCGACTGCCACTATTGAAGTCAACGGTAAGTGTGCTACGCTTTCTACATCGCCAAGGGAGGAAGACACCTTGTCCCCCAAAAACCTATATCCATATCTGAATCGTCAGGTCCCGGGACAGACTGTCGAATTCGAGCCGACAGCAGAACCCTGGAGTCAATACAAATTAGCCGACGGTACGCAAGTAAAAGTGAAAATGGTCCTCTTAAATGCAGCACGACTGGACGAATTCAACGAAAAGGGCGAACCGGTATATGTCTTTCAATTTCAACAAATACTCGGGGTAGTCGCTCCAGATGAACTAAAGCGAAAATCTCAATAGGCAAGATATGTTAGTAGAGGTGGCAGCGTTGTACGTTGTCCTAGCTCGCTCTCCTGAAAAGTGCGAAGCGGGGGATCATTTTCTTTGTTTGGACTCCGGGGGTGCATTAACATCCGTTACTGTCGTCGGGCAGGGCGAACCCCAAATATCATTCAGTTCGGACTTAGAAGATGCTTTAGCGCGCGATCTTGCTTTGGTGGAGGAAGTACGTCACATATGCGTTGAGAGGGCGGATAACAATCTCCTAGTGTGGATTGGCCTCGATAATCCGGTTAGGGAAGTGCGAGAGCGAGTGTTTCGCAAAGAATTGGAACTTATCGAGGGTTTTCCAGAGGTCGATTTTGATTTCAATATAGTAGCCGCTGTCGAGCGTGATCCTTACCAGTTCGCTTCCGCCTCCAAAATTATCTATTCGCGCAGGGATGGCAACGGTGCCAACTAAGAACGAGCATCTACAGAAGGCGGAAGGTAACGAAGCATTTGCTGCGGTCATAGAGCCCGACAATCAAACCGCCATTGATTGGACGTTAGTTGTGCTGTTTTATGCGGCCATCCACTATGTGGAAGCGTACCTTGAGAAGCATTGGGCTATGCATCTTAGGAGCCATACTACCCGAGATAAATACATTGGGAAGGAAGCTAACCTAAAACAAATTTTCTTCCCCTACGAACATCTAAAATTCTACGGATACAACGCAAGATATGAAGTCTCTGCGTTTACTACGACTGACACGGAAGCGGCTGTGAAAGACCTCGCCAAGATCAAAAATCACATCACGCCACTATTGTGAAGTTCACTAACCGCTTGTCACCGCATCAATGACAGTACGCAAAGTAAGTCAACTCTACTATTCAAAAAACACATGCACTTAATGCTGGCCCTCGCCAGTCGCTTCGGAGTGTTCCGAGGAAGGCACGACAATCGCTTCGATATTTCTTCCCGCCATGAGCCGATCAAACGCAGCCAAGTCTGTGCGCTCGATTTCCGCCCAGCGGGACAAGGATTCGTCGGCCTGCTTCTTCAATTTATCGAATTCCTGATATTCACCGTCCGTCGGAGCGGAGTCGGCTCCCTGCCCAACCGCGGAAGCGAGGTAAGCCAGCTTTACATCCACCCTCTCCGGATACGCCAGCGAATCTTCGTTCGACTTTACTTTTGCCTGGATCAATTCGTCGCGCACCGAAAGTAATTTTTGATCCAGATCGGCAGCCGCTCCCACAACCGACTTCGTGCTCACATTTTCAGGCAGACGCTTTTTCAATCCTTCAACTTGTACCCGCACATCCTGAATCTGATTTACAGCGTCGTAAACGCGGGTAAGTTCGTCACGAATCTGCAATCCCAGGTCGAACTGTTTTTGCAAATCTTCACTCGAGACTTTGACCCGCGGATCGAGATTCACTTCGAACGGCGCAGTTTCGGTTTTGCCATTTGCCGTCACCCGCACTTCGTATTTGCCGGGCAGGGCCAACGGCCCCATCAAGCCATCTTTATATTCATAAACGTAATAATCGGGCACCCGGTCGGTGCCCTGGTAATACATGTCCCACACCAACCGGTTCAAGCCAGCTTCCGGTTTGATTTGCTTTTCAGGTTTCTTGTCATCCGGATTCAGCGGCTCATCCAATTCCTCTGTCTTTTCGCTGGAATATTTGCGAATCACTTTCTGCGATGCGTCGAGAATCTCGACGGTAGTTTCGCCCTTCGGCTTGTCTTTCAGGAAGTAATAAAATATTGCACCCGCCGGAGGATTTTGTCCCACCCGGACTGGTTTCGGAATATCGTCCTGATCGGGATTTTGCATTCGATACGCAGTCGACGGAGTGTAGAGATGTACGTCCTGGCTGGGGACATCATTTGTGAATTGACGCAGAGGCGAAACATCATCAAGTACCCAGAACGATCGTCCGTGGGTCGCCAGCACCAGGTCGTCGTTCTTCACGATCAAATCGTGAACCGGCGTCGTTGGGAGATTCAGTTGCATGGAGCGCCAATTCGCGCCATCATCGAAGGAAACAAACACTCCGGTCTCGGTCCCGGCATACAGCAGTCCACGTTTCTTGGGATCTGCCCGAACCGCGCGGACGAAAGTGTTGTCCGGGATTCCATTGGTGATTTTTGCCCAAGTCTTTCCGTAATCTGCGGTCTTGAAAATATACGGATGCATGTCGTCATTCTCATGACGATCCACCGCTACGTACGCTGCCCCGGCATCAATCGGCGACGCATCAATCAGGCTGATGCGGCTGAACTCCGGGATTTGCGATGGCGTGACATTCGCCCAATTCTTGCCACCATCTCGGGTGAGCTGAACCAGACCGTCGTCAGTGCCGGCCCAAATCAAACCCTTAGTGATAGGCGACTCGGCGACAGCAAAAATCGTGTCGTAATATTCAGTTCCCGTATCGTCAATATCAATGGGCCCGCCCGAGGGTTGCTGCTTGCTCTTGTCATTGCGGGTGAGATCGGGACTGATCGCCTGCCAATGCATTCCACCATCAGTCGTCTTAAATAAACGCTCGCCGCCGTGATATAGAGTGTTTGGATCGTGCGGCGAAATTACCAAGGGCGCCGTCCATTGGAAGCGATGTTCCAGATTTGCCGCTCCCTCGCCATCGCTCACATCCGGATGCTCCTCAATATCTTTCAACTGGCCAGTGCTTTTATCAAAGCGGGTAATTTTCCCCTGATAGTCGCCGGCGTAAACGATATTCGGGTCCGGCGGAAAGGGCGCGATGTAGCCTGCTTCCCCTCCGCCAACCTGGTACCAATCGGGAGTATCTATAAATCCATTGTCGCTGCGGCTGGCGATCGCGACAGTGGTGTTGTCCTGCTGCGCCCCATAAATAAAGTAAGGAGTACGGGTGTCGGCAATCACATGATAAAACTGGGCCGTGGGTTGGTTATTTTGCTGCGACCACGTCTCTCCGCCGTCGAGACTTACCGTCACGCCGCCATCATTGGACACAATCATCCGGCGAGTGTCCTTGGGATCAATCCACATGCCGTGATTGTCCCCGTGCGGAACCTTGACCTTGTTGAAAGTGTGCCCGCCATCGGTGGATTTGTAGAACTCGACATTGGCGATGTATACCGTGTCCGCCGACTGAGGGTCGGCAATAATGTGCATGTAATACCATGCGCGCTGCCAGAATGCGCGGTTGGCGTCCACCAATTCCCAAGTCTCGCCTCCGTCATCGGAACGGTATAGGCCGCCTTCATGAGCCTCGATCAGGGCGTAAACGCGATCGGAATTTGCAGAGACTGCAACTCCGATTCGCCCGTAAGGCCCTTTGGGTAGACCGTGTTCCTCGAGCCGCTTCCAGGTCGTGCCGCCATCGTTGGAACGGTAGAGACCGCTACCCGGGCCGCCGCTTGAAAGGCTCCACGGAGTGCGACGCGCTTGCCACAAAGATGCGAAAAGAATATGAGAATTATTGGGATCGAAAGCGATGTCAATGCCGCCGGTATTTTCGTCTTTGTACAAAACTCTCTGCCAGGTTTTCCCGCCGTCGGTGGTGCGGAAGATTCCCCGCTCCGTGTTCGGACCATAAGGATGTCCGAGCGCCGCCACAAAAACGATGTCTGAATTCTTTGGATCAACGATCACTTTGCCGATCGCGCGCGAATCATGCAGGCCCACGTTTTTCCAGGTTTTGCCGCCGTCCAGCGTCTTATAAACTCCGTCGCCGTGGGAAATATTCCCGCGAATGCATGCCTCCCCGGTTCCCACATACACGATATTCGGGTCAGAAGACGAAACCGCCAGGCTGCCAATCGCTGAAACCGCTTCTTTGTCGAACACGGGCTTCATGTCATGGCGCCGTCGGTTGACTTCCAGACGCCGCCGCCGGTCGCGCCGAAATAATAGGTATTCGGTTCTCCGGGAATTCCCGCCGCGGTTAGGGATCGCCCACCGCGAAAGGGATCCGACCACGCGGTACTTCATCCCTTTAAATAGCGGGTCTTCCTTTTCTTCCTCCTTGCTGGTTTCATCGTTTGGAGTGGCGGGATTTTGATCGGCCGAAGGCTTCGCCGGAAGTGTTTTTTCGCCCTCCCGCTGTCTCTGCGCCAAAGTAAAAGAGCACGCACACAAAAGGAACACGGCTACAAACAATATCGAAAGTTTTCTAAAATCAGGGCCCATTTCGTTTTCTCCAGAAAAGTACTGCATATCTTACTGCGAAAGAGTTTGTTACAGGAAGGTTGTACGAGATTCGGAATAATCTTATGCTTTCTTGTCTCCCAGCAACAGTGTCTTTGCTGCTTTCAACTCTCTTCGTTTCGATGCGTCCACTTTAGGATAAGCCAGATTCAAATCTTCCAGCGCTTCCACAATCGCCGCCGCAACTACTACTCGCGTAAACCACTTATTATCTGCCGGTACCACGTACCACGGAGCGTGCTTCGTGGAGGTATTCGCAATCATTTCTTCGTAGGCTGTCATGTAACCGTCCCAATATTCCCGCTCGCTGATATCCGACGGTGATAGCTTCCAATTCTTGTTGGGCTGGTCGAGCCGGTCGAGGAAGCGCTGCTTTTGCTCTTTCTGCGACAAATTCAAAAAGAATTTTCGGACCAGAATTCCGTTGCGATCGAGGTAACGCTCGAACGCGTTGATATCCTGGTAGCGATTCTTCCATATATCTTTCGTGACGAGATCGGGGGGAATGCGCTCCTTTGCAAATATTCCCTTGTGCACCCGCACAATTAATACTTCTTCGTAGTAAGACCGGTTGAAGATGCCAATTCTTCCACGCTCCGGAATCCGCTGCATGCTGCGCCACAAATAATCGTGATTCAATTCTTCATCGGAGGGAGTTTTAAAGGAATAAACCTGGCATCCTTCGGGATTCACTCCCGACATCACATGCTTCACCAGGCCGTCCTTGCCTGCGGCGTCCATTCCCTGAAAGATAACCAGAACGCCCCAGCGATCCTGCGCATATAGCTTGTCTTGCAATTCGGCCAGCGCTTCAATTCCGCGCTGCAACGATTCCTCGGCATGATCTTTGGAGCTTTCCTTTCCGGTATCGCCCGGATCGTAATCTTTCAAGCGGAATTTTTTGGCGTGATCAAACCTGTACGGCTTCGCCAATTTAGTAGCCCAGGTCACGCGTTTACCATCCGGTCAAATTGGTGGTGCCTAGAGAAAATGAGGTCTATGGCATTGTAGCGGGAACGATAGGTGATGCTGCAAGCATTGGCTTCGTTTCGGGCAAGCACCGGTATTAGCGAAGCCGCCGCCGTGGGGCATCACGGGAAGTCCACGTCGAGTGTGTAAAGGTTCTCCGTGCTTGCATCGCGGAGGAACATGCGGGAGCTGTCGGCTGCATTATCGTTCCAGGCGCCAAAATCCGGAGTGGAATACTGCCGCAATTCTTTGAACGTGAACAATGTCTCGGAATGAGTTTCGCCGACTTTGATCCGCTTGGTCTCGGTAGTGGTTGAGTACTCGACGTAGCGGCTGTCCGGAGTCCAGGCAGGATATCCAACGTACACAGGATCCGTCGCCCAGTCCGACCACTTGCCGGTTTGAAAATCGAAAATCCGCATAGTCTTGGATCGCTCCTCGAAGTCGAGAGCAGCCAGATAACGTCCATCGGGAGACCAGCGCGGGCTGAACATGCCGTTGGAACCGGGAACGGTTGTGATCTGTTTAGTCGCCACATCCATGGTTCTGATTTCGGAGTTCCGTTGTCCCGACGGTTCTCCTGTCGAAAAAACGATGCGAGCGCCGTCGGGAGAGAACGCGGGGTCGCCTTCGGTCGTGGGTCCCGGCAGCAACTCCTCAGGGGTGCCACCTTGTGCTGAAATCGCGTATGCCTTCCACGGTTTTCCTATAGCCGAGCCCATATATACAATCTGTTTCCCGTCGGGTGACCATCGGGGAAGTGCGGCATGATCTGGAGGGTAGGTTAGCTGGATTTTCTGGCTGCCATCAGCCTGACTGGTCCACAAGGTTTCGTCCTGAAGACTGACGTATGCGATGTTCTTTCCATCGCGCGAAAATGTCACGTCGTAAGCCGCCAAGCCCCCAAGAAACGGTACGAATTGTTTTGATGAGGGATCGTAGTGCACCAGCTCGGCGCGTTGATCGTAGCCTCCGACGATCAATCGCTTACCGTCGGGAGTGACCCCGGCCAGGCCGAACTCTAAGGGGCCAAAGGTCAACTGAATCGGCGTGGTCGCCGATTTGCGAAGCAGACCGGGCGAGTCCGGCAAGACGAAGACATCGCCAAAACTATCGTTGTGAACCGTGCTTTGAAAAAGGAAGTACCGGCCATCAGGCGTCCAGAGGCCGCAGCACTCATGCGGCGGCGTGTGCCAGCCCGGCAAGAGCGGATGAAGATTGGAGCCGTCGGGCCGGACTTCCCAGAGAGCGTAGGTATGGGTAGCGTCATCAATCTGGGTGAAACGAATGCGCTTGCCGTCTGGAGAAAGCGCGGGATATCCCGGGTGGCCCTGGACGGTCAAAATGCGAGCCGGGTGGCTGCCGTCACCATTTGCCAGCCAGAGCTCGGAGCCTTTGGAAAACACCAGGCTCTGACCATCGCGCGACCATTTCACGCCGTATCGGGTGTCCACTGTAATGCTTCCCAATCGGCGGGGGGAGCCGGTGGGCAAAGGGAAGGTCCAAAGCAGACTGTTAATGCCGTTCTCTGCGCCGGATCCGATGAGAAGCTGCGAGTGGTCGGCGGAGATACCCTGGATTCGAGACTGCTTGATCGGGGGTGGACTTTCGAGGACGTCGCCGCCGTCCAATGAGACTTGCGCCAACGAAGTATCCAGGTCCGAGGGGAAACGAGTGAAGTAAATTCTGGAACCGTCGGTCACGGCGCAACATCCTGCCTTGCCGTCGTGAGTGATCTGAGTTGAGCCGGTGACTCGGGGCGGCTGCACTGGAACGAGGTAGCGGAAGGCAATTAACCCGAGGACCAGAACCGCGGCCATGCCGCCAGCCCACAGCGCCACTGGCTTTTTTGAACGGACGGCACTCGCCGCAACAGGAGTAGCGACCGTCACTTTTCCGGAGGTCGTGTCGCGTTTCAATCGTTTCAGGTCGGCGCGCATCTCTGCGGCGCTCTGATAACGAATGTCCGGGTCTTTCTCCAAAGCTTTGTTGATGAGACGCTCGAGATCGGGAGGAAGATCGGCATTCAACCGGACTGGCGGCGTGGGCGCCTTGCTCAGGATTGCATTGAAGATCGCGGCAGAAGTCTCGCCGCGAAACGGCAGCGCGCCCGTCGCCATTTCGTAGAGCACGGTGCCGAACGAAAACAGGTCGGTGCGGGTGTCGAGTTCTTTGCCCAGCGCTTGCTCCGGCGACATGTACGCCACCGTCCCCAGAGTGCTGCCGGGACTCGTGAGGTGCTCTTCCGTCACTGTGCCGGCGTCCGCCGATACAGAGCCCGAAATCGCGTTCATCTTAGCGAGACCAAAGTCCAGAATCTTGGCATGACCGCGGGAAGTGACGAAAATATTGGCAGGCTTGATGTCCCGGTGAACGATTCCCTTGGAATGCGCGGCATCGAGCGCGTCCGCAATTTCAATTCCCAGATCCAGGAACCGTTCCGTTTCCAGCGGGTGATTGAAGATGGTTTGCTTCAGGGTTTTCCCATCCAAATATTCCATCGCAATGAAGGGACGCCCCTGGTCCTCTCCGATTTCATAAATGGTGCAGATGTTGGGATGATTCAGCGCAGAAGCAGCGCGAGCTTCACGGCGAAAACGTTCAAAAGCCTGCGGATCGTGTGCTACGTCATCGGGCAGAAACTTCAAAGCAACAGGGCGTCCGAGTTGCGTATCTTCGGCCTGGTAGACAACACCCATCCCACCGCCGCCCAGCTTATGCTGAACGCGGTAGTGCGAAACCGTTTGTCCTTCAATGGATTGTGGGTCGGACATTGGCGAGCATCTTAACATGCCAATTTTGTGGTCAGCCCGCCAAGGACTCGATCGCTCGCACCGCTTCTGGAGGGAGATCTATCTCGCCGCTAGCCAGGTCTTCTTTCATGTGTTCGGCGTCAGAGGTGCCGCTGAGCGGCAGAATTCCAACCGCGCGGGCGAAACTGAACACAATCTGAGCAGGAGTCGCCTTCGCTCGCGCCGCCAGCTCTGCGATCAGAGGATGACGAACCACCTCAGTATTCGCCGTAAGAAGCGAGAAGCCCTGGTAGGCAATCTTTCGCTCCCGGCAAAAGAACCGGACATCGCGGTCCCACCCCAATCTCGCGAAGCAGCGGTTCTGCACAAATGTAGGACCTTCGCCATGAGCGCCAGCCATCTGCTCAAGATGCTGAAGCGAAACATTGCTTACACCCAGAAAACGCGCCCGCCCGCTGTCACGTTCCTTGCGCATGGCCTCCCAGACCTCGGCGTCTTCCTCAGTCCATTCATGAGCAGATGAAGGCCCATGCAACACAAAGCTATCTACATATTCAGTCCCGAGATGTTTGAGTGAACTTAGTAAAGATTGGCGGACCTGAGCGGCAAAGCCAGCTTCAGGATCGTAAGGCAGCCGATGATCCTGACCCTGCTGATAAGTGAATTTTGTTTGCAGAAAAAGCTCGGAGCGGGTCACCACTCCCGTGCAGTAGGCAGCAGCCAGTCCCTGACCAACGCCAACTTCAAAATAGTGCTTTCGTTGATTGGCGGTGTCAATCCCTCGGAACCCGCTTCTCAGCGCGAGCTCGGTAAGCGCCGCGGTGCGCTCTTCCTTCCAGGCAGTGCCATATATAAATTTAGGAAGGAAAAAATTGGAAGGTGCGAAATCGCGCAAAGATGACGGTTCATCTGACATCGCGCCATTCTCGCACACCCTGGTACGGTCAAAGCGAAATGCCACCGCACGCACGCTATTGAACGAGCGCCCGAAACCCGACCGAGCCTTCTCGCGCTCGGAGCGAGAGAGGTTGGCCGAGGACGACCTGACTAACCTCCCCTCAAGTAGCGCGGGATGCTGAATTCCCTATTCTTCACGCCTAGATAGCTGCGACTCCCCGCTCCTGGTTGCGGATGCGGATTGCTTCTTCCACTTTATATAGGAATATTTTGCCATCACCAATTTTGCCGCTTGCGGCAGTCTTGAGGATGGCGTCCACAGCGGCGTCTACCATGGTGTCGTCCATTACTAGTTCAAGTTTTATTTTGGGAAGAAGGTCGGTAGTGTACTCGCCCCCACGGTATTTCTCGGTGTGTCCCTTTTGCCTTCCGTGGCCGCGAACTTCCGATACCGTCATACCCTCAACCCCTAGTGCGATTAGCGCGTCTTTGACAGGCTCAAACCGGATCGGCTGAATGATTGCTTCAATTTTGGTCATCTTGGCTCCTTGCCTAAAGATTGAAGAGCGGATCAAAAGGAGGCAGAGGTGAACTCCGCCTCCCTAACGGTAGAAATCCCAGCTCAACTTGCGACATGAGAAAACGGCTTGCTAGTAATGCTTGATGCCTTCACGGGCGACATCGGAAGTTCCTGCGACATGCCTGCGGGAGCCCCGAATGCCGAGATGACATATTCGGGATAAGCCGAGATGCCGTGCTCGTGCAGGTCCATGCCATAGGTTTCCATTTCTGCCGGCAACCGCAGCAGACCCATTGCATTGACTATCAGCATTACGACCATGGCAACGCCAAAGGTCGCGAGGGTTATGCAAGCGCTGCCGATGAATTGAGCTTTCAGCACCTGCAATCCGCCGCCATAGAAAAGACCTTTCAGTGGCGCAGAGTTGTCGGGGGCGATCGGTCCGGTCGAGCCATATTGGCCACAGGCAAATAGACCGAGAGAGAGCGTTCCCCAGATACCGCAAAATCCATGGACGGGCACCGCGCCGATTGGATCATCAATGCGGAGCCATTCCAGCAGGTCCACTCCCATGATGACTAGCACCCCGGCGATTCCGCCGAGCATAACGGCGCCGGTTGGGCTGACCCAGTAGCACGGGCAAGTGATTGCAACCAATCCGGCCAGAAATCCATTTGTGGTATAGCCGGCGTCCCACGTCTTCATCTTGAAGTATCCGTAGATGATCGAGGTTAGTCCGGCGGAGCACGCGGCGAGCGTGGTATTGGTGGCCACGCGGCCGATGCCGACAAAGTCCATCGCGGAGAGCGTGCTGCCGGGATTAAATCCGTACCAGCCGAACCAGAGAATCAGTCCGCCGCTCACGGCTATAGTCAGATCATGCGGCAGCATGGGCTGGCCGCCATCGCGCTTGAACTTTCGGCCCAAGCGCGGGCCAAGAACGATGGCTCCGGCTAAGGCGATAAATCCGCCGATAGTGTGAACGACGGTAGATCCAGCGAAATCATGGAAGCCCATGCCCAGCGAAGGATAGAAGTGACCGTCGCTGCCCATGTTCGCCAGCCAGCCGTCCGGCCCCCAAGCCCAGTGTCCGATGACCGGGTAGATGAAACCGGTGACGCAAATACTGTAGAGGAGATCGCCGACGAAACCGGTACGACCGATCATCGCGCCCGAAGTAATGGTCGAGCAGGTATCGGCGAATGCGAATTGGAAGATCCATACCGCCAGGAACGCGACGCCGGTGGTTTCATAGGTCGCTGGAGCGTTTTGCAGAAAGAACCAGTGATACCCGATGAATCCGTTTCCGTGTGCGAACATGAACGCGAAGCCCACTGCGTAGAAGAGAATGCCGCAGAGGCAGGTGTCAACTACGCATTCTACAAGCACATTGACGGTCTCCCGTGAACGGCAGAAGCCCGCTTCGAGCATCGTGAACCCGACTTGCATTCCGAAGACGAGGAAGGCGGCGACCAGAGTCCATGCCGTGTTGACAGGGTTCACTACGTCGGCTGCCTTCACCTCAGGTGTCCCTGTCTGAGCGTACACGTGAGTGAAGAAAAGGCCGGAGACGATGGCAATGACGAGCAGCACCATTCCCATCCCAATCGCTTTGCCGGCGGCGAGGGTTCCAGCGTAGCGCCGCCATTCGGGATCTCGCAGCCGAACTTTTAGTCGGGAAATCTTTTCAGGTAAAGTCAGCCTCTTCTTCTTTTCAGCAATGGCAGACATGTAGTGGCTCCTTCATTTTTGATTTGAATTGCCTGTCTGAAATCTTTCCTAGCCCATTCCTAACCCCGCCGGTATTGGCCGGCTTGGACGCCCATCCCGACATGGGATTTGGCGGACTCAAGAGCGCAGGTAACTTAAGAGTCTTCTAAATCAAAAGTTTTTCGTTCGTTGGGCACGGCATCGTGCCGGGGAATCGTCTCTTTGCAGCGTCGTAAAGAGGAAGTAGCTGAAGTACAACTGGACTGCGATTCTGCGTGCAGCAGCGTCGAATGTCCAATTCAAATTATTTATCGCGTCGAACAAACTGCCTAATCATGGATTACATCCCGCATCACGATCTGGGGGATCTCAGGCCGTCACTCAGAATGACTGCTTCCGCAATCTCTTTCATGGACTTGCGCCTCTCCTGGCTCTCGCGCTGCATTACGCGATACGCCGCGTCTTCGCCGATTTTCAAATCTTTTTGCAGAATTCCCTTCGCTCGTTCGACGAGCTTTCGCGATTCCAGTTGCTCGGAAAGCTGTGAGTTTTCGGTTTGCAGCCGCGCGCGTTCAATCTCCGCGCCGATCAGAAAACCCAGCGTCGCGATCAGGCTGATTTCGCGTTCACTATATTCGTGTTTCGCCAGGCTCTGCATGTTGATGACGCCGACCAGCCTTCCACCCGTGACCACGGGAACCGACAAAAAGCCCTCGAAGCGGTCTTCGGGCAGATCGTTGAACAGCCGGAAGCGCGGGTCCCTGTAGGCGCTTTCGGCAATGGCCACGGGTGCGCGATGCCTGGCTACCCATCCCGTGATCCCTTGTCCGACCTTCATTTTCAAGCGGTCAACAGCTTCAGGATGCGGATTCTTGGAAGCACGCAAGACCAGGCCGTCGCCTTCCAAAACATACACAAAGCATGAATCGCATTTGATGACGCACGTAACGAATTCCACCACCTCTTTCAGCACTTCGGCGAGTGGCGCAGCCTCGGACATCCGGCTTGCGATGGTGTGCAAAAAACTGACGTCGCCGGGTTGCGTAAAGGGCTGATCGGTGGAATCAGCTACCAGTAATGGGGAAGTACTGCCCAGACTCGATATGCCAGGAGTGTTCATGATCAAAGCTAGCCAGCGGACAATCGCGGGACAATCATCCTAAGGTATGGGTCTTGATTCAAAATAATTATAGGAAGACGACGAGAAGAGTTATGAGCTCGTCCGGGTGGAAAATGATTTCACAATTTGTCCGCCATTCGGACAAGCGCCGCGAGGGACTCAGCCTGCATCTTTCGCATGACCTGGCCGCGATGCATTTTGGTTGTGACCTCGCTGATTCCCAACTTCGATGCGACCTCTTTATTGGTCAAGCCCGCGACCACAAGGTTCATGACCTCGCGTTCTCGCGGCGTTAGTTGCTCAAATCGCGACTGTAAGATAAAGAGTCCCGCTTCGCCTTTGCGCCGGACATGATCACGTTCGAGGCCGTGCTGAATTGCCGCCAAAAGCTCTTCCTTCTGAAACGGCTTCATCAGGAATTCGATCGCGCCTGCTTTCATTGCGCGCGACGTCATTGGAACATCGCCATGGGCCGTAATGAAGATGATGGGAATAAATATGCCGGCTTTGCTGAGCTCCGCTTGAAATTCGATCCCGCTCATCCCAGGAAGCCTAACGTCGAGAAGCAGGCAGCTGGGCACATTCGGGCGTGAGGCTCTCCTGAATTCTTCCGCAGACCCAAACACCTGCGATTGAAGGCCGACGGAGTCAAGGAGGTTGCGCATCGCTTCGCGCACGGATGCGTCATCATCAACTACAAAGATTACCGGACGAGCGTCATTCATCGGGATCCGCTAATTGGATGGGAAGAGTGAATTGGAAAATTGCGCCGCCCATGGGGTGAGGCTCAGCCGATAAGCGCCCCTGGTGAGAATCAATGATCGAACGGCTGATGGATAATCCCATGCCAATGCCATGCGGCTTGGTGGTGAAAAATGGATCGAAAATCTTTGTCGCGGTCTCCGCATCCAACCCACTTCCGCAGTCTTCGACTTTAACCACGATTGCCGCTCCATCTTCACGGGAACTGACAAGCACCGTCTTCTTGCGAGTGGTAGTTCCCGACATTGCGTCCATGGCGTTCATGACGAGATTGAGCACCACTTGCTGCAACTGTACCCGATCGGCCTTGACCTTCGGGAGATTCGGAGAAAGATCCGTCTGTATAGAGATGTGTTGCCGCAGGGCCTCCTCGCGCAGAAATATTGTCAGCTCTTCAATCACTTCGTTCATGTTGAACCAGTCCTTCGCCGGCGCCTCCTTTTTGAAGAGAGCCCGAATGCGGGCGACAACTGCCCCCGCACGTGTGCCCTCCCGAATTATGCTCTCGGTGGTCTGGCGCGCCTTGTCTAGATTTGGAGGACTTGCCGATAACCATTCGACGCAGGCATGCCCATGCGTAACCATCGCGGTCAGCGGCTGGCTGATTTCATGGGCAATGGATGCGGTCAGCTCTGCCATGCTTAGCGCTTGAGAAAGATGGGCTAACTGCGCTTGCGTTTTCATAAGCTCCGCCGTACGTTCGGATACGCGCATCTCCAGTTGATCGCGCGCCTCCATCAGCGCTTCCTCGCTTTTTTTCTTCGAGGAACTTATCCAGCTTGCGACCAGAGCGCACACAACAAACGCCGCGAAATAAGCCTCCGCCGTTGTACTGACGGAGAATGAGTTGAAGGGTGGCACAAAAAAATAGTCCACCAGAACGGTTGAGATCAGGACCGCGAACAGACCCGGGCCGGCTCCACCGAACCATGCGCTTGCGATTACCGCTCCGAAAAATAAAAACAAAAAAGGATAGGGAAATAAGTGTTGAAGAAGCAGGGTCGCGACAAATGCCGCAGCGACTGACAATAAGCCTACTCCCCATCGCCAGACGAGCGATCGGACGAGTCGTGAGGGCGCCATTCCACTGTGCATGGTTTTCCCGTTCTCCGCGACAATAGTCGAAGTGTTGCACCTATCGCGAGTCCCCGGCAATACGAAGCCAAGAACGCGCCTGGTGACTAAAGGTACTTCCCTGCCGTTTGACGGTTCTCCCCTCGTATCCTTACACTCAAGAATGTGAGCCTCACTGAAACTTCCAGCAACACGAAGCGGGAAATTGAGATCGAAATCTCAGCCGAGGAAGTTGCCCGCGAAACCGAAACTCTCGTAGGAAAATATCAGAAACTGGCGCGCATCCCCGGTTTCCGCAAGGGACATGTTCCGGCTTCGGTCATCCGCCAGCGCTTCTCCAAGGACATTCAAAACGATGTCGTGGACGCGCTGATTCCGAAGTTTTTCCGCAAGGAAACTGGCAAGCTCGGCCTGATCCCCGTGTCTCAACCGCGCGTGACCGATTTGCATCTGCACGACAATGAGCCGCTAAAATTTAAAGCCAGCTTTGAAGTCATGCCTGAAATCAAAGTAGAAGGCTACAAAGAGCTACGAGCCGAAAAGCCGGAAATATCGGTTACGGACGAAGAGGTACAAAAAGCGCTGGATGAAATTCGGGAGCAGCGTGCGACTTACACCGCTATTGAAGGACGAGCGCTCGCGGATGGCGATTTCGCGCAAGTCTCGCTGGATGGAAAGCCGAATCACGAGACTGATGATTCCAAGCCCGTCCATATGGACGACATCCTCGTCGAAATTGGCGGAAAAAATACCATGCCGGAATTTACCGACAATCTTCGCGGAGCTTCAGCGGGCGAAACCCGCAGCTTTGAGGTGAATTATCCAGAAGACGCGCCTGACAAACGCCTCGCCGGAAAAAAATTTACTTACACTGTCAATGTGCAGGCTATAAAACAGAAGAGTCTTCCTGAACTCAATGACGCATTCGCCAAAGAACTTGGAGAATTCACAACTCTCGATGAAGTGCGACATCGCATTCGCGAAGGCATGGAAGCGGAGCGCAAGCATACGGCGGAGCGTGAGTCCAAAGACAAACTGCTAACTGAACTTGTGAAACGCAACGAATTCGAAGTGCCAGAAGCGTTAGTGGAACGGCAGATTGATGTCCGTCTTGAGCGCGGGCTGCGAGCGCTTACCGCGCAAGGCATGAAGCCGGAAGACATCAAGAAAATGGATTTTAACCGCATGCGAGCCGGGCAAAGAGACCAGGCATTGCAGGAAGTGAAGGCTTCCCTGTTGCTCGAAAAAGTTGCGGACGAAGAAAAAATTCAAGTTGGCGACGAGGAAATTGATCGCGAGGTTCAAGCGTTGGCAGAACAGTCAAAGCAAACAGCGGAGGCGATCCGCGCTCGATTGACACGAGATGGAGCGCTGGATAGAATCCGAAATAGAATCCGCCACGAAAAGACCCTCGAATTTCTGTATCAACAGTCCGCATGAGCGGGCCGCTTTTGATTCCCCCCAAAAGCCCAGATCTATTAGGGCAGGAGTGTGAACAGTGAACGCAAAAGATCCTCAAATGATGCTTGTGCCCATGGTCATCGAACAGACCGGGCGCGGTGAACGGGCGTATGACATTTACTCGCGCCTCTTGCGCGACAACATCATTTTTATCGGCACTCCCATTGATGACAATATTGCCAACCTGGTTATCGCCCAGATGCTTTTTCTGGCGCAAGAAGACCCGGAAAAGGACATCCAGCTATATGTAAATTCTCCCGGTGGCTCGATTACGGCAGGCATGGCAATTTATGACACCATGCAATATGTGAAAAACGATGTAACCACGATCTGTATTGGCCAGGCGGCCAGTATGGCGGCGTTACTTTTGGCTGCGGGTGAGCCCAAAAAGCGGCTCGCATTGCCCAATTCCCGCATCTTAATCCACCAACCTTCGATGGGAGGGTTGTCCGGTCAGGCGACGGATATTGACATTCACGCGCGGGAAATCCTGCGCATGCGCGAGATTACTAATGAGTTACTGGCAAAGCACAGCGGACAGAAACTGGAAAAGGTTGAGAAAGACGTTGAGCGCGACTTTATCATGAACGCGCAACAGGCAAAAGAGTACGGAATCATAGACGACATCATTTACAAGACAAAGTAAAGATATGATCGCTTTTTCGGAGAAAAGGGTGGGATCATCCCGCTTTGCGAAGGGTGGGAGGCCCACACTAAGAAGATAACCAGGTTTTTCGGGAGGAAATTTGGGGCACGGAAATAAAAGGAGCACCACCGAGTGAAAAATAAAACCGGCACGGAAGAGATACTGCGTTGTTCGTTCTGCCATAAATCGCAGGACGCCGTGGCCAAGCTGATATCGTCCCCCAGCGATTATCCGCGCGCCTACATCTGCGACGAGTGTGTTGCGGTTTGCAATTCCATTCTGGAAGATGACCGCACAGCAACGCCTGCCGCAACCACGCCAAACCAGCTGCCCAAGCCGCAGGAAGTTAAAACCTTCCTTGATGAATATGTCATCGGCCAGGAGCAAACCAAGAAGAAGCTGGCGGTCGCGGTCTACAACCATTACAAGCGCATTTACATGAATCGTCAACGCACCGGCGACGGCATCGAGCTTGACCAAATCCAACATTATGTTGATCGGGCCTACCGGGACGGGCAAGACGTTGCTCGCGCAAACCCTGGCTCGGATGCTCGACGTACCCTTCGCCATCGTGGATGCCACCACTCTGACTGAAGCTGGATACGTCGGCGAGGACGTAGAGAATATCATTCTCAAGCTGCTGCAAGCAGCCGATGGCGACGTGGGACGCGCCCAAACCGGAATCATCTACATTGATGAGGTCGACAAAATTGGCCGCAAAGACGAGAACCCATCCATCACTCGGGATGTTTCGGGAGAAGGCGTTCAGCAGGCGCTCCTGAAAATTCTCGAAGGCACAATCGCCAATGTTCCCCCGCAAGGTGGACGCAAGCATCCTCACCAGGAATTTACTCCAGTGGATACGACGAATATCCTCTTCATTTGCGGGGGCGCATTCGTAGGCCTGGAAAAAATTATCGGCCGCCGCGCCGGCAAGAAAGCGCTGGGATTCAAGGCAGAAGTCGAAGGCGCAAATGACGAGATTGTTGTCGACCGCAAGCAGACTTTCGAGCTTTTGAGCGACGCTCAGCCCGAAGACTTGATTAAATTCGGTTTGATTCCGGAATTTGTAGGCCGCCTGCCCGTTCTCGGGTGCTCGAAGATCTTGACGAATTCGCCCTGATCGAGATTCTCACCCGGCCCAAAAACGCGATCATCAAAGCAATACCAGCGCCTCTTCGAATTCGAGAATGTGAGGCTGAAGTTCAGCGAAGACGCCTTAAAAGCTATTTCACGCCAAGCCATGGCCCGCAAAGTCGGAGCCCGAGGCTTGCGCATGATTCTTGAAGAACTCATGCTGGACCTGATGTACCATTTACCAAGTCAGAAGAAGGTTAAAGAATTCGAAGTAACCCGCGAAATGGTCGAGAAGCGCAACGTTTCGCTGGCCATGATGGAGAAGGCGGGATAGTACAATAGATTTTGATTTAGCTGAAGGCTAGAAGCTGAGCGCTGATAGCCGATTTTTTGGAGCCCATGACGACAGCCAAGGAAAAATTCGAAACCAAGAAACTCCCGATGATGCCAATTCGCGACGTTGTCATCTTTCCGCATATGATGACACCGTTCGTGGTTGGCCGCGAATCCAGCGTGCGCGCATTGGAAGAAGCGCTGGTATCGGACAAGAAAATTTTCCTGGCTACCCAGCACGACGCGAGCGTTGACGAGCCTAAACCCAACGAAATCTATCAGGTTGGGACGGTCGTAAACATCGTACAGAGTCTGAAGCTGCCGGACGGAAACATTAAAGTCCTGGTAGAAGGCATTGAGCGCGGCAAAATCCTGCAAATTACCGAGACCGAAGGCTACATGCAGACCTCGGTCAGGCTGGCTCGGTATCCGGTCGAGGCCAACCCTCAAATCGAAGCTGCGATGCAGCGCGTGACGGCTCTCTTCGAGCAATACGTAAACTTTGCCAGTCTTTGAATTACGAAACCATGATTGCCGCCGTCCGCATGGAGGACCCGGCGAAGCTCACCGACACGATCGCGGCGAATCTTCAGCTTTCTATCGAAGAGAAGCAGGAGTTGCTCGAAATTTTCGATCCCGCCGATAGGCTAACCCGTATTGGTGATGTTCTCGACATCGAAATCGAAAAGCTGAACATGGATCGCACGATCCAGTCGCCGCGTGAAGCGGCAGATGGAGCGGGCGCAAAAAGAGTATTACCTCAACGAAAAGATCAAGGCCATCCAGAAGGAACTGGGACGCGGCGAAAAGAGCGAATTCGACGAACTGAAAAAGAAGATTGACGGCGCCGGCATGCCGAAAGAAGTCAAAGACAAGGCGCTCCAGGAACTGAAAAAGCTTGAGGCGATGCCGCCCATGTCAGCCGAGTCCACGGTTTCCCGCAACTATCTCGACTGGCTGCTGGCCGTTCCCTGGAAGAAGCGCTCGAAAGAGATTCGCAATATCAGCCGCGCAGAAAAAGTTCTCAACGAAGATCATTACGGCCTTGAAAAAATTAAAGAGCGCATTCTTGAATTCCTGGCCGTCCGCCAGTTGGTCAAGAATCCGAAAGGCTCGATTCTCTGCTTTGTCGGACCTCCCGGCGTTGGCAAGACTTCTTTGGGAATGTCCATCGCCAAGGCCACGGGACGCAAGTTCGTGCGCATGTCGCTGGGCGGAGTGCGCGACGAAGCTGAAGTCCGAGGCCATCGCCGCACCTACATTGGCGCCCTGCCGGGACAAATTATTCAGATGATGAAAAAGGCGGGCACCAAGAATCCCGTCTTCATGCTCGACGAAGTGGACAAGATGTCCATGGATTTTCGCGGCGATCCGTCGGCGGCGCTGCTTGAAGTCCTCGATCCCGAGCAGAATTTCATGTTCGTGGATCACTACCTCGACGTTGAATACGATCTCTCGCAAGTTTTTTTCATCGCCACCGCGAACGTGATGCACACCATTCCGCCCGCTCTCCAGGATCGGATGGAAGTTCTGCGTTTGCATGGATACACTGAGCAGGAAAAGGTCGAAATCGCCAAACAGTTTCTGGTGAAAAAACAATTGGCTCAGGCTGGGCTGACCGACAAGAACGTAAAGTTCAGCACCGAAGCCCTTACCTCGTTAATCGGCTCTTATACACGCGAAGCCGGCGTTCGCAATCTTGAGCGCGAGATCGGAAACGTATGCCGCAAAGTTGCCCGCAAAGTGGTGAAGGAAGGGCAGGCGTATAACATAGCAATCACCGGGGAGAACGTGAATGACTTCCTCGGGGTAATCAAATTCCGCGATACGCTCGCTCACGAGCGCAGCGAAGTTGGCTTGGTAACAGGCCTCGCATGGACCGAAGTCGGCGGCTCAATCCTGAGCACCGAAGCCACGGTCGTGGATGGCAAGGGAAAGCTGACTCTCACCGGCAAACTCGGTGACGTGATGCAGGAGTCTGCACAAGCTGCGATGTCATACGTGCGCTCGCGTTCTGCGCGCCTGGGTTTGATGCGCGACTTCTATCGCAGTATTGATATTCACGTACACGTTCCCGAAGGCGCGATTCCGAAAGATGGCCCGTCGGCTGGCATCACCATCGCCACAGCGATTTCCAGCGCGTTGAGCAAGATTCCCGTTCGCCGCGACCTCGCCATGACCGGCGAGATCACGCTGCGCGGCAAAGTGCTTCCCATTGGCGGACTCAAGGAGAAGCTTCTCGCCGCCCATCGCGCCGGATTGTTCGAAGTCATTCTTCCGCGAGACAACGAAAAAGATCTGGCCGAAGTTCCCGAAAATCTTCGCACGGCAATGAAGCTGCACTTCGTGGACACGATGGACCAGGTTCTCGCCGTCGCTCTCGAGCAGCCTTTGCCGGAAATGACACTCCCTCCCGTCGGCGTGGAGGGCACGCAGCCAATCGCACCACTGCCTCCTACGGCCGAAGCGCCAGCAACCCACCAGTAATCAGACCCAACCGTCAGAGACCGGACGTACTGCATTTTTCTCGGCTCCGCACAGTTCTCGGACGCGACTGCGACAAAGACGCAGCGCTGCATCCCTGCTGTGGTTTTTAGTTATAGTTAAGTCAACGCACGGTCGTGCCTCTTGCAACTTCTGACTCGAAACTGCAAACTAATTTATGCGTGTCCTGACGCGATTCATGTTGTCGGCCACTGACGCCGCTCACTTCCCTGCTCCTGGCCTGCCCGAAATCGCGTTCCTTGGACGCTCGAATGTCGGTAAATCCAGCGTCATTAATTCTCTGCTGGGCGCCAAAGTGGCGAAAACCAGTTCTACTCCGGGACGCACACGCAGCATAAATTTTTTCGAAGTACGGTGGGCGGGTAAACCAAATCCGGAAGTGGTGTTCGCCGATCTGCCCGGATACGGCTATGCCAAGATTTCGCGTGAAATTTCCGGCCAGTGGCCAAGTTTTATTGAGCCTTATTTGAATGAGCGTCCGTGCCTGGCGCTATGTCTAGCCTTGATTGATATCAGCGTGCCGCCTCAGGAGAGCGACAAAAAGCTCTTAGAATTTCTGCGGGCTAGCGGCCGGGTTTTCGTGATCGTTGCGACCAAGAGTGACCGGTTGTCAGGAAATCAACTTAGCAACGCGCTGCGGACCTCTGCTCAGAATCTACCGGGGACTTTAACAATCCCGTTTTCCGCAAAGACGGGAGCGGGCAAAGAGCAACTGTGGCAACAGATACGAATGGCAGTTGATGGAGCTGGCGCAGATCAGGCGAGGACGGTGGAATAGAATTCGGCGAGATCAAAATGGCATCGCCAGCTGGCGTCGAAGGATTGTTGGTTGGCTCTAGGTAAGACCTTTCTACTGCGAGGAACACTCATGAAACTTGCATGGACTCTGCTGTTATCAGTCTTTCTGTGCGTGGGAGTGTACGGCCAACAACAGGGCGAGAAAGGCAGCTCAAGTACGTTCACGAATCCTTTGCTGCTGACTGGGCCCGATCCGTGGGTGGAATTCAGAGACGGCGTGTACTACTACATGAATACAACCGGGACCAACCTCACGTTGTGGCGAACTCGCAGCATGGCCGAGCTGAAGTCGGCGGAAAAGAAAGTGGTTTGGACGCCTCCCTCGTCCGGCCCGTATTCGCATGATATTTGGGCGCCAGAAATCCATTTCCTTTCCGGCAAGTGGTACATCTATTTCGCCGCCGATGGGATGCGAAATCAAACGCACCGAATTTGGGTGGTGGAGAATCCATCGGCCGATCCCTTTCAGGGCGAATGGACATTGAAAGGAAAAGTTTCTGATGCATCCGATAAATGGGCGATTGATCCATCGGTGTTTGAGGATCAAGGGCGACTTTACGAGATTTGGTCGGGGTGGGCGGACGACGAAAACGGCACACAGAGTATTTATATTGCGCGAATGAAGAATCCGTGGACGGTGGAAGGTCCGCGCGCCAGGCTTTCTACGCCCGAGTATCCATGGGAAAAGGTAGGAGACGTGGATCAGAGGATACAGCCGGGCGATCCGCCGCATATTGACGTCAATGAGGGCCCTGAAATTCTGAGGCATGGGAACAAGATATTTTTGGTTTATTCGGGCAGCGCATGTTGGACGGACTATTATGCGCTGGGGATGCTGGGGGCGACATCGGGAAGCGATTTGATGAATCCTGCGTCGTGGAAGAAATCTTTGAAGCCTGTCTTTCAGCAATCGGCGGAGGCGGGAGTTTATGCGCCGGGCCACAATTCGTTTTTTAAATCGCCAGACGGAAAGGAAGACTGGTTGATCTACCATGCGAATTCTTTACCGGGCCAGGGCTGCGGAGCGCATCGCTCGCCGCGAATACAACGATTTACTTGGAACCCGGACGGAACTCCAAATTTCGGCGTTCCGGTGGGGGCGGGCGTTGAGATTCCGCGTCCATCGGGCGGAAGTGCGCAGTAGTCTGTTCGCCTTCCTTCCGCATGGCCAGCACTTTCATCAGGATTGAAACCGTGGTTAGATATCACCTTATGAATCGTCGCGAGTTCAACCGGAATCTGGCCGTCACGGCGCTCGGCTCCGTGATCGCTCAAGGCCGCGAGTCAGCAACCGCGCAGGGAGAAATTCGGCAAGTAACCGAGCGCGCTGATCAAGAAGCTCCTTTCCGGCTTTCAGTGATGTTATGGACGGTGTTCAGGGATTTGCCGTTCGAACAGCGGCTGGATAAGGTGGCGGAAGCTGGTTACAAATGCGTGGAACTTGTCGGAGAGTATGAGAAGTGGTCAGAGGATGACTTCACGCGTGCTCACGCAAAGCGCAAAGAACTAGGAATCACTTTCGATTCCACCGCAGGGTTGAAGCACGGCGTCAGCAACCCGAGTGATCGTGCAGCGCTGCTGACCGATCTTCGCGATGCGCTTGTTGCGATGCAGCGGCTGGAGTGCCCGAGCATGATTCTGCTGTCCGGCGATAGAGTTCCGGGAATGACTCGCGAAACGCAACACCAAAGCTGTATTGACGGGCTGAAGGCGGCTGCGAAAGTAGTAGAAGGAAAGTCAATTGCGGGCCGACCGGTGCAGCTCCTGCTGGAGACGATTGATCCGGAGGAGAATCCGAAATATTTTTTGACGTCAGCGGCGGAGGCGTTCGAAATAGTTAAGGCGGTAAACCATCCGCAGGTTAAATTCTTGTACGATTTTTTTCACGAGCAGATCGCGGAAGGCAACCTGATTGAAAAGCTGGAAAAGAACATCGAGCATGTAGGAATCGTTCACATTGCGGATGTTCCGGGACGCCACGAACCCGGCACCGGCGAAATTAATTATCAAAACATATTTCGAAAGCTGGCAGAATTGAGATTTGACGGAGTTGCCGCGATGGAGTTCTTGCCGACGGGTGATCCTGTGGTGCAGTTGCGCGAGGCCCGCGAGATGGCGCTATGGTGCTGCCAAGGGCATCGGAAGACGCCTGTGCCTTGAAATGAAGTAGAAAGTGTCTCTGGTTTAGAACGAGACTATTGTTGCGGCAGGCCAGTCGTCATGAAGGGCAGCTTGGAGGCGACTTTGGCAGCGCCCTCCAGTTGTTGCAGATCGTCGAGTGTGAAGTCGCGTCCCGCCATTTTCAGATCAGCAGCCTTTCGGCACACTTGAAGAATACCCAACACTTTGTGGTCCGCATTTGTAATGGGCGCGGACATCAGTTTCTGGATTGGGGCTGGCTCAGCCGGGCCCGGTTCCTCCGAAGCGGTAAACTTCACGGTTTCGAAAACACTCACATGCTTTACCTTCACAAAATTATTGAAAAGCTCGACCTTCCTGGTGAGGACGGTATGAACAGCGACGGCCGATGAACTCGAGATCGGTATTGAACCAGCGGTCTTCAGTTCATTGGGAAAAATAAAAGTTAGCAATCCTTTTTCCAGCCGCAATAAAGCGACTTCTGTGGGGCGTACAGAAAAGGCGTTCGCCACTTCGCCGCAAAATGCCTCAGGCGTCGTGGCCTGACTCAGCGTGCTTTCGAAGCTAAGTTTGTCCGCGCTTCGGGCTGGGGCGGCGGCAGCGCCGGTTTTTGCTGATGCTTGTTCTGAAATTTGGTCGGCTCTAGACATGGGTGAACTCAAATGGAGCGCAGATTCGATAATTAAAGCGCGAACCCGCTCCCTTGAATTAGTGTCTATGCCCGACCATTTTGATTCAAGTTACGAAAGAGAATAGGGGAATGCCGCAGCGTAACGTGATTCATTTCGAGGTTAGTGGAAAGGCACGCTCACGCCAGCCCCGAATACCTCCAGACATAGAGAGGACGTGGGTATAGCCCATTTTGCGAAGGTTGTCAGCGGCCAATGCAGAACGAAAGCCGCCGCCGCAGTAAAGCACCATCGGCGTTGCTGGATCGGGGACGCGAGCCTCGATGTCGCGTTCGATAATTCCCTTGCCAAGATGAATCGCTCCTGGCAAATGGTCAGTCGCAAACTCACTTTCTTCGCGCACGTCTACCAGTAAGAATTGTTCATTGCGATCAAGCCTTGACTTCACGTCGTCAAGACTCACTTCCTGGATATGTTTGCGGGCATCTTCGACGATTTGCAAAAAACGCGGCGAATGTTGATGTGTCATAAAACCTCAGAATGGACCGTCGTCATTTTAGCAAGGCGGTATGTCGGGGGCCTTTGATTCACTGAGACGAACGGCATAACCCTACTGCTGAACTACGGGCTTGACCTGATTCATAAATTTATCGAGCGAAGAGATGATGAATACATCCTACATATTCAGGAGGAGCGATGCCTAACAACAAGATTAAGGAATTGAGAGTAGCGATACTCGCAGCCGATGGAGTTGAAGAAGCTGAATTGATTGAACCAAGAAAGGCATTAGATGAAGCGGGCGCGAAAACCACACTGATTTCGACCCAACCTGGAAAGATTCAGGCCATGAAACATGATGAGAAGTCTAAGAAGTACAAAGTAGACGCTACTTTCTATGACGTGAATCCCAAAGAATTCGATGCCGTATTGTTGCCGGGCGGCGGGTTGAATGCCGACGCGCTCCGGGTTGTTCCCGAGGCGCAAGAATTTGTCAGGAGTATTGATGAAGCCGGGAAACCCATAGCGTTTATTTGCCACGCTCCGTGGTTACTGATTTCTGCGGATTTGGTCGAGGGACGCACTCTAACCAGTTATCACACCATTCAAGACGATGTTCGAAATGCGGGAGGCACCTGGGTGGATGAGGAGGTTGTGCGCGAGGATAATTGGGTCAGCAGCCGGCAACCGACTGATATTCCCGCGTTCAACCGCGAGATGATTAAACTTTTTAGCGAGAGCCAAGCGGAGAGATCGAGGAGCGCCGCTTAATTCTTGGTCAGATAATTAGCTGCCTGCTTTTTAATGCGGGCGGCTTTTTTGCTGCATATGGTTCGCTAAGAATCCGGTCGCGTCAAGCACGCGCCTTATCAATCATTTCTTCCCATATACCTTTAGATTTGAGAATCAGTTCGACCGCTTCGCGAATGGCTCCGTGTCCGGCAACGGCTTTCGTCGTGTAGTGCGCCGCGCGTTTCACTTCTGGGACGGCATCGCCCACAGCAATAGCGAGGCCGGCACGGCGCATTAATGGGATGTCGGGAAGATCGTCGCCAACGAATGCGACGGCTGAATCGGAGACGCCCGCTTTGCCGAGGATTTCTTCATAGGCGGGCATTTTCAACGGCTGCTTCATGTAGATAAATTCCATTTTCATTTCATTTGCGCGGCGAAGTAGAGCGGCACTTTCGCGGCCGGTAATGCAACCGGTGCGTATCCCCGCCATAGCCGCCAGGGTCAGCCCCTGACCGTCGTGCGCATCGAACGTCTTGATCTCAAGAGCAGTACCGTCAGGCTGAGAAAGCAGGGTGACGCCGCCGTCAGTCATGGTTCCGTCAACATCCATGAGCAGCACTTTAATCTGCGCGGCGCGTTTCTTGAGGGTGGGAGAGATTTTGAGAGAGTTGGGCAATGAGCCTCCGGGAAGGAATTGAGGAACGATTTCAGATTGAGCTAATGACGGGTCCGATGTATCTAGCGTGCGAGCTCAGCTACACGAGCAGCTTAACAATTTTCCGCACTCCGAGGTTGTTGTTTTCACGGATGCGTTTCACTCTAAATTGGTAATGGGCGCAATTGACTGTCCTATAATCGCCGCATCGCCTTTTTAGTGATTCAGCGAAAGCGGAGTGGCGAACATGGGAGACAAACACGACTTGGTGAAAGTGCATTTTGAACTGCCAGAGCCGGACATGGGGATAAGCGGCGAATCGCTGTGGGCTGCTCCTGTCGGGACGAACATCTACGAGTTGCGAAATTCTCCATCGCATGTTCGGATCGTGAACTGGCTGGATGTTGTTGAGGCGATCCCCCAAAACGAGAATCAGTAGCCTGAGTTTGTGAGAGTTCACAAGAGGAGTGGCCATCGGACTATTCATCTCTATATCCTTGATGCTGGAAAAAGCGGCAAACAAGAGATTTTGCGAAACTGTAATCGTCTCGGCTCGACCAACGAGAACATGGACTCGGCGATGTACGCTCTCGATCTCGCGCCGGGTGTCGACGTGTCACCCACTATCGAATTCCTCGAATCGTTAAAGGCGCACGATTTGGCGGATTGGCGGATCAACGAATGCGACTAGCAGGTGAGCCGAATTGCTGTTGATAAATCGCTGCTACACTCTTCATCGACTGATCTCAGCCTGTGCAATCAAGATTCATATTGCAGCGCGACGTCAGATGCCACTCTATCCTGAGTCCTCCCCCTAAGTTTGCTCGTGCTATCGTGATTTGCAACCCATGCGCGACGTTACACTCCTTCCAGCCACTGTAATGGCTCAGCAAATTCGCCGCAGGGAAATCTCGGCGGTTGAGTTGGTTGAGGCCCATCTTTCGCAGACCGAACGGCTGAATCCGCAGTTGAATGCGTTTGTGCAACTGAGGGCTGATGACGCTCGTCGCGAGGCAGTGCAGGCGGATGAGGCGGTAGCGCGCAATGAGGCGAAGCTCGGCCCGCTGCATGGCGTCCCGATCAGCATTAAGAGTTCGATGGATGTCGACGGAATGAAATGTGAAGCTGGTACGAAGCTGCGCGAGGGCCATTTCGCGGCTGAGGATGCACCGTTGGTTGCACGGCTTCGCCAGGCGGGAGCGATTATTTTGGGCATGACGAATACTCCCGAGCTGCTGATGGCGTGGGAGACGGACAATCTTCTTTATGGACGCACGAATAATCCCTGGGATTTATCGCGAACGGCGGGAGGTTCCAGCGGCGGCGAGGCTGCGGCTATCGCGTCGGGATGTTCTGCGGGAGGCGTCGGCAGCGATGGGGGAGGGTCCATCCGCGTGCCTGCACACTTCAGCGGCATTTGCGGATTGAAGCCAACTCCCGGCAGGATTCCCGCGACGGGGCATTTCCCTTCTTCCGTCGGCCCATTCGCTCTGACTGGAGTGGTCGGGCCAATGACCCGTACGGTTGGTGACCTAAAACTTTTGTTTGAAGTAATGCAGGGGCCGGATGATGGCGATCCCTCAGCTGGGCCTGTTCCTGTGCGCTGGCCTTCTGATAAGGATTTGAAAAATATCCGCATAGGATATTTTGAGGATGATGGGAGAACTCCGGTCACGCCGGAAACCCGTGCTGCGGTGCGGAAAGCCGCGACTGCTTTGCGGAATGCCCGTTTGCAAGTTGAATCTTTTCTTCCTGACGGGCTCGATCGTGCGCGAGAACTGTGGTGGAAGTTTTTTGGAATCACGGGAGGGATGCTTCTCGGGCCGATGATTCAAGGTCACGAGTCCGAGATCAGCCCTATTCTCAAGGAATTTTCTGGATGGGTTGCGGCGGAAGAGCGGCACACTGCCCAGTCGCTGCTCGATATGTGGATACAGCGGGACGTGGTGCGAAAACAAGTCTTGTGGCAAATGCGAGATTACCCCATTTTGCTTTGTCCGGTCGCGGCGATTCCTGCGTTCCGGCACGGCGAGCGCAGTTGGAATATCGGCGGTCGCGAGGTCAAGTACCTGGACGCATGGAGTTACTGCGAGTGGTTCAATCTGCTGGGATTTCCTGCCGCCGTCGTTCCTGTTGGACAGTCGGCGGAAGGCTTGCCGATTGGAGTGCAGATCGTGGGGCGCCCATGGGAAGAAGAAATGGTGCTTTTCGTCGCCGCTGCGGTGGAAAAGCAATGCGGCGGCTTTCGCGCGCCGTCAATGGCGCTGATTGCTTAGCGCGATACCTTGATTATTGGGGCGCGCAATTTTCTACCGCTCCTTTGTATCTTCTCACGCCATTTGTGGTTAAATTCTTACCGATGACCCGACGCATTCTTTTTCTACCGGCCCTAATCTGCATCGCATTTTTGGGGATCTTTTCCCAGGAAGCATCATCTCCGAAAGCAGCTGATTCGATTCAAGCGGCGACGCTGAACAATATTGGCGTCGCGTATATGAATCAGCAGCTTTTCGAAAAGGCGCTTGCACATTTCGAGCAGGCTGCAAAACTTGATTCGCATTTGAGTATTGGAGCGGTTAATCAAGCTATTGCTCTGCTTAATCTCGGGCGCATTGACCAAGCCAAACCGCTGCTCGATGAGGCGGTGAAACGCGATCCAAAAGATCCTCATGCCTGGTACGCATTGGGCTTGCTGCAAAAAAACGGCAGCGATCCTCAGGCGTCGGTGGACGCATTTCGGCATGTGATCGAAATTGATCCGAATGATGCCGACACCTGGTATTTCCTGGGATCAGTTTATTCGCAGCTTCGGCAATTTCCCGAGGCAATTGACGCCTTCAATCATGCTTTGCAGCTGAATCCGCTTCACGCTTCGGCGCAGTTCGGATTATCGCGCGCCTATCAACAATCCGGCGACACCGCCCATGCGCGGGAGCATCTCACACGCTTTCAATACGTTACTCAACACAAGCTGGGAGCGGCGATCAGCCTGGCGTACGGAGATCAGGGAAAATACTCGCTGGCGGAAGAGTCGCCGTCGGTTGTGGAGAAAGTTCCGGCGGCGATCCCGGTGAGGTTTGTGGATGTGACGAAAGAAGCCGGGATTGTGTCGCGACCTCAGGCCGCCGACACATCGAAGCCCGGCTTTTGGCCGGGGTCTGGCGCCTGTTTTCTCGACTATGACAACGATGGCAAGATGGATATTTTCCTTTCGGACAATGGCGCGCAAAGTGGAATGTCGCTTTATCACAATCTGGGGAATGGGAAGTTTGAAGATACGACCAAGCAAGCGGGACTCGACCCCGCTACTCATGCAATCAGCTGCACCGCAGGCGATTACGACAATGATGGATTCACCGATCTAGCTGTTAGTTCGTCGAGTGGAATTATGCTACTGCATAACGAAAAGAATGGCACTTTCAAAGATATGGCTGCGGCGGCGGGGATTGCCAACAATACGGCTATAACTGGCTTGACCTTCATTGATTATGACCACGACGGAGATTTGGATCTTTACGGTTCCAGTGACTTAATGGTAGGGACCGGTTCCGTAAAAAGTGGGTTGAGCCTGATGTGGCGAAACAATGGTAACGGAACCTTCACGAATGTAACCGGTGCCGCAGGACTTTCTATTCCTTCTTCGGCGACGAACGCCGTCGGCACAGACTTCAATAATGACCGAGCGGTTGACCTTGTCGTAGCAGACTGGTCCGGAGGCAGTATTTTTCAGAATCCACGAGAGGGGAAATTCAAGGTCTTCCACCCTTTTTCGCCCGCATCAACGACCGGTATCAGGCAAGTTGATCCCAAGGTTGATTCGATTCCTACGGTTGGAATCGCTGTTCTCGATTTCGACCATGACGGATGGATGGACATTACCTTAACTCGCCTCACTGCCCCTGCTCTGACTCTCTGGCGCAACAATCACGGCAAAAGCTTCGATCAGGTTCAGCTTCCGGATACGGGTTGGGCTAAAGCCTACGGCGTTGCAGCGTTCGATTACGACAACGACGGCTGGGTTGATCTGGTCGCAGTCGGAGAAACTTCCGATCACCACGGCGAGGTAAAGCTCTTCCGCAATCTCGGCCCCGATGGCTTCAAAGATGTGACCGCCGAAGTTGGACTCGACAAAATCCAACTCAAAGATCCGCGAGCAATTATCACAGGAGACTTCGAGGGTGACGGCGCAACAGGAATTCTCATCACGCAGAATCATGGTCCCGCTGTGCTCCTCCGCAACGAAGGCGGCAACAAAAATAATTGGCTACGGTTGGCCCTAACCGGACTGAACGACAACAAGAGCGCCATTGGAACCAAGATCGAAGTGTTTTCCGGAGGCAATCGCCAGAAATTTGAGATCGCCGGATCATCCGGATATCTCGGGCAAAATTCCACGCAAATCGTTGTTGGCCTCGGTCAAGCCAAACAAGCCGACGTCGTCCGCATGTTGTGGCCTACGGGAGTTTTACAGGATGAAATCGAAGTTTCAGCGAATCGCGAACAGAAATATACGGAA
This sequence comes from uncultured Acidobacteriaceae bacterium, assembly GCA_963702325.1. Taxonomy (GTDB): domain Bacteria; phylum Acidobacteriota; class Terriglobia; order Terriglobales; family Acidobacteriaceae; genus PALSA-188. The sequence goes on along the minus strand of CAVPCG010000042.1, from coordinate 110,248 downwards.
ATAGACCGTCGCGGAAGTTCGTGCCCAACGCTCTTCGCTTGGGATGGCGAGCATTATCAGCTTGTCGCCGACATTCTTGGCGCTGGCGTCGTTGGGCACTGGGTTGGGCCAGGCGAACGCAACATTCCGCGCCCGACGGAGTACGTGAAAATAGATGGCAATGTCATCCACGAGAGAGATGATTCCCACCCTTCCCGAAACCGGGGAAGGATGGGCCACCCAACCCTAAGTTTCCGCCTGATGGAGCCGATGGAGGAAGTTGTCTATCTTGATCGGGTTCGGCTCCTGGCGGTTGATCATCCTAGCGGAGTGGAGGTTTATCCCAACGAATACTTCGCCAGCAATCCGCCTTATCCCGAGTTCAAGATAATCACGAGCCGTGACGCGCGTCCGCCCGCGGGGGCATGGGATGATCATGGTCATAATGTGCTTCGCGATTTACTGGCCCATCGCTATTTCGGTGATTTCGGATTGCTGCCATTCAAAGGATTCGCAAAGCTGCATAGCCTTGAACTTGATCTGGGCGAGCCTTATCAGGGCGGTCCGTTACGGCTGTTAATGCACGGTGAGATTGAATACTTCACCGCAACGGGAATGTACGCTGCTGATCAGGCCGGAATTAAAGCAATTGCTCCCTATGTAGAAGCTCAAAATGCAAATGGGAAATGGAAGCGAGTGCTCGATGACATGGGCTTCCCGGCGGGACTTCCGCGAACCATCACAGCCGACCTGAGTACGGTTCTACCCAAGGGAACAAAACGAATCCGCATCTCGACAAACTTGCAGATTTACTGGGACAACATTCTGATTGACCGAAGCCCTCAGGATGCAAAATCAACTTTAACCGAGATTCCGCTGGAGCGCGCAGACTTGGAGTTTCATGGTTATCCCCGGCAGATTGAAGCGCAACCGCCGGGCAACGTTAAGTATGTTTATGAGCAGGTCAGCCGCACCGGGCCTTATGCACGCCAAGCCGGAACTTACACGCGTTATGGCGACGTGCGTCCGTTGCTGAGCAATTTCGACGATCGTCTGGTAGTTTTTGGATCAGGCGATGAAGTTGCGTTGGAATTCAATCCTGCGTCGCTGCCGGCGCTTCCAAAAGGATGGACGCGCGATTACTTTTTCCAAGCTAATGGATACGAAAAAGACATGGATTTTTATGCCGCCGACGGAAGCACGGTCGAGCCGTTGCCGTTCAGGCGAATGAGTGGATATCCGTACAAAGGGCAGTCTTTCCCGGCCGATGATTCTCATCTGAATTATTTGTTGGATTACAACACCCGATATGTCTCTGGGAATGAACCTACCGGATATAGCTACGATTACGGTTCGCAGAACTAACGCTTCTTGATTCCTGGTCACAGGTTGGACAAGAAATCTCGCTCCAGCAAAGCTTGAACGGGGCAGCCTACAAGATCACTGGATAGCGGGAACGTCGCAAAGGATCAATTCGCTGCGATCTATGCCAAACTGTGGCGGGATCGTCGGACCTGAGATTAGGAGCGAGGTTTCCGGCTCTTCCGGCAGTTTCGCTATGGCAACGTATGCCGCCATTTTTCCGGCGTACAAAAAGTGGGCCGCAGCGAAATAAAGCAGTGCCACCAGCAAGATCCCTCCGATGACGATACCCGGGGGCACTACGCCGGCAAATGCCAACGGAAATGCAATGACTGATGCTGGCGATGAAAAATATAATTCCATGAGCGATTCCAAACCATGTACCGGCAGCTGTTATCGAGCCCCAGCGAACGCGCCAGAGTTCAGTCGCTTGTGAAATCGCGCTGAGTGTGCCGCTGCCGTCGGCAACCACGAAAATTGCGGCCAGCGAAAGAATCCAATTCAGCAACCACCATGCCAGAGAGATCCCCATCGCAAGGGTGAGAAACACGAGCATGGCCGCTCCCGGCGAAGGGTCGGTGGGAGTTGATGCAGCTGTCGCCAAAAGGAGCGCTCCAGCAAAAGCAAAGAGTGCGGCCGCCATGACGACAACCCGCAGACAATTAAGTCCAAACGGAGCGTGTCGCGGGATTTTCGAGGCAGCCAGCAAACCTGGCGCGGCGCCATCTTCCCAAAAATAAGTCAAGAGCGCACTCACTGTGCTTCGTCGAGCCAACGAGGCTAGAACGATCCATGCGGCTGACAACAGTACAAATAATAGAAATAAAGCTCTAACGAACCGAGCGGCGCTGCCGCGAAAAATATGCGCGACAGCTTGAGAAATCAGAAGTGGATGCCGCGTGCGCAGCAGGAAAAGATCTCCGGGGCCGACCGGTAGTGTCCTGAAGTATTCAAGAGTTAAAAACGTAAAAGCCAAGACGGCGGCGAAGCCGAATGTCCACCGCCAGGCAACTTCCGCCAGCCCAAGGGCGGGACGGCTGAACATCAGGCGGAAACCTTCGATGGTGGGTGAGCGTTGTTTCATGCAGTGTCAACGAACTACGATATTGATCAGCTTGCCCGGCACAACGATGATCTTCACAATCTGCTTCCCTGCAATGGCCGTCTTAACTTTTGCGTCTGCCAAAGCGCGTTCGCGGATGGTTTCTTCTGAAGCATCCGCCGGCACGACGATGAGTCCTCGCAGCTTGCCGTTGACCTGCACGGGAATTTCAATCTCTTCCTCTTTCGCCAGATCAGAATCGTATTTTGGCCACGGAGCACGCAGCAAGCTTCCCTTTTCCCCAAGCATTTCCCATAGTTCGTGAGCCAGATAGGGAGCGAACGGCGCGATCAGCAACACCAGGTCTGGTTGAACGGCGGCGAGCAATGTTTCCGGCACGGCTTTCGCGGACGCCGCCGCCCGCGACACATTTTCTTCAGCGGCATAGAGTTCGTTGACCAATTCCATGATCGCAGCAACACATGTGTTGAAATGCCATCTCCCCTGGAAGTCGTCACTGACACGCTTGATGGTCTGGTGAAGCTTGCGTTGAATTTGACGAGCCTCCGGTGAGAGGGGTTCATGTTGTGGCGAGGATCTAGAAAGCTGCGCCTCTGAGGAGGATTTCTGTGCGTGTCTCGCAACGTACCGGTAGACGCGACTCAAAAAGCGCTGAACTCCCTCAACTCCTTTATCCTGCCAATCCAAATCGCGATCGGGGGGCGCCGCGAATAAGCTATACATTCGCGCGCTGTCAGCGCCGTAACGAGCAATCATCTCGTCGGGAGAGACGACATTGCCCAGGCTCTTCGACATCTTGGCGCCGTCTTTGATCACCATTCCCTGTGTAAACAGTCTTTCGACTGGCTCCGCGTTTTTAACCAATCCCATGTCGCGCATGAACTTCGTCCAGAAGCGCGAATAAATCAAATGAAGAATGGCATGCTCGACGCCTCCGATGTATTGGTCAATCCCGCGATCCCCGAACCAGTAATCGGCTATTTTGCTATCGAACGGGGCATGATTGTTGTGCGCATCGGTGTAGCGGTAGAAATACCAGGACGAATCCACGAATGTGTCCATGGTGTCGGTCTCGCGACGGGCAGGTCCGCCGCATTTCGGGCAGACGGCATTCACGAATTCAGGCACGCGACTCAACGGCGATCCGCCGGTAAGTGTGATGTCAATCTTGTCGGGCAAAAGTACAGGCAAATCTTTCTCCGGAACCGGGACAATGCCGTCCTTCTCGCAATACAACATGGGGATGGGCGTACCCCAATAGCGCTGGCGAGATACTCCCCAGTCTTTCAGGCGATAAGTTACCGTCGCTTTTCCGAAGCCTTCTGTTTCAGCATGCGCCGACATCTTCTCGATCGCCTCTGCGCAGCTAAGGCCGCTGAACCGGCCGGAGTTTACCAGCAAACCATCCAGCGTGGTAAACGGTAGCGCAGGTTCGGCGACAGTTTCTTCAAGATCAGTTGTCTGAGGAAGAATGACCAGCCGAATTTCCAATCTGTATTTCTTGGCAAATTCGTAGTCGCGTTCATCATGAGCGGGCACGCTCATAATCGCGCCAGTTCCGTAATCCATCAAAATATAATTTGCGACCCAGATGGGGATTTTCTCGCCGCCGTATGGATTTATGGCAAAACGGCCGGTGTTGACTCCATGTTTTTCGATCGCGCCAATATTACCGACTTCTTTAGCTTTGCGCTGCTCGGCGATGAGCTGCTCAACTTCTGCACGCAAGAGATCGTTGTGCGCGGCAAAGTCCGCGACCATTGGATGCTCGGGCGCAAGCTGGATGGACGTCGCACCGTAAATCGTATCCACACGCGTGGTGAACACGGTGATCTTGGAAGGCGGGAACCCGGCAGGAACGTCGAGCTTGAAATCCACCAGAGTGCCTTCGCTGCGTCCGATCCAGTTGCGCTGCATGGTCTTGACTTTTTCAGGCCAGCCGTCGAGCTTGTCGAGATCGCGCAGCAATTCATCCGCATAATGCGTGGTACGCAAGAACCATTGCTCCAACTCGCGCTGTTCCACCAAAGTATCTTCGTGACGCCAGCAGCATCCTGCGATTACCTGCTCGTTCGCTAAAACCGTAGCGCATTTGGGACACCAGTTCACTTTGCTCTTTTTTCGATACGCCAATCCGCGCTCGTAGAGCTTTAGAAAGAACCACTGATTCCAGCGGTAATAGTCGGGCAGGCAAGTGGTAACCTCGCGCGACCAGTCATAGGCGAAGCCGAGACGCTTCATCTGCGTCTTCATGTTGGCGATGTTGCGCAGAGTCCATTCGCGAGGCGGCGTGTTATTCGAAATCGCGGCGTTCTCGGCGGGGAGGCCGAACGAATCCCAGCCCATGGGATGAAGCACGTTGTATCCGTTCATCCACATGTAACGGGCAAGCGCATCTCCGATGGCGTAATTTCGAACGTGCCCCATGTGCAACGCGCCCGAAGGATAAGGAAGCATTTCCAGCACGTAGTATTTTGGCTTAGTGGAATTTGGCTCGGCTGAGTACAGAGAAGCATCTTCTTGCCAGCGCGCAGACCATTTTGTCTCGATGCGCTGCGCATCATAACGGATTTCGGCTTCATGATCGCGGCTGGGATCGCGATGAAGCGTCGCATTGTTTGGTTCTTGCATGAGCTTCTGATTTTACAATGAGAGCGTGCAAACAGCGTCGCGGCAACTCACGTCTACCGGCAACACGGATCCGCGTGCAACTATTATTAGAGCACCTCATTTAGGATTTCAGAACAAGGAGAACCCATCACATGTCAGACCATAGCGAACAGGCGTTAAACGGACAGACTGCCGTGGTTACCGGTGCAGGACGCGGCATTGGTGCGGCCATAGCGGTCAAACTGGCCGGTTTAGGCGCTCACGGCCGTACTCTGTGGGCGCAGCCGCAAGCCTCTGGAAACGACGGCGGAAACGATTTCCGCGGCGGGTGGACGAGGTGTCGTCCGGGAATGTGATGTCACAGACTTGCGCTCGGTCGAAACCACGGCTTCGGAACTTGAGAACACTTTCGGACGGATTGACATCCTCGTGAATAATGCGGGCATCGGCAGCTTTGCGGGGCCGTTGCATCAGATGGAACCGCAGGCGTGGGACGCTATCCTGAATACGAACTTGCGCGGCGTGTACTACTGCATCCGCAGCTTTGCGCCGGTGATGATTCGCGCCCGGAGCGGCCATATTATTAACATTTCGTCTCTCGCTGGGAAAAACGCTCTTCCCAACGGCACCGCCTACGCCGCGTCCAAGTGGGGCCTCAATGGATTGACTTACTCGGTCGCGGAAGAATTGCGAGCGCATAATATCCGTGTGTCAGTGATCTGTCCTGGATCGGTGGACACGGACTTGAGTCCGCATGAAGGGAAGAGCGCGGAAAAAATGCTGAAGCCAGCAGACGTTGCTCACGTTGTGGCGATGCTGGTGACGCAGTCGCCGCAGTCGTTTGCCAGTGAAGTACTTCTGAGACCCACTCAGAAACCCTGAAGATTACTTCTTGAAGAGGTTCTCGAAAGCCTGCTTTGCGTCCGCGGGACGGGCCGACGCCGGCGTGGAAGTCTGCTTTTCAACCCTTACACTGATCGAATAGAAAGTGCATGAATTGATCTGATCTTTGCGGGGAATGCGTTCGGGTATCGGCTGTGTGCACTCGAATCGTGCGGCGGGATCAAAGTACGTGCATTGTTTGCAGGAGTGCAATTCAAAGGCGCACTTGGGGCATTGTCCAACCGGTTCGCTAAGAGACTGCAATACCGCTCCGCATTGGGCGCAGCGCGAGACTGCATGCGTCGCCGCGAGTTGAAGCGGGCGAGGTCCAAAGGTGTTGTCTTTAGACGGACGGGCGCCTGACCGGTCGGACGGCGACTTCTGACGATCGTTATTACTACTGCGATCGCGATCCTGATAGCCGTGCTGCCGATATTTCTGATCTGACAAGTAATCTCCTGATGGCAGACATTGTCTCGCGGCGATTGATTACAGGCAAGTGCACGGAAGTTCCGCTGCACCGTTCGCGCGACGGCCATGGTCTGGAATCATCAGTCATAGTGTTTCTGCTTTCGAGAGGGCATTCAACCCTTAAGAGCATTCAGTCAATCAGTTGAATACGGCAATTCTCGGCAAGGTTCGGGAAGGCTGTAAACTGGATCTTCCGCTTATGCCGACATTTGCCGCGGTTGATATTGGGTCGAACTCGGTGCGCCTCAAGATTGCGCGGCTGAGCAGCGGTCGTTTACGAGAAATTCATGAAGACCGCGAAGTTACCCGTTTAGGGGAATCTGTTTTCCGCGATGGCTTTCTTTCTCCCGAAGCGATCGCCAATACGGTGAAAGTGCTGCGTCGCTTTCATCGGGCGGTACAAAAAGCAGGCGCGGACACAGTGCGGGTCGTGGCTACCAGCGCGCTGCGTGACGCTCGCAATTCGCGCGCATTTCTGGAATGGGTTCGGTCGTCAACCGGATGGAAGGTCGAGATCATCTCCGGACTTGAGGAGGCGCGGCTCATCCATTTAGGCATCGTCTCGACGACTCGGATCAGCGCTTCTCCTGCATTGCTGATGGATTTGGGCGGAGGAAGCTGCGAGTTAACGATTTCCGCCGATGGGCATATCCGAGACACTGTGAGTTTGCCCCTCGGCGCTGTGCGTCTCACGAATGAATTTCTGCGGCACGATCCTCCCCGGAAGACCGAGACCCGCCAACTCCGGGGATTTATCACGCGGGAAATTGAAAGAATTGCCAGCCGCATTATCCGGGCAAAACCAAAAGTAGTGATCGCGACATCTGGTACAGCCGAATCACTGGCAGCAGTTTGCCACGGTATGTATAAGACCAAGAGGCCGCGGACCACGACGGTTTCGCGGGCACAGATGCGACGAATTGCGAAGCTGCTCGCGAATCTTCCTCTGGATAAACGGAGAACGCTCTCGGGTGTGGGGCCAGACGAGCTGAGATCATTGTGGCTGGCGCCGCCGTCTATGCCGAATTGCTGGAACGGTGCCACCTGCTGGGGTTCCGCTACTCGCCTCTGGGGTTGCGCGATGGGCTGCTCGCGCAGATGACGGCGGAATATGACCGGGGAACCCGGTCGCGAAAACAACTCGAGTCGGAACGGTGGGATTCGATTCGCGCCGCAATCGCGCATTACGGAGTGGAGATGGGCCACGCACTGAAGGTGCGCCAGTCCGCGATGGAATTGTTTTCCGCTTTGAAGCCGGTGCATCGCTTGCCGCCCGAATATCAGGAGTGGCTTTCCGCCGCCGCCATGCTGTATGAGGTTGGAGATTACCTGAATCGCAACGGTAGGCATCGGCACGCCCACTACATCATTTCGCATTCCGAGATTCTGGGGTACAGCTTGCAACAACGGCGCATTATTGCGGCAATTGCGCGGTATCTGGGGAAATCCCGTCCTACAGTCAATGACACTGTCATGCAAGTGCTTGCAGCGGAGGATCAGGATTGCGTGCCTAAAGCGTCGCTGCTGTTGCGACTGGCCCGGGCTCTAGATCTGGGAAGGAGCGGAACTGTCGGGGCCACACGGATAAAGATCATGGCTGGCGGCGTGAATCTGCTATTGGTGCCAAGAACCAGAGCCAGCGTTGATCTGGAATTGTGGGCGGTGGAAAAAGAAGTCAGCTATTTCCGGGAAATTTTCGGACGCGAGCTTTCCGCAGCCGTCGTGTAGAGCTCCCGCAATATTTTTGGAGTCAAGCACCATTGCAGGACTGATGAATTTCGTCCAGTTTCGACTTTTGCAACCGCCCCTTTCTTTAGTTCGACGGATGCCTCGCAACCAGCCTCACTGATGGCGCGGCCCACAAACTCGCTTAGATTCGGGTTGTGGCCAACGCACATCAGGGAATCGTATTTTCCGTGGCGTTCGAGCAATTGCCGGAAATCGGAGAAAGATGATGTTGGCCGAAGTGCTGTCCTCCAAATGCAATTTACCCTCGTAGCCGAGCTCATTGCCCACCAGAGATGCGGTTTGGGCAGCACGTTTTAGTGGGCTGGAAATAATCACGTCTACGTGAACATCGAGAGCGTTCAGGGCACGGCCAACATACCCGCACTGCTCGATCCCGGCCTTATCGAGCGCCCGTTTTTCATCTTTCTTTGGATTGGCGACGCGTTCACCGGCGCTGGCATGGCGTAAAAAATAAATAGTCATCTGGCCTTCAATCCTTTTTCAATGCGCGATTTTCGAGTCTGCCCTGACAATTTTGTGAGGAATTCCATCTAGAGTTTGCTTTCCTTCCGCAAGAGCGATCAGAAAGTCCTGGGCATTGAACAGGTCTGATTCTTTCGGCTTGCGTTTCCCACGCGCTTGCCACGCGCGGATGTAGGTTCCATCTTTCTGCAACAGCCGCGCCTTGGCGTTATCAGCGATGTAAGCCGCCAGAATTTCGTGCCGCACGCGCTCGCGCAGAAGCGCGTCCTTAAGCGGGAAGGTCACCTCGACTCGTTCATAGAGGTTGCGGGGCATCCAATCCGCACTGCCCAGGTAAAGTTCTTCGTCCCCGCCATTCTCAAAATAATAAATACGGCTATGTTCGAGCAGGCGGCCGACGATGCTGCGAACTCGAATTCGATCGCTCACACGCGGGATGCCGGGGCGCAGCGCGCACATTCCGCGAACGATCAGATCAATCTCCACCCCAGCTTGCGACGCCCGGTAGAGCGCCTGAATGATGTTCTTATCCAGGAGCGCATTCATCTTAGCAATGATGTGTGCGGGGCGGCCATGATGCGCATGTTCAGCCTCCCGCGCGATCAGGGCCAGACTGTGCTCGGCCATATCCAGCGGGGAGACAAGCAGTGGATCATAGTTGGGATGTTCGGCATACGCTGTTAGAAAACTGAAAACATCATGCACGGCGCTGGTGATTTCAGGATCGGCGGTAAGCAGGCTCAAGTCGGAATAGAAACGAGCGGTGGCGGCATTGTAATTGCCAGTTCCAAGGTGTGCGTAAGAACGTGTAATTCCATCAGGATCGTGACGAACCATCAAGGAAAGCTTGCAGTGTGTTTTAAGGCCCACGAGGCCATGAAACACCTGTACGCCGGCATCTTCCAGGTCTCGAGCCCAGCGTATGTTTGAGGCTTCGTCAAATCGCGCTTTCAATTCCACAACTGCGGTAACTTCCTTGGTAGCCGCTGCTGCAATAAGCGCGGGCACAATGGGAGATTGTTCGCTGGTGCGGTAAAGCGTCTGCTTGATGGAGAGCACCAGTGGATCTTCTGCCCCAGTCTCGATGAATGACGTGACGGCATCGTATGAATCGAATGGGTGATGTAGCAGAATATCGTGCCGTCGAAGTTCCTCGAATATATCCTGCGACTTCGCAGTGAGGCGGAGTTCGCGGGGAGTAAATGGCTTGAACTTCAGATCAGGACGGTCAATTTGTTCGTAGAGATTGAACAAGCGATACAGGTTTACCGGGCCGTGAACGGGAAATACCTGCCAAGTTTCTAATTCGAAGTTCGTGCGCAAGCGTTCGACAATTTCGGGATCGGCTTCGGCTTCGATTTCCAGGCGGACAGCGTCCCCCTTGCGCCGGTTGTGGAGTTCCGCTCGAACGGACTCCAGCAAACTGCGCGATTCTTCTTCCGCGAGATACAAGTTGCTGTTGCGGGTTACGCGGAAAGCCGCGGCGGAAACAATATCATAGCCGTGATACATCCTTGAGGCGTGATGAGCGACCATGTCGGCGAGGAAGATAAAATCCACGGTGTCGCGGGAAGGCAGTCTTACCAGCCGGGGCAGGGCACGAGGCACAATGACTACTCCCGTATAGGTGAGCGCGGAGCGTCGCCTCCGCCGCAATAGGAAGGCAACACACAATGCTTTGTTAATTACCCGGGGAAATGGATGAGCGGGATCTATGGTCACGGGAGTGACCAGGAGATCTAATTCCTTCTCGCAGTATTCGTCCACAAAAGCGCGCGCGTCATCATTGAGATCGTCTATGCCAAGGACGCGAATGCCAGTCTGAGCCAGCGCAGGGCGCAACTTCTCATTCCAGCAACGATACTGTTGTTGGACGAACTCATGAATATTTTCGGATAGCAGATCTCGTTCTTCGAGCAGACCCATGCCGTCAGGGCCAGGCTCGGTGTTGCCGTCCTCGATCTGCTGTGCCAGAGCAGCGACTCTGACTTCGAAAAACTCATCCAGGTTGCTGGCTGTGATGGAGAGAAATTTCAGGCGCTCCAGAAGGGGATTTTGCTCGTCGTAAGCTTCCTCGAGAACGCGGCGGTTGAACGCCATCCACGAGATTTCGCGGTTGATGTAATACGACGGATTATCCAGCGAGAGGCGAGCCATAACCCGGAGGGACACGCGAGACGAAACTCAGGGCGATATGCCGGGGCTTCATCAAAGCCAGTATAGAACAACAAAAGCTGGCGCCGGTTTTTGGCTTCCACCCGGCGCCAACCTTAACTTCTGAGCAATTAAGACTTACTTACGGCAAATAGTAACGGAATGACGTGAGCACCATCGGCTCGCTGGCGCTCGGAGCACCGCCCGTACCCCTCCAAGTGTTCCTCACTATGTAGGAGAACTGCGGTCCCCACTGTAGCTTGCCCATGGGTCCCGAATAAAAGCGATACCAGAAACCAAGGGTACCCTCAATTACGTCACGAGTGTCAACGTTACAGGACCCGAGTCCGCCGGGCAGAAACCCGTTGGTGGATGTCGGAAAAGCACCGCCCACCGGAGTTCCCGGCACGGTTTCACTGTAGCAACCGGTTGAGCTTCGCAGCGGTGAGCCATAGCCGATAGCGCTGGTCGTACTGAGTGATGCGCGACCCGCATATTCACCGCCCATGTTGCTGTAGAGGTCGAGTTTCTTGTTGTGGTATTCGAGGGTGCCGAGGGCTTGAGAACTCTTAATCAGTCCGAGCACACCGTCGGGACGCACATAAACGTCAGGGAGTCCCACGGTTCCATAGCGACCGATTCCCTCTCCGCCAAGGAAGTGAATTCCGGCGTCAATATGCTTGTTAAAGAGGTCGGCACGCATATTGATTCCCACACCACCACCGGTTCCAGAATCGTTGTAGGCGCCCGCCGCGGTTGGCTTCGACAGGGTCGCGCCCGGGAAGAGCCGGTCGCGGAACTGACTTACCACACCGAAGACTTCGATGTGGCTCACCTTGGTTGGTTGGAAGACAGCTTTGGCAACAAAATCGGGCACTTTGTTAAATGAATAAGTGACGGAGGGATTATAGAGACCGCCGGATGTTCCCGCGGAACCAATAAGGAAGTTACCGGTAGTCGCGCCCTCGCCTCCTACTGTGGTCTGAGCGTTTTCCGCAGAAAACGCGAGCCAGAACTTATCGCCAAAATCCTTCGCAACGCGGAAGGCGTATTGCCGCGCCCAGCTGAATCCCACGTTGTATTGCGGGTCAATGGTCATGGGAAGCACTTCTGTGCGGTTATCCACTCCATTTTTGGTTTCTGTTACCAGGCTCCACATTTGACCGCCGGTGAAGCTCCATCCGTTGGTTAAGTAGGCTTGTCCCCACGCTTGCCGTTGACGCAGAGAGTAACTGTTGCTCTCGTTGTTATTCGAAGTGATACCAGCGGACAAGAAATCGGCCTCGACGTAACCGGTCAGCTTGGCGCCCTTTATTTTGCCCTCAGCCAGCATCGAAACGCGGGACTGCCGGCCGGACGCAAAAAATTCAGAGAGATGATCTTGCGAACTGCCGGGGAGCGGAATCGAATTAAAGGGAGTATTGATGTCCGAGCCTGTGGCAGCGCGCCGCCACACAGTTTCAGCCGCGAGAAAGCCGCCTGGCGTAATGGCGATGCCCTTGTAGTGAAGCGCGAGGGGGCTCTCCATCGCATCGCGAACATTCTTCTGCGTCTCCTGTAGGCTCAATGCGGCACTGACGGAATTCTGCTTCAGGTCAGTGACGTCACTCTGGATCGCGCCGACAGCTTGCTGCTGCTGGCTCGCGGTTGCGGCCGCCTGCTCGGCCTTATTGGCCGCATCAGTTGCAGCCGCTTGCGCCTGTTGCGCTTGCTGCTGACTTTGCTGGATGTCCTGATCGCGGCGTGCGAGTTCCTGCCTGAGCTGTTCAATTTGCCGCTGCTGCGCCGCCAGGGCATCGCGAAGCTGCTGCATATCTTGCGCTGTGACCGCGGCGGGGCGTGCAGCTGCGGACGCTCTCCGTTTGTGAGCTGTGGTTGTAGTTGTGGTTGTCGTTGTCGCCGTTGTTTGCGCGAACAGCGGTAGGGCGAACAAGACAAAAACGCACCATGTCAGAACGGGTTTCATCTTTTCTCCTTCTCGTTTCTATGGAATCGAATACCGTTTGATGAACGGATATCAATGAATTTGCTTTATGGCGACCTTAACCTTCTCTACAACATTCTGCGGCAGTGGCGCGTATGTTAGATCGGCGGTCATTTTTTGTCCATCGGCGAGCATCCAATTGAGGAAGTCGGAAATGATTTTCCCTCTCGCGGCATCTTTCGCCTGCACCGGAATCAGAAGCCATGTGAAACTGGATATGGGGTAGGCGTCCTTTCCAGGGGCATTCGTGATGGAAACCCGGAAGTCCGCAGGCATATTTTTCATGGAGCCTGCGGCGGCCGTTACGCTATCCAGACTGGCCTTCACAAAATTCCCGGAGGCGTTCTTCACGACGCCATAAGGAATCTTGTTCTGCACTGCGTAAATAAGCTCGATATATCCGATGGACCCGGGCATTTGCCGGATCATTCCCGCAACTCCCTCGTTGCCTTTACCGCCAAGCCCGACTGGCCATTTAACGGACGTGCCCTTTCCGGGCCCACCTTTCCAGTCCGAACTTACTTTGGAAAGATAGTCGGTGAAAATATACGTCGTACCGCTGCCGTCTGAGCGGTGGGCGACGACTATTGGAAGATCGGGAAGCTTCACTCCAGGATTTGCACCTGTAATTGCGGCGTCGTTCCACGAAGTGATCTTGCCGAGGAAAATATTTGCCAGAGCTTCCGGAGTGAATTTCAAATCTCCGCTGACTCCCGGAACGTTATAAGCCGGAACATCGGCGCCCAACACGGTGGGAATGTGAAGGATTTTAATTTTTGCTTGCGCCAGTTGCTCATCTGTCATGGGACCATCGCTGGCGCCGAAATCTACCGTTCCTGCAAGTACCTGGCGGATTCCGCCGCCACTTCCAATGGATTGATAGTTGATTTCAATATCGGAATGAAGGGTGTGATAATCGCTGAACCACTTGGAATACATTGGGTATGGAAAAGTCGCCCCTGCCCCATTCAATGTGGTCTGCCCAAACACCGGTATTGCCAGAGCTAAAGCTAGACACACAAGTGCGATGCGACGCATCATTCGGTAAATCCTCCTGAATTGGTGTGGACCAAGTTTTACCTTTGAAGTGTTACAGTCCGGTTACAAAGTGGTAAATTTCTGATGAATCACCTACGACGGCAGGCCAATAACAAGCGTCATTGCGACGCTAGGCTCGAGATTTCGCTCCCATCGGCGCGGGGCTTTTGTAGCGAAATAAATTAATGACCTCCACAAGAATGGATAAATGGCTTTGGGCCGCGCGATTCTTCAAAACCCGAGCACTGGCGGCGCGATCATGTGACCTCGGCAGAATTCAATCCAACGGGCAACTGGCCAAGCCTGCGCGCGAGGTCCGCATTGGAGACATGTTGCGAGTGACCAACGACGGTGGCGAGTTTCAGGTGCAAGTGCTGCTCCTCAGCGAGGTGCGCGGCCCAGCACCGGTTGCGCAAACGCTCTATCGGGAGACCGAGGCGAGCCGCGAGTTGCGGTTGAAAGTGGCGGCGGAGCGTAGAGCAATGAAGCAATTTGAAGAATTACCCGCAGGCAGACCGTCGAAGCGCGATCGGCGGGAGATCATTCGGTTTCGGGGAAGGGGTTGAATCCGCGCCAGATGGGGAACTTTGGCGCGACGCATATTTATCGCGTAACCAGGTTTTTCAGAGCTTCCACGTTCCGCTTATCGTCCCCTGGTTCATCAATCGGCGTCTCGGCGATGAAAGCAGCATGCGCTAACCTGGGGTCGTTGAGCAGCCGCCGAAACGGCTCCAGGCCAATTGTTCCTTTCCCAACATGCTGATGGCGGTCGAGCTTCGAACCGCACGCGGCTTTTGCGTCATTGCAGTGCCAGACCCGGACATTTTTCAAGCCGATAATTGCGTCGAGATCGTTCAACGTTTCCTGCATTCCGATTTCGCTAACGATGTCGTATCCCGCTACATGGGTATGGCAGGTGTCAATGCACGCGGCTACGGGCACCAGGCCATTCAGGCGGTCGAGGACCTCCGCGACCTGCTCAAAACTACTTCCCAATGAGAACTCGGCTCCGGCCGCGTTCTCTATCAGGATCGTCAGATTTTGTTTGGCAAGATCGAGGCCTTGAGTAGCGGCAGCAATGGCGGCTGCGGTTTGCAGCAATCCCGTCTCGCGGTCAAGCCCGCGGAACGATCCCGGATGCAGCACGAGATAGTCCGCGCACAAGGTCAACGCCCGTTCTACCTCGCCGCGAAAAGCTTCAATTGATTTCTTCAGGAACAACGGTGTTGTACTGGCAAGATTCACCAGATAATTCGTATGAATCACCAGTGGTTGCAAATCATATTTCTCGCGCAAACGACCCATTTCTGCACACTGAGGAAAACTTAGCTCGTACGGCGCCCATTGACGCGGGCTGGATGAAAATATCTGAAGCGTGTTGCATCCCAGACGCCACGCTCGCTCGGCTGCATTTTGCACGCCGCCGGCGCTCGAAGTATGGATTCCAATGCGGCGCGACGTTAGACGCGGAGACCGCTTTGGCGGCGACATCTTCAAGATGTCCTGTCCTTTAGACACGGAGCGCGGCATTTGAAAAGTATAGCGAGAGGCCGGGCCAGAATTTCGGCACTTACAGGCTTCCGGCGAACGCTCGCTTCCTTGGAATTAAGAGGCGGGATATGAAAACTCGGAATTAAGTCAGGCACCGGCGACTCACTGCACACGCAAGAGCCCGTTACCGTTGCTTCCTTCCGGACCTGGCGGGATTGGCGAGAGTACGTCGCGCGAGACCGATGCCTGACCGCAATTATTCTAGCATCCAGTTTGTGAAGTTCGGATAGGAGTGGGAAATCAGACGCGAGGCGTGGACAGAACGGACGCGAACCATGGGACGCCAGTTCTGCCGAAGTGACTTTCGGGCTGGTCTTTGGTAAGCGGGCCTTCCCTTCCCGGCTGCAACGCGAAACAATGAGAACGTCCATGACTGGTTCTTCAAAGTTGCGCCCTGCGCTGCCCCGCGCCATCGAGCGGTATTTTGATGTCTCGCTCTACTTATTGGTTCTCACGGGAGTTGGAACTCTGGCGTCTACGGGAACGCTGGGAGTAGTCACGGTCATCCTCGTGGGCGCCGCGCTTGTGTTCCGTGGATACCTGCTTGCCGAAAGGCGAACCCTCGTCATTCCAGAACGATGGACCTCCGTTCTGACCATCGTTTATGTGATGTTTTATCTCGCGGACTACTTTTTGATCTCGCGGGAATTTCTTGGTTCCACGGTGCACCTGGTGTTGTTCGTGATGGTGGTGCGGTTGTTCTCGGCCCAACGCGAGCGCGACCAATATCTGTTGATGGTCATATCGTTTCTGATGGTGCTGGCGGCCGCGGTCTTGACGGTAGATAGCACCTTCCTGGCCACATTCGGGGCATTCATTTTCATGGCGATCATCACCAGCATTTTGATGGAGATGAAGCACGCGTCCGCCAAAGCTACATTTCAATCCGCCAATCCGCTTGATTCGATGGCCCATCGCCACATGGCTTTTTCCCTGGTGAGAGTGGTACCCGGGCTAGTGTTATTGATTTTTCTCGGAGGCGTAGCAATCTTTTTTGTACTGCCCCGAGCTGCGGCGGGATACCTTGGAAATTTTTCGGAAGGAACCGACCTGGCTACGGGATTTTCCGACCGTGTGGAACTGGGCGGCATCGGGCGTATTCAGCAATCTAACGCCGTGGTTATGCATATTGCTATTGACGGCGATAAAAACGGCGGTTTCGATCTGAAATGGCGCGGCATTTCGCTTAACCGCTTCGATGGACGGACATGGTCAGACAATCGTCCGAAATATGTGCTGACGAGCCAGTCCGGGGGCAAATTCGTGCTACTGGGAATGAGTGGCCCGCTCAAAACGCCGGGTGCTTCGGACGCGGGCCGTTCCATTCACTATCGCGTATTGATGGAACCGGCGGGCAGCAGTGTCTTCTTTGTCGCTCCGCGGCCCCAGATCCTGCAGGGACACTATCGGCTGATCACGGAGGATAGCGGAGAGGCTATTTTTGACGAAGATGCGGAACGCCCCATCAGCGAATATGAAGCGACGTCGAATATTGGGAGAGCGAACGGCTCACTACTTCGATCAGCGGGAGACTCTTATCCCGACGAAATAGTTTCTGATTATGAACAAACGCCTCCTCTCGACCCTCGAATCCCGCAGCTAGCCCAACTGATCACCGCCCAGGCAACAAACCCGTACGACCGCGCTGTTGCCATCGAAAATTATCTTCGCACTCACTTTGGATATACATTGCAACTATCACGGGTCCGTCCGCGCGATCCTTTGGCCGAATTCTTGTTTGTGCGCAAGCGGGGTCATTGCGAATACTTTGCGTCCTCCATGGCAATTATGTTGCGCACTCTGGAAATACCTTCTCGCGTGGTCAACGGCTTCCGCACCGGCGAATTTAACGATTTGACATCACAATATTTGGTTCGGGAGAGCGACGCACATTCGTGGGTGGAGGCTTATTTTCCGGGATATGGATGGATCACGTTCGATCCCACGCCCGATCGCGCGATGGAAGCTCGCACGGGTTCGGGCCGGGCCATGTTGTATATGGACGCGATGGCATCATTCTGGCGCGAGTGGGTCGTAAGTTACGACGTGGGCCACCAGTCCAGCCTGAAGCAGATTGCAACCCAGGGCAGTATTGAATGGTTCCAGAAAGCGCGAAAATGGGCGGGCACCGAGTATAGCTTGATGCTTTCCGCAGCCGGCCGGACCCAGGCGAATATGGCGGGACGCCCAATCGGGTGGGGATTTCTGGGATTGCTATTTGCACTGACGCTGGCCGCGATAATCACCGCGCGGCGCTGGCTGAGGATTTTTCGGCGCGCGAGCTTGTCGGCAAATCCCGCTAGATTCCCCCGTGCAGCCGCATCTATATGGTACGAACGCATGGTGCGGCGGGTCGGGCACAAAGGCTGGCGCAAACTGCCCTCTCAAACTCCCAAAGAATTCGTTGTTTCCATCGAAGATGAAATGGTCAAAGACCACGTCGCGAAGTTCACAGCGGTATATGAGAGTGCGCGGTTCGGAGGATCAGCCGAGGATGCCAGTTCCCTTCCGCAACTCTACGATGAAATTTCGCAGGGACAGGAAAAGCCGTAAAATCGAACAGCTGACGATCCTGAATGTCAGTGGCCAAAATGCCAGACCAGGCCAAGGCCTACAAACAAGTTGTTCTGGCGGCTTTTTCCGGTATTCACATTTAACTGCGGTACGCCGCTGTAAAAATCTCTAACCTCTCCTCGTGCGCTAAACGACCGCCAAAGCGCAACATCGAGGCCAACGCCGAATTGGACCAGTCCTGTCGTACTTCCTCCCTTGCCAGGGTTGGGTCCGCCAAACAATAAGGACGAGCTCTCATTGAAACGGCCGAACCCTCCGCCCACACTTGCCCACGGCGTTACTGGAAGATTCGGAAAGAAGGTAAAGCGCGCCGATGGAGTCACGAAATAGGAGGTGAGGTCCATGGGCACGGCATTCAGACCATAGTTCAAGTCTTCATCCAGATTTAAAAGCACCGGAACCTCAAGGGAAATTGACACCAGGTCACCGGGCTTTACGAGACGGCTGTAGTCGGCCTCAATACTTGGTCCAGCACCGAAGGCAACGGAGTTGCCTGCAAAGTTGGTCCCCGGCACGGTCTGGTGGCCTATAAACGTGCGCCCAAACATGATCGCAACCTGATTTTTTTGCTGTGATACGCCATTCTGAGAAAGCATGGCAACCGCGAAGAGCGCGATTATAAATCGCCGCATCACTATCCCTCCACCGAGCGCAAGTGGACAATTCTACTCTGGATTTGGAGCTTTCGGGAAATTGAGGTTTCACCTCGGCCTCGGCAAAGCCAGTCAAAGCTAGTGCCGGTCTCTACAACTTCGGCAAGACGATTCCCTTCTGCGACTGGTATTTTCCTTTTCTGTCGGCGTAGCTGACCTCGCAAACCTCGTCGCCCTGAAAGAAGATGATTTGGCACAAGCCTTCATTCGCATAGATTTTCGCGGGCAAAGGAGTTGTGTTTGATATCTCCAGCGTTACAAATCCCTGCCACTCCGGCTCAAAGGGCGTGACGTTGACGATGATTCCGCACCTCGCATAGGTGGATTTGCCTACGCAGATCGTCAACACGTCGCGGGGAATCTTGAAATACTCGACCGAGCGCGCCAATGCGAAAGAATTGGGAGGCACGATGCAGCAATCCGAACGCACGGTAACAAACGACCGTTCGTCGAAATTCTTGGGATCAACCACGGTGCAGTTGACGTTGGTGAAAATCTTGAACTCGTCGGCCACGCGCAGGTCGTACCCGTAAGAAGACAAGCCGTAGGAAATTACCCCTTCCCGAACCTGTTTTTCGGAAAAGGGATTGATCATCTCGTGTTCCTGAGACATCTTGCGAATCCAGCGATCGCTTTTTAACATGAAAACCTCAAAAAGAAATTTAGTAATTGGGTAATTGGGTAATTTAGCAATTGAAAACCTAAGGCCATCCGTTTCCACTCTCCTAGACTGTTGTTGAATCTCAATTGCCCAATTACCAAATTACCAAATTGCTCAATTACATGTTTCCGATCAGATTATCGGCGAATGCGCTCGTCGAAACTTTTGTCGCACCTTCCATTAGGCGCTCGAAATCATAGGTGACAGTCTTCCGCTCGATGGTTCGTTCGAGTCCATGCTCAATTAAGTCAGCAGCTTCGTTCCATTGCAAAAATCGGAACATCATTACGCCCGACAGAATTACCGAGCCCGGATTGATAACATCTTTGTCGGCATATTTTGGAGCGGTGCCATGGGTGGCTTCGAAGATCGCGAAGCCATCTCCAATGTTAGCTCCCGGAGCGATCCCGAGGCCGCCAACCTGTGCTGCACAGGCATCGGAAATATAGTCACCGTTAAGATTCGGCGTGGCGAGAACCGAATACTCATCGGCGCGAGTTACAATTTGCTGGAAAATGGAATCGGCAATGCGGTCATTGATCATCAATTTCTTCTTCCAGGCGCCTTTGCCGTGAGAGGCGGAAATAGAATCCAGCACCGCCTTCACTTCGTTGTAAACTGACTGGCGAAAATCCCCGGTGGCAAATTCCAGTCCGGGTTCGACCAACTCCGCGTTCGCTTCGATTGAGAGAGACGGATTTTTATCTTTGTTGTCGAGGATCCAGCTCTCGCGCTCGGTTACTACCCGATCCCGAAATTCTTCGGTGGCAACTTCGTATCCCCATTTGCGGAAAGCGCCCTCGGTAAACTTCTGAATATTTCCTTTGTGCACGAGTGTCACACTCTTGCGATCACTGGCCAGCGCGTACTGGATCGCCATTTTCACCAGGCGCTTGGTTCCAGTCACAGAAATCGGTTTTATGCCGACTCCGGAATCGAGGCGGACTTGTTTCTTGCCACCCTTCAGCATGTCTTTGTTCAAGAATTCAATAAGCTTTGCGGCTTCGGGAGTGCCCTCTTCCCATTCGATTCCGGCGTACACATCCTCGGTGTTTTCGCGGTAGATGACAATATCCATGCGCTCGGGATGTTTTACCGGCGATGGAGTTCCCTTGTAATATTTCACCGGACGCACACACGCGTAAAGATCGAGTATTTGCCTGAGGGCTACGTTCAGCGAACGGATCCCACCGCCAACGGGTGTGGTCAATGGTCCTTTGATTGCGACGCGAAATTCGCGAATGGCGCTGATTGTGTCGTCGGGAAGCCAATCGTCAAATTTGGCCTTGGCTTTTTCTCCAGCAAATACTTCGTACCACGCAACGCGCCGCTTGTCCGCGTAAGCCTTTTTTACCGCCGCGTCAAATACCTGGACCGAAGCCTTCCATATATCCCGCCCCGTACCGTCGCCCTCAATGAAAGGAATGACCGGATTGTCGGGAACGTGATATTCGGCACCGCCGTAACCAATGCCGGCGCCCTTCGATGGTACTGGGACACCGTTATATGAAGCCGCCATCAAGCTCCTCCAGAAACACGTCAAAAATGAATTTATAAATGAACAGCGAGCAGACCGACCATTATAAGGGTTGCGGCGAATCCGTGAGCGTGGCGATCACGATTGCCCGTTATCTCCGGAAAATATCTGCACCAAAGTCATGGGCTGCGAGCAGAGCAAGGCATTTCACCCCGGGCTTCGCCGATACAATTAAAATATGCCTTTTCGGTTGAGCTCAAGTCGGTTGACTTACATATTCATCTTTATGATTGCCGCGCTGCCTGCTATCGCCCAAGAAGGAGAGCAGCGCTCGATCTCAACCGGCCCACTTGCAATCGCAAACAATCAGACGTCAGGTGTCAGAAATTCCGATTCTCTCGTTCCGACACATCATTTTTTTGATCGAAATAATATTCTGCTTTTTTCCGGAATCGCAGTCGTCCGCGTGCTTGATTACACGTCAACGAGGAATATGCTGGCGCGCGGACGCGAGGAAGAACTCATTCCCGATGACGTTGTTTACAACAGCGCAGGATTCGCGAGTCTGGAGGCCGCCGGAGCCGCGACTTCCGTAGGCATCTCATATTTGCTGCATCGTACCGGACACCACAAACTTGAAAGATGGATTTCCATTGGGCATATCAGCGTAACGGCGTTCGGCGCAGCTCGGAATTACGCGCTCAAGTCGAAACACCCGTAGGAAATCTCGAGGATAAGAAGAGCTTTGCTTTGCGGGACGGACAGTCGTCCCTAGGCGAGTACGCGGTTGTAAACATCCCTCACATCCGCGAACGTGCGTAACAACTCCGCTTCCAAGCCTTCGCTGAATCGGCGATTGATGATCTGAGAAGTCAGGCTTTCTGTAGTTTGACGCGCGTGCTCAATTGCCGGCAGCCACTTCTGGGTTCTTCCAACCGACAGTCTGACAACATGTTCGGCGGTGCGAAGCAATTCGGCAGCGTGGTCGAGGCGCGCGGCATCGGAATTTTCGAGCAGACCAGCAGCGGCACATTTCCATACCCGATCGCGCAAGGTGCCTTGTATGTTGCGAATTTCATTCTTTACAAAGAGATAGCCCGTCAAGAAATCAATATCGTACGTGCCTCCGGGTGAGGTCTTGAAGCTTCTCTCGGAACCATTCGTGGTTTCAAGTTTGGCCCGCATCGCGCGTACCGCACCGAGGAAATCCGAATCTTTCGCATAGCGCTGAAATAGCATGTCGGCCAGCCGCATTGCTTGATCGCCCAAGTCTTGAGATCCGGCAACGAGGCGAAGCTTGGTGTACATCAGGACTTCCCACGGTTGCGCCTCGTGCTCGAAATATGCCGTCAACTGTGCGGGGGTAACGATCAACTCCCCAGCCCCGCCGCGAGGGCGCAAGCGCGTGTCCACGGGAAAAACCATGCCATCCTGGGTATAAGCGGAAAGCACTTGCATAATGTCCTGGGCGGATTTTGTCAGCCGCTGGCGGCTTTTCTCGTTCTCGCCGACAAAGAGCAGGTCGGCGTCGGAAAGCACATCTAATTCCCTACTGCCGAGCCGCCCAACAGCCATGACGGCCAGACCCTCAGGATTACCTACGATCGTCATGGCAGCCGCAATGGCATCTTCGGCCGCAGCGCTGATGGAATCCAAAGATTCGTACACGCCGCAAAGCGTGTTGATGTCGCGTGAACTCGTGGCGAGAATGGAGTGCCGAAACTGCTTTCGCAGCAGCCCGAGCTTTTGTCCGCGGGGGTTATCGGATTGGGCTATATATTCAAAGGCCGGATCCGGCGCGGCGCGACCACCTCGCAATGGGCCCGCAAACAAAAAACCGCTGGCGGCACGAGGCACCGTTTCTGCTGAGTCTGCCAGTGTGGCAATTTCTTCGGGATGCCGGATCAGTATGTCGCTCAAATAGTCGCTGCACTCGAACACCGCGAGCGCCCGAATGACTGCGAGAGGATTACGGGCGATCTCTGCGTAACGGCGAGAAGTCATGAACGCAGAACTCAAAAAACGAAATAGCTTTCTTCGAGCATGAACGCTCAAGTGTTCCCTGACCAGGGCTTGGTGCAACTCGGGCGCGTCTTGAGCCAGCCGGTCTAATATCTGCTGATTGGATTGATCGGGGCCATTGGTCGCTGGCTCGCTCTCCAACTGAAAAGCTGCATCTGGCGAAGCAATTTGAACGCGGCTTTGCTGTTGATAAATGACCTGCTGGTAGATTTCCGCAACCGCCGCCATGCGACGCCGCACCGTAGCAGCAAGATCGGTAATTTCATATTCCTGGGGAGCATATCCTTCCATGGATATTTGCAGAGCACTCAATTCGGGGTGGGCCAATGGCAACCGATGCGTTTGCTGGCCTTGCCGCAATTGCAGCCTGTGCTCCACATGCCTTAAGAACTCGTATGCACTGGTAAGTTCGTGAAATTCCCTTCCGCTGATATGGCGCTTGTCGTGCAGTTTTTGCAGCGAGAACAACGTGCCACCGGAGCGCAACCACGATTCCGAGCCTCCATATGCCCGTTGCAGGCATTGCACAAGAAACTCGATGTCGCGGATGCCGCCGTGGTCAAGCTTTACGTCAATGCTCCCGCTGGAGCTAGTGTGAGCTAAGCTACGGCGGCGTTTCTTATCCAATTTCTCCCGAGCGACAAGGGCCGTTTTGATCGCGGCAAAGTTGAAACCTTTGCTGGATTCGGGACTCGACTGATCCTTGTCGTCTCCGTAAACCAGCGGCTGCACGCGTCTGATGAATTCCCGTGCCAGAAAAATATCTCCCGCGGAATGCCTGAGCTTAATCAACGCTTGCCGCTCCCAGTCATGCGCGGTTAGCGCGTAGTATCGCAAAGCCGTTTCGATGCTAATTGCGAGTTCGCCTTCATTGCCCAGTGGGCGCAGGCGCAAATCAATACGAAAAACGGGACCCTCATTTGTGACTCGTGAGAGGGTGTCTGTAAGCTGCTGCGACAGACGAATGAAATATTCGCGATTGCCGATCGAGGCTTCCGGCGATTCCGCTCCATCGCCGAAGATATACATCAGGTCAACATCGGAGCTGTAGTTGAGTTCGTTACCGCCGAGTTTTCCTAACGCCAGCACGGAAAAACGCGTATCTACAAGGCGGCCTTCGGCATCAAGATGCTGCGCTGTGCCATAGCGCCGTTGCAGCGCACTTGCGGCGTCACGCAAAGCTTCGTCAATGAGAACGTCCGCCAAGGTAGATATCTCGGCCGTTGTCTCTGCGAGGGGAGCAATCTTAAGCACATCTCTTAGCATGATGCGCAAGTATTCGCGGCGTTTAAAACGTGCCAACAGCAGAGAAACATCCGGCTCAAACGAGAGGGCCCGAAAGCGGGACAGACTTTCACGAAAGTGGCCAGCGGAGAAGCTGAGATCGAGATTTCTTTCCCGCAGGAAGGACTGCAAGACGTCGGTGTTCTGGATTAAAGTCTCGCCCAAAAAGCGGCTGTGTCCGAAAATCACGATCGCATAGTGAGCCAGAACATTATGTTGATTTAGCAGCTGCGTCACTTCTGCGGGCGACTCACTAACTAGACGATCAAACAAAATAAGCGCCGAATCTGGATCAGGGGATTCAGCCAACAACAAAGGCAGCGCGCTCGCAAGCGCAGGTGATAGCTGCTTTGTCACGTTAGAGAGAATGGATGCCGAGTTCTCGGGATTTTGAAATGCGATTTCGGCAACCCGGTCAGTAGCCGAGTTTAGATTATTGGAAGAGGGCCGGAACCGGCGCCGGGTTTCCTGCCGCTTACTTTTGTCGAAGGGTTGCTGTGGGTGAATTGTTTAGCTCCGAAAGACTCAAGAAAAGTGGCCCGGAAATTCAGCATAGCATGGGCTGGATTCGCGGAAGTGGGCGTTGGAGAGTGCCGTCACCACCGCCGGGTTCCAAAATATTTCCTGACTCCGACGGTGTTATATCGGCCCCATGGACCATTATTTCCGAGGTCGGCAGGACCCAGGTTTCGATTCCTGGCTCCCAAACGATCGAACAGGAAATGCTGTGTCACGCGAAACTCGAATCCCTTTCCAAGATAAATTCCCGCGCCCCAGGAGTGCTCGATACCGATCGCGTCGAAAGACCATGTGTAAAGGGCTTGAGGAACGTTCTTTCCAAACAGGAAACGCGGTTCGCCGTAAACCATGAACCTGCGGAATTGCCCGCGGCCAAATGGGCGCACCTCCAGTACACCCGACAGCATGTATCGCGCGAATTCACTGCACGGTGCGTTCCTGCCTCCATCTGCCCTCGCATCGGCATTGCACAAGTTCGGATCAATTTCGTTGTGAGGGGGAGCAAGATCGAATTGCGCATATCCCCAAAACGTATCGCTGGGAAAGAACATGCGTCCTGATCCGTCGGTGACGGCTGGTTCCTGAGCACTGGCGATTCCGCAAATGGCGAGACAAACGGCAATCCAAAGCAATTGCTTCATCACTCCTCCGAAAACATAGATAGGTGAACGATGGGTGCGGCACATTGTACCTCTAAGTGCCGTTGCACAAATACGATCTCTTTATAGAGGCGAAGCTGTTATGTCCGCGGGTTGCTGCTGAGTCATGCAGTGAATTGCGCCGAAGCCCCAGATAAGATCGCCGCAATAAATGCCGACGACTTCGCGGTCGGGAAAAACATCGGCCAGCGCGTCCAACGCCATGCGATCACTGGGATCGTTGAACACGGGAACCAGAACAATACCGTTGGCTATATAAAAATTCGCATAACTGGCGGGCAGACGGCGATTTTCGAAAAAGACCGGACGAGGCATCGGCAATTCGATAATTGCCAATTCATTCCCAGCCTCATCGGTAGCGGCGCGGAGGCGGCGGATGTTCTCGCGCAGCGGCTCATAGTTAACATCGTTGGGGTCGGACTCGATGACGCTGACAACCGTGTCTGGAGTAACAAAACGGGTGATGTCGTCCACGTGGCCGTGTGTGTCATCGCCCGCGATGCCGGATTTGAGCCAGACTACCCTAGTGATTCCCAAATATTGTTCGAAGATTTTTTCGTAATCGGACCGCTTCATTCCTGGGTTTCGCTGCTGGATCTTCCCAAGGAGGCATTCTTCGGTCGTGAGCAAGGTTCCCTGCCCATTTACGTCAATAGATCCGCCTTCGAGCACAACTCTCTTTTTGCGGAAGGCGGGTTCCAGTTCTGACCCACCGGCAAGATCGGCCATGAAGCTGCCGACTTTTTGATCCTTGCGCCAGTCGGAATATTTCGCCCATGCGTTGAAACGCCAGCACATGGCGACAAGAGAATCACGTAGGGACAGCCGCCCGCGGCTGTCCGGCTTAGCAAGGCTTGGCAGGTTCGCTTTCGCCGTGGCGTCCGTGCGGCCGGCCTTAACAAAGGTGCATCCCGAATCGCGCGTCCATGCACGGTCGGTGGGACAGCGATGAAAACGAACGTTGCCGTTAAAAGCATTTGCGCGTTCTAAAAGTTTTCTAGCGGACTTTCCCGCGAGCGGGTCGTTCACAATGATCTCCACCCGCTCGTGCCGGCTGAGGTTTCGCACAATTTCTGCGTATACCCATAAAATTGGCTCGAACTTTCCCGGCCAATCTTCGTGATTGTGGGGCCAAGCTATCCACGTGGCATCGTGCGCCTCCCATTCGGCGGGCATTCGATAGTTGCTTTTCGAATTGCGGAATAAATTCTGGTGGGATCGGGCTGGCATTTCTGAACTCAATCAATCAAACGGCTGGTGATCGCGGCGTAACTATCAATCCGGCGGTCTCGCAGGAAAGGCCAGTTCCGGCGAATGTCTTCCAGGGCTTTTATATCAACTTCGCCGATCAGAACCTCTTCTTTGTCGTGGGAGGCCTCGGCGATCACGCGCCCGAAGGGATCGCACAAAAAAGAGCCTCCCCAAAATTCGAGGCCGGCTCCTGGCGCGCGATTGCCGCGTATGTCTCCATGCTCAAAGCCGACGCGATTCACTGCCGCGACGTAAACTCCGTTGGCAATGGCATGAGACCGCTGAATGGTCCGCCAGGCGTCATACTGAGACGCACCAAACTCCTTCTTCTCCGAAGGATGCCAGCCAATTGCGGTGGGATAGAAAATTAAATGGGCGCCTTGCAACGCGGTAAGACGCGCCCCTTCCGGATACCACTGATCCCAGCAGACCAACGTTCCAATCCGTCCGACGTTGGTATCGAACGCGCGAAAACCAAGATCGCCGGGAGTGAAATAATATTTTTCGTAGTAAAGAGGATCGTCGGGAATATGCATCTTGCGATAAATTCCGCGCAATTCGCCGTTGGCGTCGAACAGAACCGCCGTATTGTGATAGATTCCCGCCGCACGTTTTTCGAACAGCGACGCGATTAAGACAATTCCGAGTTCCTTGGACAGTGCGGAAAGCTGCGTCGTTACTGCCCCAGGAATGGGTTCAGCCAGATCAAAAAGGGCTGTATCCTCGCGCTGGCAAAAATATTGCGTCTGAAACAATTCCGGGAGGCACACAATTTGCGCTCCGCTCTTAGCGGCGTTCCGCACGTGGTCAACAGCACGTTGCAGATTCTTTTCGGGATCAGGCGTGGCCGACATCTGCACCAGCCCTACGCGGAATTTATCAGGCGGCAAAACTAGCTCCTGTTTCAGAAGGATAGTCGGCCTAGAATATCATCGCAGCCGAGTCCCGGCTCGGCGTTGACGGGGACGCCCGTCGCTCCATCGAATTTTTCACTGCTTTATTGAGCCTGGCGATTTATTATCGTCACATGGCTTTGAATCCTTATGCTTCGTTTTTGGGCGACCGGGACCCGGTTGAGGTGATCGCGTCCACGCCAACACAACTTGCGCGGCTATCGGAAACGCTTGGGGTCAAACGAATGGAACACTCGCCTGCTCCCGGCAAATGGAACGCGCGGGAAATTCTTTGTCATCTAGCCGACTGCGAAACCGTCTTTGCTTTCAGGCTGCGGCAAACGCTGGCCGAGGATAACCCCGTGATTCAGCCATTTGACCAGGACAAGTGGGCCGCGCCCTATTCGTCTTACACGGCTGCCGAGGCGATGGCGGCGTTTTCCTCAATGAGGCAGTGGAATCTGACGCTGATCCGGAATCTTCCTCGCGAGGCATTTGCGAAAAAAGTCAGGCATCCTGAACGCGGAGAAATGACGTTCAAGACGATCGTGGAAACCATGGCAGGACACGATACCAATCATCTCCGTCAAGTCGAAGCAATTGCCACGCGCTTTGCCACGGTGCACTGAAAATTTTAATCGCCCTTAAATTTCCACTCGCTCTATTTCGCCGGGACGACCGAGGTCACTTTGATGGTGTCTCCGTCGGCAGTACCGGTGACTTTCGCTTGCTTGTCCGCCAATTTATCGAGCTCGGCCAGGGCAGATTTATCTTCGCCGTCGAGCGTGTACACCTTGCTTCCTACAACTAACGCGTATTTGCTGCCTTTGGCCACACAGGCCCGCGTGCAGGCAGCGGCTGTCACGCCAGGTTCCATATGTTCGGCGCCGCACATCGCGTCACTTACTTTTCCGGTATAGGTTTTGGTTGCAGCCGCGGATATTGAGGCCATTCCGGCGACAAGCAGCAAACTGGCCAAGCTAACTTCGCACTTACGCAAAATGGAATTCATAATTGCTCCTTCTTGAGTATTAGCGTATAGCACCACAAAACATTTTAGTAGAGACGCAGCTTGCTGTGTCTTGTCCATGTAACGATATTGTAAGTTCAGGTACGAAAAGACGTTGCCAGCCAACGTCTCTACCCTCGGCAGACTGTGAGCGCATCACCGTTCCACAAGTGCGGCATCGGCGGTCTTGATTTTCACCGCGATGTCAATGAAGGCCAGCGCGGCGCGGCTGAGCGCTTTGTCTTTGCGGAAGACCAATGCCAGATCTCTGCGGATTTTTGCATCGGATAAAACGATCGTCGCCAACACGTTGGCCCGAACATCCTCCTGAACATTCGACCGCGCGATGAATCCCACGCCGACATCAGCCGCCACAAAGCGCTTGAGCAGTTCGCTGGAATCGAGTTCCATGGCGATTCGCGGCTTCAACTTGCGCTCATGGAACAGGTTGTCGAGACCATCACGGGTGTGGCCAGCCTTAGGCATCACAAGAGGATAGTTTGCGACTTCCGCAAGGG
Source organism: uncultured Acidobacteriaceae bacterium (assembly GCA_963702325.1). Classification (GTDB taxonomy): domain Bacteria; phylum Acidobacteriota; class Terriglobia; order Terriglobales; family Acidobacteriaceae; genus PALSA-188. The sequence continues at coordinate 81,423 of CAVPCG010000042.1, read as the reverse complement.
TTGCCGTCTTTAGCTTGGCCAGGGGATGCCGTGGCGGTGAAATCACCATTAGCTCGTCGCGATGAATCAGGACGACGGTAAGCCGGGGGTCGCTGACTGGGAGCGAAAGCACCCCGAAATCCACCGAATTATCAATAATGGATTCCAGAATCTTTCCATAATCGGCGCGCTTGATGTTCACGGCGACGTCCGGATACTGCTTTTTGAATTCCGCGAAGACCTCGGGGAGAATGTGAAGGCAGGTTCCTTCGTTTGCGCCGACAATGATCTCTCCGCGCGGCACCCGCTCGGTCTCGGCAATTGCAACGAGAACAGCCCGGCGCGCATCGAGCGTTTCCTCAGCGTACTTTTGGAAAAGCTTGCCGGACTGCGTGATCGAGACTTTGCCGCCTGAGCGATCCAGTAGCTTGGCGCCGACCTCTTCCTCAAGCGAGCGTATCTGCGAGGAGATAGCGGGCTGTGTGCGGAATCGCTTCTCAGCAGCGCGCGAAAAACTCGAGAGGCGGGCGACTTCGAGAAAAGTTTCTAATTGATCAAAGTCCATAAAAGCGAGACTTGGCGAATAGCGTTAGCATGGGACGTCGCTAAGAAGCATAGCAAGCGTTTATCCGCGCCATAAGAACAATAAATTTCCTGAAAAGATGATTCACGGCTAGACTAATGCCGCTCAACGCGAAATTGTAGCAGGAGTACAATTTTCAGCGGTCCTAACTCCATTAAGTAAGAGCGATGGAGTGAGAGGCGAATGGCGGGGACGCGCCTGGCTCTCCATCGCGTGACATGCCGATATTAAGGAGAAAGCAATGGCTGATTCAAAACCAGCGGATCCGAAAAGCACACTTGAATTCGCGAAAAAGAGCGGAGTAAAAATCCTTGATCTCCGCTTCACCGATCTGCCTGGCCTGCAACATCATGTTTCCTACCCCATTGAACAATTATCGGAGGCCTCATTTGAAGAAGGCTTTGGCATGGATGGCTCATCCATACGCGGATGGGCCGCTATTCATGAGAGCGACATGCTGCTGATTCCCGATCCTTCGACGCATCTGCTCGACCCATTTACCGAAGCGCCCACGCTGGTGATGACGTGCGAAGTCATTGATCCGGTGACCAAGCAGCGCTATGACCGCGATCCCCGTTACATCGCCAAGAAAGCTGAGCTATATCTGGCGTCCACTGGGCTTGCCGACACTGCGTACTTCGGGGCCGAGGCCGAATTTTTCATTTTCGACAACGTACGATTCGATCAGCGCGAGCAGCACGGATTTTACTTTATAGACGCCGAAGAAGGCCGGTGGAATTCGGGCCGCGCGGAGAACAATCTGGGATACCGTCCTCGCTACAAAGAAGGATATTTTCCTGTTCCTCCCACCGATCATTATCAGGATCTACGCAGCGAAATGGTGATGACCATGCAGAAATGCGGCATGGAGGTCGAATGCCATCATCACGAAGTGGCGACCGGGGGACAGACGGAAATTGATTTGAAGTTCGATTCGCTGGTGCGGTCTGCCGACAAGATGATGCTCTACAAATACATCGTGAAAAATGTCGCGAACCAATACGGCAAGACTGTCACATTCATGCCGAAGCCGATTTTTGGGGATAACGGCAGTGGGATGCATACTCACCAATCCTTGTGGAAAGGCGGCAAGCCACTCTTTGCGGGCGACGGCTATGCAGGCATTTCGCAGATGGCGCTTTGGTATATCGGTGGGTTAATCAAGCACGGGCCGGCACTGGCTGCAATCATTGCGCCCACCACGAATTCGTACAAACGCCTGGTTCCCGGCTTTGAAGCTCCGGTGAATCTTGCATACTCCCGGCGCAATCGTTCGGCGGCTTGCCGTATCCCGATGTATTCAGCCTCTGCGAAAGCGAAACGCGTGGAATTTCGCCCGCCAGATCCGAGTTGCAATCCTTACATGGCTTTTGCGGCGATGATGATGGCTGGGCTGGATGGAGTAGAAAATAAAATTGATCCCGGTCAGCCGCTGGATAAAGACATTTATGATCTCGGCCCCGATGAGTTAGCCCAGGTTCCTTCCATGCCGGGCTCGCTTGAAGATGCACTCAATGCCCTCGAAAAAGATCATTCGTTCCTGTTGAAGGGCGACGTATTCACCGAAGAGTTGCTGCAAACCTACATCGAGTACAAACGCACAAAAGAAGTGGATGCGGTCAGGCTGCGCCCGCATCCGCATGAGTTCATGCTGTATTACGACATTTAGGTTTTCACGGGGCTGCGGGATCAATGCCTCTTAGCGCGGTTCCGTAACTTCGTGGGGTAACGCCGCGTCCGGACCCATGTGGCGCACGTCGGCGCCGCGCACCCAGAAAATTACGTCTTCCGCGATGTTTGTGGCGTGGTCGGCCACGCGCTCGAGGTTTCGCGCGATCAATAACGCGTCCAACGCCTGGCGAGTGATGTTTGGCTGCTCATTCATGGCCTTGACGAGGATGATAAAAGCTTCGTCTTTCATGCGGTCAACGACGTTGTCCATCTCTAGCACCGCCTGAGCTAATTCCGCTTTGCCCTCGATGAACGACTCGAGCGCCCGCCGGACCATTGCGGCCACCGCACTGGACATGCGTGGAATATCAATAGGTAGATCTGCCTTGGGTAATTCGGCAAGATCCATAACTCGCTCGGCGATGTTTACTGCCTGGTCGCCGACCCGTTCGAGGTCGGAATTGATTTTCGTGACCGCGAGAATAAATCGCAGGTCAACGGCCATCGGTTGCTGCATGGCAAGCATATCGAACGCCAGTTCATCAATCTCACGCTCCGCGATGTTGATCTGGGTTTCGCCCTCGAGCACCATCTGACAGCGCGAGAGATCGCGGTCAATGTAGGCTTGCGAGGCGCGGTCCACCGCCTGCTCGGCCAGTCCGCCCATGCGCAGCAAACGTGATCGAAGTTCGTCGAGTCCTTGCTGAAAGCGCGTTCGCATTATCCAAACCTGCCTGTAATATAGTCTTCCGTCCGCTTGTCGGAGGGAGTGGTAAAGATTTTCTCGGTCTTGTCGAACTCAATCAACCTGCCAAGCAGGAAGAATCCGGTAAATTCAGCCACACGAGAAGCCTGTTGCATGTTGTGAGTTACGATGACAATAGTAAAGCGTTCCTTTAACTCAAAGATGAGTTCTTCAATCTTGCCCGTGGAAATTGGATCAAGCGCTGAGCAGGGCTCGTCCATTAGCAGGACCGTCGGTTCGACCGCCAGAGCGCGAGCGATGCAAAGCCGCTGCTGCTGACCTCCGGAAAGACTAGCGCCGGATTTTTTGCGAAGCGAATCTTTCACCTCGTCCCATAGCGCGGATAACTTCAACGACCGTTCCACGATCTCGTCAAGGCGCTTGCGATCATGAAAGCCATTCAGCTTCAGTCCCGCAGCGACATTGTCGTAGATTGACATTGTTGGAAACGGATTCGGTTTCTGGAAGACCATGCCAATGTGCCGGCGGATCTGGACGGCAGAGGTTCCGTTGTACACATTCATCGGCCCGATTTGCACGCTGCCGGAGGCACGCGCATCTGGCACAGTCTCGTGCATCCGGTTGAGACAGCGCACGAAAGTTGATTTGCCACATCCCGATGGACCAATGACGGCGGTGGCGCGGTTCGCCGGCGCTTCCACCGTAATGTCGTATAGAGCCTGACTCTTTCCGTACCAGGCATTTAACTTTTCGACTTTAATGCCGACGCCCATGTTTCAGCTCGCTCCCTTTAACATCCCGCGGCCAGCAACCAAACGGACGGCACTGACTGAGGCCACAATGAGCACAATTAAAATAAGCGATCCTGCCCACGCTTGCCGATGCCAATCGTCATAGGGAGAAATCGCATAAGAAAAAATCTGTAGCGGCAACGCTGCGGTGGGCTGATTCATCTTCCAGTTCCAGAATTGATTTCCAAATGCCGTAAACAAAAGCGGCGCAGTCTCGCCCGCAACTCGAGCAAATGCCAGCATCACGCCGGTGATCACTCCCGAGGTGGCCGTGCGCAGTGTAATGGATAAAGTTGTGCGCCAGCGCGATACTCCCAAACCGTAGGCCGCCTCGCGAACCGCATTGGGCACCAGCAACAGCATTTCTTCGGTGGTGCGCGTGATGGTCGGAATCATCATGATTGCCAGCGCAACACCTCCCGCCAAGGCCGAAAAGTGTCCCTGGGTGAGTACGACAAGGCTGTATGCCACGATACCGATAACGATAGAAGGAACTCCGTTTAGGACGTCCGCTGTGAATCGGATCAGATTACCCAGGCGATTCTGCCCAAATTCTGCCAGGTATATTCCTGCTCCAATTCCGAGAGGAACGCCGGCAATGCTGCCAATGAAAAGGATCGTGGCCGAACCTGCAATTGCATTGGCCATACCGCCTCCAACTTCGCCGGGCGGCTTGGGAGTCTGCGTCAGGAAAGCCCAGTTGACCGAGCCAATTCCTTTGTAAATCAAATAGCCAAAGACTGCGATGAGCGGAAGCAAAACCAAAACGACGGAACCCGCGGCTGCAAGCGTTGCCAAAGCGTTTAGGCCACGCCGCCAAACGCTGATTGTACCGACGGAGGGATTAACAACGGCGCTGTTGTTTTCAGGCATTCGCCCTCGCCGGATTGCCTCGAGTGACGCTCCAGACCAAAATCTGGGCCAGAATATTCACGATGATGGTCAGGATAAATAGAGCCAGGCCAACTTCGACCAGTGAACTGAGATAGAGATCACCGGTGGCTTCGGTGAATTCGTTCGCGATCACGCTGGCCATGGTGTAACCGGGAGCAAAAAGAGATTTCGCGATCTCAGGCCGGTTACCAATCACCATGGTGACGGCCATGGTTTCGCCTAGAGCTCTTCCCAGGCCAAGAATGATTCCGCCGAGAATCCCGGCGCGAGCATTTCGCAAAACTCCGGTGCGAATCATTTCCCACCGGGTCGCCCCTAGAGCAAGCACCGCTTCTCGCTGCTGCCGGGGCACGGCAGTCATGACTTCGCGCGTAATCGAAGAAACGATCGGCACCACCATGATCGCCAAAATGATTCCTGCGGCCAGCATCCCAATACCATAAGGAGGGCCTTCGAAGAGACCCGTCCAACCGAAATACCTGGCCAACGAAGGCTGCACATAGATTCGCAAAAACGGGACCAGCACGAAGATCGCCCACAAGCCATAAATCACACTGGGAATTGCAGCCAGGAGTTCCGTCGTAAAAGCCAAAGGTCCTTTCAACCAGGGCGGAGACATTTCTGTAATAAATACCGCGACGCCAATAGCGAGAGGCACAGCAATCAAAAGGGCCAAAATTGAGGAGACGATGGTGCCATAAACAAACGGCAACGCTCCAAATTGATCGTTGACGGGATCCCATTCGCTTCGGAAGAAAAACTTCAATCCGAAGGCATGCCAGGAAAGGCCGGACTTGGTTATCAGCTCATAGATAATGAGTCCGACCAGCACCAAAACAAAGAGTCCGCAAGACAACATCGCGAAATAGAAGAAACGATCGGCAATTACGCTGGTGCCTGTATTGGTGAGGGGTGGGATTTGTCCCTTCGGATATTGCGCAACTTCCAGCTTTGCAACCGGTTGCGGACCTTTCAATCGGGGCGCTCCTAGGGCGGGATTGGCCATTCCCGAAGAACGCTACCAGAACCGTGTTACAACCATGTTAAAATAGCGCTTCTTCAGAGCTGTATTGTATTGGATCGTCAACAGCCTAAAAACGATCTCCTGATTAGTGTTGCCACATATTTATGCCCGTAGATCAAGAGCATTGTCGCGTCGTTTTTCGAAAGCTGAGTACTCGACTAAGCAGGGTCAACGAGCATTCCGGGCCCGACGCTATTCACAAGTTTCGTACCAGCACTCGCCGTGTCGAAGCTGTAATTCGAGAATTGGGAATAGAACCGGATCGGAGTGCGCGAAAGCTACTCAAAATGTTGCGCCGTCTGCGAAAGAAGGCCGGTAGGGTCAGAGATTTGGATTCTCAGATCGGCTTGCTGAAAAATCTTAAGATAGCTCATCAGAATGGACAGAAATCGCAACTCCTGCGGAGTCTGGTTGCCGAGCGCGTGAAGAAGGAGAAAAAATTCGCCGAAGCACTCAGCAAAGATGTTGTCCGCGAGTTGCAAAAACGTTTGGCGCGAGCTGGGAACAACCTTGAAATTCCGCAAGGCGTCGAGCCGCTCAACCTGGCTTTGCGGACGCTTAACGAAGTGACACGAGATCATTCCCCGCTGACCGAGGCGACAATTCATCAGTACAGACTTGCCGGCAAGCGTGCGCGCTACCTGATTGAAATCGCCGGTAAGGACCCAGTAGCCGAGGCTTTCGGCCAGAGCCTGAGGGAAATGCAGGATGTGGTTGGCGACTGGCATGACTGGTCAATCCTCACCGAACGGGCGGAAGAACTGTTTGGCGGAGTCAAAGATTCGGCTTTAGTCGCTGCCATGAGGAACCTCACCCGCGCCAAATTCCGCGAAAGCGTTGACGCAGTCGTGAGAATGAGAGCACTGGTTTCCGGGAATAAAGCCGGCTCGCCTTTTAAGCCTGAAATTGCTCGCAGGCAACCGTCCACAGAATTACAGACCACATCTGCGGCCTGAAGGACTCCCATTTCATCTGCGGGTCCTCATTCGGAAAACATCAGCGCCGGACGCCTAATGTACGTCTGATGGCCAAACCCTGGTTGAAAATTACTGGCAAAAAGGAAAACGCCCTGCTGGAGGGAGGGCGTTTGTAACTGCATAAACTGTGTAAATGAAAATAAACAGTTGAAATACATTCCGCAATCGGGTGGTTACGGTAGCATCCCTAGGTACCAGTTAGATTGCCAAGGCTTGGGTTGGGAGGGTATTCATGCACTCGCGGATTTCCTGAATTGCGGAGGTAATAATTGGAGTTCGATATTCCGGGTGGTGGAATTCCAGGTGCATGCCGCGTCCCACGAAGCGGAGCTTCAACATCGAGCCACCCCAGGTAGACCCGGCAATGGCTACGGGAACAGGGTCGGGACAATAACGAGGATGTCCCGAAATCAATGCATTGCTCTCGCCCAAAAATACCAGGGTATAGCTGTGATGGTGAGTATCAATCTGAAGCACGGTGGCTGGCGGCAGATCCTTCAAGAACACCCCGCCTTCGATCTCCGACTGAAGGATATTGCGATTCACTTCATCGCCAAAGTTTGAGTGCGGTGTGAACATTGCCGGTTGCGGTTCCGCCGTCTGAAACGTACTTTCAGCTCATATCATACCCGAAGCTGCTTGAAAGTGTGTCAATCCCAAGTAACGATCCAGAGAGTCCTAAAAATTAAGAAGCGCCCCAGACTCTAATGAGTCGCGGGACGCCCGAACAGCCCTCCCCCAGAACTGCTCACGAACAAGATACGTCTCAATCGTCGCGAGTGTAAACGCCACGATAGTGCCAGTTCATGGCACGAAACGGCTAAGCGTGAAGTGGCGATCCGTGATCAACCAGGAATCATGAGTTAGCGAACCTGTTTTGGCGTCACGGTAACACGCTTCACCGGCGTCTGGTTTCTTCCTCGCACCGCAAAAGCTTATTGATACTGTGCACTCCTTTGCACATGGGATGGCTGTGCCTTGCCAGGAGTATTCCGTAACTCGTTTCCTTTGATGGAGGACGGTTCAGGGTGGGTTTGGCCGCTAGAGTGCACAACCCACAGCGAGTTGTGCGCACGACTCCGGGGAAGGCCTTGACGGAATGAGGCCACCCAATCGTGGCTTTCCAATACAGGGGGATTTATGAGACGAGTGGCTTTAATGGCTCTTTTGGCTCTGGCACTGCCTATGGCGGCCTTTGCCGACAGCATTTCTTTTAGTGACAGCGGCACGCTCGGTACGGGTGGAAACGTCACTGCGGTTGGAACCATATCAGGGGGACACACTTACACCCTGAGCGTTCCTTTAACCCAGTTTACAGATAATGGCGTAACCACGGCATCGGCGGGTACGGTAACGCTGAGTACCGGAACGTTGACGGCGCTAGGCGGGGGTCAGTTCTCCTTCACCGGAACAGTGACCGTCGAAGACAGCTCAAATTCGATACTTTTTACTTCGAGCGTGACCAGCGGTACCGTCAGTAAACAGCCGAATGGCAGCATCAGCATTAACGGCTTATTGGCTCAGGGTGGAGTCAACAACATCCTTGCTACGCCAGCAAAGAATGGCAGCCGAGTCGTTGTGGGAAGCGGAACTGCTGATCCTGGCGCCAGCACCAGCGTGGTTCCTGAACCGGGCACGCTTGGCTTGTTGGGAACCGGCCTGGTGGGTATAGCCGGTTTAATCCGACGCAAGACCCGAATCGGATAACTTGCCGTAGATTTCATCGTTACGTTTTAAAGCAGCCATAAACTACTCTGTCTCAGGCCTCCATCAAAGATGGGGGCCATTTCTTGCTCCGGCCCCAAACTCGAAGGCCTTCACTGCGTTACTCCAGTAATCTCGCGATGACCCAATCCCGTTGACCCGCCACATACACCTCTTTACATTCAGCTGAGGGGGTAACATGAAGGATATTCACGAGGTCTTGCGCAACAAGCAAGCGAAATACGCACAGTTGGGAAGGCAAATCGAGATGTTGCAGCAAGCCGCGGAGAAGCTGCGCGAAATAGCGCCGCTCCTGGCTGAAAGCGATGAGGACGACAGCAGCGTCCTTTCCGAAGTGGATGAGCCCAACAGCATGGCTGCATCGGCCGGGATTGGGGCCGGATCAAATCTGGGTACCCCTGCCAAGCCCCGCGGAGTTGCTCCGCGATGGCCGTAGGCTAAAGCCGCGGGTGGTCTGAACCTATGATTCTCCGGGCTCTCCTTGTTTCCGCAGACGATGGCGCAATCGCCATTCTGAATTCAGTTCTTTCCGAATTCGCAGTGACAGTGCAGCACTGCGTCCATTCTTCGGAGATATTTTGCCTTCCGGAATATAAGCTGGACGCGCTGGTCATTGATTTTGACGATCCCGATCAAGCAATATCAATAGTTCAAAGCATCCAAAGCTCTCCATTTCCTCCTTTGATCGTCGCAATTCTGAAAGATCAGGACTCGGTACGGAATGCGTTTGCGGCAGGCGCAAACTTTGCCTTGTACAAGCCCGTTTCAGAGGACAAGGCGCGCGCAACCCTACAGTCGGCTATAGCGCTAATTAAACGCGAGAGACGCCGTTGCTTCAGGGTTCCGGTTCAGGTCCCGGCGCAGCTTCAACTCGAAAGCAATGTGGAACGGGAAGGCATCATATTGGACATCAGCGAGGATGGCGTTGACATCCTTACGGCTGAACCGATTTGTCCGTTTTCGAAAGTTCGCGCTCGATTTGCGCTGCCGGGATGCATTGATGGCGTTGAAATTTGGGGTGAAGTGGCGTGGGCAAACCCAAACGGCCAATCAGGGATGCGCTTCATTGAAATCCCAGAAAATCTGCGAGATACATTCAGAGAGTTTATCGCCAGCCATGCTCCGGAGCTGCCCGCCGAAGATTGGTGGCAGGATTCAGAATGCAGATTAACCGATCTCAGCCTGGGCGCATGTTACGTCGAGACCGCATCTCCTTTTCCCGAACGCTCAGTGATAGAACTTTGCCTCGAAGTAAATGAAACCGAAGTGAGCGCCGAGGGAACGGTACAGGTCATGCATCCGGAAGTGGGCATGGGCATTGAGTTTGCATCGCGAACACCCGCGCAACGGGAAGAGGTTCAAAACCTTCTCAATTTGTTGACGTCGTGTCCTGGCACTCTGCCGAAGTTAAGAATCGCGCCTCGTGCGATTTCCTCATCCGAGAAATTTAAGAATGACGAAATTGAGGAACTCGACGATCCGCTGCTTGAGCTTCTGCGTAACCACGAATCCTTAAGCCAGGAGCAGTTCTTGCATGAACTCCAGCAACAGCGGAGTCCGCAGGAAGCAGTTACCGCGTAGAATTAGACTTCATCGTGCCGGCGGAGTCCACTTGTTCAGGAATGTCAATAAGTCTTCGGGGCCAAGTGCCCGGGCATTCTCGAACTCGCCATTCTTCTGACTGGTAAGCAATTTTCCGTCGGAATCGAGAATCGCCAGCCCCGGAATTCCCTTCTTCATCGGGACTTGGTACTGTTCCATCAAATCCTGATTTTTGTCACCTCTTCCAACATCCACGTGCACGACCTCGTAGTTGCGCGCGAGGAAAGCGGCGATATCCTGACGGTGAAATGCAGTATCGAGGACATGGCAGTCGTAGCACCAGTTCGCTCCGAACACCACGATGACACGCTTGTGTAGCCGAGAAGCCTCTTCAATCGCATGCTTGATCTCGACATGGGCATCACTTCCGGGAAAATAAATATTGTTGCTGACCGAAAGCGGCTGCTCCAGTTTCGCAGCGTCCGATCGCGTGAGAGCGATCAATCGCCACGCATCCCCCTGGTGCTGCCAAACTTCTCCGGCGGAGACATACACGATGTGGCTGGGCGACGATCCTCCTGAGTGAATTTCTATTTTCAAGACCAATCTTCGCAGGTCCGGCTGCGGTGAATCGGATTGCGCAATATCAATCTTGAGATCGCGGGCGTTAAGGCCGGTCCAAAACGCCACGTCGGCAGCGGCGTCGAGTTCGCCCTTGGGAGAACTGATTCGCGCGACAGGATTGGTGCTGTAAAGCGATCTCAGCCCGTCAGCATCGTGGTGACTGACGGCCGCCTTCCACTGATCGAGCGGAGCAAAGGATTTGTCTTGAGCCGAAGCCGTTTGTCCGAGGAACGATGCCAACATTATTCCCAAGTAGAAAATGACGAAACGGGCTGCCAATTGGACTGACTTGACCTGCACGGTTTTCTCCATCACGCTCAGTATACCTCTCAAATCTTAGCTGGTAAGCGCCGTGCCGGGTCGTCCACACCCGCTCCAGATCGTCGCCAAGAAGTGGTCCCAGGGAAGTCGAAGTTGATGTTTTAGCGGCGGATAGAAATCGAAATGCCGGAACTACAGATGTTTTTCGGTTTTGCGAGATACTAATAGGGCTTCCCACGAGGATCAGCCCTGAGCCGCGCCATCGCCGAAAATCAGTCTGCCGAACCGAATGCAACATCTCCGTCTCTATTTGGCTGGCCGATTCTTTTCATCATGGGCGCCTCATTGGCTGTCGTGCTCCCATTTATTTTTTGGGGAAATGCTTCTGGTCATGACTTTGAATTCCACATGAACTCTTGGATGGAAATTCTGAGCCAATGGAAGCAGGGAGTGATTTATCCAGGATGGGCAGGACTCGCACACTATGGATATGGCGAAGCCAGGTTCATTTTTTATCCGCCAATCTCCTGGACGCTGGGAGCGATTTTGGGAGCGATCCTGCCATGGCCAATTGTTCCGGCAGCGTATATATGGATCGCGCTTACGCTCTCAGGATGCAGCATGTTTCTCTTGAGTCGCGTTTGGCTCCGCCGGAATGACGCGATTTTCGCCGCAACATTCTACGCGGTGAATCCCTATTTCCTGGTGATTGTTTACTGGCGAAGCGCTTTTGCAGAATTGCTTGTGGGCGCGCTGCTTCCCTTGCTTGCATTGTTCGTATGGCGCTTGAGCCGGAAAGGACGAGCGCTCATTCCGCTAGCGTTGATCGTCGCCGCCGCCTGGCTGACGAATATTCCTGCGGCCGTCATGGTGACTTATTCGCTCGGGTTGCTGGTATTGATCGTTGCAATTGGAACACGGTCGCCGGACACGGCTGGAAGGGGCTTACTCGCGGTAGCGATAGGAATGGCTCTGGCATCGTTTTATCTTCTGCCTGCCATTTACGAACAGAAGTGGATCAATATTGCGCAAGTGCTAGCTCCCGGGGTTGGCCATTTGATAATTTCGTCTTCACCTACATTCACGATGCTGACCATGATCGCTTCAATCTGCTGATCTCGCTGATCGCATTTTCGGAAATAACCGCGGCGAGCGGCGCCATTGTTCTTCTAAGGAAAAAACTCTCGCGCCCACCATCGTCATATTTCAGTTTGTGGGGAGTGGCTTCGGTGCTGGTCATGTTTCCATTTACATCTCTTGCGTGGAAACATTTTCCGGAACTTAAATTTGTGCAGCTTCCGTGGCGTTGGCTGCTCTGTTTGAATGCCGCCTTTGCGATGCTTTTCTCTTTGGCCTGGCATCGCTGGATTCCGCGATTTTTCATCTATGCAGTCTTTCTCGCGATGATTGGTTTCGTTTGGCATCGCGTCCAGCAACCGTGGTGGGATAACGCGTCAGATGTCGCCGAGATGCTCGACGATCAACAGAGTGGGCAAGGCTACGAAGGCACCGACGAATACGTTCCCGCGGGTACTGATGGGTACGACATCTCGAAGGATGCTCCACTCGTAACCGGAGACACGACTTCAGTGCAAGTCCAAATCCAGCGATGGAATGCCCGATCTAAACAATTCACTGCTGAGGCAAGCCGTCCATCCGCCCTCTATCTGCGTTCATTTAACTATCCCGCGTGGAGTGTTGAGGTCAACGGGAACGCGACGCCTACTCAAACGCGTGCCGTGACCGGGCAGATGGTCATTCCTATTCAAGCCGGCATAAATCGTGTGAGCATCACGTTTACAAGAACATGGGACCGCAGCGTGGGAATGTTAATGTCTTTGTTGACCGCATTTGTCGTCGCCGTAGTTGTGTGGCGTCAGCGGCATCGCAATTTCCGGCTGCGTAAAGCTAAAGCATGACCTCGCGCATTCTCATTGCTACCTCGAACCAAGGCAAACTTCGCGATTTCGCAGCTGCCGCTGCACCTTACGATTTGGAAATTGCTACGATTCCCAATTTCTCTTCCTTTCCAGCCGTTGTCGAGGACGGTCTGACATTCGAGGCGAATGCGCGCAAGAAGGCGGAGACTTACAGCAGTTATATTCCGGGCGAACTGGTTCTCGCGGATGATTCCGGTCTTGAGGTGGACACGCTCAATGGCGATCCCGGCGTGCACTCAGCGCGATACGCCGCCGACAATCCACGATCGGCAGAAAGCAATACCGATGACGAGGCAAACAATCGAAAGTTGATTGGAGCGCTGGCAGTCGTCCCTCCGGACAGGCGCACCGGGCGTTTCGTGTGTGTGATCGCCGCCGCGCGCGACGGACGAACGTTGGCAACTTTCTTCGGCACGGCAGAAGGCATTATTCTCGACCATCCCCGCGGCTCGAATGGATTTGGTTATGATCCCTTATTTTGTTTTCCGCAGATTAATAAGACTTTCGCAGAGTTGTCACTGGAAGAAAAAGCAATCTATAGCCATCGCGGATCAGCCTTTCGACAATTTTTGAAATGGGAAAGCTCAGCGGATAGGCTGCTTTAAGAAAGCGCTTTCAGGCGACAATGGTAATTCGCTCGGGCCGCGCGCGTCTCGTTTCGATTCGTTGCAGTATCCATAGCAGGAAAAGCAAACCCCCGAGAGCTATAAGGAAGAAAACGATCCCGCCCTCGTGATGCAATCTTCCGTAGAGAAATCCTGGATTTACGTACATTGCCAGCATTGACAGCGTGAAAATCCGGATCGCGTTCTTGATCACAGAAAACGGCACGATAAAGAGAACAAAAATAAGCTTGCTCCAAAAGGACCGTAGAAAGAGATGCGCCAGGATGAGCCCTGTCAACAGCAACATGATGCTCGAGCGGATTCCACTACACTCCTTTGCCACTTCGATTTGCAGAGTTGGGAAAGTCAGCAGGAAGCCGTTTTTTAAAACAGGCAAGCCGGTGGGCTTAAACAGCGCAAATGTAGCTTCAGTCGAAGCCGTCTGAAGGTAAACCACAGCCTTATCGAGCAAGACCGGCGGCGGCGGAACCAACAAGAAAAGAAATAAGAGCGGAAAGAGTAATGACCAAAAAACGCTCCTGCCGTACAAACCGATAACACAAGCCATCCAGAACGTAACCAGCGCAAAGATTGTGACCGGCAAAGAAATGCTCTCACTGAAGCGGTAAGCATTCGTCCTACCCGCTATGCCAATCGCTAATGCGACCAGCCCCAGTAGAACTCCAGCGACCGGAGAATATTGAACATCGCCTCTGAGCTTACCGCGCTCCAAATAAATGAGTGCCAAGCTCACGGGCAAGATCAGGAGAATGTGGGTGTATTCATCCACGTGCCACGCGAGTTGCAGAACTGATGCAATTTGCCGCCAGAAAACCAGGATCGAGACCCCGACCAACATGCAAAACACCACGTCTCGCGCATGAACCGACGCAGACCGAGCGGGGGTAATATTGTTTTCCGCGGTGGGCATTCAGGGATAAATAGACAGTAACAATACTAGCAGTGCGGGACGCTGTGGGCATCTGAACGACGCCTAATAGGCTTACGATGGTCACAAATTCGTGTGACGCATCATCCGCTTCTGACGCAGAGGACAAACGGAGCGAAGAATTTGCTATTAGGCGTATGATTCTCCGGCTGTCGCCGTCCAAACCACTTCGAGGAGATAACACGATGAAAACGATTTTTAGCCTGGCAGCTTTTCTGCTTTTGCTGACTCCCGCAGTTCTCGCTCAGGAACATTACACCGAAGGTCCCGTCTGGCGAGTGTCTCTTGTTCGGGTCAAACCCACACACATGGATGCTTATTTAAGCACCCTGCAAAAATCGAGCAAGCCCTTGCTTGATGAGGAGAAACGCCAGGGGACGATCATGGATTACAAGCTCTTCCTGAAGGAAACCAAGAATAGCCCTGAAGATTGGGACGTTTGCTTAGCGATTGAATATAAGAATCATGCTGCCATGGACGGCCTGGCCGCGAAAGGCGAAATGGTTCGCGACAAAATTCTCGGCGGAAAACAACCGGCACAAGACCTTTCGGAAAAGCGGGCAGAGATTCGAGAGCTCGTCAGTTCTGAATTGCTCCAGGAAATTATCCTGAAATAGAAATGGCGTAAATCAGCCCTAAACTGAACTGGAAGCAACGGGGCGCCCCGAAGGACGCCCCATTATTCTCGAGCAACCGGCGAATTAGAAGTTGACCCGGATTCCCATCTCCATCGTTCGTGGAGTAGTTCCTTCGATCGAGAACTGCCCGAAATTTGCCGGCGCGCTTGTAACCGAGAGTGTGGGATCCAGAAGTTGGTTGTGGTTCAGAACGTTGTTGATATTGAGCGAGGCCTCAGCACTGAATCGTTCCGTGACTCGTATATTTTTCTTTATCCCCAGGTTCAAATTCCAGTACGGAAGGCCACGGAACGTCCCAAACCCACCGCTCCTGCTGTCGAATCCCAAAACCAGAGGACGGACTGTGTCGTATACGGCAGTTGGATTCCCGAACATGCTGTAGACACCGTTGACGTTGTGAACTGATACGGAGGGGTTCGAGGCCGTCTCGACACAGTTCGCATTTGTGTTGATGTTGATACCGTCGGCGGAGCCAAATTCCTGACCGCCGCTGTAACTGTTGGCGGCGAAACCGGTTGTAGTCGCGCAGAAGAGCGGCGCCCCGCTGCCAGCTGCAAAAACAAACGAAGTGGTCCAGCCCCCTAGAAGATGCCCTATCATGCCTTGCTGGCCGCGATAGAACGGCGGCTGATACACCACGAACATCGTGTTCACGAGCTTGCGATCGGATGGCTGCGCGCCATACTGGGTATCAAGGTTGAACGGATCCACGACCGTCACACCGCTAGTGGCCTGAACCGTCGCTCCGGTTCCGAGGGCTCTACTGAACGTAAGATTGTTCTGGAGGGTCACGCCGTTCCAGTCATTCAATTTTACCGTCGCAAACGCGGCGTTATAGTTGCCGTGCCCCAGGCTCGTGGTCATGTCCACGTTGCTCGAGATTTGCCCCGTCGTGTTCATCATGCTGAGGGGAAAGTTGAATCCCGGTGCAGTTCCTCCGGTGTCCAAGGCGGACCACAGCGAATAGACGCTTTGGCTTTGCAAAAGACCGAATGCAGCGGGGTTATTAACCAACCCTGTAGTACAGTTCGGGGTGCAGGGGAAGCCGGTTCCTGCAAGCGCGGTTTCAAAGAAAGGCTGCGGGGCCAGGCTGGCGAGCGTACCGGCCGGAGTTGCGTTCTGGCATTGGACGATTGAAGTCGTGCAACCCATCGCCTTTTCGATGTTGGCATAGGCAGTTTCAAATTTCTGTCCGCCTAAAGTCATCATGTAAGGCACTGAGTTAAGGTTGACCGACAAAATGTCGTTGTGAATCCATCGGCTAATGCCGCCGACCTCCACTGAAATCTTGCTGGAAAACTGATGTTGAATTGTGAGATCAAACGAATCAACCGAATTCGGCCGCAACTTGGGGTCTGTGGGCGAAGCGGTAGCGGCTTCAGAGTTGCCGCCGACCCCTGGGTAAAACGGTTGTGGCAGCGTCTGGCTTGCGGACGGAAGCGGGGCCGTGGTGCCGTCGGTGCCGATGCGGAAAGCGTTGCTGGCGTCGAGCGTCCCGCCTGTGCCACACGATCCATTGGAAAAGACAAATAGGCAATTTACCGGCTGGATCAAGCCGGGACTGAGCAGCGGACCCAGAACCAGGCCAACTCCGTTCTGGCGTCCATAGATTCGCCCATAACCCCCGCGGATAACAGTGTCCTTGGCAAAAGATGGGTTCCAAGCGATGGCAAGGCGAGGACTGAATGCATGATAGAAGGGGTTGTATTCGTACTTCGGGTGTCCAGCGACATTGCCTATCAGGGCAAAACCGATTTCGGGATTATAAACCTGCCCTCCCAGCGCTGCCGCTTTCCGTTGCGATATGTACGACTGAGTATCAATTTCCTGGCCGTTTGGGCCTACAAACATGACTTGCTTACCGGTCTCCTCCGTTGGCGGCATTTCCAATGCCCATCCTAAACCGTACGTAAGGGTGAGGGACGGCTTCATGTGCCACGTGTCATTGAGATAAAGGTTGTAATAGGGAATGGTAACTTTATCGAATGCCGGTGTCAGCGGCGGATTTAAGGTCAAACTGTTCCCGGTCCGGGTGTACGACTGCTGAGTGTCGGTCACGATGCCCAGGATTGCAGCCGCTTCGCGGGCAAGAGGCGGGGAGGTGCCGAAAGCGGGAGCCAAACAGGCTCCGCCGCAAGTCATGTCAACATTGCCAGAGCCAAGAGTATCCCCCAGCAGGTACACGGGATAGTAGTTGATGCCCCCGCCGTTGTCGGTGCGCTCGTGGTAGTTCCAGTTATGCTGGTACTGACCACCAAACTGCCAGAGATGGTTTCCCTTCAGCCATGAGACGTCATCGCGGAAGAAGTTATCCCGGCCATTCCAAAACCGTGTGCGTGTTTGCTGGGTATTCACGTTGTAAGGAGCAGCCGTGTCATCACGCTGCTCGCCAAAAGGTTCGAGAGCGGCACTCAACGCAGAAAACTGCGTTGGATAGCCGGCCGATCCCCATTGCCACCAGTTGCGCAGGAAGTTGTAGCGAAAGTCATTGGTTATGTTCGAAGTAACGTTGGTAGTCACGCCCAACACAAGAAACCACGGCACTTGCGGGCGGTTCGTGAGGGAAGCCGGGGTGCCCAATTTATCACCCGAAAAAAATCCTCCGATATCAACCTGATCGTCGGTGGCCCGAGTGAGGTGGTAGTAGCGGTAGCTCCCCATCAAATGCCACTTCTGTCCAAAATCGTGATCAAGGCGAACCACTGCGAAGTTGTCGTTTTGCGGAATGGCCAAATTCGCCCTGAACGCTAGCGTGTTAACGCCATCGCAGAAGCCGTCTCCCGTAAGCGAACCGCAACCTGCCCCCGGAGTAGGCAGGGGCATGTACTTGTTCCACAGCTGCTGGACATACGAATTGATTCCGATGCCCCGTGGATCAAGGGTGTTCAGGTCGTAAGTAGTAGAGGGGTTGTCAGGATCGTGCAGGATCCCGTTGCGCATATCGGCGCTGGGGACGAGTTTGGTAATGGTCTCGGAATTGGGCCAACGCGCACCCTGGTAGTTGAAAAAGAAGTAAGTCTTGCCGCCAAGAAAGTCTTTGGGAATGATGGGGCCGCCAACCGCACCTCCAAACCAGCTTCTATGCCAGTCTGGGGCTGGGGTCACGGGCGACGATTGGTTATTCTCCCAAGTATTGCCGGAGAAATTGTTGTCCAGGTAATACTCGTAAGCGGTACCATGCCAGGCATTGGTGCCGCGCTTGGTGACGATTGATACCTCCATGCCGGACGAATTGTTGAAGTCGGCGGTCTGGTTCGTAGTCGCAACCTTGAACTCCTCCACACTGTCAACCGGGGTGGGCATCACGCCCGAAGGTTGCCCACCATTGATTCCGCTGTTGATTCCACTAATTGCATTACTTTTGTTGGAGAACAGCCCGCCCGCGGGATCGTCGCCAAAATTCGGGTTGTAAACGCCCGAACTCCCGTCCATGTCATTGCTGTTTATGCCACCGTCGAGCATAAAGGCTGTTTGGTCCACCACCGTGCCTGCGGCGCTGCCATCAGGACTGACGCCAGGCTGCATGGTTACGAATGAACTGGCATCGCGGCCAAGTGTCGGCAGGTTCTCCAACGCGGCGCCAGTTACAGTATTGCCAATGGTGGAATTCGTGGTTTGCAGCTCAACACCGGTCGCTTGCACTTCCACCACCTCGGCCTGCGAGCCGATCTTGAGAGAAATATTTAGGGTGGAGGATTTTCCAACCTCTATCTCCTGCGCACTGAGCTTGGCCGCCGAAAAGCCGGTTTTCGTGAAAGTAATGTCGTACGTACCCGGGGTCACATTCACTAAAACATAACGGCCGGTATCGTTAGTAGTGGTCGTTCTGGAAGCGCCAGTACTGGCATCAGTCAGCGTCACAGTGGCGCCGGGGACTACGGCACCTGAGGGATCTGTTACCAATCCGGCGATCGTGCCGGTTTCTGTTGATTGTGCCCATACGCAGCTCACGGCAATCGCCAGCAACGACAATATTACGAGACCAATCCGAAGAGTTTTCATTGATATGCCCTCTCGACAGGAGTGATGAAAGTCACGGCATTTCATATTCCAGCTGGGATTCCTCGTGAATCAACAAGTTATAGCCACTTGGGCTGATTTTATTATGAGCATTTGTAGATTGTGGGGTCTGATCTCCCAACTTTGGTAGATTTGGGCCCGTCAGATAAGCCCACTCTGACTGACCGCTTGCCCTGCTCAATCAACCATTTTGAAATCCGAATTCAATGCTCGCTGCTTACCGACAGACATTAGTGGCGTCTAACGGCCTGATCCCATAACAGAGCTTGTGATCCGTGGTCAGGTCTTCAGTAAATTTCGCGATAGTTCGCATTTCAGGAGGTATCACCATGTTCAAAACAGCTTTGCGAGGATTCTTTTTGTGCCAGTTGATGCTCCTCATGTCCGGGCCGGGTCTTGCGCAATCCTTCGTACTCGATCTGCCTTTACAGAGTCAGCGCGCACAGATCTCACAAACAATCGGAATCACCGCTATCACAATCAATTATCACCGCCCACTGGCGAAAGATCGCAAAATTTGGGGCGGGCTGGTTCCGTATGGCGCGGTCTGGCGCGCGGGCGCGAATCTAAATACTACGATCACGTTCAGCGATCCGGTCATGATTGAAGGCAAACCGCTCGACAAGGGAACGTACGGGTTACACATGATACCGACCTCCGATGAATGGACGATTATTTTTTCGAAGAACTCGACGTCCTGGGGATCGTTCACCTATGACCAGGCGGAAGATGCCCTCCGCGTGACCGTGAAACCTGAAGCTACAGACATGCATAACGCGCTGACCTACGAGTTCGACCAATTGCAGCCGGATTCGGCGGTAGTTGAACTGGAGTGGGAAAAGGTTGCTGTTCCATTCAAAGTGTCAGTGGATGTCCACGATCTGGTCGTGGCCAGCCTGAAGAACCAACTCCGCGATCTCTCGCAGTACACGTGGATAAGCTGGAATGATGCGGCCACCTATCTGCTCACGGAAAAAATCGGCCTTGACGAAGCGCTGACTTACGCAAATAAGTCCATTGAAAATGAGGATCGCTACGACAATGAAATCACGAAATCGGGAATACTGACTGCCCTCAATCGCAAGGACGAAGCCGCGGCGGCACAGAAGAAGGCCCTGGCCCTAGCCAGCCCGATTCAGATCCATTTCTACGGGCGGCAGCTACAGGGCGAGAAGCGCAACGAAGAAGCGTTCGCGATCTTCCGCGAGAACGCAAAGAAACATCCCGACCAGTGGTTCGTGCACACCGGATTGGCTCGTATTTATTCCTCACAAGGGAAGTTTGACGATGCCACCAGGGAAATGAAGATAGCGCTCGCAACCGCTCCGGATAACCAGAAGACTTATGTCGGTGGATTGGTCAAACAACTGGAGGCGAATCAGGACATTAATTAGGCTCAACCGTACGCCGAGCAGTGTGAGTTCCCGGCGGAGCCTTCGATTCGGCAGGCAGCGGCACGAGATCTATCACCACGATGCGATACCGAACTCTCACATGGAGAATTTGGGATCGCCTTCGAGAATCTGCATCTCGAGTTTTGGCGCTTCGCCATTTTTCCAAAGGCTGGTGCTAGCAGTCCCAAATCCTACGCTAAGACTTCCGCAGGGCTCCGCCCAGGCCCTTCCATTTGCATCCCAGACACCATTCGTGTGCTACTTCTCCAGCCTGCGCCCTAACTTAAAGCAACAGGGTAAGATAGGAAGCCGCGGAACGACCGTTCTGCCCGGCATTGCTTAGTGAAAAGTAGTCTCGCTAAATCTAGCTCCGAGAAAGGCGTGAACCAAACTTCATGAATCGCGAATACCACAAAGGATACAGTCGGGAGCTTCAACGCGACATGGAGCTTCTCGTTTTCGGGCATGGTGGATTACCGTTAATAGTTTTCCCGACGTCCATGGGTCGCTTTTTCGATTATGAAGATCGCGGAATGATCGGTACCCTCTCTCCCAAAATCGAGTCGGGCAGTCTGCACGTGTTTTGTGTGGACAGCGTGGATGCCGAAAGTTGGTATAACAAAAGCGTTCATCCTCGCCAGCGTGTGTTACGCCACATGCAGTACGAACGCTATTTACTGCAAGAATTGCTGCCGTTTATTCGCTCACGAAATTCTTCTCCGCAATTGGCGCTCACTGGCTGTAGTTTTGGCGGATACCACACCATGAATTTTGCTTTGCGGCATCCCGATCTCGTGAACTATTGCGTAAGCATGGGTGGGGCGTTCGACATTCATCAGTTTCTAAATGGCTATTATGACGAAGATTGCTACTTCAACTGTCCGCCGGATTTCATGAACAACATGCAAGACGATTGGTATCTGAGCCGCTATCGCAGTATGAAGATCGTTCTTGCGACCGGTGAAACCGACATCTGCCGGGATGAAAACATCCGGCTGTCGCACATTTTAAATTCCAAGGGCATTCCCCATATTTTGGATGTTTGGGGAGATAATGCCGGGCATGACTGGCCCTGGTGGCAGCAAATGGCGGTAAAATTCTTTCTCTGAGCTCTCTCCGAGTTTGGTCAGGCCTTAGTAAGGAGGCCATTATGAGCGGCAAAATTGGAATTATCTTCGGGATGGAAAATACTTTTCCTCCCGCATTTGTAGAGCGCGTCAATGCCATGAACGTGGACGGCCTGCGCGCCGAGTTTGTGAAGCTTGGTGGCATCAAGATGGCCGACCCCAGCGGATATCGCGTCATCATTGACCGCATCTCGCACGACATTCCTTTTTACCGCGCTTATCTGAAAAATGCGGCGCTGACCGGAACCATCGTCATCAATAATCCTTTCTGGTGGACGGCGGACGACAAGTTTTTCAACTATTCGCTGGCAAGCAAGCTCGGTGTAGCGATTCCGGCGACGGTCATCCTGCCGCACCACACCCACCCTGAAGGGACTACCGAGCAGTCAATGCGGAACCTGATTTATCCCCTGAATTGGGATGAGATTTTTCATTACGTTGGCTTCCCCGCGTTCCTGAAGCCTTATGCCGGCGGAGGATGGAAGCACGTTTACAAGGTCCATACACCGGAGGAATTCTTTCATTTTTACAACCAAACGGGCGATATGTGCATGACGTTGCAGCACGGCGTTGAATTCACAGACTATTTCCGGTGTTATGTGATCGGACAGGAGAAAGTCCGCGTCATGCATTACGATCCGCGAGCGCCTCATCATGAGCGATACGTGAAGAATCCGTCGGCGACGAATCCGAAACTTCATGAGCGTGTCGTGAATGACTCGCTCACCCTTTGTCGTGCCTTGGGATATGACCTCAATACGGTGGAGTTTGCGGTCGAAGATGGCATTCCCTACGCCATTGATTTTATGAATCCGGCGCCCGACGCGGACGTCCACTCCGTCGGCGCGGAGAATTTCGACTGGGTCGTCAATGCGGTTGCTGAAATGGCAATACAAAAAGCTCTTAGCAATGAGAATCCCAATAAAGAGTTGCACTGGGCGTCTTTCCTTGCGGGACACAAACCCGGGAAACCCGCTGTGGCCAAGCGTTCGGCGAGAAAACAGGCTACAGCTTAGGAACCGCCGGGATTATACTTGGTGACGCCATAGCACTTTGGCGTAGTTGAATGCCCCCAACCTTCACGATCGGGATCGAAGAAGAGTATCAGACGGTTGATCCTGTCACCCGCGACCTGCGCTCGCACATTCACGCTGAGATCATCGAAAAAGGAAAGCTACGTCTTCAGGAACGGGTGAAGTCGGAGATGCATCAGTCCGTAATCGAAGTTGGAACTTCCGTATGCGGTGGCATAAAAGAAGTGAAACAGGAAGTGAAGAAACTTCGACGCGACATGGTGTTTTTGGCGAAGGATAATGGCCTTCGACTCGCCTCTGCCGCAACCCATCCTTTCGCCGACTGGCGGGCCCAGGAAATCACGCAGGACGATCGTTACAAGAATATCGTCGAGGATCTGCAACTTGTTGCGCGGGCGAATCTGATTTTCGGCCTGCATGTGCACATTGGTGTCGAAGACCGCGAAACTGCCATCCATCTCATGAATCATGCGCGGTATTTTCTTCCCCACATTCTGGCTCTCTCCAGCAACTCGCCATTCTGGCTGGGAATGAATACTGGATTGAAATCCTATCGCTGCAAGGTTTTCGACAAGTTTCCGCGGACGAATATTCCCGACTATTTCCCCAGCTGGGGCGAATACGACAATTTTATTAAGTTGCTGATCAAGACGAATTGCATAGACAACGCCAAAAAGATCTGGTGGGACATTCGTCCGCATCCTTTTTTCAATACCCTTGAATTTCGGGTCTGCGACATTCCGATGCGGGTGGATGAGACGATCGCGCTGGCGGCGCTCATCCAGGCGACAATTGCGAAGCTCTACAAACTTTATACCGCGAACCAGGGATTCCGGCTCTACCGCCGCGCCCTAATCATGGAGAACAAGTGGCGGGCGGCGCGGTACGGCCTCGACGGCAAGTTGATTGATTTCGGCAAGCAGAAGGAAGTCCCGGCGCGTGAATTGATTCTCGAATATCTCGATTTCGTAGACGACGTGGTGGACGAGCTTGATTCGCGCGAGGAGCTAAACTACATACACGAGATTCTGAAGATGGGAACGGGCGCGGATCGGCAGTTGCGCGTCTTTCAGGAGACGGGCGACTTGAAGAAGGTCGTGGATCACATTATTGAAGAGACGGCGATCGGATTGGAAGAACCATCCGAGATAGACTCCGCCAGAAAAGCAGGATAAAGCAGAACCATGAGCGCCCCCGTAAGTCCAGCCAGCCGACAGCTCGACACTCTCGCCTTCAGTTCTGAGCTTACTCCCGGCGCGCGCAACGCCGTGAACGTTTGCCTGCGAATTCAGCCCAGCGAGAAGGTCACTGTCATTACGGACGAGGTCACGAGTGAAATCGCGGCCAGCCTCGTACACGAATTGAAAACTATTGGCGCTCCCTATCGTGCGTGGGTCCTGGAAGATCTCGCGCCCCGGCCGCTGATAGATCTGCCCCGGGAAATTCTCGAAGACATTGAAACCAGCCAGGTGAGCATCTTCGCGGTTCAAGTGAAGAGCAATGAACTGCGGTCACGCATGCAAATGACCGCCGTAGTAAATCGCCGCAAGATACGCCATGCGCACATGGTCAACATCAATCGCCAGATCATGATGGAAGGGATGCGGGCGGACTTTCTGCAAGTAGATCGAATCAGCACAAAAGTGGTCGAAATGGCGAGGAGGGCCAAACGGATTCGAGCGAAAACTGTTGCCGGAACCGACCTGGTCGCCGACATGAATCCTGATTATCACTGGCTGAAGACCAGTGGCATCATCAGTCCTGACAAATGGGGAAACCTGCCGGGCGGCGAGGTATTCACTGCTCCGGGCGATGTCAATGGGACATTCGTGATTGATGGCGTGGTTGGAGATTATCTCTGCGCGAAGTTTGGAGACCTGAAAGACACCCCGCTGACGATCCAGGTAAAAAATAACCGGCTGACCGAAGCGCACAGTTTAAACCGCGAACTGGAGACGGACTTTTGGAACTACACCCACACCGACGAAAACAGCGATCGGGTCGGGGAGTTCGCCATTGGCACGAATATTGGATTGAAAGATCTGATCGGGCAAATTCTTCAGGACGAAAAATATCCCGGAATCCACATCGCTTTCGGAAATCCTTATGGCGAGCACACTGGCGCGGAATGGTATTCTTCCACGCACATTGACGTGGTAGGCCGGAAGTTCGACATCTGGATTGACAGCGAGCAGATCATGCGGCAAGGGCAGTTTCTACTGCAAGCGTAAGGTGGCATCCCCGCAAAATGATTCCGTCCCTTCGCCACGCCTTTAACAGGAACTTCACCTCTGACAAATATCACTCATTTCTGAATCTGATGGAGGAGCGCTGCGGCACTCCGGTCAAATTCCGGCTGTCCGAGACGCCGTGTTTTTTTCCGAAGACTTTGTTGGATCAGATGATTGGATTTGGCGAAGAATTGATTCGGCAACTCGACACAGAGGAGTATCGCAAAATCTCGGCGGCGGCGATTCCTCTGGAATTCAATGTCCCCAACGAAAATGATCATCCGTTGTTCGTGCAAGTTGATTTTGGATTGGTGCGAAACGCAGCTGGGGAGCTTGTTCCAAAGCTGGTTGAGCTGCAAGGCTTCCCGTCTCTATACGGGTATCAGGCCATGTTGTCGCAGGCTTACATTGACGTTTTTCAATTGGACGACAATCTCAGATATTTGCTTGGCCGGCCTCGATTGGGCCAGCTATCAGCAGTTATTACGTCGCGCAATCGTCGCGGACCACGATCCAAAGAACGTCATCCTGATGGAAGTTGATCCGCTCGATCAGAAAACCCTCCCGGATTTTCTGGTCACCGAGAAGCTCCTCGGAATCAAGACTGTCGCGATCACGGATATTGAAAAAGATGGGACAAGATTGTTTTACCGTAGCGGCGGCAAACGTGTCCCAATCTTCCGCATTTACAACCGCACCATCGTCGACGAGTTGCTGCGCAAAAACCTCAAGCTGCCTTTTCGATTGACCGACGACCTTCAAGTGGATTGGGCGGGACATCCCAATTGGTACTTTCGAATCAGCAAATTTTCCCTGCCGTATATAGAGCATGAGTGCGTGCCGAAAAGCTTCTACTTGGATCGCGTCGAAAATATGCAATTCGATAATTACATTCTGAAACCACTTTTTTCATTCGCGGGATTAGGAGTAATCATGAATCCTACGCCACAGGACGTGGCTGCGATTCCCGACGAGCAGCGCTCGCAATATATCGTCCAGGAGCGAATGATTTTCGAGCCCGTCATCGAAACTCCATTCGGTAAAACCAAAGCCGAAGTGCGCATCATGTACATCTGGTTGAGCAAGCTCACACCCGTGATGACAATCGTCCGAATGGGGCGAGGTTTGATGATGGGCGTGGACCAGAATCGAAATATGGAATGGGTGGGAGCTTCCGCGGGCCTATATCCGGGGTCTTGATGGCAGTGAACTGCCGAATAAAGAACGATTCCGGTCGCCTACTTTGCGAGTCGAAGGTATTGGTCAGTCTTGTTGATCCAATCCTGACGGGGAGGATGGAAAACATCCAGACTCACCGAATCAACGAGGGCCACGGCCTTGTGCGGCATGTGAGGGGGGATGATGAGTACTTCCCCGGCCTTTACGACGACCTCGCGGCCGTCTATCGAAAACCTCAAGGCACCCTTCGTCATGTAACTCACCTGTTCGTTATGATGCTGGTGCAGTGGAACGACGCATCCCTTCTTCAGCAGGATGCGTGCCAACATGATTTTCTGTCCCACCACGAAGTGACGCTGAAGCAATGGGTTGAGGTCTTCCAGTTCCACGGAAGCCCAGGAGATGTGTTGTAGCTTCGGTTTCGTGGCTCGCGTTTTCTTCGCAGCCACTTTGCGAATTGTGCTCTTTCTCGTTGCCATCTCCCGCCCTCCTCTCGACCCACCCGGATACATGATAGCCGGAATTCGGCCAAGCGCATGTGAGCTTCGTAGAACAAAGAGGCGTCTTGCTATTTCTGCGCGTCCACTGTCCCATGCTGGAACGATCCCCTGAAACGGGCGCAGGCGATGGAGTGGCCGAGGTGTTCGGCGGCATGGCGATTAAACACCCGCTATTTACTTACGTTTTTGGGTAGGGGCAAAGAAGCTTGGCCGAACACGTATCGCCAGCCCGACGCTGTTCTCATATAAGTGTCGCTGAACCAGAGTTCGTATTCGAAGGGCTTTCCCTGGTCTGTGCCTTTCCCCAATAGTTTGGCGGTTACCACGGCCATATCTCCCCAAATTCGAACAGTCCGGTCGGGATCGTCTTGACGCTCATACTGATACCGTCCACTCCTCGCTTCGGCGAGTAGGTCGGCTTTGCTATAGGTTTTGCCGGTGCCAATCACGAGAACAAAATCATCCGCCAGAATGTGGCCTATCGTGTCCACATCATTTTTCTTGACCGCGTCTTGATATTGCGCGTCGAGCGCGGCGACGACATTCTTTTCGTCAGCAGAGGACGTGTCTGAACTATCCGTCGCTTTTGCTGCCGGACGGAACATAAGATCAAACCATGGCTTCCAAGTCTTGCCACCGTCGGTCGAGGTCACTCCGATCTCTCGAACGCCGCCATCCACGGGTTTCCATGTGCCGCGGACAAGATCACCTTTTGCGTGGTCTTCACCGGTTAAGACCATCTCACCGACACCGTTAAGTCCTCCTTCGATTTCGAGCATTTGACCGCGATTCGTCACCCAACTCTGATGCCACACTTTTCTAGCAACGTCGTAAATCGTGAAACTCTGACCCTGGTGTCCATCAACAGCCTGGTAGTCCTCTCGCAAGACGCAGCCGCCGAGTATCGGATCAACCCGGACGTGCGCGGCCTTATTTGGACTGCCGACATCGAACGCGTCCCAATCGCCAGCCCAAAAATCAAACTGCCGGTACGCGGGCGCTGCACAGGGGGTTGGGGTCGCCGGATTTGCGGCAAATGCGAGGCCAGACGAAATATTAATCTCTGCGAAGACAATAACCGCGGAAACAATGCCGACCTTCAACCATTGAGCAATCGGGCTCATATTGATGTCCTCTCTTTTTCTGGATTTAGTTCTAACCGAGCAAATATGGTACCCCGCCGGTTTAACCGGAACCGATGAACCGCTCTTCGACACGCACGACCTCCTCGGGTGAACCGTAACCATGATCGTATGCGCGATTGGAAATCGTGAATTCCCTCAGTTCGTTCGAGCTCCAACGGCTGGATATGGGCGGTCTGCCGCAGGAACAATACAATGTCCATTCACCCGAGAAGCGGTCACCAAGCGGCATTAGATACGACCCATTAGGGTAAGGACTGAACCCAACCAGGTATCGCGTACAGCATTTTGGGCACTCAACGCAATGGCGAACACGAGGTTTCATGTCAATACCAGCGAATTTCTCGATGTAGTTTGCGTCTTCTGAATACCGTCGGAGGCAGGCACGAAACGCCATGCGCTTTTGTGTTCGAACGATCGAATACCCCGTTCCGACCATAACGAAATGGATGCCAGTGGGTTGGACGTTTGCGGACTTCGAACCCCAAGGGTTAGACGTTTCCGGACTTCGCACCAAGAACCGGTTACCGCCTTGGGATCGCGGTCCGAAAACGTCTACTTCCCTGCTGAGGGGCGGCTATCATGAGTGAGATAGCGTGAGTTGCGACGGTTTCTCGACCCAACTCTGCGCGATCTGGCTAAATTATGAATTTGGATTGGAAAATATGTTCGCGGGCCAGACTGTCGCGTGACGCTCGATTTGACGGCAAGTTTTTTATCGCCGTGCTTAGTACAAAGATCTACTGTCGCCCGATTTGCCCTGCGCGCACGTGCAATGAGAGCAACATCCGTTACTATCCCAGTGCTGCGGCTGCGGCCGAAGCCGGCTTTCGCCCCTGTCTGCGTTGCCGTCCTGAGAGCTCGCCCGGAACTCCGGCATGGCTGGGAACTTCGAACACTGTTTCGCGAGCTCTACGGCTGATCGGCGAAAGCGGACTCGAGGGCGGTGGCGTGGAAGTCCTCGCGGAACACCTCGGCGTTGGATCGAGGCATCTGCGGCGGTTGTTCCTGCGGCATCTCGGAGCAACGCCCATTGCCGTGGCCCACACGCGCCGTCTGCACTTCGCGAAGAAGCTTATTGACGAGACCAAACTGCCAATGAATCAAATTGCACTGGCCTCCGGGTTTGGTTGCGTCCGACGCTTCAACGCCGGCATTCGCAAGGTCTATCACCGGACTCCAACGCAACTGCGGCGCATTACGCCTCAGACGAGTACACAAGGTGGAAATCAATATCTTTTCCGCTTAAATTTTCGGCCGCCTTATCACTGGAAGGCGATGCTTGCATTTCTGGATGCGCGGGCAACTCCTGGAGTCGAAATTGTCGAACACGAGTGCTACCGGCGCACCATCTCCATGAACGATCACGACGGCCATTTCGAGGTTTCACTCGACGGGCGCCGTGACGCTCTCCTGGCGCGCATTGAATTCGGCGATCCACGCTCGCTTATTTTCATCGTCGAACGCATTCGCGCGATGTTTGATCTGAACGCAGACTGGGCGGCCATTGTTCAGAGCCTTAGATCCGACCCAGCGTTGAGTGATCGCGTTAGGGCTGATCCTGGCCTTCGCGTCCCCGGCTGCTGGAATGGATTCGAACTGGCGACACGCGCGATTCTCGGTCAGCAGATTACCGTCAAGGGCGCAACCGCTATGGCAGGATGCATGGCGAGCAGATTCGGGAAACGGATTTGTTCTGACGGCGTTCTGACCCATCTCTTTCCGTCAGCGGAAGCTCTGGCTGATGCGAAACTTGTCCAAATCGGGCTTACCGGAGCGCGGTCGGAAACTATTCGAGCTTTAGCCCGCGCTGTTTGCAATGGCACGATCAGCTTCACCGGGGTCGTCAACTCCGATACTCTTCTTAATCGCTTATGCGAAATTCCCGGCATTGGGAAATGGACAGCACAATACGTGGCGATGCGAGCACTTGGCGAGCCGGACGCCTTCCCTTCCAGCGACCTGGGTCTTTTGCGCGCTATGGATTTGTCGAGTTTTCGCGAGCTAGAGCTGCGAGCCGAAGCTTGGCGGCCGTGGCGAGCTTACGCAGCCATGTATCTCTTGAGCGCGACGAACCAAAGGGCAAGCCGGGGGGAACGAGGCGCATCTGTCAGAGCTCGAAAGCAGATCATTGAGAGCGCGGGTGCCCATCGGCGCGTCACCATGATGGTGTAGCATCCGCAGGCACGGATTCACCCTAGCATCCCAAAGGCCAGGAATGGCACAGCCGGTGATACCCTACACTAATCAATGGCAGCGCGAATGAATTCAGAGAATCAGCAGAGCGCTAAAGAACCGAGGTGGCTGGCGGTAATCGCGATGCTGGCTAGTGGTCTGGTCTACGCAGCACTGCCCAGCAGTCTTTCGGTGGGTCCTCGTTGGCTGCTCCTGGTGGTCATCATTGCAATAACCATTTCCGTTGCTATCTCCCATCGCGTGGGACATCACGCAGCGGACCGAATCATCGGGTACGCGGCCAGTGGAATTTTGACCCTGGCATTGATCTGGTCTTTAGGTTTGTTAGTAGCCGCGATTCCAAAGCACGACATAGACCCAAAGGTTCTGCTCCGGTCCGCGGTCGCTTTGTGGGTGACCAACATTCTCGTATTTGCGCTGTGGTACTGGCGCCTGGACGCTGGCGGTCCGCATGAGCGTGAAAAGGTTCTGGGACATAAAGAGGGAGCTTTTTTGTTTCCGCAGATGAACCTCGCGGAAGCCTCCGATCCCGACTGGTCGCCTAATTTTGTGGATTATCTGTTCCTGGCCTTCAACACCAGCACAGCCCTGTCACCCGCCGATACCCAAGCTCTGTCTCGCTGGGCGAAAATTTTGATGATGATACAGGCGACCATTTCGCTAACGGTGCTTGCACTGCTAGCCGCCAGAGCCGTGAACATTCTCTAGTTGCACTACCACCAAAATCAGCACAAGCGAATCGGCTATTGCAGTCCATTCAACTGTGCCACCCTGATTGGGTAGTACACGCAATTCGGACCGCTCTGAGAGCCCTGCCAGTCGTGCGGCAATCTCCAGAACTTTCTTCGCCGAAACGAGAAATATCTTACTCCAGGCCTTGCAACACGTCGAAAATGCGTTCGCTGGCGTGGCCATCCCAAAGAGGCGGAATCGCTCCCCTCTTTCCTTTCCCTGTCAGAATGTTTTCAAGCTCAGAAGTCAATTTGTGCTTGTCTTCTCCCACCAGAATATTTGTTCCGACCGTTACGGTGACAGGACGCTCAGTGTTCGACCGCAAAGTCAGGCACGGAATTCCTAAATATGTCGTTTCTTCTTGAATGCCTCCCGAATCAGTAATAACCACTGTAGCGCGGCTCTGAAGAGCCAGAAACTCGAGGTAAGGCATCGGATCGAGTAGATGCAATTTCTGAGTGGGGATGTTAAAGTCCGCGATCCGCTGGCGCGTCCGCGGATGCACGGGAAACACAATATCCAGCTCATCGCTGACTTCAATGAGCGAACGGAGAATACTCTCGAGATTGCGGGGGTCGTCTACATTCGATGGGCGATGCAAAGTTACCAGTCCAAATCGGCGGGGCCATTCGTTCTTCAAACACTTTGCGGCAAGCGGCAAGAACCGAATCAAAGAATCAATCATCACGTTGCCAACGCGGTGAATTTTGTCAGCGGCAACGCCCTCGTTTAGGAGATTCAAATCACCATCCTCGGATGGCGTAAACAAATAATCGGAAAGCCGGTCGGTGACGATGCGGTTGATTTCTTCCGGCATACTGCGGTCGAAGGAACGAAGGCCGGCCTCGACATGACCCACGCGAATTAAAAGTTTCGAGCAAACCAGCGCGGCTGCGACCGTGGAGTTGACATCCCCGTAAACCAGAACGATGTCTGGCTTTCGTTCCAACAAGGCCGGCTCGATGCGGCACATGATTTCCGCGGTCTGAGAGGCATGACTGCCGGAGCCGACTCCTAGATTCACATCAGGTTCGGGGATCTCAAGCTGCGTGAAAAACACGTCTGACATATTGCGGTCATAGTGCTGACCGGTATGAACCAGAGTCTGCCGGACGTCTCTATTCTTGAGGGCACGGAGTACCGGCGCAGCTTTGACAAAATTAGGCCTCGCGCCGACAACGTGAAGGATGTGCACTGATGGTCCGTCTCTCGCAGGCGTGATTATAAGCAAACCGTAGAATAGCGTTGGGGGATATCCTTGCGCAGCGTTTCGACTAGCCGCTCTGAATCGTGGCTAAATGAGAAGCCATTCGTGGCAAATAAACTTGATGGCTGCATTCCCAAAACGGAACCAATTAGGCGTATATTGGCGTTCAGGCCGAAAAAGGGAATACGGAAATCAGGGTTAAATTATGTGGCGTTATTTTTTTCTTCTCGGAATCCTCATCGCGGCACCAGCAATCGGGCGGTGTGACTCTGTGCAGTTTACGGTGAACCTTGCGAACATTGGAACCCTATACAAAGGAGGGACCATTGATCTCTTCTCCTCCGGTCTGAATGGAACCATGCTCTCTGGCCAAAGCTTATCGTTGGATTTGGTGCTCAGCAATGACGTCCTCGCAAGATTAACTGTTTCAGACCCGTCGTTTGGCATATCGCTCATCGTTCACACGAATGCGGGCGTCGCCCCCGGATTTGCAGACGCATCCACCACTGGGTTCCTGCTTGATCCTAGCGGCAACCAACTCGGCGCCTCTCAAACTGCTGGGAGGTCGGATGCCAGTGATGGAACTTTTACTATAGGGTTGGATCCGATTCAGGGAGGCGACATTAGTGGTGTGCACTTCGACACCTTATTTCCTGACGCTGGGTTTGTCGTCACGGACGCACAGCTTCGTTTCAGTATCGGTTCTCCAAATAACGGCCTAATATTCGGAACCGCCCAACAACTGCCAGAATCCTCAAACCGTTGGGACTACTTAGGTTTGTTCGTCGTACTGGCGATTTGTTTTTATAAAACCGGCCGACACCGCGCAGTCAAAATGGTGTGACGCTCCGCCATGGAGGTTACCCGACATGCCGGTACAAAAATCTACCCGCGGTGGCCAAGGTGGGAACCGGCACGACACCAAAGACTTTTCTGGCCATCTTAAGTTGCCAAGTATCCCCTGAGGTCATTGGAACAAGTACCGGATAGCGAGAGTAAGTCAACAAGCTGCGCGTGGCTCCCCAATGTTCCTTGAAGGCAATCAGCCCGGACTCGTCGCAGTCGGTTCGCCCCATATCAAGCTCATCAAACCCATTAGTTTTTGCATCCTGTACCGTTTTCCAAAATAACAACGCCATCCCGCCTAATTTGTGCTGTTTGGGATCTGAGCATCCATACTTGTAGACCATCGTCTTCTTGTGGGCCAATGTAATGATTGCGCAAATCGGCGAGCCGTTTCGAGATGCGAGTCGGACCTTCAAATTCGGCCCAAGGCAGGCCACCAGGTTACGGAACCATGAAATTGGTTGCGGAGGAAGTCCATATCGGCGACGGCTGTGCAGCAGGAGCCGATAAAATTGCTGTACAAGTTTTTCCGATCTCCCCTCCGTGTAGTCCAACTTCTCGCGCTCGGCACGTCGAACCTTCCTTTGTACACAGCTGGGATGGAAACTCCGAAATAAACTCTCAAGATCAGCCTTAAGCGAAAGCCGATGAGAATAAAACATTTTGCTGTCAGCAAACGGATCAGTGCCTGCACTGAGGGGTGTCAACGGACGGATTTCAACATACTTGCAAGCCTTGCGATCAACTTTCTCCCGCAACAACGACCCCATCTCAAGGAGGTCATTCTGGTTTTCCAACAAAAGTGCAGCATGATCAGAAAATGGCAGCGATACCAACCTTCGACCGGTGACCCAACTGTTTATGTGACAGAAGGGCTGGCCGCTCTTTATCTCTTTGCCCCCCGGGGACGTGGTATATGCGACGGGCCGATATGAATACGTTCGGCTCAATGCCTCAAGCCAACCAGGCGAGTGAAAGATAGACGAGTCAGGATGACTCTCGACGAAATCCTGCCATCTTGGGTCGGTTGTCGGGTCAATCGAATAAAAGCTCAAATACCACCCTAATAGATACTTCGAACGATATAGGCCATAACAGTTTAGGTTGAGCCAACGCTCTTGTCCAATACCGGTTATTCGGTGGGTATCGCGCGAGATAAGGAGACTGAGGATCAGACTATTTTGGGGAAAATGTTTTCACACTCCAATCCAGCAACATGTCTGAGCCGGGCAAATGCCACGCCGTAAAGCCCTCATTTGTGCAACGCTACTCTTGATTTGGTCTTCGAATTGCACAATCAAGGGAACCGAGTCTCCGTAGCGCGGCCCGGCATATTGAATACGCGGGACACGTAAACTATCAATATAATTGGGGTTGTGGGAATGCAGGGCGAGACCCATATCCAAGGACGAGACGTAATACCTCTGGCCGCAGCGGACACGCCGAAACTGCGCGCCGATGTAGCGGGTGATGACACAGCGAAACGGCTCACTCAGGTTTGGCAGGAACTCCTCGGTGTCGAGGCGATAGGGCTCGACCAGAACTACTTCGATCTAGGCGGAGACTCTTCACTCGCCGTACAACTGTTTTCCCGGATTGCAAGTGTGTTTAAGGTCCAATTGCCGCTGGCAACGCTTTTCGACGCTCCGACCATTGCCGAGCTATCGGAAGTTTTACGTCATGAGGTCACGGCGACTCATTGGTCGCCATTGGTTGCGATCCAACCATTAGGTTCTCGACCGCCTTTCTTTTGCATTCATGGCGCAGGCGGAAACGTTTTAATCTACCGGGATCTCTCGCGGCATCTTGGTCCCGATCAGCGTTTTTATGGCCTCCAATCTCAGGGATTAGACGGCACTTCGCCGCCGTTAAAAACAATCGAGGAAATGGCAGCGACCTATGTGGCGCAGATCCGTAAAGTGTGCCCTCACGGTCCCTACTACCTGGGTGGCTATTGCATGGGCGGAACAGTTGCGTTCGAAGTGGCACAGCAATTGAAAGCGCAGGGAGAGCAAATCGCCCTTCTGGCGCTCTTTGACACCATGGACTGGTCCAAGATCCCGCGCGCCTCAATCTGGAGCAGAATTCATCATGACTCCCAGCGGCTGACGTTTCATTTGGCAAACTTTCTCTGCCTCGATCTTTGCGGGATGGTCAAATTCTTCGGGGAAAAGCTTGAGATACTTGGCGACAGGCTTCCCTTGTGGATGGGCATGCTACTCGGGAAGTTAGATCCCCAGCGCTTGCGAAGGACGATGCCGGAATCGAGAGCTTTAGGACGGCTCTGGCAGATGAATGATCGCGCATGCGTTTCGTATCTCCCACGCCCTTATCCGGGCAAGATAACGGATTTTCGCCCTCGAAAACAGTACCAGCGATACAGCAACCCCGAGGCAAAATGGGAACCGTTGGCGCAAGGAGGGCAGGAAATTATTGTTCTGCCAGTTTATCCGGCTGGCATGCTGGTCGAACCGTTTGTTAAGCATCTGGCCCGAGCTTTGCGCGATTCAATTGACGCTGCCGCTGCCGGGTCACACTAATTAAGTCGGCGGGAGCGAGCAAGGAGCGGATTCTCAATTGCCCATCGGAACCAACTGGTCGAAGACATGGACATTTTTCGAGGAAGAGTGGCACGAAGGCAACGTGCCAATCATGGGTCCTCGCACTCACGCCGCGTGGCTTTGTTCTGTGGTATTCGATGGTGCCCGGGCTTTCGAAGGCGTCACTCCTGACCTTGACCTTCACTGCGCGCGAGTGAACGATTCGGCGAAGAAACTTTTCTTGAAGCCGCTCGTCTCAGTCGAAACGTGGATGCGGCTCACTCGGGAAGGAATGAGCCGTTTCGATAAAGATGCCTCACTTTACATTCGACCCATGTACTGGGCGGAAAAAGATGGACCATGGATTCAGGCACATGATCCCGAATCCACGCGATGGTGCCTCTCAATTTACGAGGCGCCCATGCGCAAGCCGAACGGCTTCTCGATCACATTATCTCCCTTTCGCAGGCCCACGCTGGAGACAATGCCGGTGGATTCCAAAGCAGGGTG
This sequence comes from uncultured Acidobacteriaceae bacterium, assembly GCA_963702325.1. Taxonomy (GTDB): domain Bacteria; phylum Acidobacteriota; class Terriglobia; order Terriglobales; family Acidobacteriaceae; genus PALSA-188. The sequence continues at coordinate 45,856 of CAVPCG010000042.1, read as the reverse complement.
CCTTTACCCGAATAATGCCCGCGCCCTTTTCGAAGCGCATGCCAGGCACTTCGACAATGCGGTCGTATGTGACATGCTGGGCAATGTCGCCGAATTGGCGACTTCCAACATCTTCATGGCCAAAGACGACGTCGTTTTCACCCCCGAGCCGAACGGGACGTTTCTTGCGGGTATCACGCGACGCCGCGTGATTGCTCTGTTGCGAGAAAACAATGTCACGGTAGTGGAGAAGACTCTTACCTATCAAGACTTCCAATCTGCGGATGAGATATTCTCGACAGGAAATTATTCCAAAGTAGTTCCTGTAATCAGAATTGATGACCGCTCCCTCCAACCTGGATGCTTCTACACGACGGCACGCAAACTGTACTGGGAATTCGCGCATTCATAGCTACGGACTTCCGCGATGAGCGAAGCGCTAGTCCAGCTGAAAGCCGGAACCGAAAGTCATCCGTTATTTCTAGCGCATGGCATGGGAGGCAGCGTTGTTGAGTTTCGCGATCTCATCGAATTCGTTCAAACCGAGCGGTCCATTTATGGGCTGGAAGCAAGAGGCAATGACGGGGTCGAAAAGCCATTTGATAGGATCGAAGACTCAGCTCAGTATTTCCTCGATGCTATTAAAAAAGCGCAGCGTGCCGGACCTTACTTCCTTCTAGGTTATTCACTCGGTGGACTGGTCGCGTTGGAAATGGCTCAACAACTTGCTTCCCAAGGACAAACTGTAGGTTTGCTGGCCATTCTGGAGAGCTATCCGCACCCCACGCAGCTCGCGTTAGGTCAGCGGATTCATCTGGCTTCGCGGATGAAGCGTCGTGCAATGCGCGCCGTTCCCGCATCCCCTAAGCCGCCTCTTAGCGCTTCGGTTCGTGATTCGGGTTATGCATTGGGAGGCCGGACCCATTTGCCACCTGTGACCGAGCGTGCTTACCAGAGTGCTTATAGTGCGTGGACGCATTACCAGCCACGCTTTTATGAAGGGAAGATACATTTTGTTCGCGCTGCGATTTCCACGATCTATCCCGACGATCCCCTCGCGGTCTGGGGCAAGCTAGCACGCGAACTTGAGGTCGTGACCGTCCCCGGTGATCACCACGGAATTCTCGCGGAGCACTGTGAGATTCTGGGCTCAGTACTCTCCGAATACCTGAGAAATGCCGATGCTACAAGAACACCCTAAAATAGGCAGCGGAGAAGGCGACAGTTTACGGCGAGAAATGATCGAACGAGAAGACTAGGCTGCGCGCGACCTCTGTGGTGGCTTTGTTTGGCGCTCGAGGAGTGAACGCATGGATGTCAAAGCTTCGTTTCCCTGACGGCCGTAGTACGCGATGTAGTCATCCCGCCGGAAAAGGGCGATTTCATAGCTAGCTCCGACTCCCAAGTCAACGACGCCAGTGGAATGCTGTAGCCAATTGACCCCTCCCTGGTAGTACCGTAAAATGGCTTATCGAATGGCGTTAGAGTTTTGCTCTTTCTGACGACCTCTGATTGGAAAATCCAGAAGAAAAGGTATGAAGTTTATATGGCAAATCATTTTTCCGCGCTGAAGCGTGCCCGGCAGACCGAAAAGCGCAGTGCACGTAATCGCTCGAACAGTTCCCGGCTGCGCACAAGTTTGCGCGATCTGCGCGAGAGTCTCACTAAAGGCGAAAAGAAATCGGCCGAGCAGGTTTTCCGGGAGACCGTATCTGGCTTGGATAAGGCCGTGCAAAAGGGCGTCCTTCACAAAAACACTGCTTCCCGTTATAAGTCCCGCTTGAACGCGCGCTTAAATGCGTTGAAGTAAATTCCTGCATTAGCCGAGAATAAGCGCGACCGCCAGTCCAGCGATCGCGAGTTTCACAAGCCAACCCAGAGCATGAGAAGCCGCAACGGCGGGAGTCAGTTTCACGAAAAGAGCGTTTGCAATCGTGAGCGGCAGGGGCCCAATCAGCCAAATAGCCGCGGCCAATTTGAGGGTCGCGCTGTATGAGTACAGATGTAAACGGCCGCAGAGCAAAGCAAAAACAGCGCATGTGAGAAAAGGCAACAGGCTAGCCCAGACAATCGCGTTTGTTTCTCCCTGGCCACCGGGAAATCGCCAGATTTCCGGATGACGGTCGTAACGCTTATAAAGCCAGTCACCCATAAACAACCAGTCGGTCATAGACGACACGATGCCGCCGGCCAGCGCCGCGAGCGCAATTCGTACCCAAGGCATATTCGTTGGGCGCACTCTACCACATCCGGGGAGGTTGCTGGCAGTTATCCTTAGACGCGGCCCAAGGGCGGAATCAACATCCCGGTGCGCCTTTTATATTCCAAATAAGTTTCACCGAGTTGGCCGGTGAGCATGCCCTCTTCTCTGCGTGCCTTAAGAAGGTAGACGATCAGAATCAGTAAAAACGCTGCGACACTGCGCCATTTTCCGGCAGCTAATGCGGTGCCTGCCATCGCCAACAATATGCCCGAATAAATTGGGTGGCGAACATAAGCATATGGACCGGATTCGATAAGTTTGTGGTCCACTTTGATCGTGACTCTTGCGCTCCAGTACTCGCCGAGGTTGTACCGGGCCCAGATGGCAATCGCTATTCCAATCCAAATCAGAAAAATGCCCAGATACCTTATTGCCGGAAGGTTGGGCACGAAACGCTCTCCCAAAATGCTCGAAGGGAGCCGGCGTCCGAATAACAGCGTGAAACCGACGATTACAACGGCAAGGTAAAAGAGGCGCGTTGCCGCAGGCTCGGCCCTTTCAGTGGGGCGGACACGAAAGGCGCTGATCACCCAATACGCAAGCAAAATTAACCAAGGGGTACTGATAGGATCCATAAAGGAAAATCCACGGCCATCAAGCGGCAAACATCCTCAAGCCAAAGGCTAATGGCTAAGAGCGGACTTCTCATACCGGCAATTCTTCCTGCATCCAGTCCACCGATTCAAGTTTCGGCTCTGCCGTCAGATCAAGCACGAGTTTTTCGAGAACCATCCGCTTGCTGGGCGGATTCGAGCGCAATGCAAGATCAGTCTTCGCCACCAGCCGAATCGCTCTCGTCAGCTCGCGCCTGGATTTATAACGCCGCGCCTGCTTAATAATGTCGTCCGCGGCAAATGGGGGAACACGAAAGCCCTGCCACAACGCCGCCCACAGCATCCGCTGATCACGCACATTGCGCTCTAGAATGACCAGCATCTGCCGGAAAGTTTTGGCCAACATATAGAGGTGGCCAATCGCGGCTTCGTCTCCGTCTCCGGTGGTAAGGATTGCGTCCAGCATCTGTAAAGCGCGGACTCGGTCCCTGGCTGAGATTGCATCGGTCAGTTCATACAAAGACCGCTGTTTCGCCGCCAGTACCATCGTCTCGACATCTCCAAGGGTGATCCGCTTTTTCTCGCCCACGTAGAGACTCAGCTTTTCCAGTTCATTCGAGATCATCATCATGTCGCCGCCGAGCGCGTCCACCAGTTCACGGGCCGCATCCGCGTCAATTGTTACCTGCTGAGCCGTACAGTATTCCGTCAACCAACGAATAGCCTCGCCTTCCTCGACTCGCGCCAATTCTACAATCGCGCAATAAGTACCCATGGACTCCCGAATACGTTCGTAGCGATCTTTGTCCGTCATGTCCATACGCCGCGCGTCGGCGGGAATGCTGATGTGGTCAGCGACAAATATCAGTACCGCGTCGGGATTTGGATCCTTCGAATACTCTTCGATGGCGGCAAGTTTATTGTCATTAGAGCCACGTCCGAATAACGCCTTGACACCGCGGACAAAGAAGACCTGGAAAGGAGCCATGAGGGAGGGCGTACGGGCGCGGTCAAGAATTTCCGCCAGATCGGTATCGGCCAAATCAAAATCGAAAACGCTGAAGTCTCGCAAATCAGCCGGCACCAGATGCTTCAGGATTGCTTCGCGGCAACGTTTGCGAAAGAAGACCTCATCCCCCACAAACACATACACCGGCCGCAACTTATGTCCTTGCACATCGGAGACGAACCTGTCCGTCTGCGCAAAACCTCGCATTAAAAACCCTCCAGGATATTGGAGACTAGCGTGCGGGCGAAATCCCGCGAGAGACGCTCGAATGCAGGCGAATCTTCCTCGAAGAAAGTATTCAGATCGCTTGTAACCTGGTATTGTTCGCGAAATAAATAGGAGGGATTCTGAAAGAGAATCTGACCCTTCTTGTCCTTGAGCTGAACTTTCATGTTGATAACCACCAGCACACTGGCCGCCCGTCCCGTGCGGGAATCGTAGGTGAGCGGAGTAGTATCCGTCGAAAGAACCGTTCCCTGAAGAGTCGCGTCGGCGGCTTCGCTGGATTCATTCACAATATGATAATTCGTTCGTGTAACGAACTCCTGCACTACCGCGGCCGTAAGCCGTTGCTCAATTTTATACGTCTGTGTCTGATTGATGAAGGCGGGAACCGCGAGGGTACGAACTTTGTCCGGCAGGGTATTTACTTTTCCTGCGGTGTGATATCCGCATCCAGCGTTCAGCAGGCAAATTGCTGCAAGCAGAAGCCGCTTCTTCACTGAATCTTCCCGCGAGGCCTGGCGGCGACCATGCTTTCCGCACATTCAACTGCTGTGCTGGCGGCAATACGCAAATTGTCAGAAGCCGCCCACAACCAGAAGCTATTTTTGTCGATTTCGTCGGGAAGTATAGACACTGAAATGTTGGCTTGTCCGGCAACGTTCACATTGCTGGGAGCCTCGTCTGATGATCCAGTTATGGTGAAATGATCCCCGCTGAGAGCATTCGTAATTTTCGCGATGTCAACAGCGTTCCGAGTTTGAAAATGAACGGCGAACGCATGCCCGTGGAAAATCGGGGCCTGTAAGACCAGCAGTGATGGCGACGGCGCATGTTTGCCAACAATTTGCCGGTAGTGTTTAAGGATGCGGTCATGCGCGGCAGAAAGTGGCGAGGCCGATTGAGCGCCGTAGCGGGCAACCATGTTGAATGCTACTTGAACGTCGAATACGGCTGTGGGCAACTGCTGGAATGAAAGAACGTTGATGGTCTGCTCGTGTAACTCATCTATCCCTTTTTGCCCGTGCTCCGAAGCAGGCTCGAACACCGTGGCCGATACGTGATTCAGTTCGGCGGCATTTTGCGCTCTCAACACCATGAGCGCAAGCACCACAGATGCAGGATGCGCAATGACCGCCGGTGCGGGCTGCAACCCCGGAGTAAAAGGTAATTTAAGCTGACGCTCGACCCAGGGTGCCCGCACCGTCACTCCCGGTTCACTCTCTAAGGCAAAAGACAGATCAATAATATCGTTGCCTGCCTTGCGCGCGATTTTCCAGTTGGCACCGGCCGATTCCGGGTTCGAGGCAAAAAAAGTAAAATCAACGTTGTCGAACTGTTCGGAACGTACGCTTTGGATGAATGTAACTTCGTCCTTCATCGTTTCGAGTTTCCCGAGCGATTCGTCGTCATCCAGCAGCTTGACATCGAGCGACGGGAAGTTGCGGTCATTGAGCACTTCGGCCACTTCTTTTCCCTTCAAACTTCCGGCGCCCACAATAGCTACTCGATACGAATTACCAGTTCGAACGATTTCGGAATGGGGAATCGCGGCGCTCTTAAAATTGGGACTCATGTGATCTGCGTGGCCTCTTTATACGTGGGAGGAGGAGGCCGATTCCCTCTTCGCCTGAACACCCATTGCAAACGCCAGAACACGCCGGACGCCATGTAGGTCAAAGCCAATACGAAAAGTACGGGTCGTGAGAAAAACCAGATGGCAGCGAACAAAAGGCCGAACAAAACGATTAGCCGGAAGGGCTGGCGAGAGCGCAGATCAATATCTTTGAAGCTGTAAAAGCGCCATGTGCTGACCATGAAATATGCCGTCACTACCACGATGAACATCCAGGTCACCGCGCTGCCCCACCAGACCAGCGGATCGCCCGCGGAAAAATGAACGACGGCGGCAATTACACCCGCGCCCGCCGGAATTGGCATTCCGACAAAATATTTCTTTCCCGGACGCCCGGGATTCGAGGGTTGTGGATTGGAGCTGATATTGAATCGAGCCAAACGGCTAGCTCCGGCAATCAAGAAAAGAAAGCTGGCAATCGCGCCAAATTGGGCCATCTTGCCCGCCATTTCTGTTGACGACAGCACTCCCGGCGGAAGCTCACGAAATCCCCACATCCACGCCAACAGCGCGGGGGCGACGCCAAACGTAATCACGTCGGCGAGAGAATCCAGTTCGCGGCCAAAATCACTGCTGGTGTGGGTCACGCGGGCAATGAAGCCGTCGAAGCCGTCGAACAAAACCGCAAAGCCAATCGCGATGGCCGCATTGTCAAAGTGCCACGGCTGCGACAATGTCCCATGAGTGACTTGAAGGATTGCGTAAAAACCTGCCGCGATATTTCCGGTCGTGAAAAGCGAAGGCAGAATGTACATACCTTTGCGAAATCGTTTGGGATCATGATCTTCCCTGCGCCGCTTCGGAATTTCGGGAAGATCAAGTTGCATCACACAACTCCCTGGCCGACACGACCAGCCGCAGATGAAAAAGGCTCCTGAGAAACCGGACCCAGAAGCGCAAGAATCGTAGAGCCACCTTTGACCCGATCACCCACCCTGATTTGAACGCTGGCGGAAGCGTCGAGCAAAATGTCAGTCCGCGAACCAAATTTGATCAAGCCTACCCGCTCTCCCCGGCCGACGTGATCGCCAATCTTCTTGGTAAAAACAATCCGGCGGGCGAGGAGTCCGGCTATTTGTTTAAACACAACCAAATGTCCTTCGCCTTCAACGGTAACTGTGTTTTGCTCGTTTAAATCGGCGCAGGCTTCGTTCATGGCATTCAGAAACTTCCCGGTTTGATAGCGAACATCCCGAATGACGCCGGCGATCGGTGAACGGTTTACGTGCACGTCAAAAACATTTAAGAAGATGCTGATACGAAGATATCGTGCCTCACCCAGCGTGACCGGCGAGACGTTGGTAATTTTACCGTCGGCTGGGGAAACCACCGCGCCGGGTGCGTCGGGAATGATCCGCTCCGGGTCGCGAAAAAACCATAAGAGAAAAGCGGACAACAGCAGGGGTGGCACACCCCAGACCGGACTGGCAAGCCATGACAGAAGTGCCGCCGCACCAACTAGCGGGATCGCGTAGTAGTAACCATCTGGGACCATCGAGACTTGATTATAGTGCAGCGGGTCTCAGGGACTCATCCGCTTTCACAGGCTGACTTCATTGTTTATAGAAAGGCGCTGAGAAGCGCTTTTCTGCAAACACAGATGTACGCTGTCGCCGCTTGCAATCTCTCGACGGGATTTATGCCACCTGACTTTGGGGTACTTGCTGACTGTAGTGCCGCGCGATTCCTTCCATCTGATCCTTAAGCCGAAGTTTTAACTTCTTCAGCCGGACCTCTTCCAATTTCTCATCGTCCGTCAGATAGCGTTTATGGGTAAGTGAATCGAGGCGTTGTTCGTACTGGGTATGCTCCAAAACCAGCTTGCGGAATTCTTCATCGCTGGCGAGAAGCTGGTCTCTAGAAATTAACATCCAGTAGACCTCCTTGGGGGATTTCATAGTCGGCTACGCTATCATACGATCCAAACCGCTTCAACGGAAAATTCATTAACTAAGGGAAACTGCTGGATCAATGTTCCGTGGCGGGAGTTTCTCATTCTGAAATTAAAGCTGATAAAGGATTGCATCCTCTTCCGGGCTGTGATAGTAACCCTTCCGTCGCCCGCTTTCACGGAACCCAACTCCGGTGTACAGTGCCCTTGCCGCCTCGTTCCCGTCGCGAACTTCCAGAAAAACTGCCGTGGCTCCATGTTTTCGTGCCTGATCAATCAACGTGCGCAGAAGCCGCTTTCCTACGCCCTGCCGCCGCATTTCTGGAGCAACGACCAGATTTTCAACCTCGCATTCCTGATGGAGCAGTTGCATGATTCCAAAACCCTGCACCCCAGCCTCATCTTCCGCTACCACCACGATACGATGCGACCCTTGGCTTTCCGCGATAGGGGCGGGCGTTTCATTTTCGAATATTTCCCGGTATTTTTCTTCGGTCCAGTGGGCTGCCGCTTCTGCTTGCTGCTCAATCTTTAGAATTGCTGAAATATCTTGGATAAGGGCAGGACGAATGACCACCGAGTTACTCTGACCCGTGCACGTCGCGGGCCGCACCCGTTGACGGAACATCGGCATGGGTACGGCTTATGTAATTTGCTTCCAGATCTTCAGGCAAAAGGGTTTCATCCGCCAGCATTTTCCTCCAGCCAAGAGCTGCAATAGAACGCAAATCTGGAGCGGCAATCACTTGAGGATGAATCCCGGCTCCCTTAGTTAACTCCGCAAGCTCGGAACTTGGAGTCACGATATTCGCGCCGGAAAGCAGGTGCAAAAACTCTTCTCGTGTTACAAGGCTTTCATTGATCCGGCACGCAGATTCCGATGAGATCTCGTATTCCCCAACATAAACTTGCTGGCGTCCCGCGTCCAGAGCCGCCGTAATCTTTCCCTTTAGTCCACACGCCATTGCAATTGCCTCTAACAATGAGACCGCAGCAATTGGTTTCTCCAAAACTTCTGCTAATGCCTTGATCGCCGCCAATCCTACGCGCAAACCAGTAAAAGACCCCGGACCTGATACCACCACGAAGCCGCCAATGTCTTTCCTGCTGAATCCGCGGTTCGAAAGCAGCGTCGCAATCTCGGGAACCAGTTGGGCGGAAAACGCGCCCCCATCCAGACGTTTAGATTCCAACAACTCGCATATTCCGTCCGCCTCGCCCTGGAATAGGCCAATTCTTCCGTCTCTGCCGGAGGTATCCGCTGCAAGCAACAACATCAGCCGTTGCCCTCGACCGGCGGAGTTTCGACTAATTCAAGCAGAACTCCGCCCGCGCTCGAAGGATGCACGAATACATAACGATGCCCTCCCGCGCCCACCTTAATCTCGTTGGAAACCAGCCGGATACTTTCTTTCTTGAAGTTGTCCACAATGGCACTTAAATCGGGAACTTTCAAACAAACATGATGCAAACCCTCGCCGCGTTTAGCGATAAATCGCGCGATTGCCGAATCTTCAGAAGTCGCTTCCAGCAGTTCGAGCCGGCTCTCGTCCAGGGGAATCATCACGACCCGAACCTTCTCACTATCAACAATTTCTTCCGGAGAAACGTTCAGCCCCAACTGTTCGTAGAACTTCTTTGAAGACGCGAGCGACCTGACCGCGATTCCGAGATGATCAATCTTATACAAACAATATCCTCCGCAAGCAGCAGCATTCCCGCAGAACGGCTAACCGATTTTCCCAATGATCTCTTCCACGACGGAGTACGGATCGCGCTTGCGATCTGCAACCTCGGACGCATAACGCGACCAATCTCCATCGCCGATCTTCGCGTAGGCTTTCTCCAAAAGCGAGTCTCGTAGCATGTCCACCAGCCGCTGTTCCCAATTTTGAATATTACGCTTCGCCATCAACTTCTCTTTTTTCAAGTACCCTTCATAGGCTGCAACGCATGCTGCAAGATCGTCAATTCCCTTCCCTTCGCTGGCAACGGTCTTCACAATAGGGGGAGTCCAACGATCGGAGCGGATCGCGAGCGATTGCAAGGCGCGAATCTCACGCTCGACTTGTTCGGCGCCTTCCCTGTCACTCTTGTTGATCACGAAAATGTCAGCGATTTCCATGATCCCCGCTTTGATGCTTTGCACGTCGTCTCCCATGCCGGGAACCAGAATCACGATGGTGATGTCCGCCAAGCGCACGATGTCAATTTCGTCCTGGCCGACTCCAACCGTCTCGATCATCACAAAATCCCGCCCCGACGCATCAAGAATCATCGCCGCATCTGCGGTGCTTCGGGCCAAGCCTCCCAGCGACCCGCGGGTCGCCATACTACGAATAAAAATGCCGGGATCGGAAAAATGCTCCTGCATGCGAATGCGATCGCCAAGAATCGCACCCCCGGTATAAGGACTGCTCGGATCCACGGCAATAATACCGACCTTACCGTCGAGCCTTCGGTAATGCCGGGCTAACTGATCAACCAGCGTACTTTTTCCAGCTCCCGGCTGCCCTGTCAACCCAAGGACAAGGGCATGGCCACCGAGCGGGAATAACCTTTTTAAAAGCTCTGTCCATCCGGCGGTGCGGTTTTCTACGATAGATAGAGAGCGGGCCAGCGCCCGGCTGTCTCCCGCCCGCAACTGCTCGATGAGATTCTCAAACGGTGAGTTCAAGCCATCAGTGTAAAGGATTGGTGGAAAGTTGCGTTTTGCTTCACTTTCGCTCAGAATTTGTTGGCACAACCTTGGGAGCCGGTTTTCATCCAAGTCCATGGCAGGATACTTGGAGTCAGGAGCATCCGTGAACCGTTGCGAAATTGTTCTGGTGAGGAACTCGCAGGACGCGGTGGGTTATCCATGCAACAAAGATTCCAGCGAAGTATGCGGCGAGTGTGGCACACCTCTTTGCGACCTGCATGCCGAATCCTGTGATTTATGCGGGATCAGTTTATGCGCCGGGTGCTTCCTCGGCCACATGAGACAGCCACACGCCAAACCCGCGGTTCCCAGTTCCACAGAGAAAGATAAGCGCCGGGTGGCATAACTTAGTCAGGAATTCCGCCCAAGCGATGTTTGGGAGATGTTTGAGGACACCGCCAAGCCGTGATTCGTAGGGGCAGTACGCGGCTGTCCAAGGGCCAAGCGACTAGGGACCGACCTCAAGCTGCGGCGGTTCCATATCCGTCCGCGGCGCGCACATGGGAGACCGGCTTTTCGTGTAGAAGCAGCTCCGTGGCCTGCACTCGCGGATCGCTGTGGAACCATTGTTGAATTACATCGTGGTGAAGGTAATTTGCCATCGCGAGAAAACTCATCCCCTGATGGTGGGCCATCCAGCAATGCACGACCTCCGGACGGTTTTTATCAGAAAACCTTCTCCATGAGTTTTTCCATGTTAGGGGCAAGCGCTTTGTGGGATTGAAGTCCACCGACTCATAGAATCCGTAGGGGCCTACCCAATGCTGGCGCGCCATCCTGCGCAAATTTCTCAGGGCGGCGGAGGCTTCAATGCTAAGCGCCAAAAACGTTGAATATGGAGATATGACGGTCGCCGTCACCTCGCCTTTGCGCAGCGCGAGTGATGGAATGCCGAAAGCGTAATACTGATAATTTCCCGCTTCGTCGGTGAGGCTGTAAGCAGCCTCTGAAATTCCCCACGGAATATCTCGTGACGCGGTGTAAGCCTGCTGTGCACGCACAGAGGCCGATCGCGAACGTTGAAGTAGCGTGTCAGGAAAAGTCCGCATCCATAAGGCTGGCATGAGGTATTCGAACATCGTGCCTGTCCAGGAAAGCAACACAGGATGACCGCGATCCACGACATGTGAGCGCCCCAACAAGAACCAGCTCTCCTGCGGAATATCGTCTTTGGCGATCGCCGTGAAAAGCGCGATACACGATTCGGAAGCCAGCAAATCGTAACAGGCAGAGTTCAATTGCTGGGATTCAACATCGAATCCCACGGACAAAAGCTTTCGCTTAGGATGCAAGAGAAACTTGAAATCCATGTTTTCCGCCAGCTCCGCCGCTACGCTACTTATCTTTATGAGATCTTCAACAAGACCCCGCACGTAGCGGAGAGCGTCCGGAAGTAAAGCGTGCAAACTTTTATAAAGTTCTCGTTGATCCCCACTCGATTCTGAGTGAAGCGCCGTCTCCAGCCGCGACGCAAGTGCAGTAATAAAATCCGGAGCCGCTTCGAGGGCAAGAATGTCCCAACCAGTTTTTGCGTTGATCGCCGCGTCGGTGCGTAATGAAGCGAACTCGGGTAGCAGCCAGGGCGCAGACAGCCGGACCGTCTCCCTGATGCTTTCCAGCCGCACTCGCGCCTCTCCGCGAAACCACTGCGCATCCATTTCGCGCTTCGATCTGGGGGGATCAGTTGGGTCCGCCAAAGATGAATCCGGAAATTTGAGGATGGACTGAAGCCAGTCTTCGCGAATGTCTTCTCGAAATACGTTAACCCGCCTTCGGGGAAACGCGCGAAGATCCGCCAATATGCGAAGGTAATCCAAGAACCCCTCTGCGAGTGCTGGTTGCAGAAGCGGACGCCGCAACAGGTCAAGCGCGCCGTGTTGGAGCGTCCATAACGAGGCAACCAGATTCCCGCTGTCCACCGAAGAGACAAATGCCGGCGTCAGCGGTGCGAGAGATCGAGTGTCGTACCAATTGAGCAGGTGGCCGCGGCACTTTGGAAGCTTGACGGCCGTAGAAAGCGTGCGAAGCGTCTGTTCCGCAAATTCGGCAACCGTAAGATATCCGAACTCGCATGCGACCTGGCGCGCATTTAGAAGAAAACCAAGATTAGTAGGCGACACTCGGGCAGCGATCGTCGGAGGATGCTCCTGCAAATTATCCGGGATGAGCCAGTTATGTTCCTCAGTGGCGAACTCTGCAAAATAGCGCCAAGTGCGTATCGCGGCACGGCGCAAGAAGGAATCATCTCTCTGCGAAGGCTCGCTCCGCGACGGGTGGTGCGGTCGGTTTAGCCATATCGAGATGAATTTACTGCCCGCCCAAAGGACGAGAATTGGAAGCGCGGCGTAGAAAGCGCTCCTGCGGCTGAACCACAGCAACACTCCCAAAGCCAAGGCCAGGGGAGGGACCCAATCCATATAAACATCCACCGGGGTCCGCTTCTTCTTTCCCCAGTTCAGCCTCCGCGGCCGTTTCCCATTCGAGAAGGCGGCGGCCCGTCACCAGCCGACGGATCAAGAGTCCTCACCACCGCATCAAGCGACAAAAGCATCTGGTGCGCGACAAAAGTTAAAGTTAGAAGCACGCTGACATTTGCGCTGAAAAGAGAATCCAATGCGTCGCGTGCAACTTGCGAGTTGCGCTCAGCAGCCGCTCGAATCAGCTCAATGATGAATCGAAACCACGCCGGGACAAATAGAATGGCGACTGTCGCAAGAGTCCAGTACGCGGGTTTCCCGGGCAGTACTAGCCAGCCAAGAACTAGCAAAAGAAATGTTGCGGGTTCCACCAGGCTGCGCCGCAAATTGTCGAAAATCTTCCATTGCGAGACCAGCGCGATGGGATTGCGCACCAATCGTCCCGATTCATCAGGGACCCGCGAAAACAGCCAGGCAGTAATTTGCCAGTCTCCGCGTAACCAGCGATGCTTGCGGCGATTGTATGCGCTGTAGTGCGAGGGGTAGTCTTCGATGACCTCGATATCGCTTACGAGTCCCGCGCGGGCGTAGGCGCCTTCAATCAGATCGTGGCTGAGCAAAGCATTGCGCGGAAAGCGCCGGTCGAGCACCTGATGGACGGTATCCACTTCGTAGATACCCTTGCCTGCGAAACTTCCCTCGCCGTACAGGTCCTGGTAGACGTCCGAAACCGCACGGGTGTAAATATCGAATCCGGTCTGGCCGGAGTAGATATTTGCCAGCCTCGACGCAGCGGCGCTCTGAACACTCACTCCGACTCGCGGCTGCAGGATTCCGTATCCGGCGACGACAATGTTGTTCTCACTATCAATGATCGCCTGATTCAATGGATGGGCCAGCGCCCCCACCATGCGATGCGCTGAGCCCCGAGGCAACTCTGTATCCGAATCCAGAGTGATCACATAACGCGCATTGGGAAGAACCGACAAATTCCCTGCCTTGACCGGGAAACTGTCATACTGCTGGCGAAGCAGCTTATTCAGGTCAAGCAGTTTGCCGCGCTTCCGTTCCCAGCCCATCCAAACACCCTCGCGCGGGTTGTAGATGCGATGACGATGAAGAAGCAGGAATGACCCGCCTCCCTGATCAGCATATTTTTCGTTTAATCCTTCGATCAGTTCTACGCAGAGGTCTATAAGAGGATCGTCTTCGCGGGAAGGCTGCCGCGAATCCGGCAAATCGCTGAGCAAAACAAAATGGAGATTCCGATCGTGGTTTCCGCAGAAACCGGACTTCCAAATCGTCAACCAACCTTCGCACCTGCTTCTCATTGAGCAATAACGTGGGAACTGCCACGAGAGTAATGCAATCGTCAGGAATACCCTCCGAAAAGTCGAGCTTCGGAAGAATCTCCGCTCGCAGCAGCGACGTGGTCGAGATAGTTCATCAGTTCCACCGCACTCTGTGACGATGGGCAGCAGCAACGCGAGCAAAGCCAGGAAAATTAATTCCGGTGCACTGTATGGGTTGGTGATCAGCAGAACAACGGCCGACATAATCGCGAAACAAAGAATCGCTATTGCCTGGGAATGTAAAACTCGTCCGGATGCCGGCGCAGAAAGATCTTTACCCATTCGACGATGGAAGGCCGAACTTCACCTTCTCATGCAGCAGATCGTGGCCTCGCCAGACCAGGTAGTACCCGACGTGCGATTGCGCGTAACGCGACCCGAGAACCCTGCGGCTTTTGGTGTTGCGCCTCACGAGCCATGGCAAGGGCCTCTGAGCGATCGCCATCTCCGTGAAATCGCAATGCTCAGCTATATCAACGATTTTCTTTCGATACAGCTCCCGGCTTTCGAAATCCATTCGGGCATAAGCGCCGGCGGGATCTTCGCGTAAGACCTGATCGAATACAATCAATGGATTCGATAATTTCTTTCCACGAAGTGTCCCCAATTTCCCGCAGGCTCGCGAATGCACTCGCCAATGCCCGCGAGGCCCTGGGTGTCAGCTAACACTCGCGCTGCCCCGGATGCGCTATCTCTCCAGCAACGTCACTTTCATGCAGGGAATCAGCGCCCACAGTTCGCTTCACGTTTAGGAGCTGACCTCCTGAAACGCCTGCAAGTAGAAGGCAAATGCCGGTTCGCGAAAATCGTAGCCAGCGGCAGCAAAAATCCTTGTGCGACCGCCGCAGCGCGAGGAACTCTTTCTCCGCTGGGCGTATAGCACTGCGGAATCTTGCTCAGCGTCTTCACCGAATCAGCAGTGGCCTGCAATTCCGAGTTCACGCAAGCGTACATTGTCATGCAACCAGCGAAAGTCGTCCGAAACGGGTCTCTTCGGAGGATCGGCTTTGAAGCGCATCCAAGAACGGGGGAGAGTCTCTCGTTCAGTAGCGCGCCGCCTTCTACGATCCATTCCGTCGACTGGACGTTGGGTTGCAGAGGCAAACTGTGCGCGAGGTCGGACGCATGCCTCGCCAGTTCGCTTCATTCCGGACGTTCGTGGCGATCGGCATCGGCAGCGTTTGTGCCTCTTCGTAGCATTCGCCGCCTCGATATTGGGATTTTGCGGCATTTGTGTTAATTCCTCTAACGATAGCTTGCGGCTTGCATTTCGAACATCTCAGCGTAACGTCCACCCAGGCGCGATCAATTGTTCGTGACTGCCTTCTTCCGCAATCTTGCCCGTTTTCCAAGACTACGATTCGGTCCGCCATGCGCACTGTCGAAAACGTGCGAAATGAAGAGCGCCATCTTTCCGGCGGTAAGTTCCGCGAAACGCTGAGAAGACTTCGAATTCGCTGCGGGCGTCCAGCGCAGCGGTTGGCTCGTCCAGGATCAGAAGCTGCGCATCGCGCAAGTAGGCTCGCGCCAGCGCAATTTTCTGCCATTCGCCGCCAGAGAGGTCCACGCCTCCATCAAATCGCCGCCCGAGCATTTGTTCATACTTCCAGCGGCAGCTTGGCGACAACCTGGTCCGCAAGACTCTTTCGCGAGCGCTGTCTGCAGAAGCTTTGAGGTCATCGATCTCTTCAATCTGGCCGACGGCAATGTTTTCTCGCGCCGTCATCTCATAGCGCATGAAGTCCTGGAAAATGACGCCGATTTCACGGTATAGATCTTCCAGGCTGTATTCGCGCAGGTCCACTCCATCCAGCAGAATTTGCCCTTCTGTCGGGTCGTACAGGCGGGTGATGAGCTTTACGATTGTGGTCTTGCCCTGCCCGTTCTCCCCGATCAGCGCAACCCGCTCGCCGGGATGCAGAGTGAAATTCAACCGATCAAGAATCAGGCGCGGAGCTCCCGGATAGCTGAACGAGACGTTGCGAAACTCGAATCCGCGCGATGGGCCGCGGCGCCGGCAGCGCGTTTGGCTTGGAACGAATTGTCGGCTGCATCTGAAAAAATGCCAAAAGATCGGTCAGGAACAAGGCCTGGTCCGCAATTCCCGATATCGTGAGAAAATTTGCTGGATGTTGTTGCTCGCCTGCAGTATCGCGCCCGATAGCAAATACCAGGTGCCGACGGAATACGCTCCGGTTACAGTCCTCCAGATCACGATACATAGGCGGAATAGTAACCCGCGTGGCGATGATCGAAAGCAAGGCGCCCGCGATCAGTCTGCGTCGAGATAATCCAACATTTTCTTCGTAAATCTGATCCGAGAGACGAGTGAAGCGCTCGGTCAGAAAATCCTCTGAGTCCGAAAAGCTTCAGCTCCTTGGCCGCTTCCTTGCTGCCGCCCACGACGCGCAGGTAGTCCAGTTGCCGGCGAACCGGCGTCTGCCGAAAATTCTTGGCATAGCCAAGAAAAGCGAAATGGCTTTCCCCTAGAAACGCCGGAATGCACACCGCCTACCAGCAGCAGCATCAACCACGGTGAATAAACAGATAATCGTCACCGAAAGGTGAGAGTCGTGATTACCAACTGGATCAGCCGCCCGATGGCCTGGATCATCCCCAGGCGATCCGTGGCCTGCACCCGTGCTCGCTCCAGACGATCGTAAAAAACTGGATCTTCGTAGGCAATCAGATCCAGCTCCGCGGCATGCTTCATGACCTGAATGCTGACGTGGCGCATGTATTTGTCGGCGAGCAGAGAGTCCAAGTAATCGATGGCTCGCGCTAATATGCTGGTCATCACCGCCAAGGCGAATTCTGCCGCAACCAGCCACCAGAATCGAGGAC
Source organism: uncultured Acidobacteriaceae bacterium (assembly GCA_963702325.1). Classification (GTDB taxonomy): domain Bacteria; phylum Acidobacteriota; class Terriglobia; order Terriglobales; family Acidobacteriaceae; genus PALSA-188. Next base: position 28,988 of record CAVPCG010000042.1, on the reverse strand, counting down.
CGACCGGCTCGTGCGCTGAAGCCGCATGTACGATGCGATCCAGAATTAATTTCGGAATCCACAAAAGCGCCAGCGGAAGCAGCGAAGCAACTACACGAGAAAGGAGGCCAAAAGTAACCACGCCTGGGCCCGATTGCCAGACGATTTTGAGAACAGGAGGGACATTGCGCAGCGCCGCTAAGCGCTCCTGCCAGCTACTGAGAAATGTCTCCGGCTTCGCCATCTCTGGATTCGGTTCCGCTGCCATAAATAGGCGATAAAGGGCTAAACTGCGCTGGTCTTAAAGATGCCTCGGAAACCTGTAAGGTTTGTTTTAACACATACTTAGCGTCAACTTCGCGGAAAACGCAATGACACAATTGACGAGCTATCCGGTAGGGACTTAAGTTTCGCCCCTGAGTGGGCGCCAGAAGTCGGTTGTCAGTTGGAACTGTCAGTCACCCCATTCCGTACAAACACTGTCTATAATTTCCTCTGCTAACCCCAGGAGGCACTGGATGCGCAAGATTATTGCTTTCGCCGGTATCGTCGCAGCTCTTACATTCGCGGCTTTCGCAGCATCCTCCAAAAACAAACCCGCCTCCGAGGACGACCACAACTCGATCGTCATCGTATTTAAGGATGGCCACCAGCAAACGTTCCCGATGGCCGATATTTCGAGGATCGAATTTATGTCTCCAACGGCCTCCTCTACAAGCTCGTTGCCCGGTCATTTTATTGGCAAGTGGAGGGTGGGCGACGGAGCGGGGGGGAACTTTCCTGATCACATTGAAACGCAACGGTGAGGCTGAAAAGACCATAGGGTCACACCATGGAACTTGGACGGCAGTGAATGGCGAGGCCCGCATCTCTTGGGACGATGGCTGGCATGACGCGATAAGGAAAGCCGGCGATGGGTATGAAAAGGCTGCCTTTGAGCCCGGTAGAACGTTCTCGGACGATCCATCGAATGTTGCCGATGCGAAGAGCACCGAGCCTATTTGAGGGCTACATTAGCGGACTCCTTCTCCGCTAGGCTCGTCCTCGACGACCCCTTTTCTTCGGCGGGCCAAGAGTCTTGGGTGCATTGCGACAGGGCGATCGGTGTCTCGGAGTATCGCAGCCGCCTACTTAGTTACCAGAGACGCGTTGACGCTCATATTCCCTTGACGCTGAGTCCCGTTTTGGCTATCTTTCCTTCCGAAGTTCTGCTGGATTGCCGTGAAGTTTTTTCATAGTAGCGAGAAAAATATTCACAGTAACCCAAAGATCTTTGCATCTATTAAGGCTGATCAAGCATAATACAAATACCCCTCTCCTTAGCTGGAAACCTTAAGAAACAGTGCTTTAGGAAAGACCTGCTTTAATGACCTGGAATCGGCGCCAATTTTTGAAGACGGCAGCAACCGGCGCTGTATTGTTCCCACTTCTGGGGAAGGCTTTCGCCTCGCAGATTTTGCCCGGTGATGCCACAAATGGAGATTCGAATGTCTCTCTTCTAGACGATCTCCAGCGCACTTCATTCGAATTCTTCTGGAACGAAGCCGACCCGCATACAGGACTTGTTCGCGATCGCGCCAATGCTGACGGCGGCGATAAACGTTTGGGAAGCAGCATCGCCGCCACTGGCTTCGGCCTCACTGCCCTGTGCATCGGACAACAGCGAGGTTATCGTTCCCGCGCGGAGATTACCGCCAGAGTGCGGAAATCCCTGCACTTTATGGCTCACGAGGCGCCGACGGTTCACGGCTTTCTCTATCACTTCGTCGAGATGGACTCTGGAAAACGCAGCATTGGTTCCGAGATCTCGCCCATTGACATGGCGATATTGCTTTGTGGTGTGCTGACGTGCCGCGAATACTTCCATGACCCACAAATCCGCAGGGATGCCACGACTTTATATAACCGCGTGGAATGGCCCTGGGCGCTGAATCAAGGCGAGACATTCGCGCTTGACTGGACTCCAGAATTTGGCTTCAGTCCCTTGCGATGGGACGCCTATTCCGAGTCCATGATGCTTTATCTTCTGGCGATAGGATCGCCCACCCACCCTATTTCTCCGCGTTGCTGGCATAGCATTCGGCGTCCGCAGCTCGTCTATGGGGACTATCGTTATATCTCAACCCCTGCACCTCTTTTTGTTCACCAGTTTTCCCACGCCTGGTTCGACTTTAGGAACAAGCGGGATCAGTACGCAAACTATTTTGAAAATTCGGTGATTGCCTGCCAGGCTCATCGCCAGTTTTGTGCCTCGTTGAATACGAACTTTCCGTGCTACTCCGACGACGTGTGGGGCATTACTGCTTCCGACTCGTCAGCGGGATACGTGGCATGGGGCGGACCTCCAATGCAGGGTCCCATTGATGGAACTCTCGTCCCAGCTGCATCCGCTGGATCGTTGCCTTTTCTCTACAACGAATCTTACGAAGTGCTGAGAAATCTGCGCGGGTATTATGGCCGCCAGATATGGAAGCGCTACGGCTTCGTGGACGCTTTTAATCCACTTACCGGTTGGGCAAGCACCGACGTCCTTGGAATTGACGTTGGCATCAGCATGCTGATGGCGGAAAACGCGCGCAGCCAAATGGTGTGGAACACGTTCATGCGCAGCCGGGAAGTGGGTCTTGCCCTGCAAAGAGCCGGTTTTCATTCCTTGTACGGGCCCAATCCGGCATTTGCGGATCAGTCGCCACAAGCGCTTTCTCCCGTGTGATAGCCCCCTGATGCCGTAAATGTCACCTTTGACGACTGTCCATCCAATTTCCCGTAAATTGCTCTCTGAGTCCGCTACTTTTGGGACAAATCGTGCATCGTACCTTGTATTCTGTTGTAAGCATTCCCTTACAATTGTCACGAAAACCAATGCAAGATCGCTTTTCTGACGCCGGAGAATTGCCCACATCCATTTCCTTAATAGCCACCCGCGGCGAGGTGGACGGGAAACCCCTATTCCCATCTGAGAGGCGCCCCTATTCAGCTCTTGCGTTGAAAATACTGACAGCAGTATTACTAATTCTAGTAGTTCCATTGAGCGCTCAAAATCGAAAACTCATCACCCTCGACCAGGCCATTGATCTCGCGATGACTCACAATCACTCGCTCAAAGCCACGCGAACTTTAGTATTTCAGAACGAGGCGCAAGAGATTACTGCGAACCTTCGTCCGAATCCGACGCTTGGATTTGACTCGCAATTCATTCCAATTTTTACTCCCAGCGATTTTTCAGTGGACGACCTGAACCTGACTCAACAGTTTGACGTCGGCATCGGATACCTCTTTGAACGGGGCCGCAAGCGGCAACGCCGCCTCCAAGCCGCCCGTGATCAGACTTCAGTCACCAAAGCCCAGGTCACCGACATGGAGCGCACGCTGACCTTTAACGTGGCGCAGCAATTCATCAACGTGTTACTCGCCGAATCCACGCTGCAATTCGCGAACGAAGACTTGAAGGGTTTCCAGCAGACCGTGGACATTGGCGAGCAACAGTATAAGGTTGGCTTTATCAGCGAGGCCGATTACCTCAAGATCAAATTGCAAATGTTGCAGTTTCAGACCGACGTGTCTTCCGCGGAACTCGCCAAAGTGCAAGCCCTTATCGGCCTGAGGGAATTGCTGGGCTATGACGCTGTGCCCGCGGACTACGATGTCGAAGGCGATTTGGCTTACCAGCCGTTGAAATCAAGCATGGAAGATTTGCAGGCGCAAGCCTTGCGCGAACGTCCTGATCTTCAGGCGGCGGTACTCGGCATCACGGCCGCTCAAAGTCAGATCCTGCTGGCACAAGCGAATGGAAAACAGGACTTGAGCACAACCTACGACTTCACGCATACTTCTGGACAGAATTCCGCTTCCATCTTCCTTGGAATAGACTTGCCAATCTTCAATCGAAACCAGGGTGAAATCGCACGAACACGATATGCTCTGACTCAGGCGCAGGAGTCGCAGCAATCGGCCAGTGATACGGTTATGTCCGACGTTGAGAATGCCTATGAGGCGATCAAGAGCAACGAAAAAGTGACACAACTCTATCTCTCGGGTTATCTCAAACAGGCCCAGGATTCTCGCGACATCAGTCAGTACGCCTATAAGCGAGGCGCAGCTAGCCTCCTGGACTTTCTGGATGCCGAACGAAGTTATCGCGCCATCCAACTAAGCTACCGGCAACAGTTGGCGTCCTACATGACCGCAATGGAACAACTGAAAGAAGCCGTAGGAACGAGGACCATCCAATGAAATATGCCTCGCTTCGGCGGCGCCCAGGAATCCGAACATTTCTCGAGGTTGGGTTGCTAAGCGCAACTCTAGCTCTGAGCGGCTGCCAGAGATCAAAAACTTACAGCACAGAGGAAAGTTCGCAGGCTGGCAACAACCCAGAATTGTTCACGATTCCGCAAGATCAGACGTCTCATGTGCAAGTCGTAACGGTTCAACCCACGACTCTCACCCGCACGTTGCGGCTTACCGGCGCGGTCGCCTACAACGGTTTTCGCACGACTCCCGTAATCACCCAGGTCAGCGGCCCCGTCAGCAGAATTGCCGTTGTTCCCGGTCAGAAGATTGCGAAGGGCCAACCCATGCTATACGTCGCGAGCCCCGATTACTCTCAATTGCGCAGCAACTACCTGAAGGCCAAAGACGCATACCTGTTAGCCCAAAAGGCCTATGCGCGCGCGAAGGATTTATATCAGCATCAGGCAATCGCGGAGCAAAATCTGGAACAAGCCGAATCAGCCGAAGTGCAAGCCGGCGGGGATATGGCGTCAGCGGCCGCTGCCCTGAAGGTCATGGGAATCACAGATCCCGACGCTCTGGTGAAAGCTCCGCCATCCTTCGAGGTTCCGGTTCGCGCTCCCATCAGTGGCGAAGTCGTCGAGCAACTGGTCTCGGCAGGTCAATTTATTCAACCCGGAACCACCCAATGCTTCACGATCTCTGATATGAGCACCGTCTGGGTGCTGGTGAACGTTTATCAAAATGATCTTCCCTATGTGAAGGTCGGAGACCAGGTTGCGATTCATACCGACGCGTATGCAGATGTTTTTCACGGACGCATCTCGTACATAGCCGCCGCCTTAGATCCAAATACGCGGACGCTTCAGGCGCGCATCGAAACCAGTAATCCGGGCGAGAAGCTGAAGAAGGATATGTTCGTGAGTGCGACCGTAAACGCTGGAACGATCAAAGATGCGATTGCGTTGCCGGACTCCGCAGTTCTTCGCGACAACGAGAATCAGCCATTTGTCTATGCCGAAGTTAGCTCGAATCAGTTTGGCAGGCGTGGCGTTACCCTCGGTGAAAATCTTGGCGGGCAAACGCAAATCACCAGCGGCATAAAACCCGGCGATCAAATTGTCGGCAACGGAAGCCTCTTCCTACAGTTCGCAAATTCGCTGCAACGATGAGTTGGCAACGACCATACGATTCTTTTGGATTTGTCATTCCGAGCCATAGCACCACGGACCTCATCACCGGAGCGTGTGGAATCTGCTTTTTGCCTGGAGTGCAAGCTTTTGAAAAGTGAAATGAACGGTCTGAAAATGAACAGTCCGTAATCCGTAACTCCAAATGATTCACCGACTCGTCCAAGCCGCTCTCCGCCAGCGCTTTCTGGTTCTCACGCTGACCCTGTTCATCACCATAGGCGGAATCCTGTCCTTCCGCCGGATGCCCGTGGATGCATACCCTGACCTGTCTCCCCCACAGGTTGAACTCATCACTCAATGGCCCGACCACGCAGCGGAAGAAGTCGAACGGTTGGTAACGCTTCCGATCGAACTTCAGATGAATGGCATCCCGCATATGATCGTGATGCGCTCGATCTCGCTCTACGGCCTTTCGGACGTAATCCTCACCTTCGAAGACACTACGGATGATTACTTTGCGCGGCAAATCGTCTTCGAACGGATCGCGCAAGCCACTCTTCCCACCGGTGTGACTCCAAGCATGGCCCCGCTGTTTAGCCCCAGCGGATTGGTTTATCGGTATGTCATTCAGAGTCCTGATCGCAGTCCGCAGGAATTGAAAACGATTGAAGACTGGGTAGTCGAGCGAGCTTATAAATCGGTTCCCGGAGTGGCCGACGATTCGGGATTCGGGGGCACCGTCATGCAATATCAGGTGCTGCTCGATCCTGCGCGGATTTACGGGTACCACCTGACGATCCCCCAAGTTCTCACCGCGTTGGCCGCCAACAACGCGAATGCCGGGGGCGGATTCTATTCCCAGGGTGGCCAGTTCTATTATGTGCGCGGCATTGGACTGCTTCGCAACACGGAAGACATTGGCGATGTAGTAGTAGGCGAAAACAAGGGCGTGCCCATCAGAGTGCGTGACATTGGGGATGTTGCCATCGGTCACGCTCCCCGTCTGGGTGAGTTCGGTTTTGAGAAGAATGACGACGCGGTCGAAGGCGTCATACTAATGCTTCGCGGCGATCAGACTCAAAATGTACTAAAGGCCGTGCAGGCGAAAACTGACGAACTGAATAAGCATATTCTCCCGCCGGATGTGAAGATCCACCCCTTCTATGATCGTAGCCAGCTCGTCGAGCTTACGACCGAGACCGTCGAGAACAACCTTTTGCGCGGCATGATATTGGTGCTGTTGGTACTGATTTTTTTTCTCGTCAGCTTTCGCGCCGCCATTATTGTTGCGGTAACGATCCCGCTGTCTTTGTTATTCGCGTTCATCGCTCTGCATGCACACGACGGCGCGGCCAATCTCCTCTCAATTGGCGCAATTGACTTCGGCATCGTCGTTGACGGCACGGTCGTGATGATGGAAAACATTTATCGCGAGCTGGCACTGAGAGAGGGACAGTCTTATTCTCTGAACGAAGTCATCATCGCTGCCGCAAAGGATGTTGATCGTCCCATTTTTTATTCAGTTGCAGTTATTCTCGCTGGATACCTTCCCATTTATGCACTTAGCGGTCCCGCAGGGAAGCTCTTCCACCCAATGGCTGAGACCATGTCCTTCGCATTGGTTGGCGCGCTCATCCTCACCCTTACCCTGACTCCGGTGCTTGCGTCGTACTGGTTCAAGAAAGGCGTTCGCGAAAAAATAAACCGCCCCTATGAATGGATGAAGGAACAATATGCGAAGCAATTGGACTGGGCTTTGGATCGTCCCAAACTCGTCATGTTCATCTCGACTTTGATCTTCGCCGCGAGTTTGTGTCTTGTCCCATTTATTGGCGGCGAATTTATGCCGCACCTCGACGAGGGCGCCCTTTGGGTGCGGGCGACAATGCCGTACACAATTTCTTTTGAGGAGGCCAGTAAAATCTCTCCGCAGATTCGCGCTGTCCTTATGTCGTATCCACAGATCACTGTAGTTACCTCCGAACTGGGGCGCCCTGATGACGGCACCGACCACACCGGCTTTTTTAATTGCGAATTCTACGTTGGTCTAAAACCCTACAAGGACAAATCATGGGAGGGCGATACCCCGACCAAAGATGCGCTGATTGAATCCATCAATAAAAAGCTGACTGCATTCCCCGGAATTATATTCAACTACACGCAGCCCGCCGAAGACGCGGTGGATGAGGCGCTTACCGGATTAAAAAGTTCCTTAGCGGTAAAGATCTATGGCGAAGATTTGAATGTTCTTCAAGACAAAGCCATTCAGATTAAAAATGCCCTGAGCCACGTCCCCGGCTTCACTGGACTCACCGTAGTTCGCGAGCTGGGACAGCCCGACTTGCTGATTGACGTGGATCGCGACAAGATCGCGCGCTACGGCATTAATGTCGCCGATGTGGAAGCCGTCATCTCGGCCGCTGTGGGTGGTCAGGCCGTCACGCAAGTGATTCAGGGGGAAAAATTATTCGATCTTGTCGTGAGAATGCAGCCGCAATTTCGAAGTAACGCAAGTGAAATCGGAAATTTGCTGGTAGGAACTCCCGACGGGCAACAGATTCCGCTTTCCCAACTATCCTCAATTACCCAAGGCAACGGCGCATCATTCATTTATCGCGAAAATAATTCCCGCTACATTGGCGTGCAGTACAGCATTGAAGGAAGAGATCTGGCAACCGCTGTCGAAGACGGGCAAAGAGCGGTGAACAAAGCCGTCCGCCTGCCGCAAGGCTACACTCTGGCTTGGGGAGGCGAATACAGCCAACTGGTTGCCGCGGGAGCACAACTCTCAATTATTGGCCCCTTGGCAATCGGTTTGATTTTCATGATTCTGTTCGCGTTGTACGGCAATCTCAAGTTTCCCGTCAGCATTGCGATAGGAGTAATTATCACGCAGCCCGTGGGGGCTTTGTTTGCGTTGAAGCTCACGCATACGCCTTTCAGTGTTTCCTCCGTACTGGGGCTTCTAGCTCTTCTCGGAGTCTCGGTTGAAACCGCGGTGATTCTCGTTTCCTACATCAACAAACTTCGCCTGGAAGGAAAAGACATAAGAACCGCTACCCGGGAAGCTTCCCTACTGAGACTTCGCCCTATCATGATGACTGCTCTCGTCGCGTGTCTGGGCCTTCTTCCGGCCGCTCTCTCGACGGGCATCGGATCCGATACCCAAAAGCCGTTTGCCATTGTTATCGTTGCGGGTCTGGTATCGCGGTTGTTTATTGGATTCTTCGTGAATCCCGTGCTATACGAATTGGTGGCCCGAGAAGGCGATATTCTTCAAGTATAAAATCCTTCATTTGGCGCTTGGCCCAGGGTAGAGATGCAGCAACCTATGCGTCTCTACCTTACTCCGTTATCATTGCAAGCAATCCGTTGAGACCGAGAGCGTACTCGCAATCCTTTGCATCTATAGTCCGACGGCAGGAATCAAGATAACTCACGCACGATTTAGGGGCTTGATGTGGGTTCGGCGGCTTGAGGACGATGAAGCGATTTGCATCTCTTAATTTTGGATTAGTTGCTTGCGCCATGACATTAGGCTCTATGTTATATAAGCCCGCGCAGGCGCAAGCGCCTTCAGGCTCGGCCGGTAGTTCAATGGCGCAATCCAGTGAGTCCTACAGCGACTCCTCAAGCTCAGCTTCACAAAGTAGCACCGGCCAATCCCCGTTTTACGGAAGTGTCCCGGAAGGCAAAGCTAGCCCATACGTTTTGTCCTTATCGATAAAAGGTGCAATGGAACGCGGCTTGAGGAACAATCTTGGCCTCCTTCTCGAGAGCGACAATACGATGCAAGCGCGGGGAGAGAAATGGAAAGAACTCAGCGCCCTGCTCCCGAACGTAAACGCGACCATCACCGAAAGCGTGGCTCAGATTGACCTGGCGGCGGAAGGATTCCGATTTGCCACGCCGGGGATTCCCAAGATCATTGGCCCCATCGGAATTTTTCAGGCCCAGACCAATTTTTCGCAATCCGTCTTCGATCTTCACCTTCTCGACAGAAAGCGCGGCGCTTCGGCCAATGAGCGGTCGGCTCAGTTCAGTTACAGGGATGCAAGAGAGCTGGTCGTCCTCGCCGTCGGCAATTCCTATTTGCAAACGCTCTCGGCCTCGGCCCGCGTTGATACCTTGCAGGCCCAGGTGCAGACAGCTCAGGCGCTTTATGGCAAGTCTGTGGACCAACAGAATGCCGGCGTGATCCCGGCCATTGACAGTTTGCGTGCCCGGGTCGAACTCCAAAGTCAACAACAGCAGCTGATTGTTGCACGAAATAATTATGCAAAGCAGAAGCTCATGCTGGCGAGGATTATTGGACTGCCCTCCGGGCAGGAATTTATTCTCTCCGATCAGGTTCCCTACGCGCCTCTCGCACAGATGACCACGGAAGAAGCGCTGCGGCGAGCATACGCATCGCGGTCCGACTATCAGGCCGCGATACAAAAAGTGCGGAGCGCCCAATATTTTCGCAATGCGGCAACGGCTGAGCATTATCCGTCGCTGAACCTCGCCGGGGACTACGGCGACGCAGGCATCCGTCCCGGCAGTTCGCATGGAGTGTTTCAAGTCGGCGCCACCTTGGAGATTCCAATTTTTGCCGGTGGACGCGCCCACGCCGACGCTTTGGAGGCCGAGGCCACATTGCGCCAAAGCAAACAGAGACTCGATAATCTTCGCACGGAAATTGACTACGAGGTAAGAGTCGCTCTACTGGATTTGGCGGCTGCCGCCGATCAGGTTGAGGTAGCTCGCAGCTCGGTTGATCTGTCAAACCAAACCCTGACCCAATCTCGTGACCGCTTTGCCGCTGGAGTGACCGATAATTTGGAAGTAGTTCAGGCCCAGGAGGCGGTTGCTTCTGCGAATGAGAATTATATTTCCAGTCTGTACGCGCATAATGTAGCCAAGATTTCGTTGGCCCGCGCGATTGGATTTGCCGAAGAGGGCGTAAAAGAATATCTACAGAGCAAGTAATCTATGGCACAAAATACAGAAACCGTCGAACGAGATAACGTTAAGCCCGCTGATGCTGAACCTCGCACTGATAGGCAACACGCACCTTTGCCGGCTTCCGATAGTGATCTCCACCAGAAACGCTTTAGCGTGCATAACCCGCGCATCCGAATGGCGGCGATTATTGCTGTGATCGTGCTCATTGTGGCTCTCTTCTTTCTTTGGAGATATTTTTCCAGCTACGAGAGTACGGACGACGCCCAGGTGGATGGGCACTTGAATTCCGTCAGCTCTCGCGTCGCAGGGCACGTGAATAAGTTATTGGTTGCGGACAATCAATACGTGGATGCCGGAACTCCGCTGGTGGAGATTGATCCCAGCGACTATCAGGTTGCGGTGGATCGCGCTCAGGCCGATTATGATTCTGCTTTAGCTGCTGCAAGAGCCGCACAGGTAAACGTTCCCATCACTTCCATCAATAGCGGCAGCCAACTGAGTACCGCGCAGGCCGATGTGGAGAATGCCCGCGCCGGAATTGCGGCGGCCCGCCAGCAGCATGCCGCGGCGATTGCGCAAACCGCCCAGGCCCAGGCGAATAATGTAAAAGCTCAAAGTGATGTCGCGCGATACAAGCTGTTAGTGGACAAGCAGGAAATTTCACAGCAACAGTACGAACAGGCAATCGCCGCTGCACAATCCGCTGCCGCGAGCGTGGATGCGGCCCGCGATGCTGCATCGGCTGCGTCCGATCAAGTCAGGCAGGCCGAAGCCCGGCTCGCTCAGGCTCAATCCAACGCGCGGGCAGCCAGCACCGGTCCGCAGCAAATCGCCGTCATTCGTGCCCGCGCCCAGGCGGCGCAAGCCGATGCCGAACAGAAAAAAGCCGCTCTTGAGCAGGCCAAACTCGACTTGAGCTATACCCACATTGTCGCCCCAGTCAGCGGAATCGTAACCAACCGCACAGTCGAGGCGGGACAGAATGTGCAACTCGGCCAGGATTTAATGAAAGTTATCAATCTCGACGACATCTGGGTCACTGCCGACTTCAAAGAAACTCAGCTGCGGAAAATGGCCGTGAACCAACCGGTTACGATTCACGCGGACATCAGCGGCAAAGATTACAAGGGACATCTGCAAAGCCTTTCCGGTGCCAGCGGCGCAATCACCAGTTTGCTTCCTCCCGAGAATGCTACGGGAAATTACGTGAAAGTTGTTCAACGCATTCCGGTGAAAATTACCTTTGACCCCGGTGAGACAAAAGATCACGTTCTGCGGCCCGGTATGTCGGTCGAGCCAAAAGTATGGATCCGATAAGTGCGAATCAAGTTCCTGAGGAGTTACAAGAATGAAAATCAATGAATGCGGCGAAAGCCGCACTCCTCTCCCGCGCCTGCCCGAGTTGGCAGATTCCGTAATCCAGTTCGATCTTCCAAAAGAAATCGAAAGAGCGCACACCAAAGAATCCTGGGGACGGGAAGCCGGCAGGAGTTCCGAAACCCTGGTTAAGCAGGACAACTTTCGTGTCGTTCTCATTTCGATGAAGGCCAAAACACGCATGGGCGAGCACCGGGCTGAGGGCCAAATTTCAATTCAAACTCTCCAGGGACGAATCTGCATTCATCTCCGGGATCAGAAAATAGAACTGCCAGCCGGACGCTTGCTGGCGCTGGATTGCGGGTTGTACCACGATGTCGAATCGTTGGAGGAAAGCGCGTTTCTATTGACGATTTCGTTGTCGAAGAAATCCCCGGCAGGGAGCGGCCCTCCGGCCCAAACTTCCAGCGAAGGACTTGCCAAAACTAATACTCAGGAGTGAAATCGCGAGTATATGCACATTCGGCGGGCGACATTCCTCACAATCATAGTACCGTTCCTCGTCGCGACCGTCGCAGCATACATGCAGTGGCTAATCGTCGGCCTTCCGGCAGTCCCCACTAATTCTTCCGGCTTGTTCGATGCCCTACATCAGCAAGGCTTCCCCCTTTGGATAGGCGTTACTCATTACATCAATCTTCTTTTCATCATTCTGCTCATCCGCAGTGGTTTGCAAATTCTGTTAGACCATCCCCGGCTGTACTGGAATGTGGGCTGCCAGCCCGGTACGGAGTGGGTTCGATTTACCCCAGTCAAATTGCCTCCAGTAGAAGCGGAGGCTGATCGCGTCTGGACCGCTAAGGATGACGCCCGCTATCTCTCGCCATGGGTCGGCTTGCCGGGTGGCCGTCATACATTAGGCATGTCACGGCACTGGCACTTTCTCAGCGTCATATTCTGGGTGGGGAACGGCGCTGTTTATATCGTCTTGTTGTTCATTACCGGGCAGTGGAGGCGGCTGGTTCCGACGTCGTGGCATATTCTGCCGGATGCATGGGCGGTATTTGTCCACTACATCACTTTTCATCTCCCCGCGGAGCCGAACACCTTTTACCACTACAACGCGCTACAGCAACTATCGTATTTTGCGGTGGTTTTCATACTGGCCCCAATGAGTATCCTGACTGGACCTTCCATGTCACCCGCTTTGGTGAACCGCTTCACGTGGTACCCGAGGCTTCCCGGTAACCGCCAGATCGGCAGGTCAATCCATTTCCTGGTGTTGTGTGGATACATCGCCTTCGTCATCGCCCACGTCTCCATGGTGGCCATCACCGGCTTCGCACGAAACATGAATCACATCGTGGTGGGCAGGGACGACAGTAGCCTGAAGGGTGCTTACCTCGGACTGTTGGGCCTTGGCGTTATTCTCTTAGTGAACGTTTTTGCCAACTGGGCGTCGTGGAGACGTTCGCGGGCCGTGCAACATTTCAGCGAAGCGGTCTTACATCCCATTTTTTCTGTTCTGCTGAATCGTTATGCCTCCAGAACCGAATACCAAGAGAATAATATTTCGCCTTATTTTTGGATTAACGGCAAGCAGCCAGTCTCCGAGGAATGGAAGGCCCTGATCGCGGGTAACTTCTCGCACTACCGGCTGAAGGTTTACGGGTTGGTGGAGAATCCCGTCGAACTGTCGCTGGAAGAGATTTATGCGCTCGGCAAGAAAACTCAAATCACGCTACACAATTGCATTCAGGGATGGTCAGGCATTGCCGCGTGGAGCGGGTTACAGATGGTGGAGCTAATGAAGCTGGTGAGGCCGAAGCCGGAAGCGAAAGTGGTAATCTTCTACTCGTTTGGCGAAGGCGGCGAGGGAGGGCAGTATTACGACAGCCATAGCATGGAGAACCTTCGCCATCCTCAGGCGTTGCTTGCCTACGACATGAATTTTAAACCGCTCACAATTCCGCACGGCGCGCCGTTGCGATTGCGCGCCGAAAATGAGCTGGGGTTTAAGATGGTGAAGTGGATACAGGCAATTGAGTTTGTCGAAACTGTCAGACCCATCTACAAAGGCGAAGGTGGATACGCCGAAGACAATGAGTTCTTCGGCTCGATGGCCAACATCTGAGCTTGGAGACTGGCGAATTTCGGTTTGCCGGCTGGAATCTGTAAAGAAGTAGGAGCGGCCCATTGTATCGAATCATCACTATTGAACGGGAATATGGATGCGGCGGCGGTGAGATCGCGCAAGAACTGGCGGCCCACCTTGGCTGGAAGCTTTGGGACCACGCCCTGACCGAAGAGATCGCCAAAGTGGCGAACGTGGAATGCGACACGGTGCAGCGCTGCGAAGAGCGTGTTGACAGCGCCTTTTATCGCATGGCCAAAGTTTTTTGGCGCGGCAGCAACGAAAGAAGCATGGCGCTGCCGGGATCGCCCAATTTTGACGCCGATCAGATGGTCGAAATTGGCCAGCGTGTCATGGAAGACGCGGCGAAAGCCGGTAAATGCGTAATCGTGGGACGCGGCGCTCCATATTTTTTACGCGAGCAGCCCAACGCATTTCACGTCTTTCTATACGCTTGCCGCTCTGAAAAACTTCGCAGGATTCTGGCCCTGGGCAAAAACGAAGCCGAAGCCAACGAACTTCTCGATACCGTGGACCGCGACCGCATCGCTTTTATAAAGCACTATTTCGACGCCGACTGGCCCAGCCGCTGGCTCTATCACGTAATGATCAACACCGCGATCGGTAATGAAAACGTCATCTCCACTATTCTGAATACGATGAATATCCTGGAGCAGGACTCGAAGCCGAGCCTGGCAGCAATGTGCGAGGAACCAGTCAAGCCTTAGCTGTTAACTAAAGTCAATTTTCTGCTTTTTTACCGACGGAATATAACCGCACCCGATAGATATGCGGTTCATGCGGATCCATTAACAATTGACGGCCCTGGTTGGTTTGATCGCCATTGAGGCGTCTCTCTGTAATCCATTGTCCTGAAGAGCGCGCAACTTGTTCGACGCTCTCGATTCCTGCTGTTCCCGCATCCACGTCGGGATCACGAACAAAGCTGACAGTCAGGCCGCAGCCAGCAATATAAAATTCTTTCGGTGACGCTTGCAAAATCAACATAGCGCCGTCGTCAGCCGTGAGGGTCCTGCCGGGCCAGGAACGCGAGAGCGTTGCCTCGAACAGAAATCCTCCCAAAGCGACTGTCTGTGTCGGACGCAGACTCGTACTATGCAGGACCAAACCGCGCGTTCGTCCGGTACTTTGGGCCGCCGGTAAAAGATCGCGCAAGCTGTCGAGCACTTCGTAAACTTGCATCATCGCCGGTTTTTGGTCGCCGTCCTTTTCTGGGACCTTGAGACTATCAATCGAAAACGGGCTAAAGCCGAAGGCGCGCCCTTGGCCGAAGGCGTAGAGGGCGTTGTACGGAGCACTCTCCATTCGAGCCTCGGGTATGAAAATGGGATTGCCCAGAATCTGATAGCGCTGAACCCAATATTCAAAGTTTGGCCAGTAGATGTCAGGCGAGTAGAAATCAATGCTGGGAGCCGTTGCCTGCCACACATCGAGATAATAAGGATGCGGGCCGCCACTTGGATATTCGCCTGCCCTTTCGAACGGAGCGGGAAGCTGGGCGTTTACATACATGGGAAGCGCGTATTCGCGCTTGCCGGCGCTGGCGACCGCGTTGATATAGCGGGCATAGCTCCACGCCATAAATACCTCATCTGCGTCGTCTCCAAACACCTCGCTCCAATTCTTGCCCTTTTCGTTGAAGTGTGCAGAAAGTTCAGGTGAAAGTTGAAGCCGATGTTGCGTCAAAGCGTGAATCAACATCTCCGGGACGGGCGCATGAAACAGTTGGTCGGCCTCGGGAGAACGGTCCCTGCCCGGTCCGAGGTAACCGACTTCGTTCTCAACCTGGACCATCAGAACCGTCTGTTGCTCAGAATCTTCCTGGCGAAGGTGATTCATCAGCGCCGCAAATGCGCGGGCGTCGCATTGGCGTGCGTCATCGGAAAACGTCGAGAGAATTTCGAGTGATTCCCCGGTTATAGATTCGGCTCGCGGGAAGCGTTTTGTATCTGCCTTGACCCACGAAGGCGCGTAGTTCGAAAATGCATTTTTCCAGCTCCCAAACCACAAAAGCACAAGATGCATGTTGTGCTGTCGTGAGACCGCAATCCAGTGATCGAGAATGCTGAAATCAAAATTGCCTTCTTTCGGCTCGATCTGTTCCCACGCGACCGGCATCAGGATCGTATTGACGTGCATAACCGCAAGCTTGGGAATAATGGCGTCAGCCTGTGCAGCCGTGCCCGCCGAGGAGTTGCCGAGTTCGCCCTCCGAGGATGAGAAATGGCTGGCCATTTACGATAAGTTGCCCCACTCCATTATCAATTTTGATGTGGGGCAATTCGGCAGCAAAGAAGATGTGCGCTCAGAACTGAGAGACCAATGCTTAGCAATATCCGGCGCGAAGCGATCCTCACAATTCCTCCCGAATAGATGATAGCTGACGAGTGGCCAGGCGCGATCCGTCAACGGTCGTATCTTTCGAAGCAGCGGCTGATAGGTCGAGAATAGCCGAGACTACCGGCAGAACTTCGCGTGCGGCAAGTCACCTGATACCATCATCACGAATCCCCACTCGTCGAACCCCGCGACGAGTGGGGCAGCCTCGTTCGTTATGATGTTGAGGAGATCAAAATCTCAATCAAAGATGGGCCAGCCCGCCTCTAATCCGCTCGGCGTGATGTAGTTCTTGATCGGCGTCGCGGGCTCGTCCGCTTGTGGCTTTCTGGTAAACCCTTTCCGCATCTCGTGATTTTTTCACGTTTTCCGGTATCCGTGGTGACAGATGGATCGTTTTATTTGTTTGGCGTCCTTGACGGGATTTGCCCGGATGTTCTCGTTGTTCTTTTTTTTCTTTGGGGTCACCGACTGGAGCTTAGTAATGATCTGCCCGGCCTGTTTGTGATCTATCTCGCCTGAGAGCAGGCGGTTCAGGACTCGCATCAGAGCGCGCTGTGCGGATTTCGAGTCTCTCAGGGGCGCGGATTCGAACCAGCGCTGGCGCGTCCGCTCAGCAATTTTTCTCGCTTTCTGCTCATGCGCACGCTTATGGGAGTAGCAGTATCGCGTGCGGCGCATGGCGGGGGAGCCGCAGCGGGTGGTGTTGTCCATCCAGTGCTGGCATAAGGGGACGGGCACCCTAGTCCCCCCATTTCGTAAAGTACTTAAAAATCATGAAGTTCGCGGACTTTTGCTGCCAACTACCTGTTTCTAAAGGAGTTAAATCATAAGTTCTTTATAATCACCGGATTTCACCTCATGGACTCGGGACGAGATCGTCCTCTAGTCCTAGTGCTGGACAATGATGGAACGTTTCGGTGGTGGACGGCAAGGTCAGATGTCACAAGGTGGAAGGGACTGGCTGTTGAAAAGTGTCTTGTGAGGAAAAATTGGGGATGGGGGGAGGTTTTCCAGTTTTTCGGCAAATGGAAATTAGTGAACGTCCCGTCTGTCCCCGGTTTATCCGAGTCCCTGGTCTGTGCCTCTGTTTACCACAGAAGCCAGACACGGGTATATTTCTACCTATGCGCGGCGCCCCCAATTTAGTTTGGATAATCATTGCGATTGTTGCGGCGATAACATCCTGGATACTTGGGATGAGAATGCGGCGGCGTATCAAACGAGCACTCGGTGTAGATGTACAAAGTGAATCGGAACTCACCTCAATAAATACGTGGATGAAAGTTGCAGACGCGGAAGAACGCAGCAAAGGCGGCAGGCTGCAATGAACATCGGCGCGTAACCGCAACACTGTAAGGACGACTAGATGCGACTCAGTCAACTCGGGTCCAGTCCTCAATCCTTAACCTGGGAACTCGTCGAAACTCCTTAGTGTTGTGAGTGACGAGCGTTAAGCCCAGGCTGCGGGCGTGGGCGGCGATGAACAGATCGTTCGCCCCAATCATCTTTTGTGATTTCGATCCGCCTGATTTTTTCAACTGCGCGCGAATCTGCGCGTAGTGCGAAGACGCGCTGTCGGGGAAATCCAGAACTTCCACGTAATTGAGAAAGGCATTCAGCGCCGCCTCGTCCTGCTGGCGGCGGGGAGATACTTCAACTCCGTAGAGCAACTCAGACTTGGTAACTACAGAGACACAAACGTCGCTTACCGGGACCTTTTGCAGACGACGCAAGAGCGGATCATGGGAACGCTTCATGACATAGGAGCAGATGTCGGTATCCAGCATGTAGCGGAGCATTACCGCTCACGCTCCTGCACCGGCAGGTCTTCCACCCCTTCCATGAAGCTTGCCGAAGCCGCAGGCGCATCCGCCAGATAGGAACTCCAATTAAAGGGCCGGGGCGACAACACGACCTCGCTGCCCTCTTTGCGAATGAACACCTCCTGGGTGCGGAACTGAAACTCCTTAGGCAGGCGGACCGCCTGGCTGCGATTGTTCATGAAGACTTTCGCCTTGCGCGCTATGGATTGGTCTTTACTGTTTGGCATATACACAAGTATATGCCAAGAGAGAAGCAAGGGCAAGAGATGTGTTTTTCGGACCGGTGGCGCGCCCTTGCGCTCTTGTCAAAGAAATGAGGTCAGGGTCGAATTTGCTTCAACATCTTCCCTTCGGATTTTGCAGCGGTTCGGAACATTGGTGCACGCAGTTGGAATTCCCACCCCTTCGACAAGCTCACGGCCTCTTGCGAAAAACGCGCAAGAGTGGGCCAGCCTATTCAATGGTAGTGCAAAGGTGCACCAGCCCGGATAAACTTTCAAGAATGGACTGACGCGGGGGAGGATTTCCTCCCTTTTGAAACAGGCGATTGCTGGTTAGCCTTATCTGCCAGGGTCGAGCTAAGTCGGTTTGTGAGGAAGCGAGATGACCGACACTTCAGTCGGGATGAAATCTTTTCAGCAAGAGCTTCGACGCGGCAGCATAAAGATTCAAGTTACGAAGACCGACCCGAATCTCTTTGTTTATCTCGACGCTCCCAATGGACCGCGCGAGATTCGGTGCCGTATGTCAGGCTGAAGGGAAAAACTGTGACGGCGATGGTGATCTTTGCAGCGCAACCACCGGAAGACGGCAAACCCATCTTTTCCGTTGGCTACGCGGTGCCTAAGGGATTCGAGAAACAGGGTCGAGCGAAAGATATTCTTGTTGCGGCTATTGCTGACATGCAGGCCGGGCTATTCAGAAATGGGTTTCCGGAATTTTACATAGAGGCGATCGTAGGCGCTGATAATGTGGCATCTCGCAAGATTGCTGAACAGGTCATCTCTGACGAGCCGGAGGCTATCACTGAAAGACTGTCGGGCTGCCCGCCGTAAATACGTGCGCAGGATTACTTCGTGATGGGTCGGATGGCCCTCTTTGCCGGGTGCCCCATTTAATCGCGTTTTCTGCGATTGAGTGGGAAACAATTCGAACGGTAGGGGCTTCAAAGAATCACAGACCAGAGTTTTAGGCTTTCTAGTCAGATCCCACTCATCCGCGAAAGGCGCGAATGAGTGGGCACCCGGCAAGCACGCAAATAGGATGTAAAATTCCGGCATGCACGTAGCGCCTGCAGGGATTGAAACGTACCGAAAGTTTGTTAGCGATCTGGCGACACAATTGGGAGTATTCGATCTCAATGGGATCGAAACGGTCTGGCACTACACCGACGGCAACGGCTTTCTCGGCATCCTGCAGTCCGGTAGGCTCTATGCAACTCAGGTATCGGCGCTGAATGACTCCAAGGAAACACAATACGCTACTGATCTCTTTAAGGAAGAGGTCAAGAAGGCGATCATCAGAACGGCTGGAAAAGATGATGTAGTATCTTTTTTCGAGAGCATTCTTGAGCAGGTCAAGGAGACGCCCGATAACCCAACTCAAGGCATCAGCAAATTCTACGTTGCATGCTTTAGCTCCCGACCGGATGATTTGAACCAGTGGTCGAAATATACAAAGGCCTCGCCGGGGAGGTTTGCTATCGGGTTTTACCCAAACGGACTGAACCGCGAACCGAATAGCACACTTTATCGGGTGATCTATGATCGCGCCACACTCGAGGCGGCCGTAAAAAAGGTGGTATATGCCACGCTCGATTTTTACATGGCCGGTCTGACTGGCGAACGTGCCGAGAAGCCGGAAGAGTGGGCAAGGCTGTTTTATCTGGCGTGGGATGAGTGGATTTATAAGCTTGCGCCCTTGGTCAAGGACCAACAGTGGGATAGCGAGGGCGAGTTGCGCATCGTTCATGAGCTTAAGGTCGCCGACTTCCCTGACGTACGGTTCTCCCAGAAGAAATCTAGCTTGGCCCGATACCTTCCTCTGGATTTCCCGTGCTGGGTCAAAGAGCGTGTGTCACGCCTACCTATAGCGAAGGTAATGGTGGGGCCGGGGGTAAACCAAGCGTCCCAGCAGAATCAGCGCAATTCTCTTGCTTGAGCAGATGGGCTATCCGAACGTGCCGGTCGAAATCAGCAGGAGCACTTTGGTTGAGCGATAGCCATTGAGGGATCGGCGCTGTCCTTCTTCAACATCACGTGTGCACGCGTCTTCGCGAGCTACCGGCAGGACTGCCAAACGGGGGAGAGCCGGAGACAGACGGGACGTTCACCGATTTCCATTCGCCAAAACACTTGGAAACGTTCCGTCTGTCCCCGGTTTCCCCGTAACTCCTTCCAGCGCGAATCCGGTTTTGTCCACTAATCGGGAGTTGGCTCGCGTTGCGCCACAACCAAAAACAGCACACCGACAATGGTAAACATTCGGAATGCCTGTTCCTGCCCATTCCACATTTTCGACTGCCACATCAGAAACCATCCGCATCCGACATCGAGGAATGCCACCAACAGATCAGGCGGGTGGCTTGGGCTTCGATCAGAGGAGGTAGGGCACCAGCGCGGCGGTCCGTCGGGCATAGGCGGCGTATGTCTCCCCAAACTGGGAGCGCATCCACTCCTCCTCCATGCGGAGCTTGAGCCAGAGCACGAAAAAGATGAGGACGAAAACGAGGAACCCGCGCACCTGGGAGATTGCAATCGCCATGCCCAGAAACCCGGTCAGAATGCCGGTGTAGATGGGGTGACGCACCACGGCATAGGGACCGGTGGTGATCAGTTCGTGTCCTTGTTTAATGGTGACGGAGCTGCTCCAGTTCCTGCCGAGATGGTCGCGCGCCCAGATGGCAAAGAGAAGGCCGGCGATGGTGACGGCGGCTCCCAGCCAGAATGGCCAATAACCCTGCGGCCAGAGCTGGACATAAAGCCAAGGCAACGGGATGCGAGGTATTGAGAGCAGCCCGATCGCGATCAGGAAGACGAGGGCGCGGAGGACGCCCAGAGGCTGCGGGCTCGAGACGCTGATTGGCTTTGGTATCCGCAGCTTTGATCCGCCAGTAGAGAAAAAAAACGAGCCAGACCACGGGAAAGAAAGATTCGTAGAACCAGCGCATTCAGGACCTCGGAACGCCAAAAGTATAGCGTAGGCGGGCCGGCTGGCCCGTCTTTGCAAGATTTTGATCTCCCGACCTCATCACGAACAAGGCCGCCCCACTCGTCGCGATTTCGACGCGTGGCATCGCGACGCTGCCGAAATCGAGTGCTTTAATTCAAAAAAACAAAAACCCCCATCCAATCGAAACTGCTCTTTATCAATTTACGGGTCCTGCTTCGGGCGTAGTCGAACCGGCCTTCATGAACTTATCCGCCCACTGAATGAAATACTTCATGTTGGGAGCGTCGGTGTGGCCGCCGTCATCCTGCCGCCAGGCAAGTTCGCCGTCGAGAAGGCCGAAGTTCACTCCTGGCATTTTTGCGGTGTGGTAATCCTCGGACACTCCAATATCTTTCGCGCCGAGCAACCTGTACACAGGGCCGGCGGCCACGGTAGCCATATAGCTGCCCTGATGGTCGAGCCATTTGGCGTCGCCTTTTTCCGGAATGCCATAACTAATAAATACGAGGCGAGGCGCGCACAACGCGATCAACTCGTTTGAATCCACAGGCAGGTCGCCGGGAGTCTTGCTGCCGAATTTTGCCTTGGACGCGGCGTATTTTATGAAGTCCCCCGCCATCCAATGATATTCGCCGGTACCAGCGAGGCTTTCGACCGCTTCTCCCCAATTGCGCCGCAAGAGCGTCGCTCCACCTTTGCCGGAGGAGCCGATCAATCCCATATAAAAATCTTGGCTCAAATGCCATCGTAACCAGCGCGGCTTTGCCATAACGCGAAACGCCTTCAATGCCAACGTGTTTGGCATCCACAGCTGGATCGGTTTCCAGATAATCCAATCCGCGAGCCGCGCCCCATGCCCATGCGCGTAGCGATCCCCAGTCATCAGGCTTGCGAGGCTGGCCTTTATTTACCAGGCCAATAATTCCTCGCGTGAGTCCGGCGCCGTTGTCGGCTTGAATGCTTGCAGGATCAATCGCGGCGTATCCCCATCCGGCGGCGATCAACTCTTCGGTCGGAGTGGGCGCCGCCGGGCCTCGGGCCGAATCCCGCGAATGGCGGCGCAAGCACCGGGTTGTATGCCGGATGCCGCTCAAAAATTGCCTGGATTTGCGGGTCGCCTTGCGCGAGCAATGCCTTCAGCTTTGTGTTGATCTGTTCGAGTTCCTCATCGGTGGGTTGATCAGGCGCGGGCATCACACTGCGGCCAAACATCATCAGCACCGGCACCGGCCCCTTTGCCTGTGCAGGGACGACCACCACCATTGAAATATTCAGGTGGATCAGCGGATACGAAGAATTGTCCACGTGCCCCACAAGTTTTTTGGCAATTACCGGAATCCAGCCGATTCTCTCTTTGTCGGTGACGGCGACGGTCCACGTCACTTTAGGAACATTCCTGGGAAGACGGCCGTACACTTCGCGCTCCATGTCTTCCACAATTTCAGGACGGCGTTGCTTCCACCACATTCCGGGCGTGGTTACTTTCTTGCCGTTGTTCAGCGTCAGCGCATCCGGCAGATCCGGATATGGATTCGCCTTCGCAGGATCGTAGTTTGCATGATTGGGAGCGGACTCATCACCACTCGGCCCCGGTCGGAGTTGCGTGATGCCGAGCTGATCCATCATGTTCTGATGATCCTGTTCTGCGGTAAAGGTGACCGGCGCGGGCAGGTTGGTTGTGTTTTGAGCAAGTGCCCCGCAAACCAAGAGGCTAAGGAATAAGGCGCAGACACCAGCGAGAGTAAGACGACGAACATCTTTGCGCATAAGATTTTCCTGACTGTGTTATTTTGTTGCTGACGCGAACAAACACAATATCGTACTTCACCTCTGCGGGAACATCCATTTCTCATGAAAAAACTTCTATGGCAAAAAGTGTTCTTCGTAGTGCTGATTTACATCGGCCTCGCGACAGTGGGATTCGCAAGGTCCAAGCCTGCTCCTCCGAGCTTGGGTAGGATCATGGGCCGCGTCTCAGCAAATCCCGGAGCCGAACAACGCGCTGAACCCCGACGATCTCCATGACGCAACTCTACGCCAGATCGTTCATTTGTCGGTTGGCGGGACCAGCCTCCGCGTGCATCTGTCGAATGCTTTCGGAACCATGCCGCTGCACATCACTTCAGTTCACATTGCCCGTCCGCTTTCTCCTTCTGAAGCCAAGATTGACGTTGCCACCGATAAGGCACTCGCATTTTCCGGAAGAGATGATGTGACCATCCCCGCCGGTGCCGAATATATCTCTGATCCCATTGCTTATCCGGCAGCCGCGCTTTCCGACCTGGCAATCACGCTTCACCTGGATACGCCGCCTGAGCGCCAGACCGGGCATCCCGGTTCGCGATCTACTTCGTATCTCGTCCACGGCGATATGGTCGCAGCCCAGGATTTGCCGGACGCAAAGAAACCCGCGGTCAAGAAAATAGACCATTGGTATTGGATTGCCGGAGTTGACGTGAATGCAGTCAAAGATTCCGCATCCATCGGGGTGCTCGGCGATTCGATCACCGACGGACATGCCGCCACCACAAATGGAAACGATCGCTGGACAGACGAGCTCGCAAAGACCCTACAGGCCAACCGCAAAACAAAAATGCTGGCAGTATTGAATCACGGCATCGGAGGAAATCACCTGCTCACGGATGGCCTCGGACCGAATGCTCTGGCTCGGTTTGACCGCGACGTGCTTGCGCAGGCAGGCGTGCGTTATCTAATCGTTCTAGAAGGCGTGAACGATCTCGGTAAACTCTCCCGCGAAGGCGATGTGCCTCGCGCCGAGCACGATGCGCTTGTCCAGCAAATGATCGGCGCATATCAGCAGATTGTCGCGAGAGCTCACACGCACGGAATCAAAGTTTTCGGCGCGACTATTCTTCCGTACGTTGGCTCCGCGTATTATCATCCCGCCCCCGCCAACGAAGCCGACCGTCTTGCCGTGAATGAATGGATTCGCGCGCCCGGCCATTTCGACGCCGTAATTGATTTCGATAAAATCACGGCCGATCCAGCGCATCCAGATCGAATGCTTCCCGCGTACGATTCAGGCGATCATCTGCATCCGTCCCCAGCGGGCTATCACGCCATGGGGGACGCTGTACCCGTTGCGCTTTTTGCTCGATGAAAAAGATAAATGAGCTGGCGTGGTTAGACAGATCTCCCCACGGCACAACATCAATCCCAAACATGTCGCCATTCCCGAAAAATCCCCCCGCCCCTGAAATACGTAGAACTTTTCTGCAATCTAAAAGGTGTTCTACGGATTGAAGGTACGTGCCGTTTTCCGTAAGTTTATGCCGCTGCACCAATAGCACCATCGCAATTTTGCACTACCGCACCACGGGCCCCAGTAGTTTCCAGAACTAAGAAAGTGTAGGCGGAGTCACCGACTTTGAGCATAACTCGGCATTCCGCCGGCAAAAGAGGAGACTAGTCCATGTTTCGATCCACTCGTCTAACGCTACTAACTTTGGCTGTCCCCTGGCTCGGATTGGGAATCGGCCTGGCGCAAGTTCCCACGGGGATACCGGCGTTCGGGACCTACGACGGCGATGGCTTGGTTACGATAAATCTCGCCTACTTGAATGCACATGTCGAGGTTCCGTTGCGGTCCTCCAATGCACGGGGCTTAGGCTTCCCGGTGTTTCTGAGCATGGATGATGCATTTCAAATGCAAGGCTCCACAACAAACACAACATTTGTTCCGGCACCGTTTTTCGATCTTCAGTCTTCAATCGCAGAAAGATTGAATTACTACATTACGACCGCCACCTGCAACAATAAACACGAGGAAACCTACAATATCAGTGGCGTAACTGACGGACACAATACGTCCCATCCTTTGGGCTGGGTTGACCCCCCGTTTTCCATAAGCCAGTATGGTTGTGCCAACCCGTCATCAGGTTCCGGAACAACTGGTGATGGATGGTTTATCAGCGCCTCAGTTTCCACCAGCGGAAAATTGACGGATTCTGTCGTTGACCCAGAAGGGCGAGTGCACGTCCCTGGTGTGAGCTTGACAGATCCCAATGGGAATCAAGTTACGATGAGTGGTTCGATTTTTATTGATGCTAGCTCAAATACAATTTTGACCGCAGCGGGCCCACTGGGCAATGAGACCTTTACCTACACTGGCCCGGGTGGTGCTCAGGAAACATATACCGAAACGTCCACTACCTACACTCTGGGGACCAATTTCGGATGTCCTGGCGAGGTCACTTATTCCTATGCTGGCATACCCTTAGTCACAAAACTTGCCCGGCCCGATGGTTCCTTCTACGCCTTTACGTATGAGCCAAGTCCGGGTCTCGGCGGGGCTGTCACGGGGCGGCTTGCGTCAGTAACTTTGCCAACCGGCGGTGTAATCACATACTCCTATTTTGGAGGAACCAACGGAATCAACTGTGTTGACGGAAGCACTGCTGGCCTCACAAAAACTACGCCAGACGGTAAATGGACCTATACGCATTCTGTGTCACTCAACGGACCGGACACGACGACGGTAGTGGCCCCCACCGGAGAATATATTGTCTATAGTTTCGGCGGACAGTACGAGATTGCACGACAGGCATATTCATCTACCGGAACCTTGCTCGGAAAAATGATTACCTGTTATAACGCAGCGTTCTCTAGTTGTCCGTCAAACTCCGGCCTGGGATCCCTTCCGTTCCTCACTCAAAAAGATGTTTACACCTACCCCGGAACCAGCACAAGCCCTAGCCTCGTTGAAACAAAGTTTAATCTCTTAGGTTCCCCAACGCAGGTAAGCAACTATGACTTCGGAGCAACCATCCCGCCCGGCAACAACTTCGTCAGCCAAACCACGATCAATTACGGGTCGTGGAGTGGAAGTTCGTGCCAGTTTAATACGAACGGAACACTGCCTTGCAATTCCATCACGGTAGACGGGAGTGGTGCAACAAAACAGGCGCGCTACAACACGTATAACGCAAATGGCAACTTGCTAACCGAGCAAGATTTGACAAGCGGCAGCACATATTTGACCAAGCAGTTTACTTATTATCCGACCGGGCTGGTCAACGTCGCAACTGACGTGAACGGTGCACAAACCACGTACACAGACGGAGCTTGCAACAACTCGTTCGTGACTTCGGTTAGCGAGCCACTAAGTCTGTCGAAGAGTATGACGTGGGATTGCAACGGCGAAGTGCTAACCTCGGCCACGGACGAGAATAGTCAGACAACGCAGTACGGATACCTAAATCAGCAGGGCACCGCCGACCCTTTTTGGAGGGCGCTCTCAACGAAAGACCCGTTGAACAATATCACCTGGAATGTTTACTCGGGTTCGAGCCTTCCAGCGACGCAGGAATCGGTGCTTCTTTTCAACGGCAATGCGTCCACCGTAGACAATCTGACGACGCTCGACGGTCTCGGGCGTCCGATTATTTCGCAAAAAAAGCAAGCTCCTGGATCTTCCAATTTCGACACAACATCCACTGCTTACGATTCCGACGGCAGAGTCGCCGCTGTGACCATGCCGTGCGTGAAGACAGCCTCACAACCTTGTCCGGCCACGCCAGCCACTAAAACTACTTATGATGGCCTGAGCCGCCCGCTTCTCGTTACCGATGGGGGCGGAGGGACCACCAGCTATAGCTATTCGCTCAACGATACTCTTCAAACGGTTGGCCCGGAGCATCCCAGCAGCAGGCAGATGGAATACGACGGACTAGGCAGACTGACTTCCGTTTGCGAAGTAACGAACGGGACAGGCAGCGGGACTTGCAGCCAGAGTTCTCCGCAAACCGGTTATTGGACTCGATATTCCTACGATGCCCTCGGAAATCTGACGGGAGTCACACAAAATGCGCAGGGCTCTCCACAGGAAACTCGCAGCTACGCGTATGACGGTCTAAGCCGCCTGGCTTCGGAGACGAACCCAGAAACAGGAACGAAAAGCTACATTTACGATTCCGACGGCACATGCGGCACCTACAACGGTGATCAAGTAAAACGCGTTGACGCCGCGAATAACACTGCCTGCTATCCTACGACTCGCTGCATCGAATGCTGAGCGCGACGTATAGCGGTCCAAACACGACGGCGAACAAATATTTTGTCTACGACGCCGCGACGGTGAATGGCGTCGCTATGGGCTATGCCAAGGGAAGGTTGGCGGAGGCGTACACCGGATCTCCTAGTTCTAAGACCACCGATCTGGGCTTTGTATATTCACAAAGGGGAGAAAACCTAGAGATGTGGGAATTCACGTTGCATTCGGGCGGATATTATCACCCCACGGCTGGGAGCGGGTATTGGGCAAATGGGGGACTACAGACTCTCTGGATGTCCGGTCTTCCAACAATTTCCTATGGAGCGGACGGCGAAGGCCGTACTTCCAGGGTGACAGCGAGTTCAGGGCAGAACCCGGTTCCCAATGTCCCGAGCTACAATACCGCAAGTCAGGTTACGGGAGTGACATTTGGTTCCGGCGACGGCGACGTGTTGACCTTCGACCCGAACACAGGAAGGATGACGCAATACAAGTTCAACGTGAATGGAAGCTCCCAAATCGGCAATTTAGGATGGAATGCCAACAGCACCCTGAAGACGCTCGGCATCACCGACCCGTTCAATGCGGGTAACGCGCAAAATTGTTCCTATGCCTACGACGACCTTTCGCGGCTGCGAGTGCAATTGCGGATCGGTTTGGGTGCAAAGTTTTAATTACGACGCGTTTGGCAACACGACGAAATCCGGCAGCAGTTCGTGGATGCCGCTTTACAATACCAAGAACCAATATCAAGCCATTCCTGGGATTTTCAAATCCGGGACCGACTTACGATGCCAACGGCGACGTGCTTACCGACAGCTTCCACGCCTACACGTGGGACGCGGAAGGCCACGTCACCGCGATTGACTCCATTGGTTTGACCTACGACGCGATGGGGCGGCAGGTAGAGCAGAATCAGTCGGGAACATATTTTCAGATTGTGTACTCTCCGATGGGGAGCAAACTCGCAGTGATGAAAGGACAGACCATCCAGCAAGCGTTTGTCCCGTTGCCAGGAGGAACGACGGCGGAATATTTGTCCTGGGGACTGAGCCATTACCGGCATCCCGACTGGCTCGGCAGCGAACGATTGGAGTCGAACACCACCCATGCAATCCTGCAAGATACCGCGTATGCGCCTTTCGGCGAGCCATACGCAGAACTGAGCGGCGGTAACGGAGAAATCTCGTTCACCGGCCAGAACAAAGACACCGACTGGCTGAACTACGACTTCACGTACCGCGAGTATGATCCGAGGCAGAGCCGCTGGATTTCACCCGACCCCTCGGGGGCGGCGGCTGTCGACCCCAGTAACCCCCAGAGTTGGAATCGCTATGTCTACGTCCTCAACAATCCCCTAAACGCCTTTGACCCTGATGGGCTTGATTGCGTATACCTCAACGATAACGGCGACGTGGCCGAGCAGGTTGACCACGAGACTAATCAAGATGAGTGTTGGGCCAACGGTGGCTACTATGCAAACGGGTACGTCTCGCTGCCCTGCGGAGACTGGTAGCGGCGCATCCGGGACAGCGGGATGAGGGTGAAGGCAGCCCACCACAGCCCGGCGGTGACGAAGCAGACCCGGACCGCCGCGGACTCCGACAACCCCAGCGCATCACGTCCCAGGTAGGTCGCCAGATTCACGGCCAGCGCGATGCCGCCACCCAGATAGCCGAAGGCCCAGCCACGGGAGGACAGCCGGTCGCGCTCATCTGCTGTCGCTATCTCCGGGAGCACCGAGTAGTAGATGACCACCGATGCGTAGTAGCCGGTGGTCGCGATGATGAACAGCACGACGCCGAGCCGCCAGTTCGTTCCGGTCACCAATGCGAGCAGGGCGGTCGCGCCCGCGCCGGCGAACGCGAAGAGCCCGAGCA
>CAVPCG010000041.1:0-71255 GCA_963702325.1 uncultured Acidobacteriaceae bacterium | reverse complement strand
GCTGCAGGGCGTCGAGCCGGTCGTCCCAGTCGTGCGCGAGCGCCGCGAGGAACTGCTGGGCGATTTGCACGGCGCAGACCGAGCCGGTAGCGCACCCGCCGGCGCTCGCCGGGCTCGGCCGTGACCAGGCCCGCGTCGGTCATGAGCGCGAGGTGCTTGGCGATGGCCTGGCGGGTTATCGGCAGCCGGGCGGCAAGATCCGTGACGGTGGACGGGCCATCGGTCGCGAGGGCGGTCAGGATGGTGCGGCGGGTCGGGTCAGCGAGCGCGACGAAGACCTGTTCGGCAACGGCTTCGATGTCAGCCGCCATCGACGTGCTCTGCCAGCTCGGCCAGCTCCCGCGACCAGCCCTCACTGTGGGAGTCGTAGGTCTCGCGCCGGGTGTCGACGGGAAGTTGGGCGAAGCCGGTCTCGACGACGCGCAGGAGGGTGCCGTCGCCGTCGGGCTGCAGGGTGAACTCGACGTATGTGCGACGAGGGTCGTCCTCGGGCAGGTTGGGCAGTCTCCAGGTGTATGCGAACACCCTGCATTCCTCGACACGCTCGACTCGCATGTCGACCGTCATGCCGCCCGCGAAGGTCATCGTGGCCGCGCCGCCGGGGCGCAGGTCGATGCTCGCCCGCTCGCCGAACCACGCGCCCAGGCCCTCGGCCGTGGTGAGCGCCTGCCACACGTCTCGCGGCGGGCGGGTCAGGGTCACAGTGCGCTCGATGCGGTCGGGGAACGCTATGACTTTCTCCTTTAAGGGAACGACAATGGATGATGCCGAGCACGGTTGCCGACCCGGGGACTGCCTGGTCACGCCGAGCAGCCCCGGGCGAACCGGGATCAGCCGTTGTCCTCGGCGGGCGGCGGGCGAGATCCCGGAGGCTGCGGTTGGGGCGCCCGGGCCGCCCTCGACCAGTTCGCGCAGGCTGGTGCCGACGAAATGATCCCAGCTGCGGCTGCACATGTCCGTGCATTCCAGCTTATCGTTCAGGCCGCGGTGTTCGAAGTTGACCTCGCAGGAGCCGTGGTCGATCGGCGTAATGGTGAACGTCGGCTGGGTGCCGACCCAGTCTTCCATGAAGGTGCACTCGACGACCGTCCAGCGGACGGTCGTAGGGCGGGTCGCCTCGTCAACGCGGATGAGGAGAGGCGGCTGATCCGGCACCATCGGAAACCGCAGTTCGCCGTCGGTCTGGCCCGAGCCGGTCACCGGACTCCACCAGGCCGTGAGCGCTTCGGTCGTGGTGATGGCGTTGAACACGACATCGGCCGGGGCGTTGACACGGACTGTCGTGCGGTAGTCGATGCTGGTTGTCACTGGGGTCTCCTTGAGCTGAGTGGAATATAGCAACCTGCTAGTTGCTACTATATGGCAACCCAACGGTTGCGTCAAGCGCTTCTGCGCCGGGCCAACCACTGGGCCGCCTTGAGGGTCAGTTCGTTCGGGCCTGCTCGGCGCGCATCCGCGAGGCGGTGACAACGCCGAGCGTCCGATGGACGGCTGAGGACCACGACCCAGGCTTTTCGTACCTGGCGCTCGGAGCCGGAGGTGTCGGACTCGGGGCCGGTGGCGGGGTCGTCGGATCTGCAGTCGGTGGCATGGGCGCAGCCGTACGAACTACTGCCGGACAGAAATACGAAGTCAATCGATCGTCAAAGACCCTCAAAGACAAGACCATCACCGAACTGGTAGTTGGAAACCCCAGGAACCACTTCTACCCAGCCAAGAAGATGACGCGGTTGTGCCTTCGCAAGCGATGGTATGGTTGCTCCGTCACGATATACCTGGATACCGATCCGAGTGGCAGCAAATATAAGTGGCAGCCAACTCTCAAAAACTTTTCCGCAGTTCTCGACAGAAGCTAAGCCGTGCATTGGAGCTCGGCTCGAAGTTCAGTCCCCCCCAAAAAAAAAAACCCCCCCCCCCCCCCCCCCCCCCCCCCAAAAAAAAAAAAAAAAAAAAAAAAAAAAACTCGTCCCAAACGGAGTCCTCGGACGGCTTGGCGATCCGGTGGGTTGCATCCGGCCAGCGCTGGAACTGGCCGTCGACGACGACCGCCCGGGCCCGTTCGCACTGGAAGCCTCACCGACGCCTTGGCCATCGGACCCGAACCGCCTCCCGCGGCATCTCATCCTCGACCCCACCGAGGCTGACCGATCGCAGAGCCTGGGGGTCAAAGAGGTGATGGGGCGCCTCTTTGACCACAAAAAGTCGGATACCTGCACCCAGCAGCGGTAGCCGGTAACTACGCACTCGCGTGGTGTCGGGCTCTCAGGGCGCCCCATACGTTGACGGTGAACCTGTCAACAAGGCCCGTGGCCGACCGGCAGAAGGAGCCGTGATCGACATCTCCACGTGCCGGCTGATGGTCGAATCCCTGCCCGGTCTGCCAGGCGTGCACGGTGTGCATGGCATCCAGGACATCGTCAGCCTCACAAGCCTTCACGGCCTCCAGCCGTCCAGAGCCCCCCACAACTGCTGCCCGCCCGGGAGCAGATGGCCTTCACGTTCTTCTTTCACATCATCCTGGTGCCCTTCGGGGTGGCCTTCACCTTTCTGATAATGATCGCCAACTACCGCTTCGACGAGGGCCACACGCGGGGGCGGGTGCTCCTCGCTCCGGCTGGAGGCGATGAGGCAGGTGAGCTCGGTTGCCAGGGTGCTCCGCCCGGTCCGCGCCGGCGCCGCGAGAAGAAGGTGACGCGGCGGGCACAGCCCGAGCGGGTCGTCGGGCGAAGGATCGGCCCTGCTCGGGTCGGCTGGCGACGGGGATGACGGCGCCGCATCCGGATCGCTCTTTCGACGATTGCCGGGCGGTGTGCTCGGTGATGTCCAGCGCTTGCCAAACAGCTCGAGCACCTGTGACCGATCGCTCTCGCCGCCGTCCGAAGGTACCACACGCCAGCAACTCGGTCGCGAACTCCCCACCGAGTTCATCCCGCGACGCGGCCGCATCCAGAAGAGCCCGGCGAACAGCGCCCAGTCGAGCGCCGGACGCCCGGCGACCCGCAGCCATCCGAGCCCGGCAGCTGCAATTGCAATCAAAGACGGATTGATTCCGATGCCGGGCCGGAACGAGCAGGTGTTGGGCGGCCATTGTATTGTGGGAGTCGCTTACGATGACGCAGCACAATTGGTCACCTGTGATAATTCTTGGGGGACAAGATGGGGCCAGGCTGGGAGATTCCAGATTCCCTATGGTTACATTTTCGATCCGGACATGGCGGATGATTTTCACGCCGTGATGCTGGGGTCGTAACAAGTTTCTCGCGTCTGGCTCCACTTCCCTTGGTAATCTGGGGGAGGTGGCAAGGTTGAAACGGGGCTGGACGCGGGGATTGAACTCACGGTTTTTATGTTGGCGCTCTTTGCTCGAGTACACAAGATTAAAGGGCTTAGAGTCGGTCCATTTTCCCGCGCTGCGAATTATTTCTTCATCGAGCGCGCCGCTGCAAGCGGCGCTCAAGTCTGAGGTCGAAGCTCTCTTCGGTATCGCACTCCACAATGGTTACGGGGTGACGGAATGTTCTCCGAACATTGCCCAGACACGACCGGAGTCGCCTCGGACTGACACTTCAGTTGGTCCGATTTTTCCGGGGGTGGAAGTTAAGTTGACCGATATTAACGGCAATCAGGTGGATGATGGCGAAGTTGGCGAACTATTCGTGCGCGGTCCCAACGTCATGAAGGGCTACTACCGCAGTCCAGACGAAACATCCGCAGCTATACATAGCGAAGGGTGGTTCAACACTCGCGACCTCGCCCGGATGGAAGATGGGAACCTCTTTATCGTCGGACGAACCAAAGAACTCATAGTGCGTTTCGGATTCAATGTTTATCCGGCGGAAGTGGAAGCAGTGCTGAATGCTCATTCTGCGGTCGTTCGCTCCGCCGTCATCGGCCAGCCAGTGAATGGATCTGAAGGGGACGAAGAAATTGTGGCTTTCGTTCAACTCGCACCCGAATCAGAACTCGCCACTGAAGAACTAGCGGAATATGTTGCACAACAACTCGCCCCGTATAAACGTCCGTCGAAAATTCAATTTGTAAGTTCGATGCCCCTTACTCCGACTGGAAAAGTGATGAAGGATGAACTCCTAAAGAAACTCGCCGCCGAAGTGAATTCAACTTCTCGGCGCGAAAGCTCCGTAGTCTAGAATCGCGACTCGATCAGCGCTGGTTCTTCGATTCTAAACACCCCTCCTGTAGTGCCCTCATACATGTAACTTACGCGGTGAAACGTGTGCCCTGACCATGCCTTGCGCGTTGTGGTAAAATTTGCGGCACTTTCGCTCGGCAGGCAGGAAATTGTGCGTCTCCGCGTTCTCTGTGAAGCAATAGTCGCGTCGGCAATGTGCGCTCTCCTGTCGGGTTGTGGGACGCAAGTGCAGACTGTGGCGAGTGCGCCGCAAGTTCAATTTCGGCCTCAGGCTTTCCAGCGTCCAGAGAATTGCCTTCCTTGTCACCAACGTCAGTACGATGAGCTTCACAGCGCGGTGAAGTCTGGCTACCGCAACGTCAGTCCTTTGTTCAATGGGTTGGAATCCGCGGGCAATCTCGTGAATGGAGGATTGTTGCGGCCGGTCTACCAAGACAGTGCAATCGTGCTCCCGGATGGAACTCCGCTGAATACGAATATGTACACGTCGCCGGTTTTGACCGAGACCCGCCAGGTGCAGGCGGGATTCTGTTTCACCTGCCACAACGCAAATGTTGAGACGTTGGGGGATAATCCGGCGACCCGCGAAGTGCCCCAGCTTGCCGGCCTCGGCACTTGTAGCCCGGCGCCACCAGCGGGACACCAGTGTTTTGACCCGCATGCGTTCCGGCCCCTGCGCGACTATGCCATGGTAGATGGGAACGGGAATCAGGTAATTCCGGCGACGCCGGGTGGGGATGCCCCGGCCGGCATCTCGCCGTCACTGGGTGCCGCGGGAATCACCTGCGACTTCTGCCACGATCAAAATGGGCCGAACCAAAATCGCAGCTTTCAAATGGATGGTTTCGGAAACACCAGCCTGTTGTTGAATCCAACCGACGTGAAAGTAGGGCCTTTTCCATTTCCAGTTGCGGTAAAGAATAATTTCCATGTAGCCAGCAATGACGCCAATAAGATCGCGTTCCTGCGCGCCGGAGCATTCTGTAACGCGTGCCACGACGTCCGAGTTCCGAATCGCAATTTGACCGCCGAAGAACACAACATGAATCCGGGCGGCCAGAGCGTGAGCTACTTCCGGTTGGAGAATTTGAGCACCGAGTGGCAGATTGGCCGCTATAACAGCACCAACAACCCCTTCGGCCAGGTGGTCCGTTGCCAGGATTGCCACATGTCTTTGTTCCCCTACGCGGGGACTACGACTTATCAAGTCGGCGACATGACGGTGACGAGCCCAACACCGGCGGTATTCGCTACCGATTATGCAGCCGTGCCGGGAGTAGCTACGGACAATAATGCCCCGCTGCAACAACGAAAAGTGGTGGAGCACTATTTCACTGGGGTGGATGTACCTCTCTTAACGCCCGCAGAATTAAGTTCGCGGTTGGGTCCTGGGTATCCCGATCCTTATATGACGGGAACGGATACGCACGGCGTACCGGTGGGATTGGCGACTCGGCGTGAGGATTTAATGAAGGCTGCTGCGCGCATCAGCCTGAGCAAGAGCGATTCGTCGGCGCAAATCGGGCAGACGTTTATGGTGCGGCTGGAAGCGGTCGCATTAACCGGACATCGTTTGCCGGCAGGCTTTTCGCAGGAACGGACTGCGTACGCGCAACTGACAGTGACCGACAACAATGGATTCTTGCTTTACCAGTCCGGATACGTCGTGGACAAGCCCCATCCCAACACTGGCGAGATGGCTCCTGACGGCAACCTGGATGATGAAGACCTCGAGCATGTACACGCCGTGGTTGATCCGGGCATGAACACACCCAGCTATGTGGCGGGGACTGGCACGAATGGTGGTAACAATCTGGTGTTCGAAGCGGGGCCGGATGACGGTCCCGACGCGCGTGTCTTCGAAGGAGCGCCGGAGGGGTTGGTGCTCTTCCGAAACGAACTGACTCACATCTTCCTGCCCGGGCAAGCGATCGGGCGTCTTGACGGAACCACTGGCTTGCCGGTCACCGCGCAGGGAGTCCACTTCGAAGAAACCTTCCAGGCAGCGCTGGCAAATACTGTAGATAATTTCCGTTCTTTGCAGCCGTTGACGCCGCGAACTTACAACTACGCAATAGAACTTCCGACGCAGCAGGAATTGCAGGCGATGGGCGTGGCGATTCAGGGACCGTTACATGTCCATGCGCAGATTAACTTTGAGCACTTTCCGCCATTATTTTTGAGATTTCTGGCGGGAGTGACGGGTCCAAACGGACCCACCGGAAATGATCTGAATCTGGTAGACGAGCATCGCATTGACACATTGCTGAAAAATATTCAAAGTATCGCATCCGACGACTTCACCGTGAGTTTGACGCCATGAGAATCCGGCATCGATATGCGATTGCTTTGATCTTCGCGATGGCGCTGGCCGCGTTCGCTCAGAATGGAACGTACGTGCCGGGACAGTTCCAGAGCAGCAATCCGAACTATCCCAAGCCTAATCCTTTCTATTTCGAAGGCAAGATTGATTGGAATCTACTCGGCATCACTCAGCCGCAGAATGCATGGGAATTTTTGGAGCGCGGCATTCACTACCAGGATGATCTGAACGACATTCCAGACGCGACCAACGATTATCAGACCGCGCTGGCGATGAACAGCTTATCGAACCAGACCTGCCAGATTGTGACCGCGGCCACTCTGGTTGTGATCAATGGCACGCTTACCGTTCCCACCCAGCTTACTCCTGCTCCGTGCATGTTCACTCTTCGCATGCGGCTCGGCTACTTGTTGCGGAACGCGAATCCTAGCATGGCCATTCAGTTGTTCCAGGAAGTACTGCAAATTGATCCGCAAAGACTTGGGGTGAACACGCTGATCGCGGAAACGGATGTAATTGAGGCTCAGCAGACGAGTGACCCGGCGACACAGCAGCAGGCCTATGGAAATGCTGTGACCGCATACCAGGCCGAGTTGGCGCTCTCGCCGGTGACGACGCAGAGCATCGCGCTCACGGGTGACGCGGCGAACAACTCAAAGGTACATTGGGAATTGGCGCAGGTTTACGAAGCGACCGGCCAGAACAATCTGGCTAAGAACGAATTGCAACTGTATTTGCAGGCAACGCAGTGGCACAGCGATGTGTATCCGTGGCGGATCGCGTTGGCGAAAAGTCAAATCCAGACACTGGTGCGAGTGAAGTAAATCTTCCGAGCGTCGTGAGGGATGAAGTGCCGAGGAATGACGTGCCATTTTGCTATCGAGTGCTGTTGCGATGGTGCGCGAGCGGCATTGCTGCCCTGTTTTGCCTGGCTGTCGCCAGCGCTACCGCGGGCAACTCGGACGCCAACCAATCCAGCCCCAACATTGGCGCGGCTTGGGATACTCTTCTCCAAGACGCGATTCCACAGCGCGCACCCGATCCCGCCGAGGTCGCCCCGCAAACTCCTTACGAAGGCGGGCAGGCGAGTGACTTCCTAAATCATTTTTTTGCAAACACTCGCACCGAGTATTTGCGGACCCAGACTTTTTTCAGTGGGCTTCCTACTGCGACGAACGTGATTGATGCTCCTTCCGGCACAATCTTCAATCCTGCCGGAATCCCTTACTCGCCTGCATTTCAGTCCAGCACGAATGAGGCCTATAGCTTTCTGAACTGGGGCACGCGGGGATGGCTTTCTGACCGGGTGAATTCAAATTTTACGTTTGCCTACGGACAAGACGTCACACACGTGAACGATGCGTCCCCGCAACTCAGCATTACCGATACATTCGGCTCCAACCGGCAATTGGAGCTTCTAGCGGGATATATAGATATCAACGCACGGCCGACTGATGGCATTTTTGCCGGAACCACCTTGCGTGTGGGACGGCAGGATGTGTACGGCGCCGAACTGGCCGAGATGGATGGAGCTTCATTCAGGTAGACCGGCCGAGATATTCCTGGACGCTGTATGCCGGACGGCGCTTCACATACTTCTCCGATCCTGAACAAAGGGCGATGGGCGGTGGCAATTTCGTCTTCCACTTCGGGCAAAATTCGAGTCCGAGTACGACACCTTTTATTACATCCGTCGAACAAATTTCTTTCGATATCGCCGGGAGATGCGGAACGGCTGGCTGTTCACGACTAGTTTCAGGATGGTCGGAAGTTATCCCACCGACTTCACCGCGGATACTTTATGGAGCGATGGCAAGACTTCGTTGCGGCTGAGCTTCGCTCAGAAGATTACCGACAAAGATTATTTCTATGACTACACCTACGACGCTCGTGACTTCGATCCGCACAATCCGCTGCTGCGGTTGAATCTCGAAGCACTGCACCCGGCCACGCAAATTGTGGTAGACGCTTCGCGGGCAATTAATTCAAGGCTCCGACTTGGCGGTACCGTTTGGGTGCGACGGCTCGATGACCGGCAGGATGCGGGACCGTTCGACACTTCATTTCAAGATTATCGCGTGAACGCGCAGACCTTTTTCTGGAGGAAGAGCGATCTGCTCGTGACCTACCATTTGAGAAATTCGGACGACCGGACGGGAGGCGCAACTCCAACACTATTCGACGACTTGAGCACAACCGGAGAAACTCGAGTGCAAGATGTGAGTCTCGAGCTTGGCCACAGCTACATGGAAGGACGCTTGAACTTGCGAGCCGGTGGATTCTATCGCGACCTGAATTTCCGCGACCTGTTTACTGTCATCAATGACGCACGCGACAAAGGCGTGCTCGCCGATGTTGCGTTCAACGTGGACAGCCGAACGAGACTCTTTCTGAATTATGACCTGGACACCGATTATCCCGTGTTTCGGCCGAGCATTCAAAACAGCCAGACATTTCGTTTTGGCATGGCGTGGAGATATTGATGGACACGCGCCGAATCCCGGAGATATGCGTCCTGATGGTGTGTTTATGCGCCACGGCGCTGTCTCAGAATCCCGCACCGAAGCAGATCGCGACAACTTCGAGCCAATCGCAGGAACCTTTTCATTTGCACGAGTACCATATGAAGCAGGTTGGACTCGATTGCGACGCTTGTCACGTAGCGGTGAAGGCTGGCTCCGTAGTTTTTCAACGTCCCGGCCACGATCAATGCACGCCGTGCCATCAAGATGATTTTGATAAGACCATAAAGCAACAGGTCTGCGCCCAGTGCCACTCGGGATTCCCGCCCGCTGGCGCCGATGACCTGTTACCCTTCCCGCGTTATAAGAATGAGCGGCTGATCGTGTTCGAATTTTCCCACGCTATGCATGTGGACCCGCATGCGCGAATTGATACACGAACTGGATTTCGAGCCGATTGCAGCTTCTGTCACCAATTTAAAGGCGAGGGAATGTTCGCCAGTTTCGGCAACCACGAGGTTTGCGCCGGCTGCCATTCCAAGGCGGGGATGAAGCCTTTTCTCAGTGCCAAATCAACGACAGCCGATTGTCGCGGATGCCATCAGCCTGAAGAAATCGAAAATCCCGGCTCCGCGACTGTTCACCGGGCACTGGCCTCGTACGTTGTCTCGGGAAAATATGAAAACGTAAAGTTCTCCCACGCTGAGCACTTCAAGTATCGCGATGCCTATCATCTCGACTGCACGACCTGTCACTACGCGATTCCGGCAAGCAAGAATCTAAACAATCTGACGTTGCCCAAGATGGCCGATTGCGTGAGCTGCCATGACACGTCGAAGAACATCGCGGCGGAATATCGGATGTCTCAGTGTCAGACGTGTCACACCGATGCGCGATCCGGAGTCGTCACTACCGCCTTCACAGAGACTCAGTCGCCTATCGTCAAACCGGCGTCGCACACGGAAGCTTTTCGCATGCATCACGCGGAGCAGGCGTCCGCACCGGGAGCGCCCTGCTTCGTTTGCCACAGCAGTGTCAGTCCTTCCGCGGCGGGACAAACCCAATGTACGCAATGTCACCAGATGATGATGCCGGCATCGCACACCGCGCGCTGGAAGGATGATATTCATGGAAAATACGCTGCGCTGGATCGAAACGCATGTGCGACCTGTCATCAGACGGATTTTTGCAGCCGCTGTCACAATGAAACTCCGCGCAGCCATTTTCCGCTGGCGCAATTCAAAGCCGGTGGTCATGCGCAGTTGGCGATGCTCAATGAACGCAGTTGTTTCACCTGCCATACGTTCACGGATACGTGCTCAGAGTGCCATTCCAAAGGTTTGAAATGAATAAGCGATCAACAGCAAGAAATCTCCTGCCGGTCTCAAAAATTCCACCAAGTTTGGGGATCGCCTTTGTTCTGTTTTCTCCAATGCTCGCTCGCGCCCAGCAGCCGGAAGCGTTACGCTTTCAGCAGGACCCTGCCGAACACGTTGCAGTACGCCTTCTCGTGACGTTGGCAATTGCCGGCATCGTGGTGGTGACTTATAGCCTGCTCAAATATAAGGG
Source organism: uncultured Acidobacteriaceae bacterium (assembly GCA_963702325.1). GTDB lineage: Bacteria > Acidobacteriota > Terriglobia > Terriglobales > Acidobacteriaceae > PALSA-188. Next base: position 60,751 of record CAVPCG010000041.1, on the reverse strand, counting down.
GCGAACGGCGAGGGCGTTTCCCTGGGCGTTGCTTATAGCCGGCACCCTGGCTCTACCACTTCTCATAACCAGCACGGGCACGATTCTGGTGTTCGACCGGGCGGAACGCGTTGAATTCTGCGCCTCGTGCCATCTTACGATGAAGCCATTTGTAGATGACATGCAAGATCCCAAGAGCAACAGTCTGGCCGCGCTACATTTCAAAAACAGATATATTCCCGACGACCAGTGCTACAGTTGCCACACTTCGTATGGACTGTTTGGTACCATCCAAGCGAAGCAGGAGGGTATGAATGACGTGTACCGGTATTACACACGCACGTTCCGCCTTCCCATTAAGCTGCGGCATCCGTATCCGAACAATGATTGCCTCAAATGTCACGCGGGATCGGCGAAGTGGATCGCTTCGCATGAGGACTATAAAGACGCGCTATTCTCGGGCGACGCTACCTGCATGCAATGTCACGCTGATTCGAATCCCGCACACAATATCGCAAACGTAAAGAAAGCTGTTGCCAGGAACTTAATGCCATGACTGACGCCACAATCAAAGATTCCGGTGGACCCTCCTGGATACTTCCGCCAAAGTTCATACGAATCCTGCTGATTGGGGCTCAACTGCTTGCGCTGTTCGTGTTTATCATGGCTTTGGAATTTCTCCGTAGAACCACGGGCGGAACACTCTTCCTGTTTGCCACCATCGCGCCCGTACTAGCGGCGCTCGCGGCCATTGCTGTGCTTGGCATTGCACTGTACCGGTTCCTGAGGCGGCACAGCCTGTTTGAGATTGAGGATCTGAAGCCAGGGCTGGTAATCTTTCGACAGGGCGAAGAAGGCGATTGCGCCTACTTCATTCATAGCGGAGAAGTAGAGGTAGTGAGGGAAGAGGGTGGCGTGGAACAGGTTGTTAATAGACTGACCAAAGGCGATTATTTTGGAGAAATGGCGCTGATCAGCAACGCTCCCCGAAACGCCACGGTGCGCTCAACTACACCGGTGCGCGTCGCGATTCTGGGCAAGCAAAATTTTCTGACTATGGTTCACCTGATGCCACATACCGAAGAAGACATCATGAAAACGGTACACGTTCGAGCCATGAAAAAAGCGGGAAAATAATACAAACTATTAAAGGAGCGTTCGAATCATGTCACTCAAGCCAACCTTACTCGCAGCCGTTATAGCCGTTGTGCTGGCGGGAGCGTCCACCGCGTTCTCAGCCCCACCCACCGGCGATGCCGCCGCGGGAAAAGATGTCTTTATGAAGAAATGCAAGACCTGCCACGGGGAAGACGGACAAGGCAATCAAGGGATGGCGAAGCTACTGAAAACGACGATTACTCCGCTTGACTCTGACGAGGTTCAGACTAAATCGGACGCCGACATAAAAACAGTCATCACCCAAGGCAAAGACAAAATGAAGCCCGTGCAAGGGCTGAGCGATTCCGACATCGGCAATGTGATCGCTTTCGTGCGTACCTTCAAGAAAAAATAGATGATTTTGTTTCGCTGCAAGGCAAGGTGATCAAACTTGACCGTTCCCTTTGCCTCGCAGCTTTCGGGGGTCATGCATCGCGTATCACCCACGGCCCCGTGGTTCGGCTTCCTCCGGCGAGTCAATGTTCACGTTCGGCGGAACACCCACATTTGACCGGTCTTTCCCGGAGCAATTGAGTGAAAAGTCCTTCAATTAATCCTCGGCGAGGTCTTTGCAGGCGCCCTGTGTTCACGCTTACCACACCTTTCGTTGCAGCAACTTAAATCGCACGCCGAGTCAGGGATCGCTTTGGACAACGAATTGCATATACCTTGACTGCCGCGAACATCCTTCCCTTTTTAGAGCGCTAGCTGGTTCTCCCGAAACGCGCTCCGGCTGCACTTGCAAGGAAATATCCGCTAACAAACCGATGGGGCGCTATTGGGGGATTATTGTGAATAGTCGTGTGAATGCAATCCAAATATTCGTGGCTGCGGTGATAATTGGCTTCTTGAGTGTGGGTCAGCAAGGTCTTGCGGCGACGCTGACAGGCACCAAAACGGTGGTAGTTTCCTCGGCCAATCCTTCTACTTCGGGTCAGCCTGTAACATTCACAGCGACGGTCACGCCAAGAACGGGTACGGGCACGCCCGCTGGTACTGTGGCGTTCGAACTTGGCAGCAATGTTCTCTGCGATTTCCCGATCTCCGGTGGGGTCAACGCCACGTGCACGGTCACGTCGTTGCCGGTGGGTACGGATACGGTCAAGGCAACGTACCTCGGCGACGCAAACTTTTCCACCAGCTACGGCACAGTCAGGCAAAAAGTAAACGTGATTAAGAACAGTACGAGCATAGAAGTGACATCCTTGACGCCCACGTCTATATACGGACAATCTGTAGAATTTACGGCAACGGTGAGTTCGAGCGTGGGTGCTCCGCCGGACGGCGAAAAAATCACCTTCAAGAACGGAAGCGGAGCGCTGGGAACGGGACTTTTGGCCGGCGGGGTCGCGACTTTCACTACATCAACTTTGACGGCGGGATTGCACACCATCAACGCTTACTATGCAGGTGACACTCAATTTCTCCTTAGTTCGGGCATGACGCAGCAGACGGTGCAGAAAGTAGCCACGAATTTGACAGTCAGTGCGCCACAAGGCACGCCGGGGCAGCCCGTCACAATTACTGCAAATGTGGTTTCTTCCAGCGGCGCTCTTCCCCCCGGGTCGGTCACGTTCAAGAATGGAAAAATCGCATTGGGTCATGCAACGCTGATTAGTGGAAATGCGAGCATCTCGCCCACTTTCAAGACAGCGGGGCTATTTACAATTCAGGCAACATACGCAGGGAACACGAATTTCGATTCGAGCACCGGTTCAGACGGCGTGAATGTGGGCTCTTCCCCGATCACTGTAAGCATCACGGATAGCATCGGTAATATCCAGGCGGGCGGCAGCGCCATTACATTCAACGCTAATGTTCAAAATGATTCACACAATGCTGGCGTCATGTGGACGCTCACAGCAAACAATGCGGCCTGCGCTCCCGCTTGCGGCGTTCTGAGCAACAACGCGGCATTGGCAGTGACTTACACGCCTCCCGCGACGGAACCGGCGGGAGCAGACACAAATCCGACGATCACTGCGACGTCAGTAACGGACACTACCAAAACCAGCGCGGATAGCTTCAATATTACGGCGGTGGCGGCTTGCGGCACTGGGAATGAGGCCATATTAAATGGTCAATATGCGGTGCTTATTCGCGGATTCAAGACCAGTGGCGTCAATGAGGCTGTCGGCTCTTTTACTGCCGATGGTACCGGTAAAATCACAGCGGCCGAAATGGATGTTAATGACCTCGACCACGGCCCCCGCCAACCGGTAATTCTTCCCAGCTCCAGCTCGTATTCAGTGGGTCCAGATGATCGCGGGTGTCTGAACATCAATTCGACGGATGGTACCTCAACCTTCCGCTTCGTTCTGGGAAGTATTTCAAGCGGAATCGCGACCAAGGGACGGATCATTCAGTTCACCGACACAACAGGCTCAGGTTCGCGGGCTGTCGGTATCTTGGCGAAACAAGATGCCTCGGCATTTTCGACCGGACTGAGCGGTAATTACGCTTATAGTTCCTCTGGCCAGGATGTGAGCGGAGGCCGATTGATCTCGATTGGAGCGCTTACTGCCACCACTGGACTATTCAGCAATGGCGAGGCGGACGCAGACGACGCAGGAGTAGCTAATCACGAGGTTGCCATATCCGGCTCTTACAGCACAACTCTTGATTCGAATGGGCGCAACACCGGGAACCTTTCATTGTCCGGGCAGTTCAGCAGCAATTTCGCTTTCTACGTAGTATCGGCCTCACAGGCCTTTTTCGTAACGACCGATGCCCTCACAGCAAATAGTCCGGTCGAAGCTGGCGAGTTGCGGCAGCAGACTGGATCTTTTGCCGACAGCTCGATGAGCGGTCCCTTGGTATTCCAGATGGACGGCGTGAACGCTGGTTCGGTGATTGCAGACATCGGAATTCTGAACCCAAATGGAACCGGGAGCTTAACCGGCACGGATTACGAGGACAACGCCGGCTCTTCAAAAGTGGAGGTTCTCTCCGGCACTTATGCGGTCGCCGGCAACGGGCGGGTGGCTTTGAATATTGGAGGTCCGGGAGGCTTTGCGTACCTGACCGGGACCAACGCTGGTTTTCTACTCGACACGGGCGGAGACGAAGCAGGGGAGTTTAACCCTCAGGACCCCGGACCATTCAGCAACGCGTCGCTTTCCGGCAGCCTGCTTTATGGAGGCACGTACGACGTAAATAACCAGGGATCTAAAGTGGAAACGGACACGGTAACGCTTGATGGCGCTGGAAATCTCTCTGCAACGAACGATACCAGCAGTGCAAACGGCCTATCCACCGGGACATTCACCGGCACTTACTCGGTGAATCCGGACGGAACGGGCAACGTGGGATCAGGAACTGTGATGTTGGTAATTTCAAACAACATGTTCGTATTCATTGATGAAGGGGATGGCGGCTCCAACGCAAATCCAAGAGTAACTGTGATCCAAAAATGAGCTGGGCCGATGTAAACCTTAAAATGAGAATCGCAAATTTGCCGATCTGATCGCAGATGCCTTAAAAAGATGACTCTATAAAGATGTTCTATTTCGGCGACTTTCTGAGCCTTCACATGAAGGCCACGTAATTTAGATCCTCACTTCTATCAGCGTCGGCCCGTCCGTCAGAAAGCCTTCTCGTAATCCCTTCACGAATGCATCCAACGTAGTCACGCGTGTGCCTGGAACTCCCATCCCTTTGGCCAAGGAAACCCAATCAAGCTCTGGACGGCCTATGTCGAATAAATCCGCGGCACAAGGACCGGGATCTCCAACCCCAAGGCTGGAATACTCGCGCTTGAGGACGGCATAGGCGCGGTTCGCGAAAATCACAGTCGTGATGTTGAGATTTTCGCGGGCCATAGTCCACAGGGCTTGTGCCGTGTACATGCCGCTTCCGTCAGCGGAGAAACATAACACTCGACGATCCGGACTAGCGATTGCAGCGCCCACAGCCAGGGGCATGGCAATCCCGATCGAGCCACCTGTATTAGCAAGCCAATCGTGACGTGGACATCCTTTTGTGGCTGCCATTAAGCCTCTGCCCGACGTCATAGACTCGTCAACCACGATGGCGTTGTCGGGAAGAAGAGCCGCAACAGCAGTCGCAACGCCGTGCGAACTGATCTCGCCAGTCGGCACAGGAGGACGCTCGAGTCTGGCGGGTACCGGCGACCTTTCGTGCACAGAGAATTCTGCGGCCAATGCATCAAGCGCACCAGCGAGGTCCTCGTTGGCGGAAGCCAAGGTGTGCAGCACGCAATTCGGTGACGTGAGAACGCTGTTCTTGCCCGGGTACGCGAAATAAGAAACAGGAGTGGGTGAGCCGACAAGAATGATCTGCCGAAATTCCTTTAGTTGCTCGACCGCCTGCTCGGGGACATAATGCATGCGGTCTACTGGCGGTAACCCAGCGCCGCGCTCCATGCGGGTGAACGGATAAGGGGCAAGCAGTTTTGCACTTCTCGCGGCGGCGATGCGTCCTGCTGCAGCCAGACCTCTTCCGTACAGCGCTTTGTCTGAAAGTAAGATCGCGGTGCGCAACCCCGAACGCAGCATTTCGGCCGCGCGTTCTATTTTCCCAGAGTCTGGCACGGGAGCCATGGGAAAAGTCGGGGTGTTCCTGCTGTCGCTCTCGGCGGAGGTAGACTCAGTCCAAGCTACGTCCGCCGGAACAATTAGCGTTGCGATCTGGCCCGGCGGCGCATTGGCGGCAACGATCGCGTCGGTAGCGTCGCGGCTTATATCACCTGCGGCTTGAGACGTTCGCAGCCACTTGGAGTAAGGACGCGCAATTGCCTCAATATCGGATGCGAGGGGCGGATCGTGACGCAAATGCGGGAGCGCGTGCTGGCCAACGATATTGACGACGGGCACATGCGCGCGGCTGGCATTGTGAAGATTGGCGACGCCATTGGCGAGACCGGGACCGAGATGCAGCAGAGTGCACGCCGGTTTTGCAGCCATCCGCGCATAACCGTCCGCCGCGCCGGTAACGACTCCTTCAAAAAGTCCCAGTACGCAACGTATCTCGCTCACGCGGTCGAGCGCGGCAACAATATGCATTTCTGAGGTGCCCGGATTGGTGAAGCAGACTTCAACTCCTCCCGCGATCAGCGTACGAATTAGACTTTCCGCTCCGTTCATAGCGCTCTTGTAGCCTTATTGGGAATCCCTCGGTAGCCGACTTTGGGGGAACAATGAGTATACTCACGACCGGTGGAAGGGAACTACAACGAACGAAATTTGCATAAAGCTCCAGAACTTCGTTGCGGAGAGAAGGAAGTCAGCGTCGGCCAAATCTTCATCGCAGTAGCCCATCGGCCCGGAATTTCCGAAAGGCGGAACTTTTCACAATCAAGCCCGTATTTACCAGAGATTAGGAGGGCATTATGTTTTTGGTACGCTTGATCACATCGCTTCTCGTGATTGCCGGGGCGCTTACGTGCATGGATCAGGTCTTCTGCCAGACTCCGCCTCTGGATGTTTCCGGCAAGTGGGTGGGATCTCTGGACGTTGTCCACTCAGACGGCAGTGTAGAACCGGATCAAGCTTTTTTGTCGCTAGCTGTAAATAGCGGGACGGTTAGTGGCACGGCAGGGAACTCCCCTGATCATCAAACTCCCATCACAACTGGCAGAGTTACAAATAACAAACTGAACTTCGAGATGCTGCTGAGCTCGGGCAAAGTTATCAAATTTGACCTCATCTTGGATGTTGACCACATGCACGGGACGGCGAGCGGCCTTCCAGTGGAGGATGGCTCGCAAATCGTTGTGGATGTGCATCGTGCGGATTCCGCGTGGCATAGCTCAGCTGCAACCACGCATGTTCCCGACCGGCTCTTTGAAACCATTGCCACCCTCGATGAGAAACTCTTCGACTCCTATAACCATTGTGATCTCGGCACAATGGGTTCTTTGGTCACAGACGACTTGGAGTTCTATCACGACAAGACGGGCTTGTCTGTGGGCAAGGAAGTTTTTCTTGAAAACATTCGGAATAATATTTGCGGCAAAACGCAACGTGAGCTTGTTCCGGGTTCAATGGAGGTCTATCGCCTCGACCACTACGGCGCTGTCGAGATCGGCCAGCATCGCTTTCGACACCCCGCCCATGAAGAACTGGGAGTGGGAGAAGCAAAGTTCATCACCCTCTGGCGCTACAAAGATGGCAAGTGGCAAATCACACGCGAGATCAGTTATGACCACGGGTCCGCCAAAATGGACAACTCCGAGAAAACTTCCGTTCCACCGCACTAATTGCTGAATAGGAACATTGGTCATTTCGCACTTAGACGGATAACAGCGTCTACTCGGCAGCAAAATTCTCAATACCGATCCACAACTGCGCCAGGAGTCCCAAGTTTTTCTTGTACGTACGGGTGGCTGTGAACTCCCTTCCTCCCCGCACGCGTAGTACATAGTCGCCCGTGGACGATGGATGAATCTCTTCAACCATTGCCGCGTTCACCAGCACAGATCGGTGAATTCGCACAAACCCATGCAGATTGAGCTTTGCCTCCATGGTTGAAATAGACTCTCGCAGCATGTGCGAACCAGAAGTACGCAATAACAAGACATGGTTTCCTTTGGCTTCCACTGCGATAACGTCCGCCGCATCAATGAAGAGAATTCTCCCCTTGGCTCTGATCGCAATCCGCGCAGATTTGCCCATCGCAAGCATCCGTGTCAGAGGTACGACTTCACGAATATGCGGATTGACGTTATCCAAAAGACCTCCATTGCCGGTTTCGTTATTGCTTTCTGCCCGTTCATCGTGACCTGAACAGCCGTCAATCGGCGTCTGGTTCCAGTTCATCTTGCTACCTCGACATCATCAGGCTCTCGCTGCTGCTTGTTCTTCGCCGACTTCAGCTTCCCCATGCCTTACCTTCAAGACCCGTAGGTCACTTCCGCCGCGGTGCTCACTGCCGATGGAAAGCTGGATTGCGCGCCGAAATAACACTCAATGGATTGCAGCTTTCCGTTCCTGATTCGGAGATACTCCACGTTTCGGAACGATTTGCCATTCTTGGTGTGGCAAAGATACTTCACAAAAGCATCATCCGCGCCGGCGGCGACTCGCTCCAGGTCAAAATGTCCAATGAAATTAACCTGCGTGTCCCAGCATTGCGTTTTGAAAGTGCTCTTGCTGATGTGGTCGTCGCCGGCCGCGCTCGAAAAGGTGAAGTTGTCGGCGAGTAAAGCATCGAACATGCCCAAGTCCTTATTTTCCCACGCCGCGTACCACTTACGGATGATCGCCTCGTTCGCTAAGTTCTGTCCTCCCAATGCGCTGGCACCTGCCAGTCCCGGCAGGCTCACGGCACCAACCAACGCGTAGGCCCCCTTTGCGAGCAGATTCCTGCGCGACACTGCGATCTTGCTCACTGTCATTGTTCGTTCTCCTTATCCATCCTGTAGTGTGAAGCGCTTCGTCCGATCGCGATGAGCCTACGAACCGGTTGGTATGTAGCACTATCAACCGCTTGCTACAACCGATGCGATCGTACCCGCTTGCGGTTGCCCGGCGGACGCAAGGATCGTAGCCAGACCACGATGTTTCTGATCCCCGCTTTCATTACTTTGGGATTCTGAGCATTCTTTGCCAGCGAAGCCTAGCCTTCGACCATCGCGATCAGAAAGCCAGCGGCGTCGGCGGGTTCCACCTCGCGGCGAACGCTTCCGTGGATCTGGCCCTCTCGCAAAACTGAGGCAACGGCCTCGCGCCAGGCATCGAAGATTGAGACCATCCGTTTCCGGAAGCCCACGTCAAGAGGAGACATTTCCTGGGCCAGATTGTTCAGCTGGCAGCCGCCCCGCACATCCGCAGGCCGAACGGGGATACTTCGAACAGCGCCGATCAAAGCGTCAATAGGGTCCTTGACGCTCTGTAGGGGTTGCACCCATTTGCCGTGGACGTCGGGGGCAATGATCTCATCAACGACGGCGTATCCCAAGGCTTCCTTGCTTTTGAAGTGGTGGTATAGGGCTCCCTTGGTGACCCCAGACGAGGTCAGAATTGTGTCCAGGCCGGCACTCTGGAAACCCGATCTGTAGATCTCGCGGGATGCCGCCCGTAGCAAGCGCTCCCGCGTGCCCTCAGGATCGCGCAATCTAGCCGCCCTACGTTTCGGATTCTTTCGTACTAGCAACATACCAACCAGTATGTATCTTCGAAGCACAACAGTCAACTCCGAAGAATCTCCCGAAATGTGGATTTGTAGAAATGCCATCCCTGTTTGATGTAGTCCTACAGGATGCAGTGACAGTCTTAACAAACACGCAACTTCAAGCGCCCGATATGCGCTGTGAGGGCTGTCCAGTGGGCATCCCGCGTTTCATAACCTCAGGTCGGCTCACGGATGTAACCGATTGAAAACTCGACGACACCGTTCTGGTTCGCCAATTGCAAACACTCCACGATGTAGAAGCGGTTAGCGATCTGTTTTTCTCGCTCAGTCGCGACACTCAATCTTTTGGTTGGAGGAGAGTAATGTATATCCGCAGCGTGAAGTTGGTTCTGGTTCTGCTTTTGGTGGTTTGTGTGGGCGGCTCTTTGCCCGCGTGGGCGCAGTCAATTGATGGCAGCTTGACGGGCACCGTCTATGATCCTTCCGGTGCTGCTGTGAATGGCGCCGAAGTCACGGTTGTCAACGTTGCGACCGGGCAAACCCAGACTGACATGACAAAGACGCTGGGGGATTATCGGTTTAACGATTTGCCCGTCGGCACCTACAACATTACAGCCAGTTCGCCGAATTTTAAGACTACGACCCTTACCAACATTCCGGTGGAACTGAATAAGATCGGCACCGCGAACATTAAGTTGGAAATTGGTAGCAGCGCGACCACCGTGGAAGTTTCCGGCGTCGCACCGCCGGTGGACACGTCGTCTGCGCAATTGCAGAGCACTTATGATTCGAGTTTCTCTCAGGACTTGGGAATCGCGGGAACCGGTGGAACTGGATCCGGCATCCTCAATTTGTCCTTGTTGAGCCCTGGGGTTACCAACTCGAGCGCGATGAATCTGGGTGTGGGGCCCTCCGTCGGCGGCCAGCGGCCTCGCGACAACAACTTCACCATAGAGGGCGTTGACAACAATAATAAGACTGTCACCGGTGCTTTGATTACTGTTCCAAACGACGCTGTTGAGAACTTCACACTGCTGGAGAACCAGTTCAATGCCGAATTCGGGCACTCCTCCGGCGGGCAATTCAATACCACGATCAAAAGCGGCACGAACGGCTTCCACGGCTCGTTGTATGAATATTTCAGGAACCGCAACCTTAATGCAGTGGACAACTTTTACGTGCTGCAAGGGATTACAGAGAATCCACGATTTGACAGCAACCGATACGGCGGCACGTTGGGCGGCCCAATTGTGAAGAACAAATTGTTTTTCTTTACAGATTTTGAGCGGCAACCGGTTGGCACCACAGGGACCAGCGGACTCGAAGTGTTAAGTCCTACGGCTGCTGGCTACGCTGCGATTCAGACGGATCCGGGCCTAAGTGCGAATAACTTCGCGATTTTTAAGCAATATATGCCCGTAGCGACAGCTGCAAGTGGCTGCATTCAGTACGACAAATCCCAGCGTTCGGGTGAAGCTGGGCAGATTGGGGCATTCAACGCACCTTCCAATGGCAGCTGTCCTCAGTTTGTGGATAGTAAAGGCGTCCTCCACGGGCAGGTCGAGGTCGGTCCCATTACGTTCGCGGCGCCTGCATTTACAAACTTTGAGAATTTCGTTCAAAGCGTGGATTACAACATGTCCGAGAAAGATCAAATCCGCGGACGATTCGTATATAACAAATCCGATACCCTCGATACGGCCGCCAACCTGCCTGCTTTCTATCTGACCGAGCCCGCCCGCTTTTATTTGTTCACCCTTGGCGAATATCACACTTTCACGCCCTCGGTGTTAAACGAGTTCCGCGTAGGTTATAACCGCTTTGCGACTAACGATCCGGCCGGAAACTTAGCCTACCCAGGTCTGGATGCCTTCCCGAACGTTCTTCTGAATGATCTAGGTGGCGTCAACATTGGTCCTGACCCTAACGCCCCGCAGGAGACGATCCAGAATTTCTACAACGGCGTGGACAATGTCACCTGGACAAAGGGAGCCCACACGCTGAAATTCGGAGGCGAGTACCGCTGGTACATCTCTCCGCAGACCTTCACCCAGCGTCAACGAGGCGACTACGAGTACAACTCCGCTCAGATGTTCCTGGAAGATTTCTCTCCCGATATTATCGGTGAACGCAGTCAGGGTGCGAGCGTTTACTACGGCAATCAAAAAGGAATTTATGGGTACGCAAACGACAGCTGGCGTGTTGATACCCACCTGACGCTGAATTTAGGAGTGCGTTACGAATACAACACGGTGCCTATTGGCGAACAACGGCAATCGCTTAACGCCGCCGCCAGCCAGCCGGGAATCATCGTCTCCGGCGTGAACGAGCCTCTGCTATTTAGCAAGATTGACTCGCCCAAGAAGGACTTCGCACCACGCCTCGGATTTGCGTATTCTCCCGGCGAAAGCGGCAACACTTCAATTCGCGGTGGCTTCGGCATGGCCTACGACGTTCTGTACGACAATATAGGCGTCCTTGCGCCTCCTCCACAGCTTGGCGCGACGAACGATGTGCCAGACCTGAATACCGGCACGGCCAATTTCTTGGGTGGCGGCGGATTGAATGGTGGAGGTTCCGGTATTACACCGAATTGCAATGCGGCCTTCCTGGCAGCTAACCCTAACGGCAATTGCGTTGATGCCATCGCATCTACCTCAGCATGGATACCTCCGCATACCAAATGGCCGTATTCGATCAATTGGAACTTAGGAGTGCAACACTCTTTCGGCAAGGCCTTTACCGCTGAAATCAACTACGTTGGTGACCGCGGGGTGCACCTGGACGTTCAGGACCGAATCAATAGGCAGTCTCTGGTCTCGCCATCAGCCTTTTTGCCGACTTACCTCCAGGCTCCGTCGCAGGCGACTTTGGATACGTTGCCAAATAACCTGGCATCCTTAAAAGCGCCCGGCAACATAGTTCCAGCCTACCGCAACCTGGCGTGCGACGATCCCAATTTCAAAAACTCCTGCACTTTTGCGAGCAGCATCGTGGGCGACTTGCCGCTGGGCAGCTCAAACTACAACGGCCTGGAAACGCAGCTCAGAAAACGCTTCAGTGGTGGCTTGGCATTCCAAGCCGCCTACACTTACAGCCGTACCATTGATAACGCTACTGCGGATTTCTTTTCCACCAGCTTAACTCCACGACGTCCACAAGACTTCGGGAACTTTGCCGCGGAAAGATCTGTTTCTCCCCTATCTCGCACTCACCGCTTTACCATCGCGGCTGTGTACGATCTGCCGTACTTCAAGAGCGGAAATTGGCTGATGAAGAATGTGGTAGGGAACTGGGGATTCAGCCCGATTTACACCTATGAATCGCCGCAATGGGCTGATGTGCAATCGGCAACCGATGCAAACCTGAACGGTGACAGTGCCGGCGACCGTGCTGTGTTCAATCCTAGTGGCGTTTCGGGTACGGGAAGCGGAATCACTACCCTGTTTAGCACCAATACTTGCAGCGCCCAAGCCCCCTCGGCCCAAGCCGGCTGCTTCGCTTCGCACACGGTTGCCTACCTGGCAAACAATCCTTCGGCGGAATACATCAAGGCCGGAGCCGGTGCCCTGGCGACCGCTGGACGAGACACCCTGGCTACTGACCCGACCAACGATATTGACCTTGCCGTCTACAAAGATTTGAACCTTACGGAACGGTTCAAATTCCGCCTGGGCGCGCAGTTTGCCAATATCCTTAACCATCCACAGTTCATTCCGGGCGGCAATCCTGGCCTGGGCTTGGGCGTAAATGACGTCACTGGTTTCAATACGATCAGCGGTGGATATCTTAATTATCTAACGCCTGGCAACGTTAACTTCAATAACCCGAAGTCGGTGTTCCCCAGCAACGCACGCACCATCGGGCTAGTCGCTAAGATTACGTTCTAGTAATGTTGGCAACGATGTGAAGGGAGGCTCAGTCGAGCCTCCCTTAATTTTTGTGTCGAGAAAGCCTGTCCTACCGTCGAACATCGGGCAGAATGCATTCATACTCGGAACCGATCCATACTGTGGTCTTATAGACTGAACCCAAAATGCCTTTCACTACCCACTGGAGTATACGAATGAAACGACTGGCCGTTTATCTGATCTGTACCCTCGCGGTCTTCTCGGCAACTACGAATGCACAAGAAGTGAAGGGCGCAGCGGAGCGCGCGGAAGCTCTTCGCGTAGTGGATGTCTGGCTTGACAGCGTTCAGGCATATCAGCACATCCCCGCCATCTCGGCTGGCGTGGTCGTTGGAGATGACTTGGTCTGGTCCCAGGGTTTTGGAACCGTTGACTCCAGCCATACCGTTGCCGCCACGCCCCAGACTATCTATTCCATTTGCTCGATATCCAAGCTCTTCACCTCAATCGCCCTGATGCAACTCAATGAGGCTGGTAAGGTGCGCTTGGACGACCCCATCACCAATTATCTTCCGTGGGCTACCTTCAAACCGGCTGCAAATAGTGGCCCGGTCACTCTGCGTGGCCTACTCACCCATTCTTCCGGGATTCCACGTGAATCGGAGTTTCCGTACTGGACTGGGCCAGACTTTGTGTTTCCAACGCGCGAAGAAATTCGGGCTAAGATCGTGACCCAGTCGGCGCTTTATCCGGCCGGGAGCTATTTTCAATACAGCAACCTCGGGCTTACGTTAATCGGCGAGACTGTGGCTGCCGTATCGGGCAAGCCGTATGCCGATTATGTCCAGGCCAACGTCTTAGGCCCGATCGGTCTCGACGATACGCGGACTGTTATGCCGATGGAGCTTTACGGCAAGCGTTTAGCCGTCGGTTACGGCGCTCTGAAGCGCGATGGCACCCGCGACCTTCTGAAGCCATTCAACGCGCGCGGTCTTGCACCGGCGGCCGGCTACACCTCCACAGTGGAGGACTTCGCCAAGTTTGCCTCCTGGCAGTTCCGGCTTCTGCGCTCCGGCCAGACCAACGTCCTAAAGGCTTCCACATTGCGCGAGATGCAACGCGTCCAATTCATGGATCCCGACTGGAAGACCAGTTGGGGGCTTGGTTTTAGGATCGAGCACAGGGATGACCACATCTATGTCGGACACCCCGGCGACTGCCCCGGATACTATTCCGTCCTTTCCATGCGGATGGATGATCAAACCGCTGTAATCATTATGGACAACATTTCGGATCTCACTGAGTCATTGGCGAAGGCGATCTTTGCCATCCTGGACAAGCGCAAAGACTACACGTTCAAACCGCCGCTTCCTGCCGCTGGAGTCAAACTGGAGGAGTACGCCGGCCGCTACTCTCCGCAGCCATGGGGTTCGGAATTGGTGATACTGCCCTGGGCCGGGGGGCTAGTCTCTCTCGGGTTGCCAACGGCAGATCCAGTGGCAGACATGGAGTTTCTCAAGCCCAAGGGGAACGACGTGTTCCGGCGCGTCCGCAAAGACGGCAGCGAAGCGGACGAGTTCAGGTTTGTTCGGGACGCCTCAGGAAAAGTTACGAGCTTTGTCCAGTTCAACAACCCGACTCCGATGGAGTCAAGCTTGGCCGACGCGAAGAAACAGTAGACGCTCAGAAGCCGCCCGCGCCTTCGTGAAAATGACAGTGACTGGTTGAACCGAGTTCTCGGACCACGATCAGGTTTGAGTGCAATGCCTGATTTCGTAAACCGATGACTCCCGCTTTCGTTCTAACCTCGCCGTGACTATAGTATCTGGGGAGACTGAGCAGAACTTGCCGATCTGAAGAGCAAATCTTGCATCCGGGAAAGGTACATTGATGATCCGTACGAAGCGTTTTTGCGGGATGGTGACCCTGGCGATAACGATTGCTGTAGGGCCTTGGCTGGCTGCGCAAGTACAGACCGAGGTTCCGCCACTCGTTCCCGGCGCAAAGGCTGTGACAGTGGAGCATATAAAAGTCCACGGTTCATCGCTGGAAGGGAATCTGGAGGGCGATGCAGTTGACCGCGATGTTTTCGTATTCTTGCCGCCAAGCTATGGCAAGGATAAGCATCGCCGATATCCGGTCGTGTACGCTCTGCACGGTTATTCTATCGGCGCCGAACAATGGACCCATGAAATTCACGCACCCGAGACGATCGAAGGCGCTTTCGCACAAGGAGCGAAAGAGATGATCGTCGTTTTGCCTGATTCGAAAACGCTGCACAACGGTTCGATGTATTCGAGTTCGGTGACGACCGGCGACTTCGAGAAATTTGTCTCGCACGATTTAGTCGCATACATGGACGCGCACTACCGGACGCTACCGAATCGGCGGAGTCGCGGCCTGGTGGGCCACTCCATGGGAGGGTATGGCGCGACTCGCATTGGGATGAAACATGCTGATGTGTTCGGAAGCCTGTACATCATGAGCCCCTGTTGTCTATCACCGCGAACTGGCGGACCGGCGAACCTTGAATTGGAGAAGGCTCTCGAATCGGTGAAGACGCCCGAGGATTCGGCCAAGTTGGGTTTTTTCGCTCGAGCCACGCTTGCCAGTGCCGCGGCATGGTCTCCTGATCCGAAAAACCCGCCGTTTTATTTTGATCTACCGACAAAGGACGGCGTGCCCCAGCCGGATGTGCTTGCGAAGTGGACAGCCAATGCGCCCCTTGCCTTTATTGACCAATACATGGACAATCTGCGCGAGTATCATGGCATTTCGATTGATGTAGGCGACCAGGACGGATTACGCGTGGACACTGCGAAACTGCATGACGTTCTGGATAAGTACGGAATCGCGAACAGCTTCGAGGAATATCACGGTACTCACACGAGCGCGGTAGCTGATCGCTTTCAGAACCACGTGATGCCTTTTTTCAGCCAGAATCTATGTTTTCAGTCAAGTTGCCGTTAGCGACACCGACGCACCACTCGCGTTCCTCTTACCAACAGATCCCTTCATAGGAGGCCGCGCTCTTCGGCCGCCGCAGGACATCGAGATTGATGAGATCAATGACGAACTGGTCCGCCCGCAAGAAAGGCGAGAGTTGGGCTTGATCCGCCGACCGGGTGCCGATAATCACAACTTCAGCGCTCTTGATCACGGTTTCGAGATCGTTGCAGAGCAGTGAGCCAATATGGGGAATGACTTCTTCAATATATTGCCGATTCGATCCAGTTAACCGGCCGAGCGAAACCTCCGGGTCCCAAATGCGAATATGGCAACCCTCCCCGATGAGGCGCTTGATCAGCTGCACCTGAGGACTTTCTCTCAAATCATCGGTTCCAGCCTTAAAGCTCAGTCCGAGCAGGCAAACATTCTTCTTTTTCGTTTGTAAGACGGCTTCGAGAGCCCGATCAATGTGCTCAGCGTTGCTTGGAATTAACGCCTGGAGCACCGGCAAGTCCAGGTCAAGCTCTTTCGCTTTATAGGTAATGGCTCGCAAATCTTTCGGCAAACAGGACCCGCCGAACGCAAACCCCGGAGACAAGTAAGCCGGAGAGATATTCAGTTTCGTGTCAGAAGTAAAAATCTGGGTCACCATTTGCGTATCCACGCCCAGGTGCTTGCAAAGAGTTCCAACCTCGTTGGCGAAGCCAACTTTCACCGCATGAAACAGATTTGAAACATATTTCGCCATTTCCGCGACGGGGATACTGGTTTCAAACAATGTGCCCGGAATTCCTTTATAGAGCTCGCGAAGCTGGGTCAGTTGATACGGATCGCGCGATCCGAGAATGGTGTAGGGAGGTTGGAGGAAGTCGGACACCGCACTTCCTTCCCGCATGAATTCAGGATTGTAAACCACGTTGAAATTTACTCCCGCTTTTTTCCCGCTGGCGCTTTCGAGAATGGGAATCATCACAGACTCGGTGGTTCCCGGCAAAACCGTACTGCGCAATACAACGGTATGCGGTGCGTCCTTCTCGCGCAGGGAGGCGCCGATCTCGCGCGAGACGTGCTCAATGTGGCTTAAATCGAGCTTGCCGCTCCGCAGGCTCGGCGTTCCCACGCATAGAAACGAAATATCGGTTTGCAAAATTGCATCTTTCGCATCGGTGGTCGCAAGGAGCCTTCCCGCTGCATGGGCTTCCGCGATCAGTGCGCCAACGCGTGCCTCTACAATCGGGCTCTTCCCCGATCCCAACATTGCGACTTTGTCGCGGTTTACATCCACGCCCACGACCTTGTGTCCCATCTGGGCGAAGCAGGCGGCGCTCACCGAACCGACATATCCCAAACCAAAAAGACTGATAGAGAAACTCAAGCTCTGGCTCCCATGTTCAATGCTGATTGTGGTCCAAAGTATTACACAAAAATGGCCTAAGTCCTGTCTCGCGCCCCGCCAGTCAGGGAACCGTCCTGCAAGCTGCGACGCGCCCAAGGCACATGTAGGGCGGGCAAGAGTGCCTAGCCAGGCTTGATAGAAAGGGTCCCCCGAAGATGCCACGGTGCCAAACGATGCGGATTTATCAACAAAACGTGACGCGGAACAACTCGGTGACTCATTTCGTCAGCTGCACATACTTTCATTGTCCGAACTCCTCATGGCATAGCTTGCCGTTAGTTGATAATCTCTTCTTCGGTGGGCATGAAGAAGCGTATTGCAGTAATAGCCGGTGACGGCATTGGCGTCGAGGTAATCGCCGAAGCTGTGAAAGCCATCAATGCATCGGGAGCCGCAGTCGAGATGGCCCAGTTTGATTGGGGAGCGAACCGCTATCTCGCTGACGGCGTGACCGTCCCGCCCGATGGTTTCAGGATGCTGGGACGCGACTTCGACGCAATTCTCGTTGGCGCTTTTGGCGATCCGAGAGTTCCTTCCAATATCCACGCCAAAGAAATTCTGTTGGGAATGCGCTTTCAGATGGACCTATATGCCAACGTTCGGCCGGTGCGGCTATTGGATGCCTCGCTCTGTCCGTTGAAAGGAGTTGAACCGAAAGACGTGGATTTTGTGGTCATTCGCGAGAACACTGAAGGATCGTACACAGATGCCGGCGGCGTATTCAAGCGGGGAACGCCGGACGAAATTGCCATTCAAGAGGACATCAACACGCGCAAGGGCGTAGAGCGTGTCATTCGATACGCCTTCGAATATTGCGAGCGCCACACAAAGAGCGACGGCACGCAGCGAAAACAAGTCTTGATGAGCGACAAATCGAACGCCATGACACATGCCGGCGGATTGTGGCAGCGGGTGTTTAAGGAAGTGGGCGAAGAATATCCGCAGATCACTTCGCAACACATGTTCGTAGATGCGTTGTGCATGCAGATTATCCGCGATCCGAGTCAGTTCGACGTAATCGTAACCAATAACATGTTTGGCGATATCGTGACCGATCTGGCGGCGGCCCTTCAAGGAGGATTGGGAATGGCGGCCAGCGCGAACATTCATTCAGAACAGACTTCCATGTTCGAGCCTGTGCACGGGTCGGCGCCCCAGATTGCGGGAAAGAACATCGCAAATCCGTTCGGAGCCATTCTGACGGCCGCGATGATGCTGAATCATCTTGGGATGACGAATGAGTCGCGAAAAATCGAAGCCACAGTCCTCGAAGCGGTGAGGCAGAAGAAAACTACGCAAGATATCGGCGGAAGCCTAAGCACTCAGGAAGCCGGCGAGTGGATTGCGAAGAATCTGGGATGACGCTCTGTAGACGACGTTCGGCTACTGAGGAATCCAGTGGGGGCGTCCCGTGAATAGTCCATCCACGAGGCCAATCTGATAAACCAGAAATAGACCGAAAGCCATGCTCAGCAGGCCAGACGTTGTGGTCATGAATTGATTTACTTTCGCAAATTTCTTGCTCGAGTACACAAGCGGCATTGCAATCGCGGTGGTCATGATCATCATCCCCACCATGGTGCCCGCGCCGAACACCAGCAAATAGGCCGTCGCCCAGAGCGGGCTTTTAATGGTGGAAAGAACCAGCAACGCTACTGCTGCCGACCCTGCCAGTCCGTGAACCAGGCCGACCGCGAAGGGACGAAGGGTCTGATACAGTCCAAGTTTCGCTACACCGCTTCGCCATCCCGAGGGCTCTCTTGGTGCGGAATTTATTCGTTCAACAGCCGATGCGGGGATGATTCCATGATGTGTCTTGCTCTCATGGTGTGACGGCGTAAAGCGTTCTGTGATCAAGCGCATCACGCCGGTTAGGTTGAGTACGCCCAACAGGATCAGCATTAGGGCAACAGAAAACTCCATCGAAAGTCCGAGGCGCGGCGGTATGATGACGCCGAAAATGATGATGGCCGACCCGACAATGAAAATGGTCAATGAATGGCCGAGTCCCCACATCATGCCGATCACTGTCGAATGCACAATTGAGCGCTGGCGGCTAACAATGGTAGAGACTGCTACAACGTGATCGGGGTCCGTCGAGTGCCGCATCCCAAGGAAAAGTCCAAATAACACCACTGTCACAAATGGCAGGAATCTATCTTGCGAAACAGAAGGTGAAGCCATCGTGATAAACATCGAAGTTGCTGTTCCGATGGCGGAAATGAACATGACTTTCTCTCGTGGGACGCGGCTGGCTCTCGCCAAAATCGTGTTACTTACTCTTTATCCTTGCCCATCGGGCGCGTTGCGCTGCGGCAATTTTACGGCGGGTCGCTTCCGAAAGCCGCTTTGGTGAACGCGGAGTTCCGCCGCCGGTTGGGGTTGCAGAGGATGGGCTTTTCGTTTTCGCCCATCGCGCCTTCTGGGACGCGGCCATTCTTCGGCGAGCAGACTGGGATACCGTGCGCCGCGATTCCGTGGCGAACTTTCCTCCCTCCAGCTTGCCGAGCACCGCGAGAGCCGCATCCACGTGACGGAGATTGTTTACCAGGTGCCCTCGTTCGGCACGCAGTTCAGTCACAATATCTTCTAATCCTTTTAGGTTTCGCATCAGGGAATTGTACTTGATTTGGAGGATTAACCCGGAGGCACTAGTTGTCACTATTCCGAGCTTGGGATTCCGTGTGAGCGTGGCTAGCGGAGCATGAGTCTTTCGATGCTTCGAGCGTGCCCAGTTTCCGGGTCAGCGTCCACGACTACGGCGCATAACCGTACGTCTCCCGTCGCCGCCTCAAAACGCGCAGGCATATTGTTGAGGAACCGTCCGATTACCAGCTCTTTCTTGACGCCGATCACGCTGTCATAGGGACCCGTCATGCCCACATCCGTGATGTACGCGGTGCCTTCGGGAAGAACTCGTTCGTCCGCGGTGGGAATGTGGGTGTGCGTGCCGACCACCGCGGTCACACGGCCATCCAAGTACCACCCAAGCGATATTTTTTCCGATGTGGCCTCAGCGTGCATGTCCACAAAAATTATCTTTGCTTTGATCTCTTTCAGCAATTGATCGGCTACGCGAAAGGGATCGTCATTCGAGACCATAAACACACGCCCCTGCAAATTGATTACAGCATAAGGCACGTCGGCCTTCCGGCCCTCATAAACGCCCCATCCCGGCATGCCTGAATGATAGTTGGCAGGACGCAGAAGCCGCCGGGCCATGCTGTGTTCGTTCCCATTCGCCATCTGGAAGTAGTCAATGATCTCGCGCTTGTCCCAGATGTGATTGCCCGTGGTGAGAACGTCTATTCCCAGTTCGAATAACTCTTCCGCGAGAGGCGGGGTAATGCCAAAACCGGCCGCCGAGTTTTCTCCATTTGCGATTACAAGATCAATGGTGTGTTCTTTCACCAATGATGACAGGCGCTCTCTGACAATGGTGCGCCCGGGCCGCCCGAAAATATCGCCAATGAAAAGAATGCGCACTGGGTTCGATGGTAACACGGAGAATTTGCGCGGTTGAAAGTAGCTAATGAGTGTTGGTTATGGTAGCTGTTTTCAGAAAATCGTAGTTTCCCGATGGATTCAAGGTGACGTTCTGAACCCTCTTCGAATGCACCAGAACATTGTCGAAGTACCAAAGGTTGATGGAAGGGACATCGGCAGCGAGTATTGCCTGGATTTCAGTGTAAAGCTGTTTGCGAGTGTTCTGATCTGATTCTCGCCGGGCCTGATCAATCAGGGCATCCAAGCGCGGATTGGAATAGAAACTCCGATTCGCACCTTTCGGAGTGAAACGGGAGGTATCGAAGACGTATTCAAAAATATCGGGGTCTTCATTGCCGCCGATCCAGCGCAGCGAGTAAAGCTGAAAGGCTCCTCGCGTCACGTCGGAGAAAAAAGTCGCAAATTCAAATGTACGGATGTCGAGAGCGATGCCGACGTCGCGTAGTTGCTGCTGCAAGACGGCGACCAACAGCCGCGTACTTTCGTCCGTAGAAGTTTCCATGGTCAGATGAAAGCGAATTCCATTCACCTCGCGATAGCCAGCGGCATCCAACAACTGCCGGGCGTTTTGGGGATCGAATTGGTGCGCGGACACATCACTGTAGGCCCAACTCTCAGGCGGAAGGATGCTATATGCCGGCCTCGCGAAATCGCGCAACAAATAATGAATGATCGGACGCCGGTCAATTGCTTCGGCAATCGCCTGCCGTACCCGCACATCCTTCAGAATCGGATCCCGCACATTAAACCCGATGTACGCCAATCGCGTACCCGGAGTATGCAGAACAGACAGTCTGGATTCCCGCTCAAGGGTTAAAACCATGTCATCGGTCAGAGAGTTTATTGAAGAAATGTCGGCGCTGCCTTTGCGCAGTTCCAGGGCTTGGGTAGTCGCGTCGGGCACAACGTCGAATCGCACTCGCTTCAGGTTCGCTTTTTGACCCCAGTAATCGTCGTTGCGTTCGATGATTACATTCTTGTCTTGCTCGGCACTTACAAAGCGAAATGGCCCTGAACCGATGGGATGACGGCTGATCTCAGCGCCGCTGGCGTAGGGGATAATGCCGATTGCGCCGTCGGAAAGATTCCACAGCAGTGGCGCGTCTGGTTCTTTGAGATGAAAGATTACCGTGGATGCATCGGGAGCTTCGATGTGATCCACGAAGCGGTATGCCGCCGCCTTGGTGCTAAGAATTGTTCCTTGCAGCAACGAATCGAAGGTCCATTTCACATCTCGGGAAGTGAGAGACTGGCCGTTATGGAATCTAACTCGTGATCGCAAATGGAAAACGTAGGTTAGAGGATCGGGCATCTCCCATCGCTCCACCAAGCCGGGCTGCACGTTCAAATGCTCGTCGCGAGTAAATAAATCGTCGAACAACAGGCCATCAATGCACTCCGATTGCGCGTCCAATCCGACCCGCGGATCGAGGTTTGTGGGACTGCTTTCGATAATCATGACTAGAGTGTTTGAATCGGGCTTTTTGGCACACGCCGCAAAGCAAAGGCTCAGAATAAAAAGGCCAACAGCCCGTGCCACCCAAGACCACTTAGGCACAGCTGCCACCTGCTGTGCGTTTGCCCCGAAGGGACAAATTACACAACCCTCAGACATACGAGACCTTGCCCAGAATTGCGGGCCGCTTCGCCCCTGTCGCGGCTGGAATGTTCGAGGGCTTCCGGTTCCATGTCTGGTATGCGAGCAACGCGAAGGCCACAGCTTCCTTCGCTTCGGATGGAATTCCAAATTCGTCCGAGAGCCGGATTTGCAGGCCAAGAGGAGCGAGCAGATTTGCCAGCATCGCCAGAAGCGTGGGATTGTTCGTCCCCCCGCCGGATATGATGAATTCTTTGTAGTCTCCTTCCTTTAAAACGAAGCGCCGTACAGCATTCGCAATGGAGTATGCGGTCAACGCCGTAGCCGTGGCGATCACATCACGCTTGTTGGCACGGCCGCATTTGCGAAGAAATAATTGGACGAACTCTCCGCCCGAATTCTTCCCGTCCTGCGGTCTTCGGCGGCTTGCGCCGGAAATGAGGTGAACGCATGAGGTTTGAGACGACATGTTCTAAAACCCTGCCGGAAGTGGCAATCATGCCATCGCGATCAAACGGCTTACCAAAAAGACGCACCGTCAGCGCATCCATAACCATATTGCCCGGCCCAGTGTCGAAGGCGATTACATCCTCGGGCGAACCTTCAGCAGGAATCGCGGTGAGGTTCGCGATGCCGCCAATGTTTTGCACGATGCGTCCAATGCGGCGATCTCGAAATAATGAATAGTCGAGGAAGGGAACTAGGGGAGCACCCTTTCCGCCTGCCGCCATATCAGCGGGCCGGAAATCTGACACTACGGGCACGCCGGTTCTTGCGGCAATGAGAGATCCATCGCCCACTTGCCAGGTGGTTGCGATTTTTCGGCCCAGAAAGTTTTCAGCTTCCCCCTGGTGATATAGAGTCTGCCCGTGACAGCCCGCCAGTTGAATTTTTACTTGAAAACGCCGCTGCGTGGTTATTAACGCTTCTGCATAAAATTCCGCCAACAAAAAGTTCAGCCGTGCCAGGTCAGCTACTCTTGCGTGATTCGAATTCATGGCTGCCAGAATTGCTTTGCGTACAGCCTTTGAATAGGGAAACTCCGCGTGTGCAATCAGTTTTAGCTTCAGTTTACTCCGACGCGCCTGGGCGATATTTACCAGTGCGACGTTGATTCCATCGCACGAAGTCCCGCTCATCACGCCGCCAACAATCACGGTTGATCCTGTTCGCGAGCAATATTGTTGAGCCGCACGATCTCGCTAAAATTCCAAAGCTGGCGAGAGAGCCGGTCAAGGTTGTTTTGAGATGGAGCCTTCGGGAACTTCCAGTCAATCGAAGCTAAGAATTTCTTTTTGCTTCTTTCTACGCGTCCTGCCGCGTTGGCCACTTGCACTGCAAAGCGCTTGTTCGCCTCCGCTTCTTGGATGACGGCTTCATAGGCACGAACAATTAAATCTTCGGTATGGCAGATAAGGCACAAATCACCGCCACCCCGGATGTGCGCGATGGCCGCGTCCTCGATTGAAGTAGTCTGCAACACCGCTCCCATTTCCAAATCGTCGGAGACGACCAAACCTGTGTAACCCATCCGCTTGCGCAAAATATTCGTGATCCATTTCTTCGAGAGCGAAGCAGGCGTTTTGTCGTGCGTGACGGCGGGATAGCCCGCATGCGACACCAGCACAAATGGCATTTCCGCGCACAATATCCGGTAGGGAAGGATGTCCTCGGCCCAGAGCTTCTTTAGAGATTTGTTAATCAGAGGAAGTTCGTGATGCGAATCGAGATTCCCCTCGCCCAGGCCTGGAAAGTGTTTGCCGCAGCCCAAAACACCGGACTCGCGCAGCCCACAAAGAAACTCGGCAGCATAGACGGCCACCTCGCGAGGATCAGCCGATACAGCGCGCGAACTCATCACGTTCCGCGAAGCTTCAAATGTCAAATCAAGAACGGGTGCGAAGTCAGTGTTAAACCCCAAAGCGCGGCAGTATCCCCCGATAACTCTACCGTGTGTGCGAAACACCTTAAAGTCTCGGATCGCGAAGACATCGGCTGCCGACGGACTGCCACCATTTAAATTGCGAAAGCGATCAACTTTCCCGCCTTCCATATCCACGCAAGTGAAGAGCTGCGTTGAAACGCAAGCCTGGCAGTCTCTCAAAAGTTTGTGTGTCTGCTCTGCGGAAGTGATGTTGCGGGCGAAAAGAATAACTCCTGCTGGCTGAATCCGCGCGAGCAGAGAAGCAAGCCGCGGCGACATCTCGACACCATCAAAACCAATAATGAAGAGCGCGCCAACTTGAGCGGCGAGAGCGTCATTGCTGGTTTGCTTTTTCGGCAATCCGGTCGAGTCCAGATATTAGCTAAAGGTCAAATGGAGCTTAGTGCGATCTCAGTCTATTTCTTTCCTTAAGTCCGACAGAATATTCAGCGCTTCGAGCGGTGTCAGGTGATTCAAATCCAGTCCGCGCAGGCGCTCCAGTACGGGCTGCGAAAGCGCAGTAAAGATCGTCAATTGTGCGGCAGGCGCGGGCCGCGAATCATCGCTGGCTAATTGAGCGGCTACGCGTTGTTCCGCGTCCTCATGCTCCGCCAGGACTTCGCGAGCGCGCTCGATGACTTCATTCGGCAGGCCGGCCAGCTTGGCCACTTCGATTCCGTAACTGCGATCGGCGGCGCCGGGTTCCACGGTGCGCAAAAATACGATCCCGCCCCCGGTCTCTTTTACGGAAACGTGATAGTTCTTCACTCCAGAGAGCCGTGCCGCCAGTTCAGTTAACTCGAAATAGTGAGTTGCGAACAGCGTCTTCGCTCTAGTTCGCGCGTGGATATATTCAATAGCCGCCCACGCAATCGCCAGCCCGTCATACGTTGCAGTGCCACGCCCGATTTCGTCGAGCAAAACCAATGATCGCGCCGTAGCCGTATGCAAGATCGCCGCCGTCTCCGTCATTTCGACCATGAAAGTGGAGCGTCCGCGAGCCAGGTTGTCGCTGGCGCCGATTCGCGTGAACACCCGGTCCACCAAGCCCATGCGCGCCGATTTTGCGGGCACAAACGATCCCATCTGCGCCAGAATTACGATGAGCGCAGCCTGCCGCAGATAGGTTGACTTGCCGCCCATGTTCGGCCCCGTCAAAACCAGCACGGCATGAGTGGTCGAATTCAGATAAAGATCGTTGGGCACGAAACGATTGCTACCGCTTGTCATCTCCTGCTGTTCAATCACTGGATGCCTGCCCTCGAGAACTTCAAGGTCGGAAGAACCGTCGAACTTCGGACGGCAGTAGCCGCGAAGAGCCGCGACATGCGCCATGCTTCCGAGCACGTCCACTTCCGCCAACGCCAGCGCCGTTTGCCGCACGCGACGCGCCTCGCCTGCAATCGCTGAGCGCAGTTCGACGAAAATCCGACGCTCAATTTCAACAATCTTTTCCTGAGCGTCCAGAATTTTCGATTCGTATTCTTTGAGTTCCGGAGTGGCGAAGCGCTCGGCGTTCACCAATGTCTGCTTGCGCTCATAATCGGCGGGCACAAGATGTAGATTGGATTTCGTGATCTCGAGATAGTAGCCAAAGATGGAATTGAATTTCACCTTGAGCGATCCAATTCCGGTGCGCTGCCGCTCGCGTTGTTCAATCTGGGCAAGAAACTGTTTGCTGTTGCGGCTCAAATCTCGAAGTTCGTCCAGCTCTTGATTGATGCCGGTTCGAATCACGCCGCCATCGCTGAAGGATAATGGTGGTTCGCGAACGATTGTCTTATCAATCTTTTCCTGCAAATCACGCAACTCATCAATTGAGCCGTAAAGGGATTTCAATCGCTCGGCTTCGAAAGGCTTCAATGCAGAGCGCACGCCAGGAAGCTTGTCCAGCGATGCAGCGAGTGCCAAAACGTCGCGAGGCGAGGCAGTTTCAAGCGTTACCCGGCTCAACAGGCGTTCCAGATCGAGGATGCCGTCCAATGCGCGGCGCAGTTCTTCGCGGGCTACGGTGTCTTTTACCTGCGTCTCGACTGCGTCCAATCGAGCATTTATCTCCGCCAACTCGATCGAAGGACGCAGCACCCATGAGCGCAACAGCCGCTTTCCCATGGGCGTAACCGTCGCATCAATCGAACGCAGAAGGGTCACTCCCGCATCGCTGCCAGCGAAAAGCGGTTCAATCAATTCCAGATTACGCACGGTAACGGTATCAAGGATGAGACAATTCTGCCGCTCATAAAAGCCAACGCGATCTACGTGACTCAGCGTCCCGCGCTGCGTGGAGCGCACGTAATAGATAATCGCTCCGGCCGCCGAGGCGGCTGCGGGTTTGCCCGCCAGCCCAAAGCCCTCGAGAGATAACACTCCAAAATGATTCTCCAGCAGCGGGATTGCGTGGTCGGGAGCAAATATCCAGTCGTCGAGCGGAGTCTCGGCATATCCGGTCGAACCAACAGACACGATTGAATCACGTGAATGTTCCTGATCAAACAGCGGCGCGGCGGAGCCATAGAGCACTTCTTTTGGACGCAACTGTTGCAGCTCTTCCTGGATTCTCCGTTGCGCATCCTCCCCTTGAAACTCGGTCGCGCGGAATTCGCCGGTTGAGAGATCGAGCGCTGCAAAACCGGCCCGATCCCCACTCTGTGCCACGGCGGCCAGAAAATTATTCTCATCCGAGCTGACCAAAGAATCCGCGGCGGTACCTGGAGTGACGACCCGCGTCACCTCGCGCCGCACCAGTTTCTTCGCCAGTCGCGGATCTTCCATCTGCTCGCAAATCGCAACGCGAAATCCTTTGCGGACAAGCTTAGATATATAACCGTCGGCGGCATGATAAGGGACGCCGCACATGGGCACCGCCAGCCCTTTTTCTTTATTGCGGGATGTGAGAGTGATTTGCAGCTCCCGCGAGGCAAGAACGGCGTCGTCAAAGAAAAGTTCGTAAAAATCGCCGAGCCGAAAGAACAAAAGAGCGGCCGGATGCTCTTTCTTAATAGATGCGTATTGCCGCATCAAAGGCGTGGACGGCTCGGTCATTTCAATAAGACAACGTCAATCGAAGGCGTGCGCGGATTATAACAAATATCGAAATCACTTTCGAAGTTCGTGATCGCCTTCAGCGCTGATTAACCTACGCAATTTCGAGCTGTCTCTCTAACGCTGCTCGATCCCACTTCCCGAGAGTCGCGGCCACCTCGTATGTACTCTGGCAAAAGTCGAGCAGCACATCGCGTGGAGACGAACTCCGCCGAACGTCTTCGTAAGGAAGGACAAACTCACCAAGCTCCTTGTCGTAGAAAGCCGTGCTCGGCCGGATCGTGCCAGAGGCGAATCCTTCGGGAGCGGGGGCTGCATAAGAATAAAACAAGGCTTCGTGTCTATTGTTGCCGGGCCAAAATCCAACACTGCTTACTTCGTGCGAATAGGCTTCCAGCGTCACCGCATCGGCACCCGGACGCGCCGTCGCCCTGCGGCCCGAGAAACGCGTGACGGCAAGATCGAAGCTCCCCCAAAAGAAGTGCACCGGACTGCATTTGCCGATGAATCGAGATCGAAATTCGGTCAACACTCGACTCGATGACACAAGAATTTGCCAGGCCTTATGCGCGGAGTCCGGATCGTAAGAGGCGTGAACGCGATCTTCAGTGAAGGCGATCGGATCCGGCACTTCCACCGGCATTGTCCAAATTTTGACGCTTATGCCAGCCGATCGCAGCACGTCCATGAATTCCTGATAAAAATCAGCAACGGAAAGTGGCCGCAGCGGCATCGCTTTAATTCGGCCGTCATTGGTTTCAACCACAAGCCGGTCGTCAATAAAATCAAATTGGATTTCGAAGGCCCGGTCTTGATACGGGATGGACGAAGTAGTGAGGCCCCGCGCGCTCACATACAACGGCACATTCCACCAATGATTGACTAGGGGCGTAAGGGCGAGCCGGACCTTGCCAACAATTTGTGTCCACATGTGAAGTGTGGCGTATGTGTCGGTCCAGCTCTTAAAAGGCAGAGCCGGCCAGGAATCTGGCGAGCCGCCTATAACTTCAGAAAAGTGCTTTTGCACATCTCCTCCGAACCGGCACGAGAACGAATGGACCCACTCTATTTCGAGGCTGTGGCCCCCGTCTGTCCGATCATCACTGCATCCTGCATCTGCTTAAAGAGATCTCCAACGGCCGCTGGCGAGTGAGAAACAAAAATTGTGTTGCTTTTGTCCTGCGTCCCAATCTCTTTCATCGTGTCCAGATATTGCGTGACCAGCACCAGCATCATGACATCCTTTGGCGTAGTGCCTTCAACCGCCGCGGAAAAATTCTCAACTGATTCTCTGAGTCCCTCGATTATGGCCTTCCGCTGATTGGCAATGCCCTGGCCTTGCAGCGCCTTGCTTTGGGCTTCGGCCTCCGCCTGTTTTACTTTGAGAATCTTCTCAGCCTCTCCTCGCGCGCTGGCGGCGACCTGTTCGCGTTGCGCCGCATTGATCTCATTCATCGCCGCTTTTACTTTTTCATCCGGTTCAATGTCCGTGACCAGTGCCTGATCAATCGCGTAGCCATATGTCTTCATCACATCGTCCAAGCCCTCTTTAATCGCGACAGCAATGTCAGATTGCTGGAGAAACGCGTCGTCCAAATTCATCTTCGGCACGTGCCCAAGTATCACATTAAAGACATAGGAAGAAATCTGCTGCTTGGGATTTGCCAGCTTGTAGAAAGCTTCGTACACGTGATCTGGGATGACGTGGTATTGCACGGAAACTGGAATTTTCACAAAAACGTTGTCTTTCGTTTTAGTTTCGACATCGAGCGCCAGCTGTTGAACCCGCAAATCAATGCGTCCCGCGATCTGATCCAGCCACGGCAATTTGAAATTGATGCCTGCGGTGGCCACGCGGTTGAATTTGCCCATTCGCTGAATTACGGCCGCCTCCGCCGTCTGCACCTGAAAGAATCCGCTGAGGATGGTTCCAATAACAAATAAAATCAACACTCCATACAGCAGAAACTCGAGACCTTGCGAAACGTCCATCAGAATTCTCCTTGGGATTCGGATACCGCCAAAATATCACCTTGATTTCACGAACGCATAATAGTCTCCGGGCAGGATTAAGCACAACGGCGTTATTCCGGCACAAACAATAGGGGGTTCTCTGTAATCTTTTCGCGTAACGATTCGCTACGACGAAGAGTCCGAAGGGGCAACTGATTCCGATAGCCACTTTAGATACTCCGCACTTCCATCTTCGATTTCCACGCAGATGCACTCCGGCAGTTCATAGGAGTGAAGTTCTTTGATCGCAGCGCGCAGTTGATCGAACGCCGCTCCACTGGTTTTGATGATCAGAAGACACTCTTCAGCCTTCTCGATTTTTCCCTGCCAGCGGTAAATGGATTCGATTGCAGGAACGATGTTCACGCACGCCGCCAATCGTCGCTCGACAAGAACGCGCCCGATACGCTGGGCTTCCTGGCGCGAGCCAGTTGTGGTGAGGACGAGTCTATTTCCAGTCATATAAAATTTCATCCTTCAGCTGTCACTTATCAGCTTATGGCATCCAAGATGTTTTTTGGAGATACAAAATAAATTATGGCCACCCAAATCAAGTTCGGCACCTCAGGATGGCGAGCGGTTATGGCGGAGGAGTTCACGTTTGCCAATGTGCGCCGCGCGGTGAACGGAATCGCGCGGCACGTGGCTTCGCGAAAACCATCTGGCGCACGAGTAATTGTGGGGCGGGATCCGAGATTTCTCGGAGAAACATTCTGCTCGATGGCCGTTGAAATCTTGATTGCGCACGGCATTACCCCGCTACTGATTGCCGAACCCGCACCCACGCCGGCCATTGCGTACGCGGTCATGCACGAGCATGCTGATGGAGCGATCAACTTTACCGCGTCGCATAATCCGCCCGAATATAACGGGATCAAATTTTCAACTCCCGATGGCGCTCCAGCCTTGCCGGAGATTACAAAGCATATCGAATCCGAAATTGTGGCGTTTGATTCCGGCGCCGATTTTCCGCGGGCAAGTGCAAAGGCTCTACAAGTGCAGCCTCTCGAGCCGCGCATAATGTATTTTGACCGGCTGCGCGAGATCATTGATCTCGCTGCGATCCAAAAGGCGAAGCTGCGGGTGGTATTCGATCCACTTTGGGGAGCGGCCCGCGGCTATTCTGATGCGCTCCTGAAAGACGCGGGTATAGAAGTCGCTACGGTGCACGATTACCGCGATGTTCTCTTTGGCAGACACGCTCCCGAGCCCGACGATCATCTGCTCGGCGATTTGCGGGACAAAATGCGAGCCACCAAAGCCCATATCGGTATCGCCACCGATGGCGACGCGGATCGCTTCGGAATCGTTGACGAAGATGGCACGTTCTTCCAGCCGAATTACATCATTGCGCTTCTTTTTGACTACCTGGTTGAAAGCCGGGGATGGAAAAACGGCGTCGGTAAATCCGTGGCCACCACAAATCTTGTCAATGCTCTAGCCAAGTATCACGGCGTCGAACTACACGAGACGCCGGTGGGCTTCAAATACATCGGTGAACTGATCATGCAGGACAAAATCGCAATCGGCGGCGAAGAGAGCGCAGGGCTTTCCATCCGCCACCACGTTCCTGAGAAGGACGGCATTCTCGCCGGCCTGCTTTGCTGTGAGATGGTCGCACTCCGCCGCAAGCCTTTGGGGCAGCAATTGCATGAGCTATTTGGCAAAGTTGGTTCCTTCTACCCACAAAGAGAGAACTTTCGCTTGACCCAGGAGGTGAAAGAGAAGTTCACTAAGAAGTTGAGTGTTGAGCCGAGAGATTTCTCAGGGCGCACGGTGAAGGAGGTTGTTCGCACCGATGGCCTGAAACTAGTCTTTGACGATGGCTCCTGGGTTTGCTACCGACTTTCCGGAACAGAACCCGTGGTTCGGGTTTATTCCGAGGCAAGCAGCCAAGAAGCATTAGAGAAACTTAGCGCGGCAGCCAAGCAATGGATCTTCGAATAAAGAGCTTTCCTAGAGTTCGCATCTTGCTCAAGCGAGAGCGACGACCCGTTCTGGTCACGCAACCCGCTGCACACGCGGAAGCCGTGGCGGGGCGCGTGATAGAAAAGTTTCGTCCCGCTGCGGCGTGGCTTTACGGATTACGCCGCCGCTTTGCCACCGGATTAGTCGGTCTGCTAACCGTATGGCTCTTCGTGCACGTGATGTTCGGATCCAACGGAATGATCGTCTATCGCGCAAAGCATGCAGAAGTTCTTAGCCTGCAAAAAGAAATTGATTCTCTGCAAAAAGAAAACAGCAGCTACAACAAGCAGATTGACGATCTAAAAACTAATCCAAAGACGATTGAAAAAGCCGCTCGCGAACAGTTGCATTACGCTCGTCCGGGTGAAGTGGTGTACATAACTCCGGCGCCACCCGTTCAGGAAACGCCGCGAACCGACTCCGCTGAAAAGTGAGATCCGCATAACATTAGCGTGACAATTGCCTCCACCGATCTATGTTAAGATTCGCGCGTTGCGTACAACCTTGAGCTCCTGTCGCCACACTAATAGACGGCTGGCCAATTACGGCCCGTCTTACCAGGTGCTGATTACAAATCTGCGGCTTCAGGCCGCCAACAGAGGAGAGATATGAAAAAGCTAGTACTTGCATGTGCGGCAGTTTCGTTGATGTGCTTCATGATCGTAGGAATTTCGGTGGCGGACCAAACAACCGTAAATGGATGGGTTTCGGATTCGAAGTGCGGAGTCAAGGGCGCCGGACCGGGACACGAAGCCTGCACCAAAAAGTGTCTCGGAGCTGGCGAAAAAATGGTTGTGGTGACCGATGGCGATCAGAAAGTCTTAACCGTGGATAATCCGGATGCGCTGAAGGCCCACGAAGGGCACCATGTCGCCGTGAAAGGCGAAGTGAATGGTGATTCGATTCACGTGGTCAGCGCGAAGATGCTAAAGCAAACGAAGAGTGACGATAAGATGCAGTGATGTCAATTCTGCCCGTTGTAGATCGAGGGCGGCCCGGCAAATGGGCCGCCGTATTTTTTGGCCGCTATGCTGGGCAGGCAAGGATTAACGCACAGGATTAACGCACAGATTTAACGCACGATGTTTTCCACTGGAGAACTCGCCGTGGCGTACAGTTTTTTAGTCATGCGTCCGGCAAGGTAAGCCTCCCGTCCCGCCATGATCGCGTGCTTCATGGCTTCTGCCATTAGCACGGGCTCTTGAGCCGCGGCGATGCCGGTATTCATCAGCACGGCGTCGGCTCCCAGTTCCATTGCCAGCGTCGCATCGGAGGCGGTTCCGACTCCCGCATCGAGAATCAGCGGAACTCCGGTAATCATCTCCCGCAAGATGCGGATGTTCGCGGCGTTCTGAATTCCAAGTCCGCTACCGATCGGCGCTCCCAGCGGCATGACCGCACTGGCGCCCGCGTCCACCAGTCGCTTTGCAAAAACAATGTCATCCGATGTGTAAGGCAAAACCGTAAACCCTTCCTTCACCAAAATGCGCGTGGCTTCGAGGGTCGCTTGAACATCCGGATAAAGCGTCGCCTGATCGCCAATCACTTCGATCTTGACCCAGTCCGAGATGCCAACTTCACGCCCCAATCTTGCCGTGCGTATGGCTTCGTCGGCGGTGTAACAACCAGCGGTATTCGGAAGCAAAAAATATTTCTTGGGATCAATGTAATCGAGCAAAGATTCCTTGTTGCGATCAAGATTCACGCGCCGTACTGCCACGGTCACCATCTCGGCGCCGCTGGCTTCGAGCGCACGCGCGGTTTCCTGAAAAGATCTATATTTTCCGGTGCCAACGATCAGGCGGGATTGAAACTCGCGTCCGGCAATGACAAAACGATCAGACATGTCTCCATTGTAATGAAAACCAAATCTCGATGGGAGACATGCATCTTGGACAAGTTTCAAATTCCTGTTTTAATTCGAGGCATTACCGTGAGCTTGCGAAGGTCTTTGCCGGTTGCGGGTGCACGGCTAAACTCTCACGACGGAGGACATATGAGCACAACTCGCAATCCCGGGAGAATCGCCGGAATCCTTTACCTATTCCTTTTCGCCGCTCCCTTGCGCCTGGTCTATATTCCCAACACACTGTTTGTGACCGGCGACGCGACCGCAACGGCCAACAATATCGTCGCGCACCAGACACTCTTCCGGATGGGAATTGTCGGCGACCTTTTTACTGGGACCATGTGTATCTTCCTGACGTTAGCCCTTTACCGCCTGTTTAAAGGAGTGGACAAGCACCTCGCTGCGCTGACGGTAATTCTGGGGAGCCTGATGGTGACCCCCATTTACTTCCTCAACGTGCTGAACGACGTTGCTGCCCTGACGCTCGCTCGTGGCGCCGATTTCTTGTCCGCATTCGAGAAGCCCCAGCGGGATGCCCTAGCCATGCTGTTCCTCAGGTTGCATCACCATGGAGTTTTAGCCAACGAGGTCTTTTGGGGTTTGTGGCTCATTCCGTTTGGGCTGCTGGTTTACAGATCGCATTTCATTCCGCGGTTCCTTGGTGTGTGGTTGATTATCAACGGCTGCGTTTATCCGATCATCAGTGCTACGGGCTTTCTGCTGCCTCAGTACGAAAATACGGTTTCAAATATCACCTTTCCTGCGATGCTGGGAGAGTTGGCGATCATGTTGTGGCTCTTGATAAAGGGGGCCAAGCCGGAACCACTCGTCGCCGCCCCATTGTCGGCGGTTTAATGTTGGAAACTTTGGTTTTCCATGGCGGCGACAATCGGTAGTTGCGCGTTTGGCCAGCGTATAGTCTGGTAAAACGCTCGTCGGAGTTGTTACTCCCACCTCATCTGAAATATGGGCCGGCGAAATTACCGTTAATGCCAATGGAGATTTTCGAAATGTTAATGCTCTGGCTCAGAAGTGAGATCGGGAAATACGCTCGCACTTGGCCGCTACTTCTTGTTGGCTGCTTAGTTTCGCATGCTGTCGCACAGGCGCCGGGAGTCAGCGAAAGCGAGATCAAGATTGGCTCCTGCTCCGCCCTCGACGGACCTGCGCGCCAGTTGGGCTTGCAGACGGTACTCGGGGCCACCGCCTACTTCGACTACATTAACGATCACGGGGGCATAAATGGCCGCAAGCTCGAGCTCTCATCTTTCGACGACGGCTATGACCCTGAAAAGACCAGCGCCTGCTTCGCATCGCTGAAGCGGGACGATGTGTTTGCCGCTGGCTTCTTTGTCGGCACTCCGACCGCGATCAAGTATGTGCCGATGGCGCAAGCCGCCCATATGCCCTTGGTGGGCTTATTCACCGGTGCGCAATTCCTTTATGAGCCGGTGAAGCACGAGATTTTCAACCTGCGCGCATCGTATGAAGACGAGACGCGCGAACAGGTGGACAGTCTCTGGAAGCTAGGAGTGCGCAGGATCGGCGTGATCTACCAGGACGACGGTTTCGGCAAGGCCATCCTTGACGGCGTCAAGTTGGCACTAGCGAAACATAATGCCGAGCCGGCGGCCACCGGCTCTTTCACGCGCAACACGCTCGACGTGGGACAGGGAATCAAGTCGGTGCGGGCTTCAAAGCCGGAGGCGGTGATTCTTGCCAGTCCCTATTCGCCAGCCGCCGAAATCGTGAGACAGGCGCACGGGCAGGGGTGGCGGCCGTTATTTCTATCGGTATCGTTTATCGGCACCGAGGCTTTTATTACTGCCGCCGGAAAAGATGCGGAAGGAGTCGTAATCACGCAGGTCGTGCCCACATATGACCGTACCGATCTTCCAACCGTCAGGCTCTATCGCGACTGCCTCGCGAGGTACATGTCGGCGACCGAGCCCAGCTTTGTGAGTCTGGAAGCTTTTGTGAACGCAATGGTCATCGGGGAGGGATTGAAACGGGCAGGAAACAATCTTACCCGCGAGAAATTCATCGAAGCCATTGAATCAATGAATGGCGTGGATATTGGCCTCGGACCGAGAGCGCGCCTCCAGTTCAGCCAGCATCGCCATGAGGGTCTCGCGCGCGTGTACCCGACGGTGGTGCGAGGCGGCAAGCCGCAAGTTTTCGACAACTGGGCAGACGTGATCGCGCACAAGTAAATAAATCCTTTCACGTAATCGGATCGCGCCAATCACCGCTTCCGGTTGGACAGGAATTCTGCTCAAACCTCCGTCCCTTCGGCGATTTTCGCGCTACGCCGATTTGATTTTTCGCTCTGTGCGGATATACCCTCATTCGCAAGGAGCAAATCTCATGCGGAAAAGTTTTATGGGCATCGGAGCCGCAGCGCTTCTGGTTGCACTCTCAATCGGAATCGCCCCACAGCAACTGCAAGCGGAAACGAAAGAGCCGATCAAGTTGAAGGTTGGAGATATGGCTCCCAACTTCACCTTGCTGGCTTTCGACGGCGCGGGGCTTAAAAAAATCTCGCTCGAAGACTATCGCGGAAAAAAGAACGTTGCGCTGGCCTTTTATGTGTTCGCCTTTACTGGAGGTTGAACGAAGGAAGTGAAAGCTTTCCAGCAGAACTTAACAAAGCTGGAAGGCTCCGACACCCAGGTTCTGGGTGTGAGCATGGATAGTCCGTTTTCGAATTTCGCATTCGCACAACAGAATGGAGTTACTTTCCCCTTGCTGGGCGACTGGGGAGGCGCGGTCACCCGTGAATACGGACTGGCGCAAACCAGAGACATTAAAGGCGTGCCCATGGAACTTGGCCGCCGAGCGACATTCGTGATTGATAAAACCGGCAAGATTATAGAGGAACAGGTAGATGATTCGGCCGTAGATCCCACGGAGACGGTCACCGCGTGCGAGCGCAGCGCCCACTCTAAACCCTGAGAGCAATGGAGGCGGATGTCTTCCGTTTGCGGTTTGGCAAAGGCGGGAACCCATGCCGCCTTCGCCGGGGTTTTATTCTTCCCGCGCTGATTGGTTTAAATCCGCAAAACATTGTGTCCATCGGACATCGTAGTCCCCTTCTACAAAGAACGTAAAGGAGCGCTGTGCATCTGCCTCCCTCAAAGCTATGGAGTAATAAGATTTTCTCATGGGCGGCTACCATAACAAGGTCGCCGAAAACTCGGTAAGATGAAGCCGATGTCGAACCCTGCTGCATCCGGAGGGATTTATCGTTTCGGCGCTTACGAAGTCAATCTGTCCTCGGGAGAATTGCGTAAATCGGGATTTAAGTTGCGCCTGCCGGATCAGGCTTTCCGAGTGCTTGTGGCGATGTTGGAACGTCCCTCAGAGGTGGTGACCCGGGAAGATTTGCGGCTAAAGCTCTGGCCAGACGGAACATTTGTTGATTTCGATCATGGACTGAATACCACGATCAACAAACTTCGTGAGACCCTGGCCGATAATGCGGCCAATCCCCGATTCATCGAGACCTTGGCACGGCGGGGGTATCGGTTTATTGCGCCGGTGGAATTCATCTCAGGCGGAGTGCTAGCCGAGAAGTCCGCCGATTTGAAGGGTGTTCGAGACACGCTTCCCAATTCGATCTCAGAGGATTCATCAACATCGTTCCTAACCTCGGCAAATGAGGTACCCTCCGCTAATCGTCGCAACGTTCGCATGCTGTTTCTGCTGCTGCAAATCATGTACTTAGTTTTTTACATCGTCGCACTAGGACGCCTGGGGCGTATCGAGGATCTGCTCGAGCGGTTTTCTTTTGCACGATGGGCGATCACGCTATTGGTTAGCATGGCCAGCGTCGGGATTCCTGTCAGGCTCTATCTCATTTCCTCGATTGCATTTGACCTTCCCGGCTTGACAAGAAAATTCGCGCGTCTTTTCATCTTTATATTGATCCTGGACGAAATCTGGGCTGTCGCGCCTTTCCTTTTGATCCCTCAGATTGGAACTGGGCTCGCTCTCGCAGCGACTGCCATTCTCATATACTCGCCTTTTGCGCAGCGTTCGTTGTTACTCATCGCCGATCGTTCAGCTACTGCGGTCTAGTGCCTCGCGTTCCAGCCGCGCTGGAAGCAATCACAAATACCCAGCGGTCACTGGCTACGAAGTTTGTTAGGCAGCAAGCGGTAATACTTAACAGATTCGCTGGGATCAAAGGCATTCCGAACTCGCCAACAAATATCCGCATCAACAAAAGGTTTCCAACGATCGAGATCAGGCCATTGCTGAG
Source organism: uncultured Acidobacteriaceae bacterium (assembly GCA_963702325.1). Lineage (GTDB taxonomy): Bacteria > Acidobacteriota > Terriglobia > Terriglobales > Acidobacteriaceae > PALSA-188. The sequence continues at coordinate 23,160 of CAVPCG010000041.1, read as the reverse complement.
ATGAAAGCGCACTATGCGCGAACCGAGGCGCACCGAGGTGAGCCCGCTGCGGTCGCTCCAGGTGAATTTTTCGTGCCACACGAAGTTATGAACAACCGCGGCTTCGACTGAAATAATCGTGGCGATAAGATAACCGCATCCGGTTTCAGCCAGCCAATGCAATGCGACGAGCTGTACGATAATCCCCATCCCTCCAACCAAGGCGAACTTGGCAGGCCGCTTCCACGCGAAATGCAAATTAGGGCGGTCGCTCATCCGATTGCCTCTTCGCGATAGAGCTTTACGGTATGGGCTATCGCCGACACGATTAGCATCATCGCCATGCCCATAATCGCGACGATGCCCCCGACATCAAACAATAGAAAGTTCGTGCCGAAAAACTTAATCGTCGGATGATTGAGCAGAGCCAAATTTCCGGCTGCAAGAAGAATTCTGATTTCGGTGGGGCCAAATTTCCAGTAAGACAGCCGAAATTGGCCGAGCGTGTACGTCGCCAGATAAGCCTCGATCGAAAGCATGAGGAACGAGATCAGCAGCCCGAATGCGATGGCTGGGTGCACAAATCCCGAGATTGCCAAACCGCCCATTAGAAAAAATGCGGCGACTGTGTCCGTAATGTGGTCCACATAGAATCCATACCTCGGGCGCTCGCGCTTGCGAAAGCGGGCGAGCGTACCGTCCAGGCTGTCTCCAAGCCAGTTCAGTGCAATAAAAAGGATTCCCACCAGGAGTGCGGAACGATGCCAGCGGGCGATGGCATAACAGACTCCGGGAGCGCACTGCGAGAAAAAGCCCAATAGCGTCAAATGGTCGGCGTTGATCCAGCCAGGCGTGAGCGTCGCAAGCTTAAACAAAATGGCTTTTTCGGGTTCGGAAACAATACTTTCTTGCAAGCGCTTTGCGGAAACGAACCTTTGCGGAGTAAAAATCTGAGTGGTCATTCGGTATTCCTCCAAGAGCATTGTTTGCTGGAGGCAATTTCCTACCGCGCGGTGGATGAGATCAATCTATTGCGGGTCAAGACGAGAACACGTGTGGGTCATCTCGTAAGAGGCTGAGGACGCGGTGAATATCCGGATTTCTCACTTAATTTTCTGATCCCAACAAAGAGGGAATTACCGATTGCCCACGGAGCAGGTCCACGAGAAGAACGATGTACTGGGTGGAAAAGGTTGACGACTTGAAACCGGGAAGGGGCCGACTTTCAGTCGGGCCGATGATTTGATTTCGCCGCGATTACGGCCCGACTGAAAGTCGGGCCTTCCCGGTGTGCAATAAGACGAGTGACAGAAAGGGTAATTATTTCTTGTACGGCCATTGAGCCTGGGTGAAGAGGGCTCCGTCAATCCAGATGGTTTGGCCGCTGATAAACGATCCTGCTTTGCTGGCTAGAAAGACGACCGTGGGGGCAACGTCTGCGGCGGTACCGACGCGTCCGAGGGGAGTCATCCGCGACCATGTACCGGCGTAGTCGGGGTCCTCTTGTTTAGTTCGCTCGGATTCAATCGCGCCCGGCGCAATGCAGTTGACGCGAATGTTGTAGGGTCCTAACTCGATGGCGGCCTCTTTGGTGAACATTTCGATACCGCCCTTGCTCGCGGTATAAGCGACCAGATTCGGAAATGCGAGTTTGTTGCACCCGGAGCCGAGATTTACGATTGAGCCGCCACCGTGGTCTTTCATGTATCGGGCGGCCTGTTGAGTGCATAGAAAGGTTCCCTTCAGGTTGGTGTCAATCACCAGGTCCCATTCTTCTTCGGTTACTTCCAGGAGGGGCTTCCAAGTTTGAACTCCGGCGTTATTGACCAGAAGATCGAGGCGTCCGAAGTGATTGATTACTTTTTCGAACATGGCAGCCACCTGAGCGCTCGACCGGATGTCTGTCTCTATGGGGAACACCTCGACGCCCAGCGCACGGATTTCGACGACGGTGGCATCAACGAGCGAGGTGGGATCGTTGTAGTAACTTACCGCCACGCGGCAACCGTTGCGTGCGAGTTCGAGTGCGATTTCTTTTCCGATTCCCCGGCTTGCTCCGGTTACCAGTGCGGCGTGATTCTGTAAGAGCATATTGGGTTCATTCGATCGGCACGGTTGCACTGGATTGAATGCAGACCCGCTGCGCGCAAGATCCTTCGCAGGCTCAGAATAACGTCACGATCAAAGGCAGAAGGTCACACTGGGCCGCTGTTCCTTGCGAAGAATCCCTTTATCTCTGGTGCGGAGGTTCCCGCAGAGAGGAGCCGTAAGCACTCTTCGACCCTCCAAAGAAAGTCGCTTTGGAATAATGGACCAATGTGTTCCGCCATATTCACATCCTCAACAAGTTCGCTCAAACACTGCGCCTCGGCATCGGGTATCGGCGGCCCGCCGCGAAAGAGTCTGGAGAATTCCTCGAAAAACTGTGCTTCCGTGATGAAACCATCCACGACACCTCGTAATAGTTCGGTTACTGTCACGCAATACCTACCGCAACCAATTGGCTGAGGACTTCGGTTGCCTCCCACGCAACGTCCTGGTGGGGAACAGGTTTTATTTACGAAGGTTCAGAGATTATTTCAATCCCTCTACGAGATACAAATCGGATAGCGTCCTGACGTAGCCGTAAACGTAGCTCTTGCCATCGGCGGCCATGATGAGGCCGCGAAGGTTGGTGAGTCCAGCAGCGTCGGCAGGGGAGAGTTCTTTCCAGGTCTTTCTTTGCCCGCTGGCTACCGTGTCCTGAACCACTCTCTCAGGTATTTCGCCGAAGTGAAACAAAAATAAAGACTTGCTGTCCGCGGTCCATCCTGTGGCGATCTCTCCTGGCTCTGCGCCCTTCACGAGTATCGGGTCGCCTCCGCCAACGGGGTAGAGATAGAGTTTCTGGTCGGGGCCGATTGCGGCGGCGAACTCGCCGTCGGGAGATACGACGAAAGTATCGTCAACTCCTTCGGGACTGATCGCCCGCGCCTTGCCGCCCTCTGACGATTCCACGAAGACGCGCAGCCCGTGTCCAGGTTCGTTCCCGGTGAACACAAATTGCTTTCCGTTCGCCAGCCACTGGAGCCGGACATGGTTCAAACCGTCGGGAGTGACCGCTCGCGTTTCACCAACGCCAGTGGGAAGAATCACGATGGGAGACGGAACGACATTGGCGTGCGAGGCCGCCCATTTGCCATCGGGCGACAGTGCAAATCCAGATCCATCGCCTAACCGGATCGCCGGTGATCCATCGGTGTTCCGAAGATAGACTGCGTACTTTGGACCGCCGCCTTCTCCGGCCTCGGTGAAAAGCAGCATGCGGCCATCCGCCGACAAGGCGCTTGGCACGGACCAATCCAGCCAGGAGAGGTCGCGCTCTTTTGTTTCTCCGGAGGTCAATCCAAGGATTCCAGCTCGATCATTTCCACGGGTTAACAACACGCCGCCCTGACGGTCCACGTCGAGCAAGGTCAACTCACCGGGAACGCGCGCCATCAACCGAAGGTTCCCGGAAAGATCCACCGCAAAAAGGGAGCGGTCTCCGCCCGTCTTAGTAGCGGTAAACCAAATTTCATTTCCCGATGGCGACCACGCCAGTCCCTGAATGCTGTCCCATCCATCGGAAAGGGTCGTCTTCTTGCCCGCCATGTCAACGATCGCAACCGCGCCACCGTCGTCGCCCGGTTGAGGATGATTAATGAACGCAATGACGTCACCCTTGGGCGAGAATCGAGGATTGCCCATCCAGCCCTCAGGCTGATACAGCAGCTTCTCGGGCGGATACTCAAGCCGGGCGCGTCCGTCAACCTCCCTGACGATCGCTAGATTGCTTCCATCGGGGGACCAATCAGCCCATTCGACATTTTCTAGAATCTCTCGCGGAGCGCCTCCTCCGAGCGGTACCCGGGCGAGGGTCCCGGAAAGAAGAAACGGCTTGCTGGCATGACTATTCAGCAACAAGGCCATCTCTCCGGTGGAAGAAATGGCAAGTACGTCAGCGCCGGCAGGATCCAAGTCGCGCGCCTGCGGACTGTCGGGCCGCGTGGTAAACATCTGCGACGGCTTGCCTTCCCAAGACGCGCTGTAAATGATGGTCTTGCCGTCGGGCGTGAAGCGGGCGGCATGGACCGCTCCGCGCCTGAAACTCAGAGGATGGTAAATCGGCAGTGCCGACTGCGTGGGACGCTTAAGCAAGAACATTCCACCGGCAATGCCCGCCGCCAAAGCGATGACGGATGCGAGCAGTACGGGAACAAGTATGCTTCGCCGCGCAGTTCTGGTTTCGGTCTTCTGGGGAAGAGCAGCGACGGTCGAGGAAGAAGAAACACCAACGCTCGCGGCGCGGATTCTCGAAGTGTCCAGGCTGCGCTTCAGCCGCTTCAAATCTCCGCGAAGTTCGGCTGCCGTCTGATAGCGGTATTCGCGATCTTTTTCCAGAGACTTCGAAATGATCTCTTCGAGTTTCGGCGGCAGCAGCTTGTTCAATGTTGAAGCCGGCTCCGGCGTGCGATTCAAAATCGCTTCAAACACAACTCCGGTACTGCTTCCCGAAAATGCCACCACACCGGTTGCCATCTCATAAAGCACGGACCCGAAGGCGAATAAATCCGTGCGAGGGTCGAGTTCCTCGGCGCGCACTTGCTCCGGCGACATATAAGCCACGGTTCCTACCGCCGATCCGGGGCTGGTCATCAGGTCGCCACCCGTGACCGTGGCGCCATCGAGTGCCTGGCGCTCGGTCAATTTCGCTAGGCCGAAGTCGAGCAGCTTTGCCTGGCCTCTTTTGGTGATAAAAATATTTGCCGGCTTGATGTCGCGATGGATAATTCCCTTGATGTGCGCGGCGTCGAGAGCGTCGGCGATCTCAATGCCCAATCCCAGAAGTGCTTCCACGTCCATCGCGCGTCCTGAAATGCGATGTTTGAGCGTTTGGCCTTCCAGGTACTCCATCACGATAAAAGACTGACTGCCTTCTTCGTCAATTTCGTGGATGGTGCAAATGTGGGGATGATTCAAAGCTGAAGCCGCACGGGCTTCACGCCGGAAGCGCTCCAAAGCTTGCGCGTCTCTGGCAACGTCATCGGGCAAAAACTTCAGCGCGACAAAACGGCCAAGGGTCGTGTCTTCCGCCTTGTAAACCACTCCCATACCCCCGCCGCCCAGTTTTTCCATGATGTGGTAGTGAGAGATGGTTTGTCCGACCAGGGTTTTTTCGATCATAGTGATAAGTGATAATGGCGCGCCAGAAAGAAGACGAAAGGGAAATGGTAGGAGGTAAGCGGGTGCAAGTCAACACTACTGCGGGAATTGCGACGATGCGACGACAAGATAGTAGAATCTCGCCACGTGTGAAAGAGGGGACTATGGACACATGCTTCCTCTAAACCAGGTTCTATTACGCTTGGCGGTCGCTGCGGCGCTTGGTGCCGCAATCGGAGTTGAGCGCGATTTTCGAAAGAAACCAGCTGGGGTTCGCACGAGCCTCTTCGTCACTTTGGGTGCGGCGCTCTTCACTTTTCTGTCTGGTGAAATTGCCCGGCGTCTTGGGGACACCGGCAGCACCCGGATTGCTTCCAATATTGTCCAGGGAATCGGATTTCTCGGCGCCGGTGCAATCGTCCGAGGAAACGGAAACATCGTGGGCATGACGATGGCTGCAACGATTTGGCTAGAGGCGGCGATTGGCATGGCTGCCGGCGCGGGACTGATTGCTGCCAAGGCTGCTGTTACCCGAAATTCAACGTACCCCTTTTTGGTGACATATTTGTTCTTGCTCACCTGGCACCGCTTTCTGCTTACTCCTCTGTTCCGCTGCGTTTTGCGCCTGTCGCTTGCAAGGTCGGCGCAAGCCGCTCCTCTCCTGGCCACTCTCAGCTTTGGGACTAAGCGGCCTTTTCTGCCGCTCCGCCCGGCATCACACCAATCTGCCGAAGCATACCCACCAAGTCGTAGAATAGCTTCTCCTCGACGATCTCACCGTTCTTCCAATGCGCTACGGTACAGAACTCGATATGGAACTTTTTGTTGGTCGGCGCGATCAGCTTGCCGTTGGCACCCTTCATTGATCCCAGCATCGTACCTGTAAAATCCGCCACGGTGCACGTCCACTCGCCCTGAGCAATCTCCACTTTGTAGGGATGATTGATCAGACGATTGTCAGGAAAGGTCCTGAAAAATTCGATGGACTCCGCCTTGTGATTATCGCGCCCGCGCGTAGGCTCGGCCTGACCGGGCCAAAATACGGTGGTGTCCTTGGCATGGCGCTTTTCAAACGTCCCCCAGTCCTGTGCGTTCCACGAATCATCCAGTGTCCGCATAAGTTCGAGATTGTTCTGTGTGTTCATTTGTGTAATGTAATCCTCCAGAGATGTAAGGCCGTCGTCACATCCTTCTCATCAACTTTCCGGAGCGAATCTTACGCCGTGACTTGCCAGTTGCCAAGGGACTGCACTCGTATTGAATTCGCTCTAGTTGGGGAGTACATTGTTCCACTTGCCATGCTCATTTGACCGACAGCGCGATGCCGGTCCTAAACCGCACATCTTGCGTCACGAAAGAGTTCAATGCCAGGCACGGGGATTCACGCCGCAGAATTGATTTTGCTTCTTCTGTTGCTGTTTGTGGTGGCTTTTGCAGTGCTCGCGCAAAAGCTGAAGACACCTTATCCGATTGTCTTAGTGATCGCGGGTCTGCTGCTTGGATTTGTCCCACACATTCCGAAGATCACGCTCGATCCTGAGCTGGTGTTTCTCGTTATTCTTCCGCCGCTTCTCTACTCTGCGGCCTGGCTGACGTCGTGGCAGGATTTCTGCCACAACCTGGTAAGCATTGTCTCCCTGGCGATCGGTCTGGTCGCATTCACCGTGCTGGGCGTGGCCGCCACCGCTTCCTGGCTTTTCAAAGGTTTTGATTGGCGCATTGGTTTTGTGCTCGGTGCAGTCGTTGCAACCACAGACGCCATTGCTGCGACATCCATCGCCAAACGCGTCGGATTGCCGAAACGCATTGTGGACATCCTTGAGGGCGAAAGTCTGGTGAACGACGCAACCGGGCTGCTTGCGCTGGAGTTCGCCATAGCAATCGTGGTCTATGGCCAGACTCCAATGATTTCCTCTGCGGCTCTGCGTCTGGCGTATTTGATAATTGCCGGTATTGCCGTAGGTCTAATCCTGGGACGCATCGTCGAATGGTTTGAACACCGGATCAATGACGCTCCGATCGAGATCGCTGTGAGCATCTTCGTTCCCTACACTGCGTACCTGGCGGCGGAGGCGATTCGTGGCTCCGGAGTTCTAGCCGTGGTTGCCGCCGGACTTTATCTCGGCCACAGGAGTTCGCGTTTTTTCTCGCCTGGCGTGCGATTGCAAGCAAACGCCGTTTGGGAGTCCCTTGTCTTCATCTTAAACGGCGTCGTGTTCGTGGTTATCGGGTTACAGCTTCCATATGTGTTGCGGCAGACCGAAGGGGTCCCAATCCTCAGTCTTCTTCTTTACGGCGGCCTGTTCAGCGCGTTGGTTATTGTTCTGCGCCTGCTTTGGACTTTTCCCGGTGCGCGAGTATCTTTCTTTGTCCGCACGCGTCTTCTCCATCAGAAAGAGGAGCGCCCCGGAACTCGTGAGCTATTCGTGGTCGGCTGGACTGGAATGCGGGGCGTAGTTGCGCTGGCGGCGGCCCTATCATTGCCACAAACGCTAGCCGATGGATCTCCGTTCCCTCATCGTAATCTGATTGTATTTCTCACGTTCAGCGTCATCCTGGTTACGCTCGTATTGCAAGGCCTGACCCTTCCACCTCTCATCCGCGCGCTAGGTCTGGGCGGCGGTTCAGGGCTCCATACGCTAGAGACCGAAGCCCGTCGCGCACTCCTGGAAGCGGGCCTGCATTATCTTGAAAATCGACGTCAGAGCGATCTGCCTGCTTTTGCGGATTTGTACGACGATCTGGCGCAACACTATCAACACCGGCTGGCGGGCCTGACTGGCGACTCGAACGATGGGGATGGTTCCGAACGGAAGAGTTACGACCGCTACCTGGATCTCTCGCGCGAACTGCTCGATACCGAGCGGCAAACCGCGCTCCGGCTGCGCGACGAGGGCCGCATCGGCGATGGAGTACTGCGAGAGTTGGAACATGAGTTGGACCTGAGCGAGGCACGGTTAAACGCAGCGACAACCACCCGCGAACGGAAAATTTAATGATCTTCACCGCTGGCTGCGAAACCCTGGTTACAAAACCAATGTACTTGCGTTCACTACGCGACGGTGCACTAAACGCTCTATGTGCATAAGCGGTATGCTCAGAAACTGAGGTGACCTATGTCCATCCGGCCCGTTAAGCGACTCGTTAAAGCAAAACCTGCCCTCGAAGGCGCGGGCGTGCATCTGAGGCGAGCCTTTGGATTCGACAACACATCCGACTTCGATCCGTTTCTCCTGCTCGACGACTTCCGGAATGATGTTCCGGAGGACTATCTCGCCGGCTTTCCATGGCATCCCCACCGCGGCATCGAGACGATCACATACGTCCTCGCCGGGACCGTCGAGCACGGCGACAGCATGGGTAACAGAGGCGCCATCGCCGCCGGTGACGTTCAATGGATGACTGCGGGGAGAGGAATCATCCACCAGGAGATGCCGAAGGGCGACCACGCCGGACGCATGCATGGCTTCCAGTTGTGGGCTAATCTTCCTTCGTCGCAGAAGATGACCGACCCGCGTTATCAAGAGGTCAAGGCGCTGGATATTCCCGAGGTCAAGGACGACGACGGAACCCATGTTCGCGTCGTTTGCGGAACCTTCTGGGGCGCGACCGGCCCGGTGGACGGAATCGCTGCGGACCCGATCTATCTTGACGTTTCCATAGCACCCGGACGCAGAAAGATCCTGCCCATGGAAACCACTCGACAATCTTTTGCTTACGTTTTCGCGGGCGCGGGTAAGTTTTGTAACGCATCCGCTCCGCTGGCTGTCCCAACTGAGCCGGTCGGGTGGGCGGACACGACGCCTCCATCGCAGGCAGACAATCGGTCGCTCGTACTTTTTGATCGCGGCGATGAAATCATCGTGCAAGCGGGCGATGACGGCATCCGCTTCCTTCTGGTTTCCGGACATCCGCTTCAGGAACCCGTGGCGTGGTACGGGCCGATTGTCATGAACACTCAGGAGCAGCTACAGAAGGCATTCGCGGAACTTCGGGAGGGAACTTTTCTCAAGCCGGGACCGTGAGAGCGAAGTTTGTGTTCTATCGAGAACCGTTCCGAAACGAAGAAATGACTATAGCGGCGCAGCGGAGGAATCGTCTTTCCGTTCAGGGACGTCCTGGATCGCGCCGCAGTGGGGGCAAGTAACCTTGGCGTTCTGAGCCGCCATCTCACGAAGGAAGGCGACGAACGTCGCGCTGCAATTCTTGCACGACACCTCTACTGTCTTGTCGTTCATATCGTTTCAATTACAAGCGCAGCGGGCGGTTGGGATCATCCCCGTGGGCGGGAGGAATCCAAAGACGCTCGATCAGGCGACTTTCAAAACCACTTTGCCGGCAGCTTTGCCTTTTTCATTGAGTTCCTGCGCCTCCCTCGCTTGCGCCAGCGGAAGAGTCTGACCCAATCTAGACTTTACCGTACCGCTCTCCACAAGCTTCGCGAGTTCGACCAAATCTGCGGCGTCACGTTTCATCATCACGTGAACGGTGCGAATGCCGGCGCGCTGTGCGACTGCTTCATTAATCTGTCCCACGGTAGTCGCGAGGACACCGCCTTTCCTGATTACCGCATAAGATCGCGCAAGCGTGTCGCCGCCCACTAGATCAATTACAGCATCCGCCTCGCTGACCTTATCTTCGAATCGCTCAAGCTTGTAATCAATTACCTCTTCGACGCCCAATATCCGGAGATAAGATATGTCCGGGCCAGTCGCGGTCCCGATCACTCGTGCTCCAAGATGCGCCGCGATCTGCACCGCCAGTGAACCAACACTGCCCGCGGCGCCGTGGATAAGGACTCTCATGCCGGTTTTGGCGCCAATATCGCGAACCAACTGAAGGGCCGTCGAGCCTGGCGTTGGAAGCGAAGCTGCCACGTCGAATGCCATTGAGTGGGGCATGGCTGCAATCGTTGATGACTGGGCGACGGCATATTCTGCGTAGGTCCCTTGCGCAAAACCAAATACCCGATCGCCAGGAGCGAAACCACTAGTCCCGTGTCCTAGCTCAGCGACTTCGCCGGCGAAGTCTTGTCCCAATGTCAGGGGAAAAGCTGAAGGCATTCGTTCCTTAAGGTAGCCCGCCCTGATCTTCCAGTCGATCGGGTTCACGCCCGCATCACGGATCTTCACCAACACTTGATCGTGTTCGACGGGTAGCTGAGGCGTGTCTTCCAGATTCAATGTGCTGGCATCGCCATATTCGCGGATTCGAATCGCTTTCATAATCACTACTCCAGTAAAACGTTAAGCGCTACACCAGCAGATCGTTGCGCAATCTCCCCTGGACTATATACCCGCGCCCGTACGGCCGCATAAGTTCGACAGTACCCGAATGACCCATAACTCAGTGTTGTGGGAACATAGGATGCGTTTTTCTAGACTGAGCCGTAATTTAACTTACAGTCGCATTCGGCGATGCGGGTGTTTTTCCAGTCCGAGCTTTGCGTATTTCTATCTGCCCATTTCGTGCGCGAATTTCCATACAGGGCTGCGGATGCACTGCCGGACCGTCTAGCACATGGCCGTCCTCCAGAGCAAAACGGGAGGAATGATAAGGACATACAATACTGTCACCCACCAGTTTGCCTTCTGAGAGCGGCCCGCTAAAGTGGGAACACGTCCCAGCCATGGCAAAGAGACGGTTTCCGCGACGAACAATCAGAAAGGGCACGCCGTCATGTGTCGCGTGGGTTGGTTTGCCTTCCAGCAATTCTGATTCAGGCAACACCGCCACAAACTCTTTCGGAAATAGCTCGCCATCTGTCTGATCTACGCCCACTCGGTGTTCGTAGACCATCGTGCCGCCAAGATGCGCCGCATAAGACATGACTGCATAACCGAAAGCGGCAGAGACTCGGCCGGCTGTGCGCGACTTTTTCATTCGTAAGACGAGCGAGGTGGTGAACAGCACGGTAGCTCCTATGTTCAGCAGGCCGTGAATCAATCCTATGCGGCGGGCTGGCGGATCAACGTCCGACCAATCCGTCATGCCGGTCGCTGCCGCGCCGATCGCACCAGCCAGCCCTATTGCAATGGACGTATCGGCCGCAAGCTCGAACTCACGACAGCTACGAATCAAGTCTAGACCGTCAAACACCATGGCCACGGTCCAGGCGCCCACTGGCACATCCGTAAGGACGACGTGCAGCGGCTCGCCCAGCCACGTGCCGTTCAAGAAATTTCTGATCTTTTGTGCGGTTACACTTCCGCCGCAGTACAGAGCGCTATCCACCAACTTCTGCAATCTTTCTTCGACTGGCCTCTGCGATTCCTTGCGCGGGTTTCCAGTAGTGCCGGGACTTTCCATCTGCTCACCTCATTGCCACATTTACCAGGATAAAACTATTCGGACTTTCATCAGATGCCGCATCGTCAAGATCACCATCAATAACGGTTCACTAATGCGATTAAATGTTCAGCCTTTTTGTCAGGAGATGTTAGGGACTCGGCTGGTAACAGAGGACCCCTTTGCCATCTTCCAACATTCCCGTGCGATTGCCCAATCTTCCTGGGCCCGGATCACCAGAATTCGGACAAGCGACGTTAACGCGGCGATGTCCTGATCGAGAGAAGGCGCCGAATTGAGTGCTTGGTCAAGTTTGAGACCGAGAAATTCTAATTTGCTGCAAGTCGCACGACGCACTTCAGGCGAATTCTCTCCCACGCCCGCGGTGAAAACAAGAACATCCAGTCCTCCCAACACGGCGGTCATTGCGCCGATGCCTGCCTGTAAACGATGCACGTAGATATCGAACGCCAGCTTTGCCCGCGCATTATTCTGTTTCATGGCGGCGAGGATTTCCCGCATGTCGCCTGAAATTCCAGAAATCCCCAAGAGTCCCGACTTTTGATTCAGAATGTCGTCCAAATCCTCTCCGCGAAGCACGTCCTTCCGAATTAGGTACGTGAGAATCCCGGGATCTACGGAGCCAGAACGGGTACCCATCATCAGACCTTCGAGAGGAGTAAACCCCATCGTGGTGTCAATGCTATGACCTTCACGAATTGCTGCTAAAGAACAACCATTCCCTAGATGGCAGGTAACTAGTCTAAGAGAATTTGAATCTTTGCCCAGCAGTTGTGCGGCACGTCCGGCGCAATACTCATGATTGATGCCATGGAATCCGTAACGCTTGATGCCAGAAGTGAACCATTCATACGGCCCCGGGTATACGACTGCTGCCAGCGGCATTTTGCGATGGAATCCAGTATCGAAAACGGCCACTTGAGGAACGGAGCCGAGCAACTTTTGGACAACTTCCATCCCCTCCAATTCGGCTCGATTGTGGAGGGGCGCAAATGCCGAAGCGCCGGAGATTCCGGACTTCACGGCCGTCGTGATGAAAACGGGTTCTTCATATTCCGGACCGCCGTGCACGACACGATGACCTACGCAGGCTATTTCGGAAGCCGAAGAAAGAACTTTTGCGGCTCCGCTAGTCAGATCCTTCAATAAATTCTCGACCGCGTCCGCGCGCGAGGAGAATTTAACTTGTCCCTGTTGCACGACGTGATCTGAGTGCTTTACGACTATTGCCGCGAGTTCGTCATGCCACTCAATTTTTCCCTCCCACAAGCAACCCGGCGGGTCGTCGGGGAGAATTTCAGCTATCTCATAAAGGCAGGCTTTTTGACTGCTGGAGCCGGAATTGAGGACCAGTATCTTCATTCGTCAGTACGGCCAGCTCCAGTTTTTGATTTCTGGCATATCGTCGCCGTGCTCGCGTATGTAGCGTTTGTGCTCCACCAGTTTGTCGCGCAACCGCTGCTGAAAGTGAGCGCCTATTTCCTTTAGTCTAGGCACGCGATCCACCACGTCTCCGGCCAGGTGGTAGCGGTCAAGATCGTTTAATACGGTCATATCAAAAGGTGTGGTAGTTGTGCCTTCTTCTTTATATCCGCGCACGTGGAATTGATCGTGGCCGGCCCGACGGTAAGTCAGCCGGTGAATGAGCCATGGATATCCGTGATAAGCGAAGATCACGGGAGTATCGGTGTTAAACATCGAGTCAAACTCGCTATCGGAAAGGCCGTGGGGATGTTCGGTTGGTGATTGAAGTGTCATCAGGTCCACGACATTGATCACTCGAATTCTGATATCGGGAAAGTGCTGACGCAATAAGTTAACCGCAGCCAAAGTTTCAAGGGTTGGGACATCTCCGGCACAGGCCATGACTGCGTCCGGCTGCTTGCCCTGATCGGTGCTGGCCCATGACCAGACGCCAATCCCGTTCGTGCAGTGCTCGATAGCTGCATCCATATCGAGCCACTGCAACTCCGGCTGTTTGCCAGCTACGATCACATTCACGTAATTGCGACTGCGCAAACAATGATCGGCCACCGACAACAAACAGTTGGCATCGGGCGGCAAATACACGCGCACGATGCCCGCCTTCTTGTTCATTACAAAATCAATGAACCCGGGGTCCTGGTGGCTGAAGCCGTTGTGGTCCTGACGCCAAACGTGAGAGGTGAGCAGATAATTTAATGACGAAATAGGGCGACGCCAGGGAATGTGGTGAGTAGCCTCCAGCCACTTCGCATGTTGATTGAACATCGAGTCCACGATGTGAATGAAAGCTTCGTAGCAAGAGAAAAGGCCGTGGCGACCAGTGAGTAAATAGCCTTCCAGCCAACCCTGGCACATGTGCTCGCTGAGAACTTCCAACACACGCCCATCTGGGGACAAGTGCTCATCGGTCGGCAATACCGGCTCCATCCACTCCTTCGGTGTAACTTGATATAAAGCCTCTAGCCGGTTGGACGCAGTTTCATCCGGACCAAAGACGCGGAAGTTCCGGGATTCCTCATTCAGTTTCATTACGTCGCGCAAAAAAGTACCGAGCACTCTCGTGGATTCCGCGCTTTCGATCCCTGGTTTCGATACACCGACCGCATATTTTCGGAAGTCGGGCATGGATAGACTCTTGAGCAGCAGCCCTCCATTCGCATGGGGATTCGCTCCCATTCGGCGGTTGCCCGTGGGCGCAAGTTCCGCAAGTTCGGCGATGAGTTTTCCATTGTTATCGAATAATTCTTCGGGCCTGTAGCTCCGCATCCAGTTTTCCAAAATTTTGAGATGGTCCGCTTTTTCTAAATGATCCACCGGGACTTGATGGGCGCGCCACGTGCCTTCGACAGGTTTTCCGTCCACAACTTTCGGCCCGGTCCAGCCCTTCGGGCTGCGCAGAACAATCATGGGCCACGCCGGAAGCGTGTTGGGTTTTCCTGAGCGCGCCGCTTCTTGAATGGCGCGAATCTCTGCCAGCGTCGTGTCGAGAGTCGCCGCCATCAGCTGATGCATAGCGTCCGGCTCGTTTCCTTCCACGAAGTGCGGTTTGTATCCATAGCCATGGAAAAGGCGTGTCAACTTTTCGGCATCAAGGCGGCCAAGAATTGTCGGATTCGCAATCTTGTAGCCGTTTAAGTGAAGAATGGGAAGCACAGCTCCGTCCCGCGCAGGATTCAAAAACTTATTGGAATGCCAGCTCGTCGCCAGCGGACCAGTTTCCGCCTCTCCATCACCGATCACGCAGCACGCCAGCAAGTCCGGATTGTCAAAGACCGCCCCATACGCATGGACCAGTGAATATCCCAACTCACCGCCCTCATGAATAGATCCCGGCGTCTCAGGAGCGGCGTGGCTTGGAATGCCTCCCGGGAATGAGAATTGTTTGAATAGCCTTCTCATGCCTTCTTCGTTCTGCTGAATGTTCGGATAGAGTTCTGTGTAGGTTCCCTCAAGATACGTATTGGCAACCATCCCCGGTCCTCCGTGTCCGGGACCGCATATATAAATCACATTCAGATCGTGCTTCTTAATGACTCGATTTAAATGAACGTAAATAAAATTAAGCCCGGGAGTGGTTCCGAAGTGTCCGAGCAGTCGCGGTTTTGTGTTCTCCAGTTTCAGCGGTTCGCGCAGCAATGGATTTTCGTAAAGGTAAATCTGTCCAACAGACAGGTAATTGGCTGCGCGCCAATAGGCATTCATTTTGTGCAATTCATCTGCTTGGAGAGACTGACCTGGACTCGACTGACTTGGACTGGACTGATTTGGACTGGAAAGATGGGTGGAATCAGCGGTCGCTACTGACATCGTGGGACTCCTTCAAACTTGCAACAAACTTCCTCAGGGTTTGGCGCCGAACGCGCGGCTAGTGAAGCGCCGAAAACTTGCGCCCGCGCATGTTTCGAGCATGGCCTACCCATAATCTATGGATGAGAAAGCGTAACAACAGTGTACGCCGTTGGAGCATGACTCCATGCACATCAACATGCAGAAAATGGGCAAGCCTCGAGGCAAGTTTAGAAGTCTTGCAAATGATGAGGGTGCATAATTACCTTTGCAATTCGCGCAAGCGGCTTAGGTTGCCAGAACGCGGGGTTTGCCAATCGTTTAACATCAGAGCTTTGGAGGAGAAAAAGGAAATGGCTGATACAGGAGAAGATCGAGAGATAAAGCAACGGGTGAACGCGAGGGAAGCAGAGATCGTCCTTGAATCCAAAAAACTACGGCAGAAGTCGCAGTCAGCGAAGAATAGGCCCAGCGAATTCCGTGACGGAAAGAAAAAGCGGACAGGTCCGGAGGCTCGATAGCTGCGCGGTGTTAACTGGCTCCGGTCGGCCTCGCGCTTACTCCGCAGTCGCGATTGGCGATTGCGTTTTCTGCCAGAATCGGAGGATGCTTCGAGCGTCCGTGAGCTATCTCTTGCTCAATCCAACGTTTTGCTCCACACCAGTAACATGCCGATAAACGCTATCAACCAGCTCGCCGTCGAGGTCCATGGCACGACTCTCTGTCTGGCTCATCCACGGACGGCTTCGAATGAGCGAGGGCTCCTTGTGGACGCGTTACTCGCCGAAACAGGGGCGCAACGTGACGGAAGTGGCATCTTCCGTCGCATCAATCTTGCGAACTTCGGAAATGGCCCGCTCCCAGCTCCGGGTTTTCAAGCTGCGGCGAACGTATTCACCGCCGACCATCCCTTCGACCCCAAGTGGGACAGATGCAACGTCTGTAGTAGCGGTCTGTACTGTTGCAAAGAACTGGATTGTGACGACGGTAGACAGTAAGCATGTCCAAATCATCGTACAATCTGAAAAATAATTTTCTATGTACCTGATAAAGCAAGTTTAAAGTATGGTGGAGGCGGCGGGAGTCGAACCCGCGTCCGAAAATGTTACTGGTCAAGAGACTACATGCTTATTCCGGTTCATGCTTCCGGCCTTCACCGGAAACGTTCGCGGACCGCGCTCAGAACGGACAAGAAACGCGTGCCGCTAGCCTGAGATCTTAGCTTCTCCTCCCAGACGTAGAAGAGAAGAGCAGCCCTCTGTGTGACGTTCGCTCGCCGCCCAAGGGCGAAGCGGCGGAAAACGGCTGCCTAATTAATTAGGCTGCGTATGCCATTTGTTGATTGGCAATTATCATTTTGCCCACGATTACAGGTGCGAGCACCCTGGCATGCCTCTTGGCCGCAAGCATCTCCGTCGAAGCCGTGACGCCCCCACATGGTGGGATTAGCCTTAAAAGAACTGCTTCCAGATTAAGTTGTTGAAGCAGGGAAGTCAATGCATTGGATGAGACGAGTTGTTTCCCGGTTTTGCCGCTTTCGATCGAGAACCCGCAGGCGCTTTTCGCTTCAATTTGATCTGATTGTACTCAACGGCGGCCCGGACGAGATTTTTTAGAGCACGCTCATTAATGTTATCGCCCTCAAAAAATCAATGGCTCGCCACTTGTTGCCTCCGAGGCCCGCGTTGAAGAGCCTGTCAGGATCTCTCAGACTGGCTCCGTTTGAAAACGTAAGCTTCACTTTATCTTTGTGGGCGTTGCCGACCGCGATCATTCCGTCGCAAGACCACACGGGGCTTCCCATCCACTTCCATTCCTCGATTATTTCCGGGTCGGCCTGGTGTATGACTTTGCGCACTTCCGCCAGCGTCTTCCCGCGCCAGTCGTTTCCAAGTTCCTTGATCATCTCGTCAATTAATGCGGAGGCAGGTTCCTCGGGGACAGGTCTTTTCATGTGCAATTCCTCTCGCATCTATTTTAGCTGCGCTCAGCGTGATGCGGGCGATCAATCCGTATTCGAAGGACAATTGGAACGACACTGGAGTTGAACCGGACGTCAAAGCCAGCGCTACCGATGCGCTCAAGGCTGAGCTGAAATTAGCAGCCGAAAAGGTTCACGCGAAGGCGAGTGGCTTATTCTGAATTTCGCGTCTTTGCGAAATTTAGAGTGAGGATGCTTGCTCGAGTGTATCCTGCGAAAGCGATGACTTCAGGACTATGAATCATAATGAAGACGCTGTGAAGCAAGTACTGACTGACTACTACAAGGACTTCACTACACTAAATGTCCAGTCCATTCTGCGCTATTTTCACCAGCCAGCTTTGCTCATCGGACCGTCGGGAGTGATTGCCCTCCCGACCTCCGAGGCAGTGGTTCCCATCTTCGGCCCGGTCATGGAAAACCTTCGGCTACGGGATTATGGCCGGAGTGAATTGAGCCTGCAACAGCTCCGGCTTCTTAGCGCCACAGCGGCATTCGCGACGGGCGCGGCCATACGGTACAAGACCAATGGTCAAGAGATGGAGCGGGTGGGCGTCACCTACTTGCTGCACAAAGGAAATGAGGGTTGGAAGTTTGCCGTCATGGTGCTACACGATGCAGATAAGGTCGCGCCGGAAAGTTAATTTGCTTTTGCGCGCAAGTGCCACACTCGACCCAAAAGCGGGCTTGAATGGGCCAGTCGGCGCTTTCCGGTAGGTTGCACATCAAATTAGTTGGGAACGTTGCGTCCGGTATTTCTCAAAACACACCCGAAATTATAAAGAGCCTCGCATTAACGACGAGGCTCTTGGGTTGCGCCCAGCAGCTGTTTCTACTGCCCGCCCACGCGGCAGGAGCGGCAAATGCCGAATCCGCTGCCGTTGTCGACAATCGTGGTGCAAAGGGTGCCTATTCTGTTCAGTTCTCCGGCACTGAGAGTGGACGGGATAAACGAAGTTTCAGTTAAGGATGGTGTGATGGTCGTAGTAACTGTTGGTGGCCGCCCAGGCCACACGGGAGGTTTGGTGGTCACAGTGGTGATCGTGTGGGTCGTGGTCATCCACGCCTCCATGCCCGGCACCAACGTTGCAGTTGTGGCATTTGCAGCGGAACTGTTGCAGCTTCCCCGACAGGCACCGTCGCCAAACGTTTGACGACTACCGACTTGGGCACACTCGGAGTCAGGGTATTACTGATTAAGTCATTTTTCACTGACAATGACACCAGGCCGTTCGGGGTAACCGGACAGCTGCAGCAGGCAATTTCCTCCTCGGTGGGATCGAATACGTACACATTCGCGCACAAAGCACCAGTTTCACTGGCCCCAGTGCCACTCAGCAGCGAAGCTCCGGAAGCCCCGGAATTGGTAATGTCAATAACCGAGTCGTTGACATCGAGGTTGGCTGCATAGTGGATTTGAAAAGGGGTATCGCCGGTTTGTGCGAAGACGCTAACGGAGATCATCAGAACAAGGATCAGCAAACATGTTCGGGACATTTTAGAACCTCCAACGGGGATTTATGCAACGGCGAGCTGCCAAAAGAGCCTTAAAGCGAAGAGCCTGAAATTGATCATCGCCCAATGCGCTAGCCAAAGGATGCTACCGAGCCACGATCACCCGGGCAATCACCCAAGTTAACTAGTCATGGCGGTACGCTTGACGAATCTGGCAATGGTCGCCCGGCAGTGGCGGTGGCATCGGCGAGGCGCAAAAACTGATGAACGTTCGTCTACCCTAGTCCGCGGTGTTCGCTGCGGCGATCTGATGAATCGCACTCTGTGCCGCGCGCAGAGGCACTGACACGTGCACCAGGTCCTCGGAGTCGTTCACATCCAACACAATCGAGCCGCCGACCTTTTGCACCAGGACGCGATCATGCGCGTCCTTCACTTCAACGAACACCCTATCGGGAGACGCGTAGAAAGCGGGAATCGCAGCGTCAATCATTGGCAGGCACGAGCGCATTTGGGCCGAATCGCGCGCCTTCAAATCGCGATTGGGCACAAAGCGCAAAGCTGTGGTCGCAAGCGCGGCGGGAACCAACAGATTCACGTTCGTGCCGTTCGGTTGTTTCTTGTGAGGCCTGCCGGGAGGTGCCATTGATCATTTCGTAGGTCATAGCTTTGCCTCAACCTCAGCCCAGCAAATCGTCTTTCATCGCGCCACTGTAACTGGATTCACTGCCGGAGCGTTAAGTGGATGCCGCACGAAGGCACGAGGACGTTCACAACGCCGCCCCGGACTCGGAAGTACAACTAGATCGTCCTGATTTGAGTGGACTAGAGGGTTTTCACGAAGCGAAGAACCCAAGAGTTCTGCGAAGTTATTATTTCTCCACGGTAATTAACCAATCCGAATTTAGAAGCTGCCGATTGGCAAACGTGGTCTCGCTTTTTTCAAAGCTAAGTTGAGAGAATTCTGAAAAATAGACGGGTATATCTTCGGCGGAGAGGAAGTGCTGGACGGTTCCCGCCTCGTTCGTCTCCGTGATTGTTAGACGGAATGTGTTGGGCTCGATTTGATCGCCTTTGGCAAAGCGGCAGTCGTCGGTCGTCCGCAGCACGACAAATGCCCGCCCGCCTGGAATCAACACGCGGTGAGCCTCTCGGATGGCGCACCTCATCTCTGCCGCCGTGCCGTAGTAAAAGACCCCATAACTGACCACTACTTCAAAGCTGCCGTCGCCAAATGGCAGGAGGTGCATCGAACTGTTCGCCACATGCGCGCGGAAGCCGGAGTGCTGGAGGCGCTCACGCGCGTGCTGAAGACCAACCAGGGATATATCAATCCCAAAAGGAGCGAAGGCTAGGTCCGCTGCGAGCTTGGCGTGACGTCCGGCCCCCATACCAATATCAAGGAATCGTGCCGAGCGAGTTGTTTCCAGTAGCGGCCGGCCTGCCATCATGAAGCGCACTACGTGGTCGGAGGGGTAGAGCGGCCGGAAGCGCGGATTCTGGTGAAGATGATCCCAAAGGCTCACTGCATCTTGCATGAAAGCGTCCTATGGATTTTTTATTAGGGAACTATCGCGGAGACAAAGCAAGGATCCCAACAAACTATAACTTAGTACGACCTCGAAGCTGGCATTCTTAAAAGCAAGTGTGGAAGCCCTTGCCGGGTGAAGCGGTATGAACGGCCGCGAGCCGCTACTCCCTTCATTACGTTTGGGAACCGCGTTGAGTGCGTGGGATTTCAAGAGGTGCTCGCCAGTCGCGAGCTGAGACATGCCCGGCGTGAACCCAGCCGATGCGGGTGAGGAGCGATCCGGCGATGGCAGAGGCGGCGGCCATTCTCCGCAACTTCTTCGAGTGGCGGCTCCCGGTCATAATGCTGGCAAGTCGCAAAACTAGAGGAAGCGGCCCGGAAAGCAGTCCTCCAGTCCGAACGATGGCCCCACTGAGGCCATGCTTCATCGGTCCGAGGTTGGGTTCTGCTTTGCTCTCGAGGCGTATTCCTTCCCAGCATTCGACCATCGCGGCGCCCACGCCGAGGGCTTGAAGAGCACGGCTCTTTTCGTTGCCCATTAATTCCAACATTCCGACAGCCGCGCTTAATCCCGAAGCGCCAAAGTGAATCGGCAGATTGCCGACATTTTCGTTCCATACCGGAATCGCTGTTGCGCCAAGGAGAACGCCGGTGTAGTTGGAGAATGGCAGTCCGAAAGCCATGGAAACCGCCTGACCGGCATTTTCAACAATGCGAAGCGGCAGGGATGGGCCGTAGCGATCTTGCAGGAATCCGGCGAAGGCAGCGGCAGAGGCTCCGGCGGAAAATCCTACAAGGGTCCAGACTCCAACGGACATTGCGCTTTGCGGCTTGAAGACGCGCAGCATATTCAGGAAGCGCGAAGGCTTGCCAAGATCGGCGACGAGCAATGCGGGAGAGAGAACGGTGCCGGCGGCGGCAATCCATTCCGCATCGCGTACCAGTTTGCGGTCCGCTCCGGTGTAGCTGGCGATCGCGCCAACCACGGCGGCCGAGCCAGCCGCGCCGCCAACGAAGAAGTAAAGCGGGATTTCCCACGTCCACGCAGGTTCTTTGAGCAGGGGAATGCCGTAATATCCGGTCTCTCCTGAGGCCACGGGAAAGGGAGCGCCAGCGGGATGAATGCCAGCGGCCTTGACTGCGCCATGGAGTTCCGCTTCTCGCCGGATATCGGCTAATCGTTGTTCGCTGCTCATGTCGGCAGTGCGGCTGGTCGGCGTGGTGCGAGTTTGAGGATCGCTCATGCGCCGCCCCTCTGCGAATCCGCAAGGAAAGCGAGGAGCGTTCCGCCGAGAAGCATCGCGGCGGCGATGGCTGAGGATGTCCATCCCTTTCGTAAATAGATCGTCGGCACCTCGGGCTTTGGCGGCAAGTTGTATGTCCGGGGATCACCACGCACGATAAACATCGCGTGAGTCCCTCCGACG
Source organism: uncultured Acidobacteriaceae bacterium (assembly GCA_963702325.1). Taxonomy (GTDB): domain Bacteria; phylum Acidobacteriota; class Terriglobia; order Terriglobales; family Acidobacteriaceae; genus PALSA-188. Next base: position 1,523 of record CAVPCG010000041.1, on the reverse strand, counting down.
CTGGTGTCGGCGGAGTCGTAAAGATTCGCGTCTTGCATCCCACGCCTGTGAAGTTCTTCCACGCGTTCCTTGGCGCGCAACTTCAGGCTTTCGATTTCTCCGAACTGAATGGATTCGGTGGGGCAGGCTTTTGCGCAGGCCGGGATGAGTCCGGCTTTTTGGCGGTCGTAGCAGAAAGTGCATTTGAATGCGCGACCGTCATCAGGATTGCGTTGCACCACGCCAAAGGGGCATGAGACAACGCAGTAGGCGCATCCATTGCAAATGTCCGGCTGAATATAAACGCCGCCGAATTCAGTGCGCACGATGGATCCCGTGGGGCAGGCTTCGAGGCAGCCCGCATTTTCGCAGTGCTTGCAAACGTCAGACGAAAATGCCCACGTGTTGAGTTCGGGCGCATTTCCGCCGAAGCCCGCCTCGGGCATGTGCTCCACGAATTTTACGTGCCGCCAGGTCGAGTGGCCGAGTGCACCTGTATTGTCGTAAGAATTGCCACTCCAATTCAGGCCGTCTTCGCCAACGCCGTTCCATTGTTTGCAGGCAACTTCACATGCTTTGCAGCCGATACACAGAGTCGAGTCAGTAAGGAATGCAGTGATGCTCATGACCGCTTCACTCCCGCTTGCGCTGACGACTCTTCGGCTCGTGGCCTGCGGCCCGGCGCAATGGCGCAAACGAGTGCCTTGGTTTCCATAATTCTGACGTTGGGCTCTTCGCTGATTGAGAGCAGATCGTTGACCACGTCGCCTTTGGCGCGGCCTTTGTATCCCCAGTGATAAGGAAGCCCGACTTGATGAATACGGTTTCCGTTAATCCACAAAGGACGTAAACGCTTCGTCACCATTACGCGAGCTTCTATCGTTGCACGAGGAGTGCGGATTGTAGCCCACTGCCCATGCTCAAGGCCAATTTCGGCCGCCAGCTCCGGAGAAACTTCGGTGAACAATTCAGGCTGAAGCTCGGCGAGATGCGACAACGTACGCGACATGCCTCCGGCCGTGTGGTGCTCAGTTAGACGATATGTCGAAAGGACGTAGGGGAAGCGGGGATCGCCTGGCGAGGCTGCATATGGATTATCCGGTCGTTGCTTCTTGTTGGCCGCCGGATTCGTATCCTGGTCATACAGCGGATTCGGGATCAGTGATTCGAGCGCCTCGTAGTGCGTGGGAAGCGGACCGTCTTTCAATCCACTGGCGACGTAGATCCAACCTACGCCATCGGGATGAAGCGTAAAAGGTTTGGCACTTCCGAGTGCTTCAACTCCACGACCGTTTTGCAGATTGTCGGGAGTGTCAGGAGGCATGTCTTTTTTGTAGTCGGGATTGTCGAGACCGCCCCATTGCTTCTTCTCTTCATCCCACCAAAGCAACTTCTTGCGCTCGCTCCACGGCTTCCCATCGGGACGCGCCGAAGCGCGGTTGTAAATGATGCGGCAATCATTGGGCCACGCAAAGCCCAGGCCGTCGCCCCGCAGGTCCTTTGGATCGCGTTCATTGGCGCGGTTTCTGCCTTCTTCGGGATAG
>CAVPCG010000040.1:0-50206 GCA_963702325.1 uncultured Acidobacteriaceae bacterium | reverse complement strand
GCGCCAGCAGACGCTGCGCAGTACGATTGCGTGGAGCTACGACCTGCTGGCGCCCAGTACAGCGGCTCTTCCGGCGCTTTGCCGTTTTCGTGGAGGGTGCGCAATCGAGGCGATAGAGGCGATCCTCGACCGCTCTGGTGATGAAAGTGCAGGTGCTGGATACAGTGGCTTCGCTGATTGACAGGTTTTCGCTGCAACAGGCCGAACAGGGCTGCCTCTGAACGACCGCCAGATCCATAGCGGAAATCGAATAAGCGGATAGAGGACGACAGATAGGCCGGCAGCGGAAGTAACACCCAGTCCTTTTCGGAGACGAGGCTGCAGCGCGCCTGCGCCACGGCATGCCGCCAACCGCCCAGCAAATATTCCGAGAACTTGTTCCAGGGGTGCGCGAGGAACACCTCGCGCGGCTCGCACCGCGCCCCCGCCGCGCGTGATGCTGATGTGTGCCACCGCGGCGAGCCGGCCGCCGGTGCGATAGTGCGCTCGATCCTCGGCCAGACATGCGGAATTGTGCTACCGAAAAGTCTGCGTGACAGCATCATTGCCTGCGCGAAGGGATGCGCGATTTTCGCTGTCTTGCCGTTCTTGAAAAGTCTTCGAACCGGCACACCCATAGGCCGGCGGCGAGGGCGGCGATGTCCGCGATCCATTTGAGCCTGAACCAGCAATGCGAGGCACCGTGAACGCAGAGATACAGGTACAGGAACAGCTCGTCCTCGGCGAGCGTCGGTAGGGCGACGGAGCCAGAGATCGTAACGTCGCGTAGCGGTGGCATTTGCGGAAAGCGCGAGACGATGTAGCGATTGTCGGACAGGCGCCAATGGAGCTCGACCATCATGCGCCTGGTGTCGTTGACGAACTCGAAGTTCCCCAGCGTCCGCATCCAGATTGCGGTCTTGCGCTCGTCGAGCGTCAGGGACGGCATCACGCGCCGATATCCCGCCGTCTAGAGAAGGTACTCGCGGCAGTGATGCGGTCATCCGGGATCAGAATGTCGATATCCTTGCTGTGGCGGAACTGGCGACGTTGCCATAGGCCAGTTGCGCTAGGGCTGCCCTTGAGGAAGGCCAGGGGATGTTCCTCGACCAAAGAGGGATTTGAGGCGGGAGAGCTTCGCCAATCATGGCGAGATTGCTCGGACCAGGGCACGCGCCTCGTTGGCAAGTGCGCCCGCGATCTCGGTCGGCATCACTGCGCCCGCCCGGACGAGACTGACATGCGCCAGACCGGGAATTCGTCGGCGGGCGATGATGCGTCTGGAACAGCGACCAGTCTGTCACGCCCTTCGCCGCGCAACGAATGGCCTCGTTCCTGTCGTCGGATGGAGGCCAGGCGGCGCAAGCGGCCGCGAGCATGAATTCCGGCGTCATCGGCGGGGTGCCGCTTCTCCGGCCTGGCGCGGATACTCGTTCGGCGGCGATGGCGCGCATGAGCGCGAGGCGTATTGGCGCCTCAACATCGTCGCCGTGCCAATCGCCGGTCGGCCAGTCCTTCACCAGCAGCCGAAGGCGCGGCAGGTCGAGCATGCGCCGCGCGCCGGCAGATTTTTCGAGGAGATCCCAGCTTGACTTCGATCTGTGCGCGGGCTGCCGTAAGCCCTTCATGCCAATCGGCGGCCTGATAGCCGCGTTTGCGCGCGACGATCTCGGCTGCAGCCAGCACCGGCTCGAAGGCGCGGCGGTAGAGGGAACTGCGGCTCGCCGTGCCACAGGAACTGCTCCTCAGGAATGGCAAGGAGCATCGATGACGCGCCGGTCGCTGGTCGGGTCGCGTGTGTCGATGCCCCAGCCGGCGCGCATGCCGTTGCAATAGTCGCCGCCGTCACTCGCTTCGAGAAGCTCGCGCCCGAATCCCGCCCGCTGCCCATCGGCACGAGGTTCATCTGCCAGCGCGTACGGCGCGCGATCGCTTCGATGTCAACTTCCGCGGCGAATACGGGATTGATCGGGGAATGAGCAGTAGAGCGCGCCGCCACCCGGCGACAATCGTCGAAGCAGGCGGCGGATCACTGTCGGCACGGACGAGCCGAGCGCCCTCCCAGCGATGGCGCGGCGGCTGAAGCCGCGCCGTCGAAGGGCCCGGGCCTCGCCCGCCAGCGCGATCCAGCGTCCTGAGCGGAACTGCGTCGCGAGAAGCGCAGACCCATCATAGCTGATCGTCTGGTTGCCTCTCGCGCCGGTCAAGAGCACGCGGATCCCGCGGACGCGCGCCTCGTCGAGGATCTGCCCGATCCAGACGAGGTTGGCAGGGTTGCGAGGGGGCGTTCATACAAAGAATTGCAGCGGCCGAGCACGTCCAAATTCCCCCGTGCTCGGGTCGGAGAACGACATGCGTGACATTCGGCAGCCGCGCCGCGACCTGGGCGGCAAAGGGAAGGTTTCCGCCTCAGATTCCGCCGCGCCAGGGGCCGTTCGGGGTATCCCTCGCGCGGAGCGGCGGTGAAAGCCGGGAGCTGCCGCTGCTCGGCCGCGAGGATATGCGCTGCTATTGCCGTCACCGCCGAACTGTCGTAGCCGCTGCTCAGCTCCGTGCCGATCGGGTGGATGGAGCGCAGCCGAGCGGCGACGGATCGCTGAATGTCTGCGGAGGGCGTCGGCGTAGTCGGCATCGGACGGAGCTTGATACGGCGTTCGATATCTATGCCATAACGCTCGACCGTGACCTTGCCGCGCGTGACCGACAGATGGTGGCCCGGCGGGAGGCCTGTGATGTCGCGATAACATGTGTCCTGCGCCTCGCCGGGCAGGTGCGCCAGCTCGCAGGCGAGGTGACGTTGGTCGAGATGCGCGGTATTCCGGCATGGCAAGAAGCGCGCTAGCCGTGGAGGCGAAGGCGAGCCAGCTTTGGGCACGATGGTAGTAGAGTGGCGTGCCGCCGAGCTGACTGCGCGCGCAGAGGAGGCGTCGTTCGCGTATGTCCCAGGCGGCCAACGTGAATTCACCGACGAGACGATCAAATCCGCCTGTACCCCAGCGCTCATAGGCGTGGCGCAGCATTTCGCTGTCGGACATGGCGCGTGAGTTCAGCGCCAGGGCGCGCGCAGCTCGTCGCGATTGTCGACGAGCATCGGGAACGATGACGAGCGTGCCATCTCGCGCTATCCAAGGTCGCGGTCGAAGCGGTCTGGGAAGGAGCGTCATCACCCGAACGCCAAGCGCCGCGTGATCGTCGTGCCAGCAGGCCTGCGATCCGGCCCCAGCGCGGCGAGCGCTCGCATCATCGGATCGAGCGCCGCATCGCTGACCGGCCGCCCATTGAATCAAACAAGACCCGCGATCGCGCTCACGGTGCGAATGGGACCGCAAGGCGGCACCGCGCGAAGGTGGTCATGAGCGTAATCTAGGCGCGGTGGCGCAGCCGACGACGGCAGCGATTCGGCCCGCACCAGACATGCGCCTCGAGCGCCCCAGCCGCTGTCTTCCAACGCCATAATAGATCGTGCTCGGCGCACCACGACGGGCACGGAGGTGCGCGGCGATCGCCTGCGGAAAGCAGACCGCCTGTCCCGGCCCATGGCGCGCGCCGGCCTGGACGGCCCAGCGTATGCGCGCGACGAGCGCGCGAGCTTGGCCTTCATCGAGCGCGGGAGCGGCCCGGCTTCGCGATACCCATTGCACGATGGTCTTGAAGGGCAGGATCAAGCGCCACGCGCGCCGCGAGGAGGAGCAGCGATGCCTCGATCAGCAGCCGCCGATCGACCATGTCAAACGACGGAACTTAGCGAGGATCTTCATTGTCGATGACAATGAGCCGCTGGCGGGCGACTCCGACAGAAGCCGGGTCACGTCCTCGCGGCATGTATCCGGCGCGACGTCGTACTCGCCGATCAGCATCGCCAGCACCTCGCGCAGGAGAGTAGGCTCTCGATCATCGACCAGATGCGCGTGCCGATCGCTCGAAACCATAGCATTGTCCCCGTGCGATGCTCATCAGCACGGCCTCGCCGTCGAGTTCGGTAGCGATGACGTCGGGCGCACGCGAGACAATGCTGGTCTCTGATATAGCAAAATCAGGCACTCTCCAGTCTCCCTCAGTAACGTGCTGCGCCGTCGCGATCGAGATAGTCGAGGCGCCGCATGATGTGGCGATGATCGTCGATGATGCGCTGTGCTTGCATGGCGTTTCAATGCTTGCGCCATCCCCCGACGCGTCCTCGCGAAAGTACCGCTCCATCCGGTATGGCTTTTCGACGAAGCCGTCCCGCGCTTCTTCGTCGCGCAGCCGCTCGAAGCTCGCTTTGTCGAGGGCATCGCGGAGGCGGTCGTCCGGCGCCGTGAGGCCGAGGAAACGAGCCGCCTGGGCGAAAGTGTCGAGCGGCCTCTCCACCATGTCCTCGTACCGTACGATGCAACGGCCGATGCCTGGCGCGTCGATCCAGCTCTCGACATGCCGGCTCCAGCTCGACAGGCGCTGACGAAGCTGCGGCGGCAGCTTGGTCGTGGCCACGGAAAAGGCACGGTCCGCGTCGGCCATTTGCGCGATCGCCGCGTCGAGGTCGATGGCGCTGTGGAATGCCAGCGACACCGCCACGTCAAGCGGATTGCGCACGATGTAGAGGGCCGCACGGGTCGCGGCGTGGGAAATGAGCGGCTCGCCGGCGGGCGTCGGCAGCTAGGCGTCGTGGACCTTGACGAACATCGGCCGGGTCGCCTGTGCCGCCGCCGCCTCATAGACGCGCGGCCGCAAAGTATCGATCTCGTCCGGCAGAAGCTCGGAGGCGTCAAGCCCCGAGAACTGGTCGAACGCAAGACGCTCCGAGGCGATACCGAGCCCTTCATTAAGCCGGCTGCCCAGGTTATTGATGCCGTCATCGACGCTGTCCTCGCCGACGAGATGCGCGAGAAACACCCGCATCCAGGTATTGCCGGACTTGGGATAGGAGGCGAGCCAGATGATGCCGCTCATGCGGAGGATGCCGTCGCGTCGGGATCGAGGAAATCGGCTTCAGCGCTGCGGCTTCCCGCTCGAAGCCGGCAAACCCCCAGGATCGGCCCAGCGCAAACACCGGCACGCGCTGCAGGAGCGCGACGCAGCGGGCGAAATTGGCTTGCGCGTTCCCATCGGCGCAATGAGACGAGCCCGGTAGGTATGGTCGAAAATCGCGCCGAAGGCGGCCGCCCCTGATAGCCGCTTGATGCCCTGATGTTGCGGCAGCCGCGCTTCATGGAGGATGTAGATGCGGTCGAGAGGCGAGGCCGCCAGGGGCAGCGCTGCCATTGAGCGGCACCTGATATTTCTGCAACCCGACGCGAACCGCCTGCAGCGCCGCGGAATTGCGCCCAGCTTGTCGAGGGCGTCCTGCCACAGCTTGAGGCTCCGAGTGCCGGCGAGCGCGGTCGGGCGCCGATTGCCCTCGAAGGTCAGCACGCAGAGGTCGTCTGCCAGCACCGGGTAGCCACGATCGGCGAAGAAAGCGGCCAGCGTCGACTTGCCGGCGCGGGAGTGCCCGCTGAACGCGATGGCCCGGCCATTGGCGATGATCGCACTTGCGTGGAGGGGCAGCAGGCCGCGCTGGTGGCATAGCGCGCCCAGGACGGTGCCGAAGAGGAAGAGCCGCACGTCCCGTTCCGTGCTGCCGGCCGCGGGCTCGACGACCACCCGTCGCCGCGCCGGACCCGGTACTGCGCGACGTTGCGGACGTCGAGCAGATAGTCGTCCATGCCGACCTGAAATGTGGGGCCGACATGACTGGGCTTCTCGATCTCGCGGCCCGCGCTGCCGATCCGAACCGTGACAGCCGGCGCGTCCGCTTCTGCCCGGCTTTCGGTTGACTGCCCAGTCGCCCAATGCGGTTGCCGCGATCGAGAATCTCGAAAGCCATTTATGGGCCGTGCAATTTCATCCCGGCTCACCACACGCCGCTGGGAACCGACATTCTGCGCAATTTCGCGCTTTAAGATTTGCGCGGCAAAACCAAACTGGTCCGCGCAGCGCTTTATTGATGAAACCATCGCGAGTGTCAGACAAACGGTGGGAACGGGTGGTCCCATTTGTGCGCTTTCCGGCGGAGTGGATTCGGCGGTGGCAGCCACGTTGGTGGATCGCGCACTGCGGGACGAAAACGGCAGTTCGCGATTAACCTCAGTTTTTGTGAATAACGGAGTTTTGCGCAAGAACGAATTCGAGAAGGTGCAGCAGTCTTTGCGTGACAAACTGGGATTGCATGTGGTCGCTGTAGACGCGACAGAGCGTTTTTTGAACAAACTCGCGGGAGTTACCGATCCCGAAGCCAAGCGCAAGATCATTGGCGCCGAGTTCATCGCCGTATTCGATGAAGAAGCCAATCGAATTGCAAAGCAGGAAGGCAGCGTGGATTGGCTGGTGCAAGGCACTCTTTACCCGGATGTCATTGAGTCCCGTTCCGTCCGGGGCCCGTCGCAGGTAATTAAATCTCATCACAACGTCGGCGGGCTTCCCGACAAGATGAAGCTCAAGCTGATTGAACCCTTAAAGGATTTGTTTAAGGATGAGGTCCGAAAAATTGGCAGGGACTTGGGAATGCCTGAGGAAATCCTGCAACGGCAACCGTTCCCTGGTCCCGGCCTCGCGGTGCGAATTCTAGGTGAAGTCACAGCCGAGCGACTGGCAATTCTAAGAGAGTGTGACGACATTGTGGTCACCGAAATAAAGCGAGCCGGCTTGTATACAAAAATATGGCAATCTTTTGCCGTGCTGTTGCCGATCATGTCGGTGGGAGTGATGGGCGATCAGCGGACTTATGCCTACACATGCGCCGTCCGGGCCGTTCATTCCGAAGATGGCATGACCGCCGACTGGGTGCCGTTGCCGCACGAAGTCGTGAAAACAATTTCCAGCCGCATCGTGAATGAGGTGAAAGGCGTAAACAGGATCGTTTACGACATCACGTCCAAGCCACCCGGAACTATTGAATGGGAGTAAATCCCTCCTAGTTTGATGTCTCCGTGAAGGTCGCTATCGGATGCCCCACGCCATAAGGCCCTTCGGCGGTGACGTGCACAGTGCCAGTTGTCGAAGGCAGCGTCAGGACGACGGACGCCACTCCCGAAGAATTTGTAGTAACGATCCGCTGGGCAAGTGATCCCGCGTCCGTCGTAAAGAAAATGCTGGCTCCCGTCGCCGTCCCGCCTGATGAGCCAGGGCTGAGAGTCGCAGAGAGCGTGATGTTCGTGCCGTGCGTGCCACTGCCTGGGTCTCCGGTCTTCGCGATCGTTGCGGCAGGCTTGCCGACAACAATCCAACCGCCCTGAGTCTGCGTCGCGACGTTATCTGTACCGGTGACGGTGAAGTGGTAAAAACCAGGGTTGCTGCCCGCCGTGATTGTGATAATTCCCTTCTGCGTCGGCGTAATGTTTGCCTGCGTGAGGGCTACGGATGCGATGCCTGAGTCTGAGGTGGAGAAAACTGAGAGTTACATTCGCGGTGCCGCTGATGATCTTCGGCTGCAACGTAACCGTGCCGCCTGCGGGCACCATGACCGTGTCTGGATTCAGATCCCAATCGCTGGTTGGAACGGTCGCGGTCGTTCCTGTAATGACCAGGAGTGTCGCCGTATAGGGCGCAAAAGTTATCGTTGATGACCAAGAACTGGACGAGGATGCTTTGATCACCGTCGGAGCAGTCGCGGCCAGGGTATAACTGACGACCGAACTGGCCGTAAATCCGTTCAACGCGAATTGCACTTGCGCGCCGTTCGCCGGATCTTTATTGATGACCATCATGGTCAGTGTCTTGCCCGTGGAATCCAGTGCCGCGTAGGAGCTGAAGAGATTCGGATCGGCATTGTGCGTCGCCGAAACCGAAGTCGTGCCGAATCCGTGATGCGCACCGTCGTAATTTGTAAACAATTTCAACGCCAGATAATTTGGGTTGGCGGGATCGGGAGCCGTCCATCGCGAAGCTAAATACACTCGCTCGCGGCCAAGAATTCCGTAAGCGTCCGCGTCGCCAAGTGCGGTTGAGAAATCGGCGGCGCCCGCAAATTCCGCGCTCCACTCCGTGATGCTGAATTGCGTGCCGGGATAAATTTGATTCACGATCGCCCGCATGCGCGGAATGCGAAACGGCTTCGCATCGAGCGGCTCATTACTAAAGCCACCATCCGCAATGTAGGACGCTTCGCTGGTGTACGTCGGATCCCACCAATCGCGATAGATTCGCACCGCAAGCGCCTGTTTCTGCGCCTGGGTGAAATTTGTGGTGTCGGGCCCATCGGGATAAGCATGGATGTCGAATATGTCGAGCGATCTCGCACCCATTGCAGCGTCCGACCAGGCAACTTCATTTAGCCACCAGGGCAGAAAATCCACTCCGCCGTGGCTGGATGTCTCGCTGCTGCCGGTCGCAGACCTCCAGTAGAAATACCAGCAGCAGCTTACTGGACCCAGGCGAATTGCCAGCGGGTCCCAGCCTTTAAGAGCACGCGACTCCGACAAATATGTATCGCGAAGCTCGTTATAAGTTGCGGGATTGGGATGGACATCTCTGTGCGTTCCGCCCCATATGTCAATCTCGTTGTCCATGTTGTAGAAGTGCGGCGCGGTTCCGAATGCTGGCGCCAAAGCAGCGGTCCACTGATTGCGGTAAACACTCCCGGCGGGATCGGTTCCCTGCGGCGGCCCATCCAGCAGCGGGAAATAAGCGTCGTTGGGATTGGCCGTTAAATAAGTGGGAGAGCTGTCGCAATTCGCTCCCGCCATGACTCCATCCCCGGCGTCCGTGTTAAAAGGGTCGGTGTGGCACTGCGCGCCATATTTGGCAACCGAAAAGCTCCAGTGGAGATTTGGCGGGGACGCCACTTCCGCAGTTTTCGCCACCCACGGTAGCATCGCCATCGTCGTCAGCGGATTGCTCCCCGCCGCTATTACATCCTTGATGAACTGCGCCGAATCTCCGTCGGCAGCAGTGTTCAAAGCGGTTGTGTCGAAATCTTCAAAGAAGTAATCGTTGTCGGCGTTATACGTATGCAATTGCCAGTTGTAAGTCGAGGTCGCATTGCCGCCCCATCGCACCACCGATAAGCCGCTGTCTGCAACAGTGGCAGCGTCCTTGGGATAGCTTCCGCCATAAATATAAGGACTAATCGGATGACGATTGGTGAGGACGTCCACCGTTACTTGGACCGCCGTGGACGGCGGTATCGGCGTAGCCGTCGCTTCGCTGGAGTTCCCGCCCTCCCCGATGGAATTTACCGCTGAAACGACGTAGTAATATGGAGTTCCATTTGTGAGTGCGGTGTCAACATAAGCGGCCGCCGTTGGCGCCGAGACTTGCGTGTAGGGGCCGCCCTTCGCGGTACCGCGCTTCACGTGATAGCTCGTAGCGCCAGCGCTGGCGGTCCATGAAAGAGTTATCTGCTGGTTTCCCGCAGTAGCTGTCAGGCCCGTTGGAGCGCCCGGAGCGCTTCCGCCGCCACCACCCCCGCTATTGCTGTTCGAACCGGAACCACCACCGCATCCTTGCAGGAGGGAAACCGCTGCGAGTAAAAGCACAACGATTCGTGGGGAAACCCACTTGAAGGTTTGGGACATGGCGGTTATGTTAACGAAAAAGACGAAATCTCGAAAGCAAAAGTTGCCCGTGACGGCATGACTAAAGCGCTACTCGTCCATCCCATTGACCTGCGGTCCGTGCTTGACTGTGGATGGTAATCCGGTAATATCCCTTCTACTCAAACCGGAAGAAGGCGTTGCGGTCGCTCGTTCTTTCGTAATCTCACGTGCCGCAAGATTAAATGTCATATTGAACCAGATGCCCACCAATTTTCAGCGATTTAGCGCAATTGCCGCCCGCATGCTGGTTGGGGTGTGGGCGTCGTTGTTTCTAGTGAGTTGCGGCGGGTCGGCGGTTTCCTCCGCACCCGCGACTCCAGCCTCGCCGCCGGTGAATTCAGTTGCAGCCGCCAATGCGAAGTTATTCTCGAATGTGCAGGCACAGGCAGGATGGGCTGGGTCAGCTTTGCTCCCCACTGCGTATGCAGTCTGTTCGACTTGCAATCCCACCGGGCCTCAGGCCACCTGGTCCATGACTCAACAAGTGGGCACGCCTTCCATGAGCGGAAACGCTACGCAAATGGATATCGGAGGCCAAACGGCATTCTCCGATATCTTATGGAATAACCATCTCGTCGGGGATTTCTCGTCGCAGGGTATTCCCGACCCCGACCACACTGTTGTTCCCTCCCTGCATAACTTCATCTACGACGTTTACTTTTATTCGACGAACATGGCTGCATCGCAAGCTGTTGAATTCGACATTAATCAGTTCGTGGATGGGCAATCTTACATTTGGGGACATGAATGTCGAATTGCAGGCGGGAATGAGTGGGATATTTGGGACAATCAAAACCAAGCGTGGCTTCCTACCGGCATCGCGTGCAATCCGGTTAGTAATTCATGGAATCACGTCATCATCGAAGTACAGCGAACCGACCAGAACCAACTCTTATTTCAATCCATCACATTGAACGGACAAAAGTCGGTACTCAATCACTCCGAAAATCCGACATCCAGCAACTGGCACGGAGTGACCATCAATTATCAGCAGGATGGAAATCGGATTCAAGAATCGTATTCCGTGTGGCTTGACAACCTGACTTTCAGCTACTGGTAGAGTCACGGCGCTGATCAATGATTGATAGCTGGTGAGCGCGGTAGGAATCGAACCTACAACCTACTGATTAAGAGTCAGTTGCTCTGCCAATTGAGCTACGCGCCCGGACGTGGAATAAAACAGGAAGGACAGAAGCTGAGTATAACATTCTAGCGAGAAGCGTCCCTCGTTCGCACACTTGTGCCACCGCCGAAACGCTTGCCTAGAAACGCTGGCGAAGATTCGCGGTGAAGGCTTGCACCGAATCCGTCACGCTGGCATTGGGGCGTCGCGGCGGCAATTCTTGCGAGGTGATTGCTGGACGCTCTTCCAGCGTTCCGAGAACCGCCAAATCGTCAACGCGCAAGGTTAGGAATTGTTGGCCAGCGCAAATTGCGTCCATTAATCTGATCTGCCGGGCATTCAGTACTTTTGCGGGCAAAGTTTGAAAGTGACGAAATATCCAAAGCAAATAGATCCGCTGTGCAAAAGATGGTCTGAAATATCTCGGTCCAAGCGGCGTCAGCACTCGCAAGACGCCACCAAAGAGTTTCTGAGTCCACATAAAACACAATCCTGAGATTTGAGTTTTCGCGCCAGAGTGTTGTAACGGCGAGCATTATTGCACCGAATTCGAGGCATTGGTACAAAAAAATGCACAATTCTTGCAGAAGCGATGCTCGAAGGGTTTAGAGATTTCTCAGATTGCACAAAGAATGGTGCAGAAATGCAATCCTCAAAGCCTAGCCGATCAATTCAGGCAGGAATTGCATATCTCGCACTTCCGCGGCAACGCCATGCCTCTTTCCGTCCACATTATCTTCTACCCGGACTACCGTGGCCTGGCAGCAGACCCATCGCTTCTCGCCGCTGGTGAGCTCCGGAGGCAGGATCAAAACCATTTCCACATTGTTTCCCTGTCGGATAGGAAATTCGGTGTAAAAAAATATGCCATTCGAACTCAGATCGCGCGTTTGCCCGGTGGCCTGAAGATTTGCGTCAGCCGCGGTTATCGTAACCGGGACCTGCACTTGAATCCGTTCCCCGGCGCGCCGCTCAGTCTTGTTCTCGGGCATCGCAGGAGGGTACCACAATTGCAGAAAATAGAAGTGTGGGTAACAAGGAGAAGTAAGCCGGTCAAGGCAGCGCATTCTTTTGTTATCGTACCCAAGAATAGAGCCATGGCTATCGCTTGAGCAGGCGAACGAACTCGCCCAACTCCGCCGCACTTAGGTCTGAGACAGCGCAGAATTCCATTTCATCCCTGTTACCTGAAATCAAGTTGTAGCCCTGAATGGATTTAGCTTGCGGCAATTTCGGGGACGTTGAGCCTTCGGGCCAGATAAATACATTGATTATGTGTTTCTGCCGTTGGTACACCAGCGCCGCGATAATCCGCCCGTCGAGATAGTCGAGGCGGCCTCCCAGCAAGGGGAAATTGTGATCTGCGAGATCTACCACGGTCGGAGCAAAATCTAATTTGCCGTCGAACCATGGCTTTACGGTGTGCTGGTCGGTGGATTGCACATCAAATAAGTGACTAGCCTGTAAAGAGCGGATGTGGCTGGATACGATTTCATGAGCCAGAGAATTCTCCGCCTCCAAAGCTTGTTTGTCATTGTCTGCATTCCGCACCACAACCGCACTGAGCAAGATTGCCAGAGCGATCGCAGCGGCGAAGGCGAACCAGCGTATCGCGGGGCGCGATCGCATATGAACAATTCTTTGTCGGCTTTCACGCGGCAGGCTGGCGACGATTCGAGTCTCCAGGCTCTTCGGCGCTCTCTCCAAAAGATCCGCTCCGCGCAGCGCCTGGCGCATGGCTTGCTGATTCTTGAGTTCGTCAGCACACTCTGGGCACACTTTCAGGTGACTCTCAAATTCGACGCTACGAACTAAATCCAATTCGCCGTCAAAGTAACCATGGAGCAATCGGTCGTTATTTTCGCAGGCCATCTTGCCCCTCCTTGCCGCGCCCAGAAAGCAGGCGCTCCCGCAATTTTTCACGTCCGCGAGCCAATCCTGACATCACAGTACCTATAGGAATGCCCATGACTTCAGCGATTTGTTTGTACGACATGTCCTCAAGTTCGCGAAGCACAATGATTTCCCGGAAATTTACCGGCATTCCTTCAAGAGCCTCGCGCAACGCCCGCGAATCAGCAGCCTGCACAAGCACCATTTCCGCTTGAGGCGCACTTAAATCCGCCGAGTGCAGCTCTTCATTGAATTCTTCTACGGCTTCGTTCGTGCGATTCTTCTCAATGAATGAATAAGTTGTGTTGCGCACAATCGCAAGTAGCCAGGCTCGGGCATTGCCTCCACGATAACCAGAGAAGAATTTGAATGCCCGAAGATACGCCTCTTGTACGACATCCTCAGCGTCGTGCTGATTCCCGACGAGCCACCGCGCGAGGTTGTATGCGGCATCGAGATGCGGCATCACAACTTGTTCGAAATTCCCGGCATTGGCACCGCGCGTCTGATCTCTTATGAGCGAATCCATGAGGAAAGCAAATGCTCACCTTTCCAGACTGGCGTTCAGCAGAGTTTATTCCCTAACGCTTCGATCCGGGAATTATCACAATGAAATCGAGGCTGGGAAATAAATCCGGGAATATTTTAACGTTGCGCAGTGTCTAGTGCATTGAAAGCCGACGCCGCAGACTGCGACCGGCTGATAGGAGATCCGTATGAACAACCATTTGAACAACCCTATGGACAACAGCCCTGATGACGATGGCATTGACCGGCGCGGCTTTTTGAAATGTATGGCGTGGGCGGGGGCAGGGACTCTCTGCGTGGTGCAGGGCGGCGTGTTGAAATCGTTCGCCTTGGGTGATGTCTTGAAACAGAAAGTGGCGAATATTACAGGCAACCTCAGCTTTGTCCAGATTAGCGATAGCCACATTGGCTTTAATAAAGCCGCGAATCCCGATGTCACTGTGACGCTTCGTGCGGCCATCGCTAAAATCAATGCCTTAGCTATACCGCCAGCTTTTGTTCTCCATACCGGCGATCTCACGCAACTGTCGAAGCCCGATGAGTTCGATACGCTTGCTGAGTCGTTAAAGAGTCTCAAGACTGATCGGATCCACTACGTCCCCGGCGAACACGATGTGCTTAACGATAACGGACAAGCTTTTCGCGACCGCTTCGGCCGGGGATCGCAGGGAGACGGCTGGTACAGCTTCGATCAGAATGGCGTGCACTTTATTGCCCTGGTCAATGTCTTGAATTTGAAGGCAGGTGGACTGGGCTCGCTTGGACCCGACCAACTCAAGTGGATTGAGAAAGATGTTTCACCACTCAAGAGCAGCACACCAATTGTCGTGTTCGCCCACATACCGCTCTGGGCGATCTATCCGCAATGGGGATGGGGTACCGATGATAGCGCACAAGCGCTCGCGCTGCTTAAACGTTTTGCCTCGGTAACGGTTCTGAATGGACACATTCACCAGATCATGCAAAAAGTAGAAGGCAACGTCACATTCCATACCGCATGTTCGACGGCCTTTCCACAACCACAGCCCGGCCAGGCCGCTTCGCCCGGTCCAATGAAGGTACCGAGCGATAAGCTAAACGCCGCGTTGGGGATTACCGGCGTGAATATTGTCCGAGGCAAACATACATTGGCAATCGTGGATTCAACACTGGAAGGCTAAAGAGACTTTATGATGATTCGGAAAAATATATCTAAACCGGCTCCGTAAAACAAGGTGGGTGTTCGTCGCAACGGCTACCCTCGCGCTCGCTCTTTTGGGGACCGTCGCCAGTAAGCGCCTTGCGTCCGCGCCCAGCAAAGTTGCAACGACCAACGTGGATATTGATAACTTCAGCTTCGCCCCCAGACAGCTGACGATCCCAGCCGGAAGGCGCGTAACCTGGATTAACAAGGACGACGTTCCTCACACAATCATAAGCGTAGATCATCGCTTCAAATCGAAAGCGCTCGACACCGACGATCAATTTTCGTTTACGTTCCAGAATCCCGGGGTGTACGAATACTTCTGTTCGGTGCACCCGACGATGACTGGAAAAATCGTTGTTCAGTGAGAACGCAAAAAGTCGCGTCGCCGTACAATCAGGCATGGGAATTCCGCCGGAAATACGGGGAAAGCAATATCTCAGCCTTGCTACGTTTCGCAAAACTGGAGCGGCAGTACGCACCCCGGTATGGTTCGCCGAGGAAAACAACAAGCTTTACGTCATGACCCGCGATGACTCGGGAAAATACAAACGGATACGAAATAATTCCGAGGTCCGGATTGCTCCCTGCACCGTGCGCGGAAAAATAACCGGTCCGGAATTCGTCGGCTCAGCGCGGATTCTTCCGCGCGAAGCCTGGCCGCCAGCCCGCGCTGCCATGCGGCGGAAGTATTGGATGGCACGGCTGCCGTTTTGGAGCAAACGGAATATCTATCTCGAAATTGAGATAACTGGATAATTTTCTCTCCATCTATTTCACCAGCTTTCTTCCAGCCTGATCTGACAGTATGATCTGAGCCTCATGTTTTCCAATCGCACCGGCTGGGTTCTTGCTCCAAATCGCTTCACAACAGTTCAACGAGAACTGCAAGCCGCTGGAGTTCCGGTGCTGGACCTGACGGTGTCAAATCCAACTCGTGCGGGGATTTCCTATGATGCGGAAGCCATTTTGGATTCCCTTCGCAACGCTGCTGCGATGGATTACGATCCGCAGCCCAAGGGATTGCTCACCGCACGTGAAGCTGTAGCCGCGTATTACCACGAAGATCATGACACCGTTGTGGATCCAGAATCACTGGTGCTTACCACCAGCACCAGCGAGGGCTATTCGTATGCTTTTCGGCTATTGTGCAATGCCGGCGATGAAATTCTGGTGCCGAAGCCGAGCTATCCTCTATTTGAATTTCTGGCTGACTTACAGGATGTCAGGCTGGTTCCTTACCCGCTGCTGTATGACCACGGCTGGCAGATTGACTTTCATTCATTGGCGCAGGCCGTAAATGAGCGTACACGGGCGATTGTGGTTGTACACCCGAATAATCCGACGGGATCATTCGTTAGTTCTGCGGAACGTGCCGAGTTGAATCGCTTTTGCGCCACACGCGAACTGGCGCTGATCGTGGATGAGGTTTTCCTGGATTATTCCCATGGCTCCCGTCACGAGAGCTTTATTTCCAATGAGGAAGCGTTGACCTTCACCGTGAGCGGATTATCGAAAATTTCCGGGCTGCCGCAAATGAAGCTGGCATGGGTTGCCGTCAGCGGACCGAATCAGAAAGTCAAAACGGCGATGGGGCGGCTCGAAGTAATCGCGGACACTTATCTTTCGATGAATGCGCCGATTCAGCTCGCGGCGCCCATTCTATTGGATCAGCGAAAGACGGGCCAGCCTCAGTTGCTCGATCGTGTGCGCGCAAACTTACAAGGACTTGATCAGCAATTGGGAACTCAAAAAATCTGCGAGAGATTAAACGTTGAAGGCGGATGGTATGCAGTGCTGCGTGTCCCCGTCACGCGCTTAGATGAGGACCTGGCGATCGAGCTACTAAGAAAGACTTCCGTGCTTGTGCATCCGGGACATTTTTATGATTTTTCTAACGATGGATATTTGATATTGAGCTTGATAACGCCTCCGACCGACTTCTGCGAAGGAATTCGACGAATCCTCGCGACCTTGAATCTGTCCTGAATTTGATCTAGTTTTTCACTAGAAATGGATTGTTTTCCCTCTCCTCGCCGATGGTAGTCAAGGCGCCATGACCGGGGACCACGACGGTATCGTCTGGCAGGACGAGTACTTGTTCGTGAATTGAATTAATGATTTTCTCGAAAGAGCCGCCGGGCAGATCCGTTCGCCCAATGCTTCCGGCAAACAGAGTGTCGCCGGCAATCAATTTTTTCTGCGCTTCAAAATATAGGCAAATACTGCCTTGAGTATGTCCGGGGGTGTGCAACACCTCGGCGATAAGCGAACCGGCCTTCACCTTATCGGAGGGCCCGATAGTCTGATCCACCTCAACTTCTCCGGGCGAAGCCATGCCGATCCAAGTGGCCTGCACATCGAGTAATTTGAGCAGAGCATAGTCGTTCTGGTTGAGAAGAATTGGCGCGCCGGTTGCAGTCCGCAGTTTCATAGCCCCGCCCACGTGATCAATGTGGGCATGGGTAATAACGATTTGCTTGACCCGCAATTTGTGCCTGCGAATGACCTCGAGAACGTCTTCAACATCGTCGCCGGGATCAATCACCATTGCTTCGTGACTGATTTCATCTCCAATTATGGAGCAGTTACACTGTAGCGGGCCAACCGGAAGGATTTCGTGAATCATGGGATCTTAGCTTCTGGCTTCTCGCTCCTGGCTTGAACCAAAAGAAAAGGGAGCAAGAGTCCATTCCGCGGACATTTACTTCTGCTGGGCTGGAGGTGGCGTCGGGCCGGGCTTTGCGGGTGCCGATTTAGTCTGAGATGTCTTCGCGCCTTCCAGCACTGATACCGGTCCCTGGTGCCGCGAAGCGGAAATTGAAAGCGTGATCGAGGTCAAAATAAAAATGACTGTAGACCAGGTAGTGGCTTTGGAAAGAGCCGTAGTCGCGCCACGCGGGCCGAACGCCGTCTGACTGCCCATTCCTCCGAATGCCGCGGCAACATCACCGCTGGTGCCGCTCTGCAACAACACAACGATAATGAGAAACAACGAAACTGCAATGTGGATAATCGTAATCAACAGAATCATGCGCAGTAAGTCCTTCAGGCCTATGAGCCGTGAAACGAAATTCGATCGAACGTCTGTGCTCCGAAAAGTTCAAACTGGTGCGGAAGGGGGGATTTGAACCCCCACGCCTTTCGGCGCCACCCCCTCAAGATGGTGTGTCTGCCAGTTCCACCACTTCCGCAAGTCTTCAAAATTTCTATAGTGTTGAGGTTTGCGCAGAACATCGCCTTTGCTGAGCAGCACAACGCCCTGTCGCGATCTTAATGCTATCGCGTCCGGTTAAGTACTGCAAGGCAAACGGCTCTCCGGCGGTGCACAATCGAAATGCTTTGCTTTTATGGTGTACCCGAAATCCTTATGCGGGCGAAAAGAATTATGAATTGGACGAAAAACAGGCGGCACTTTACGCTACGACATGGAAAGCACTCATAAAATCATCGCAAACGGACAGGCATGCCGGTCAGAAGCGGAACTCGAGCTTTTGATCGCGAAATATACACTGGAATATCTTTACCGGTGGACGAATCATTTTGATCCGGTCCAACTCGCACAGATTAAACAAATTTTGGATACTGGAGAAGAACCCAGGGCTCTTTTAAAAGTGATTGCGGGCGATTTCTCTCTGCCAAGCTAATTCCTGGGCATACCGATCCAAGGTCCGAAAACAGACGCTATTTTTCGGAGAGAACGAAGTTCGTAATCGCGGTGCTGTTAGCAGTTACGTCTACTTTCTTTTCCCACGTTCTGGGTTCCGTGAAGACGGGGCGCTCGACTTTATGTTCGGTAAGCACGTCAAAGGATCCCTCGTTCTTGGCCACGTGCCACCCTTCATGCCAGGCTACGATTTCATAATTCCCCGGAGGCACATTGGTGAGCTCAAACTTCCCGTCCTCTCCCGTGACAACATAGTAGGGGTGTGACACTACCATCATCTCGGCATTCATCCACACGTGTCCGCCGTTGCATTTTATAGTCACCAAGCCGGGCGTCGCCATGTTGCGAGAGACCACATGTTTCTGGAAAGGAAATGGCAGGTTGTAAGTCGCGGCGCCTTCCATATGAACGGTATGCAGCGTTGCGTCCGAACTCTGCATGCGAAGGTCGGATTTTTCCGGCACCAACAGGATATGGGGCTCGTAACGGCACTGTTTTTGATCGAGGAAACGTCTGGCCTCAGGCAAATCCATCGCCTTGCCGCTCGAAATATTCTTCAGGTAAACGACGGTGTTGGCGACTCCGCCATCGGGGCCGACGATTAACCGATCCAAATCAATACGCTTATGGGATTCAGGATCGCAAATCGCAGGGTCTTTGGTTACCGGAACACTGAGCGCATGAGGAAGGGTTCCCGACCACTTAACCGTTCCCTCAATGGTGCCGCCGTTGGTTACAGATATAACCTGATAGCTGCTTTGGGCAGCACATGGCCGCGCCACTACGGCT
The DNA here is from genome assembly GCA_963702325.1 of uncultured Acidobacteriaceae bacterium. Classification (GTDB taxonomy): domain Bacteria; phylum Acidobacteriota; class Terriglobia; order Terriglobales; family Acidobacteriaceae; genus PALSA-188. The sequence continues at coordinate 31,490 of CAVPCG010000040.1, read as the reverse complement.
GAGAGCAGCAGTAGAGTTGTAACGAATGTTTTAACCATAGTGAGTAAGCTTTTAAGAGAATCGCCAGGCGGACCCTTATATCCCTATGGTAGGGGGCGACGCTTAGAGGTACAAGTAACGGAAGTGATCGCGTCGGATTTCCCGTTTTGGTCCGGTTGCTCGGTTAATCTGCGTGACTTGAACCGGGGCTCGGAAGAGGCGCTGAGAATGATGGACGCGCCGTGCGGCTGGCGCGCGTTCGCAATCTATCCATATAAAGGTAGATAACCGGGGTGGTAAAGAGTGTTAGAGCCTGACTGACGATGAGTCCGCCCACGATGGTGATTCCCAATGGCTGACGAAGCTCGAAACCAGTGCCTGTTCCCAGCGCCAGGGGTAGACCGCCCAACAGCGCGGCCATCGTAGTCATCATGATCGGGCGAAAACGCAGCATGCAGGCTTCAAAGATCGCGTCCTCAGGCGACTTGCCTTCCAGGCGCTCCGCTTGCAACGCAAAATCAATCATCATGATGGCATTCTTTTTCACGATTCCTATGAGCAAAATAATTCCGATCATCCCGATGACGTTGAGTTCATTATGAGTAAGCTTAAAGCGAGCAGTGCTCCAAGTCCGGCGGACGGCAGCGTGGAGAGAATTGTGATGGGATGGATAAAGCTCTCATAGAAAATTCCCAGACACAATATAAACCGTCAAAGACGCTGTGATAATCGAACACAACTGGTTGGAAAGAGAAGACTGAAATGCCGCCGCGGCTCCCTGGAAGCCGGCGTAAATCGTTCCCGGGAAATGAATGTTCTGCTCGGCATCTTCAATTGCGGTCGTCGCCTGGCCCAGCGATATATTTTGAGCCAGATTAAACGAGAGCGTAACGGACGGAAACTGCCCCTGGTGATTCACCGCCAGCGCGGTATTGGATCGGCCCGAAGTGCGTTATGACGGATGAGCGGAATCAACTGACCGTTTGACGAATGCACGTACACACTTTGGAGAGTGTCGGGATCCTGCTGAAAGCGCGGGTCCACTTCCATCACAACGTGATACTGATTCAGTGGCTTGAAAATGGTTGAAACCTGACGCTGGCCGAAAGCGTCATAAAGAGCGCTGTCAATATCCGCAGGAGAAACTCCGAGCCGCGACGCAGTGTCGCGATCAATGACGACTCCTGCTTCCAATCCCTTATCCTGTTGATCGGTGTTTACGTCGCGCAATTCAGGAAGCGTGCGCAGTTTTTGCAGCAATAGAGGGGACCATGTGTTCAACTCTTTCAGGTCTTCTCCCTGCAAGGTGTATTGATATTGGGCCTGGCTCTGGCGGCCGCCAATGGTTAAATCCTGGGAAGATTGCATGTACAGAGTTGCTCCGGAAACCACGGCGAGTTTCTTTCGCAATCGTGCAATCACCTGGTCCGCTGTAACCTTCCTTTCGGAGGCGGGCTTCAACATAATGAACATCCGGCCCTGATTGAGCGCGGTGTTGCCGCCGGCAAAACCAACAATCGTATCTATTGCTGGATCCTTCAGCACAATATCCACCGAACTGATACATTTTCGCGCTCATGGCTGGAAACGAAATATCCTGCGCGGCTTGTACAGAGCCGATCAGCCTGCCGGTGTCCTGCTGCGGGAAGAATCCTTTAGGGGCAATAATGTAGAGATAAATGGTCAGGCACCGCAGTCAGGATGGTTGCCACCAGCATGACCGGCTGGTTGCGCAAGACCCACTGAAGTCCGACACGATAAATCCCCTGAGTTCCGTCGAATAAGCTTTGACTCCATCGGTAGGCCCGGCCATGCTTTTCCTCGTTTAGAGGCTTCAACAGTTGCGCGCACATGGTGGGCGTGGTGGTAAGCGACACGACCAGCGATACCGCAATTGCAATGCTGAGCGTCACCGCAAATTCCCGGAAGAGCCGCCCCACAATTCCGCCCATCATGAGAATCGGGATGAATACCGCGATCAGAGATGTGCTCATAGAGAGCACGGTGAAGCCGATCTCGCGAGCGCCGCGGAAAGCAGCCTGGGCGGGAGCCATTCCCAGTTCGAGATAGCGGGTGATGTTTTCCAGAACGACAATTGCGTCGTCCACAACAAAGCCGGTGGAAATTGCCAAAGCCATTAACGAAAGATTGTCCAGGCTATAGCCGAGCAGATACATCACGCCAAAAGTTCCGATTAACGAAAGCGGTACCGCGATACTCGGAATGATGGTGGCGCGGACGGTACGCAAAAAAACAAACACGACCAAAATAACGAGAACAATGGATATCAGAAGGGTGATTTCAATATCGTGAACGGATGCCCGCACCGTCGTAGTGCGGTCCATAACAACCGCCAGTTTGATCGCCGGGGAAATGGATGCCTGAAGTGAGGGCAGCAAGGCGAGAACGTTGTCTACGGTAGCAATGATGTTTGCCCCAGGCTGGCGGAAGATAATGATAAGAACCGCCCGTTTACCATTAAACAGGCCAACGATGTGCGCATCCTCAACCGAATCCTGAACGTCGGCAACGTCCTGTAACCGTACCGCAGCACCGTTGGTGTTGTTATAGGCAACGATTAGGGGGCGATATTGGTCCGCGTGCATGATTTGATCGTTGTCGGTAATCGCCCAGGAATTTACTGCATTCGATACTTCGCCCTTCGGCCGGTTAGCATTCGCGGAACCGAGCGCAGTGCGAACCGCATCCAGTCCAATTCCGAGTTTGTTGAGAAGAGTTGGATTGACCTCGGCTCTCACGGCGGGGTTTGCCCCGCCTCCGACAAAGACCTGACCCACGCCACCGACCTGCGCCAACTTCTGCGAAAGAATGGAATTCGCCTGATCGTAGATATTGGGGAGCGTAACGCTGTCGGAAGTCAGGGCGAGAATGAGAACGGGAGCGTCCGCCGGATTTACCTTGCGATAAGTAGGATTCCCCGGCATGTAAGACGGCAGTTGACTTCGCGCGGCATTGATCGCGGCCTGAACGTCACGAGCCGCAGCATCAATGTTGCGATTCAGATCGAATTGCAGCGAAATTCCGGTTGACCCCAACTGGCTGCTTGAGGTCATCTGGTTTATACCTGCGATGCGGCCAAACTGGCGCTCTAGCGGAGTAGCGACCGCGGATGCCATAGTTTCAGGACTGGCCCCGGGAAGTCCCGCGCCGACCTGGATAACCGGGAACTCCACCTGCGGGAGGGGCGCGACGGGAAGAAAATTAAACGCGAGGGCTCCGGACAACAAAAGCGCAAACGTCAGCAGCGACGTTCCGATGGGGCGCTTGATGAACGGAGCGGAAATATTCATGGGAGGTGTTAAATGCGCACAGGTTCTCGATACCAGATTCGCTTTGAAAGGGCGCGGCTGAACAGGCTGCGGAAAAATCCTTCTAACCGGGAAGGGCCCGACTTTCAGTCGGGCCGATTACTGATTTTGCAGCATTTACGGCCCGACTGAAAGTCGGGCCCTTCCCTTTCCACCGATTCTCTTCATTTTTCCGCAACCTCTAAAGCCGCGCCCTTTCAAAGCTATCGAATTGTTTCGGACCCATAATCAATCTCCCGCCACCGGCTCTTCGACGGGATGATAAAACTGAATACCTTGGAACCGGGCGGCAAGGCGGTCAAACCATAGGTAAACGACAGGGGTCGTATAGAGCGTCAGAGCTTGACTGACTAACAATCCGCCGACAATTGTTATTCCCAATGGATGCCGCAATTCCGAGCCGGTGCCTCGCCCCAATGCCAGTGGCAAGCCGCCCAGCAACGCTGCCATCGTCGTCATCATGATGGGGCGAAAGCGCAGCAGGCATGCCTGAAAGATTGCTTCTTCAGGAGGCTTGTGTTCAACGCGCTCCGCTTCGAGCGCAAAGTCAATCATCATGATGGCATTCTTTTTTACGATTCCTATCAGGAGAATGATTCCAATGAGGCTCACCACGCCGAGGTCATTTCCTGTAATCAGCAAGGCAAGAATGGCGCCGACTCCCGCAGATGGCAGTGTGGAAAGTATCGTGATGGGATGAATGTAGCTTTCGTACAAAACCCCGAGCACGATATAGACGGTGACAATCGCGGCAACAATCAGCCACGGCTCCGTGGAAAGTGAATTCTGAAATGCCGCAGCAGTTCCCTGGAAACTGGTGTGAACGCTCGCCGGCATATTGATCTCCGCTTCCGCGGCTGCTATAGCCTTGGTCGCGTCTCCGAGGGATTTTCCCGGAGCCAGATTGAATGACAGGGTAACCACCGGAAACTGCCCCTGGTGATTGATGGCGAGAGACGTGTTCGACGTTTGCATCTGGGTAAATGAAGAGAGCGGAACCTGTGTTCCCGTGCCTGACTTCACATACAGGTCCTTAAACGCACCGGGATTCTGCTGGAACTGGGGGTCCACCTCCAAAATTACGTGATATTGATTCAGCTGGGTAAAAATGGTCGAGACCTGGCGCTGTCCAAAAGCGTCGTAAAGCGTGTTGTCAATTGCCAGAGGAAAAATGCCCAATCGCCCGGCGGTGTCGCGATCAATGGTGATATCGGCCTGAAGACCGCCATTTTGCTGGTCGGTTGCCACATCGCGCAACTCTGGCAAAGTCCGCAGCTTGTCGGCGAGTTGAGTGGACAGGCGATCAAGTTCAACGGGGTCTGCATCCTCCATCGAATATTGAAATTGCGTACGGCTTACGCGATCTTCGACGCTGAGGTCCTGCACCGGCTGCATGTAGAGGGTGATGCCAGTGACCTGCTGAGCGAGCTCGGGCTGCAACCGGCGGATTACGTCCGACGCCGTGTCGCTACGCTGGTTACGCGGCTTCAAATTGATTTGAATACGCCCGCTGTTCGGCGTGAGATTGGTACCGTCCACGCCGATGAAAGAAGAAAGGCTCTCTACGTCAGGGTCTTTGAGAATAACCCGGGCCAATGCTTGCTGATCGCGAGACATAGCCGCGAAAGAAGCACTCTGCGGGGCGTCAGAAATACCGAGAATCAGACCGGTATCCTGCACCGGGAAAAAACCTTTGGGAACGATCACATACAACAGCAGCGTGAGAACGAGGGTGGCGAACGTAATCAGAAGCGTGATGGGTTGGTGGCGCAGAACAAATTTCAACGTGCGCCCATAAAAGGCAATGACGCGGTTGTATAAGTCTTCGGACTTTCTGTAAAAGCGGCTCTGTTTTGCAGGATCTTTATGCTTGAGCAGCCGTGCGGCCATCATTGGCGTCAGACTCAGTGACACCGCGGCCGAAACCATAATGGTGACCGCGAGGGTGACGGCAAATTCGCGGAAGAGGCGTCCCACAATGTCGCCCATGAACAGGAGCGGAATCAACACGGCGATCAGAGATACAGTCAACGAAACGATGGTGAACCCAATCTGCCCGGCGCCCTTGAGCGCGGCATCCAGCGGAGAATCGCCGGCTTCCAGGAAGCGGTCAATGTTCTCAATCATGACAATGGCGTCATCCACGACGAAACCCGTGGAAATGGTGAGAGCCATAAGGGTCAAATTGTTCAAGCTGTATCCGAGCAAATACATCACGGCAAAGGTACCGACAATGGACAGCGGGACAGCAACGCCAGGAATGATGGTGGCGTAAAAATTCCGCAAGAAAAGAAAGATCACCATCACCACCAAAGCGACGGTCAGCATCAGTTCGAATTCGACGTCGGCGACCGAGGCTCGAATCGTCACGGTGCGATCCGTCAGCACAGACACCTTCACCGCTCCGGGCAGCGAAGCTTGAAGCTGCGGCAACAGCGCCTTGATGCGGTCAACCACGCTGATGATATTTGCGCCCGGCTGACGCTGGATATTCATGATTACGGCAGGATCAAGGTTCATCCATGCCGATTCCATTACGTTCTCGACGCCGTCGGTGATAGTGGCAACATCCGAAAGGCGGACGGGAGAACCATTCTTGTAGGCGATAACGATGGGACTGTACTGCGCGCCGGACATGAGCTGATCATTGGCGCCGATGGTGAACGACTGCCGCGGGCCGTTCAGCGTGCCTTTCGCCTGATCCACATTCGCCGAGGCAAGCGTGGTTCGCACATCTTCGAGGCTGAGTCCATAAGAAGCCAACGCGGTGGGGTTGGCCTGAATGCGCACCGCGGGCTTCTGGCCTCCGCTGATGGAGACGAGCCCAACGCCGGTGACCTGGGAAATTTTCTGAGCCATCGCGGTGTCGGCCAGGTCTTCGACTTTGGACAATGGCAACGTGCTGGAAGTCAGCGCAAGCGTGAGAATGGGAGTATCCGCCGGATTCACTTTGCTATAAATCGGCGGATTCGGCAAGTCGGCGGGCAGATACGTACCCGCTGAGTTGATCGCCGCCTGGACTTCCTGCTCGGCGACATCAATGTTCTGATCAAGATTGAATTGAAGCGTGATCACCGAGCTCCCCATCGAACTGGTGGAGGCCATCTGACTCAAACCTGGAACCTGCCCGAATTGCCGTTCCAGAGGCGCTGTCACGGACGATGCCATAACGTCGGGATTGGCGCCCGGATAAAACGTCATGACTTGAATTGTGGGGTAATCAACTTCAGGCAGTGCCGACACGGGGAGCTGGCGGTAGGCTACGATTCCCACCAGCATGATGGCAACCATCAGTAATGCGGTTGCGACCGGCCGGAGAATAAACAGCCGTGAAGGATTCATTTGGAAGAATCTCCGGAGTTCGCGCCGCCTGAGTTGGGATCACCCGAGCCGTCGTCTTGGCGGCGGCTTCCCGAATGTGTTTTCGCCGCCGCGGGAGGTGGGGGCTGATCACTAGGCGATTGACCCGCCCCTGGCGCATCCGCACCAGCCTGATCAGTTCCGGTCTGATCAGTTCCAGTCTGATCAGTTCCAGCCTGGGCATTCTGACTACCCGATCCGGGCGCATTCTGCTCGCGGGGTTGAATTTTGCTTCCCGCCTGCAACTTGTCCTGACCATCCGTTACGACAACTTCTCCGGGAGACAACCCAGTTGCGATATTGGCGAGGTTCTGTTGCGTGAAAGCCACTGTGACGGGCCTGACGTCCACGGTGTTGTTCTTATTCGCCACAAAAACGTAGGTGCCCTGCGGGCCGCGCTGGATGGCTGCGGCTGGAATTACGGTGCTGTTCTTGCGCACTTCAAGCAATAGCCGGATGTTGACGAATTGATTCGGCCAAAGATTGTTGTCGGTGTTGTTAAACACCGCTTTCAGCTTTCCCGTGCCCGTGGTGAGATCAATTTCATTATCAATCGTGAGCAACTTACCGGTAGCCAGCTTTGTCTCGTCGTCGCGGTTATAGGCGTCCACGGTCAGCGGACCTTGCTTCATGCGTTGAGAGACCGATGGCAGTTGATCCTCGGGAAGTGTGAACAATACTGTGATGGGCTGAAGCTGAGTGATCACGAACATTGGATTCGCGTCCGTCGCGTGAATAATGTTCCCGGGGTCAACCTGTCGCAAGCCGATCCGTCCGGTTACGGGAGCAGTAATGTGGCAGTAGGTAATTTGCAGTTTTGCATTATCAATGGTCGCCTGATCGTTCCTAACCGTTCCTTCCAGTTCGTCGGCGGTAGCTTGCTGAGTGTCTATCTGTTGTTGCGAGACTGCGCCGGATTCCTTAAACAGAGCCTTATAACGTTCTAGAATTGTTTTCGCATCGCGCAGAGATGCTTGATCCTTATAAAGTGTCGCCTGGGCCTGGCTCAACTGCACTTCATAGGGACGCGGGTCAATCACCGCAAGCAGTTCGCCCTGCTTAACGTTTTGTCCCTCTTTGAATTTCACATCTTCAAGCTGTCCATCTACACGGCTTTTTATGTTGACGGTATAGAACGCTGTAACCGAGCCGAGGCCGGTGAGGTAATAAGGCATGTTGCGCCTTTGCGCTGTAGCAACGCCAACCGGCATGGTTTGTGGACCTGTTGGCCGGGAGGATGCGGATTTCGACGATGCGCCGCTGCACCCGACATAAAGAGAAGAGAGCAACAGACAGGCTGCCAGCAAGCATCTACGCCGGAAGGCGCCTACATAAGAAGGCCTCTCGATTGAGGCAGAAATATCCATCGCGTCCATTGGTCCGCAAGCCTGAGCTTTCGGGATTTCTATCATCCACTAACCTCGTTTCGAAACGCTGACGCTATCCTCATCAATTTGCGATGCTCGGGCTTCCCCTGGTTCAGTCAATACTTCAGTCTACGATGAGGCTCTAACGAAGAGGGTAACTTATCGCCAAGTTTTGTAAGTCTTCTTTACAAAGTTTTACTTCTTATGGGAGATGCCCTCAATGATTCAACTCCTCCCCAAGTCCCCGAATGCGACTGGCATGTTTAGTCTATCGTCACGTATATTATTCGGCTCAAGTTCCCACGCCCATGCCAGACGCCAAAGCTGCCATCAAAATCCGCGAACTCAACGGCGTGGCCGAATTGCGGCAAGTTCAGTCTCTCGAAAAAGAAGTGTGGAACCTCGACTACATTGATGTGCTGCCCCTCACCTGGGCTGTAGCCTCCATAGAAGCCGGAGCCATCTGGCTTGTTGCCTTTGATGATAACAAGCTGGCAGGATTTGCCTTCGCTTTCCCGGGAATTAAGGATGGTATTGTCACCTTTCATTCCCACCAGTTGGCCGTGCGCCCCGAATATCGTGATCGGAACGTGGGATACAAACTTAAGCTGGCTCAGCGAGAGCGGGTAATGGCGGTAGCCCTCGGCGAGGCCGCGCCGACGGATGTGCGTCTGCCAGAGCGGCGGGTCTCGCTATCCAGCCCCGCGCCGCTTCAATCCCGGATTTCCGAAATTTCATGGACGTTCGATCCTCTTCAGAGCAAAAACGCGCACCTGAACTTTTTTAAGCTGGGAGTGGTTTCGGATAGCTACAAAGTGGATTTGTACGGGCCCGAAACCTCCAGTATGTTGCACCGCAACGGCACCGACCGCTTGTGGGTGAGGTGGCCAATCAGGAGCCGGCGAGTCGCTGGAAGAATTGGGGAGAAAGGCGGGGAGAAGTTCGGGGAAAATCTCAGGCATGAAACTCTCGACGCTCTTGCGGTCCTACAGCCGCTTATTCTCTTCAGCGGAGATGGACGGCCCGTCCGGTCGGACATCGAAACCGCGCTGCGACGGCAAAGAATCGCGATCGAAATCCCCAGCGATATTAATTCCATCGAACAAAAAGATCCGCAGCTGGCAAGAGAGTGGCGGATGGCGACGCGATGGGCCTTTACCGAGAGCCTCAATGCCGGATTTCATGTTGCCGAATTCTGTCGCACCGTGCGCGGCCAACAGGGGCCCGGCGCCTATCTGCTGGAGAAGGCATCTGTCGAACCGCAGTAGTAATCAAGATAGAGATGTAGGGTGCTGCGTCCGCTTCGGGTGAGTGCGGCCAGGAAACACTTCGCTGTTAATAAGAAATCCCATCTTTTTGCAAAAGCGCAGAAGATGGGATCCCGGTGTAAATCTGAAATCCGTGGAACTCAGTTGCTACTCGGCTGCTACCGAACTGTGGCTCGCAACTTCCTTCCATACTCCATGCTGCCGCGCGAAAGTATCGGTTGAGATGACGGTCTTAACTCGATGTTCGCCGCGGATCATGGCATCGTAACTATCTTTGTAGGTTGCGATGGCGGTATCGCCATAAATTCGCACTTTAAGATCGCTGATCTGCTCGCTATTCATTTTGTTATTAGCGGAGTCTTTTGCAGCGGCCAGCATGGATTGCTTCGTCTCCCATCTTCCGCCGCTGAAACCCATGGTGAAGTCATCAGCATAATTTTTCTCGATGAAAGAGGTGTCTCCGGCCAGGTCCGCTTTTACGCTGTCATTCTCCATCTGCGTAATCGCCGCGACCGCGTCCGAATCGGACTGCTTCTTCATTGACGCAACTGAACTCACTGCTGCCAGCATAACAACTGAAGCGCAAAACATAAGCATTACATTCTTCATCTGTTGTGATCCCTTTCCCCTGTTCGGGACGAAGCCATCGAGACTAAGATGAGACCACTCCAAGTGTGCTGCCTTAGTTCAGCGCACCTGAAAGGGCGGAGGCTCGTATTCGCCCGCTGAACACGGTAGCCTTAGCACTCACGGTTGTCAAACCTGACGATCGCGTTAATTTATTGGGATATCATGACGATGAAGCAGCGAAATTTCGCTTCCTACGGCAAGTTTAAGACGAGGCGCACGTTCCCTAGTTAGCGTTTGGAGGTCCGATGACAAGAAACATCAGCTGCGGCCTGTTGTTCATGACATTTGTCGCGTGCGCATTTAGTCAGTCGCACAACTCGTCCGCGTCTCCCACCGGTCTTGAGCTTCTACAACAAGTGTCGCGCCATTACGCTGCCGCAAAGTCTTATCGCATCGAGGCAACCGAGGAAACGACCACCACTAACGACTACGAGCACAACTGGCAAAAGATGCTGCTTACCGCGGCGGAAGCTGAAGGTAGCCGGTATTACTATGAAGGCCACTCAAATGCCGGCGGCGCAGTGCGAGTGTCAGATGGCAAGACGATGTGGAATTATCACACAGATGAGCATACTTACACGATAAAAGCGACATCGGATAACTCGACGGCCCCAGCGCAACCTTTAAGCTGGGCGGAAATGGGGTCGCTGCGGGCGCAGAATATTCATAAGGAACTCGCTGAGTTAGCCACGCACTACAATTCGGCGGAACGCCTGCCAGACACAACCCTGACGATGGGTGATCGCGAAATTCCGTGTTATGTGGTGCGCGTTACGAGTAGCGACAGGAAGCGATCACTGCCCAGCCGCCGCTCCGATGAAACGTTCTGGATAGATAAGGCACACCTGACAATTTTGAAGTCACTGGATCAATTTCATTCATACATTCCGAGCGGATCAGCGCGCATCCCCATGGAAGGAGAGCTTAAAATCACCTATCCCGTGGTCGAACTGGATACGCCGCTCCCGGACAGCTTATTTAGTTTTACGCCCCCGGCAGATGCGAAATTATTGCAGAGCTTTCCGAATCCTTTAAATAGTGCCGCGGGGATTAACTTCACGGGCCAGACCGTCCCCTCAGTCACGCTGAAGTCTGCCGATGGTAAGTTGGTTTCTTTGGATTCCTTCCGGGGCAAGCCGGTTCTTCTCGACTTTTGGGCTACTTGGTGTCCTCCGTGCGTGAAAGGCCTTCCTCAACTCGCCGAGCTTTACCAGGAGACGAAAGACAAAGGACTCGTCCTTCTTACGGTTGACACTGACGAAGATGCTAAGAATGCAGCTGATTTGCTGGCCAAGGGTGGCTACCAATGGCCAAACTTTCACGATGCCGGCGAGTTGTCCGATGCCTTTGGAGTGAATGGAATTCCGCGAACGGTTTTGATAGACGCGAACGGGAAGGTCGTATTCGACAAGATTGATCCCAAGGATGGCGAATTGCGCGCACAAATCGCCAAGCTCGGACCCGGATATGCGTCTCTGGAGCAGAAGGCCGCGCCGGCTCCCAAGGTGGCCACGAAATAGGCTTACTGTTGGGCGTCTAGCCGGGCAATTTCGAGTGGAAACAATGGATTGCCGGGAAACTGGTCGCGCAAAGCCGTGAGAAGTTTGCGCGCGCGCGCTTTATCTCTATCCCTGACATACGCGATGGAGAGCAGAATACGCGCGAACGGCGCCAGGTATTGGCCGTGTTCGGCGGTCAATTTTAATTCAGTAATTCCCGCCTGCTTGTCTCCAGAAACTCCGCCCAGCCGCACCAGCCACCGCACGGGCGCTGACATGCTTCCAATAATGTATTTGCTGAAGCCGGTGGCAACATGAGCGTCGTAGCAATGGGGGTCCACGGCGAGCAACTGTTCTGCCCAGCCGTCAGCTTCTTTGGTGAAATGCAATGAGGCCAAATTATGTTTTTCAATCAGCGCAGCGTAATCGGCTCGAAGCCCCGAAGATAGGGTAAGGGCAAACAGCGCATTTGGATCCTTGGAATCTTTCGTTAGCCGCGCACGCGCCTCTGTTTCGGCTTTATCCAAAGCTCCGTTGAACTGATCTCTGACTTTGGGATCGGGATCAAACTTTTTCCGGGCGTCAAAAGCCTTGTCGTTTTCGAGGAACTGAGATTCCAAAATCCCAAGGCGGTTGAATTCCGAAAACAAGAATCCCGCTGCATCGCAAGCCGGGCCGAGAGGATCCTCAGGATGTACCTGCTCCCATCCGAGAAATAAGCGGTGAGCCTGGCCAAACTCAAGGTTGTAAAGCAACTGAAATCCTTGATCGAGCGATGGTGAAGCAGTGACGATAACGGTGTCAGAAGCCTGGCTGGCGGCCGTCAGGAAAATGGCAGACAAAAAGGTCAGCAACACAAAATACGAAACTCGGCTTGCACTCCCATTGTGCATCTACTTAACCTTCACAGGCGCAGACTGATTCTACCCAAGACTTGGATGCACAAGTGAGCTAAGTGTGAAATATAAGTTGCAAAAGTATTGTAAAGTCCGGCCCAAACTGGTTTGATCGCCTTGATTGGCCTTTGTTACCTTCTATGGTCCGCTCGTTTGTTCCCTCATAACCATCGAAAAGAGGACTCATGGCACTGAAATTCCGGGGAGTTGATTTCATCGAGTTCGATTCGTTGCTCAATGACGACGAGCGCCTGGTGCGCGACACCGCCCGTAAGTTTGTCGAAGAGAACCTGGTTCCCATCATTGAAGAATGTAACCGGGCCGGCCGCTTCCCGCGCGAACTGGTCAAGCCCATGGCGGAACTGGGCTTTTTCGGAGCTTCTTTGCACGGATATGGCTGCGCCGGAATGTCCAATGTGGAGTACGGACTGGTAACCCAGGAACTTGAGCGCGGTGACTCCGGTCTGCGTTCGTTCGTGAGCGTTCAGTCGGCGCTGGTTATGTATCCGATCTATGCGTTTGGCACCGAAGAGCAGAAACTTACCTGGCTTCCGGCAATGCAAAAGGGCGAGAAGTTAGGATGCTTCGGATTGACCGAACCCGACTTCGGATCGAATCCTAGCGGAATGCGCACTCGGGCTCGCAAAGCCGGAGGAGAATATGTTCTCAATGGCGAGAAGATGTGGATTACGTCAGGCTCGATCGCGGATGTCGCGGTAATTTGGGCTAAAGTCGAAGATGAAAACAATAAGATTCGTGGCTTTCTGGTAGAGACCGATCGTCCCGGCTTTCGCGCCGAAGACATTCACGGAAAGTGGTCGCTGCGAGCTTCGGTGACTTCCAGCCTTTCCATGCAGGATGTTCACATTCCCGAAGCAAACCTCTTACCCGGTACCGGAGGACTGAAGTCGCCATTGAAATGTTTAAATCAGGCGCGCTACGGAATCGCATGGGGCGCGGTGGGCGCGGCAATGGCCTGCTATGACTGCGCTCTGCAATATTCGCTCTTTCGCAAACAATTCCACGATGAACCCATCGCGTCACGGCAGTTGATTCAGGAAAAGCTTACATGGATGATTTCCGAAATCACCAAGGCTCAATTGCTGGTTCTTCAGGTAGGCAGGCTTAAAGATCAAGACAAAGTCGAACCACAGCACATCTCTATGGCAAAGCGAAACAATGTGTGGATGGCGCTGGAATGTGCCCGAATGTCCCGCGACATCCTCGGCGCCAACGGCGTCGCCGATGAATATCCCATCATGCGCCACATGATGAACTTGGAATCAGTGAAGACCTACGAAGGAACGCACGATATTCACACGTTGATCATTGGCCAGAGCGTGACTGGAATTGACGCGTTTTAATAGCAGTCAGCACTCAGCATTCAGCATTCAACTTTGACTGAGTGCTGATTGCTGGCTGCTGACTGCTTTCACTTCCCGTCGCGGAACAGTTCCCTTCCAGGAAATCCCTCGTTACTTTGGTACAGGGTCACCGGACACATTTACGCATGTACCCCGCTACTTTAATTTAGAGACTCCACCCGTGCATCCCCCAGGCCCGGATTCCCTTTTTGGAGTTGATGCACTTCTATGTCCGACAATTTTCAGCTGGGCCTTCTGCCAGAGAGGAAAATGGATTGGCGAACCTTAGTCACCAGCTATGGGGTGATCACGTTCCTGCTTCTGCTTTTTCTGTTCCAGCGTTTGGTTTGGCCGGACCAGCTTCAGCTATTTCAAAGATATACGGTGACCGAAATTATTCCCAGACCCGCCTTACGGCCAGAGCCCATAAAGCCGTCGGTAGTGCAGCGAAGGATTGTGGCAAAGTTGCCTCCCGTCGAAATTGAGACTCCAAAATTAGTTTTGCCGAAGATCGTTCGCATGCAACCGAAACCGGTTCCGAAAGAAATCGAACCTCCCAGGCTTGCGGGATTTGCAGCGCCAGTCCTTGTAAAAGTTTCGGCAGCCCGCCCGGCAAAGCTGCTGTACACCGGATCATTCGGAAGCTCGGCAGTGGCAACGCTGAACACAACCGTCGAAAAGGTTCAGACCGGAGGCTTCGGCGATCCTAATGGCCTGAAGGGTCAGGGCAAGGGCCCCTCGCATCTGGTCGCCGCCACCACAGGTTCATTCGATCTGCCCGAGGGAGCGGGACAAGGCAACGGCACCGGAGGCGCGAAGGGACTCCAGGGAACCGTTGCCAGCGCAGGATTTGGGAGCGGCATCGCTCAGCCAAGTCATGGGGATGGCCGCGCATCAGGCGTGGTGGCGCAAACAGGTTTTGCCGCGCAAGCCATCGCGACGCCTGTAGCCAGGCGCACCGCCGACGAAGGGCCAGCCACGTCACCCATCGAAATCACTTATAAGCCGAAACCGGCTTACACCGAGGAAGCACGGAAACTCCAGTTGCAAGGCGAAGTTCTATTGGAAGTCACTTTCGGAGCGAATGGACAGTTGCACGTGAATCGCGTAGTTCGCGGGCTTGGTCACGGACTGGATGAAGCAGCTGTTGTTGCGACCAACAGCATGAAGTTTAAGCCGGCACAACGAAACGGTTCGCCAGTAGATTTAACGGCCGTTGTCCATGTGATGTTCGAGCTGGCGATGTAACTCGAAAGCAGCACGAATTCGAGACGAGGATTTGAGATGCAGTCGTGGTTGTCCGAGGTAGGGACCGAGGTCGAGATTCGAAGTAGAGATAAGCGAGGACTTATGAAGATTTTCAAGAACACTCTGTTTGCTTTGTTGTTTTCAGCTTCGATGAGCGCCTTCGCGCAACAGGGTGCGCCTCAACCGGCGGACGCAGTCGCTGTGACTTCCGGCGTTGCTGCCACTTCGGTGGCATCAGAAACTGCTACTCCAAAAGTCCCCGTATCTCAGCCGGCGACTACGATGCAGGCAGCGTCTGCGTCTGCTCCCGTTGCGACCATGGATGATGTCGTAAACCGCGCAATCCTGCGTGAACATGTTCTCATGGACTTCCTGAAGAACCGCACTCCGTTAGTGGAAACTTATTTACAGGATCTTAAGGGAGATGAACTGCTTGGCGATGTCCCCAAAGGCGATCACTATTTCCTTGGCCGCCTCGACCTTGGCGAAGCGGTAGACCGGCGCGATTATCTTTCCGACAATAAAAGCATGGAAAAAAATCTTTTAGGCGGCTTCACGAAACTTTTTAAGGTTCAGTACAACCCGACAGGGTTCTCCTGGATGCTCTTCGCCGACCGTCACGATTTTGATCGCAACCATTACGAATTCAAGTATGTGCGCCGCGAATTTCTTGGCGACATCCGTTGCCTGGTTTTCGATGTCAACCCCAAGAAAGACGCTGGGCGCGGACGTTTCCTCGGTCGCATCTGGATTGAGGATCAGAATTACAACATCGTGCGCCTGAATGGGACTTACGCGGGCGGAAAAGGATCAGCATTTTTCTTCCACATGGATAGCTGGCGGCTCAATCTGATTCCGAACTACTGGCTGCCGGCTTACATCTACAGCGAGGAAGGCGACTTTAGTTACGGTGCGAACACCAAAACAGCCTTCAAAGCCCAAACTCGTATTTGGGGTTACAACTTAAAGAACGAAGCGAAAGAGGACGAACTGACTCAAGTAAGAGTTGATTCGGTGAAAGATGACAGCGCGACCGCGCAGGATGCATCTCCGCTTGAAGCGCAACGGGACTGGCAGCAGCAGGCAGACGACAATGTGGTGGCGCGATTAGAGCAGGCGGGACTGCTCGCTCCGGAAGGCGATGTTGACAAGGTTCTTCAAACCGTGGTCAACAATCTTCTGGTTACCAACAATATTGAATTGCCACGCCCGGTTCGGACTCGGCTGCTACTCACTTCCCCTCTCGAAACTTTCAGCGTTGGCAATACCATCATTATCAGTCGCGGCCTGGTGGATGTGCTTCCGGATGAAGCAAGCCTCGCGATGGTTCTCTCTCACGAACTGGCGCACATCGTTCTCGGCCACAACTTGGGAAGCAAGTTCGCCTTTAGCGACCGCATGATTTTCAGCGACGAAGCCACCTTTTCAAATCTCGGATTCAAACACAGCCCGGAAGAGGAAACTGCGGCTGACGTGAAAGCCATTGATTTGCTCAAGAATTCGCCTTACGCCCAGAAAATGGATACGGGCAGGCTGTTCCTGAAGCAATTGTCCGAGCGGTCTCCCGCTCTCGGCGCACTGCTGACAGCACGGCTGGGCGACAGCTTTGTGGACGAAAAGGGGAACCTCAGACGGCTCACCGCGCTCACGAATTCGGGCCCGGCGCTCGACATAAAGAAGCTTGATCAGATCGCCGCCCTGCCCCTCGGAGATCGCGTCAAGGTGAATCCGTGGAGCGATTCTGTAGAGCTCACCAAGTCGGCTCCTGTCGCCATCATGACTCCTCGCGACAAAATGCCGTTCGAAGTGACTCCGTTCTTCCCGCATCTCAGCCGCTTAAATATGCCGGATACTACAGGCAGCACGACCGCAGCCGCTAACACAGCGGAAACTCACTGATTCTGCACAACTCTCGAGTTGAAGTAAGCGCAGGCTGGAACCGGTGATACCGGCTTCCGGCCTTCGTATTTCTCGGCTGTACAGCCAGCGTCGGGGGGGGGGGGGGGGGGGGGGAGAAGGGGGGGGGGGGGGGGGGGGACCGCCGGAGGGGGGGGGCCCTGGGGGCGTGAGGAGGGGCAAGGAAAAAAGGGGGGGAAGCCCCGGGTTAGGGGGGAAAAAGGGGAGGAAGCCGGAAAGTTTCCTTTTCACGCCGTGCGGTTTTCAACATTCATTTTTCAGACGTTCCCACTTTTTCCTAAATTTAACATCCAGGGGGATACGTTCTTCCACCAGCCGCGTCGGTTGCGTCCGCAGAAACGCGAGGGTAAACTTTTTGCCAGACATCATAGTAGCCTGCCCAAGAATGATTACCGTCCTTGCTTAATAAGCGTAAGCCCGTCTCGCCGCGCGACAGCCTATTGCAAATCGCCGAAGCGCGCCTGCATCCGCCACTCACGGATCCTAATTTTTTGGTACTGCGGTCGAGAAGATTAAACTTTGCGGGTTGGATGAATCAGATTCCAGGGCGAGATTTGAATGTTCTTGATGTGGGCGGCCGCTATCAGCCATACCGTCCACTACTCAAAGATCGCATAGCCAAATATGTCGGTCTAGATATTCTTGCAACCGAAATGGTGGACGTTGTCGCTAGTGGTGAATCTCTCCCCTTTGCAGCGAACACCTTTGATGTAGTAATTGCCACCCAGGTTTTCGAGTACTTTTCCGAGCCCCGTCTTGCAGGCAGGCAAATGCACACAGTATTGAAACCCGGTGGGCATCTGCTCGCGAGCGTGGCAAGTTTTGCGCCAAGATTTGTGGATGAAGAACACTGGAGATTTACACCCGCAGGAATACGTTCTACCCTGTCAGGGTTCAACAGGATCGAACTCAGGGCCGAAACGTTCAGTCCAGGTGGTATGGTTCGGGCTATAAATCTAAGCTTACTTTCCGCCCCCGGCTTAAAACACTTGAGAAGGGCGATTGAACTAACTGCTGTACCGTTTCTAAACTTGTTGGGATCCGGGCTGGAGAATTGCAAATTTACAACCAACGATCAGTTCACTCCGAATTACAGTATCCGAGCGGTGAAATAGCAGGCTAGATATACCCTAGGTCCTTCAGCCTCTCTTCGATGATGCGTTGTTCCTCTTGATCCATTTTCGTTGCGTCGTCACGCACCAGCTTCTCCAGGACGTGCGTGAGAAATTGTTCCAGAGTGCCAAAGCGATTTCCGTACTTTTCCTCTGCCAACTGGCAGAGATGCGATGGAAGTCGTAGATCGCGCATTTCATCCGGCATCAGATTCCATCTCCACCAAGGGGAAGCTTCCCACCGATCCGCGACCACATGGCATTGAGAATGATTCGATCATCGGAATCCAACCCAAAACCCACTGCAAGACAAATAAACGCGATGTAACCCGCGATTAACGAGAAGCCAACCACCAGCCAGCCCGAACGAAAGTCGGACATGAATACATGCGCGAGCGACAGCACTCCAACCGTCCCCGCCAAAGGGAGAACCAGCCGCAAATAGCTGATGTTGTAGGGAGACATGCCAAGCCGGCGACGGACTTCCCAGAGATACCATAAATTCGACGCCAGATTGGTTATCGCCGCCGCCGCCGCTGCGCCGACGATACCCCATCTGGGGATTAGAAGGAACCCAAGCCCTATCATGACTATCGCCATTACGATCTGAATCCTCACCAGATCCCGCTGATAGCCCGCCATCTGGAGCAAATAACCCACAGATCCCACTCCGCAATTCACCAATTGCCCAACCGTTCCAATCACAAGAATCGGCCAGCCGATTTCAAAATCGTGTCCGAAGATGCGCATCAGCACGGGGGCAAATATTATCATCACCGCGGCGAGAGGCAGAGTTAGACCCAAAGTCCACTTGGTCAGCGTCCGAAATATCCTGGCCAGCATGGCGTGTTCACCGCGAGCGTGAAGTTCCGCAATAGTCGGCGAAAATATTTGGTTCACCGACTGCAAAACAATTGGAACGAACGCCACGAGGGCCATTGCGACCGCGTAGATTCCCAGGTCTCGTGCATTTAGGTAAACCCCGATCAGAATCTGATCGGACTGTGCCATGAAAAATCCTAATAGGGTCACACCAAAAGCAAGGGCGGAAAAGGAAATAACCTCCTTTTCGAGCGGCGAAGAGATCGCGCTAACGAAGCTCTGCCCTGGCGGGGTTAGTTTAAGCACCGAGACCGATAACAGGAGAAGCACGCCAGCCGCGCTCAGCACTTGCGCGAGAATATAACCTCTCAAACCAAATCCCATAACGATAAGAGCTACGCTTAAAGCCATAGTGAGCGGTGTTCCAATAAAGTTGGTAATCACCGTTCGGCGCGTTACATCTTTGTAGCCAGCCAGAACCTGGCCAAGAAACGTAGTCAGTGTCCCCAACAGCATAATCAGCGCAAAGAGTCCGATGTATTTGCTCAATGCCGCAGTGTGATACACCCGAACCGCTATCCATGGGCCAATCAGCAACAGCACCGCGCAAAACAGCAAATTAGAGATGAATAGCAGCGAAACCCCGCGCCCAAGAAATTTCCTGAGCGCTTCGACCTTTCCGGTTGCGGAATAGGCCGCGACAAAAAGCACAGCTGCCTGAGGAAGCCCGAATGCATTGAATATTCCCAGCAATCCTATGATTGTCATTCCCAAGGCGTAGACGCCGAGCGCCTCTGCCCCTAATGTGCGCGCGAGATAAACCTTGAATACGTAACCGGCCGCGGCGGTGAAGATCGTTCCCAGGAAAAAAACAAAAGAGTGCCGGGAGATATGTCCCATTTGTTGCCGGAATTGAGGGATGTGCGCCGAACCTAGTTGCGATTCTTGCTCTAGTTCAGCATTCGTGTTGACTGGCAGGAAACCCAAGAACATCTCCGGGAGGTTGCGGATTTGATTGCCAATTGCAGTGGTGATCTGGATAAGTATCTTTTCCGCGGGGATCTAACACACTCCACGCGGCGCGAAAGCGTCATGCATTGAAAATCCCGGATCGCACCATGGTCATTATATCCATCGCTTCCGCTATCAGGGCGCACGCAATTCCAACTTGCATTAGGGGGTTTCGATCAATTGTCTTCCCTCACTCCTTTGACTTTCGTATGGGGACTAGCCTTACTTAATCGGGCATTGCGGGCACCGGATAAAATTGCATCAAGCTCTTCCGTGCCAATCGGAGCCGCAAGATTCGATCGAGATGTGATCGGTTCGAATTGTTCGATAAGGCTGGGGATTTCGAGGATCTCTTGCGGTGAATTCAATAATCGTCCAACCCCAAATCGTGCAAACTGCTTAGCGTATCCGAACCAGGAAATATCGAACCAATTGCACAAGAAGCACGGGACGCCGTGAAGCGCGCAATCCACCGCGGTGCTCGACTCCACCGTGAGGCCGCACCATGCGCGATTCAGCAATCCCGGAGCTAACGGCCCACCCATGAGCGTCACCAATTCGCGCTCGGCCTTTGAGAGAACGCCATCAATCACTTTTCGTCTTCCGCGGAGACTCTCAAAAGGGTGAAGTTTCACAACCACCTGGCGTCCGGTCTGTTGCGCTACCATGCACAGTTGCGGCAGAATTTCTTTGTATAGGCGCTCCACCCGGCCTGATTCGACCTCGTAAGGTTCCGAGAAAAATACCAGCAAATCCCTTGAGCCACCGTTGAGGTCGCGGGGAGCTTCCTCTTGGGGAGCACCGACCATCACCCGATCAGGGGACAGGCCGCACCAATGTACCCAATAGTCCCGAGCCATCTCGCCTTGAGCTAAATAATTGTCAGAACACGGTACCCGCAAAGCAAGAGTCGTGTCCAGCGCGCCATGAGCACTAAATGTGGTCGGTAACTTCCGTGCGTGCGCCAGAATTACGGGGAGTCGCGTGTAAGGATTGTTCTCATCTCCAGATAAGACAGCGCTGATTGATTCCTTCGAGAAAACACGGAGCCACGCGTCACGAATTCGAAGACCCTTTCGCATAAACCCGCCGAAGCCTGCAAAGACGCCCAGCTGCCGCGCCGCACTGAGGTCTCGCTGGCCTGCCATGGTCGTCTTCTGGAAGCGATCCCAATTTTCCAAGAGCCGATCGCATTCCTTCTCCGTTCTGGAAGAAAAGGGGACGGGAGCATAGGACGCGAGAGAACGCACTTCTAGATTGGGAGGGATGTTCGCTATTCGTCCACTTTTGCGCGTCACTACTTGCAAGAAGCGGTGGCCAGGGAGCATGCGTGCATAGGACGCCTGCACCCGCGACACGTTGCCATAGGACGACGGGAGCAGTATGGCCGCCGTCGCCGCTGAGGCCCGTTTTTTGCCCACGAACCGTCGCAAGCGATAGTCGGTGTCCCACTTGTCAAAGGCGACCTCCACAAGTTGGGAAGGGTGCAATTCAACGGCGGCCTTGCCATAGCCGCGAAGTCGCGCCGACAAACCGGTCGCTGCGCTTTCAAAAAAGCTAGCGATTTTTCTCTTCTGCAATAAATCGAGCGCTTGCACCAGAAAATGCGGCCGCGTGGCCCGAATCTCAGCGGCACCCTTAATCTCCTCACCGAGCGCCGACATCAGCATGATGTCTTCAAGTCGGGGAGAGGCATACGGGATAAAGACATCCCACCAGTCCACGCCTTCATCATCAAGAATATTTCCCAGTCCAGCATTCAGGATTTCGCTCAGACGGTCGCGGTATTCTTCCGGGCCGAGAAGATCTCGAAAATTCAATATCCGGCAACCGAGACTTTGGCTTAGTTGAGCGTAGTAACATCTTCCCGACCACCCGAAATCAACAATCAAATCCCATTGTGTGTTTCTCCAGGGTCCGATCTCGGCATCATCTTCGGGGTGTTGTAAAAGGACTTTCACAGAAGAACCATGATAGATGCGTGGCTTATTCTTTCAGGCGGAATATAACTTGCCAATTTTTTGGCGATTAGGATTGTCCCGATGAGCCAGTAGCGAATTTGAGACCTCATGGCTCTGCGATCAGGTCCCAACTCAGAGGCGTGCCGCGTTCGATGTCCCGGGCGGCGCGCTTACCGAGAACTTCGGGCAAGTGACGGGTGTGCAGTCCGTGGCCGGGCCGGATCGAGCGAATGTTGCCGGCGGTGAAAGGTTCGCTTTGTTTCATATCCTGAACAACAAAGAGCGAACGGCGGAAGACGCGGCTATTCTCTTCGAGCTTCCCTTCCGATCCGAAATGAATTCCCCCCAGTGATTTTTTCGCCGTGCGGACCGCCTTGACCATGGCTTTGAATTCGTGGGGCTCAAGCGAGAAAGCGCTGTCAGGGCCCTTCTGAGAGCGCGAGAGAGCTATATGCTTCTCCACGATGCAGGCACCGAGAGCCACTGCGGTGACGGGAACGGTGATGTCCATGGTATGGTCCGATATACCCACCGGAACCCCAAATTTTCGCGCGAGTTCAGGAATAGTCTGCAAATTCATTTCGTCTGGAGCGGCCGGGTAGGCGCTGGTGCATTTTAGAAGTGCAATCTGCGTGGCTCCCGCCTGATGCGCCGCCTCGACGGCCTCTTCAATTTCTTCCAACGTTGCCATTCCGGTCGAGATGATCAGAGGCTTGCCGGTGCGAGCCATCCTTTGGATCAGCGGAATGTCCACCAGCTCGAATGACGCCACTTTATATGCTGGGACATTCATCTTCTCCAAAAAATCCACGGCAGTTTCGTCGAACGGGGAGGAAAACAAATCCATCCCTAAACCCTCGGCGACATGTTTCAGCTTGGGCTGCCATTCCCAGGGCGTGTACGCTTCGCCGTAGAGGTCGTAAAGAGTGCGGCCGT
The DNA here is from genome assembly GCA_963702325.1 of uncultured Acidobacteriaceae bacterium. GTDB lineage: Bacteria > Acidobacteriota > Terriglobia > Terriglobales > Acidobacteriaceae > PALSA-188. Next base: position 8,791 of record CAVPCG010000040.1, on the reverse strand, counting down.
CCCAAAGCGTCCCTCCGCCGATTTTGAAGTATTCGCGATCGCAGCGAATCGTAATCGTGTCGGGAGTGTAGGTCTGAAGCTTGACCGCGTCCGCCCCCGCTTCCTTGGCGGCGTGAATGATGCGGACGGCTCGATCGTAGTCCTGATTATGATTCGCGGAAAGCTCGGCGACGATGTAAACGGGATTGCGAGGTCCGATCTGTCTCGCGCCGATGCTGAAGGCCGACGTCATTCTGTGTAGGCGCGCTTGATAAGGTGAACAGCGACCTCGGCGGGCAAAAGTGGAGTGCGCCGTCCGCTTTTGATAATTTCAGGCGACCGCTCGCCCTCATTAAAAAGAAGGTCAAGGGCGGATGCATAAGGAATGAAAGGCGGGAATTGCTGCCGATACTCGGGATGCTGGTAATTCTGGAAAACGAGATCAATTCCATGATCCGCCATCATCTCTTGCTCTTCGAGTAAATAAGCGGCTGACCCTAGGGGAGAAACGTATTGATCAGCGCCCACCGCCTTGCAAATGTTAACCAACCGCTCCGTGCGCCTACCCGTCTGCGCCAGATTGGAAGAAAGTATCAGCTGTGTTTTGATTCCAAACACGCTCATAAACCATTCGATCAGACGAATGTTCAAGCCGGCCATCAGCGTGCCATCACCGCAAACCAATTGTGAAGCCAGTCTTTCGAAATAGGCGTCGAAAAACGAAGTCCGCCGATAATTCAATTCGATCGCCCTGCAATGATTGCGCCAAAAATTGAAGTCCCGCACTTCGACATCCTTGATGAATTGTCCCAAACGCCCGCGAAACATCACTGAACCGTCAACCATTGCAATCCAGCAGGTGTTTTGATGCGGTTACGCTGCTGCCATGACTGTTTCTCGAATTGCACATCATCCAGGAGCACGAACGCTTCGACCTGATCAAGCAGATCGAAATATCCAATCCACGGGAGATACGTTGGCTGGGAAATGGCGATTTTCATTTCCATCATCCTATTTGCGTTGAAACCGCGAATCTTAGTGACATTGGCAGTTCGTTCCCAAACACTTGGCATTGACTGTGATCATTGTGATTCGTTGAGCTTGCTGATCACTCGCCTGGCACCCAACCCATCTACGAAAGTGCCCCCTTGGTGCGCCATCGAGCGCCTTTGCTGCTCCGATGACATTAGATCTTGCAATACTATTTGAAGCGTGGCTGCATCAAAGCTTTCGACGGGCCCTATATCTAATATTGCTGAGGAGGCATCAAGCTTCTATTAATTCGCCGCTGTACACCTGGCCGCGAATAACTGATGGTGGGGCAGTGCATACAGAGCGCCTCCCAAAGCGTTCCCCTCCGCACAGAACTGCCAAGTCCTATTTTGCCATAACCGATGCCATGTTGTGCACGTCAGTCAACAGATCTCGAACCCGTGGCCCCATTTGATTTGTCTCATGCTGCAACTCTGCAATGTCAGGATTGCTGCCTCCCACAACGACCGCAATCTGAATGTCCTGCGTGTTAATTCGAGCGACAGCCTTGGTTAAGCGTAGTGTCAATGCCTCAGGATCAGTACCCCCAAGCGCAACTAATAGTCTGCGCGCGGTAGTTGGGAAACCGCGGTCCCGTTCGCGCCAAATCTCGAACTCTCGTCTTAACATCACATATCGTGTGCCGAGCAAAAGGGTGGTGTAAGTTTCGCGGTCTGAGTACATCTCCTCGGATGCAGTTACGTTCTGATTTACCAAAGAGGTCCGCAAAATAAGGCGCATCGTACCCTCCGGTATCGTCCACCAGCAGCAATTTAATACCAGCTTGCTTCATGGTGCGAGTTATAATCGCTGTCAAAATGATACCCATCAAAAACGACCCATTCGCTCCGCGTTCCTGCGCGATTTGCCCCAACTGGAAAGAGTCTTGAGCGCTGCCGGGAGCAACCGCCAAGACTCGCCACCAGACATGCTCCGAACGGACATTTCTATCGAGTGCGGGAGTTGACTGTGCCATGACAAAAACCACTTCTCCGCCCTGGTCCTGCCATGCTTGAGCGAGCGCCAGACATCGAATGACTCCGCCAGCGCCGATCGCCACACTGGCATCGGCACGAATGACTAGAGTGCGGGGAGCACCATATTCACTGCAACGATTTCTGGCGGACGTTGCAATTCAAGCTGGCAAGCCGTGGCTCGCGCTCCATCAGGGCAATCACGTCCTGCCAGGTGAAATCACCTTGATTGCTCAACCTCTGATAAATGGCGCGCAAACATTCCAAGTCCTCGGGAATATCGAAATCCAGCCATAGTGACTGTAGTCCACTTTCCCGATGACAGAGGCGAGACGGAAAAGTTGCGGATGTTCATACAAATAAGGAGTCACGTGCTCCCTTTCATAAGGCTGTTTCGCGTTTTGCCATGCTGATTTCAGGGCGCCAATTGTAATACTTCGACGTCCAGCCCGCTCGGGTAGGTTTGCTCGATTGCATTGCTGGCGTAGTCCGCATTTTGTTCCTGGAATTTCCTGACGGTTTCATCCACAAAAGACTACTACTGATCAACGGGCAATCGGAAGTGATGCCAACGACCGCGTCGGCGTCAAATGCCAACGCAGTACGATAATAGCGATCCAGAACATCCACTTGGGATCCACGGTGGGTAGCGACGTCAAGCCTTGCGCATTCTGCGACGATCGCATCGTCCAGGGGCGATTCGCTGGTCGCGACCACCATAATATCCAGCCATCAAGCGCGGCGAAGGCGGCATACCACTGGCAGAAGAGTACTCTCTCCAGCCAAGTCCATTAGAACTTCGCCCGGCAGCCGTGTGGACCCCATGTGAGTCTGAATTATCGCTACAATCCTCATGCGCGTCAGGAGAGATCCGGCGCAACCTCCTCGCATCTTTCGCAACAGAAACATGCGATCCTCGTTATCACCGTCAAGATAATTAGCGCTCACATCGAGACACTTCAAGATCGGCGAACCGCTCAAGATAAAAAGTTTCATAATCCATTCTCCCAAATAGATTCGTCGTGACCTCGATACTGCACACTGGCCGATTCAGGAGCATAGTATTCACGTCCCCACATACGTAGCCCCCTTGTACAGCGATGTATTTCGGCCATCGCCGCAGGAAGATCCGGCGGTGCGACGTGGATAAGAACTCCAGAGGCCAAAACGACATCGAAGTATAGTCATCTATGAAAGGAATTTCCAGAGCGGATGCCTCTACAAGATACACACTTTCAAGTTGTCTCCTTGCTTGGAGCAGGGCATCGTGCTGAAGCTCAATGCCAAAGAATTGGGAGCAGCTTATTTTCTTCAGCAGAACAATGATTACCGATATTGCAACCGACTTCTAAAATTCGGGCATTCGGGCAAATCCCATCAGAAACCTTCGATTAAGCTCTCTTCTGTTACACCATAATTTTTTCTCGTACAGGGTATCGAGCTCTGGCAGAGTTAGAGAATTTCTTTTAGTGTATTCGCGGCCAAATTTCCCCATCCATTCGGCAAGCTTGAGGAGTTCTCATGATCACATTCAAGTAGTAAAGTGATTTGTTACTTTCCGCACCGCGCCCACTACGTCTTCTGATGCGTCCCGGGCTGTTATGGCGTGGAACATGGGCAGGCTGATGAGGCGCTGGTACGCGTCCTCGGCCACAGGAAATTCGCCTCCGTGATAACCAAAACGCTCGCGGTAGTAAGGATGACAGTGAACTGGGATGTAGTGGACATTCACTCCAATATTTTCCGCGCGCATGGCACGGAGATTTCGGTGCGGTCCGCCGACAGTTTTGAATGATCAAGGCGAATTGGATAGAGATGCCATGCAGGATCCACATCCAGCCCAAGCGCGGGAGGAACAATTCCGGGAACATTGCTGAATGCCGAGCTGTATCGGGCTGCGATTTGCCTGCGCCGCGCCAGGTTCAGTTCGAGCTTCTGTAATTGCTGAATTCCGAGCGCACACGCAATATCTGTCAGGCGATAGTTAAAGCCGAGCAAGGTCATTGCACAGCTCGACTGGCCTGCGCTCTGGGTGTCCGGGTTCGCCGTTGATGGTATGATTACGGAAGCGGCGAAGAGTTTCAGCAAATTGCGGATTGTTCGTCGTGACAATTCCGCCTTCCCCGGTCGTCACGTGCTTAACTGACGAAAGCTGAATGCCGTCATGTGGGAAATGCTTCCACTCGATGTCCCTGGTACTGGCGCCCAATGCGCTGGCAAGCATCCTCAATGACGATTAAGCCGTGGCGTTCGGCTAATTCCGCGATGGCCTTTAAGTCCGCAGGATGCCCAGCGTAATCCACCGGCAAGATTGCTTTCGTTCGGGGCGTGACTCGGCGTGCGCACTCTACGGGTCCCTATTGAGCGTGTCGGGCGACACGTCACATGCATCGCCCATGACAAGATGCAATTGGCGGTTGCGGCAAACGTCATCGGCGACGTGATTGCCTCGTCTCCTGCTTTCAATCCGGCAGCGAACGCCGCTCCATGAAGCGCCGCAGTTCCGGAACTGAAGCTGATGGCGTATTCGAACCGACCCATGCGGCAAATGCTTCTTCGAATTCCGCGACCTTCGCAGCTGTGGCTCCACCAGCCCCATTGCATCTTCTACCACGGCGTGAATATCGGATTCATCAATCGCTTGCCGGCCATATGGCAGGAACGTATTGCGGACCGGCGCTCCGCCATTGATCGCAAGAATTTCCTTCTCAGCGGGAATTAAACTCATGACACCTTTGAATGTCCGGCAATTTAGAGCTAAACTCCGGCCAGAAATATTCGCTTCTCCGTTATTCCCCCATGAGTGCAAATAGTTCTTCGGCGTAAGCCACTGGGCTTCGTGTCGCTGCCATAACGAAATCCCTCAGGAAGCGCACCCGGTTGCTTCCAGTTTCCCTTCTGCCACCATGAGTGTGTGGGCTGCACCACCTTACATGTCATCAGTTTCAACGGCATTTCGCGATTCATCTTCTGACAGGAGAACCTCGTGCAATTTTTCTCCGGACCGAATGCCAATGCACTCCAGTTCGCACCCCGGAGTAATCGCTTCGGCCATATCAACTAACTTCATGCTGGGAATCTTGGGTATGAAAATCTCGCCGCCGCGCATTTGCTCAATGCAGCGCACCACAAAACTCCACTCCCCGTTCGAGTGTGATCGAGTAAGCGCGTCATCCTTCGGTCGGTGATAGTAACCTTGCCTGTCTTTCGCTGCTCCAGGAACATTGGAATGACGCTCCCGCGGCTGCCCACCACATTGCCGTAGCGGCAACACGAGTCGCGGCGTATCTTCGGCGCCCGCATAGGCGTTGGCTTGTACAAAAACCTTCTCAGCGTACAATTTGCTGGCGCCGTATAAATTGACCGGGTTGACGGCCTTATCGGTGCTCAAAGCCAGGATTAGACGGACTCCCTGATTGATGGCGGCATCAATTACATTCTTTCCGCCAATCACATTGGTTTGAATCGCTTCGAAGGGATTGTATTCGCAGGCAGGGACCTGCTTTAAGGCCGCGGCGTGTACCACAACAGTTACCCCGGAGATGCGCGATCAACGCCGTAGGCGTTTTAACGTCGCCAATAAAGTACCGCAAACTAGGATGGTCAAATCCCGCCGCCCGCATGTCATGTTGCTTAAGCTCATCGCGGCTAAAGATAATCAGCTTCTTCGGACCACAATGGCTATACATCAGCTCACAAAAATTCCTCCCGAACGATCCCGTGCCTCCCGTGACCAGCACAATCTGTCAGACCATTGCATTGCTAACCCCTGCCTGAACCATCGAAGATGATAAACTGAGTCGCGGCCCCCGAGGGCTGATCGCCGGATTCCGAATGCTAGTATAGAGGACGGAACGCGCCGTGCGTCTCGCTTTTCGATGAACCAGGAAACATTGATCGCACAAATAAGCCTATTTACCTAGTTGCTACGGTGCTAGAATTGTGCGCAACTCGTTCGCCTGTGAATGTATGGACCGCTGTTTCCCTAAATGAGTTAAAGCTGAGGAGCACGAATGGTTGGGCCCATCATTCAGGCGAATAGCCGCCGGACGCGAAGTGAACCCTGCTTTTCCAGTTTCGGTCAATCCCCGATTGTCTCCCTACAATCATCCGCATTTTCCAACGCAGGATTCTTTCGGCGCGCTTACGGCCATGTGCTGCTGAGCGCAAATGGGTGGTGCTCAGTTGTTTTGTTTTGATCGTGTCCGCAGTATTGATTGCCACGCTGCGAAGCACTCCGTTTTACGATGCCGTAGGCAGCATCGCGGTCACAGAATGGATCCGGTCACGCTGAGTCTCAAGGATTCAGAAAACCCCGGCTACGATTACTCCGATCCCACCGATCTCGATACCGAATTCCGCATCCTCCACAGCGATTCCCTTGCCTGGCAGGTGATCAAGCAATTGGGTTTGGACAAGACGCTGGGTGCCGCGCCAGCCTCTTCTTCGTCCCTTGGGCTCACCACTGATAACCAATTCGATTCCGACAAGGCGTCTCAGATGATTGCCTCTTTTAAGTCAAATTTGGCAGTCATTCTGGAGCCCAACACAAGAATTATTGATATTCATTATCGAAGTCCAGATAAGTATTTGGCGGCTCGCGCTGTCAACGCCCTCGCCAGCGCGTATGTGGAACAAACTTAAGCGCGCTTTGACATCAACGAGCACACTTCTGACTGGCTTTCCAAGCAGTCGATAGATTACATATGAAAGTCGAAACGTCTCAGGAGAAGCTGGTGAAATACCAGAAAGACCACGAAATCCTTGGCATTGACGAAAAACAGAATATAACGACTTCCAAATTAGACGAGCTGAATAGAGAGTTTACTGTCGCGGAATCCGCAAGGATGGAAAAGAAACCGCTTTACCGGCTGATTGAAGCCGGCCATTCGCACTTCATTGCAGCGGCAGCTAACATCGCAACCACGACGACTACTGGGTCCGCTTCTTCTCTGCTTCAAAAATTGCAGGAAGAACACGCCGATTAGTACAATCGCCAAACTTGGCGCATCTGCCCTTCCTATCCGAAGATCGCGGAACTCACTGATCAGTTGAAAGAAGTGGATGCTCAGACCGAGGTCGAAAGAAAAAAGTAGTGGAGCGCCTGCGTGGCGATTATCTTGCGGCGCTGGCGCGCGAGAATCTTCTTCGCACAGCCCTCGACCAACAGAAGCAGGACGCCAACCAACTGAACTAAAGTGCCATCGAATACAACCTTCTGAAGCGTGACGCGGAGACGAATCGCACTCTCTATGAGAATTTGCTGGAAAAGTTGAAGGAGGCTGGTGTGACGGCCGGGCTGCGGTCGAATAATATCCGTCCTGGTGGATTGGCGCGTGTTCCGTCTTCCCCCGCTGAGCCAAATCTCTTTCGCAATCTTTCTTTTGCGTCCGTGCTCGGACTCACGACTGGAATCTTGCTGGCTTTTGTGTTGGAGGGTCTCGACAATACTGTACGTACCATGGAACAGGCCCAGGCAATTTCTATGCTGCCATCGCTTGGGATTATCCTCAGGTAGCGGGGGCGCCAGCTACGCCAGCACTGGGCGGCGCCTGGCATTTGCTGGAAGCAAAGAATCCATCCAGTTGATCACAAAATCCCGGCCTCAATCTCAGATGGTGGCAGCTCACTGCGCTTTGCGCATTTCCCCGCTGCTTACGTCAGTTGGCGCGCCGCCCAAAATCATCTTCGTGACGAGCGCCCTACCTGAGGAAGGCAAAACGATGACCTGCATCAATTGCGCCATCGTGCTGGCACAAAAAGGCAGTCGAGTTCCGCTGATCGACAGCCATCACGCGTCCTGGAATTCACGGAACACTGGGTATCGCGCCGAAAACCGGCCTTACGAACGTACTGACTGGAAGCGCCACACTTCAGCAAGCGATTGTACGATCGCCTCTAGTTCCAAGTTTATCGGTACTCCCCGCTGGCACGCCGCCTCCAAATCCAGCCGAGTTGCTGGCCTCTAGCAAAATGAGTGAGGTCCTTGAGACCTTGCGAGAGCAGTATGACCACATCGTGATTGACACTCCGCCAACACTTCCGGTTACGGATGCGGTCAACACCACGGCCACCAGGGCACGCGGCGGTCATTCGCGATTCGGCGGGCGGCACACACCAAACATGCTCTGCGCCAGGCTCGCGATATTCTATTGCAGGTTAATGCCAGGATCAGTGGGGTTCTCTTAAACGCTGTGAACCTGGGCTCTCCCGACTATTATTTTAACTACGGCCGGACGGGAAAATTCGGACGTTCGTACTATCGCGAGGATTATAAATACTCACGTCTGATGGCGACGATGCCAGCGGAACGACGAAATTATCTCCGCGATAACCTCTGGCGGGGCATAAATCCTCGAAGCCTCGACGGTAATGCATATCCCTCAGCACGAGTGTCGCGATAATTTTTTACGCCAGATTGTGTGTTCGATCGCGGCGGTCGGTTACCTCGCGCTGGCATTTTCACAGTACCTGGCATATCGCTTCGCCGAAAGGGGAGACTCTGCGGCTTCTGCAACTAACAGCCGGTCTCGAACCTCTCGACGCTGAGTATCAATACAAACTGGGGCAAATACTAATCCTGATGCAACCGCCGGAAGCCGGCGGATAGGTTTGCCCGCGCCACCAGCTTGAGCCCAGAAATCTCCACCGATTGGCTGAGGCTTGCCTCTTCCCAGGCAACGTCGGTCAGCCGCAAGCCCAGCGGCAATCGTTGCAACGGGCTATCGCGGTGATCCGAAAGTTTACCGCGTGGCATGGAGCTGGTACTTCTTACCTGACTGTGGGCGATCTGCATTCCGCCCTTC
>CAVPCG010000039.1:0-26055 GCA_963702325.1 uncultured Acidobacteriaceae bacterium | reverse complement strand
GGCGGCGGGAGTCGAACCCGCGTCCGAAAATGTTACTGGTCAAGAGACTACATGCTTATTCCGGTTCATGCTTCCGGCCTTCACCGGAAACGTTCGCGGACCGCGCTCAGAACGGACAAGAAACGCGTGCCGCTAGCCTGAGATCTTAGCTTCTCCTCCCAGACGTAGAAGAGAAGAGCAGCCCTCTGTGTGACGTTCGCTCGCCGCCCAAGGGCGAAGCGGCGGAAAACGGCTGCCTAATTAATTAGGCTGCGTATGCCATTTGTTGATTGGCAATTATCATTTTGCCCACGATTACAGGTGCGAGCACCCTGGCATGCCTCTTGGCCGCAAGCATCTCCGTCGAAGCCGTGACGCCCCCAAATGGTGGGATTGGCCTTAAAAGAACTGCTTCCAGATTAAGTTGTTGAAGCAGGGAAGTCAATGCATTGGATGAGACGAGTTGTTTCCTGGTTTTGCCGCTTTCGATCGAGAACCCGCAGGCGCTTTTCGCTTCAATTTGATCTGATTGTACTCAACGGCGGCCCGGACGAGATTTTTTAGAGCACGCTCATTAATCTTATCGCCCTCGAAAAAATCAATGGCTCGCCACTTGTTGCCTCCGAGGCCCGCGTTGAAGAGCTTGTCAGGATCTCTCAGGCTGGCTCCGTTTGAAAACGTAAGCTTCACTTTATCTTTGTGGGCATTGCCGACCGCGATCATTCCGTCGCGAGACCACACCGGGCTTCCCATCCACTTCCATTCCTCGATGATCTCCGGGGCGGCCTCGCGTATGCTCTTGCGGAGGTTGGCGAGCGTTTTGCCGCGCCAGTCTGCGAGTTCTGAGATCATCTCGTCAATTAATGCGGAGGCAGGTTCCTCCGGGACAGGTCTTTTCATGCGCAATTCCTCTCGCATCTATTTTAGCTGCGCTCAGCGTGATGCGGGCGATCAATCCGTATTCCAAGGACAATTGGAACGACACTGGGAGTTGAAGGGGACGTCAAAGCCAGCGCTACCGATGCGCTCAAGGCTGCGCTGAAATTAGCAGCCGAAAAGGTTCACGCGAAGGCGGGTGGCTTATTCTGAATTTCGCGTCTTTGCGAAATTTAGAGTGAGGATGCTTGCTCGAGTGTATCCTGCGAAAGCGATGACTTCAGAACTATGAATCATAATGAAGACGCTGTGAAGCAAGTACTGACTGACTACTACAAGGACTTCAGTACACTAAATGTCCAGTCCATTCTGCGCTATTTTCACCAGCCAGCTTTGCTCATCGGACCGTTGGGAGTGATTGCCCTCCCGACCTCCGAGGCAGTGGTTCCCATCTTCGGCCCGGTCATGGAAAACCTCCGACAACGGGATTATGGCCGGAGTGAATTGAGCCTGCAACAACTCCGGCTCCTCAGCGCCACATCGGCATTCGCGACGGGCGCGGCCGTACGGTACAAGACCGATGGTCAGGAGATGGAGCGGGTGGGCGTCACCTACTTGCTGCACAAAGGAAATGAGGGTTGGAAGTTTGCCGTCATGGTGCTACACGATGCAGACAAGGTCGCGCCGGAAAGTTAATTTGCTTTTGCGCGCAAGTGCCACACTCGACCCAAAAGCGGGCTTGAATGGGCCAGTCGGCGCTTTCCGGTAGGTTGCACATCAAATTAGTTGGGAACGTTGCGTCCGGTATTTCTCAAAACACACCCGAAATTATAAAGAGCCTCGCATTAACGACGAGGCTCTTGGGTTGCGCCCAGCAGCTGTTTCTACTGCCCGCCCACGCGGCAGGAGCGGCAAATGCCGAATCCGCTGCCGTTGTCGACAATCGTGGTGCAAAGGGTGCCTATTCTGTTCAGTTCTCCGGCACTGAGAGTGGACGGGATAAACGAAGTTTCAGTTAAGGATGGTGTGATGGTCGTAGTAACTGTTGGTGGCCGCCCAGGCCACACGGGAGGTTTGGTGGTCACAGTGGTGATCGTGTGGGTCGTAGTCATCCACGCCTCCATGCCCGGCACCAACGTTGCAGTTGTGGCATTTGCAGCGGAACTGTTGCAGCTTCCCCCGACAGGCACCGTCGCCAAAAGTTTGACGACTACCGACTTGGGCACACTCGGAGTCAGGGTATTACTGATTAAGTCATTTTTCACTGACAATGACACCAGGCCGTTCGGGGTAACCGGACAGCTGCAGCAGGCAATTTCCTCCTCGGTGGGATCGAATACGTACACATTCGCGCACAAAGCACCAGTTTCACTGGCCCCAGTGCCACTCAGCAGCGAAGCTCCGGAAGCCCCGGAATTGGTAATGTCAATAACCGAGTCGTTGACATCGAGGTTGGCTGCATAGTGGATTTGAAAAGGGGTATCGCCGGTTTGTGCGAAGACGCTAACGGAGATCATCAGAACAAGGATCAGCAAACATGTTCGGGACATTTTAGAACCTCCAACGGGGATTTATGCAACGGCGAGCTGCCAAAAGAGCCTTAAAGCGAAGAGCCTGAAATTGATCATCGCCCAATGCGCTAGCCAAAGGATGCTACCGAGCCACGATCACCCGGGCAATCACCCAAGTTAACTAGTCATGGCGGTACGCTTGACGAATCTGGCAATGGTCGCCCGGCAGTGGCGGTGGCATCGGCGAGGCGCAAAAACTGATGAACGTTCGTCTACCCTAGTCCGCGGTGTTCGCTGCGGCGATCTGATGAATCGCACTCTGTGCCGCGCGCAGAGGCACTGACACGTGCACCAGGTCCTCGGAGTCGTTCACATCCAACACAATCGAGCCGCCGACCTTTTGCACCAGGACGCGATCATGCGCGTCCTTCACTTCAACGAACACCCTATCGGGAGACGCGTAGAAAGCGGGAATCGCAGCGTCAATCATTGGCAGGCACGAGCGCATTTGGGCCGAATCGCGCGCCTTCAAATCGCGATTGGGCACAAAGCGCAAAGCTGTGGTCGCAAGCGCGGCGGGAACCAACAGATTCACGTTCGTGCCGTTCGGTTGTTTCTCGTGAGGCCTGCCGGGAGGTGCCATTGATCATTTCGTAGGTCATAGCTTTGCCTCAACCTCAGCCCAGCAAATCGTCTTTCATCGCGCCACTGTAACTGGATTCACTGCCGGAGCGTTAAGTGGATGCCGCACGAAGGCACGAGGACGTTCACAACGCCGCCCCGGACTCGGAAGTACAACTAGATCGTCCTGATTTGAGTGGACTAGAGGGTTTTCACGAAGCGAAGAACCCAAGAGTTCTGCGAAGTTATTATTTCTCCACGGTAATTAACCAATCCGAATTTAGAAGCTGCCGATTGGCAAACGTGGTCTCGCTTTTTTCAAAGCTAAGTTGAGAGAATTCTGAAAAATAGACGGGTATATCTTCGGCGGAGAGGAAGTGCTGGACGGTTCCCGCCTCGTTCGTCTCCGTGATTGTTAGACGGAATGTGTTGGGCTCGATTTGATCGCCTTTGGCAAAGCGGCAGTCGTCGGTCGTCCGCAGCACGACAAATGCCCGCCCGCCTGGAATCAACACGCGGTGAGCCTCTCGGATGGCGCACCTCATCTCTGCCGCCGTGCCGTAGTAAAAGACCCCATAACTGACCACTACTTCAAAGCTGCCGTCGCCAAATGGCAGGAGGTGCATCGAACTGTTCGCCACATGCGCGCGGAAGCCGGAGTGCTGGAGGCGCTCACGCGCGTGCTGAAGACCAACCAGGGATATATCAATCCCAAAAGGAGCGAAGGCTAGGTCCGCTGCGAGCTTGGCGTGACGTCCGGCCCCCATACCAATATCAAGGAATCGTGCCGAGCGAGTTGTTTCCAGTAGCGGCCGGCTTGCCATCATGAAGCGCACTACGTGGTCGGAGGGGTAGAGCGGCCGGAAGCGCGGATTCTGGTGAAGATGATCCCAAAGGCTCACTGCATCTTGCATGAAAGCGTCCTATGGATTTTTTATTAGGGAACTATCGCGGAGACAAAGCAAGGATCCCAACAAACTATAACTTAGTACGACCTCGAAGCTGGCATTCTTAAAAGCAAGTGTGGAAGCCCTTGCCGGGTGAAGCGGTATGAACGGCCGCGAGCCGCTACTCCCTTCATTACGTTTGGGAACCGCGTTGAGTGCGTGGGATTTCAAGAGGTGCTCGCCAGTCGCGAGCTGAGACATGCCCGGCGTGAACCCAGCCGATGCGGGTGAGAAGCGATCCGGCGATGGCAGAGGCGGCGGCCATTCTCCGCAACTTCTTCGAGTGGCGGCTCCCGGTCATAATGCTGGCAAGTCGCAAAACTAGAGGAAGCGGCCCGGAAAGCAGTCCTCCAGTCCGAACGATGGCCCCACTGAGGCCATGCTTTATCGGTCCGAGGTTGGGTTCTGCTTTGCTCTCGAGGCGTATTCCTTCCCAGCATTCGACCATCGCGGCGCCCACGCCGAGGGCTTGAAGAGCACGGCTCTTTTCGTTGCCCATTAATTCCAACATTCCGACAGCCGCGCTTAATCCCGAAGCGCCAAAGTGAATCGGCAGATTGCCGACATTTTCGTTCCATACCGGAATCGCTGTTGCGCCAAGGAGAACGCCGGTGTAGTTGGAGAATGGCAGTCCGAAAGCCATGGAAACCGCCTGACCGGCATTTTCAACAATGCGAAGCGGCAGGGATGGGCCGTAGCGATCTTGCAGGAATCCGGCGAAGGCAGCGGCAGAGGCTCCGGCGGAAAATCCTACAAGGGTCCAGACTCCAACGGACATTGCGCTTTGCGGCTTGAAGACGCGCAGCATATTCAGGAAGCGCGAAGGCTTGCCAAGATCGGCGACGAGCAATGCGGGAGAGAGAACGGTGCCGGCGGCGGCAATCCATTCCGCATCGCGTACCAGTTTGCGGTCCGCTCCGGTGCAGCTGGCGATCGCGCCAACCACGGCGGCCGAGCCAGCCGCGCCGCCAACGAAGAAGTAAAGCGGGATTTCCCACGTCCACGCAGGTTCTTTGAGCAAGGGAATGCCGTAATATCCGGTCTCTCCTGAGGCCACGGGAAAGGGAGCGCCAGCGGGATGAATGCCAGCGGCCTTGACTGCGCCATGGAGTTCCGCTTCTCGCCGGATATCGGCTAATCGTTGTTCGCTGCTCATGTCGGCAGTGCGGCTGGTCGGCGTGGTGCGAGTTTGAGGATCGCTCATGCGCCGCCCCTCTGCGAATCCGCAAGGAAAGCGAGGAGCGTTCCGCCGAGAAGCATCGCGGCGGCGATGGCTGAGGATGTCCATCCCTTTCGTAAATAGATCGTCGGCACCTCGGGCTTTGGCGGCAAGTTGTATGTCCGGGGATCACCACGCACGATAAACATCGCGTGAGTCCCTCCGACGCTGGTGTCGGCGGAGTCGTAAAGATTCGCGTCTTGCATCCCACGCCTGTGAAGTTCTTCCACGCGTTCCTTGGCGCGCAACTTCAGGCTTTCGATTTCTCCGAACTGAATGGATTCGGTGGGGCAGGCTTTTGCGCAGGCCGGGATGAGTCCGGCTTTTTGGCGGTCGTAGCAGAAAGTGCATTTGAATGCGCGACCGTCATCAGGATTGCGTTGCACCACGCCAAAGGGGCATGAGACAACGCAGTAGGCGCATCCATTGCAAATGTCCGGCTGAATATAAACGCCGCCGAATTCAGTGCGCACGATGGATCCCGTGGGGCAGGCTTCGAGGCAGCCCGCATTTTCGCAGTGCTTGCAAACGTCAGACGAAAATGCCCACGTGTTGAGTTCGGGCGCATTTCCGCCGAAGCCCGCCTCGGGCATGTGCTCCACGAATTTTACGTGCCGCCAGGTCGAGTGGCCGAGTGCACCTGTATTGTCGTAAGAATTGCCACTCCAATTCAGGCCGTCTTCGCCAACGCCGTTCCATTGTTTGCAGGCAACTTCACATGCTTTGCAGCCGATACACAGAGTCGAGTCGGTAAGGAATGCAGTGATGCTCATGACCGCTTCACTCCCGCTTGCGCTGACGACTCTTCGGCTCGTGGCCTGCGGCCCGGCGCAATGGCGCAAACGAGTGCCTTGGTTTCCATAATTCTGACGTTGGGCTCTTCGCTGATTGAGAGCAGATCGTTGACCACGTCGCCTTTGGCGCGGCCTTTGTATCCCCAGTGATAAGGAAGCCCGACTTGATGAATACGGTTTCCGTTAATCCACAAAGGACGTAAACGCTTCGTCACCATTACGCGAGCTTCTATCGTTGCACGAGGAGTGCGGATTGTAGCCCACTGCCCATGCTCAAGGCCAATTTCGGCCGCCAGCTCCGGAGAAACTTCGGTGAACAATTCAGGCTGAAGCTCGGCGAGATGCGACAACGTACGCGACATGCCTCCGGCCGTGTGGTGCTCAGTTAGACGATATGTCGAAAGGACGTAGGGGAAGCGGGGATCGCCTGGCGAGGCTGCATATGGATTATCCGGTCGTTGCTTCTTGTTGGCCGCCGGATTCGTATCCTGGTCATACAGCGGATTCGGGATCAGTGATTCGAGCGCCTCGTAGTGCGTGGGAAGCGGACCGTCTTTCAATCCACTGGCGACGTAGATCCAACCTACGCCATCGGGATGAAGCGTAAAAGGTTTGGCACCTCCGAGTGCTTCAACTCCACGACCGTTTTGCAGATTGTCGGGAGTGTCAGGAGGCATGTCTTTTTTGTAGTCGGGATTGTCGAGACCGCCCCATTGCTTCTTCTCTTCATCCCACCAAAGCAACTTCTTGCGCTCGCTCCACGGCTTCCCATCGGGACGCGCCGAAGCGCGGTTGTAAATGATGCGGCAATCATTGGGCCACGCAAAGCCCCAGCCGTGGCCAAGCAGGTCCTTTGGATCGCGTTCATTGGCGCGGTTTCTGCCTTCTTCGGGATAGACGCCGCAATAAATCCACGCCCCACACGCGGTAGATCCGTCATCTTTAAGATCGGGAATCTGCTTCAGTTGTTTCCGGTCGGCGACCGTCCAACCATTGATTTCTTTGAGGATCTCTTCAACTTTTGGCTCGGCATGTTTCCCCTCGACTGGATAATTCCAAGTGAGGGCGTTCAGGCCGGCGTTCCGAGGACGTTGGTCGTTGATGGCTTTTTCTTTCATGCGGCGACCGAGGTGATAGATAAACCAGGTTTCGCTGCGCGCGTCGCCAGGAGGCTCAACCGCGAGATTCCGGTATTGAAGCAAGCGCTGTGTATTGGTAAATGTGCCCTCTTTTTCAGCGGTTCCTGCGGCGGGAAAAAGAAAAACTTCGGTGCCAATCGTCTCCGGCGATAATTCTCCGCGCTGTACCTCGGGGGAATCGAGCCAGAACGAAGCGGTTTCGGTTTCCACCATGTCGCGCACGACGAGCCATTTCAGTTTTGAAAGTGCCGTCCGTTCGAGACGTCCATTTGCAGCGCCCACGGCGGGATTCTGGCCCATCACAAAAAGGCCTTCCATTTTCCCATCCATCATGTCGAGCCAGTAGCCGAAATGCGAGTGATCTCCGGTCACGCGGGGGAGCCAGTTGAATCCAAATTCGTTTTCCTTGGTCGCCGCGTCCCCGTAATAAGCCTTCAAAAGACTGATCAGGTACTTGCCAAAACCTGCCCATAGGCCCGTGCGGGAACTATGCTTCTTAATATGCCCTTTCAAGCTATTAGAGTCGGCCTCGAAGAAGGGCATTGGAATATAGCCGGGAAGGATATCGTAAAGCGTCGGGATGTCGGTTGACCCTTGAATGGAAGCATGACCACGGAGGGCGAGAATTCCTCCGCCGGGACGACCGATGTTTCCCAAGAGCAATTGCAGAATAGCGGCGCAACGGATGACCTGAACACCTTTCGAGTGCTGAGTCCAGCCAACCGCGTAGCAGATGGCAGCAGTTTTTTCCGGGCCGGATGCCGATGTAAAGGTTTCGGCAACTTTCAAGAAAACGTCTTGCGGAACGCCGCAAAAGCGCTCAACCATTTCCGGAGTGTAGCGGGAGAAATGACGCTTCAGAACCTGGAAGACACAGCGAGGATGTTGGAGGGTGGGATCGGATTCGGTTTTCGCGGCGTCTTGAGCCTCCCCGCCGCGGTCTTTACCGTGCCCGCCGCCAGCAGGCGAATGGCCGGGGGCTTTCTCCCCGCTCGATTTCTTTGAGGGTGCTCCCTGATAGAGCCAGCTTTCAGGATCATATTGTTTTTTATCGGCATCCCAGCCGGAAAATAAACCATCGAGATCTTCAGTGTCGCGGAAGTCCTCTCGCAAGATCGTAGGTGCATTGGTGTAATGCGTTACATATTCACGGAATTCCTTTTGATTCTCGAGCGTGTAACGGATCATCGCTCCAAGAAAAATGATGTCGCTGCCGGCGCGCAGCGGAACCCAGATATCCGCCATCGCCGACGTGCGATTGAATCGCGGATCCACGTGAATAATCTTCGCGCCCTGCTCGCGAGCTTCCATGACCCACTGGAACCCGACGGGATGATTCTCTGCCATGGATGAACCCATGATCAGAATGGCGTCGGCATTGCTCAAATCCTGTTGCGCCGTGGTCGCGCCGCCGCGTCCGAATGATGTGCCCAGACCGGGCACAGTGGAGCTATGTCATATGCGCGCCTGGTTGCTGATGCAAACCATTCCGAGGCCGGCGGCGAAAAGCTTCTTGATCAAGTAATTTTCTTCATTGTCCAGAGTGGCGCCGCCCAGATGCGCGATTTGCTTGGTCTGCATAAGGACTTCGCCGTCTTTCTCCTCTTGAAACGTGCGCTCGCGGGTTTCCCACAGGCGATCGGCGACCATATCCATTGCGGTTTCCTGATCGAGGTATTCCCATTGCGCTGAATAGGGACGCCGGTATTTAACCTTCGTAAGCCGCCCGGGATGAGTATGCAGTTCGTAAGTGTCCGCGCCCTTCGGGCACAGGCGGCCACGGGAGATTGGCGATTTCGGATCACCTTCAATCGAAATTAGCTTGCCATTTTTGTGGTAAACCAATTGGCCGCAGCCGACGCCGCAATAGGGACAAATGGATGGTGTTGCCTCGGCGCCGTCATGCTTCGGACGCAAATTTTGCGTCCTGGCCGACATGGCTTCAGATCCGGTACCGTCAGCGCCAGTCTTGATCTGCTGAATGAGCGGCCAAGTCGAGAGCAGGTGTTTGAGCATTCATTTCCCCCGCAAAGTAGTCGAAATCCTAACGCGAAGTAAGAGACGGTACAAGAGATGATCGTAAGTAAGATGGCGTTGCCGAAGAATTGATAACTTTATTTGAATGATTCTGAACCCTGGCGCAATTCGACGATGCGCGGACGCGCTGGCGTCAAGGGCGATGTGAGTTGGCCGCGCAGGCTCGCGCGGTTAGACATATTAATTCACAAATGGAACGGAATAGCTAAAAGGCAGTTTGTAGTTTCTGGTTCTCAGTTCTCAGCGGCTTTTAGAAGAATGGATGACTTTATTTGAATGATTCTAAACCCTGGCGCAATTCGACGATGGGCGAACACGCTGGCATCAGGGAAGACGTGACTTAGCGACGCGGTTAGGCATATTAAGTCACAAACGGAACGGAATAGTTAAAGGCAATTCGGAGTTTCTGGTTCTCAGTTCTCGGCGGCTTTTAATGGTAGTCGTGAAATGAAGCGCGGCTCCATGGCGGCGATCACGCACAAAACATAAAATAGTGCAGCATTCGCTGGAATCTGAAGGTTGAAATCCACTACGCTGTGCACAAGAATTCCAACGATGCCGAGAAGAGCAGCCAGGGCAACCGTCCCGTTGACATCACTGGACCAGTGACGCAACTTTCTGTTTGCCGCCCGAAAAAGCATCCACAAGAACCAGATCATCGTGAAAAATCCAGCAGTTCCCATTTCTATTAGTAGTTGCAGGTAGTCGTTATGAGCTTGGTCTATATAAAAAGCTGTGTAGAAGCTTCTGTACTGTGGATAGACGTCCGCGAACGTGCCCAGTCCCCAGCCGAGCAGCGGGCGATGCGAAAACATCTTCAGCAGATCTCGATCAATCTGAACCCGCAGACCGTCGGTTACTTCCCGGCGCGCGGAGGGAATGTTGGTGAGACGGCCGGCTATCTTACCGGTACCGATCCAGGCAAACAGCGAGAGAAGAAGAACCGCAAAGAAAGTGAATGCCAGCCTTCCACGAAATGGGACGCGGCTTTGTTGTCGAATCAACGCGGCCAGCAAAACAATAATCTCGCAAACGAAAGCGATGACGCCGCCTCTCGATCCGGAGAGAAAGATGGTGGTAGCCATGACCGCAGAGGCCAAAACGGCCAATCTCCTCGGCGTCCCTCTTGCGTACTTCGTGAGGGAAAAAACCAATGGGATGGGAAACAGCATCTCCATCAGCCCCGCATAGTGATTGTGATTCACGTATGGACCGTAAATCCATGCGTAGCGGCTCGGCGTTCGCAGCCAATACAATTTGTCGTTGGAGCCCAGTCCCTGTAGCAGCGCGAAGGCCGCAACTGCGAACCCATACAACGAAAATACCAAGGCGAGGACTCTGACTTGAGAGGGCCTTCTTAAATATTGCACCACCAAAAAACAGATCAACCCGTACGCGCCATAGATGAGGCCGCTAGAGAGCGTCGCGTAACGGTTCGCAGTTTTTCCTGCAACAAGCTGCAGCACAACCAGAAAAGCAAAGACCAACATCGGCGCAAACAAAGGATTCCAATAAATGATGAAGGCAGAAGAGGAGAACTGCTCAATAACCCAAAATATGAATAGCAGTGCCGACGCCGCTTCCAACAAGAAGATGGACCAAGGCTCAACGGCTCCAAAGGCGAGCGGACAAAGCAGCAATAGCCCGACCACGCCATAAAGCACAAAGGAGCCAGATCGGGATGGTGCGGGGAAACCATTCCCTGCGAGTTCCCGCCGGGACGTGGGCAGCGGACTGGTCACGGAACACTCTGTCTATTGCGAGGACTTAAGGAGACTCCGTCAATCCATAGGTCGCCTCGGATTGCACCCCCGGACGGGACGCGCTTAATCTGCAAAACCAGCAGATTAGTGTCTGGCCCGGTTGAAAAATCACCGCTCGCCTGCTTCCAGTTGTCGCTATCTTTAAGATCATCGCTCTCGAAAAGTGGTGTTAGCGCATAAGCGTCCTGCAAAACAAATTCTGGCCCGCCCGCTCCTTCCAAATTCCTGGTCTTGAAGTAGGCAGAAAAGTGGTAGGCAGTATTTGGATCAACCGGAATTAACTGATGAATTCCAGTGTCGTCGAGACCACTGCTGTCGAAGGAGATAAGCAGAGAACGAGAGCCGAGATGAGGCTGAGTGGGATCTATCTCAAGATTTACGTCGGGCCGCTTTTGATATGTCCAGTCAAAGCCGGTATTCAGAACATCCAAGTTAAAATTGCCATTGACGATTAGATTCGCGGGCGACGCTTGGTAAGCGCGAAGATCGCACAGCGGTCCGGCCTGCTCCCACACTTCGCGAGCCTGCGCAGGTTCGTGTTGTCCAATTAAATACCTGACATAATCAGAGACATCGCTCAACCTTGTAGGCGCGCCGAGTTTTACGATTTGCTCCCACACTTTTGCGGCGGACGCACCCTCCCGGCTCGACACCAGGAATTCCAGGAATGCCGAATAGGCTGCTGGAGGGATGGCCTCCTGTAGTAATAGGTCAACGTCCGGCCTCGCTCGCCAGCAAAGCGGTATCACATCTCCCGATAGCGAATACTGACTTTCCAGCGCTATGCGGAATTCCCGAAGGGCGGAATGCAGATCGCCCACAGTCAGGTAAGAATTGCCGGCTTCCCATGCCACGCGGTAACTTTTCGGATCCACCGCGATAGCCCGTTGCAACGATTGCCGCTGGGCTTGCGGCTGACCGAGCGTACCCTGGGAAGAGGCAAGCCTCAGCCAATAGGTGGAATTCTTAGGGCTCAAGCTGGTGGCGCGGGCAAACCTATCCGCCGCTTCCGGCAGTTGTTGCATCAGGATTAGTATTTGCCCCAGTTTGTATTGATACTCAGCGTCGAGAGGTTCGAGACGGGCTGCTAGTTGCAGGTTCCGCAAGTCTCCCTTTTCGGCGAAGCGATATGCCAGGTACTGTGAAGACGCCAGCGCGAGGTAACCGACCGCCGCGATCGAACACACACTTAAGAAAATAATTCTCGCAACAGGCGTGCTTAAAGGGGTATGCATTACCGTCGAGGCCTATGGAGGATTTATGCCCCGCCAGAGGTTATAGCGGAGATAATTTCGTCGTTACCGCTGGCATCGTCGCCATTCGGACCGTCGGTCTCTTTATAATCCTCGCGATAGTACGAACGTCCGAATTTTCCCATCCGGCCATAGTAAGAATAATAGTCGGGAGAGCCCAGGTTCACAGCGTTTAAGAGAACCCCACTGATCCTGGCATTAACCTGCAATAGAATATCGCGAGCCTGGCGCAGAGCATGTTTGGTGGTGCCGCCCGCCCGAATCACCAAAATAACCGCATCCGCCCTGGTAGCCATGATGACTGCATCCGTAACCGGGAGTGTTGGCGGAGTGTCAATCACGATGTGGTCATACTGCTCCCGCAAGGTCTCAAGGACCTCACTCATTTTGCTAGAGGCCAGCAACTCGGCTGGATTTGGAGGCGGCGTGCCAGCGGGGAGTACCGATAAACTTGGAACTAGAGGCGATCGTACAATCGCTTGCTGAAGTGTGGCGCTCCCAGTCAGTACGTTCGTAAGGCCGGTTTTCGGCACGATACCCAGTGTTCCGTGAATTCCAGGACGCCGTAAATCGCTGTCAATCAGCAAAACTCGACTGCCTTTTTGTGCCAGCACGATGGCGCAATTGATGCAGGTAGTCGTTTTGCCTTCCTCAGGTAGGGCGCTGGTCACGAGGATGACTTTGGGCGGCGCGCCAACTGACGTAAGCAGCAGGGAAGTGCGCAAAGCGCGGTAAGCTTCCGCCATCTGAGATTGAGGCCGGGATTTTGTGATCAACTCCATGGATTCTTTGCTTCCAGCAAATGCCAGGCGCCGCCCAGTGCTGGCGTAGCTGGCGCCCCCGCTCCCGAGAGGAATAATCCCAAGCGATGGCAGCATAGAAATTGCCTGGGCCTGTTCCATGGTACGTACAGTATTGTCGAGACCCTCCAACACAAAAGCCAGCAAGATTCCAGTAGTGAGTCCGAGCACGGACGCAAAAGAAAGATTGCGAAAGAGATTTGGCTCAGCGGGGGAAGACGGAACACGCGCCAGATCCACAGGACGGATATTATTCGACCGCAGCCCGGCCGTCACACCAGCCTCCTTCAACTTTTCCAGCAAATTCTCATAGAGAGTGCGATTCGTCTCCGCGTCACGCTTCAAAAAGTTGTATTCGATCGCACTTTCGTTCAGTTGGTTGGCGTCCTGCTTCTGTTGGTCGAGGGCTGTGCGAAGAAGATTCTCGCGCGCCAGCGCGGCAAGATAATCGCCACGCAGGCGCTCCACTACTTTTTTTCTTTCGACCTCGGTCTGAGCATCCACTTCTTTCAACTGATCAGTGAGTTCCGCGATCTTCGGATAGGAAGGGCCAAATTGCGCGCCAAGTTTGGCGATTTGTATCTTTAAATCGGCGTGTTCTTCCTGCAATTTTTGAAGCAGAGAAGAAGCGGACCCAGTAGTCGTCGTGGTTGCGATGTTAGCTGCCGCTGCAATGGAGTCCGAATCGCCGGCTTGAATCAGCCGGTAAAGCGACTCTTTTTCCATCCTTGCGGATTCCGCGACGGTCAACTCTCTATTCAGCTCGTCTAATTTGGAAGTCGTTATATTCTGTTTTTCGTCAATGCCAAGGATTTCGTGGTCTTTCTGGTATTTGACGAGCTTCTCCTGAGACGTTTCGACTTTCATCTGTAAATCTATCAACTGCTTGGAAAGCCAGTCAGAAGTCTGCTCGGTAGATTCAAAGCGCGTCTTAAAGTTCTGTTCCACATACGCGCTGGCGAGGGCGTTGACAGCGCGAGCCGCCAAATACTTATCTGGACTTCGATAATGAATATCAATAATTCTTGTGTTGGGCTCCAGAATGACTGCCAAATTTGACTTAAAAGAGGCAATCATCTGAGACGCCTTGTCGGAATCGAATTGGTTATCAGTGGTCAGCCCAAGGGACGAAGAAGAGGCTGGCGCGGCACCCGGCGTCTTGTCCAAACCCAATTGCTTGATCACCTGCCAGGCAAGGGAATCGCTGTGGAGGATGCGGACTTCGGTATCGAGATCGGTGGGATCGGAGTAATCGTAGCCGGGGTTTTCTGAATCCTTGAGACTCAGCGTGACCGGATCCATTCTGTTGACCGCGATGCTGCCTACGGCATCGTAAATCGGAGTGCTTCGCAGCGTGGCAATCAATACTGCGGACACGATCAAAACAAAACAACTGAGCACCACCCATTTGCGCTTCAGCAGCACATGGCCGTAAGCACGCACGAAAGAATCCTGCGTTGGAAAATGCGGATGATTGTAGGGAGACAATCGGGGATTGACCGAAACTGGAAAAGCAGGGTGAACTTCGCGTTCCAGGCGGCTATTCGCCTGAATGATTGGGCCCAAACTCATTCGTGCTCCTCAGCTTTAACTCTTTTAGGGAAACAGCGGTCCATACATTCACAGGCGAACGAGTTGCGCACAATTCTAGCACCGTAGCAACTAGGTAAATAGGCTTATTTGTGCGATCAATGTTTCCTGGTTCATCGAAAAGCGAGACGCACGGCGCGTTCCGTCCGCTATACTACCATTCGGAATCCGGCGATCAGCCCTCGGGGGCCGCCGGCTTCGGTTCTCATCTTTCAATATTTCAGGCAGGGGTTAGCAATGCAATGGTCCGAACAGATTGTGCTGGTCACGGGAGGCACGGGATCGTTCGGGAAGAAGTTTTGCGAGCTGATGCTGGCCGATTATCATCCCAAGAAGCTGATTATCTTCAGTCGCGATGAGCTCAAGCAACATGACATGCGGGCGGCGGGATTTGACCATCCTAGTTTGCGGTACTTTATTGGCGACGTTCGAGACGCCCAGCGGCTGGAGCGCGCTTTTTCCGGGGTAACTGTTGTGGTACACGCCGCGGCCTTAAAGCAGGTCCCTGCCTGCGAATACAATCCCTTCGAAGCGATTCAAACCAATGTGATTGGCGGAAAGAATGTAATTGATGCCGCCATCAATCAGGGAGTCCGTCGAATCCTGGCTTTGAGCACCGATAAGGCCGTCAACCCGGTCAATTTATACGGCGCCAGCAAATTGTGCGCGGAGAAGGTTTTTGTACAAGCCAACGCCTATGCGGGCGCCAAAGATACACGGTTCAGTTGTGCCCGCTACGGCAATGTGGTGGGCAGCCGCGGGAGCGTCATTCCAATGTTCCTAGAGCAGCGAAAGACAGGCAAGGTTACTATCACCGACCGAAGGATGACGCGCTTCTGGATCACACTCGAACGGGGAGTGAGGTTTGTGGTGCGCTGCATTGAGCAAATGCGCGGCGGCGAGATTTTCATACCCAAGATTCCCAGCATGAAGTTAGTTGATATGGCCGAAGCGATTGCTCCGGGGTGCGAACTGGAGTGCATTGGCATTCGGTCCGGAGAAAAATTGCACGAGGTTCTCCTGTCAGAAGATGAATCGCGAAATGCCGTTGAAACTGATGACATGTACGTGGTGCAGCCCACACACTCATGGTGGCAGAAGGGAAACTGGAAGCACGCGGGTGCGCTTCCTGAGGGATTTCGTTATGGCAGCGACACGAACCCGGAGTGGCTTACGCGAGAAGAACTCTTTGCGCTCATCGAAGGAAGTAACGGAGAAGCGGATATTTCTGGCCCGAGCTTAGCGGTCATTGTCCGACATTCAAAGGTGTCATGAGTTTAATTTCCGCAGAGAAGGAAATTCTTGCGATCAATGGCGGAACGCCGGTCCGCAATACGTTCCTGCCATATGGCCGGCAGGCGATTGATGAATCCGATATTCACGCTGTGGTCGAAGTTCTGAGATCGGACTGGTTGACCACGGGTCCGAAGGTCGCGGAATTCGAAGAAGCATTTGCGGCATGGGTCGGTTCGAAATACGCCATCAGCTTCAGTTCCGGAACTGCGGCGCTTCATGGAGCGGCGTTCGCTGCCGGATTGAAAGCAGGAGACGAGGCAATCACGTCGCCGATGACGTTTGCCGCAACCGCCAATTGCATCTTGTACCAGGGTGCGATGCCCGTATTCGCTGACGTGTCGCCCGACACGCTCAATATGGACCCCGTAGAGTGCGCACGCCGAGTCACGCCCCGAACGAAAGCAATCTTGCCGGTGGACTACGCTGGGCATCCTGCGGACTTAAAGGCCATCGCGGAGTTAGCCGCACGCCACGACTTAATCGTTATTGAGGATGCTTGCCACGCATTGGGCGCCGAGTATCAGGGACGTAGAGTCGGAAGCATTTCCCATATGACGGCATTCAGCTTTCATCCGGTTAAGCACCTGACGACCGGGGAAGGCGGAATTGTTACGACGAACAATGCGAAATTCGCTGAAACTCTTCGCCGCTTCCGTAATCATGGCATCAGCAGCGAAGCCCGGGAACGCCAGAGCGCAGGCCAGTGGTTCTACGAAATGACCTTGCTCGGATTTAATTATCGCCTGACAGATATTGCGTGTGCGCTCGGAATTCAGCAATTACAGAAGCTCGAACTGAACCTGGCGCGGCGCAGGCAAATCGCTGCCCGATACGGCTCGGCATTCAGCGATGTTCCCGGAATTGTTCCTCCCGCGGTTCGGCTGGATGTGAATCCTGCATGGCATCTCTATCCAATTCGCCTTGATCTTTCAAAACTGTCGGCGGACCGCACCGAAATCTTCCGTGCCATGCGCGCGGAAAATATTGGAGTGAATGTCCACTACATCCCAGTTCACTGTCATCCTTACTACCGCGAGCGTTTTGGTTATCACGGAGGCGAATTTCCTGTGGCCGAGGACGCGTACCAGCGCCTCATCAGCCTGCCCATGTTCCACGCCATGACCGACCAGGACGTCGAAGACGTAGTGGGCGCGGTGCGGAAAGTAACAAATCACTTTACTACTTGAATGTGATCATGAGAACTCCTCAAGCTTCCGAATGGATGGGGAAATTTGGCCGCGAATACACTAAAAGAAATTCTCTAACTCTGCCAGAGGTCGATACCCTGTACGAGAAAAATTATGGTGTGACCAGAAGAGAGCTTAATCGAAGGTTTCTTAATGGGGTTCCCCCGAATGCCCGAATTTTAGAAGTCGGTTGCAATATCGGTAATCAACTCTTACTGCTGAAGAAAATGGGCTACTCAGAACTCTTTGGCATTGAGCTTCAGCACGATGCCCTGCTCCAAGCAAGGGAACAACTTGAAAGTGTGTATCTTGTAGAGGCATCCGCTCTGGAAATTCCTTTCGTGGATCACTACTTCGATGTCGTTTTCACCTCTGGAGTTCTTATCCACATTGCACCGCCGGATCTTCCTGCGGCGATGGCCGAAATACATCGCTGTACAAGGGGCTACATCTGGGGATTGGAATACTATGCTCCTGAATCGGCCAGTGTGCAGTATCGAGGTCACGACGATCTCCTCTGGAAAATGGATTATCAAACACTTTATCTTGAGCGGTTCGCCGATCTTGAAGTGTCTCGATGTGAGCGCTTGCGCTATCTTGACGGTGATAACGAGGATCGCATGTTTCTGTTGCGAAAGATGCGAGGAGATTTCGCCGGATCTCTCCGACACGCATGAGGATTGTAGCGATAATTCAAGCTCGCATGGGGTCCACACGGCTGCCGGGCAAAGTCTTAATGGACTTGGCTGGAGAGAGTGCTCTTTCCCGAGTGGTATGCCGCCTTCGCCGCGCTAAACTGCTGGATATTATGGTGGTCGCGACCAGCGAATCACCCCTGGACGATGCGATCGTCGCAGAATGCGCAAGGCTTGACGTCGCTACCCACCGTGGATCCCAAGTGGATGTTCTGGATCGCTATTATCGTACTGCGCTGGCATTTGACGCCGACGCGGTAGTTCGCATCACTTCCGATTGCCCGTTGATAGATCATAGTCTTGTGGATGAAACCGTCAGGAAATTCCAGGAACAAAATGCGGACTACGCCAGCAATGCAATCGAGCAAACCTACCCGAGCGGGCTGGACGTCGAAGTATTTACAATTGGCGCCCTGAAATCAGCATGGCAAAACGCGAAACAGCCTTATGAAAGGGAGCACGTGACTCCTTATTTGTATGAACATCCGCAACTTTTCCGTCTCGCCTCTGTCATCGGGAAAGTGGACTACAGTCACTATCGCTGGACTTTGGATACTCCCGAGGACTTGGAATTGTTGCGCGCCATTTATCAGAGGTTGAGCAATCAAGGTGATTTCACCTGGCAGGACGTGATTGCCCTGATGGAGCGCGAGCCACGGCTTGCCAGCTTGAATTGCAACGTCCGCCAGAAATCGTTGCAGTGAATATGGTGCCTCCCCGCACTCTCATCATTCGTGCCGATGCCAGTGTGGCGATCGGCGCTGGCCACGTCATTCGATGTTTGGCGCTCGCTCAAGCATGGCAGGACCAGGGCGGAGAAGTGGTTTTTGTCATGGCACAGTCAACTCCCGCACTCGATAGAAATCTCCGTTCAGAGCATGTCATGGTGGCGAGTTTGGCGGTTGCTCCCGGCAGCGCTCAAGACTCTTTCCAGTTGGGGCAAATCGCGCAGAAACGCGGAGCGAAATGGGTCGTTTTGGATGGGTATCATTTTAACAGCGCCTATCAGTTCGCCATTAAGCAAGCTGGTCTTAAATTGCTGCTGGTGGACGATACCGGAGGGTACGATCCTTATTTTGCGGACCTCTTGGTAAATCAGAACGTAACTGCATCCGAGGAGATGTACTCAGACCGCGAAACTTACACCACCCTTTTGCTCGGCACACGATATGTGATGTTAAGACGAGAGTTCGAGATTTGGCGCGAACGGGACCGCGGTTTCCCAACTACCGCGCGCAGACTATTAGTTGCGCTTGGGGGTACTGATCCTGAGGCATTGACACTACGCTTAACCAAGGCTATCGCTCGAATTAACACGCAGGACATTCAGATTGCGGTCGTTGTGGGAGGCAGCAATCCTCACATTGCAGAGTTGCAGCATGAGACAAATCAAATGGGGCCACGGGTTCAATTATTGACTGACGTGCACAACATGGCATCGGTTATGGCAGAATCGGACTTGGCAGTTCTGTGCGGAGGGGGAACGCTTTGGGAGGCGCTCTGTATGCACTGCCCCACCATCAGTTATTCGCGGCCAGGTGTACAGCGGCAAATTAATCAGAAGCTTGCTGCCTCCTCAGCAATATTAGATATCGGGCCCGTCGAAAGCTTTGATGCAGCCACGCTTCAAATAGTATTGCAAGATCTAATGTCATCGGAGCAGCAAAGGCGCTCGATGGCGCACCAAGGGGGCACTTTCGTAGATGGGTTGGGTGCCAGGCGAGTGATCAGCAAGCTCAACGAATCACAATGATCACAGTCAATGCCAAGTGTTTGGGAACGAACTGCCAATGTCACTAAGATTCGCGGTTTCAACGCAAATAGGATGATGGAAATGAAAATCGCCATTTCCCAGCCAACGTATCTCCCGTGGATTGGATATTTCGATCTGCTTGATCAGGTCGAAGCGTTCGTGCTCCTGGATGATGTGCAATTCGAGAAACAGTCATGGCAGCAGCGTAACCGCATCAAAACACCTGCTGGATTGCAATGGTTGACGGTTCCAGTGATGTTTCGCGGGCGTTTGGGACAATTCATCAAGGATGTCGAAGTGCGGGACTTCAATTTTTGGCGCAATCATTGCAGGGCGATCGAATTGAATTATCGGCGGACTTCGTTTTTCGACGCCTATTTCGAAAGACTGGCTTCACAATTGGTTTGCGGTGATGGCACGCTGATGGCCGGCTTGAACATTCGTCTGATCGAATGGTTTATGAGCGTGTTTGGAATCAAAACACAGCTGATACTTTCTTCCAATCTGGCGCAGACGGGTAGGCGCACGGAGCGGTTGGTTAACATTTGCAAGGCGGTGGGCGCTGATCAATACGTTTCTCCCCTAGGGTCAGCCGCTTATTTACTCGAAGAGCAAGAGATGATGGCGGATCATGGGATTGATCTCGTTTTCCAGAATTACCAGCATCCCGAGTATCGGCAGCAATTCCCGCCTTTCATTCCTTATGCATCCGCCCTTGACCTTCTTTTTAATGAGGGCGAGCGGTCGCCTGAAATTATCAAAAGCGGACGGCGCACTCCACTTTTGCCCGCCGAGGTCGCTGTTCACCTTATCAAGCGCGCCTACACAGAATGACGTCGGCCTTCAGCATCGGCGCGAGACAGATCGGACCTCGCAATCCCGTTTACATCGTCGCCGAGCTTTCCGCGAATCATAATCAGGACTACGATCGAGCCGTCCGCATCATTCACGCCGCCAAGGAAGCGGGGGCGGACGCGGTCAAGCTTCAGACCTACACTCCCGACACGATTACGATTCGCTGCGATCGCGAATACTTCAAAATCGGCGGAGGGACGCTTTGGGACGGCCGCACTCTTTACGACCTCTACGGCGAAGCGTACACGCCCTGGGAATGGCAGCCCAAGCTGAAGCATGTCGCCGAGGGTTTAGGGATGGACTTGTTTTCCTCCCCGTTCGACGAAACTGCCGTGGATTTTTTGGAGAAGATGAATGTCCCAGCATATAAAGTGGCGTCATTCGAGCTGGTGGACATTCCGCTGATCCAAAGGATGGCTCGCACCGGCAAGCCTCGATCATCTCGACCGGAATGGCAACGTTGGAAGAAATTGAAGAGGCCGTCGAGGCGGCGCATCAGGCGGGAGCCACGCAGATTGCACTTCTAAAATGCACCAGCGCCTACCCGGCCGCTCCAGACGAAATGAATTTGCAGACTATTCCTGAACTCGCGCGAAAATTTGGGGTTCCGGTGGGTATATCGGACCATACCATGGACATCACCGTTCCCGTCACCGCAGTGGCTCTCGGTGCCTGCATCGTGGAGAAGCATATAGCTCTCTCGCGCTCTCAGAAGGGCCCTGACAGCGCTTTCTCGCTTGAGCCCCACGAATTCAAAGCCATGGTCAAGGCGGTCCGCACGGCGAAAAAATCACTGGGGGGAATTCATTTCGGATCGGAAGGGAAGCTCGAAGAGAATAGCCGCGTCTTCCGCCGTTCGCTCTTTGTTGTTCAGGATATGAAACAAAGCGAACCTTTCACCGCCGGCCTTTCGCTCGATCCGGCCCGGCCACGGACTGCACACCCGTCACTTGCCCGAAGTTCTCGGTAAGCGCGCCGCCCGGGACATCGAACGCGGCACGCCTCTGAGTTGGGACCTGATCGCAGAGTCATGAGGTCTCTAAGTCGCACCGGCTCATCGGGACAATCCTAATCGCCAAAAAATTGGAACGTTATATTCCGCCTGAAAGAATAAGCCACGCATCTATCATGGTTCTTCTGTGAAAGTCCTTTTACAACACCCCGAAGATGATGCCGAGATCGGACCCTGGAGAAACACACAATGGGATTTGATTGTTGATTTCGGGTGGTCGGGAAGATGTTACTACGCTCAACTAAGCCAAAGTCTCGGTTGCCGGATATTGAATTTTCGAGATCTTCTCGGCCCGGAAGAATACCGCGACCGTCTGAGCGAAATCCTGAATGCTGGACTGGGAAATATTCTTGATGATGAAGGCGTGGACTGGTGGGATGTCTTTATCCCGTATGCCTTTCCCCCGGCTTGAAGACATCATGCTCATGTCGGCGCTCGGTGAGGAGATTAAGGGTGCCGCTGAAATTCGGGCCACGCGGCCGCATTTTCTGGTGCAAGCGCTCGATTTATTGCAGAAGAGAAAAATCGCTCTTTTTTGAAAGCGCAGCGAGCGGTTTGTCGGCGCGACTTCGCGGCTATGGCAAGGCCGCCGTTGAATTGCACCCTTCCCAACTTGTGGAGGTCGCCTTTGACAAGTGGGACACCGACTATCGCTTGCGACGGTTCGTGGGCAAAAAACGGGCCTCAGCGGCGACGGCGGCCATACTACTCCCGTCGTCCTATGGCAACGTGTCGCGGGTGCAGGCGTCCTATGCACGCATGCTCCCCTGGCCACCGCTTCTTGCAAGTAGTGACGCGCAAAAGTGGACGAATAGCGAACATCCCTCCCAATCTAGAAGTGCGTTCTCTCGCGTCCTATGCTCCCGTCCCCTTTTCTTCCAAAACGGACCTGGAATGCGATCGGCTCTTTGGAAAATTGGGATCGCTTCCAGAAGACGACCATGGCAGGCCAGCGAGACCTCAGTGCGGCGCGGCAGCTGGGCGTCTTTGCAGGCTTCGGCGGGTTTATGCGAAAGGGTCTTCGAATTCGTGACGCGTGGCTCCGTGTTTTCTCGAAGGAATCAATCAGCGCTGTCTTATCTGGAGATGAGAACAATCCTTACACGCGACTCCCCGTAATTCTGGCGCACGCACGGAAGTTACCGACCACATTTAGTGCTCATGGCGCGCTGGACACGACTCTTGCTTTGCGGGTACCGTGTTCTGACAATTATTTAGCTCAAGGCGAGATGGCTCGGGACTATTGGGTACATTGGTGCGGCCTGTCCCCTGATCGGGTGATGGTCGGTGCTCCCCAAGAGGAAGCTCCCCGCGACCTCAACGGTGGCTCAAGGGATTTGCTGGTATTTTTCTCGGAACCTTACGAGGTCGAATCAGGCCGGGTGGAGCGCCTATACAAAGAAATTCTGCCGCAACTGTGCATGGTAGCGCAACAGACCGGACGCCATGTGGTTGTGAAACTTCACCCTTTTGAGAGTCTCCGCGGAAGACGAAAACTGATTGATGGCGTTCTCTCAAAGGCCGAGCGCGAATTGGTGACGCTCATGGGTGGGCCGTTAGCTCCGGGATTGCTGAATCGCGCATGGTGCGGCCTCACGGTGGAGTCGAGCACCGCGGTGGATTGCGCGCTTCACGGCGTCCCGTGCTTCTTGTGCAATTGGTTCGATATTTCCTGGTTCGGATACGCTAAGCAGTTTGCACGATTTGGGGTTGGACGATTATTGAATTCACCGCAAGAGATCCTCGAAATCCCCAGCCTTATCGAACAATTCGAACCGATCACATCTCGATCGAATCTTGCGGCTCCGATTGGCACGGAAGAGCTTGATGCAATTTTATCCGGTGCCCGCAATGCCCGATTAAGTAAGGCTAGTCCCCATACGAAAGTCAAAGGAGTGAGGGAAGACAATTGATCGAAACCCTCTAATGCAAGTTGGAATTGCGTGCGCCCTGATAGCGGAAGCGATGGATATAATGACCATGGTGCGATCCGGGACTTCAAATGCATGACGCTTTCGCGCCGCGTGGAGTGTGTTAGATCCCCGCGGAAAACATACTATCCAGATCACCACTGCAATTGGCAATCAAATCCGCAGCCTCCCGGAGATGTTCTTGGGTTTCCTGCCAGTCAACACGAATGCTGAACTAGAGCAAGAATCGCAACTAGGTTTGGCGCACATCCCGCAATTCCGGCAACAAATGGGACATATCTCCCGGCACTCGTTTGTTTTTTTCCTGGGACCATTTTACCGCCGTCGGCCGGTTATGTATTCAAGGTTTATCTCGCGCGCACATTAGGGGCAGAGGCGCTCGGCGTCTACGCCTTGGGAATGACAATCATAGGATTGCTGGGAATATTCAATGCATTCGGGCTTCCTCAGGCAGCTGTGCTTTTTGTCGCGGCCTATTCCGCAACCGGAAAAAGGGAACGAAGCGCTCAGGAAATTTCTTGGGCGCGGGGTTTCGCTGCTATTCATCTCTAATTTGCTGTTTTGCGCGGTGCTGTTGCTGATTGGCCCATGGATAGCGGTTCGGGTGTATCACACTGCGGCATTGAGCAAATACATCGGACTCTTTGCGCTGATTATGCTGTTGGGGACACTGACTACGTTTCTTGGCCAGGTTCTGGCTGGCTACAAAGATGTAACGCGCCGAACGGTGATTACCAACTTTATTGGAACACCGCTCACTATGGCTTTAAGCGTAGCTCTTATCGTTATGGGATTTGGTTTGAGAGGTTATATTCTCGCGCAAGTGCTGAGCGCGGCTGGCGTGCTTCTCCTGTTATCGGCTCCGTGCTTAAACTAACCCCGCCAGGGCAGAGCTTCGTTAGCGCGATCTCTTCGCCGCTCGAAAAGGAGGTTATTTCCTTTTCCGCCCTTGCTTTTGCTGTGACCCGATTAGGATTTTTCATGGCACAGTCCGATCAGATTCTGATCGGGGTTTACCTAAATGCACGAGACCTGGGATCTATGCGGTCGCAATGGCCCTCGTGGCGTTCGTTCCAATTGTTTTGCAGTCGGTGAACCGATATTTTCGCCGATTATTGCGGAACTTCACGCTCGCGGTGAACACGCCATGCTGGCCAGGATATTTCGGACGCTGACCAAGTGGACTTTGGGTTAACTCTGCCTCTCGCCGCGGTGATGATAATATTTGCCCCCGTGCTGATGCGCATCTTCGGACACGATTTTGAAATCGGCTGGCCGATTCTTGTGATTGGAACGGTCTCGGGCAATTGGTGAATTGCGGAGTGGGATCTGTGGGTTATTTGCTCCAGATGGCGGGCTATCAGCGGGATCTGGTGAGGATTCAGATCGTAATGGCGATAGTCATGATAGGGCTTGGGTTCCTTCTAATCCCCAGATGGGGTATCGTCGGCGCAGCGGCGGCGGCGGCGATAACCAATCTGGCGTCGAATTTATGGTATCTCTGGAAAGTCCGTCGCCGGCTTTTGGCATGTCTCCCTACAACATCAGCTATTTGCGGCTGGTTCTCCCTTTGGCGGGGACGGTTGGAGTGCTGTCGCTCGCGCATGTATTCATGTCCGACTTTCGTTCGGGCTGGCTGGTGGTTGGCTTCTCGTTAATCGCGGGTTACATCGCGTTTATTTGTCTTGCAGTGGGTTTTGGGTTGGATTCCGATGATCGAATCATTCTCAATGCCATGTGGTCGCGGATCGGTGGGAAGCTTCCCCTTGGTGGAGATGGAATCTGATGCCGGATGAAATGCGCGATCTACGACTTCCATCGCATCTCTGCCAGTTGGCAGAGGAAAAGTACGGAAATCGCTTTGGCACTCTGGAACAATTTCTCACGCACGTCCTGGAGAAGCTGGTGCGTGACGACGCAACGAAAATGGATCAAGAGGAACAACGCATCATCGAAGAGAGGCTGAAGGACCTAGGGTATATCTAGCCTGCTATTTCACCGCTCGGATACTGTAATTCGGAGTGAACTGATCGTTGGTTGTAAATTTGCAATTCTCCAGCCCGGATCCCAACAAGTTTAGAAACGGTACAGCAGTTAGTTCAATCGCCCTTCTCAAGTGTTTTAAGCCGGGGGCGGAAAGTAAGCTTAGATTTATAGCCCGAACCATACCACCTGGACTGAACGTTTCGGCCCTGAGTTCGATCCTGTTGAACCCTGACAGGGTAGAACGTATTCCTGCGGGTGTAAATCTCCAGTGTTCTTCATCCACAAATCTTGGCGCAAAACTTGCCACGCTCGCGAGCAGATGCCCACCGGGTTTCAATACTGTGTGCATTTGCCTGCCTGCAAGACGGGGCTCGGAAAAGTACTCGAAAACCTGGGTGGCAATTACTACATCAAAGGTGTTCGCTGCAAAGGGGAGAGATTCACCACTAGCGACAACGTCCACCATTTCGGTTGCAAGAATATCTAGACCGACATATTTGGCTATGCGATCTTTGAGTAGTGGACGGTATGGCTGATAGCGGCCGCCCACATCAAGAACATTCAAATCTCGCCCTGGAATCTGATTCATCCAACCCGCAAAGTTTAATCTTCTCGACCGCAGTACCAAAAAATTAGGATCCGTGAGTGGCGGATGCAGGCGCGCTTCGGCGATTTGCAATAGGCTGTCGCGCGGCGAGACGGGCTTACGCTTATTAAGCAAGGACGGTAATCATTCTTGGGCAGGCTACTATGATGTCTGGCAAAAAGTTTACCCTCGCGTTTCTGCGGACGCAACCGACGCTGGCTGGTG
>CAVPCG010000038.1:0-205106 GCA_963702325.1 uncultured Acidobacteriaceae bacterium | reverse complement strand
AGCCGCGTCCGTACTTCACCGTAGACGACCCGTGATGATGCAGCTTCTCGTCGTTGTGCGCGCGAATGTCGCGGCCCGGAAACACTTCCTCGAGATGCTCCGGAAAATTCGGTGTCCATGGACATGACATCTTCGAAGTGCCCGTGTATCGGACAGTCTTTCACCATCAAAATTTTGCCGTCGCGCTCGACGATCTGCGCCTTGATTTCTCCGGCCTTTTCGTTCATCAGGATTTCGAGCGGCAGCTTACCATCCAAAATCTGCTGGCGAATTTGGGGGAACACTTGGGCACAGCGAGTCCGTCTGGCGGCATCCCAGCGGCGGCTTAGACTTTTCGTAAGACTTAGCAGCGGCTTATCCGACCACTTCGGCTTGGGAGAAGGATTGGGCTTCACCCGGTTCATCCGCTCAAAAACTGCCCACGTCCCCGGTGGCAGCCACGGTGACTGCTTTCTCGACATACTTCACTGGCTTGTGCATACCGTCTATCGTATCGAAGCGCAAGGGGATTACCCGAGTTACCCAACGAAAGGGGTGTTTTGCAGGTTTAGTGGTGAGTTGTGCATTGTGCGGAGGTAAGTGGTTGAAAAGGAAGGGTAGTGTTGGATTACGAAGGCTGATCGGAAACCAGGGAATACAGGAAGAGAAGAACACCTGCTCAATTTGGGGACAGGCGATCACGGCGAAGGCGATGAAGGCTAGGGGATGAATCCAGATGAAGGTGGCTAGCTGAACGATAAGGCCGAGGGCAACGAGGAAACCTGACCAGCGAAGGCGGCGCTCGATGAGTGGAGTCGGCACTTAGCTCGGCAATTATTGGCCTCCCTTCCAGAACGTGGCGTTATTTATGGTGGCGACGTTGTGAACAGTGTCGTGGCAGTGGGCTGAGATACGAGACAATTGGTTGGACGCGATCTGGCGCATCATGTCCGGATTCTTGATGTGTTTTGGCTCCTCTTCGAAGGCTCGCATTCCGGCGTGGCAGTGCAGGCATTCGCGATTGTTGAAGGCGGTGTAAAGCTTGATGTCGGCGGGTTTTGGAACCGTGCCGATGTACTGCACATAGATGTGGCGCAGTCCGCGGAGTTTGGCATGGAAAGTGCCAAACATTGTGTAATCGGTGTGGCAGGTGTAGCAGGCATGATTGCGGGGAACAAGATTGTTCTGGAAATGCGCGGCGGGAATGTAACTGGGATCGTCCACGTAAAGGCTTCTGCCAAAATCATGCATGACGTGGCACGAGAGGCAAAATTCCGTGCTGGTGGCACGTTCCATATGTTCGGAGTAGCCCAATCCCACGGCCACTACTGGCAAAATGAAAAGCGTGATGAAGGCCAAAATTTTTCCGCCACGGGCACGCGTGAGCTCGGCGCGAGTAGCCAGTAAAATCGCGAGAACAACCGCGACGCCAACGAAAAGCACTTCGACGCGGATAGTAGTTATCATCATGACGCCCGTGACTTTTCTATTTTTGACCGAGGCTACGGTAATAGTCCACGATGTCCTGAATCTGCTTTGACGTAAGTTCGCCCTTGTAGGAGTCCATGTTGTCTCCTTTGCCATTGGTCACGACCTTGACCATGTCGTCTCTCGAGTCCTTCATGTTGGCATGAACATCCTTGACTTGGACCTTCTTGCCCTTTGCAGTGTTTCCTAGTCCATCTTTCCCATGGCAGATCGCGCACTTGTGGTTGTAAAGGTCATCTGCGCCTGTTGCGCGGCGAGTTGTGGAACGCAGCCATAAAAAAGACCATGCAAGCCAGAGTCGTCAAGGTGGCATTGATTGAGTTTTCCAAAATCGATTTCATAAATCTCCTGAGTTTAAAAGTCTCGAGTCCAGCGGATAGTCAGCAGGTTTGCCTGGAAGTTGTTGCCGATCACGATTTGTTCGATGTAATAGGTGCGTTGCAAATCAATGGCGAGGCGCCCGGCTTTGGGAAGAGAGTAGTAAACGGTTCCAGTAACCATGGGCCACGTAAGAGGCCATAAGCCGGTGGTTCCCCGCTGATCTGGCCCAGACCCGTGGAGCGGTCGAAGTTTCCGCTGAGCCTTAGGCCGAGGCGTTTGGTGGGCTTCGCTTCCACCCCGCCTTGCCAAACCCGATCTCTTCCTGATCACGCAGCAGGTCGTTAAGTGGTGGTGTGCCGCGGGCATACACGATGTTTCCTTGAGCGAAGTAACTCATGTAGCTGAATCCGCCGAATATTGAAAACCGGTCGTTCAGCGAATACGCCAACGTCGAGGCGTTCGAGTGAACGTTACTGTGATAGTTGGTGTCGAGGAACTTCGCTGTTGCTTACATTCATCTCGTCTTCGAAGGAGAATTTGGGGGTGAACTGGAGCGGGTAACCAGGTGTCCGCCCACCTCGTGTGCGGAGTGATCGCGGTATAAGAGGCGCCGTTGTCGAAACTGTGCAGGTCGCCGCGAATGCTGAACATCTTCGAGGGCTGATATCCAAAACTGATCTCCGGCATCGCGTCTTGGTCTCTAATGTGAGTCCCGGGTCAGTTACGCCATCGTTATCGAAACTACATCCGCTTTCATGAAGTGGATTCCGGGACGAATGACCAGTGTGCGAATTGGGGTGATATCGAAGTTGACGTCAAGGTCGCTCAGGGCATCGCGCCAGATGATGTCGTCCGTCCCGCTCGAAGCGAGTTGCGGTGGGAGTGTTTTGGGAAAAGAGGCTTCCGAGATTTCCGGTACCTTCACTGGTCATCCGCGAGTAGCGGTAGTCGGCATTCAGACTCCACCAGTCGGTGATGTGGTAAGTAAATCCCAGGTTTAAAATGTTGTCGGGCTCGGTCACAGTATCGCGGGCGGTTTGGCTAAAGGTATAAGGCGCCGCGGCTCCGGTTGGGCCTGGGGCAACGCCAGTCGCCGACTGGTCGAATGTCACGGGGCCGCGATAGCGATAGAAGATGTAGCCTCCGCGAAATTCCAGTTTCGAACGCGGCTTCCCCACGAAAGAAAACTCGCTGATGGGTGTGGTCAGCCGCCGAAATTGCGACCACGAGGTGGACGCAAGCGGCTCCACCTTAGAGCTCCCGATGGGGTTGATGCTCAACTCCGGTGAAGTCACATTGTTCAGACTGATGTTTTCGGTAAACGTCTGGTATCCGAGGTTGTAATGAAAGCTCCAGGAGTTATATGTGTAATCCACGCCGCCGGTGAACCGGTTGGTCTCATCTGTGAGCGGGGCGTAAAGATAATAAGGATTGGCGCGGGCGAACCCGCCCCAATAGCTCGGCGAGTCGAGAAAATCAAGAGAGCGCGTGGTGTAGGTTGGCCCGTTGTCGCTGGTGCGGTAGTAATTGAAAGTGAAACGCAACCGATTGGTGGCGTGTAGAGTGAAGTCGGCGGAGCCAAACTTTCGCACCGTCGCCCAGTCGTGGTTGTCGGTAAGGCCCGTGCCCAGGCCGGGAGCCGCTGCGGCAATCGGCAACACCACATTGTCGTTTTGGTTCCAGTTGTAGTAGCTCTGCCGCCAGTTCATGCGGAAGTCATAGACCTTGTTCTTGGTCACGGCAAACTGCGCGGTGGGGAATGGATCTCCGCCAAGACCACTCATGGAGAGCGAGTAGCTGTCGGCGAATGGATTCGTTCCGGCCACGGCCTCGCCGAAAAGATTGAAATCCATGAGCCGCGGACCGGGACGCAGATCGAGTAACTCGAAATACATGGGCTTATAGCCCGTGATGTCCGTAAAGCGATAGCCGAATGTGACCGACCCCTGATTGGTGAAGCCTCCGAAGGTGATGGGAGGAGCTTCGTGGCCGTCGCTGTCCTGAGCATCCAGCGTTGCCGGAAGCAGAAGCGCCAAGGCCGCGATGCGGACGATGAAGCGGTATGTGGACGCTATCATCATGCTCTCCTTCATCGCAGCAACGTCGAGTCAAGGTTTGAACCGTGGACGGCCTCATGACACCGCGTACATTCGCCGCTCGTCTGAAAGCCGAAACGCGAGTGCGGCACGCTCGCCTGAGTGTGGAAGCCGGTGTGGCATTGCAGACAAAGCTGGCGGCCCTCGCGCCGAACTAGCAACATCCGGTTAGTGCTTCCGTGCGGATTGTGGCATGAAGTGCAGCCTTCCACCTTCGCGGCCGGGTGCTCATACAAATATGGTCCGCGCTTTTCCGCGTGGCATTTACGCAAGCTTCAAAGTTCGGCTTATTCAGGCTTGCCATGTTCATGGTGCCGTGGGGATTGTGACAATCGGTGCACTTCATCAGGTTCTCGGGCACGCGATGATGAATCGGCAGCGCAAATTCAGCCTGCACCGTTCCATGGCAGCTAAAGCAAAGTCCGGGCTCGGACTGCTTTAACAGGCTGTTGTGAAGCCAGCGGGTTTCTTCGGCCAGCCGCGGCAGCTGAAAGAAATATCCTTGCGGATAGCTGAGATCTCCCTTGCTCGGATCTTTGACTTCCTCCACCAGATGAGCGGTATGGCACTCGTTGCATGACAAGCCATGGGAAGCGTGCGTGGAATGTGCGAACAATTCCTGCTGCTTGCTGCTCTGGTGACAGAAGAGGCACTGCGCGGCGTTTTGTTGGGCATCCGAGCGAAATTCAAAAATTGGAGAGTTCCTCAGCGCGGCCGAGATCTTTTCGTTCACGCTGAATGAAAAGACGGGATGCTCTTCAAGCGCCTTGGCGGTTTTGCCCTCGTCGCCTTCGGCAGCCTCGATCGAGTCCGCATGAGCTTTCCCAGGCCCGTGACATACTTCGTAACCCGAGATGTAACTCTTACCGGAACGGCTATCGGCGTGAGCGGTTTTTTCATACTGGCGAAACTCTGGCTTGTGGCAGGATCGGCACTCATTCATGCCAGCGTAGTCGGTGGGTTTGCCTTCAAGGAATTTTGCGGATACGGAGGTACCTTGCGCCGCCTCGGGCATCTTCTGCGCCAGCGCGGGCGCGGTCAACCAGGTCAAACAAAAGGCCAGGGTCCCCAACTGAAGCAGATACCGTTGTCTCGGAGAGTATTTATTGACAAGGGAAGCCGTCCCACTCCGTCTGAATAATTACGTTTCAATACTCTCACGGATGCTTTCCCGCCGCTGCGGCCGAGGCAACTCCTGGAGGGGAACGTATTTGAGGCCGCAGCTTTCCTTGTCGGGAAGATCGAGTTCGAAATTTGTCACGATAGTTCCTAAAGTGTTGCCAATTATAGAACGATCCTCACTGAGCGCCTGTTCAAAAGCGCACACTTTCTGAAAACGATCACTCATGAGAATAATTGGGAAATTCATCCGTAACGGCACCCGTTAATCCCTCGGGCATCCGGGTGCTAGGGAGGGCTGGCCCACCTTTACGTTTTTTGTAAAGGTGGGAATTCATGCAGCCGACTTCGGGATTTTGATCTTGGCTTCGCCCCACTGATTGATCCGCACGGCACCCGGCTCCCCGAAAGCATAACTCCGATAGCTGCTCCAAGGCCACTGCCCTGGTTCCTGCACCAATCCACGTTTCACGGGATTTCTGATGCATGTAGCGCAACTTCTCGATCCGCTTTCGCGCTGTGAAAACATTGAAATCGTAAAAACGTTTCTGCCAAACGTGTTCCGCCGCGACCGTAAATAATTCTGTCTGCGCGGCCACTCGCCGCCGGCGCAGTGACTTCAAAACGCGGCGCGCGAAACCTTGCTTAATGGCCTGCATCACGCGCGACGGATTGCCCCGCTCTGGCTCGCTAATCAGCAGGTGAATATGATCGGGCATGACGACGTATCCGACAACAACAAAGCGATATCGCTGTCGGACTTGTTCGAACACGATGAGAAACAGATCGCGGCGCTGCGGAGTTCCCAGCCATGGCTGGCGATGATAGCAACTGCAATTGATAAAATGCAGATCGCTGGTTCCGTAATAGCGCGTGGGGTGATTGGGCACGACAGAAGCTTACGGATGCGTGCAGGAAAAGTCTGTGACGAGTGAACTTTATGCTCCACCTTTACAAAGAACGTAAAGGTGGGCCAGCCTCCAGCCTCCCGTTATGCAGCTCTTTCAGTTGGAAAACTCGACGATGCATCCGAACCATGCTGTTTAACCATTTTGTTGTAATTGCCCATTATTAGGAATGGCGCTGCCCATTGCCCAACAAATAGCGCCCAGTCATTTTTTCGTGCCACCTTCAAGAGCAGGGAGACTGCCATTGATCCGAGGGCTAAGCCGAGGAATAAACTTGATGGTGCTTGGGACGTCCGCTTTTCGATCGCACCAGTAAACCTGTCTTCATGAGAATCACCGCGTTCTACTATGGTTTTCATAACGCCTCTTATCTTTTTTATTTACTTTGGTTTTATTTGTCCATCCGGACGAAATTCGCCTGCTGTTTACCGCTTAATTACCGTATCCGCCTTCGAAGAACTTCACAATCGGGTGTACACGTTAGGGAATACTAATGACCGAATTCCGTCTTCAGGCGATGCGCTGAAGCGTGCGGCACTCTGATCCAATCGGAAAGCAGATTCCCGCCGCTGAACCACCCCGTCACGCCAAATGCGGGCGTGCCAGGACAGGGGCCCCGGTCGAGGTTTCGGAATGACAAGGGCCTAGGAGGATTTATGTAGGTGGGTCTGATTACGCTTTGCCGGGAAGCACGTCTTCAGCGGCAGCTTCAACGGTGACTTCGACCTTGGCTCCGTGTTTCAAATGAACCGGATTGCCTTGGCATCGGTCAATTCGTTCTCAATGCGGATCTCGCGATAAAGGTGCTCTTCGGTTTCGACGGTTATTTGAGCCTTCTCGGGCTCGTCCGGGACTATGGGCGGGATAATTTTCTCGACAATTCCTGGAAGGGTTGTGCTCGCGTCTCCGCTCATGGGTCTCCCCTTAGGTCTCAGCCGATCTTAGCTTTAAGACCTTATTCTAGCTACCAGATACTAACTATATCATTCCTCACCGCTGAAGCGGATTCGGGACGGGCAGGTTTTATGGAGACGGTCGTGGTGAAGTAGGGGTCCTTCGACTTCGCAGAACGATCCGCAAGCGAATCTTTCTGCTGCGCTCAGGAAGACAACTTTTTGGCGGAATAATCCTGCGTCAAAATCCCCGCTCATGCGGAGCTTGGACCCTTCGAGGGGCTCGGGGTTAGCTCTCAGGAGTGTCAGTCCGCACACGGTTAACATCGTCAGGCAATGGGACGGCGGGTTGTGGTGGGGTAGGGGTCCTTCGACTTCGCAGAACGATCCGCAAGCGAATCTTTCTGCTGCGCTCCTCCGGGCTGCGCCCGTTCGGAATGGCAAG
Organism: uncultured Acidobacteriaceae bacterium; assembly: GCA_963702325.1. Classification (GTDB taxonomy): domain Bacteria; phylum Acidobacteriota; class Terriglobia; order Terriglobales; family Acidobacteriaceae; genus PALSA-188. The sequence continues at coordinate 197,857 of CAVPCG010000038.1, read as the reverse complement.
TTTATGGGTGGGATGCGGCGGTGGGTGGGTGCGCTGTCTTGAGACTCGGCTCCCACCAAGGGAATTCGTGGTAATATCTTCGGGCTTCGGCGAGACCCCGCCGGTTCGCCGCATAATAAACCGCGTTACACGCCGAACGGGAAAGGGAAGATTATGAACCTCAAGCGTCGCGCCATTACGGTAACCATCATTCTGGCCGTGCTGATTATCCCGAGTGCGGTGGCTGCACCGAACAGTGCAAACCGCGACGTTCAGATCACCATCCTTCAGACCACTGACTTGCATGATCACGCGAATGGCGTTGATCACGTGGGGCTGGATGTTGATGCCGTGGACGGAACGAGCGCGACTGGGGCTTACTCCCGAATTTCAGCGTATGTGAATTATGTGCGCGCCACTACGAAACATCCCGTGATACTGGTGGATTCCGGCGACTGGACGATGGGCACGCTTTACGATTTAACCCTGGGATCGCAGCCGCTGGCTCTCAGGTTTATCAAACTCATGAACTACGATTGCGTGACGCTCGGCAACCACGAGTTTGACTACACGCCTGCGGGCCTGGCAAAGATGCTCGGCACGGCGCAGAGTTCTTTCGGTTTCGATACGCCTATCGTGGCCTCAAACATGAATCTCGGGGGCGACCCTGATCTCGCTCCGTTCGTGGGCGATGGAAAACTTATTAGTACTACCCGAGTCGAAGACCTGGGAAATGGGATTAAGGTGGGCTACATCGGACTGATGGGTAAGAACGCAGCCCAGGACGCACCCGGATCCGCTCCCGTGACCTTCTCGGATTTTTCAACGAACTATGCGTCTATTCAAGCTTTGGTGGACGAGCTGCGGAATGTGAACCAGGTGCAGATTGTGATTGTTCTCTCGCACTCCGGCACGAACGCCGCCGGCACCTCAGGAGAAGACGTCAGCCTGGCACAACACGTGACGGGTATTGATCTGATCGCATCCGGGCACACGCACACTCCGTTGAACTCCGCTCATACAGTGACGAACGGAACGTGGCAAACACAGATCATTGATGCCGGCGCGTACGGCACCAATGTCGCCCGCATTAATCTCACGTACCACCCCGCGACGATGTCCACTACGCGCGAGGGCTTCAGCAATTTGCCGATGACGAGTGCCACGCTTGCGCGCCTCGGCTTATCGCCTGATTCAGGGATCGCCAAAATCGTGCTAGCGACCGATCAGGGGATCAATGCAGAGCTTGCGCCGTTTTTCAAGCAGACTTTTCCTGACTACGACCCCACGAACCTGGGTACGGGAATTTATCATCCGGTGGGGATCAGCACCCAGCAGATGGTGTCCAACGGAATGAGCGCTGTGCCTCCCCCGAATGGACTTGGAGACCTGGCCGCCGACTCGGTCCGGAGCGTTCCCAACAGTATCATCGAGCAGACGCTGGCCGCGGTCGGAGGTAATCCGGCAAACCTTCCCGGATACGACTTCACTCCGTATCAGGGTTCCGCGGTAGCCACAGGTGTCCTGCGAAGCAAATTGCTGGCCCAAGTGCCACTGTCTTTCGCGGACATTTATAACGTCCTGCCGCTGGGGATAACTCCGGATTCCACGCAAGCCCTGCCTATAGGCTTTCCGTTGATTTCAACTTACCTCGATCCCGGGGACGTCAAAAAGGTGTGCGCGCTCCAGTTAGTCGTGCAGACGAACCTTGCTTCTGCGGATTTCTATCTGAACCTCTCTGGGCTTCAATACGGCCTGAAGGCTACGGAATCGTATGTGTATTTCAAATATTCCACCGCCGCCGAGGTACTCCAACTGACGAGCCAGAAAGCGTCGGCGGGATCGAGTGCGAGCGCTTCAGGCGCTGGAGGCTCTCTCTACTCTCGGCACGGATGGTGGCGCAGCCCTGCTCGCAGCATATGCCGAAGGGAATCCTTATGCCGCCGCGATGGTCAGCCTGAACGATGTGAATCCTGACGCAGGCCAGATCGGCGCCAACCTGGGAGTTCTGGGGCAGGTCGCCGCTGCGGCCGCTGCGGATAGCGTCGCGGGCACGAACACTTTAAGTGCGTTAATTGTTTCCAAGGCCGTCGCCGCTATTGACACGGTATCCGGCTTTGCGCCAAGCGATACGGAGAATATAGGGCCGGCAACTGCTCTGTCTGACACTGTCCGCGTGCGAATGGCGGTGGATCTGTATGCATTGCTGCTGCTCGGCGCGGTCCAGGCCCAGTTCGGCGTCACCATATCCCCGTACGTTTCTGCCACCGGCACAACCGTATTGTCGGGGTCCGATATTCCCGGTCTGCTGGCCAACCGCATTGACGCCGCGCCCGGGACCGCTGGTGTTCAGGAACTCAAGGAGTGGATGGCGCTGCTTTCCTACGTGGGAACCGGACTCGGCGGATCTATACCGCATGGGTATGACTCTAACTCGAATTTCACGAAGTTCTTCCACTTTGGCCGTGCCGTCCGGACGCGTAATGTCAGTTACCCTCTTGCCAGTATCGGGCAACTCTTTGGCACCCTGGGTAGTTTGCAAAACGCGCCGTAAGAATGGGTGGCTCGATGCGAGAGCCGAGGGACTGCTATGTATCCGTGGGCGCTCATTCCTTGTGCATCTGACGAATCCCAACCTCTACAACGAAAGTAAGGTGGGCCACGCGTCCGCACCGGCTCGGCGTCATTTCCGCGCCTCGAAAGAAAGCCGCTCGCGGGAATGCAGCGGCTGGCCGGCTTAAATTTGACTGCGACGCCTTAATTACTGTTTTCTGTTCTCGATTTGCCTTGCACGAATTAAGGCATGCGCTGCATCGTCTGAAAATCGTTCTTTTCACAAACCAGGGCCATGTTCTTAGAAATGTGTGACTCGTTGACGTGAAGGCGATAAGACTCAATCCGGAACCCCAGAGTATTCCGCGGGGACCGGCTCATCCGGACGCATTTGCTTTCGGTCATCCATCTTGATGACGCTCAGCATGAGAGCAGAGCGTCAAAGTCGTCTGCGGCTTTGAACCGCACCATGGGTCTAGAGTCCACGAACACAACGGCCTTGCGACGAGATTTCTTCTCCGAGGACCCGATGCCGGTGATGAACCCGATGACGATCTTCTTTACCTCCGGCCGTGCCAACATAGGCGTCGTCGTATTGCTCTACATTTGTGTCCGGCCAACGGTAAGAGAATGGTGCTGCTTGCGCGAAGCTAATTTGTGATGTAACGGGGTGCTGGCCCTTAGGCTTGCTACTGATTGCTTTGCCGCCGCGCAAGAACTGATCGAAGTCCTTGCGCATCACCCTCCATTCGCCGCCAATTGAGACCGCCAACAATCTGCCACTACTTATTTCCTCTTCAACAGCTGCCAGCGAAACCCGGAGGAACTGTGCAATCTCCTCTTGGACCAGTACTTCAAATTCTGATTCTACAGAGCGCGATTTCATTGTTGTTTCTCCAGTTTCAGCCACGTTGTCACCTAGATTTATATCGTCTCCTTATACAGTTAGTGTGTTGTCGTAAGCACTTATTAGATTACAGTTATTTGTGTTAATGTCAAATAATTTCTAGCGATGGATAGTACGACCAGCCGCGTTCGGCGAACAAAACGTGAACACTAATACCGTCGCCGAGGGAATTAGGCTGGGATTGGCAATTGCGGCTCGAATTCTGTGGCGCATCTCAACACCGCCGTTCATTCGTTCAATCTCGACAAATGGTAGCCGTCATTCAGCGGGCGACTGAAAGAAAGTTGACAATGGGTTTGCTTGAGGAGGATAGATATAATCCGACGGCAGACAATCACGAGCGACATCTCAATACCGACTATCCTTACCTCGATCGTCAGTAGTGGAATCACAGCAGGTTTGGTTGTTTGAGGATTGAGCGACCATCTTACAAACCGCTGGCAACTCGCTACAAATCCGATCTTGACAAAGAATTTGAGTCGTATCGTGACGCGCTGGAGCGAAAGCGAAAGCGTTTGGAAGCTGAACTGAGCCATGGGGTGTACATAACTCAAAGCCAATTCGACACGGAGTACAACTCAATCAAGGAAATTTTCGCGGCTCTGGGCAAGCTTCGTATAACTCTGAACGGACTTCGTCCTAGTGTGTCGTGGGGTTCCGGTGAGAAGGAAGCGAAACGGGAGCGCTCATAGCTCGTCTTGAAGAATTCAAAGAACGATATAACGCCGTGGTCGGCGCGGTTGAGAGCGCATATATTTTCGTGCCAGAGGATATTTATACCCACGTAACTCAGTGCGTAGCGACCGCTCATACGGAAATCATGCTGATTGAGACCACAGGGGATGACACGTTCTCTTCGGGGTGGTTCCATCAAGGCTCGCTACAGCGAGATAAATTCCATGATGCCTACCAGAAGGCTGCAAACTTAGCTCGTGAACGATTCAAACGCCTCTCGGTAATTGCGCAGACATTTTGAAGGGCTGGCTCATCAGGATGAGTATTCCAACTGTGTGCAGAGAGAGACTCTGAACTTCTTCAGGCCAGGGCACTCAAACGCTTGCGAATGCCTCCGCCGAAAAATCGCGGACGGGCGTGGGAGCCCTATGATGTTGCCGAAGTTCCTGGCCGGACGGCAACCTAGCCTGTGCGATGGTCGCTGCGCGAGCCCTTCCTGTTGCGGCGGTAGTGTTCAAAGTGAGCTTCCTGCGAACCGTCGTGAGCTTTCTTATGGGGTATGACTCGCGTGTTGCATTCGACGCAAGTCAAGCTGCGGCGCGGGGCTGCGCCCAGACCGAGTGCCTTGCTGACGGTCACTTCCGCGCCGCCCATCATGCAAATAGTGCTCAAGGCCATGTTGACGACTCCCGAGGCTCGCAGAATCATATCACCGTCCGCATTTACCCAAGCGGGTCAACGGCGGCGGACAGGCGCGTCCGCCCCACACCAGCAAAATCTTGACATCGGACTCCGTCGCCAGTAGTCTCGGCGCGTCTTGCAGAAACATTTCTTGCTAAAGGAGAAACGTCATGAAGAATCTGGTTTATTTAGGCGCAGGGATCCTCATCCTGCTGGTCGTCACGGCTGGAGCCTTTCATATGAGCGCGCAGGCAAAATCCGCCGACGACAAGGCTGCCATTCAAGCGCTCTATAACGAATTCAATGACGCCTTTCAGAAGAAGGACGTCAACCGCATTATGGCCCTCTATGCGCCGGACGTTTTCGTGTTTGATATCGTCCCGCCCCGCGAATATCCGACATGGGACGCATATAAGAAGGACTGGGAGGATCTATTTGTGCAGTTTCCTGGCCCGGTCACCAACACCATCTCCGAACTGAACATCACGGTTGTGGGCTCCGTCGCCTATGCCCGCAGCGTTGACGATGGCACGCTGACCGCCAAGGACGGTTCCACAAGCCGCCTGGTCGTGCGTTCCACCGATGTGCTTCGCAAGTCGAATGGGAAATGGCACATTGTTCAGGAGCACAACTCCGTTCCGGTGGACCTTGCAACGGGCAAACCCGATCTACTCTCGCAGCCGTAGGGCGGGAGTGTTGGTGCGCCATGCGGAAGGTGCAAGCAAAGCAGGTCTCTCGACTTCGCTCGAGATGACAGAGTTTTCATGAGGGTCAGGGGATGGCTTTCAGCCATCCCGTAAATGCGTGTTCGATCTGGAGGGCAGGACTGAAATCGTGCCCTGATACGAAAGCTTGCCGGGCCACCAATTCGACAAGCGCGGCGTCCCGGACACACCCATTCTGATAGGCGAAAACAGGGCCCGAAGCATGCTAAAATCTCACGATTTCGGGCGGAAATACACCCATGAACCTGCGGAAGAGATTGAGGAATGCGCTGCTGGCTTTGCTGATCGTGGCGGTGATCAGCGTGAGCGGATATTGCCTGCTCGGAGGCCGGGATGTGACGTTCCTGCAAGCGCTGTACATGACGGTGATTACGCTCTCGACGGTTGGTTATGGAGAGGTTGTGGACACGAGTCACAATCCTCTGCTGCGGATTTTCAATATTTTTGTACTGCTATTTGGCGTAGCGATCATGATTTACGTCATTTCGGTGGTGACGGCATTCCTGGTGGAGGGGCAACTCAGCGACTTGTTCCGGAGGCGAAAGATGGAAAAAAGATCAGTACCTTAAACGGCCATTACATTATTTGCGGCCTGGGGGATACGGGCCGGCACGTTGCCGAGGAGTTGCAGACGACCGGAACGCCGTTTGTCATAGTTGAGAGCAATGACGAGGTGGCGCGGAAGTTTTGCGAGGAGCGGCATGATTTGCTTTACATCATTGGAGACGCGACCGACGAAGCGGTACTTGATCACGCGGGTGTTGGACGCGCGCGAGGCTTGATTGCCGCGCTTCCAACTGACAAGGACAATCTGGTGATTACGTTTCTGGTGCGGCAGAAAAATCCGGCGATCCGCATTGTGGCGCGCTGCACGGACGAGGCAAAATTTTCGGCACGGATGGTGAAGGCTGGGGCAAACTCGACTGTGTCTCCGAACCGGATCGGTGGTCTTCGCCTCGCCAGTGAAGTGATCAGGCCAGACGTGGTGGAGTTCCTCGATCTTATGCTGAAGGAACATTCGCACACGCTGCGAGTGGAGCAGATCGAAATTCCGGAGGGATCGAGCTGGAGCGGGGTAACGCTGGACGGTCTCAATCTGCGGACGCGTTACCAGCTTATGCCGCTGGCGTTGAAAAACTGCGGTGCGCGGCAGAGTGCGGGATCTGCATTTCAGGTGAATCCTCCGGGCGAGCAAGTTTTGCGGGATGGCGGAATTGTGATTGTTCTGGGCGACGTGAACGACGTGAAGCGGGCGCGGGAAGAATCACATTTACGCCGGGCCGCGTGACGAAAAGCTATTCGACTATCGTTAACAAATGCCCTGCGATCAGCAAGGTTGATCCCAGGCTGAGAGATGTTTTCTTTCGCACCTGCAAAAATGTGCCGTTGTGACTGCCGGCATCTTCCAACACAAAATCTTCTCCACGTTTTGAAATGAGAGCGTGGGAGCGGCTCATCAACTGATCGTCGGGAAAAGTGTATGTACCGACGGTGCGGCCAAGTTGCACTTGAGGCGCATTGAGCGGATAGCGTTCGATCGAATTGCCGGCGCTGTTGGTTCGCACCAGGATCGCGCCCTTGCCGGCGACAAATACGACAGCGCCGTGAGCGTCCGTGGTGCCGGTGATTGAGGCTGGTTCCAGCTTTTCCTCGAAGCGAAATAACTGCCGGCCGGCCAGAAAAATGTCGGCATTTTCGAGCACGTGCGCTCCGGTGAGACGCAGAAAAATTCCGTGGGATTCGTTGGACTCCTCTTCGACGAACGGGTTGTGATTCTCAAGGAAAATCCGCGCCCATAAATCAGGAAGATTGAGATCGTTGGAATTGAGATCGTTGGATATGAGCAGAGTGTTCGCGGCGGAAAGTCCGACTCCGAGCTCGGATTGCACCGGATAATCCGCGGCAGCGCTGGGATCCTTATGATTCACCACATGCAATTTGAACGTGCGAGTAGCGGAGGGCGAAGGGTTGGGAGGAATGAAATCCGGGCCGGAGGCCTGATTCTGCTGCCATCTCACGTGAAAAAGCGTGCGCTCACCAGTCTTTCCTTTGAGCACAAAACGGCCGAGTACCTCAATGGTGAATCCACAGTCGCGGACCTGCCCGAACATTTCCTCGGAGAGCGCGATATGGCCGGGCCCAGCCGCAGTCTCTATCCGTGAGGCCATGTTGACCACGTCGCCAAAAACATCGGTGGTGCGAACGATGCCAGTGCCGTAGTGCATACCGATTCTCAACGCAATACGGTCGCCCTCTGCGCGGGCAGCGTCCAGTTCGGTTAACGATCTTTGTATTTCAATCGCGGCCTGGACAGCATGTTTCGGTTCGGGGAAAGTCATCATGGTTCCATCGCCAATGGTCTTGATCACGGTTCCGCCATGCGTTTCAACGTGAGAGCGGATCAGGTTGTCACACTGGTGCAGCATGAATAGGCCGGCAGTATCGCCGTGACTTTCGAAGTAGGCGGTGGAGCCTTGAATGTCGCTGAACATGACGACCAGAGTCCTGCGAAAGCGCTCGAGTTGCTGCAACGCCTGAGGATCGGCCTCAGCCTGGCGGAGTAACTTCGTCACCCTCATCCCGGAATCGGAACCCTGGTTCATGGAGCAAGATGGTAGCAGAACGCGGGAGGGAGGCCTGTCCTTTTTATCCGGCGGCGCGTTTATGGATCACGGATTTCACAGGTGTTTGAAAGCAGCATCTTGAAAGAAATATTGGATCAGTCTTCGGGCAGTTGTCGTTCAGATGCTGCTTTCAGACAATCGCGATTCGGCTCTGCTCAGAACTAAGAACCGAGAATAAATCTTCCGGCAGTTGTCAGTTCTCAGTTCTTAGTTCTCAGAGGAGGCAAATCAATGGAAATTGTGACGAGGCAGCATTTACAATAGGGTTATGGCGAACGATCTGAACTTTGGGCCTTACGTTTCGATTGAAAATGGCAAGAGGGTGGTGAATGACCTTACATATGGCAATCCCACGCCGGAAGGGGTTGTGCTTACCACCGTTGATAATGTCGTGAATTGGATGCGCAAGAATTCCATCTGGCCGATGACATTCGGTTTAGCTTGTTGCGCGATTGAAATGATGTCCATGGGCGCGTCCCGTTTTGACATTGCCCGATTTGGGGCGGAAGTTTTCCGGCCATCGCCGCGGCAATCTGATCTCATGATTATTGCGGGACGAGTCTCCAACAAAATGGCTCCCGTGATTCGGCAGTTATGGGAACAGATGCCGGAGCCGAAATGGGTGATCTCGATGGGTGCGTGCGCGACATCGGGCGGAGTGTTTAATAATTATGCGCTGGTGCAGAGCGTGAATCAGGTGATTCCAGTGGACATATATGTTCCGGGCTGCCCTCCGCGGCCTGAGCAATTGATTTATTCCATCACTTTGCTGCAAGACAAAATTCAGAAGGAGCGCGGTACGATTAAGCGCGCTCTGAATATTTCGTAGTTCATCGAAGGTAACCGGCAAATTAGTTAGCATTGCTAATTAACCAAAATCCTTGCCCACTAAGGCTTTTACCTTAGAACGTGATGCACTTCTGAGTGGCTCTCTACGGGTTTTCCTGCACTTTTTTATTGATCTCCAATCGCACAGTCAATAGAATCCGATCAATTCGTAATTAGTTCCTGCGCCGCTTCGCAATCACACAAGCTGGAGAGAAGCTAAAATGAGAGTGAAGGTTCCCTGTCTACTCGTTTGTTCTATTGTTTTCCTTAGTTCTCCCTGGGCGGCGGCCTGGGTGGGTGTTTCGTCTCCCGGAAGCGGCGCAACGGTATCGTCGCCGGTGCACTTCGTAGCCAGCGCGACCTCGACATGTTCCAAAGGCGTCGCATCCATGGGTATATATACCGCTTCAAACTCGTTGGCGTACGTAGGGAAGGGCTCGAATCTGGACACGAATTTGACTCTCAACCCTGGTACTTACAACGTGGTCGTAACGGAATGGGATAACTGCAACGGATCAACCACGGCGCCGATCACGATAACCGTGGGCGGATCGGGATCTGGAGTGCAAGTCGCGCAACCAGTGAGCAACAGCACGGTGGCCTCGCCGGCGCACTATGTCGCGACAGCCTCTACGAGCTGCCCGGCGGGCGTTGCCGCGATGGGAGTCTATTCCGCTCCGAATCAGCTTGCATACACCGTGAATGGATCGAAGCTGGACGCAAACCTGAATCTTAATCCTGGAACTTACAACACCGTGGTGCAGGCTTGGGACAATTGCGGTTCGAGCGCAACGATGCCGGTGAACGTGACTGTAAAAAGCGGCGGAGGGCAGCCGGGGGTACAAGTGACATCGCCGGCCGCCAACAGCACCGTGTCCAGTCCGGTCCACTATGTGGCGAGTGCGGCCACTTCCTGCGCGCAAGGCATCGCAGCGATGGGCATTTACACGGCTGACAATGCACTGGCGTATTCGGCAAATGGTTCGACTCTGGATACCAACCTCAATTTCAGTCCTGGAACCTACAACACCGTGGTGCAGGAGTGGGATAAGTGCGGCGGTTCAACCGCGACGCCGGTAAAGGTCACAGTGTCAGGCGGTGGGGCTCCTTCTGGAGGCAAGACGTTTTATAGCTTGCAAAAAGGCGGCGGATGGACTGGTTACGCACTGCTGCCGTCGCTCAATTACAACATTTGCAATGGGTGCAAATCTTCAGGGCCCGAAGAAACATGGTCGTGGAACGAGGCTTGGAGCTCTCCGTCCCTCAGCGGCAGTGCAACGCAAACCAATATTGGAGGCACGGCAAGCTCTCAGAAGTTCTCTGATGTGCTCTGGAATAATCATCTGATCGGAGATTTTTCTTCGCAAGGCCTTCCCGATTACAACAAGACTCTGGCTCCAAGCCTTCACGATTTCACTTACGACGTGTATTTCTGGGTGGGAAACGTTGAGGTTTCGCAGGCTCTCGAATTCGATATCAACCAGTTCGTGAATGGACAATCATTCATCTGGGGACACGAATGCCGGGTGGCTGGCGGCCACCAATGGGATACGTGGAGCAATCCGGGGCAGCATTGGGTCCCGAGCGGTGTTGCCTGCAATCCCGTAAGCAATGCGTGGAATCATTTGATCTTGCACGTGCAGCGAACATCGGACAATCATCTTTTATTCGCTTCGATCACGATGAACGGTCAAACTGCGAATTTGAACCGGTACGATACTCCGACACCGACCAGCTGGTACGGGGTTACGATCAACTATCAGATTGACGGCAATCGCAATCAGGATGCGTATGCGGTATTTCTGGACAATCTGAACTTTACCTATCAATAGCCTTTTTAGCTGCCGCTGCGGGCTGTAGCTAAAAAAGAGAGGCCCATCTGATAAAGATGGGTCTTTTCCTTTGTTCAAAATCCGATTTCTTCAAACATGAAACGGGCTATAATCAAGGTAATTCGGGCTGGTCGGCCATGAAGTTACGCAATATCCCGTTCGCTCTCGTCCTTGTTTTCTTTGCCGGAACGCTCTTCGGCAGCGATACACAACAAGCCTCCGCGCGTCATATATCCAAGCAAACCAGGATGGAATTGATAAGCGCGTTTGATGCCGACCTGGTGTATATCCGCACGCAGTTTCCTATGGGAAAGACAGGGCTCACGTTGAAAGGTGGAGTAATTTCTCCCAGCGGAGAAGAGCTTCGCCAGATGATTGCGATGTGGGGACCATCGGTGAAGCCGGGTGACCGCGCCATGATCTCCGAGATACAGATCAGAGGCGACCGAATTCATTTTGAAATCAATGGCGGCCCGGTCAAGAAACTGAAGTGGTACCAGCACATTTCGGTCGGGACCGGTGGCGCCGACAACCCCATTGCGGGCAGTCCGCAGGATAATCCCCGCGGATCTTATGTGGACCTGGTTTTTGATCACTACGTCCCGGATTTGAACGCGCGGCAACTGAAGGCGCTGCTGGCGCCGGTCTTCGACTTCGATTCCAAGTCGGCGTTACAAGCGTATCTTGAAACGGTGCCGCCGATCGTGAAAGATGCCATCGAAGCCCATCGCGTGTTGGTGGGAATGAATCGCGAGATGGTGATTTATTCGAAGGGCAGGGCGGGTCAAAAGACCCGCGAGAAGGATGGAGATACCGATTACGAGGAATGGATCTACGGGCAGCCTCCGCAGGATGTGGATTTTGTGCGCTTCGTGGGGGATGAAGTTGTGCGCGTGGAAACCATGAAGGTGACCGGACAAAAAGTTGTGCGAACTGAGAAGGAAGTAAATCTGGATACCAGCCTAGCCAAGGCCGGCATCGCGCCCACAACCCGGCCGGCGAATGCACCGACTCTGCGCCGTCCCGGCGAAGAAGATACCGACAAGCCGGACCGAAGCGCGCCACAGAATCTGCAATAGCTGCAAGTAATCGTCACAACCGTTTCATCGAGTAGATTGGGTGAAGCACCCCCGGCTTTGCGTGCTGCGGCATCGCCCTTTACACTTGAGTAGTGAAGATTGCGTTGGGGCAAATCAATCCCACGGTTGGCGACTTTGCCGGAAACGCGGCAAAAATCACTGAGGTCTCGACGCGCGCCAAAGCTGCGGGGGCCGAGTTGGTGCTGTTTCCTGAGCTTTCGATCTGCGGATATCCTCCACGAGACCTGGTGGAGCGCTCCTCATTTGTAGAACACAACCGTACGGCGGCAGAGGGCGTGGCTCGAGATACGCGCGGTATTGCTGTTATCTGCGGGCTGGTCACGGCTGCCGATGCCAGCACCGGCAAGTCGGTGATGAACTCGGCGGCGCTGCTGAAGGATGGCGCGATTGCTTTCGTGCAGTCGAAGATGCTGCTTCCTACTTATGATGTGTTCGATGAAATGCGAAATTTTGCTCCGGCCAGCACCCAGAGTTTGTTTCCACTCTTCGGAAAAGAGATGGCGCTTACGATTTGCGAAGATGCGTGGAACGACAAACAATTTTGGAATAAGCGACTGTACACATTCGATCCAGTGGAAACGCTGTTGAAGTCCGGAGGAAAGTTTCTCCTGAATATATCGGCTTCTCCATTTTGGATGGGCAAGCGCGAATTACGCCGGGACATGCTGGCGGCGATCGCGCGGAATTACAAAGTTCCGGTGGTGATGGTGAATCAAGTGGGCGGAAACGACAGCCTGGTGTTCGACGGTTCCAGCGTGGCGTTCGATTGCTCCGGGAAAGTGATTGCGCAGTGCAAATCGTTTGAGGAGGATATGGTTGTTTTCGATTCCGAGAAGTTCAGCGGCGAAGTGCACGAACAAATCGCTGGGGAGGAACCTAGCGTATACGCCGCATTGGTTCTCGGAACTCGCGATTATGTGGGCAAGTGCGGATTCAAACGGGTGATTGTGGGCCTGAGCGGCGGAATTGATTCGGCTTTGACCGCGACGATTGCGGCGGATGCAGTTGGTCCTGAAAATGTGATTGGGGTGGGCATGCCGGGTCCTTATTCCTCGCAAGGATCCATAGACGACGCGAAGACACTGGCAGAAAATCTTGGCATTCGTTTCGAGTTGTTCTGCATTACCGATGTGTTCGAGAATTACCGCAAGACGCTCGCAAAAGTCTTCACGGGTTATCGCGAAGATGAGACGGAGGAAAATATTCAGTCACGGGCGCGGGGAACGTTGTTAATGGCCTTGTCCAATAAGTTTGGCGCGATCGTGCTGAGCACCGGAAATAAAAGTGAACTGGGAGTCGGGTACTGCACTTTGTACGGGGATATGGCCGGAGGACTGGGCGTGATTTCAGACGTGCCCAAAACAATGGTGTACCGGCTGAGCCGATATGTGAACTCGCGACGAGCGGTGATACCTGAGACGACCCTGGAGAAGCCGCCATCAGCGGAATTGCGGCCGGGGCAGAAAGATAGCGATAGCCTGCCGCCCTACGATGTGCTGGACACGATTTTGGAAGAATATGTCGAAGACTCCCGCCCGGCGGAGGCGATTTCATCCGCGCATGAATTTGATTTGGATCTGGTGCGGCAAAGTCATCCGCATGGTGGAACGCAGCGAGTATAAGCGGCAGCAGGCGGCTCCGGGGTTGAAAATTTCAGCGAAGGCTTTCGGCTCGGGGCGGCGATTCCCAATCGCGGCAAAAGCCGATGTCTAGGACGGCTCAGGTAATATATCTGGATTGCAGGAGATGATTAAGGTTTTCCTCGCCTTTAGAAATAGGAAAGGGAACACATGCATCGCAGGTTGAGTTATTGGTTGCTCATTTTAGCCGTAGTCACGGTTTCTCAGGCGCAGGAAAAGAATGCTACTGGCAAGACGGAGGCGACACATTCTTCCGCAGCGAGTTCGCATGCGAACGAAACCCGTCTTCCATCGCTCGAAACAGTCAACGCTTTTCTGCGAGAGACTTTTGGATACAACCCTAATTTGAGCTGGAAAGTGTCTGATATCAAACCTTCGGAAGCGGAAGGGCTCGCCGTAGTGACGGTCGAGATCACCTCGCCACAGGGGCTGCAATCGAACCAATTTTATGTGACGGAAGACGGCAAGCACGCGATCACCGGAGATATTATTCCGTTTGGAAGCCATCCTTTTGCGCCGGCGCGCGTGAAGCTCGAAAAAGAAGAGAACGGAGTTGCGCGCGGACCCGCGGGCGCGCCCGTAACGATCGTCGAGTTCAGTGATCTTCAGTGTCCGCACTGCAAGGAAGCGCAGCCGACAGTGGAAAGGCTTTTGTCCGAGGAGAAGAACGTAAGGCTGGTTTTTCAGAATTTTCCCCTGCCATCGCATGACTGGGCGGAAAAGGGCGCTGATTATGCGGATTGCGTTGGGCGCAGCTCCAACGACGCGTTCTGGAAATTCATCGCGAGTGTTTACGACGCGCAGTCGGATATTGTGGCAGCCAACGCCGACGACAAACTGAAGGAGCTAGCCGGTGCCGCGGGAGCGGATGGAAGCAAGATTGCCGAATGTGCCGCTCAAGCAGCGACTTTAGGCCGTGTGGAACGATCCGTGGAATTGGGAACTTCGCTGGGCGTCACCGGCACGCCCACGTTGTTTATCAATGGAAGAAGCATCAGCAATCTGGCGACGCTTCCTTATGAAGTGTTGAAACAATTGGTGGAGTTCGCGGCGCAGGATGTGGGCAAGGCGGCAACAGCTTCAAAGTAAATTATTTTGGCTGGCTCTGCGCACCAGCCGGGACAGCTCCTAAATGAAAACTTATTTCCACGCTGATATTTACGGCTATAAATTGTCCGTCCATCATGGCGGGCGTAAACCGCCATTTTTTTGTGGACTTCATTGCTTCTTCGTCGAATCCATATCCACCAGAACGCTGAACCCTGATGTCGCGGGGCACGCCGTCCACTCCAACGACCATTGACAGCACGACAGCTCCCTCCTTCTTCTTTTCCCGGCGTGCTTCCTCGGGATACATTGGACTAGGCGATTCAAGGACACGCGGTGGAACTTGGGCGCAGGGTGGAGGGTTTTTCGCATCACACATTTTCACAACGGACGGAGTAACACCTTGTCCCAATGGGGCAACTGGAGCTTGGGTTCCGGATTCTTGAGATGTCGCCGCAGGGGGCGGTTTCGGGCAGAGGTGTTGTCCTGCGAAAAAGCACCCGCCGCCAGCAAGAAGCTCGCAAAGATTGCAATTGCAACGCGACCCATCGGGTGATTGTAGCCGACTCGCCGATTGGTTCAAATGGCGAAGGCTAAGGGGATCAAGATCTCACGAAGGTTGCGCCGATCCCTAGCTTGCAGTGGCGCGGAGCTGATCAAATTGGGCCGTCAGAAAATTGACGTACCCATCCATGCCTTCCTCCGTTTTGGCGGAGAGCTTGAGTACGGGCATGCCGGGACGGACGGCCTGAATATTTCCGTATGCCGAGTGCCAGTCGAATTCGACTGCCTGCGCCAAATCCATCTTGGTAACGATCGCGACGTCAGCGCTATTGAAAATGGTGGGGTACTTCAGCGGCTTGTCCTCGCCCTCGGTAACTGAGATCAGCACCAGGCGCATGTTTTCGCCCAGATCATAGGACGAAGGACAGACAAGGTTGCCGACGTTCTCGATGAAGAGAAAATCCAGCAGATTGAGATCCCATCCCTTGAGGGCCTCCCGCACCATCGCGGCTTCGAGATGACATAGGGTGCCCGTGGTGATTTGCCTGACTGGAACCTGGCTGCGCGCCAGCCGGATGGCATCGTTTTCGGTGGCGAGATCGCCGACCAGCGCGGCTACCCTGTAATCCCGTGAAAGCTGGGTAAGAGTTTTTTCCAGGAATGCGGTTTTGCCTGATCCCGGACTCGATACAAGGCTCACGACAAATACTCCGGCGGCGCGGAATTCGTCGCGCAGCGCTCGTGCGATCACATCATTCTGCTTGAGAACGTTCTTCCTGACTTCGACTAAGCGGGGTTGTGAGCCCATTCTTCAATCTCCAATGCTACGACTTCGAGTTCCTTACCCTGCACGATCTCGGAAGTGGGAGTGCCACATTCAGCGCAGCAAAATAATTGCAGGGAACTGATGGGACGCTGCGCCTGACACTTTGGACAAAAGACTATTACTGGAACCACTTCAATGAGCAAGTGAGATCCTTTTAACGGACTTTCTTCACAGGCCATTTCGTATGAAAAACAAAGCGCCTCTTTCACGACACCAGATAGAGCACCGAGCTTGAGATGAACGGCAGTTACTTGAGCATTGCGCTGCTGGGCTTCTTCTTCAGCAAGCTCTACGATGCTCATGGCGATGGAAAGTTCGTGCATAAGGCTCACTCTCAGTTCATTGCGAAAGCCGCCAGGGCGGCTTGCCCCAGGCTGATGCCACCATCGTTGGGCGGAACAGAATGGTTCGTCCAAATTTCAATGGCCTCAGCTTCTAACAGCGATTTAATATCTTGCAGCAGCAATTCATTCTGGAAGACGCCGCCGGACATAACAACAGTGTTGAGATTGTGGGCTTCCGCTGTCGCCAACACTGCCTCGCACGTACCTTGAGCAAGACCTCGCTGGAAGGCACGAGCAATTTCTCCGATATTTCGACCGCTGGCCCGCTCGCGAATCATGGATTGCAGCAATGGCCGGAAGTCCAGCTCGCCTCCTGAATATGGAAACGGATAAGGCTGCGTCAGCGGCGCTGCGCGGGCCAGCTGCTCGAGCCACATCGCTGCCTGTCCCTCAAATGTCACTTCACGGGTAAACCCAAGAAGCGCTGCGGCTGCGTCAAACAGACGCCCGATGGAAGTCGTAGAAAATGTTCGAACCTTTTTGCGGATTAACTCGGCAGAGTGTCTATAGCGATCCGGAAAGTTAAAGGGAGCGGCGGTTAGATCGGGCAAATTATCAATCTGCGCGAGGAACCCAGCAGCAGCCTGCACGGGATGTTGCGCTGCCGCGTCACCGCCCGGCAGTAAGGCAGGGCGCAAATGGGCAACGCGGTTAAATCCCTGTTTGACGCTGCCCACAAAGATTTCGCCGCCCCAGATGCTACCGTCGTCTCCGTAGCCGGTGCCGTCGAAACTGATGCCGACGACTCGCTTCTCCCACTCGCCGCGCTCCGCTAAGACGGAAGCTATGTGTGCTCTGTGATGCGGGACCTCAACGAGTTGTCGGACGCCCAGTTGTAAAGCATGCGCGGTCGAGACATATTGAGGATGAGAATCGTGCGCGACGATCAATTCGTCTGGATGAACTTCGTACATCGAGATCAAGTCTTGAATGGTTTCCTGGAATGCGCGGAGCGATTGATAATCTCCCAAATCACCGAGGTGCTGGCTGACAAATGCCTGGCCATCCACAACCAGAGTGATTGTGTTTTTTAAGTCTGCGCCAACCGCCAGAATCGGGCGCTCGCTCGGGATGTTCGCAGCCGCTCCGGGAGCATAGCCGCGAGCGCGGCGAAGAATTGCGGGACCGAACACCCCGGCGCGGGCCACTGAATCATCCACGCGGCGCGCGATTGGACGTTGGCCGATTAAGAATGCGTCGGCAATTCCAGAAAGACTATCCAGCGCCACATCATCTTCGTACGCGATAGGTTCGCTCGAGCGGTTGGCGCTGGTCATCACCAGTGCTTCCGGCGCACCCGCAGCGAAGAGCAAGTGATGTAGCGGCGTGTAGGGCAGCATCACGCCGAGTTCCGTATTGCCCGGCGCTACATGCTTGAATTCAACTTTCGCGGGCGCCAACACAATCGGCCGGGCAATTGAAGTTAAGAGCGCTTCGGCATCCGGGGAAAGGCTGACCAGCGAGTGTGCCGTCTCCAGATTCTTGGCCATGACCGCGAAAGGTTTCTCTTTGCGAAACTTGCGCTCACGCAATGCGGCCACTGACGCGGAGTTTCGGGCATCGCAGGCCAGGTGATAACCGCCGAGTCCTTTTACGGCTACGATGCCGCCGCCGTTTAGCAACTGAGCCGCGCGACGGATGCCGGCTTCGCTTCCGTGCACGAAATCATTGCCCGACTGGAAGTAATAGCCCGGACCACAGGCAGGGCATGCCACCGGCTGCGCGTGAAAACGGCGGTTGCTGGGATCTAAATATTCTTCGGCGCAATATTCGTCGAGAGGCCAGTCCCGCATGGTCGTGTTCGGCCGGTCGTAGGGAAGACCAAGAACTACGGTATAGCGGGGACCACAGTTCGTGCAGTTGATGTAAGGATACCAATAGCGGCGGTCTTCTGGATCGAAGAGTTCCTTCAGGCAGTCATCGCAGACAGGAAGGTCGGGCGAAATGCGAACGGTTGGCCGGTCGCGCCGCTCGCTGTCGCGGATGCTAAACTCATGCAGACCAGCGGGAGCCGCTGCATGAATTTCGATTTCTGCGATGCTGGCGGCGGGCGGAGGCTGTGTTCTTAGATTGCGGACGAATGCATCAAGTCCTGTTTCCTCGCCCTCGAGGTAAATCTCAATTCCTTCTTCACCGTTCAATACCCATCCGGTGAGCGTGTTTGCGCGGGCGAGACGATATACGAATGGCCGGAAGCCGACGCCTTGCACCACGCCTCGAACTCGAATTGAGCAGGCGTTCGTCACTTGTTATTCGGCATCCACCATGCAACTGTGACCCTGCCATCCAATTTGGACTACCTTGCCATCCTCTACGAGCACGGGAACGCTGCGCTGGCCGGGGGCTAATTCATTCATTCGGTGACGCGCTTCGCGATCAGCCTCGATGTCGTACTCGACGAAATCTGAGTCCCTCCACTCCAGCCATTCGCGCATTTCCTGGGTGTGAGGGCAGCGAGCTGTGCCGTAGAGTTCAAGCCTGGCCACGATTGAGCGCCTCCAGGATTTCGCGGATGATGTGATAGATGGACGCTTGCACTTCCTGAATGCGCGGAATGTAGTCGCACTGAACGACGATGGGGAAGTCCGCCAATCCGCGGCGCCTGATCTCCCCGCCGTCATAACCAAGAAGCGCAACAGTCAGCATGTTTCGCTTGCGTGCTTCTTCCATGGCCATAATGATGTTGCGCGAGCCGCCGCTGGTGGAGATGCCGATGGCAACGTCTTCGCGGCGACCCTGCGCAATCAGCTGGCGGAGGAAAACAACTTCGGTGCCAACATCATTCGCAATGGCGCTGATATTCGCGGGCTCAAGAGAAAGCGAGATCGCTGGAAAAGGACGATAACCGCTCGGTGGAGATACACAATCAATGGCCCAATCATTGGCATCGGTCGCGGAGCCGCCGTTCCCGAAAATAATGAGCTTGCCGCCCGCCAGGATGCGTTCATGGATAGCGGCTGCTGCATTGCTAATCTGCTCCGCCTGCTCACGTGCGACTTGCGTGCGGAGCCGCGAATCGTCCTGAACTTTCATTTGAATCGAGCCCGCAACTTCGGATATCAGCCTGCCGAACTCCTGTTTTTCCTGGCCGAGAAAAGGATAGAGAAATCCCGATGCACCCACATCGTTGCCTAATTCGCGATGCTCCAAAAACACGTGCACGCTTTCCCAAAGTGTGTGGTAGAGAATCTCAATCACTTCCTGGTGAATGAATGGATTCTCTGCAAAAGTTTCGACCGCGTAAGAGCCGGTCGAACCGGGAAGAGCGAAGGTCAGCGCCTGTCTCGCGCCAGCAAAATTAATGGCAGATCGAACTTCGCCGTCGCCGCCGGGAGGGCCGAATCCCATCACAATGTCTTCTGGATGAAGAATTGTTTCCAGCCATGGCCGGAACAGCATGGAGATATCGAGCGCGGGAAGTGCGCGCTTTCCGACGATCACAGGATGCACAAATTCGACGGAAACATGTTGAGCATCGGTAGCGTAGGGGCCGCGCCCAAATGCGAGCAGACGGCCTCCATTGAGGAAACGCTCCGCCATGAGCCGGCATACTTCCGCCAGGCGGAGGGCCTCGCGGGAAAAGAAATTCTCAGTGATCCCATTGCGCACGAGCAGTTGTTCTTCCACTTGGGAGGTGAGTTGAGCCGACAGTCCAGATGTGGTGGCCATGAAAATTCCTAACAGATGCGCGGGAGCGGGTCGCCGACGAGCATATCTACAATCCTGCTTCCACCGTAGCGCGTTGTAACCAGAACCGCTCCCGAGGGTTGTTCTCTCACTTCGCCGATTATCTGTGCGGCGTCGCCGTCACACACCAGCGCGCAGGGCGTTGATTGCGGCATCGGCGTATTCCGGCGCAACCACGGCGAGGAACTGACCTTCATTGGCAATGTGCAAGGGATCCAGTCCGAGCAATTCGCATGCTCCGCGAACCGCATCATGCACTGGAATCGTTTCTTCCATAAGAAAAATTCCCAATCGGCAATCGCGTGCCAATTCGTTGAGAGAGGTGGCGACGCCGCCCCGCGTGGGATCGCGCATCCAGCGGACGCCAGGTCCTGCCGCATTCACCAGCGCTTCAACCAGGGGAAAAACAGAGCGCGTGTCGGAACGAAGGTCAGCTTCAAGATCGAGTTCACCGCGCGCCAGGAGGATGGTGATTCCGTGATCGCCAATTGGTCCCGAAAGGATAATCTTGTCGCCTGCGCGCACTGACCGCACATCAATTTTCACTCCTGGTAAAAGACGACCGATTCCGGTCGTGGTTATGTACATGGAATCGGCCTTGCCATGCTCGACAACTTTCGTGTCTCCGCCCGCGATCGTGACACCAGCTTTGCGCGCCGCACTTCCCATGGCTCTTACTTCAGCTTCAAGCACGGGAGTGGGCAGCCCGGCTTCGAGAACGTAGGTGACAACCATCGCCTCGGCCCTCGCTCCTGAAACTGCGAGGTCGTTCACGGTTCCGTTTACTGCAAGTTCCCCGATCGAGCCTCCGGGAAAGCTCAACGGCTTGACTACGAAACTGTCAGTCGTGATCGCGATGGGAGTTCCGTTGAGATCGAAGTGTGCGGCATCGCCCAACGGTTCCGCGGAGGAAAGGAAGAGAAGTGGCGCGAAAAGGCCTTCGACGAGGCGGCGGCTGGCTTTGCCTCCGGCGCCGTGAGCCATTTCAATCTGCGGCTCGCGAAAACGGATTTTGGCTGGATTCGCAGCGGGAGCAACGGCGGGCGAGTTATTGACAGCCGAGCTATTGAAGGCCGGGTTATCGGCAGCAACGTTCAGGCTGCTGACCCGATGCTCTCCACCATTGCCGTTTTGCGGTGTTCGTAATTGAAGTACGCTGCGCATGATCCCTCGGAGGAAACCATGAGTGCACCCACCGGGTGCTCGGGTGTGCACTCCTTCCCAAATAATTTGCATTGATGAGGCTTGAGCACGCCTTTCAGAACTTCTCCACACTGCGCCGCCTTGGGATCAGTGACCCGTACTCCGGGGACGTGAAAGCGCTGCTCCGCATCCCACTCCGCGTAGCTGTCGCGGATGCGCAGTGCTGATTGCGAGATGAAGCCCAGTCCCCGCCATTCAAAATAAGGACGCAACTCGAAAACCTCGGCCATCGCCCGCAGAGCCGCCCGGTTTCCTTCCCAAGGCACCACGCGCTTGTATTGATTTTCGATCTTTGCCTCGCTGGCCTTCAGTTGCCGCAAGACCATCACGATGGATTGCAGAATGTCGAGCGGTTCGAAGCCGGAGACGGCGACGGGCTTATTTTCGGTCCTGGCGATCCATTCGTAAGGGCGGCAGCCAATCACGGTTGAGACATGGCCCGGGCCGATGAATGCATCAATGCGCATATCCGGAGAATCCAGAATTGCGCGGATCGCGGGAATAATCGTGACGTGATTGCAGAAGACGGAGAAATTGCGGACTCCCTGAGCCTTCGCCCGCGCGAGCGTCAACGCCGTGGATGGAGCGGTGGTTTCGAACCCAATGGCAAAAAACATTACATGCTTACCGGGGTTTTTTTCAGCGAGCTTGAGCGCATCGGACGGAGAATAAACGATGCGTACATCCATCCCCCGCGCCTTGTGCTCGAGGGGACTACCCTGGGTTCCTGGCACGCGCATCATGTCGCCAAACGCGGCGAAGATGACATCGGGTTGCTGCGCAATGGATAGGCCATCGTCAATTCTTCCCATGGGAAGCACGCACACTGGGCAGCCGGGTCCGTGAATGAGTTCGATGTTTTCGGGAAGAATGTCCTTCAAACCGAAGCGGTAAATAGCGTGGGTATGGCCGCCGCAAACTTCCATGATGCGGTAATGGCGGTTCGGATCAGCGAGCCGGCGTATCTCTTGCGCCGTCCTGGTAATGACCTCGGGTTCGCGGAATTCATCAACAAACTTCATACTGTGTATGTACCGGCCTGTTGAAATGCTTCAAGACGGCTTCGCCGCTTCGCCGTCTTCCAGCCCATAACCCTGAACTTCCTGCATTGCCAATTCGACTTCGCCCAACATTCTAAGCGTGCGCATCTGGTCAATCGCGTCTTCCTCGCTGATCTTGCTCATGGCGAAACCCACGTGGATTAGAACCCAGTCTCCGGGTTTGGGCATGTCGTCCTGTAAGAGGCCCAAGTCCACTTTGCGGCGAACTCCAACCACATCAATCATGGCGGCATTTGGTTGATCGGAAAAAATCTCAACAACCTGACCGGGTATGGCTAAACACATATCAGCTCTCTTCCACTTTCATCCATATTGTGCCTGCTCTTGCTTTTGCGCCAAAACATTAAAAGAAAATTTCAATTCATCTTTCACTTTTAGCGCTCCGCCCGCCACCGATGCCAGTTTCAAGTCATAATGCGTTTGGCGGATGGAAAAGTTGCCAAATGCTCTCAGGGAATCTTCGGTCAATGTCACTCGCGCGTTAACAGCTTGCGGGCGGGTGACGCCGTGCATGGTCAAATCGCCATTCAGCGTAGCCGAGAATTGCCCCTCAGCGGTTTTCGTGGTGGCGATGTTTGAGCACTCATAAACGATCTCAGGATATGCCGCCGTCTCAAGAATTTCCTGCTTCATGGTGCGCTCGATTTCCCGGCGGTCTTTGTCGGAAATATCGTCTTTGACCGCCAAAGCATCTGCACGGATCGTAATGGTAAGAGACGAGCGCTCGGGTTCATCCGGGTTCACGTGTGCTTCGCCGGAGAAGTCGCGAATAGCGATGGTTGGACTGTGCCCAAAAGCCGACAATATTCCGCCGGAAAATACCTGCGCCGTGAACTGGCTGGCACTGGTATTGATCACGTAATGAACCGTGGTTGCCGTTGTTGTCCCCATTTTGTTGGCTCGCAGCCTTACATCGCACGCAGTTTTAAATACTTGTCAATATCGGGCAAGGCCGCGTGCATGAGATTGCCGACTCCAAGCCGCCCGAGATAGCGCCGGACTAGTGGATTGGAAAGAATCAATCCTGCACCGAACAAAATCAGGGCCGCCCCGCTCAACATGAACAAAGTGTCTTTATCGCTTACTGGATTCCTATATTCAGAAATGTCCACGGCCATAGTAGTCTCCTCTGATTCATGCTCTTCACGTGTTTGCGTTTATTTCTTCTCCACTGAGAATCTTCGCGACCAGCGACTCCACTAGCGTCACCGCATCGTCAATGACAGCTGCAATCGGCTCGCTCAGCCCCATCTGGCCCTCCTCCGGACCGAGTGTCGCTGGTTCACATCCCAACAGCAGAACGCGTTTCAGAGGTCCCATGGAAGTCGCAAGGCGCAGTACGTTCATGGGGTTCATCGTATGTGCGTCGGCGGGAGTTCCTTGTTCTTCGGAACCTTTCTCGTTGTGCACATCGGGTTCGATGACATATAGATTTCCGGGCGACTCGCCCCGCGGGCATGCGTCAACGAGGATGGTGGTTTCATATCCTTCAAGCAGCGCGTAAGCGAGGTCATAACCCCTGATGCCGAAGTCCATAACCTTAACGGCGGCCGGCAAATTGCGGGCGGACAAGCGGCGCGCTACCTCAACGCCGAAGGCGTCATCGCCAAGAAAGATGTTGCCGATCCCGGCAACAAGAATTCGTGGGACTGCCGATTTATTTATCGCGCCGTCAACTTCTCCGCCGAGCGGTTCCACCTCCTCGGCGTCGAAAAAGAATCGGTGGCCAGGTTGCCGCATGAGGCCAATATCGCGGCCGGGATCATCATCTACGACGACACACACGTGGACCTTGCCTTCGTAATCCTGCTCAATCGCCTCCACAACCGCGGTTTTTCCGGTGAGCGCAATATCCATGATGTCGCCACCCGCACGCGGACGCAGCCTCACCCGGCTTCCTTGTTTGAGTTCAATGCCGTCCACATGCACATCGTGCACGGGATTCCTGGCTTCAAGGAGTTGCCATTCCCATTCGTTCATGACATCTCCTCTTTCAAGGCATGCAATTCCCGCAGAGTGCCGTGAAGCTTCATGAGATGCCCGGCCGGCAGCGATTCCGTTCTTTCGAGCATCTGGCGCGCGCGTTCGTCGGTGTTGCGCATTTCATTCTTTTCGGCGTCGGTCATGGTCATGATGCGCAGCGCGAGAATTTCATCAATCTCGGTCCCATCGAATAAGTCGCCCGGACTTTCCGGAGCAATCTGCGGGTAGTCATACAGAATGATGGGCGACGCCAGCATGGTGTCGCGCTGATCGCTTGCTCCTACCAATACGGGCCACGTTCCGATGTTCTGGCAAGTTGCAGCCAGGTCTTTCAGATCGTCCGGAGGGTCAAGCAGAGATACGAATTGGCCATCCACCGCTCCCAATACCACGTGGGCCGAGACCAGGGATCGGGCCAGGGCTCGGTCGCGATCGAGAGGCTCGGCATCTTCTCCGAAACTGGTGAGGTTCTTCACAAAAATTCGAATTTTGAATATTTCCTCGACAGGGCGCTCGGCACAAATCTCGACCGTTCCGCAAATCGCTTCCTGCGTTCTAACCATTACGCCAGCGAGCTGATTATTCTGGTCGCGCAACGATTCAGTCTCCTCCTTCGCGGGGAAATGAAAGTGTTTTTCATAAGAGCTGAGAGTGAGTTCGTGCAGATTACAAGGCGGTATGACCACTTCACACTCGACCGCTTCCTGCCATGACGAGAAAACCTTGCCGTCAACCTCGAGGGCGGAGACAGGCTCGAAATTTGGCTTGCGCAGTGAACGGGACACCAACTTCAAGAAACGGACGCTGACTTCGACGGCCGATTGAGAATTCCCCATCACCAGCAACTCCGTCTGCATGCTCCAGGCATCCGAGCCACTCTGTGCCTCGCTATAAAACCGCGGATAAAGAACGCCAAAATTGAACCTCTGGCGGTTCTTTATCGAGGAAGCACGGTAGGGATAGAGCATGTATCCCTCGTAGAGCACGGCATTCGCAATGGCGTTGATGAGTGTGGTGTTCATTGCTTTACTACTTCCCCAACTGCGGGAAGCATCGTTTCCAACGCCTGCTCCCAGGTAGGAATGCCGTGCTCAACCTTGTATTGGTATAAACGCTCGAAGACATCGCGTCGCAAACATAACCACGCCGTATTTGGATAATAAATATCCATCATCTCGTGCCAGGCTTTCACCGGAAGCTTGAAACGTGCCTCTTTGTCCCATGGAATCGGGACGACCTGCAGTGCCCCGTCGCCATCCGCGTAAAAGACGGTTCCGCTAAACAGAAAATTCAGCGGGACATCGCCATCTGTCAGCCCATGGAAATATTTTGTCGCGGCTACATTGAAGTCGAAAGTGCAGGGTACGGGAAGATCAACTAGGGTGCTGTCTTGAAACGCAGGCGCGACCACGCTGGCGTGAGTCCACAGCATAGTTTTCAGGGTTTGACCCCAGCGTTCTGGTTCCCCAAAAAGATCGCGGAGTTGGGCTTGATCTTCGCCGCTATATTTTCGCCGGGCTACTTCAAGCTGAATCTGACACCGCAATGCCACCGAGTGGACGATTTCGCCGGGCACGGAATTCGCGATGCGAAGCTTGAACAGGAGTGTGGGCGCCACCGTAAAGCGCTGTGGCTCCGCCTTCTCGATATGGAAGCTTAAATCAGGCATTCGCTTCCCCGGTTACGACGGTGGCGCGATGTTTCAATCCGTCGAAAAACTTTGCAATTTCCTGCCAGACCTCCGTGCCACCGGCAAGGCCCCGCCAATGGGAGCGAATGAGGCCGACCAGCTTGTAACATTCGTCAATCGGGAGCAAGTAGTATTCCGGCTGGGCAAATCCGCGCACGTGCCCAATGCGGTTAACCAGCAAGGCTTCAACGTCAGATTGCATTTCCTGTAGCGTGGGATTGGCATCTTCGATCTCTTCCCACGTGTCGAGAGGCAAGAGCGACTCCGTTGCGCCTGCCGGGCTGGGATAAAGAGCGACGACCCGCGCATCGGGCGTGCTGCGGAAGAAGAACGCCATACTGATGGGGACCATGAGACTCTCCCACTGCGCGTCGGAAAGACGAAAATCCGGCATGGCCAACACGCGCATGGGGACACGTTTGTATTTCGTAGCCATCCCGCTAAATAGAATTGCGCAAGCGTTACAAGAGCACAGGAGCTTGCGAGTCGCGGGCTCAATGAGGTGGGGATGATCGGCGCCCACTTCGGCGCTACAAAGTTCGCAGCGCTCTACATCGCGCTTCCGCGGCCGGATAAATTGGCGGAGCGCTCCGAATGCGTTCTCGTATCCGGGTTGGGTGTCGTTCATGTAACTTTCCGTCCTTTATTACAGCGATGGGGAGACGGGCATCTCGCTCGTCCTGCCGGACGAGGACGCCCGGCGCTCCACGAATGCCGCGCCTAAATCAGCAATTGGCACGA
Source organism: uncultured Acidobacteriaceae bacterium (assembly GCA_963702325.1). Classification (GTDB taxonomy): domain Bacteria; phylum Acidobacteriota; class Terriglobia; order Terriglobales; family Acidobacteriaceae; genus PALSA-188. The sequence continues at coordinate 171,227 of CAVPCG010000038.1, read as the reverse complement.
ACCCGGAAGAACCGGCTTGTTCGTCGAGTCCAGCGATTACCAGGCTGGTCATATCTGGCGCGGCTTCGTACATCGCATCCTCAACCATCGCCTTCAACGTTTTTCCGGTCGAACCGCAAGCGTGGCCCGTCACTTGAAGTTGCAGATGGACCGTGCCGCCCTCGGTCCCAAGCAATTCCAATTCACCGCCGCCTTTGCGGACTCGTGGCAGAACTCGTACCACGGCTTGCGCTACTCGAGTTTCAAGGTCCAGCGGATGCAGTCCATAGAGGACCAAAAGACTGCTGACCAGAGGATCTCGCCCCAGGTCATCCATGGCGCGCTGCCCCGCCTCGCCTTGTTTAGTAACAATTTCCATGACCTGCTCGAATCCGGCGCAGTGCAGGTCAAGGATCAGTTGCACAAGGGCTTTTGCGCTGGCACGAGCTTCTGGTTCAGCGATGTCATCGAGGTGGCCGACCAGCTCGCCAATACGCTGGACCTTCGCCTGAAAGTCTTTGCTATCCGTCATAATGTGTCACTTCGTAAGACAACTGAGGAGTGAAAGCCTATTGGCCTTCACTCCTTTCGCAACTCAACATAAAGGCTCAAACTTGCACGCCGAACATTGGGGAATGATGGGTCTGCAACGTCTTCCCGTTCCCCAAATACATATGGACGCCACACGGCAGGCAGGGATCGAAGCTCCTCACCGTCCGCATGATGTCAATCCCTTTGAACTTGTCGGGACCGTTCTCCTCAAAGATGGGTGTGTTCTGCACGGCATCTTCATACGGGCCGGGCGTGCCATAAATGTCCCGGGGATTCGCGTTCCATGGCGTCGGAGGATAAGGATGATAGTTTGCGATTTTTCCCTTGCGGATCACCACATGGTGAGAAAGCACACCACGGACCGCTTCGTGGAAGCCACATCCGATGGCCTCTTCCGGCACTTTAAAATCAGTCCAGGTTCGCGTGCGGCCCGCATGAAGTTCTTCCAGCGCCCGCTCCGCAAAATAGAGAGCACAGCCCGCCGCGTAGGCCTGGAAATAGGTCCGGGCGCGGTCACGTTCAATGGCATTGCTCCACTGCGGAATCTTCCACTCAAATTCCACTTCCGGTTTTGACATCGTCTTCGGGAGGTAAATCTTCACGCTATGCCCGGTAGCTTTTATGTAGCCTATATCTACAATTCCAGCGAGCGCGGTCGCCCACAAGCGTGCAATCGGTCCGCCGCCGGTATCCAGCGCGAGATGGTCGCCGGTGCGCTTGTCGAACCAGCGCGGCGACATAACCCATGTGTATTTACCGTTGAAGTCGCGTTTCTGCGGATGCGGTATTGTTGTCTGATTCCAGGGATGATTCTTGTCCACCGGATTTCCGAGCGGATCGGTTTTTACGAAGGTCTCGGAATTCTTCCAATCGTCGTAGTAGGAACTGCCCAGCAGAATGCGGATATTAAGATTGATGTCCACCAAATCGGTGGTGACAAGTTTTCCATCCACGACGACGCCCGGAGTTACGTACATGGCGCGTCCCCACTTGGTCATGTTTTCGTACTTGTAATCGCATACCCTTGGGTTTTGAAAAGATCCCCAACAGCCCAGAAGGATTCGGCGCTTTCCGACTTCTTCGTATCCCGGCAGCGCATCGTAAAAGAAGTCAAACAAGTCGTCATGAAGGGGAACGACCTTCTTCATGAATTCAACGTACTTCATCAGCCTCACGATATAGTCGGTGAAGAGCTGCACAGTCGGCACGGTTCCGACCCCGCCGGGGTAGAGAGTCGAAGGATGCACGTGGCGCCCTTCCATCAGGCAGAACATCTCACGGGTCATACGGCTCATCTGCAACGCTTCGAGATAAAAAGAGCCGGCAAAAGGATTGAGCGCCCGCATGATGTCGGCAATCGTCCGGAAGCCGTGTTCGTTCGAGTGCGGGGCAGGAGTTGATTCCGCTTTGGCAAGGACTTTGGGATTGGTTTCCTTTACCATCTGCTCGCAAAAGTCCACGCCGACCAGATTGTCCTGGAAAATATTGTGATCAAACATGTACTCGGCAGCCTCGCCGAGATTCACAATCCACTCGGCGATGTCGGGAGGCCTGACTCCGAAAGCCATATTCTGCGCATAATTCGCACAGGTAGCATGGTTATCCCCGCAAATGCCGCAGATTCGGCTGGTGATGAAGTGAGCGTCGCGCGGATCTTTCCCCTTCATGAAAATGCTATAGCCGCGAAAAATGGAGGACGTGCTGTGACACTCGGCAACTTTCTTCGCGTCAAAGTCAATCTTGGTAAAAATGCCGAGGCTTCCGACGATGCGGGTGATCGGATCCCAGTTCATCTCCACGAGATTTCTTGACTTGCTGGGAATGTCCTTTGTGGGTGCGGTAATAGTGCCCATTGCAATTGCTCCTTTGATTTCTCGAAATGCCCAGCCAGTTCTGTTCTCAGTAAGCCCGGGGATGGTAACCCGTGGTCAACTCCGAACCGGGATGCCGCCACTTGGGTTCCTTGTTCACGGTGTTTTGCGTGATCCCGCGCAGAGCCCGGATCGCCCGGCCATACACGCCGATACTGCCGGTTGAAACTCTCGCCCCTGGCGGCTCATCCATGAATGGCATGAACTTGTCCGGGAAGCCCGGCATGGTGCATCCAATGCAGATGCCGCCTACATTTGGACATCCGCCGATTCCATTCATCCATCCCCGCTTAGGTACGTTGCAATTTACGACCGGCCCCCAGCATCCCAATTTGACGATGCACTTAGGAGAGCCGTACACCTCGGCGAAATCGCCTTGTTCGTAATATCCGGCGCGGTCGCAGCCATCGTGCACGGTTTTTCCAAACAGCCATGTGGGGCGCAGTTGATCGTCGAGCGGAATCATCGGAGCCAAGCCGGCCACCTGATAGAGCAGGTAAAGAACGGTCTCCATGAAGTTGTCGGGTTGCACCGGACATCCCGGAACGTTCACGATCGGTAAGCCGGCTTTGGATTTCCAATCCCAGCCGAGATAATCGGCGAGGCCCATGCAGCCGGTAGGATTTCCCTCCATTGCATGAATGCCGCCATAAGTGGCGCAGGTTCCAATCGCAATGATGGCCAGCGCCTTCGGGGCCAGCCTGTCAATCCATTCCGTGGTCTTTATCGGCTGGTTGGTTTTGGGATCGGTGCCCATTGCCGCCCAATAGCCCTCTTTCTTGATCTTCTCGTTGGGGATGGATCCCTCCACGACTAGAACAAAAGGCTCAAGCCTGCCTTCTTCGGCGAGATAAAAGAATTTCATGAAGTCATCGCCGACCTCATAAGCAAGCACTGGATTATGCAGGTGAACTTTAGGCAAGCCCGGAATCGCGCCGAGCACAACGTCTTCCACACTAGGTTGCGTAGCGGCAGTGATAGAAACCGAATCTCCGTCACAGCCGAGGCCAGCCGTGATCCAGAGTATGTGCACCTCTTTAACTGCGGGCGCCTTTTGCGTAACCCGCCCATACGGAACCGTTGCTGTTCCCATAACTGGATTGCTCCTTATTGTTTAATCAACATGACTTCGATCAAGATGATTTCAATTAACAATGACCCGCATGCTCGGGATGGAATCGCTGCATCGGGAGCGCATTCGATCAAGGGAGCGGGATCGTGGATTCCGTCTCAATATGCTGATTGCCAAGATTAGGGAAACTCAGATCGTAGAATCGGCTTATTCCAAAGTGGTTACAAGGGCAGCAGCCCTGATTTGATTCTCCACGGATGTCCTATGAATTGGATCGGGGATTCCCCTAAGGGATAGCGGCGGGTAAAGGGCGCACACAAAACGGAGGTTATGCAGATTTTTCGCTTACGTTCCATTGCACCGCATGCTGCACCAGCTCGCGAGCGCTTCGCAGCGATAATTTCTCTTTGATATGCGCCTGATAGGACTCAACGGTTTTCACGCTCAAGTGCAATTTGTCGGCGATTTGGCGGGTTCCCTGGCCTTCTCCAATGAGCCGGAACACTTCCAGTTCGCGGTCGGTGAGCTCTGTGACCGAGGAGCGTCCCGCAGGCATCGAACCGCGAACATAATGTTGCAGCATGCTATTAGCAATTTTGTCGCTCACATAAATCTCGCCGCTTAGAATGCGGCGGAGCGCCACCAGCACTTTTTCGGTTGCCTCCTGCTTCATAATGTAACCGTTCGCTCCGGCCCGCAATGCACGCTCTGCATAAATGGATTCGTCATGCATGGAGAGGATGAGCACCGGCAGGTGCGGTGATCGCAGGCGGACGTGTTTGAGCAGTTCCAATCCATCGGGTCCGCTGAGCGATATGTCCACGATAAGGATATCGGGACTTAACGTGCCAATCGCGGACAATGCCGCATGCATCTCTTCGGCCGCGCCGCACACCACGAGATCGGGTTCCTGGTTGATCAGGAGCGTCAAGCCCTGCCTCACGATGGGATGATCGTCAACTACAAGCACCGCCTTCTTCTTTGCGGCGAATCTGCCGTCCGGCTGTTTAGCGATCATGCGGCCGCCCTTTCAGTTCTTCATTGCGGTTCTGGAGCGGAAATAGGCATGTGATCACGATTCCGCGGACCTTTCCGCTTTCGACTTGCAGGGTTCCTCCCAATACGCGAGCCCGATAGTTCATGATTTGCATCCCCATCCCTGAGTTGGTGGCGCTCTCACGAAGGCTGGCGCCGTCGTTTTCTATCCTAAGAGTACCGCGATTATCTTTGGCAAAAAGGCTAATTACAATGTTCTTCGCTTGCCCGTGCTTGATGGCATTGTTCACGGCTTCTTGTGCGATGCGATAAAGGTGAGTAGACACATTCGGATCGTAAATTAGAACTGGCGTCTCGATGCGAAGGCAACATGAAATGTTAAATAAATTCTCGACCTCGGCCGCCCATTGTTTCAAGGCTGACATGAGTCCTCGCGCATCCGGGACCACCGGGGCCAGGCCGTGGGCGAGTTGCCGCGTCTTGTGAATCGCCTCATTCACCAGGCTGACGATTCTCGCGGCCTCAGCGGCTTCTGCAAGGCCTTTTTCGGCAAGTTTCTGCTCCTGCACTTTCGTCATGAAGGCGATTCCGGTCAAGTGTTGACCCAGGCCGTCATGAAGGTCTTGCCCGATACGCCGCTGTTCTGCCGCGCTAATCTCCAGGATAGCTTTCTCGAGCCGCTTGCGTTCCGTGATGTCAATTCCTGTCAGGATCATGTAAGCGGGAGTACCGTTTTCTCCCGGAAGGATCGTACTCGACCATGCAATGAGCCGCTGCGAGCCATGTCGAGCGGCCCATGAAGTCTCATAGTCTTTGGCGTTGCGCCCTACACGCAACTGTTCAACGATGATCTTGAAGCGTTCTGCCTCTTCGGGCACCACGCACAAGTCCCAGAAAAACTTGCCATTCACTTCCGCAAAAACATAGCCCGTAACCTGTTCACAGGCCCGATTAAATCGCACAATCCGCCCTTCCGCGTCGAGGACCACCACTAAAGCCCCAACCGTGTGGAGAATTGCCGATACCACGTTGCGTTCCTCATGCAGCGCTTCTTCGATCCGCTTGAGTTCGGTTATGTCGAAGCCGACACCGTGAATAAACCAGGGCCGGCCATCATTGTGGCGAATCATCTTCGCTTCGCAGTGAAACCAGACGGTGCGGCCATCTCGGGCCATGACGCGGTAAGTGGAGCGTAGAGGCGCGCCTGAGACAAACATTTGGGCCGCTTCAATACTCCATCGCTGTTTGTCGTCAGGATGAATTTGTTGATACCAGCGAATCGGATCTTCCAGCCATTCCTCTTGCGAGAAACCCAAGGTGGCTTCAATTTGAGGGCTAACGTAGGCCTCGCCAATCCCGCGATCCAGATTTGCCATGAATACGACAGCAGGAATCTGCTCAACCAGAGCCCTGTAAATTGCGTTGGCATTTGGCGACTGTCCTTCTTCTCCCCCGAGCGCATCGAGCGGGGAGTTGACCGAGGGGCGGGTGCGAGAGTCTCCAAGGAATACGGCGGCGAGACTGATGAGAAGATTTTCTGCCTGAGCGGGAGTTACAACTTCTGTACCGGTCGAAGTGTGTTGCGCAATCGAATCAATACTCCCGCCGGAAAACATACTTGACCTCAAAATTCTACGAAACGCCGGCTTCTTCCACCTAGCCCTCAACCTAGTCTCTAACCTAGTGGGTTCGATGCCGCCAGCTTGGCTCTTTATTCAACGAAGCTTGTGTAAACCGCCGCAGAGCATGAATGGCGCGGCCATAGGTCATGACCGCATTCGACGACAAAAGCGAGCCTGGCGGCTGATCCATAAACGGCATAAATTTATCCGGGAATCCCGGCATCGTACAGCCTATGCATATGCCCCCAACGTTAGGACAGCCACCGATCCCACTCATCCAGCCGCGCTTCCCCACGTTGCACTGCACAACCGGACCCCAGCAGCCGAGCTTTACGATACACAATTTCGATCCGTACTCGTCGGCAAACTGCCCTTGCTCGTAGTAGCCGCCGCGATCGCAGCCTTCGTGAACAGTTTCGCCAAACAACCATTTTGGGCGTAGCGCTTCATCAAGCGGGATCATGGGGGCTCGCCCACTCGCCATATAAAGGAGATAGAGCAGCGTTTCCATGAAATTGTCCGGCTGAACCGGACACCCGGGCACGCACACGATCGGGATATTGGCGAGGGATTTCCACTGCCATCCGAGATAATCGGGAAGACCCATGCAACCGGTTGGATTTCCCTGCATCGCGTGGATTCCCCCGTAGGTCGCGCACGTTCCTGCCGCAACAATTGCCCATGCGCGGGGCGCGAGCCGGTCAATCCACTCACAAGTTGTGATCGGCTGACCGGTTTTCTGGTCCGTGCCGAGAGACGCCCAATAGCCCTCGGATTTATTGCTCTCGTTTGGGATTGAACCTTCGACGACAAGAATAAAGGGCGACAGCTTGCCCTCGGCGGCGAGGTGGAAGTGGCTTAGAAAATCGTCCCCGTTCTCCAGAGCGAGGAACGGATTGTGAAGATGTACTTTGGGTATCCAGGGCATTGCGCCGAGCACAATATCTTCAATGCTCGGTTGCGTCGCCGCTGTCATGGCAATGGTGTCACCGTCGCATCCAAGACCAGCTGTTACCCAGAGGATGTGGATTTCCGGAATCCATTGCGGAGGTTGCGCTTTTCGAGTCCCAGCCTCAGACACAGTATCTGCTCCGGCCAGCTTAAAAGGGACACTTAACGGCTTCACAGGCTGCGGAAAAACCCATTCTAATCGGGAAGGGCTCGACTGAAAGTCGGCCCTTCCCTCTTCCGCGTATTCTCTTGATTTTTCCGCAGCGGCTTCAATCTTTCCGACCGCCGCATTCTACATCTTCTTCACGTGTACTGCTTCGATGGTCGAAGTGGGATGTGGTCACCGAGCCTGGCGTGGACTGAGGCAACTGGTGGAACCTGTATGCCTTGCGGCCGTATTACATCGAACTAATTTTTGCGTACCGCGCCGCGTCTTTCATAGAGACTATAAACACGTATCCGGCAAAAAGTAGGCCGGCTGTTCCGATCACATTTCGAAGTAGCTTCAGTGCATTCATTGACGTTTGCCTCGATGCCGAATTGGCATGATGGTTTGATGCCGATCATCCGAAAAGGGACGCATTTCGGATTGGAAGGGAAGGCGAAAGAATCTCTCCGGAAGGCTGATACCGCATGTAGGCCTTATCCTTGATCCGAATCGTGAGGAAGGTCGCCACGTGCAGAACGAGACAAATTGCGGCAGCGCTGATGCACAACATTAATCCCATCCTGTCCAGAACAGTCCCATTTTCATGCAAAGCACCTGTAGTCCGAGAACTCAGTCCAAAGTGTTGGGTAGGTCCGCGCGTTCGGCGAGATTGCAGGATGAAATTTTTTGGTCGGGGCGATAGGATTTGAACCTACGACCCCCTGCGCCCAAGGCAGGTGCGCTACCAGGCTGCGCTACGCCCCGACTTGGTATGGTCCGATTATAACTTAGTCCGACTCCCGCTTCGCGGGCCGCCCTCCGGCGCATTTATCTCGACACGATATAATGTATTTTGCATGATGCGCCCTTCGCGGTATGGCTTGGTGGCCTACGTTAAAGATCCAGTCAGGGGATTTATCCAAAGTATCAGGCAGGAACTTCATCCCAATCTGCCCCATCTGGCCGCACACCTTAGTTTGCTGCCGCCGCGCTGCCTGAACGGGGACGAGGCTTCTGCCCAGGCATTGATCGAGGATGTGTGCAATCAGATTGAACCCTTTGAAGTTTCTCTGGGAGAAGTTGAGACTTTTATTCCGGTTACGCCAACGGTTTTCATTCGCGTAGCCCACGCCGCCTTTCTCATGACGGAACTGCACAGGCGTCTTAACACCGGCGTGCTGGCATTCGAAGAGCCCTGGCCATTCCTGCCTCACTTGACGATCGTAAAAATGAGCGCTGAGGATGAGGCGCAGGAAGCGTATCGCATCGCTAGCCGGCGCTGGTCAGAATTTGAGGGGAGCCGCAGCATTCAAGTGGATCAGCTGACTTTCGTCCGCGAAGAGGCTTCCAACGAATGGGTGGATTTGGCGGAGATTCCGCTCGGCCGTCCTTTACTCAAACGATAGGCGGATTGCACAACAGCCTGTCGCTCCATCGAACTTCTGCTGTGTCCAGATTCCCATTGGGGCATATTCCCCTTCTGGCGGTACACGTCCCTCTCGTGCGTTGCCAATGAAAGACTACGGGCGTAAATAAGAAGTTGGCGTGCTACGCAAAAGGCGCAAATCGCCCTCTGCTGGCAGGCTCCGGGAGTTCGTCCCGGGAGGATCAATGCAAATAGGCGTTTACGGCGCGGGGTATCTGGGCACAGTCATCTCGGCATGTCTAGCCGATTTTGGTACGCCGGTGACCTGCTGCCATCCAGATAGCTCCCGGCTGGTCGAGATGGCGCAGGGCAATATCCCGTTTTATGAAAAAAATCTGAATGAAGTGATCAAGCGGAACGTGCGCTCCGGCCGCCTGGTGTATTCGACTGATATCGAATCCTTCGCCCGCAAGTCGCAAGTCATATTTCTCGCCGAAGACACTGTGCAGGAGCTTTCGAATCTGGTATTGCGGATTACGCGTTGTGCCACAAAACCGCCGATCATCACCATTACAACTCCGGTTTCCGTGGGAACAGCTTCGACCATTGAGCAGGCGCTATTGCAAGCAGGACTCAAGGCGACAATCGTTTCGCAGCCTGTGTTTTTCACTCCGGGATGTGCCGTCGAGGATTTCAACTGGCCTGACCGCATTATTCTCGGCACGTCTTCAAATGACGCTGTGCTGGCCATCAAGCAGGTATACCATCCGCTGGTGATGCGGGGAGTTCCGGTCATTGTGACCAATCACGAGACCGCGGAACTGGTGCGCGAGTCGGCGACGGCTTTTGTGGCTACGAAGATTTCGTTTATCAATGAACTTGCCACGCTGTGCGAGAAAGTAAATGCGGACGCCGTCAATCTATCGCTCGCGCTCGGCCTCGATAAAAAAATTGCGCCGCGCTGTCTACAGCCGGGAGCCGGCATGGGCGGGTTGTTTGCCGAGTCCGACATGGATTCTCTGGCGAAATTGGCGCAGAAGAGCGGAGTCTCGTTGAAAGTTCTTTCCGCCGCGCGAGAGGTCAATAGCAATCTGGCTGAGGGTTTGGCCAAGAAGATTTCCGGCTTTATTGAATCGGTGCAGAATAAAGACGTGGGAATTCTTGGGCTGGCTTTCAAACCCAATACGAATTCCGTTGCGGGATCGTCGTCAATGCAACTGGCTCGCAATCTGGTTGCGAAGGGAGCGCGGGTTCGCGCTTATGACCCGGTTGCGATTCCGGAAGCACGACTTGAATTAAACGGGACGGTTTTTTACTGCGAGACAGCTTATGCCGCGGCGGAAGGCATGGACGCGCTGGTGGTGGGTACAGGCTGGCCAGAATTTCGCGCGCTGGATTTCGGCCGCATCAAAAATCTTCTCAAACGCCCGTTGATCGTGGACACGAAAAACTTGCTGGATTCCGTCCGCCTGCGCGCCCTAGGCTTCGAATACGTTGGAGTCGGACGCGGGTAATACCAGTTGCCTTCAAAAGGGAAGGGCCCGACTTTCAGTCGGGCCGTAAGTCCTTGCACAGACAGCGATCGGCCCGACTGAAAGTCGGGCCCTTCCCGGTTGATCTGCCAGCCGCCAGCTTTTCGAAACCATCAAAGCCGCCTCTTTGTGCGTCCGCCCCCCACCGAGTTGTTATAATCGAGAGCCTGCGGTGGGAGTAGCTCAACTGGCAGAGCACCGGACTGTGGCTCCGGACGTTGCGGGTTCAATTCCCGTCTCCCACCCCAAAAGCTCACAACTGACAGGCGATTTAGACGACTGGGTCTTGCATGGAATTCATCCACGATGATTTTCTGCTTCATTCGAAAACCGCCCGGCGGTTGTTTCACGATTACGCGGCTGATCAGCCCATCCTCGATTTTCATTCGCATCTTCCTCCGAGCGATATCGCTTCCGATCGAATCTTTCAGAATTTGTTCGAAATCTGGCTCGAGGGCGACCACTACAAATGGCGCGTGATGCGGGCCAATGGAGTCGCGGAACGCTATTGCACTGGCGACGCCCCGCCGTACGAAAAGTTTCTCGCCTGGGCTCGCACGGTTCCATTCACGTTGCGCAATCCGCTTTATCACTGGACTCATCTCGAACTGAAAAGATATTTCGACATCAACGAGTTGCTGAACGAAAACAACGCTAAGGCCATCTGGGACAAGGCAAACGCATTGTTGCGGACGCGTGATCTGTCGGCGCGAGGAATTCTTCGCAAGTTCAACGTTCAGGCAGCTTGCACTACAGACGATCCCTGCGATGATCTTTCACATCACCGCGCAGTCAATGCTTCGGGAATTGATTTTCGCATTTATCCAACGTTTCGTCCGGATGGTGCGCTGTTGGTCCAAACGCCGAGTGTATTCAGCGCATGGGTCGAGCGCCTGGAGCGTGCGAGCAATATCGCGGTATCAAGTTTCCAGAATTTTCTTGACGCCCTGAAACAGCGCCATGATTTTTTCCACGCCAATGGCGGGAGGCTCTCTGACCATGGATTGCCCTATTGTTACGCCTCACGCTGCACTGAGAGTCAGGCTGCCGCCATTTTCGCCAAGGCTCGCGCGGGAAATAACGCAACCACTGAAGAGCATGAACAATTCTCCTCGTTTCTAATGCTGTTCTTCGGGCGCATGGATGCCGAAAAGGGTTGGACGAAGCAATTGCACCTCGGCGCAATTCGCAATGTGAACACTCTCCGCACAAGAGAACTTGGGGCGAACACTGGATTCGATAGCGTAGGCGATTGGCCGCAGGCCGAGGCGTTCTGCCGGTATCTCGACCATCTTTCGCAAGAAAACGCGCTTCCGAAGATGATCGTCTACAACGTGAATCCTGCTGACAATTATGTTTTCGCCACGGCAGTGGGGAATTTTCAGGATGGCTCCGTCGCCGGGAAAATTCAATTCGGCAGCGGATGGTGGTATCTGGATCAGAAAGAAGCGATTGAATGGCAGCTGAATGCTCTCTCCAATAATGGGTTGCTTTCGCGGTTTATCGGAATGTTGACGGACTCGCGATCATTCATGTCATTCCCCCGGCATGAATATTTTCGTCGCGTGCTGTGCAATTTGATTGGGCATGACGTGGAAAATAGAGAACTGCCGAATGATGAACAACTTCTCGGCACGATGATCCGCAACATTTGCTTCGGTAATGCCAAGCAATATCTCGGTTTGGAGCTGGCCTCCGCCAAACAAACTGAACCGGTAGGAGTTTAGCCTTCTTCAAGAAATTGTAATTCCGAAGCGCAGTACCATTGCGCGGGGAATCTGCTGTTTTCAACGCAAGAAGCAGATTCCTCGCTCGCCCTCGCCTTCGGCTGCGGGCGGCTCGGAATGACAAAGTTAAAATTTCCGAGTTGACTACGGCGTGGTCCCTACCAGCTGTGCATCGTCCCATCCAACTTGCGGTTGATTGGCAAATAAGCGCGCTGATAAGGATATTGTGCGGCCAGTGATTCGTTGATCTCAATTCCCAGACCCGGAGCTTCTCCGGGATGCATCAATCCGCCCTCGAACGAATAGGAATGTGGGAACACCTTGTCGGTTTCGGCGGAATGGTGCATGTATTCCTGAATTCCAAAGTTGTGAACGCTTAAATCAAAATGAAGCGCCGCGGCCATGCACACCGGACTCATATCGGTTGCTCCGTGCGCGCCTGTGCGCACCTGATACATTTCGGCAAGATTGGCGATTTTTCTCAAGTGACTGATTCCGCCGGCATGAACCACCGTCGTGCGGATGTAATCAATCAGCTGTTCCTGGATTAACTGCTGGCAATCGAAAATGGTATTGAAAACTTCTCCTACGGCCAATGGAGTGGTGGTGTGGCGGCGAATGAGCCGGAAGCTTTCCTGCAATTCTGCCGGAGTGGGGTCCTCAAGCCAAAAAAGATGAAACGGTTCAAGGCTCTTTCCTAATCGCGCCGCTTCGATTGGAGTCAACCGATGGTGCGCATCGTGGAGAAGGGGAATTTCATCGCCGAACTCCTTCCGCAATCGCGCAAATAGTCCCGGCACGAAATTTAGATAATGTTCGGTTGACCATGTATTCTCGGGAGGCGCGTCTTTTTCCGCGGGCTCGTAATACATGCCGCCACGGCCTACTCCGTACGTGCTGGCCAGTCCTGGAATTCCAGACTGGGCGCGGATCGCCTTGTAGCCGAGGTCCAGATAGTGAGCCACGGCCTTCACGGTTTCTTCAACTCCGGCGCCGCTGGCATGGCCATACACAAGAACGGCCTCTCGCGAAGCGCCTCCAAGAAGCTGATACAAAGGCGTGTTGAGGCTCTTCGCCTTAATGTCCCAGAGCGCGGTGTCCACGGCAGCGATTGCGGCCATGGTTACCGGTCCGCGACGCCAGTAGGCTCCTTTATATAGGTACTGCCAAACGTCTTCGATGCGGCGGGCGTCGCGGCCGATCAGCAACGGGAGCACATGTTCGGTCAAATAACTTGCGACCGAAAGTTCGCGCCCATTTAAAGTCGCGTCCCCCAGGCCATAGATTCCATCCTCGGTCGAGAGTTTAAGCGTGACAAAATTTCGCCCGGGACTGCAAATAATTACTTTGGCGTCCACAATCTTCATCGTGCGGTATCCTTGCTACGCAATTTTGTGAGACTTACTCTAACACCCGCGATGGAAGGTGTTCGCTTCGCTGGAGCGCTTTGAAGGGTCGCGCCCTCACACGCTGCTGAAAAAGTGCTTCCTGCGCTCACGTCGCTTTGAAAGGGCGGGGGTTGAAGCCCCGCCGTTATTAGGATCGAAGGCCTAACGGCGCGCCTGAACGTTTTCGTTTTTCGATATCGCTGATCTGCAATTTTCACTCCCTCCTCAGGCGCCACGTCGAGGGTATGGGGCCCTTCGACTTGGTTCTCCTTCGCTTGTGCGAAGAAGAACGCTGCGCTCAGGGTGACAAGGTTTCAGGAAATCAGAGGTGAGGAACAGGTTGCGGAAAAATGAAGAGAATGCGGGGAAAAGGGAAGGGGCCGACTTTCAGTCGGGCCGTAATGCTTCGAAAATCAGCAATCGGCCCGACTAAAAGTCGGGCCCTTCCCGGTTCGTAATAAATGAGTTTTTCCGCAACCTGTGAAGGCGCGCCCTTTCAAGACAATCGGGTGAAAGTGCACCCTCATAATCCACCGCGAGACAATCGGCTTCGCGCAGAGTAACTTAGTCTGTCATGGAAATGACTCCCAAGCCCGAGCGGGACGGCCTAGCCACTGCCACGTCCTTTTCCGAGCCACAGATTGCGAAGAAAAGCGTGGGGCATTATCGCTGGACCATCTGCGCGCTTCTCTTTTTCGCAACCACTATAAACTACGTTGACCGGCAGGTGCTGGGATTGCTGGCACCGCTGTTGCAGACAAAAATTGGTTGGAATGAACTTCAGTATGGCTACATTGTCACCGCATTCCAGGTGGCATACGCGCTCGGTTTGCTCATCATGGGGCGCTTCATTGACCGCGTTGGGACGCGGATTGGCTACGCTGCGGCCATTGGAATATGGAGCCTTTCCGCCATGGCGCATGCCCTTGTGCACTCGGCGCTGGGTTTCGGAGTCGCCCGGTTCGCCTTAGGATTTGGAGAGTCCGGCAACTTTCCTGCGGCCATCAAGACGATTGCGGGATGGTTTCCAAAGAAAGAGCGGGCGCTTGCGACCGGAATCTTTAACTCTGGAACGAACGTCGGCGCAACCGTTGCTCCCCTCGCCGTTCCCTGGATAGCGGTCCACCTGGGGTGGCGGTTTGCGTTCCTGTTTACCGGCCTTTTCAGTGCGATCTGGATCGTTTGCTGGTTGATGGTCTATCGCAAACCATCCGAGCATCCAAAATTATCTCCGCAGGAATTCGATTACATTCACAGTGATCCATCGGAAGCCACTACAAAAATCGCATGGTGGCCGCTGCTCGGATATCGCCAGACCTGGGCGCTGATTCTTGGCAAGTTTCTGACCGACCCGATCTGGTGGTTTTTCCTGTTCTGGCTGCCAAAATTCTTTTCTTCGGAACACCACTTATCTTTGACCGGGCTAGGGTTGCCATTGGTCGCAATTTATAACGCCGCAACGGTCGGCAGCATTTTCGGAGGCTGGCTGGCGGCGAGATTACTAAAAGCCGGTTTCACATTGAACCGCGCCCGCAAGACAACGATGCTGGTTTGCGCTCTGGCGGTCACGCCAATTGTGATAGCTGCGAATGTTCAAAGCCTTTGGGGAGCAGTCGCTCTCGTTAGCCTGGCGACGGCGGCCCATCAGGGATGGTCCGCCAACCTGTTTACTCTCGCATCGGACATGTTTCCCAAACGTGCGGTCGGATCGGTGGTTGGGATAGGCGGATTTGGCGGCGCAATAGGCGGCGCGCTTATCTCCGCATTTACCGGATTTGTTCTTCAGTTCACCCACAGCTATTTGCCTCTTTTCATCATCGCCGGATCGGCGTATCTGATCGCGCTATTGGTGATTCAACTGTTAAGCCCGCGTTTGCAGCCCGTCAACCTGGAAGATATTGAAGCCGGAGTCTAAGAAAAATCCTTCGAGAATCCAGATTTGCATCCGGTGTGTGGGTCAGAATCACGCTGTCTCATGCTCTGGTAAGAATTCCGTGGAATTGCCAGAGCACAATTTTGATCTTGTTACATTTTACGGACTCATGACAAAACGCAAATCGTTGCAGCAAGTTTTCAAGTCATGGTTAGAGTCACCTCAGCCAAATTTGGCCAGAGGAACTTTCCATGACAAGATTCTTTCAGCTCGTATTACTTGCGACCGCTCTTGTAACGGCCCTTGCCGGCCCTGCGTCCAGCCTGATCGCTGATGGGCCAGGCCCATGGCCTGATCCGCCAAACGTCAACCTTGTAAATAGTTAATTCCCCGGGTGTGGGGATGTTGACAAGAAGCCAAGCGAAACCTGTCACGAGCAATGACATTAACTTATATTGCTGCTTAAAACAGGTGAACGGGCATCCCCACACATCGCAGTATTAGAAGTTGGGATTGTAGGCGTGGCCCGAAAAGTATCCAGAGGCTCCAGAAGGACTAGGCTTCATCTCGATGCACGGTCTGTATGGAGAAGGCCGGCATGCAAATCCGCAATGTACTCGGCTCCGCCTTCGTTGGGGGTGGAATATTGGACCCATTCTCCCGGGTGCGCGACGACTGCCTGGCCCGCTTCTACGTCCATCTGTCCCTGTTGGTGGCGCACTCGCACCATTCCCTTTAAGACCAGCGTCACTTCCTCAAACTCCGGGGTCTGCCCAGGCTCCTCCCAACCTTGGGGACTGCGCATATGGGCGATGCTCATCGCTGAAGTCTTGCTGTTGACCTGACCAATATATTCATCTATTAATTTCGGTTTATTTCCCGCGCAAGCGACGCGGGTGGGTTGAGAAAAAAGCGTAGGCATGAGAATCTCCGTGGTTTGTGTGAGACAACTCTACCAAAGCGTCAGCAAACGATGAGATTCAAAAATGGCGGAAGTGCGGACGCCACCCTGCGAGGCAGCTTCGCCGGCTTAAATTCCGGCGGCGAGGGTCTTCGTTTTTCCGGGGTGCGCAACGGCCAGCATATCAAGCGACGGAAAAGCGACCGGAACGGTGGTTGTTCTTTCGGGAGGGATGAATGCCCCCTGGCACGCTTGCGTAAGCATTTCCAGGGCTTTGCCGGTATTTGGGGGCACGACGACGGTGCCGGAGAGCAATCCTCTCTTGATCCAGGCGAGCCCGGTTTTCGAAACTCCATCCACTCCAAGATAGGGCAGGCTTAACCATCGGTCACGGCCAGCGTTTTCGGGAAGTTCCTGAAACGCTTTTCGGGCGCCGATCGCCATGGCGTCATTTTGCGCACAAATCACGTCCATGTGACTCTGGCGGGAGGTGGACAAGCGCAACCATGAGCTAATCGCTTTGTATGCGCTGGATTCAGTCCAATTTGCTTTCACCAGTTTTACCTGAATATCGCCCTTGGTCTCATACATGCCGGTGGTTCGATGTTTCGTCGCTATGCTTTCGCTGGGTCCCTGAATGTAGAGGACGGATCCGCCGTTTGGCAGGAGAGCATTGAACTGATTACCCTGAATTCGGCCGATCTCTTCGTGGTCGGAGGTCACGGCAAAGATCGGAACGCGGTGTGAGCGGCGCAGTTCGGAAATGTATTCCACGTCACGATTGAGCACTCCCCAGCCAATTCCCGCCGCTACGGCTGCTCTCGCCACTTGCGGGAGAGCGGTGCCACCGACGGGTTCGAAAATAATGCCGTCAGGATGCGCGTCACGCGACTGAATAATTTTCAGCAGCTGCTGGCTCTGGGTGATGGAATCGTTTTCGGCGTAAATGATTTGTACATCCACTCCGAGCCGCCGCGCGGCATCTTCAGCGGCTGCGGCTTGCTCGATCTGGTAGTCGTTGTCGGCGGTAACGAGCGACACTACGAATCGCAACTTTTTCATAGCTTCACCGTTTTCCGATGATATTCCTATCTCTTTAGAAGGGCATATGACCGAAGTAATGGCAATTTAGCCGATTTGGTCAAATGCGGGCTTCACGGCTCGATTCTGAAGAATGTTAGAATTGCGCCGCAAATGCCTTCGGCGACGCCCACTACGAATATTGCGGATCGAGTTCCCGCCAGAGATGTGAAGAAGCCCTCAGAGCGGCTGATGTCCCTCGACCTATTTCGAGGAGCAACCATCGCTGCGATGATTCTGGTGAACAATCCGGGCGACGGATACACGTCCTACATGCAACTCCGTCACTCCGAATGGAATGGCTGGACGTTTACAGATTTAGTGTTTCCTTTCTTCCTGTTCATCGTTGGCGTCGCCCTGGCTTTTTCGTTTCGTTCCCGGATGCAACGCGGGGAAACGCGCGGCAAGTTGGTTGCGCATATTCTTTGGCGCGGATTTCTGCTGTTTGCACTGGGCATGTTTCTGAATGGATTCCCCAATCACTATCAACTCGGAAGCTGGCGTGTTTACGGGGTTCTGCAACGCATCGCTATCTGTTATGTGATCTCGGCGTTCCTCGAATTGTGGGTCGCCTGGAAGAGTCAACTCGCAGTCATTGCAGTTTGTTTGGCTGGCTATTGGATTTTGATGCGATACATTCCGGTGCCGGGATTGGCGTTCCAGGCCGCGACATTCCGCTTCTCGATCCGGATAGAAATCTGGTGGCATGGCTTGATCGCAAACTGCTTCTGGGCCACTTGTATGAAGGGACGCGCGATCCCGAAGGCTTGCTGAGCAATATTCCCGCAATCGCGACTTGCTTGCTGGGATTGCTGACGGGGAAGTGGCTTCGTTCGCAGCGGACCAGCGCCATGAAGCTCAGCGGAATGTTGGCTGTCGGAATCCTTGCATTTGCTTCCGGTGAGCTTTTCGGCACATGGTTTCCCATTAACAAGAAGTTGTGGACAAGTTCCTACGTTCTGCTAACCGCGGGTTTGACAATCGTCGCACTGGCATTTTGCTATTGGGTGCTGGACGTGAAGCGATGGCGAGGGCGTTGGACAATGCCTTTCCTTGTTTTCGGGATGAATTCCATAGCCGCCTACGCGCTTTCGGAACTCGCTCCGGGCATCCGGGATCGTTTCACCCTTCACTCTGGAAGCGGCAGAATACTTTTGCGGGAAGCCATCTACCAGCATTGGATCGTCCCATTTGCGAGCCCAGCCAATGCCTCGCTGTTGTACGCCTTTGCATATGTCTTCGCCTGTTGGCTCGTAATGCTAGTCCTATACCGCAAACATATTTTCTTGAAAATATGAGTAAATTAATAGAAGGCATATTGCGCGATGACATTGAAGGGATGAGAAAAGCGATTGCATCAGGCGCAGACCTGAATGAGATAAACAGCGGCATGACTCCGCTTCTCTGGGCGATTTTGGGAGGTTATTTTGACGCAGTTAAACTTTTGCTCGAAAGTGGGGCTGACCCAAATGTGCAACCAACCCCTAACTATTCTCCTCTCTGGAGTGCAGAGGATGATTTTGGCATGGTCGCGATTGCCGACCTCCTAAAGTTGTACGGGGCAAAGAAATAGTTCTAAACAGTCCCCTATTCTCATTTGGCGGGATTAACCCGGCGATTGCAGTCACGATTCCGGCAACTGACGAAATATTTGCAGTCGTGAGCGAGATGGCGGGATTCAGCGACGGTCCTGCGAATCCAGCCAGTCATAAAACTCTTTTTTCTTGCGTCGGTGTTCCTTACCGCTCATTGGAATCTGTTTCCGGAGTTCTTCCGGTCTGTCAAAATACAGACGCCAGGCGAAACTCAAGAGAACCGCCGATCCGACGTACACCGCCAGCGTCGCAGTGAGCGAGAGATTGTGATCTAGACTTCTTGCAACTGCGACTGGAAACAAAGCAGTGGTAACGCCCAGAACCATGGAAGCAATGGACCGGATTCGAGTTCTCCATTTGTACTGTTCCGGCTGCTCGGTCATTACACCAATGATCCCATTAATTGCTGCACCCGCCAAGTTTGATCTGCGCTAACTATCGTAAACGGGCAATTGCACACGGGGTTACCCCCTCCACCGCTACTGGCTCGGCTATGAAATCGAGGAGCAGGTGAAGGCCTTGGGTTTATTAGCCAGCAACTCGTCACCCGCTAGAAGGCGAACCGTCGAGACGGTTTTACAACCGCGATTCCCGGGGATACTCCTTGACGAGCAAGGAAGCGGAAGGGCTGCCCGGGCCCGCTATCTCAATTGCCGTTCGGCAAGTTTCCCTTGAGTTCATACTGCCCACAGGCGCATTTATCAACGAACTGCAACGACACATCGTCGCCGACTCCGGGCACGTGGCGGTAATTCCATAGCTCCTGGGGAGGATTCGTTCCGGTGGATGAGGGCTTGCTTATCGAGTCTGGGGGACCATAAACGATGTAGGCATGGCCACGATCTGTTTTCCATCCTGGCGTCTTTTCGGCAAAGTGGTCATTCGAAAATGCAATGCGCCGGTAATGTTCTTCCTTGAATGGGTTCTGTTTACTGCCGGGAGTCGGATTGCGTTGCTCCCAGAACTCCATAACGAAGTGGTCGCGTTCGACATTGGGCGCAAGTTTCAGAAATGCTGCTTTCTCCTGCGCACTGATGATCCAGCGGACATCTTCGTTAATCCACTTGCTGTATGCGGGAGGCAGTCCGGCGCTCGCCGCGCCATACAGGGAAGTCGAGAACGCCGTCAAGAATAAAACTGGGATTCGGAGCCCTTTCTTGAACATCATTCGCACCTCAGTTCTGAGAGGTTTTTACGCTGCTCGAAACCATTCTAGATCCGAATTGTACAGAACGGCGCTCATTAACTGCTCAGGCGATTCACTCGCCGGACGCCCGTCCCACCGCACATCAACTCCCGCGTTTGATCGCCCGGGCAATCCGTCTAAATTGACTCAATAGGAGGTTTGTGCGCATAGTAATATCGCTTCTCTTTGCCCCAGCTGAGGACTCTTGCCTGATGGAGTAATATGCGGTCCCGCGCATCGGTTTGGTACAGTTTTTCCCACTCAGGGATGGCATGTTGTCTGGTTCTATCAGTGTGCCCGCGGCGCACGAGCCGATCTTGTAACGCTCTTGCCTCATGCTGGAATAGCCGCTCATATTCTCTGCGTTCGGGGTGAATATCAAAGCGTATCCGAGGCTCATAGTGTGCCCAATTCATCAGTCGCCTTTTGTCCTTCTCGTTAGGTGATCATCAGGCTTGACTTAGGTTATTCCACAGTGATCCCACTATGATATTGCGTTTCCGAGTCGCTTGAACAGGGTGCAACCTTGTGCAGTCAAACGCAGGTTTGCCCGACACGCATATCAAACGCCGAGCGGCAGAACTTCACTGTCCAACGGACATGCTATCCTTCCGCGCATGCGCCTGCGCGTAAATGTAATTTCGCTACTGCCGATTCTGCTTCTGGCCGTTTTGCCGCTCAACGCGCGGGTCGTTCGCGTTGAAATTGCTTCGCGCACCGATGTCCTTAACGGCAAGGCATTCGGGGACGCGGGAGCCTACGAGCGCATCACCGGACGTATCTACTTCTTGCTTCCTGTGGCCAACCCGCACAACCAACGTATTGTTGATCTCAATAACGCGGTGGACTTGAAGAGCGGCGAGGTTGAGTTTTCCGCTGACTTCATTGCGTTCCGTCCGAAAGATGCACACAAGGGGAATGGCTCGATGATTTTGGAGGTCCCTAATCGCGGCCGCGGGCACATCCGGCTATCGTTGACGGTGGCGATTGTAATCTCGCGAGCGACCCGGGGATGGGTGGTTACTGCGCAACGGGTTCACCGTTGTGAGTCTTGGATGGCAATGGGACGCGGCCGGTGCCGATGCCTTGCGACTCTTTGCGCCCATTGCAAAAGAAAACGGAAAGACCATCACCGGCCTGCTGCGCGGCGATCTCATGCCATCGAAAGTGATGCCGGAGATTCCATTGGGTCACCTGATCACTCGGCCACATCGGCGGAATCGAGTACCCAGTTGCCGCTATCAGACGATCCGCGCAACGTGCTAACCGTGCGGGATTCGCGCGATTCGCCAAGCGGAAGGTCATCCCGCGTTCACGGAATGGCAATTCGCCCACGTAGTAGACGGCAAACTCTACACCCAGCAACCGGCATATTCATCTGAACGGCGGCTTTCAGCCGGGGAAGATCTATGAATACGTTTATGTTGTGCAGACCCGGTCGTGGCCGGCTCGGCTTCGCGGCCATACGCGATTTTGCCTCCTACGCCAAGCACAGCCCAGATGCCATCACTCCTGTTGCGCGGGTTTATGGTCAAGGCATCTCGCAAAACGGTCGATTCCTGCGCGACTTCCTTTATCAGGGCTTCAATGCCGACGAAGAAGGCAGCATCGCGCTCGACGGCGTTCTCGCCCACGTTGCCGGAGCCGGCCGCGGCAGCTTCAACTATCGTTTGCACAACCTTCGCGCGACGCACAGCCCACTTCATCCATCTTCTACCCAACCGATATCTTTCCTTTTACCGATCAACCCGAAACGATCCCTTGACCGGAGCAGATGGCGGGCTGCTTCAACAGCGCCAAGCCGACAAAGTAGTGCCGAAGATCTTCTTTTCTAACACCTCCTATGAGTACTGGGGCCGTGCTGCCGCGCTAATTCACGTCAGCGCCGATGGCAAACACGACGTGCCGATCTCGGACAACGTCCGCATCTATCACTTCACCGGGCTGCAGCACTTTTCCGGCCCATTTCCGCCACCGAAAGGCACAGGCGACCTGCTCGGACAACAACCGCTGTCGCCCTTGCCCAGTCAGGTATTTCTGGCGCGCGATGATCTCCAATATGGATGCCTGGGTACGCAGCAACACACCTTCCGCCGGCAAGCAGCTATCCGAAAATTGCTGGCGGATCGCTCGTGCCTTTGCGCGACTACGCGTTCCCAGCCATCCCTGGCGTCAATCAGCCGCATGAAGCAAACGCAGGTCTGTCGTCTCGACTTCGGTCCGAACTGGCGGGAGGCATTCTGAGTATTCAGCCGCCTAAGGTCGGTCGCGCATTTCCCTGTCCTTGTGCCCCAGGTCGACGCCGACGGAAACGAACGCGACGGAGTGCGCCTGCCCGAGATCGTCGTTCCACTGGCGACCTATGCGGGTTGGAATCTTCGCGACCTTCGATCGGCGCACCCGATCAGCGCGTCTCCTTCGAGGCTTCCTTATCTTCCATTTCCTAAATCCGCCAGTGAACGTCAAAAGACCGGCGACCCACGCAGGTCCGTTGGGGAGCGCTACCCAATCGCGAAGACTACCTCGCCCAATACAAAAACGCAGTGGATGATCTGGTGAAGCAACGGTGATTCTTCCGGAAGACCGGCCGCGTTGCTACATCGCGGCGAGCAGGAATGGGACGAAGCCACGAAGTGAATCAGATTTGATCTTGCGAGCATCCACCAAATGCTTCTAGCGGTCATAGTCACACTCGTGGCACCAGACTGACGGCGAGGCTCTTGCACTCACGACCGGGTTGCCGCCCCGCAATTAAGCATGAGTTTCTGGGCAGTCTCTTCAAAGCATTACCCAATTGGTCCATTTGACGATAAAGTTCATTGCTGTTCGGCCAATATTTTCGAGAAATCGGGATAAAATGATGTCCTTAAGCTTCGGGATTGCATCGAAGCGTTCGACAGTTCAGCAAAGAGGTTCCGCATGCGTAGTTGGAAACCTAAAGTACTCACCGCGACTCTGCTACTGGTTTCATTGCTCCCGTTCAGTGTGGGCTTCAGCCAACAGCGGGACGACCGAAATGACCGCCAATCTCAAAATAACCGGGATGATCGTGGCAACCGCAATTACAACTCACGCCAGCATTCTGACTTCAACCGAGGCCTTCGTGACGGTGGTCGCGGCGGTCAATATTACGACCCTCGCCATGAGCAGGACGGCTACGACCAGCGCTACCGCCAGGACTATCAGCAGGGCGGAATCGGACCCGGTAAGGGCGCGCTCATTGGGGAGCGGGGGGCGCTGTCCTCGGCGCGATTTTCGGCCGCGGTCTGAAGGGCACCATTATTGGCGGAGCAGCTGGCGCTGGCATCGGTGCCGTCGTCGGCGAGGCGAACCAGAACAACCGGCGAAGAGACGATTACAATCCCCGCTGACCAGGATTTCAGACTCGACTGTCGACGAAAGGAAATATCATGAAAGTACGTTTGTTCCTCGCTGCCTCTCTGTTGGCCACAATATCTCTATGCATGCCAGCATCCAGCCTCCAGGCTTCCGCAGCTCAACAGCCCGAGGTCACGGCTCATCCCCAGACCGATGCCAATGACAAGACTTATCCCATGGATCAGATCGTCACAGCTACGGTCCACGATGCGTGGCTCCTCAGCGGAAAGAACGAAGACGCCTTCTTCGATATCGTTGAGCAACTCGCTCAGTTTTCAGCACAGAAGCGCGGGCTTACTCTGCCTAATACGACAGCGGCAGGGCGAAAGATGGGCCTGATGATCAAGACTCGCGCTAAAGCCGACCACGACCAGCTTCTTTACGCAATCGTGGACCAGGCCGTCCGAACCCTTGGCATGAAAGCTACCGTTTCCGCCAAGTAGATATTCATTCCCCGGTCGAAATCCAAGCGCCGAATCGCCCGAGAATGGCAGCACGGACGAACAATCTCAATCGCTATTCGGCAAGTTTCCCCTGAGTGAATAGGCCCGCAGACACACCAATCAATGAACCGCAACGAGACATCACCGTGTGCTCCGGGCATGCTGCGGTAATTCCATACTTCCTCGGGAGGATTCGTTCCGACGGACGGCTGCTTGACTATCGAGTCAGGGGGACCATAAACGATATAAACGCGGCCTCGATCCGTTTCCCATCCCGGCACCTTTGCGGCAAAGTGGTCATTGGAAAATGCGAGGCGCCGGTAATGTTCCTCTTTGAATGGGTTGTCCTTGCCGCCCGGGATTCGGATTGCGCCGCTCCCAAAACTCGCCGATGAAGTGGTCGCGTTCCTCATTCGTTGCAAGTTTCAGGAATGCTTCTTTCTCCTGCGCACCGATGATCCATCGGACATCTTCGTTCATCCACTTGCTGTATTCGGAAGGCAGTGCGACCGTCGCCGCGCCGTACTGAGATGTTAATAAAGTAATTAAGAACAAAATTGGGAGTCGAAATCGCTTCTTAATCATTGTGTCGTCTCCATCTCGTCACTTCAACCGGCGCATTTTGGTTCGTCGTTCGCCACTATTCTAATTCCGATTTGCGATGGCAGCCCCCGGCGATTGTCGTCTAGAGTAACGTTATATGAGATGCGTGATCTGCGCCGCTTTGTTGCTGTTCACGATTAGCCAGATGAATGCACAAAACGCTACATCCCGTGCCACGTTCGACATTAGCGCAGGGAGCGCTTCGCCAATCTTGCCCTCGCATGCGTTCACAAGGAATATCCGAACAAACTCAGTCACAGCCTGAACAGCGATGCGGATGTGGCTCCGCCGCGAAAGCTGACGCCCGCGTTCTACGGCTGCTACGACTGGCACTCTTCGGTTCACGGACATTGGCTGCTGGTGCGGCTAGTCAGGACCTTCCCCAGCGCTCCGTTCGCGCCGTCGGCGCGCGAGGCTTTGCGGCAGAGCCTGACAGCAGAAAACATTGAACAAGAAGCGGCGTACCTGCGGGCGCATGGGCGTGCCAGCTTTGAACGCCCCTACGGACTGGCATGGTTGCTTCAACTGGTCGCGGAAGTGCGCGAGTGGGACGATCCCGAGGCACGCCAACTCGCAGCCAACCTGCGTCCGCTGGAAGAGGCGGCGCTGGGACGGCTGAATGACTGGCTCCCCAAACTCTCATATCCGGTGCGGATCGGGGAGCATGCGCAAACTGCTTTTGCTCTCGGCTTAATGCTCGACTATGCCCGTGTCGCAGGGGATAAGAAATTTGCCGGTCTACTCGAATCGAAGGCCCGGCAGTTCTACCTCGGCGACAAAAAATGTCCGTTGGCCTACGAGCCTTCGGGCGAAGATTTTCTTTCGCCATGCCTCGCCGAAGCCGATGTGATGCGGCGTGTGCTGCCGAGTCCTGAGTTTGCCCGCTGGCTGCGAAGTTTTCTGCCGCAGATTTCCGGCAAAAATGGCGGCTGGTTGCAGCCAGTTGTGTCGCCTGATCCCAGTGACCCGAAGTTGGCGCATCTGGATGGCCTCAACCTGAGCCGCGCATGGATGTTGGAAGGCATTGCGGCGGGCCTTCCCAAAGGTGATAAACGCCAGCCGGCGATTTTGGCGGCTGCGCAGGAGCACAGACGTGCCGGACTTGCCGCAGTGACGGGCGAACATTACGAAGGTGGGCACTGGCTGGGGAGCTTTGCAGTTTACCTGGTCACGAGCCGCGGCATTTCCAAAAAGTAAGTCGTCGGAAATATTCATGATCGAGCCGGACACAAGGGGAGCTGCGCGTACCATCCAAAGAATAGCGCGTATTTTTTCCTTCAACTTTCGGAGTTGCAAGCCAGTTCCGCCAGCTTCGCGACGGTGTTTAAATTTCGCGCGGTGCCGTTTTTGCCGGCGGGTACGCGTAACTTGGAATTGCCAATGCCGTCCGTAAATCAGACGTAGATTTCGCGTGTCCCAAGCCGCATCTGCTCAGTTTTGTTTCCTATGGCTTGCATCAAGGAGTCCGCGGGCGGCGCGGCGTCGAGGAAGATCGCGAGTACTTGACTGCCAGAAACTTTTCGGGAATGGATTGCGCGAGGCAACAGCGGCCATCTCGGCAGCTGTTCGCACGATGACAACAACCGGCTTCCCGATATAGGCCTCCACCCTGGCTTTGAGGGCTTTCTTCACCTGGCCTTCAGATTTTGGAGACTGAAAAATGACATTGCCGCTGGCGATATAAGTCCTCACTTTTGTAAAGCCAGCTGCTTCGCACATTTTCTTGAGTTCTGACATAGGCAGCTTGCCGGTGCCCCCAACGTTGACGGCACGGACAAGAGCAATGTAAGTAGGCATGATGTTACGTCAGGATGTAGTCTCGCCCGGATAGTTGAAGAAGAGCTGATTACCGTCTGGATCATCAACCACCAGGAGACGGTAGCCCCAGGAACCCTCCTTCACCGGAGCGCCCTTGGCCTCGAGTTCTGCGCGCAGGGCGTCCAATGCGGCGATTGCGCCTTCGCGTGTAGCGGGCTCGACGTTCAGGGAAATGAAGATCAGTCCCTTACCAACCTTCTCCGGCCATGTGTTGGCCAGGATAAGAGCGCAGCCTTGCCGATCAACCTGTGCGACGCCGTCCTCATCGTAGCGCCAGGAGCAAGTGAATCCGAGCCGATCAACGTAGAAGCGGAGCGAGGCCTCAACGTCAGAAACGTGTAGAACGGGACGCGCGAACCAGTCTGTCATAGCGGCATGCGTACTCGAATGAAATAAGGTGGCAACTCGCCAGAACGAACGTCCATATCTCGCAACTATGGTACTAAGGGCTGTCAAGTGTTGGAATCATCCGATTGATGCAGAGAGAACGTCCAAGTTCCCGATATTTTCCCCCCACCGCGCAGAACAACAACTTGGGTAACTTTGGGTCATCGGCCAGCCCATGTTAGGCTCGGATAGGTAGGAGAATCAGCAACTTACGCAAGAAAAATGCCTAGAATCCCAATATTCAGGATCGGACAACAAGCGGCCGAGGAACTGGAGCCACCTCGTCTCGCAAGCTATTCTCCGACGCTGTCGTTTCATGATTTGCGAATCGGAATTGACAACCTGCGGCACGATGTTTTTTTAAGTCCCAAATTTGTTGAAGATGCCCGGCTGCAAGTCGCGCGTCTGATTATCCATTACGGAAACGTTAAGAATCTGTTGGCCGCCGAGACGGCGGAAGAACCTGCAATCCCGCGGAATAATCCATTCATTGGCGGTGCTCACGTAGCCGCTAAGGTCCGCGCAAAGACTGAGCCGTCGGACTTAAAGCCGCTGCTCATTGACATACATCTTGCCGCTTTGAATCGCGCCAAGGCTGCCGGGAACATTTCGCTGGACGTACTGGCGCGGGTTGCGATCATAAAATTCTTGCGCGCGGAGTTGAACGCGCAGTTTTCCCAGGTATTAGACCGATGCCGCGCCACGGTAAAAAGTTACGACGGCATCCGGCAGCAGAAAGCTTTGGAATATCGTGAGCAGGTTGCGGCCTTCCAGGTGGGAAAGAAATTCATTCTCCGCCAAACTGGGCAAGAGCTTTTCCGCACGCTGCGCGAGATCGAAAAAGAAACCATTGCGCGGACACGCCGCTCGCTATTTGGAAACCAGACCTACGCCGAGTATCGGCTATTTCTCACGCCATTGATTTTCAGCGACGACGGCCGCGACATATACCTCAACGCCGAGCATTATGTAATGATCGGCAATTTCGATCGCGATCCGGATCGCTTTTGGAATAGCCGGCGCATGGCCTGCGATTTGCTCCAGCTAATTGGCCTCGGACCGGAAGCCGGTGATGACGCCGTACTAGAGAGCTGGTTGAATGTTCCGGAAAATGCCGAAGTCCTCGTTGGGTCGGGAATTCCCGACGATTCCACACCAGAGGGCCAGTCTCAGAAAATCCGATTGATGGCATGGCGCGAATTGCTGGAACGTGAACAGGCGATGGACCATGTGATTGCGTCCTACGAAGTCGTGCCGCTGCTCAATGAATATTCGCCGACCATCAATGCTCAACAGTTAAAGAACGCCCTGATCTCAAGAGATGAAAGAAGCCGCGTTGAAAAGCTTATTGCCGAGCATGGAAAGCTCGCTCCGGGAAGTTTCTCCGCCGCATTGACTCGAGTGGCAAATTGCCGGGGAGACGAACAGACAAAGATTGCGGGCCGGTTCCTGCGAGACTTCCTGCGGCATCACCGCGATGTGCGGCGGCTTGAAGTTCTCAACGAAGCGCTGAATCAGATAAACATTCTCTCTAGCGAAAAGATGCGCGATCTTTCCGCGATGAATGGCACTTTATACGAATACCTGCTGCAACACGAACAGAAACCGGTCGAAGATCGCGTGCTGCGCCACGTTGTGGTGAAGGCTGACGTTCGCGATTCGTCACTGCTTACGAAATCTTTGTTAGCGCGGCAAATGAATCCCGCTTCCTATTTCAGCCTTAATTTTTACGATCCAGTCAACAAGTTGCTTGGCAAGTATGGAGCGACCAAAGTGTTCCTCGAAGGCGACGCCATTATTCTTGCGCTTTTGGAGCGCGAAGCCGAGCCGGAACTCGCCGTCAGTAAGGCCTGCGTACTAGCCCGCGAGATGCTCGAAATTGTCCGCGGCTATAACCAACTATTGGAACGCGCCGGACTTCCGACTCTTGAACTGGGTTTGGGTATTTCCTACCAGAATTCGGCGCCCGTGTATCTCGCGGATGGCGCGCAGCAGATCATGATCTCGGACGCGCTCAACGAGAGTGACCGGCTTTCGTCCTGCGATAAACGGATTCGGAAGGCGATGCAGACCATCACAGTGCCCTTCAACGTTTATGCATTTCAAACGGTCAGCGAAAATAGCGAGGGAGAGAATCCTGACGAATTTCTCCTGAAATATAACCTCGGGGGAATTCGTATGAGCGAAGCCGCTTTCAAGAGACTGCAACAGGAAATTTCGCTTGAATTAGTAAACACGTCCTTCCCACGGCTATGGAATCTCGAGCAGGTTCAGCTTCATAGTGGTCTGGTTCCGCTGGGCAGCGGGATTTTTCGCAAGGTTGTGATTCGATCCAGCCGAATCCCAATTATTGATGCCCGAACCTTCACCTGGAAAGGCTGGACTGACCGCTGGTTTTACGAAATGTGCTCGAATCCCGCCATCTATACCGAGATTGAAGCCAAAGCAGTAGCTGCGAAGTAGTTCTCGGGCGGATCTTTTCAGGCCGAATCGGTAACTAAGAAATTTCAACGCGGGAAATTATTGGCCTGCGCGAATTGGCGAGATGAGAAGCCGTCCAACCGCTTTCTTCTTCGCATCCTGCTTGTCGTGCTGGTAGGAAAGATCGAGGGAGCCCTCAACCGTCGCCGAAGCGTCCACCAGAGTTGCCGCAAGCGCACGAAAAGCCCGGCTGATGTCCTGGTTATCCTGAAACGTTACCGGCACTCCCTTATCAATGGCCGGCGATACCATTTGATAATTGTTGGGCAGCTTCCAAAGCAGCTTGCAGTTTGTTGATTTCTCGATGTCTTCATCATTGAATCCGGGAATCTTCTTATAGCGGTTTAGAACCAGGCGTACCCGATCGCGCCCGGCACCTTCTTCCAAAAACGTGCGGATCCGGTTCGCACTCCAAAGAGATACGACATCCGCTTGCGCAACCATCAATACCGCGTTGGATAAATCGCAGAGGAAGCGTTCAGTCTGATCTTTGCGTCCCGAGCAGTCCACGATCACGTATTTAAAATGGGTGACAAGTAGGTCAAACAGGCGGGCGAGTTCCGCGGACGTCGGGGAAAGTGAGGTCGGTTGCTGAGGTCCCGCGAGCAACTGCAAACCACCTTTGCAGGCTGTCATCAGGCCATCGAGCAGGGAAGAATCAAGCCGGTGCAGATTCTGCAAAGCGTCAATGACGCCGAATGTGGGCCGCACGTTTAAGTGAAGGGAAGCGTGGCCGAGCGGAGCAAAATCCACCAAAAGCACGCCACCTTGGGTTTCCTGAAGCGCAATCGCGGTATTGACCGCGACCGTGGTCGCTCCGGCGCCGCCCTTCGCGTTGGTCACTACAAACACACGCGCCCGTCCGGCGGACGTTCGATTCTTGCTGCGGGAAGAAGTGAAGCGGTCGAAAGCCTCAATCACAGCTTCCGCGCTTGCGTTACGCTCGAGGTACTCGCGCGCGCCAGCGCGCATCGCGGCCACGATCGTGCCGGGATCATTCATCGAGCCCACAGCAAAAATTGCGACATCGGTGGTGTTGGCGTGGATCAGTTCAATGACATCAATGGCGCGTTTTACGTTGCCCGGATCAATATCCACCACCACCACTTCGGTGCGAACGTCCTGGAGCTGGCGCAAGATCGGATCGGTTGCGCTGACCGGAAAACCCACGTGGCTGAAGACACTGCGTCCACTTTGAGTACTCTCGACGCGATGCTGTAGAGAGGCCTGCCGTTCTTTATCTTCCGTCAAAAACGTAACTGCTAGGCCTTGCATTCGGGGAGCCTCATTATGATCGCCACTAAATGAATGGTATGAACGGAGGGCATCCATGCCAAGTGACTTTTGTAATCGCAGATCAGACAAATACCCCCTTGACTCATAATCCTTGTCGCTAAGTTAGGAAGTTATTGGACACATGCAGCGGCGGGCGGGGATTCCCGGAGCGAAGCACCGTCCTGGAGACCCTATTCTATGCAAAAGTGAGGAGGTTGGAAAGCCCGCTATGTGAAAATTTGCGCCTTAAACCAATCGAGAGTGCATGAATGTCGTTGTGACCTTCCGTGGCTCTGTTTGAAATAGAGTTCAAATGCCGAGGAACAGCATAGCTTTCGCCATTTCTGCGTTAGCATCATAGCAGCCTAATGAATGTGAGCCGCCCCGATATCTCGAAAACAATCAGAGAAGAAGCTTCCACACAGTCGGTTCCAGCGTTGCGGGCGGCAGCGTCCTTTCCGCAACATTCCGCGCCCTGCGTCATCGTAATTTTCAGTTATTTTTCGGCGGCCAGCTCATCTCCCTCATCGGGACATGGATGCAGAGCATCGCCGAAGCGTGGCTGGTTTATCGCCTGACTGGATCATCACTGCTCCTGGGACTCGTAGGATTCTCAAGTCAATTTCAGTATTCCTCGTGGCGCCAATTGGGGGTATCGTTGCCGACCGCCTCAACCGGCAGCGCGTAGTGATCGGCACTCAGCTGGCATCCATGAGTTTGGCTCTGATTTTCTCGATTCTGACACTCACTCATTTAATTCAGGTCTGGCATATTTTCGTTCTGGCGGCGTTGTTGGGAGTGGTCAACGCCTTCGACATTCCGGCGCGTCAATCCTTTCTGGTGGACATGGTCGGCAAAGAAGACTTGATGAACGCCATCGCGCTGAATTCATCCATGTTCAACGGGGCGCGAATTATCGGCCCGGCGATCGCGGGAATTCTGATCGCAAAAATAGGCGAGGGCTGGTGTTTTTTTGGCAACGGCATCAGTTATCTGGCGGTGATTGCCGGGCTCCTCATGATGCGGCTGGATCGTCCCACCTACCGGCCCGCTAAAGGATCGCCGCTGGCAAACATTATTGAAGGATTCCGTTTTGCACGAAACACCTCGCCAATATGCTCTGCTGCCGCTGTTGGGGCTGGTCAGCCTTGTCTCCATGCCTTATACGGTACTGATGACCATATTCGCCGACAGGGTCCTGCACGGCGGAGCTCGCGGTCTCGGCATATTGATGGGTGCAACCGGGGTCGGCGCACTGCTCGGCGCATTGACCCTGGCGACACGCACAGGAGTCCGCGGCCTGGGACGATGGGTGGCATTTTCCTGTGGCGGCTTCGGAGTGACCCTGGCATTGTTTTCCTTCTCCCGCAATTTCTACCTTTCTACAGCACTGTTGGTTCCGGTCGGCTTTTGCATGATGCTGCAAATGTCGTCTTCCAATACTTTGATTCAGGCTATGGTGCCGGACCGATTGCGCGGCAGAGTGATGGCGCTATATTCCATGATGTTCATGGGAATGGCGCCGTTTGGAGCATTGTTGGGCGGCGCTTTAGCCGACCGCATCGGCGCCCCGCATACCATTGCAATGGGATCGGTAGCATGCGTAGGAGGTGCGGTGATTTTCGGAATCAATCTGCCAAAGATTCGCGTCGAGGCCCGGCGCCTGATCATCGCCCAAACCATCGCCGGTGGAGAGCCGTCGGTGGAGATGACGGCCAGAGTGGTAGAAGATTGAGAATCCTAAGAATGGTGCGCGACTCGTCCGAGCGAAGGGAATTGTTTCTGACATTTGTCAGCACGGCGCAGTGACGTTATGCACTGGCGCACCATCTTGGCTTGTCGCAACCTGATCATCGTAATGCGATGCGCTCGACAGCGCTCAATCTTGGAAATGCGATCTAATCAGGAGGAAACTATGCGTGTCTCTCGTTGGATGGTAACGCTGTTTTTTGCACTTGTATTACCTGCGGTTATGTTCGCCGCGGACCTCACCGGAAAGTGGTCAGGACCGATGCAGGACGGTCGGGCCGTCTTTACTCTCAAGTCTGACAATAACGTGATCACCGGAACGATGTTGGGGATTGACGGGAAAGAATATCCCATCAGCGATGGCAAACTGGAGGGGGAGAATATTTCGTTTACCGTGAACTCCCAATGGCAGGGAAATCCAGTTAAGTTATTTGTGAAAGGCACGGTCTCGGGCGAACAAATGAAACTGAACATCGCCGCCGACAATGGCTATTGGAGTACCGACGCGACCGTCCAGAGGGAATCCAAAAAATAGCGAGACTCACGGAGGACAGTCGCGATCACGAAGGAACTGTATCGTGCCTGCTTAGGATCTCGTCATCTTTTCTGGCTTCATCAACTGGTGAATTCTTCCCTTCGTCAGATATCCCAGCTTCAGCGCCGCCTCGAGTAGGCTGGCTCTTCTCGACATGCGCTGTGTGGGCGATCTTCGCGGCTTTGTCGTATCCAATTTTCGGGGCCAGCGCCGTGACCAGCATCAGCGAGTTCTTGACGTACCAATCAACCTTGGCGCGATCCACCTCGATTCCCTTGATCATGTACTCGACGTAGCCATGGCAGGCGTCAGTGAGCAGCGTGACCGAATGCAGGAAGTTGTAGATGATCACCGGCTTGAAAACATTGAGTTCGAAGTTGCCTTGCGACCCGGCGAATCCTACCGCAGCGGTAGCGCCATGAACCTGCAGCGCACACCATGGTCATGGCTTCGCATTGTGTGGGATTCACTTTGCCGGGCATGATCGAAGAACCAGGCTCATTTTCCGGAATCGATGAGCTCGCCTAGGCCGCAGCGCGGGCCGGACGCCAGCCAGCGAATGTCGTTGGAAATTTTCATGAACGACGCGGCCAGAGTTTCAAGGGCGCCTTGAGCGAACACGATCTCGTCGTGCGCAGACAAAGCGGCAAATTTGTTGGGATGCGAGCGGAAGGGAAGCCCAGTGAGTTCGGCGATCTTCTTGGCGGCCCGTTCGGCGAACTCGGGCGGCGCGTTCAGTCCGGTCCCGACCGCGGTGCCTCCGATCGCGAGATCGTAAAGCCCGTCGAGCACAGCTCCAACCGCTTGATGATCCCGGTCTAAGAGCGACGCCCATCCGCCAAATTCCTGTCCGAAGGTTAGCGGCACCGCATCCTGCAAATGGGTGCGGCCGATCTTCACGACATCTTTGAATTCATCTGCCTTGGCCGCGATCGCATCATGAACATTCTTGATCGCGGGTATCAGGGCATTCTTCACCCGCTCTGCAGCCGCGATGTGCATGGCGGTCGGGAACGTGTCATTCGACGACTGCGACATGTTGACATCATCATTGGGATGAATCGGCTTTTTGGATCCCATTACGTCCGCCCGCAAGCTCGATGGCGCGGTTGGAGATCACCTCGTTGACGTTCATGTTGGTTTGGGTGCCGCTGCCGGTCTGCCAGATGCGCAGAGGAAAGTGGTCGTTAAGTTTCCCGGCGATGACCTCATCGGCAGCCTGAACGATGAGCTTGGCTTTATCGCCGGGAAGCTTGCCGAGATCCTGATTCACCAGCGCGCAGGCCTTTTTCAGAATTCCAAAAGCGCGAATCAGCTCAGGCGGCATGGTGTCACGCCCAATGTTGAAATGCAGAAGCGACCGCTGTGTCTGCGCGCCCCAGTAGACGTTTGCAGGGACTTCGATTTGTCCCATGCTGTCGGATTCAGTGCGGGTCTTTGCTTGGGTCGAGGTAGTGGGGTCTGCAAAGGTTGACATGATGAGATCTAGGCATAACGAAGCGAACCGATTTAGCCGTCTTTTTTTTGAGGCTTCTGAGGCAGCTGCATTTCGATGAAATCATAGCTGCCCGGTTCCGCCTCATCGACTTTGGCCGCTATTGCTGCGCTGTGTTCCCGCACTATGGGCCAGATGTTCGAACCCGAGCACAACCAGGGCGAGCTTCCGCCCCGTTAGCTTTTGCTGATACCCCATGTTTTGATCGGACGTAATCATCACGTGAAATTCCGCCGTTTCAGCAGCATCGAGAAGTTCGCCGTTTTCAAGTTGGGGATGCAATTGCATTCCGATGAACGTGCGCACTTCATGCCCGGCCAGGAAGCGACGCACGCCGACAGGAACATTCTTATCAAACAGGATGCGCAACGCGATGGCTCTGTGCGTACGCCAAAATCGCCTCAATGCGATCGGGCGGCAATTCGAACTGCTCGGCGATTTCGGAGACGCTCATACCGTAGTCGAAGTTATCGACAATCGCGTTGGCGGGCATCCGCGTGCCGCGCAGTACAGGAGCGCCACTGTGCACCCTCGGCTTGATTTCGACTATCGGACATTCCGACCAGTCGATCTTATCTTGTCGGGCCATGGCGACTCCCAGCCTACTTAATGATTCCACGGTTTCGCACAAAATGCCAGCATTAGGGGCCATGTTACCAACGGACTGAAGTTCGCCCATGTGCGGGTGCCTAAGCAACCTTTCTCAGGTTGTCCTCACTTACATGTGCAGGAATCCCGACGCATTTCCTTGCACTTCTCTCCGCCGTTCTTCATCAAACGCCGACTCATCGATGAGGTCGGAAATGTCTGACCTGTTCCTCCCATTTGATGCGAGGGCCATAACAGACAAAAGCGTCCTTCTGAGAAGCTCCCTCATTGCATCGACTTCATCAAGACTCTTTGTCAATTTGCCATCAAGTTCATCGCCGTGAACTATTCGTGATCGCAAATTATAAAACTGCTTTATCTGGCGGAATATACTCTTGCGCTCATCGGCATCTTTTCCCAAAAGATTCGCTGCTCTCATCCCGAGCCGATAGGTTAATCCATCTTTCTCATCCTTTTTCGTAATCAGAGCCTCTAATGCGGTTACGATTCCTACCGCCTCCAAATACGGCTCATTGTCAGCGCCATAAATTTGGAGCGCTACCTCTAAGGCGGGGAATGAACCGAGTCCGGTAACAAAAGGAGTGAGGTTTTGTACGAAGGTTGAGAAAAATGGAAGGTCGTCAGAGCGCAGAACGTAGGAAGTTGTCTGGTCAGCTAACCGATGGTAATCAACTACCATGGAGGATGCTCGTCCACTCCCGACGGTGTCCCAGATCTGCTCCCTGGCGTTCAACACGGTGAAAAATGTTTCCCCAGCACGCAGCCTCCCCGGTTTGAAGAGCCGCAGCAGCGTCAGAAGTTTCATCGTCCCGTACAGAAGTTGTGCTTGAAACTCATCATCGCCATAGTGCTGAAGGAGTGAATCCTCGTCTCCTAGACGAGCACGAAAACGAGCAGACGTCTCCGCGCCAAAATATAGGTTCCCTGAGAGGATCGGATCACTAAGTAGGAGATAGGGCGGCTCGTACACCTGGAGATACTTCCCGACTTTGTCGTCAAAAGAAGGGCCTTTATAGCCATCCCAAGCCACGATGCGAATTCCCTCGGCCAGCAGCAACCATGCGAGTCGGAGCCGAAGTGGTACAGCGGCGTCATACAAATCATTTACTGCTCCTTGGTAGTGCCGGACGGCCATTCTTGACGGGAGTACAACGTAGCTTTTTTGAACACTCACCGAAATAATTAGGTGCGCCACCGACGTTTTTCACCACATCGAAGCTGGCCTCGTCATTGCGCGTGTAGCTCCCGAAGCCCATGCTGACGGCGCACCTTGATTTTGTTTTCCTCTTTCCGGGCCTGCGCGAGATCATACGCAACCTGCATCCGCAGCCACGTTTCGGGCGTACTGCCAAACGCCTTCGAGAGCCGGATCGCCATCTCGGGGCTGATCCCCGACTTGCCGTTGACGACATTGTTGAGTGTTTGCCGGGTTACGCCAAGTACCTCCGCTCCCTCTGTGACGGAGAGGCCCAAGGGTTCAAGACAGGCGGTTCGGACACTGCGTCCGGGGTGCGGCGGATTTTTCATCGGCATGGCGATTTGCTCCTGGCTCTTGCTTGCCTAGTGGTAGCCGGTTAGTTCAACGTCAAACGCGTTCGGCTCCTTCAAAGCGGAAGATAATCCGCCAGTTCGCCCTTACCGTGACCGACCAAAAACCTTTTAGTCCGCCTTTCAACGGGTGCAGGCGATAACCGGGAAGGTTCATGGCCTGCGGTGTCCTCGGCCTCGTCGAGCCGGGCGAGATGTCTTCGACAGTATTGAGCAAGTCGGGGTCGGATCCCGCTGCGGTCTCCGCGCTCATAAAGCCGCTTGAGTCCGCGATGCTTGAAAGCTCCCGATCATTAAAGGTTACACTGTAAGGTGTACATTGTCACTTGTCAAAGTTGGCAGGGACCGGTGAGCAGCGGATGGCTGCCTGATTCGACTCTGCCCTCGTCGAACATGGACGCGCACATGCTAAAATCTTGATCTTCAAGAGAGTCGGCAAATCTTTTGGTCGGCGGTTAGCTGGAATTCCTATCCGGGACCAAACTCTTTGGCAAATAAACAAATCTCCGAAGCGGCCAAGGAAATCCCCGACACTCTTCCTCGCGCACAGATCGAATCGCGTCCAGAAACAAAAGTGGATGTGCTTGTCATCGGCGCCGGACCCACCGGTCTGGCTTGCGGCATCGAGGCGCAAAAAGCGGGATTCAAAGTCGTCGTGATTGATAAGGGATGCGTGGTCAATTCCATTTACAACTATCCCGCGAACATGACATTTTTTACTACGCCGGAACTGCTTGAGATTGGCGACATCCCTTTCAGCACGGCGAATCAAAAGCCCACGCGGCAAGAAGCGCTGGAGTATTACCGCAAAGTTGCGGAGCATTATCGTTTGCCGATACGCCAGTATCAGAAAGTGGAGACGGTCTCCGGCGCCGATGGTGAATTTCAAGTCACGACCAGCGACCGTCTTGGAAGGATTTATGACTATCAGGCTCGCAAGTTGGTCGTGGCCACGGGCTATTACGACCTCCCGAATTATTTAGGAATTCCGGGCGAAGACTTGCCCAAGGTTTTTCATTATTATCGCGAGCCGCATCCTTTTTTCGATACCGATGTGCTGGTCATCGGAGGAAAGAATTCTGCCGCGATTTCGACGCTGGATTTTTGGCGGCATGGAGCGCGTGTGACGCTGGTCCATCGCGGTCCCAAGCTGCACAACCACATTAAGTATTGGATTCTGCCCGACATCGAGAATCGAATCAAGAACGGCGAAGTCACCGCATACTTCAATACCAGCGTTCAGGAAATTGCCCCTGATTATGTTGTTCTCTACACTCCCGACGGCGTGCTTGAACTGAAGAATGATTTTGTATTCGCTTTGACTGGCTACCATCCGGATTATGATTTTCTACGCGCTATGGGGATTGAGTTGTCCGCGGAGCAATGCCGACCGGTCTGCGATCCCGTGACGCTGGAGTCGAATGTGCCGGGGATTTATGTGGCTGGCGTTATTGTGGCGGGTTCGAGAACTAACGAGATTTTTATCGAGAATGGACGCTTCCACGGCCAGCAGATCGCCACTCATCTGAGGCAGAAATTGCAGCCAAGCGCGAATGACGGATACGCCGACGAAAATACCTGACACAAAAATCTATGCCAGAGTTACAGCTTCTTCGCCCAACTGCTGATTGACCAGGCGCGCCACCAACGGCTTCAGGCCCTCGCCAGTTTTCTGCAACACAAAATCATTGCCTGCTTCCGACCAATCCAGTTTGAAACTCGTGGCCAACGCCGAAATCCAGATTTGCCGGACGGGCGAGTTTCCCGAAATCACAAACTTGCTGCCATCTTCAAAAGAAATATGAAGCGCGCCGGCCTGATCTTCGACCTCCAGGTCGGCGGTTTCCTCGGCTTTCATCAAGCTCTTCTTCAAGCCTTCTAATTTACATTCCGCATGCTTGCGAAAATCAATTTCATCAATCATCCCTCGATTATAGATTGAGTCCAATGACCCTCACCACGGGCAAGGAACGCAAATCGGCAGGCGGACGCGACTCCCTTTGCGCTCTGAATACACGATCAACCCCCGTCAACCTGCCTGAAATCAGCAAAATCCAATCCGCACTCATAAACCCTTCCCCGTCAGATATATTATTCCTCTGCTACCTATACGCTGAAAGGAACTCGATGGCATCTCCCGCGGTTGATTACGCTCGTGAAAATAAGCAGCGATTCTTGGCTGAACTCAAAAATCTGCTTCGCATCCCCAGCATTAGCACTCTGGCTGAGCATAAAGCCGACGTGCAGAGGGCCGCCGATTTCGTCGCAACCGAGCTTCGCCGCATCGGAATGCAGAATGTCGAAGTCATTCCCACCAAAGGTCATCCTCTGATTTATGCCGATTGGTTGAATGCTCCGGGGAAGCCGACTGCGCTGTGCTATGCGCACTACGATGTCCAACCCGCCGAACCGTTGGATGAATGGATTTCCCCTCCCTTCGAGCCGACCGAGCGCAAGAACAATGTCTATGCGCGTGGCGCTGTCGACGATAAGGGCCAGCTATGGATGGAGATTAAGGCTGTTGAGTCGCTGATGAGGGGCACCAAGGCAAGCTTCCGATTAACGTCAAATTCATCATTGAGGGCGAAGAAGAGGTGGGAGGCGAATCCATCGCGGCTTATGTCCGCAAAGAAAAAGCCAAGCTCCAAGCCGACTTTGCGCTGGTGTGCGATACCGAACTGTTTGCTCCGAACCTGCCCACATTATGCGTGGGACTGCGCGGCCTCATCTACGCCGAGATCGAAGCCATCGGAGCGAAAACCGATTTGCACTCGGGAATGTATGGCGGCGCGGCCCCGAATCCCCTGTTCGGATTGATCGAGATCATCAGCAAGCTAAAAGACTCCAAGGGACGCGTGCTGATCCCCGGCTTTTATTCCAAGGTAAAAGCTCCGACCACCGCCGAGTTAAAGGCATGGAAGCGGCTCCCATTCAACGAGGAGCATTATCGAAAAACTGAAGTTGGTTCCACCGTTCTCACAGGCGAGTCAGGATTCTCCGTGCTCTACCGAACCTGGGCGCGGCCCACGCTGGAAGTCCATGGCATGCCCGGCGGTTTCACCGCGCCCGGCGCCAAGACCGTTATTCCCGCCAAAGCTTCAGCGAAAGTTTCCATGCGACTGGTGCCGAATCAGGATCCCGACGACATCCTCACTCGCTACAAAAATTACGTCAAGAAGCTAACCCCAAAAGGCATTCAGACCAATATCAAAGTTTGGAGCAAGGGGCCGGCATGCGTGGTTGGAACGGACAACAAATTCATCAAAGCCTCAACCGAAGCCATGCATGAGGTATTCAAAAAAGACACGGTGTTCATTCGCTCCGGCGGCTCCATCCCAATTGTCACCGACTTTCAGGATGTCCTGAAAATTCCATCGGTGATGATGGGGTTTGGTTTGCCCGACGACAATCTTCATGCACCGAACGAGAAGTTTCACATTCCAAACTTCCATCGGGGTATCGAATCTATTTGCTTGTTTTTCGAAAAGTTGGGCGGGACGAAGAAATAGTTTCCGGTTTCAGTTTGTAGTCATCTCTCGCAGAGCGCAGGGGCCTACTGTTGTTGCGGCGGTTGCTTGTCTTGTGCGTCACCCGGATCGTTCTGCTCAGGCATGGGCGTTTGGAACGCCTGGCTGGAGGCCCCGGATCCGGCGCAGCTTGCGCCATGGCTGGTTGCGGAGTTGATCCGCACGGATAAACTACTGCCTCCGGCATGCCGCCTTCTTTGGGAGTAAGGACGACCTGCCGGATGCCTCCGGGGTCACGTTCTGATCCAATCACAATAAAATTGAAATGCGAACCGTTTAACAAAGAAGCCAGGACCTCTTTAGGAGCTCCCGGTCCCAGGCTGGTGAAGACTTGTTCGGATTCGGCGCCCGGGGGAATCGCAATTTCCGCTCCAGTTCGGCGGTGAATTTCGGAAAGAACTTCGGAGAGGCTTGCCTTATTCGATCGAATGCTCAACAGCCCGTTTTCGAACAGCACTTCCACTCGCGGATTTTGCGCCGGGACCGCGGGAGCAGGTGCGCTGACAGGCGCGGGCTCCACAGGCCGCACTGGAGTGCCGCTAATATCTTGCCGTGGGAAATCTTTTTCGCGAACATCGCTCGCAACGGGAGAGCGTTCGATGGAAACAATCGTCTCCGGCGGAGCGTCCGCATCGTCGGCGGAATGGGACATACTTCGTTTTGCCGAAGAGTCGCCGGTTCCCTTGGAGCTGAATTTCACGACAACCGTATTGCCCGACGGAAACAATTCATATGGTTGCGCAGACTTCAAATCCAACACCACCCGCGTGACCGGAGGATTCGAGGAAAAAAGCCCAACCCGCGCATCCTTCACGTCGCCGCGATTGATATCGAGATTGTGCAAGCTCTTGGCGGGTAGCGCACCAGGAAAATCCAGAATCAGCCTGTCTGGCCCCTGAATAACCTGGGCTTGAGGTTTGATTGGCCCAGTGGCCGCAATTTCCAATTCCAGCGTGCTTCCAGCAAGTATCGAGATCCGACGAATCGTGGGGACTTCGACGGAGCCGTCTGCATGGGCAAACGAAGCGGCCACGCAGAACGCAATCGCGAGGAACAATGAGGTAGAGCTATTCGAAAAACGCCGCATGATTAAGACCTAAATGTTAGCAGGGTCGGAACCGATAGCGTAGAACTTCGGTAGTAGCACTATAAGCAGAAGTACATGGGTAGCGGAGTCTATTTATGAAATCGCGCTAATCGAATTCTTCCGGAAGCGAACTTCAAACACAGAATAACCGCGAGTAATTCTACGAAAGCCAGCTCAAACGTTCCCGGTTCTGGCACTGGCACCGGAGGCGTTACTGGGCCAGGGCCTGGGCCGGGGCCTGAACCAGGACCGCCTGGGCCTCCACCCGCGCCTGGGGCGGGCGATTTCCCGCCGGATCCGGGTGCCACGGGCGAACCAATTGGAAGAAACCCGCCGCTCAATGGGGAGGATCCTCCGCCGGCCATGGCGATGAGACCAGCAGGGCCTAATCCGGGCGCTCCCCATCCTGGCCCCGGCCTCGACTCGAGCGCAGAATGAAAATTATCTGGGAATGGCACTCGCGTTGAGCTTCCGATCGGCCCGTCGAACTGTGCGGCCGCCGGTTCTTGCGAAGATGTTTTCTTCTGTGGAAGCACAGAAACCTGATTGCCGCAACGCGTCCGGGCTGTCACTTTGCCGTCGGTGATGAGATTTTCACCTTCATGAAGGCTGACTTTCTTCGCGGTCCAATAAATTTGATCTCCAATGCGATAGGAGAGATAAACCAATCGAGCCTGCCTGACCTTGATCACCCGCGCCTTCTTAAAATCGAATCCCGCATAGTGCTCACTGACAACGTGGTCGTGAACGCCAGCCTCCCGTAATTCTTCGGGTGTGCGCACGCCGCCGGGCACAACCGAATAGGGATAAGTCACGCGGGGTACTTCAGGCGCGAATAAATTGCCCGGGGATGAAGCAACCGGCTCTATCTTCGCAATGTCATTCAATTCCCACGATTGCGAATCGTTCGTCGGCGACGAAATCATCGGCGAATGTAGAGAAAGGAAAAGTGCACAAGCTAACAGCGCTGAAGTTCCCACCAATAAGAAAGTTGCTGAGCGGTTGATCCGCTTTCTACCCCGCGTCCGACTGCCTTGACTTCTCAAAACAACTCCCTGGGGGAAGTACTCTCAGCGCATTATAGAGAGTCTGCTAATGTACAACAGCAATTACATTTCCACAGGGTGCACTCGGAGGTTCATGAAAACAATCGAGACATTTTTTGTGGCACGGACACCTTAGTGGACATGAGTGGAAATCATTTGCCCATATATACCTTCATTTGCAGGAAAGAGTCACGTTAGGAACCGCGCTCGGCTGTCCAGTTGAGCGAAGCTTAGCGGGCAATATCTGGGAAATTACCCTGCAAAAAATGCAGGGCCATCTACACGGATGGAAACAGAAAACCTTCTTAATTCATCTTCCCGCCACCATGCGTATTCCGGCAGAGCTTGCAATAAGTCGGCGGTTCGCTGTTGTCCACGGTATGCTTAACCGGCTTTAGAGTCCGCAAGTATGCGTAAATCGCCTTGAGATCATCATCCGTAAGCCCCCGATAAAATTCAAATGGCATGATAGGACTCAGCGGGCGTGCGCCTACATAGCCGGTGCGGATCGCCTTTATAAATAGAGTTTCGTCGTAATAGCTGATGCCGGAGGGATCAGGCGTCAAGTTCGCGGTGGCAGCGCTGCCCCATGCGCCCTTCATGAAATTGCCGCCCGCGAATTCCATGCCAGGGATGGGCCGTCCCTGATGCCGTGGAGTATGGCAATCGGCGCACGACGCCATTGTGACCAGATAGCGTCCCCATTCAACGCGGTTCGACGGATCGGGAGAATTGACCGCGCTTTCAATCGGCTGCGGTGCGGAACGAACCAGATACTTTACCGGGAAAATAATCTCACTCTTGGGAAGTTGACGCGCAACCGGC
The DNA here is from genome assembly GCA_963702325.1 of uncultured Acidobacteriaceae bacterium. Classification (GTDB taxonomy): domain Bacteria; phylum Acidobacteriota; class Terriglobia; order Terriglobales; family Acidobacteriaceae; genus PALSA-188. Next base: position 128,582 of record CAVPCG010000038.1, on the reverse strand, counting down.
CGCATTGACCGGATGTAAACCACGACCGAAGCCAGGTCTTCGTCAGACATTTGCCGATACATGCTGTACGGCATCATGGGAAACAGAGTACGGCCATCGTGCCCAATGCCCTCGCGAATCGCGCGAGCCAATTGGTCGTCCGTCCATGACCCCGAACCGGTCTGCGAGTCTGGAGTTATATTCGGGGCCACCACGCGGCCGGGAAGATCGTCGAAGGGCATCACCTCGCCGGCGCCTTCCATGCCCGCGACGACGGGTGCTCCCGCCTTGCTGGGATCATGTTCCGAATGGCAATCAACACAGCCCGCGAGATTGTTGAATATGTAGCGTCCGCGTTCTACTCGCTGAGGCGTTCGTTCAAACTCCCGCGAAGTCAGCGCCCGCGATTTTGGGCCAATAAACGGCCGCCATCCAATGGTTAAAGTGATTGCGGCGGCGAGGACCACAACCATGAGGATGACAGCGACCAGCAGGACCAGGACTTTTCTAAATGTTCGCAAGGTGCACCGAAACCGGGCAGTGACTCAGTTCGAACTATCCCCTACTTTGACGTCATCCTGACGGACTCTGGTCCCGAAGGATCTCGCGCGTAATCCGCGCACTCTTGTGTTCCTCGCGTTTGCGCTGCACGCAAGGCCCCTCTCAAGCTCGGGGTGACGACAAGATTAAGGCAGAAATTTCAAAGTTCTTCTACTTCAACGCACGGGCTGAGTCAATCTCATTTTCGGCAGGCCGTGCGTGAGACAGTGCGTTGAACTAACGGATCAGTGCTTCTTTTTCTTATTGCTACCGCTCTTTTTCGACTTTTGTGGCTTCGACTTTGCAGGCTTAGACTTCTTGGCTTTTATTTTGGCTGAAGGTTTCATTGCCTTCGTGGGCGCGACGGTTTTCTTAGACTTGGCCGGATTCGCGGGTGGGGATGCGACGGGCTTCGAGACCTCTTTTGCCACCGCTGCTGGAGCCACAACCGCAGCCTCCGCTTTTCCCTTCTTCTTCCCCTTACCGGCGAGAGGCGTCACTGCGGCTGGTCCAGCTTGCGCTGCGGCTGCGGCGGCGGCCTTGGCTCCGCGTCCGCGCTTCGTCGGCGGAGGGGGCGGAGGAGGCGGTGGAGGCGGCGCCAACGGCTTTAGAAACTTCATGATCTCGGTGTGCGAACGCAGCTTGCCATCGAGCAGCAACATAAAAACTTCATTGGCGATCTTGGGATACTCCGCCATCTGCGGCGTGATGCGAAGTTCCGTCATCTCGAGTAATGGCACTTTCTTTTGCACTTCGCGCCACTTGGTGAAGAAGTTTTTTATTTTCTGATCAACCATCTTCTGTCGCGAAGTGACAGCCAGGAACAGAATCATTTCCGGCTGAGTCTCCGACAACAGCTTCCAGGTACGTGACGGCGTAGAAGCCTCTTTCCCCGAGAGTCGCTTCCCCAACGCCTTTGCGTTGTCTTCAATCGTCCGCCATGCTTCTACCAAATCTTTGCGGGGGATAAGTCTGCGGATTTCCGAAACATCCTTGTCCCCAAGCTTCGCGGTCAGAAAGTACAAAACTGCCGCCGCCGGGTCCGTCGGATAACCCAACTCGCTCATCTGCTGGCGGGTTTTCAATAGCTCTGACAGCCCCGCCGTATCAACTTTTGCGATTGCCCAATGCTGATTCAATACCTTCAGCCACTGCTCCTTTTCCAGCGCCCGGATAATATTCAGCGGATCATCTTCATACGCCAACTGCTCAATCTCGCGTCCAATCGCTTTAGAAGTGATGTACTCGATGTACTTGTTTTCTTTTGCAGATTCAAAGCGTGCCTGGGTGCGTTCCTCAAGCGGCCAGCTAAAGCGTGCCGCAAAACGAAGCGCTCGAATTAGCCGGGACGGATCTTCCACGAACGCATAATTGTGCAGAATACGAAGAGTCTTGGTTTCAATGTCGGCCGCGCCATTGAATGGATCCATTAACAACCCGCGGGACCCAGGATTCAGCGAAAGCGCCATCGCGTTGACCGTGAAATCGCGGCGGCGCAAATCCTCAATGATCGTGGCCGGCGAAATAACCGGCGGCTTCCCGGTTTTTTCATAGCGTTCCGTGCGCGCGCTGCTGATTTCCGCACGAACATTCCCCGGCAACACCAGATACAGGGTCTTGAGGTCGTCATCCACTCCAGACATGGTTGCGCCGGCACGTTCGAGCTCTTTCTGGAGTTTGAGAGGATTGCCCTGAACCGTGAAATCAAGGTCGCGAATGGAGAATCCGCTAATGATGTCGCGGACCGCTCCGCCCGTAAGATAGACGTTCATGCCCGCCGCGCGGGCTATGTCCTGCACCAGGGTGACGCCCCGTTGCTGGTCCGGCGTCAGCCGGATTTCCATCGTATAAATGTAGTCAGCCATTCGTTATTCGCGGATTCCTGCTGTTGCCCACCAGTTCTGAAGTGCGCTATTGATTTCCACAGGCACCAGACGGGGGTATCCCAAGACAGAGCTCCCCCAGCGTAAATTACTCTAACCGCTATACTTATACCTTGAAGGAAGCGCTTGGCAAACTACAGAAAATAACACAACGTTGTCAGTTTGGCTACTACCAACGGGATACTCCGCGATTTTAATGCCTAAAATGAGAGAATCGGGTTGAGACTGGGCTTAAAATCTCGATTTTGCAGCCGCTTTGCACCCTTAAACCATGCCATCCACGCACAAAAAGGTCGTAGTTCGAAAAATGGATCGCGACACCATCAACGGATATGTCGCGCCCTCCAACTTCGTGAATGATGGCAAGCTGGAACTTCTCAACACCGCCGGAAACGTTGTCAGTATCGAACTCAAAGACATTAAGGTGGTTTATTTCGTTCGCGAGTTCGGAGAGACAGAAGCGCCCAACCGCAAGACTTTTACCACCCGTCCCCGGACCGAGGGCCTTTGGGTGCGCCTAAGATTCAAAGACAGCGAGGTTCTCGAAGGCATGATGCCGAACGACCTCTCCGTCAACATGCCCGAGGGATTTCTGGTGAATCCCCCCGATTTACGTTCTAATACTCAGCGTATATTCGTTCCCAGAACCGCTTTGGATTCACTCACCGTACTGTCCGTGATCGGCGCGTCCCGCCGCCAAAGAAAAGTCCCGTCCGACGTCCGCCAAGTGCCCATGTTCGGAGAATAAATCTATTCCGTTCAGAATCAGCCCGAATTTCCCACGCTCTCTTTCAGCGGGCGCATCGGCATCCAGCATTCCGAGTCAGAAAGGTTTCGGCACTACGCTTTCGGCGCGGCAGCCGCCAGATGTTCGCGGTCAACGTCTTTCAGGCGGGCAGCTTTACCACGTAGTCCGCGAAGATAATAGAGCTTCGCGCGACGCACCTTCGACGACCGAATCAACTCGATCTTGTCAATCACTCTGGAGTTGTCAGGGAAAATGCGTTCGACGCCCTGTCCAAAGCTCATTTTGCGGACTGTGAAGCTAGCCTGGGAGCCATGGTTGCGCGCAATCACCACGCCCTCAAAGGCCTGAGACCGTTCCTTATCGCCTTCTTTGATGCGCACGTGAACGCGGATTGTGTCGCCAGGGACAAAATCCGGTATGTCCGTGCGTTTGGCTTTGGCCAGAAGTTTTTCAATAATCAAGCTCGTCATGATGGTGCCTCCCCAAAATTTGAAATAGCTCTTGGCTCTTGGCCTTTAGCTTTTGGCCCGAACCTATTATTTCCCCGTTCGATCTACAGATCCACCGCAAGAAGCTAAGAGCCAAAAGCTAAAAGCTAAAAGCTAAAAGCTAAAAGCCGTTCTTAATCTCGCCCAGCAATTCCTTATCTTCATCGTCCAAAACAACGCCATCCATTAGATCAGGACGATTGCGCAACGTCTTCTCTATCGCCATGCGCCGGCGCCAGCGGCGAATCTCTTCGTGATTTCCCGACGCGAGCACTTCCGGAACCGCCCACCCGCGAAAATCTGCCGGTCGCGTATATTGCGGATAATCCAACAGACCTCCAGAAGCGCAGGTCGAACTGGGACCATCCCCATTATGCGACTGCGCCCGCAAACTAAACGACTCCTGCCGCGATGACGCTTCATTACCCAGCGCTCCAGGAATCAATCGGACGGCCGCATCCATAACCACCGCCGCACCCAACTCACCGCCGCTAAGAATGTAGTCGCCGATCGAAAGCTCGCGATCGACTAAATGTTCGCCAACCCGCTCATCCACTCCTTCGTAGCGTCCGCAGATCAGCACCATGCGTTCCATGCTGGAAAGCTCCTGCGCAATTTCCTGCGTGAAGCGCCGGCCCTGCGCCGAAAGCAGAATCACAGTCTCTCGCGAGCCCTGCCGGAGACGATCCTCCGGCTCCCAACGTTCATTCCTTCAATACATTCAAAGATCGGTTCCGGCTTGAGCAACATGCCCTCGCCACCGCCAAATGGACGGTCATCCACAGTCTTGTGACGATCGTGAGCAAACGCCCGCAGATCGTGGATCGCTATCTCGGTCAGCCCAGCTTCACGGGAGCGCCGGATGATTCCAAAATCCAGAGGTCCGCGAAAAAAATCTGGAAAGATCGTGACAATGTCTATCTTCATTACTATTACTACGGAAGCCTTCGCCGCTTCGCTCCGGAAAATCCAGCCCCATGTTGCTGCGCTTTTTCCTCGGACGTCATGGGATTATTTACTTCGAGAATCCCGTCCGGCAGCATCATGCGTATGCGTTTCCCGCCAGGTCCACGTCTTTCAAAAACGCCTGCGCATATGGGATTTCGCACTCGCCTCGCTTGTCCTGACTTCCAGCAGCGGCGCCTCTCCCGCGCCGAAGTGCACTTCTTCAATCACGCCGATCTCACGCTCGTTACCGTCATATCCGTGTCGAAGACCTTGCAACCCACCAAGTCGCTGACGTAATTCCATCCCGGCTCAAGCGCCGCGCGCTGTTCCCGCCGTACCTGCAATTCGCATCCCAGCAAAAGTTCGGCATCTGAGATGGAATCCACTCCGGCAAACTTCAGAACCAGCATTCCCTTGTGCGGCCACAGCGCTTCGAGCTCAAGCTCGCGGCGCGCCGAACTGTCATCCGCCGCCGAAAGCCGCATGCCCGGCTGGAACCTGTCCGGGACGCTGCTATGCAACTCCACCGCAACTTCGCCGTGCCGGCCTTGTGTCTTGACCACGCGGGCGACGGTGATGTACTCGTCTCCGATCAAAAACTCCTAAGCGGGATCACAACTTGTTAAACCAGATATGTTGAACCAGATATGTTGAACCGAACAAGCGTGGCTGTATGGATCAAACAGGATTCTGGTCCGGCTGCCTGGTCTCATCTCATCTTCGATACTTTCGAGCGCGTAGCGTTTATTCGCTCTCACGCCCGCCGCCGACAAAAGATTTCTCATGGCGCGTATGGTGCGTCCCTGCTTGCCAATCACTCTGCCAAATTCCCGCCGAGCGACTCCAACTCGAGCACGGTCTCCCCCGGCTCTTCAACCACGCTGACGGAGACCTGGCCGCTATCATCCACGAGCGACTTCACCAGTTGCTCGATCATGGTTTGCACGTTCGCATTTTGCGCATTCACGACCCGTGCATTTCCCGCCTGATGGCTTCCAGTTGGCTCAGTCATATATTTTGTCAGCTTATTGGCGAGACGGAATTACGAAGCGACTGCGGCCGGAGCGGGCTGCGACATGATCTTCGATACGCGGGACGACATCTGCGCGCCCTTGGATATCCAATAATCTATGCGCTGACGCTTCAATTCTACGCTGGCAGGACTGGTCCGCGGATTATACGTCCCCACGATTTCGACCGGCCGCCCATTGCGCGCCCGTTCTTTCTCGATCACCACCACACGATAATAAGGCTGCTTGCGCGCACCAATGCGCGATAAACGAATCATTAACACAGAGCTTGTTTCCTTTCCTAAATCCTTCGGCAGGTGTAATGCAAACCATTATTATGCCGGAGCTTAGCGCCAATAGCAAGATAGGGATGAGATGGACGCAAATCCGGGTGGCCCATCCTTCGCGCACTTTGCGAAGGGTGGGACGCAATCCCGCTCCCCACATTGTCATTCCCCCTTCTAACCTGTCATCCCGACCGGAGCGAAGCGCAGTGGAGGGACCTGCTTTATTCCAACGCCCGGAGGAATCTGCTTCCCCACACTTCCGAAATTTCCGCGACAAACATCCCTCGTCGGACGTAAGAAAATCAACAAGTAGTCCCCCCAAATTGTATCTAGAGGCAGCGGAGTCATTCGCCCCCGAATGACTCCCAACGAAGGATCCCTATCTCCACTTCCTCAACTGCTTCCACGCCTGGACGAGCTCTTGAATCTGCCGTTCGCTAGGGAGCCAGCCTCCCGCCAAGGATTGAACCTCACGGCCTCAAGTAAACTCGTTAATCCGAGCTGCGACGCCAGCTAGCTTTACGCACACGGAGATCTGTCTCACACCAAATACCCGGCCTTCGCTTTCGCCCCGAGCTTGCGAAAAGCAATTTCCTTGCTGACAATGAATCCCCGCATCAGCGAGTCGCCAGCTTGCGGCGAGCAGATGCCCCCCCGTTGTCATGACGTCATCAATGAGCACAACGGTCCCGTTGGGGACGGGCAGAAAAAGCATTAGCTGCTGGCAAAGCGTTTTTGCCGCACGCACACCGCCACGATGGCTTGGTTTGCGCCCCCTGATCCCAGAAGAACGCGTTAGATATCAACGCGGGGCGCCTCGATTGTTTGGCGATTGCATCCAGCCAGCCAGAATGTGCGCGACACCCGCGAACCTGAAACGCGAAGGGCACAGTCGCTGCTAGGAATGGGGATCAGAACGACTGCGGGGGGAGTTTTCTGGATTTCCAAGACCAGCGCCCCCAGACACCCGAACCACTGCAATAACTGCTGCAAATTCCTCACGCCAAGGGTGCAAGCCCACCAAGTTTGCGGTTGTATGACGGCGGATCAGCGCCCATGCCCTTAATAGCGCGTACTAATAACGCAGCGTTGCGGGCCTCCCCGAACAACGGCGGTCCGCTGCGATAGCTCACAAAGGAGAACACATTCACTGTACTTTTCTTAACCTTGCACTTGTTTATTGATGGTCCTTCTATACCAACGAAAAAGCCAGCATCGATAAGCCGGAGGATAGCGCGTCGAAGATCAGCCGCTCGTTCGCGAAGCTTCTCAAGAACCGTTCACGACAGGCATAGGATTGCCGTGATACCAGTCGCCTGGAAGCTTTACCACTGTTTCACAAATCCGGCCCATGTCTACTTGTTCGGCCCGCTGCACCCAGACCTCCAGCTGCTTGTACGACTTAACGCCTCGTGCGAATAATGAGCACGCTACCTGTTGCCTGTAGGTCGCCTTCTGGAAGCGGGGCCAGTCGGAATTCATCAAGCAATGTCGGAAATCAGTAAAGATTGGCTGGGCTCGCCCGTTCGACCCCCGAAAAACTCGTCCCCCCGAAATTGCATTGAGGGTTAACACGTGAAAGGTGACCCCGCCAGCCAGATGCCTGGCCGCTCCAGGACTGACCGGCAAACGCGGCTTTCCTCGATTATCCACCTCCACTTCCTCTATTTGACGCACTCCAAGACAACGAAAATTACTAGATTCCGACGTCCGTACCTTACTGCCCGACCGAACATCACCCAAAACGCCCAAACGCGCAGCAATTTGCGGCTTAACGTGTACTATGCAGATTGGCGGGACTGGTAGGCCCATTTCCTTCGCGAGAAGAAAGCAGATGACCTCGGTGACCAGCTCCATATTCCGCGGTGCAGGTTGGGGAAACCTAACCCTATAACTGTGGCCATCTGACGCTACGACTACATGCTCGGTCTGGTTCGGTGCGCCCGCCAAATCCAGAGCGTCAAGCACTGGTGAGCCCGGCGGCTAGCGACCCAAACGGGTTATCTTTCGGCCGGAATTTCACTTGACGAGTCCAACACTGGTGCAGGATTGCTGCTTGAATCAGCATTGACCTGACTGATGCCGGCACGTGCGAGTAAATTCTCTGGATGCCATCAGCTAAGCGAACGGATGATGCGGCAAACAGAACGCACATCTCCTCGCTGGGCAGATCGACGCCGGAGCCAGCCAAATCTCGTTTCATCCAATCGACCCAATCGTAAAATTCGCGAAGCTTAAACCCCACCCCAACCGGGAACGCCCCCGGGGCTTCAATTAAGTTGCGTGACAATTTGGATGGCCTCCGGATTGAATTCGGGCCAAGCCTGACGGATGGACAGAAAGATATCGGAACCCTAGAGATATCAGTGTGACAAACGTCACAAGACTTAAAATAAGTTTCGGCCAGACGGTGCAAAAATGGGATCTGACGAAGTTTCGGCTTTGAGCCGACATAATGGCACCACTCCCGATGCAATTTCTTGCGGGGGAGGCGCATCACCCAAGAAATGAGCGACGTAGGGTTTGGATATCGGAGTGCTATACCCACTCGAGTGTCTATTGCCACCAGAAGTCCCGTGCCCTGCGGAAATCAGAATCTCAGGTCATTGAGGAAACGACTTGGATTCCGGAACGCCTGCAGGTCGAGGCCGTGAGCTCGCAGATCGCAGAGCGTCGCGGGAACAAACAGTTCCTAGTGCCTCCCAGCCGTCTTTCGGAGATCGAAACTCTGGGAGTCGTGCCCAGCATCTACCGCTTTTACTCGCTCGCGGTGGCGTATCACAAAGACATCCGCAAATTGATGTCTTGGTTCGGTGTGGAACTTGACCAGATTTCTGCCGACATCTCCCTATCGGCTCCCGCAAATTCCCACCTGTGTGACGCCGTTAGCAACATCTCGGCGATGAGAACGCCGGTTCTCGTTGATAACAGCCTTGACCGCCAGGCCACGGCATACTTCAGCGAAATTGGGCAGAACTGGGGGGTTGTGCCAATCACCTACCTAAACCATCTCGTCAGTGGCAAATACACCTATGGCTTTATAGGGAGCGAAGACCTCATGATGTATCCACTCATTCCGCCTGGCACTTTCTTGCAAATAGACGAATCAAAAAGTCGCATCGTCAAAGGGCCATGGAAATCCGAATACGAGCGCCCTATATACTTAGTGGAAACCCGTGCAGGTAACACGTGCTGCTGGTGCACACTGAACGGGGGAGAGACTGATCTGCAGCCTCACCCCCTCTCTCCCCATCCCGCGAAAGCCCTGAAAACATCCACAGGAGGCGGAAGTAGTAGGGCAAGTCGTCGGCGTCGCAATGAAACTTGGTGATGGGCACGCTCGGGGCGCGCCAGACGAGAAATGCGCAGGTTTGCACGGCCAGGCGAAACCATCACATTCGAGTCCGTCCCGGACGTAACCACGAATGTACGCGGCAGTTCTTCGGACCTTCATCCCGTCTCTCAGAGCTGTCTTAACGATTATTGCTTTTAGTAAATATACTATCCATGACTATAACTATTTGCCTGGGCGCCCCAGACATTCGCGTTCCTTGCGGATGTGCGGGCTCCTCCACCCCATGCACTTCCGAGTTTGACCTCGTCCTCCATTCCTGCCATAACTACCTTATAACTTCGCGTAAAGGTTTAATACATGACTATAACTATTTGCGAATCAAGATTTTACCTGCAACCATTTTGTATCCATAGATTTGGGCTCTCGCCATCCCCTAAATCTATGATTCCAATATATCGGCTACCGGGGGGAGGGGTAGCCTAATGCTCCTCTATCATCCCAATATCCACCGCTGCGAACATATTAAGGTCAACGGCACCCAATGCGGTTCGCCCTCCATCCGCGGAAAGACCTTTTGCTACTTTCACGGACGCTGGCAGGAGGAGCGCGTTCAGTTCAATGTTCCCGGCCTCAAGGTGCGTCCGTCAATTGACCTGCCTGTCTTGGAAGACGCCAATTCCGTCCAAGTCGCCCTGATGCAGGTAATGGCCCTGCTGCTCGCCGGGCAAATCGAGCACAAAACCGCCGCCCTCCTTCTCTACGGATTGCAGACCGCCTCCGGCAACCTGCGCAAGGCCGATTTCGAAGCCTACCCTCCGAGGGTTGTCATTGATCCTGACAACGTGGACCAAACCCTGATGGGCGAGAAACTCTGGGAGAACTCCGACTTCGACGACACCGAAGAAGAAGACGGCGACGAAGAAGATGACGAAGAGGAAGACGACGAAGACGAAGAAGCAGACGGCGCAGAGACAGAAAACGAAGACGAACAAAACCCTTCTCTCGAAGAATGCCCTTCCATCCCCGCTTTGAAAGCTTCCGTGGAAACCAGCCCTACGAAAAAATCAGCACCAAATAACTGGGATGCCTGGCCCGCCAACTGGAGAGACGAATTAAGGACTCAGATTACCGACATGATCAGGTCCGCCGCATTGCACGACGGCCTTGGGAGGGAGTTCGCTCGGGCCGGGCACCTAACTCCTCATCCAGGAAAACCAGGCGGTACCTAAGGCGGCAATTGTTTCCAGCATGCGGTTGTCGTAGGTTATCTTCGTTCTCGACTCTTGTCCGTGGCGTTTCGGTCCGGACGCAATCCCCTGGGGAGAAATCTATGGCGAATCCTATGAAGAAAAGAATGAAAGTAATGAGCATCATGATGGTGGCCGCGGTTATGTTGGCGCTGACTCCGACATCGCCCGCTGCCGAACGGCATCCTGAGATTCACCGTGCCATTGAAGCCTTGCGCGGTGCGAGGGCGCATATGGCGGAAGCCGCCCATGATTTCGGTGGGCATAAAGCGGATGCGATTCGGGCAACCGATGAAGCCATCCATCAGCTCGAAATCTGCATGAAGTACGACAGAGACTAGAACTCGTCAATTCGGTGAGGGCCCGACCCTCGGTCAGGCCCTACGCCCATAATGCAATCTTCTGCTCATGAAATTCACGCCCTGAACTCAGAACGACGCCCTCGCATCGCCCCGGCATAGTAAAGTGGTAGAGGATCCATTCCCACAAAGGAAGCCCATTGAGTTCAGGCATTCGCAACATAGCGATTATCGCGCACGTGGATCATGGCAAGACCACTTTGGTGGACGCCATGCTCCGCCAGAGCGGAACGTTCCGCTCGAATGAAACCATGATTGAACGAGTCATGGATTCGAACGATCTGGAGCGCGAACGCGGGATCACGATTCTCGCCAAAAATACGGCGATCTTCTACCACGACGTCAAGATCAATATCGTGGACACGCCCGGCCACAGCGACTTTGGCGGCGAAGTCGAACGCGCGCTGAAGATGGTGGATGGAGTCATGCTTCTGGTGGATGCCAGCGAAGGTCCGTTGCCGCAAACGCGATATGTGTTAAGTAAGGCGCTCGAAGGCCATCTTCAGCCGATTTTGGTGATCAACAAAATTGACCGGTCCGATGCGCGTCCGCAGGAAGTGCTGAACGAAGTCTACGATCTTTTCATTGATCTCGATGCGAAAGAAGAGCAACTGGATTTTCCAGTGCTCTACACCAATGCGAAAGCAGGCACTGCCTCGCGGGATATAAAAGGCGGAGGCGAGAATCTCCAGCTACTTTTCGAGACGATTGTCCAGACCATCCCCGCCCCGACCGGCGACGCCTCCGGCCCGCTGCAAATACTGGTCGCCAATCTCGATTACAGCGACTACCTGGGACGCCTCGCCATTGCCCGCGTTTTCAATGGCCGGATGTTTACCGGCGAAGAAGTCGGCATTGCCAAACTCGACGGCTCGTTGCAGAAAACGAAAATCACAAAACTGTTTTCTTTTTCCGGCCTGAAGCGTACAGACATTACGGAAACGACCCTCGGGGACATCATTGCCGTGGCGGGAGTTGAAGGGATTACGATCGGCGAGACCATCACCGACGCCGAGAACCCGTCGCCGCTGCCGCCAATTACGATTGATGAACCCACAATCTCGATGTTGTTCACCGTGAATACGTCCCCATTTGCCGGGCTGGAAGGGACGTATGTAACTTCGCGCAATTTGCGTGACCGTCTTCAGAAAGAGTTGCTCACCAATGTTTCGTTGCGCGTGCAGGATACTGACACCACCGATTCATTCGTCGTGGCCGGGCGCGGAGAGTTGCAGCTTTCGATCCTGATCGAGATGATGCGCCGTGAAGGTTACGAGCTGATGGTCGGCAAGCCCGAAATCGTGACCAAGCGCGTAGATGGAAAATTGATGGAACCGGTTGAGCGCTTGACGATAGACGTCCCGGAAAGCTTTGTGGGGGTGGTCATGGAGCAACTGGGCTCGCGCAAAAGCGAAGTTCTCAATATGCACAACCACGGCTACGGCCGCGTACGGATCGAATTTCGAGTGCCAAGCCGCGGATTGATCGGCCTGCGCAGCCAATTGCTTACCGATACCCGCGGAACTATCGTGATGAATTCTCTGTTCGACGGATATATGGAATGGCAGGGCGAAATTCCACATCGCCTCACAGGAGCGCTGGTCGCCGACCGGGCCGGGATCACCACGCCTTATTCGCTTTACAACTTGCAGGAGCGCGGCGAGCTTTTCGTGGGCGCAACCATTGATGTTTACGAAGGCATGATCATCGGCGAGAATGCGAAAGACTCGGACCTCGACGTAAACGTAGTGCGCGAGAAAAAGCTCACCAACATGCGGTCCTCTACCTCTGATATCGCGGTGCGGTTGGTTCCGTTCCGCCAGCTCAACCTGGAGCAGGCAATCGAGTTCATCGCCGACGACGAGTTCGTCGAAGTAACTCCGAAATCGCTTCGTCTGCGAAAGAAAATCTTACAAGCGAATAAGAGAAAGAGAAGTTCGATGGAAACCGTAGAAGAGCGCGGCTAGTGTTGAAGCGACTTTGCTTCTCGAACCGCTAAAGTTCTTTTTTTGATCTCTGCTGTGAAGGCTTCGTCTTTCAATGACTCCAAATTAATCTCGACATTTGCCAGCGCGCCTTCGATTGCGGCGTGGGCCAGCGCGATCGCGGTCGCGAGATCAGATTTCATGTTTGGATTCGTAATCGGCTTTAACTTCCCGGCGATGACGATCACTTCTGACGCTTTTTCCGCGACACTCAGAGGAACGTTCGTAGCTTGCTTCAGCGCGGCATTAATGATTCCGTCTGCGATCCTGCATTTCCTTTGCCTGCTTATAGGCTTTCATTACGGCGGCGTAAGACTCGGCATCAGAATCAATAGCGCTCTTCAGTTCGTCGCGCAGTGTCGCTAGTCTCGCGATGGCCTCGGTCAGTTCCGCCTCATATTGTTGATAGGCTTTCTTGCCGCGCGACATGGAAGCCACCATCGTCGCCAATCCCGCGGCCATGGCCGCACTTGCCGCAGCGGCGCTGCCGCCGCCGGGGGTTGCCGTTGGAGCCGCCAACTGCTCTATGAAAGGTTCTACACCTGCGCGAAATCCGCCGGCAGAAGACTTTCCGCTCATTACGGCGGACAGCCGATTTTCAAGGATCATGGACGCGTTGAAATTTTCGACTTGCAGAAACCATTCCGCGGCCGATTCCAACGCTTTCTTGGGAATCAATCCGACGATCTCGCTGCTGACGATGCCTACGCCATGCCGCGCGGCCTCGCGCTTGACCAGTTCGAAGACGCGATGAATCGGTGTTTGCTCGAAATCGGTCAGATTCATTGAAACCTGTGCCAACCCACGAACCAGAAATCCAGCACCCTTCACAAAACGCAATCCGCCGCTGGAAAATCGCACTGCTCTTGGCCACTTGTTTCGCAATTCCAACGTCTGCGGTATTGAGGAAGATGTTGTAAGCGATCAGCGCTTTGCGTGCGCCCACGACAACTGCGCCCGCCGTGGGATGCAATTTCGCCTCTCCGAAATCTGGTTTGCGTGCGGGATCGGTCGCAATTTCCGCGCTTACGCCCTCGAACTGTCCGCGCCGGATGTATTCGAGATTCTGGCGCTCTGGAGAAGTCGCTGCCGCCTCGTAGAGATAAACGGGAACCTGATATCGCTTCCAGATTTCTGCACCCGCGTGGCGGGCCATCGCAACGCAATCTTCCAATGTGACGCCTTCGATCGGAATGAACGGAACAACATCCGCTGCGCCGAGACGAGGATGCGCTCCGGTGTGGCGCGTCAGATCCAATATCTCCGCACGCTTTGCCTACGCCGCGGATCGCGGCTTCCTGAATTGCATCGCGTCTCCAACAAGCGTAATCACGCAGCGATTGTGATCGGAATCCATCTCGCGGTCGAGCAGATAGACGCCATCCATTTTCATGGCTTCGACGATGGCGTCGACTTTCGATTTGTCGCGCCCTTCGGAAAAATTCGGGACGCATTCGACCAGTGTTGACATACGGGAGAAGAATATCTGGCGGAGTTAGCGGCTGCAATGTTACGGATAATCGCGTTGCACGCCCGTACATGCCGATTTCCTAGGTTAATGCTTCAAAAATCTGCCGATTCCTAGTCGCACCTGCACGGTATTAATGCCGGGGTTCGGCACCGCGAGGCCTGCATTTGAAACGTGCAGGTAACGAAGTTCCAAACTCCAATTATATTTTTCGCCTAACAAATGCGTGCCAAAACGCTGCACACGGCGTGAAGTTCACAGTGTTTGTGCCAGCGGGGACGTCGTGGTTGGTGAAAAGCACTCCTCCGCTCAATTCGAAATATGGGAACAATCTGCCGCGGGTCGCGAAATCCCACTTCAAATTAAGGGATTAAAACCGGCGCCGTAAGGCTGTGTCGACTGGTTCAAATTCGTTTGCTCCTTGGAAAACCGACAATACAGGGACGATATCTACGGCGTATTCGAAACGGCCGTTCAGAAAGCCTCGCGCCAAAAGGGCGGGTCAATATCCATCCATATCGGCCGCCTATGTTCCATACCTTGTATCCGCCGTGCCCCCGGGGACGGAATGACCTCCTCCGGTCCAGATTTCGATTTCGTGTCCACCATCTTCCGGACGTGCTTGTCCCGGCCGCCACCGAAGTCAGCATCAGAATGAGGACTATTCGCGGGCACATTCGATTTAGATTGCCCGGCGTCGCCACAGCATGAGACGCGAGAATGAAATGAATCGTCACAGTCCCAATCCCCCGTCCACCGTTAAAATCTGGCCGGTTATAAAACTCGGCGCTGTAGCAAAGAATAAAACCGCTGCGGCAACGTCTTCCGCGCGCCATTGCGCCGCATCGGAGTCTGCTTGGCCTTACTTTTCATGAACGCTGCCGCTGATTTTTCGCCGAGATCGATCATCCCGGGAGCGACGCAGTTGACTGAGACTTCAGGTGCCAAAGCTATCGCCATCACCTTTGTAAGCATATGAAGAGCGGCTTTGGATGAACAGTAGTGAGCATGAGTCGGCCACGGACGCAACCCTCCCAACGATCCCAGATTGATGATTCTCCACGGCGCTCCCGCAGAAGTTTTAGAGCTTGCCTGGGACATAGAAACGGCCCGCGCACGTTCGACGGCGAACATGCCATCCCATTGTTTCGAGCGTGAGCTTTTCGAATTCGACAGTTTCGTATTTGGCAGCGTTATTTACCAGGATATCCAGGCCGCCGAACTCTCTCTTGACTTCACGAACGGTGTTGGCCACGCTTTTCGGATCCGTAACGTCGCAACGCAATGCGATTGCGCGTACTCCAAAACCGCCAAGGTCAACCACAGTGGACTGCGCCTCGCGTGCGGATGTGAGGAATGTAATCGCCACGTCGGCCCCTGCGCCTGCCATCGCCAGCGCTGCTGCCCGCCCGAGGCGGCGAGCGGCGCCGGTAATCAGAACGGACTTGCCTGATAGGGGCTTGTCGTTACCGTTAGATTTACGTATCGTTATCTCTATCTCTCTCATCTTTATCGATTTGGACATTGATGTTGGGATTGTAACGTCTTTGGCGCGTGATCACTGCGGATAGCTCCACACGTCTAGCGTCAAAGTCTTCAAACTAATTTACCCGAGGCAAGGTCTCTAACTAATTCGAAGTCTGCTTCCAAAAAGTCGAAGGATGGCAGCTCAGAACGCTCTGCCCAGCGCATATCGCGAAAAATTTTATTCTCGAGTTGACCCTGGTATTCATTCACCACGAAAAAACGCAACTCTACCGAGCTTCCATTTTTATATTTATGGCGAATTCGCGCGACTTCATCTCCGACGCTGGCTTCGATGCCAAGTTCCTCGTCCAGTTCGCGCCGCAATGCATCTCGGGGCTGCTCGCCCTCTTCGATTTTTCCGCCGGGAAACTCCCACTTCAACGGCATGGTTTGATGCCGGGTTCGCTGGCAAACTAGATATCTTGCCGTCCTTGAAGATCAATGCCGCGACTACCCGCTTCACAGGCCCACCCGTCTATTTTTTTCGGATTGGTGCGCGCAATGAAGGGTCAACATGATGGGATATTAGTTTGCGATTTGGCTTTGATGCATCGTAGACCAGGCGGCTGTGGAAAAAACTCGGGATGAATGGCGAATGCCAGGGCGCGCAAACCCTGAATCAAAGTAGGCGCGGGAGTATTCAGGAATTCATCTCGTATGCAATAAATTCTGTTGTCTCGAGCGGCTTTCATTCCGGCCCATCCGCGCTGGTAAACAATTTTTTCCAGGGGGACGCGATCTCCTGCTCCACACCAGGCGAAGACCACAACTTCCGGGTTCTCGGACAGAACCGCCTCCGCAGATGACTTTGCGCCAGGTGTGCCAATGAATTCCCCGCCGGCCGCAGCAACCAATTCTTCGACCCACGGTTGCGATGTGATCAAGGGCTTGCCCCATTCCTCGCAAAAAACTCGAGGACGCGAGATTTGAGCTGTCCGCAGGCGAATCACTTCGATTTCATGTTTCATGTCTTCAATGAGAAGACGTCCGCGTTCGGACGCACCCACAATCCCAGCGATAACTGAAATGTCCGCATAAATATCCGAGAGCGTGTGGGGCGCGAGTCCCAAGAAATCGCACTCCCGATCTTAGGATTTCCGATACTGCTTTCTCCTGATATGGAACCGCGGCAATCACGAGGTCGGGACGAACGTCGACGATCTGCTCGCATTGAGCGGTCCAGGAATCAGCGACGATGATGCGTTTCTTACCTATTGCGATTTCCGGACAGACCTCCGCGCAGTATTTTGTGCAGGCTACGACGCGGTCGAGTTCTCCGAGAGCGGAAAGAATGACCGTGGCGCTGGGTTGCAAAGACACGATTTGTTCAGGATTGTAGTCGCGAGCCATGCATGCTAACCCGTAAGGAATACTAATGTGAGGAAAGCTGTTACTTCACGACCGAAACAGCTTCGGGAAAATGAATGGTCCATCCGCGGGTCTGGGCAATTTTCTCCAAGTCTGGATTCGGATTTATGGCGAATGGGTATCGAGCCATTTCCAGCATATCCACGTCCCACCGCGAGTTCCCAAACACGGCATCGGGAGCGCGCTTAATTACTTCGCGGATTGCCTGGGGCTTACCGGGGCCGGAGGGTACGCGTACGAGCCGATCAGTGATCGTGCCTTCATCAATCTGGACGGAGGCTGCCAAAATATTATCTTCTGAAATTCCAAAATATTTTACGGCCTTACGGATCACCCACTCGTTCGTGGAGGAAACCGCCCAAACCTCGCAGCCTGATTTTTGAAGCCGGCTCACTAACTCAAGCATTTCGGGAAAAATTCGCTGGACGAAATTCGCCTCGAAAAACTCTGCGGCCAAACGGTGCAGGTCTGCTTCCAGCATTCCACTGTGCAGCGTCACCATTTCGCCGCACATGTCATCTTCGCTGACTTTGCCGGCTTTGTATTCGGAATACCGGGCACGCGCCCGTTGAGCAACCGCGCTGGAAATCACGCCGCGTTTAATTTCCCAATCGAAGAACCGTTCTCCAGCGTCGCCATCCCAAAGAGTTCCGTCGCAATCAAACGCGGCGAGTTTAGGGCGCGTTCGCATCACAGTTTCGATAAATTCCTCAGTTCTTGGCGGCATAAATTTCGTCAAAATGATATTCGAACTAGTAAGCGTGTTTCACTCTGCTGGCAATTGCCCGTCCAGCAACTTTCCTAAATCATTCCCATGGACGCGCACTCCGACATAAAACTGCCCGAAGAGTGCGTAGACGGCACTGACCGGATCAAACCGCATTTCATAAATCAACTTCTTGAAGACTATTGGGTCGTCGGCGAAGAGGTCTACGCCCCACTCCCAATCGTCGAATCCGATCGAACCGGTGATGATCTGTTTGACTTCGCCAGCATAGCGGCGGCCGACCAAACCGTGATCATTCATCTGGCGCGCCCGTTCTTCAATGGGGAGCGAATACCAGTTCTGCTGCTCGCCGCGCCGCCGGTCCATGGGATAAAAACAGATGTAGCGGTGCTTTGGCATATCCGGAAACAATCTCGGCTTCATCGCTTCCCGCTGGCGTTCGAGGGTTTCATGGATGTGCTGCTTCCATTCTTCCGAATGCGCCTCGATTCCTCGTTCGGCGAGTTCGGTATAAATCTTGATCGTGGACTCGTAGAGTCCTAATTCAACAACGGACAAGTAAGAAGTCGTGGGCTCGAGAAAGTCGTTCAGGCGCAATTGGGCCAATTGCAATTCCGTTTGGTTCAGTTCCTCAAACGACTGGCGAAAATGCACCAGCATTAAATCGCCCTTGTGCCCCAGAAGTGAAAACGCTGCTGATTGTCCTGATGGATTCTGTTCGGCTTTGGAGAGCCATTCGCCAGCCTCGCGAGCGATCTCTGCTTTTTTGACGTCATCCAATTGCCGCCAGAGAGACCAGCGGATTCGCATCATCTGATGCAGCACGCTGTAACCCTCGATGGTCAAGGGAACCGCAGGAATTTGCTCTGCGGATGTGCTACCCGGAATCGTGCGCGCACTCGACATTGAAATGCCTTCAGGGAGAATTTTCAATTATAGATGGACCTGAGCTATTGGCGCTTCGGGCGGAGTGGGATTCGGAAAAACGACGTGTATGATTCTGAAAAATAATGAACCCCGCGCGACGGCGGGGTTCAATTCAAAGGGGCAAGCGGAAGGATTTAACTGGCCCGGGGCATCGGCTTATCTGACTTCTGCCAATCGGCGCCCGCCTCACCCGTCGAAGCCACATCTTGCGCACCGGTTCGCTCGAGAATTTCTTTCGCTTTCTTTGTCCAATTGGAATCGTCGCAATGGACGGAAAGCAGAATTCCGCCAGCTTTGATCCGGCCTTCATACCGCTTGGCTTCGTATTCCGGAATACCCATTCCAATCAGGGCGCCGGTAATGCCTCCGACCGCGCCGCCAACGCCCACGCCGGCAAGTGCAGCGACGATTGGTCCCGCAGCAATGAGCGGCCCGATGCCAGGTATGGCCAATGCGCCGATTCCCGCGAGCCAGCCCAGGGTGCCACCGATTACCGCGCCCGAGGCGACTCCGGTGGTGGCGCCTTCCGGAGCTTTAGTATTCTTTTCGACTGCAAAATCTTTGGTCCCCTTGTTTGCGGGAAACAAAACAGAAACGTCTGTATTGCGAAAACCTTCGGCGCGAAGCGCGTCTACCGCGTATTCGACATCCGCTTGCGTCTGGTAAATTCCGAATGCTGCTGTATTTTTTCCCGCCATGTTGATAACTCCTTTATTTGGTTTTTAGAATGCTTCGGATCTATGGCCCGCCGGTACGTTGTTACTTGAACCGGTCATTGGATGGCATGCGCGTCGCTGGGGTGGCTTGCAGTTTTGCCGACGCTCTCGTCCTTGACTTCTTTTCTGCTGCACAAACATAATCACAAGGGTGTTGCGCAACGCGACAGTTTGGATTTTCGCGACGCAACGAAAGCAACAATGAAGCAATCGCAATCAGGCCGCGTGCTATCCATCGCCATGTTGCTGCTCGGCCTTGGCGGAGCTGCTTATAATGCCTTTGAACGGATATACGCTCCCGGCGCGAGCTCTTTGAAGTACGAAGTCCTATTTGTGATGTGGCTGGTACTCGGCATCGGGTGGGGATCGCGTCTGCTTCCCAATGGCCCGGGCGAGGGTCGAAAAAACGGCAAAACAAATCGGATTGACGCCACGAAAATTGAGCGATGATGTTGGGGGGATTGCGACACTATCCCTGATCCAGCCGATTTGCGACCTATTCTTTACCTTATTCTCGCAAGATAACAATCGCTCGGACGCCGCAGGTAACCAGCGGTAACCATGACCAGCATGCAGCCTGACGTAATCTTGGGAAAAATAATTTATAGGGTAACCTTAAATTGTGCATTACAATTGCGCCCTATTTCTCATCAAAATGTAGGGAAGGCTGAAACCACTTCGTGAAGCGTATAAATCACTGGCCGATTACGCTATCTGTTCTCGTCGCCGTTGCGGTATGCGGCCAGGCGTTCGGCTTGCATCGCTATATCGCTCCGCATCGTCGCCGCGCGCATCATTACACGTCGCATCATTCGCGGATTCGTCGAATGTTTTGGAACCCGGTGTTTCGTCCATCGCATGATTCATTGATCCGGCAAAACGAGGAGATTGACCGGTTCGATCTGCCACGAATTCAGGACGACCAAGAACTCGAGGAACTTATCTCCACCGAAGAATTGGTTCCGATTGTTCCCAGCGAGACGCTCCGAATTGATCCCAGGCTTGACTCTGACCGGCGCTATTGCCGTCCCTGGACTCGCGATTTTCTGGAAGATCTGAGCGCCGATTATTACAAACAATTTCATGCCCAAATTCAGGTTAATTCAGCGGTTCGCACTGTGCTCGTGCAGAAAAAACTTCGCCGGCATAACCGCAATGCCGCCCCGGAAACCGGAGAGACCGCATCGTCACATCTGGCCGGGATTACGGTTGACATTCAGCGCCGGGGCATGAGCCGCCAGCAAATTAGGTGGATGGAACAGTACATGCTCCCGCTCAAGGATTTGGGATTGGTTGAACCGGAAGAAGAGCGCCATCAATGGGTTTTTCACGTGATGGTTTCTGAGCGGTATACCGACTTCCGCGATTCTAAGATGCTGGCCGGACAAAAGAATTCAGAAGCCGAAGATTCCCCGGCCGGACGAATTTCCAACGGCATTCCAGAAGAATAAGCTTCCTCGCTCGAATCACCTTTGCATTTGGCCCTGCATGATCATTCTTATGGCTGGCTTGCCCGCGTCTGGCAAAAGCACCCTTTGCCGGGAGTTGGCGTTACGACTCGATGGAACCGTACTGGATAAAGACGAGATTAGGGCTGCCCTGTTCTCACCGTCTGAGATCGAATATTCCACCGAACAAGATGATTTCTGCATAAAAATAATTTTGGAGACGGCGGCCTACACATTGCGACGAAACCCTTCCCGGATTGTTTTTATAGATGGACGGCCGTTTTCGCGAGCCTATCAAATTGACCAAGTTTTGGAAGTTGGGACCGGCCTCAAGCAAGAGTGGCGGATTCTGGAGTGCAGATGTTCCGAGGAAACGGCGCGAAAGCGTCTCTCCGAGCAGGGGACAGCGGGTGAGCATCCGGCAACCAATCGCGATTACGAGTTGTATCTGAAGGTGAAGAACCTATTTGAAGAGATACGCTTGCCAAAAGTGATCATTGATACCGATCAACCTCTGGAAGTATGTGTGGAACTCGGCATGAAGGCTCTTACGTGACTTGTCAGGGGTCGCCTGCGACTAACATTTCTCGGGCGTCGTCACACTGCCTTCGCCCGCAAACGACCAGACCGGCCTTAGCATTTCGATTTGAATGTCGTAGAATTGTTGGTTCCGGAGGCGTTTAACGATGCGTAAGAAGTCATGCCTTTTTCTTTTTGTCATTATGTTGGCCACTCTTTGCTGGTCACAGACCACGGCGTCAAAACCCAAGGTCGCTACATCGAAGGGCGCTACGAAGCCAGTCACTCATGCCGTGTCCCAACCCACGGCAGTGATTGATACCACGGCGGGCAAACTCAGCTGCACGCTCTTTCCTGACAAGGCGCCGATTGGCGTCGCGAATTTCATTGGCCTTGCAAAAGGGACCAAAGATTGGGCCGACCCGGTCACGGGCAAAAAGAAACATGGTGTGCCGCTATACGACGGCACAATTTTTCATCGCGTGATTCCCGATTTCATGATTCAAGGCGGAGATCCCAAAGGCGATGGCACGGGCGATCCGGGATACAAGTTCAAGAACGAAACCGCTCCTGACTTGCTGTTCGACCAGCCGGGGCGTCTGGCTTATGCCAATGCCGGACCGGATACGAACGGCTCACAATTTTTCATCACGGAAGTTCCGTATCCCAGCCTCAACGGCGGATACACAATCTTTGGACAATGCGACGATGCCAGCGTGGCTTTAGTCAAACAGATCGCGCGCATGGCTCGCGACTCCAATGACCGCCCCTACCAGCCGGTAAAAATCAATCACATTATGATTGGAAACAGCGCGGTCGCGCACAAACCTTCAGCATCGAAGCCGGTCGCGAAAAAAGCACCAGCTTCGCCAAAGACAAATTCTCAATAAGCATTTTTGAAAGGACTCAATGACTCGCCAGCCCGGTACCTACGCTGTTTTTGACACTTCTGAAGGCAAGATCGTTTGCCGCCTGTTCGAGAAAGAAGCCCCGAAGACAGTTGCCAATTTTATTGACCTCGCCGAGGGAAAACGTGAGTGGACGCATCCTACTACGCGCAAAAAAAGTAAAGACCGCTTATATGACGGCACCATATTCCATCGGGTCATCCCAGAATTCATGATTCAAGGAGGAGACCCGGCTGGCACAGGATTTGGCGGCCCAGGATATCAGTTTGAAGACGAAACCAAAGGCTCGCCTCACCGCTTCGACAAACCCGGCAAACTCGCGATGGCCAATTCGGGACCGAACACCAATGGCTCGCAATTCTTTATTACACTGGCTCCGACCGAATGGCTAACCGGCAAACACACTATTTTTGGAGAAGTGGTGGAAGGCCAGAGCGTGGCGGAAAAGGTCGTGGGCATCCCGCGGAATAAGCAGGATAAGCCGATGAAGGATGTGACGGTGAAGTCGGTCGTGATCGAGAAAGTGTGACTATTTTCCACCGGGAATGGGAGAGCTATGGGGTGGTTCCTCCGCTCTTAAAATAAGAGGTAAAGTCTTGGTCGTAAGACTTCGTCCCTCTTACGCTACGAGATGCAACCGAACCCCACGATACGGGTTCCTCATTGAAACACCGAATAATAGTGGGAAATGGCACAAGAAACCACTGCGACGCACCGCTATATCAATACGGGAGGACACTTTGAGGGATCGCTGACCGTAGCTCATGCGGTCATCATTAGACTCCGGTGGCTCGGTTGGCCAAATCTTCGCCTTCCCACAGCGACATCATTTGTTGGCTAACACGGGAACGCCCGCTTCCTGAATTAGAACCGCGTCGGCTGTGACCAGCGTGAGCCCGAACACCTTTGCAGACGCCACCAGGAAATGATCCGCGGGATCTCCATGTGGCAGATTCACGGCTGAGACCTCCAACGCGACATCAATTGTCAGCGGCACCTCGTTCACGGGAAGCAAACCCAGAGTTTTGCGGACCCATGTCCCAATTTCTTCGTCCAATTTGATCCGCCGTTTTCGGTGCAACAGCAGCAATTCCCAGATGCTGATTGAAGAAAGCCACAACTGATTTTCTGGATCAGTTAATTCCTTTTCCACCCGAGCTGACAACCTTTGCGGCTCAAGCGCGCTCCAAATCCAAATGTGAGTGTCCAGCAACAGCTTTTTCACGAGCGGGATGCATCCCAATCATTTTCGTTTTCCGTGGGAGCGACGATATCTCCGACGATGGAACCAGTCCCGGCCATGCATCCCAACCAGTTTGCAGGTCGTTTCTGCGGAGATGGGGGCACTACCTCGGCAACCGGCAGACCAAAGCGGGTCACTCGAACTGGGCTTCGCGTTTTGCGGACCTGTTCCAGAATGCCAAGGCATCTAGCCTTAAATTCGGAAATGGCAATTTCTTTCATTAGTCACCCTCATAAAAACTAGTTTATACCATGGTCAATGACTATAGTCAAATAAGATGTGGAGTTACAGAGGCGGGCTCGCTGGTTGCATGCAGAGATAATTGCCGCGACCAGCCCTGGGATTGTGTATTCTCGCGCTTCCATACCTACTTCAAACCCAAACTCGCGCAGGGTGCTTGACGTGACGGGGCCTATAGAAGCAAAACGAATGGCGCGATTTTCAGTTAGGAGATGCTTCTGCAATAACTTGCGCCTGATCTTTGTATCCAGCAACGCCGCAAAGTTTCTAACCGCGGATGAACTGGTAAAAGTGATTATGTGCGGATGCCGATTCTTGCTCTCCAGAACCGCTTTCAGGCGCGCTTGCCCGGACTTGGGGATGACCGTTTCGTAGGCCTCGACCACGTCCACGTGGGCTCCGGCTTTGCGTAATTCTTCCGGAATCACATCGCGTGCGACTTTGGCCCGGGCTAGCAGGATGCGTTTGGCCTTCACGCGTCCGCGAAGGCTCTCTACCACAGACTCCGCGACATATTTTTTCGGCACAATATTAACTTTGAATCCACGGTCTTCGATGGCCCTCTTCGTAGCCGGGCCGATGGCAGCGATTTTTAAGCGCGTTGGTTTGTGGCCGTCGAGACCCGATTTGCTCAGCCGATTCCAAACTGCCTCAACGCCGTTAACGCTGGTGAGAATCAGCCAATCATATGAGTGCAATTGTCGGAGCGCCTGGTCAAGGGGTTTGTATGACCGCGGTTTCCGAATTTCAATGAAGGGAATTTCGATCACGTCCGCGCCAGCTTCGCGTAGCGCTGAGGAGAGAGCGCCCGCCTGATGACGTGCGCGTCCTACAAGGACACGGACGCCGGACAGCGGTTGCTGTTTTGACTTTCGTTTCATCGCGGGAGAGAAGCAGATTCCTCGCTCATTGTATCCGCAGCTTTGCCAATTGATGGGCCCGGCATGACAAAGTTGTTATTTCATAGCGGCAGTCACGGCTGTTGCGGCATTAGAGTCGCCTTGCCATAAACCTCTTCCAGAATGGCCTTTGCTCCATTTTTCAGTAATGATTCTGCGACCGCTTCACCCAGGAGAATCGGATCACTGCCTTCCTGAAATTCGCGCAGGACCCTCGTGCCATCGGGATGTGCTACCACTGCCGTAAGGCAGATACGCTGACCGCGAAGTTCGGCATGGGCGCCAATAGGTACCTGACAGCCGCCACCAAGAGCGCTCAGCAATGCCCTTTCACAGCTTGTGGTCGTGCGCGCCGCGGTATCGTCCAGGAACGCAAGAGATTCGGCAGTTGCGGCATCCCCGGCGCGAATCTCGATGGCCAACGCTCCCTGCCCGGCAGCAGGACACATAATTTCGGTGAGATTATTTGCTTTGCATAACTCAATTTTCCCAAGCGGTTCAAGCCGGCAGCGGCAAGAATGATAGCGTCATACTCGTTGTCTTCAAGTTTTCGTAAGCGCGTGTCAACGTTCCCGCGCAGCGGGCTGGATATCGAGATCGGGGCGAATAGCCTTTAGCTGAGCTTGACGGCGCAGGCTGCTGGTTCCTATCCGGGCCTTTTGTGGCAGTTGATCAATGGAATTGAAACGAGCCGAGCAGAAGACATCGCGCGGATCTTCGCGTTCCGAAATCGCCGCAATTTCAAACTCAGAAGAAAGTTCGGTTGGAAGATCTTTCAAACTGTGGACAGCGAGGTCTACGTGATTTTCTACGAGGGCCTCCTCGATTTCCTTGGTGAACATGCCCTTGGTGCCGACTTTGGCCAATGCGACATCCGTGATCTTGTCGCCGGTGGTTTTTATAATTTCAATTTCTACCTCGTGACCACGTTCCCGCAGGAGTTCAGCGATATGGCTTGCCTGCCAAAGGGCGAGTTGGAGAACCGCGAGTTCCAATGCGCAGGCGGGACACTAATTTTCCGATTCTTCGGGAGAGTCCAGTTTCTGGGGAGCGGTCTGCGCTTCATCTCTTTCCGTCAGATTAAAAATGCGGCGAACGACGTCAATCACGGTCGTCGGTTCCGAGGTTCGCGCGGCCGATTTGAGGGTTGTGATTGGCGTATGCATAATTTTGTTTACGATTCCGTGCGTCAATGCTTTGATGGCAAGTTCCTGCTCCGAAGAAAGGGATCCGAGCCGGGCACGGGCGCGACTAATTTCGGCCTTACGGAATGTTTTCCAGCTGATCCTGCAAAGAGAGAATCGTCGGCACAACGGTGAGAGTTTGCAAATGATCATGGAACCGATCTACTTCGACATTTATGATTTGCTCGGCGCGATCCGCTTCCTCCCTGCGATCGGCAAGGTGAGAAGACGCTGCCTGTTGCAAATCGTCAATGTCGTAAACGAAAATGCCATCCATTTTATTCATATCGGGATCAACGTCGCGAGGAACGGCAATGTCAATAAAAAACATGGGACGATTTTCGGCGACTGAGAAACAGCTCGCCGTGTTCCCGCCGAAAAATTGCATGTGGAGCGCCCGTAGAGGTGATCACGATGTCAGCACGATCGCAAGTATCGTAGAGCTGTTCGAAGAGGATCGCTTCCCCATGAAACTTCTCTGCTAAGACAACGGCGCGCTCGTGGGTACGGTTGGCGACGAAGATGGATGCGGCGCCGTGGGCCAGAAGGTGGCGGGCGGCCAGTTCACTCATCTTGCCAGCGCCGACGAGGTAAACGTGTTTGCCGTTGAGCGATCCAAAAATCTTCTTTGCGAGTTCGACAGCGACGGACGCCACCGACACAGCCGACGCGCCAATGTTGGTTTCGCTTCGTACCCGCTTGGCTACGGCGAATGCGCGAGTGAGTAATTGATCTAAATGCGAGTGAACTGCGCCAGCAGTTCTAGCGGTGGCATAGGCTTCTTTTACCTGTCCAAGGATCTGAGGTTCGCCGACGACCATGGAATCGAGACTGGCGGTCACGCGAAACAAATGGCGGATCGCTTCGCGCTCGCTGAACTCGTAAAGGTGAGATTCGTACGTGGAGGGTTCCACGCGAAAATAATCGCGCATGAACGCGCGCAAGTCGGCGCTTCCGTTTCTGGTTTTTGCCAAGACTTCAACGCGATTGCAGGTACAAAGAATCAGGCCTTCATCCACGCCGGCATGTTGCACCAACCGCTTCAATGCATCGGGCAGGCTCGCAACAGGGATGTCCAGCCGCTCGCGGATTTCCACTGGCGCGGTTTTGTGGTTCACCCCGATGAGCTGAAAGTTCACGATTGCACAACCTTGTGAATTGCGCTGTAATAATTTGCCGACCACGCGATCAGTGCGGCCACGAAGGCTCCGGTGGCAAGATATGCGGCGCGGCGCCCGCGCCATCCGGCATTCCAACGGGTGAAGAGCATAACCATGTAAACCGCCCACATCAGGAGCGAAAGCAAAATTTTCGGATCGAGAAAGTTGAGATGCCCGAATGTCGCTTGCGCCACGACCATGCCCGCAATCAATCCCAAGGTCATGAAGGGAAATCCGAACAACAAAGAGCGGTATCCTATTTCGTCAATCTGCTGCAACGCGGGCAAACGCGACATCACTCCACCCAACTTCTTAGACTTCAGCCTGCGCTCCTGAATCAAATATAAGACGCTGGCGGTGAAGCTTAAAAATAGGGCTGCATACCCGGCGAAAATTAGCGCGATATGCGCGATGAGCCAGCCGCCGAGCACCGGAGAGGTGAATAGAAACGGTTGCTGATGTGTCGCAGCAGCGAAGGTGAGAACGAAGACCAGCGGAAAAATAACAATGCCAGGCGAGGTCGTGCGGTAAACGAAGTACACAATCATGAATGCCGTCATGACCAACAACACAAGCAGCGACTCGGCATTGTGCACAGAGGTGAGCGCGACTAACCCGGCAGGAATTACCGCTTCAGAGAGGGACACGAAGTGGAAAACCATGCCGACACTCATCGCAGGCACGGCGATGCGGTGCAGGCCACTCTGCCGGATCAGGGCCCACAGTGCAGACAGCAATCCGAGGGCATAAAAGCTAAGCGCCACGCGCAGCCAGAGTATGGGCATAAGGGCTATGAATCGGGAGCTCCCGACTATTCGTTCAAGTGATTATAGTCTGGCGCAACTGCCACTAAGTAGGTCTATGACGATAGAGGAGCGGGGAAAGAGACGCGGTTCAATCATTACCATTCAACAAAAACCATCTACCGCCTTCGACGGTCGGTTTTATCGCGCTCCTCTTTCAGTGCGATGAACCACATATAAATCTGGTCCACTCTCGTGATGTCTTCCGCCAGAAGCGGGGGATCGGCATATTTATAAATGTATGTTTCATCATGGCGCCTTTTGAGGCTGGAGACGATGTAGAACAGTTCGTCTACTTTGGAATGCATGACTCTGAGGTCGCTGACAAGACGAACTTCTTCTATATTCAGTCCGTGCGTTAGGGCAGGGCTCGATCTGCCCGATTTTCCGGCTGGTGCTCGCAATCTCCCACCTCGACTCAGCTTTCGGTTGCAGTAATAAATCCAGCAATATGAGTTAACCGGGGGCGTTTAGCAATACTGTTTAAGCTGTACACCATCTCAACTCTAACAACTCCCGGTTTTGAGCACTAATAAATTTAGCCTCCACTTGCGGCCGCTTGTTTCGCCAGTGTGGCCGACGTATGAAGATGGCAAATTGCAATGGCCAGGGCGTCGGCAGCATCCGGAGGCTCGGGAATCTCGGCCAGATTCAATAAGCGGGTGACCATGTTCTGCACCTGACACTTCTCAGCGCGCCCATACCCCACCACTGCTGACTTTATGGTTAGCGGTGCGTATTCCGAGACTTGCAACCCCACCGACGAGGCGGCAAGCATTGCGACGCCGCGCACCTGTCCCAACTTGAGCGCCGATTTGACATTTACCGCATAGAAAATTTCTTCGATCGCGACGTTATCCGGGCGATGTGCGCGAATGATTTCACCCAGGCGCCCGAAAATTGTAGCAAGCCGCTCGCACAGAGGGTCACGCGGAGAAAGCTTAATCGCGCCGCACGTAATGCAGATCAGCTTCTCCTCGCGACTCAGCTCGACGACACCGTAACCGGTGTATTCGGTGCCGCAATCAATCCCCAACACGCGCATGGGTGAAAGTTTACCTCAGGAGCGGAACCGGCGACCGTACCTGTGTGAGTTCATCGCGGTCACTTCAAAGAAAATCGCAAATTACGTTCGCACTCTGTTACTCATTCGGCTTCACGATCTTCTTTTTGCCCGGATAAACGGCTTAATGATAATCTTTAGGTTCCGTCTCACATGAACAAGCTGCACATGCATTCTAAAGCCGCCAGTCCATCTATCGGACAGACGGCCCAACGCGGCGAAACCAGGAAAGACTGAATCTGAAAGAAGTAAGAATCTACATTTATCACAGGAGCAAGCGATGAAAGTTGGCATCCTCACGGGCGGAGGTGATTGTCCCGGCCTCAACGCGGTGATTCGTGCGGCAGTACGAAAAGGCTCTTTCCACTACGAAGACGAATTCATCGGGTTTCTTGAAGGCTGGCGCGGAGTCATGGAAGATAAAACGATCCCGCTTGACCTGTCGGTCGTCGCCGGAATCTTGCCTCGCGGAGGAACTATTCTCCGCACTTCGCGAACCAATCCGGCAAAGAAACCCAACGGTTTGGAGCAGTGTATCGCCACCCTGAAGAAAAATGGCATTGACGCGCTCATCGCAATTGGCGGCGACGACACGCTCACGGTCGCAAGCAAGCTTTATGCGAAGGGCTTCAATGTGGTCGGAGTGCCCAAGACAATTGATAACGATCTGGCCGGAACCGACTACACCTTCGGATTTGACACGGCGGTGAACGTTGTTATGGAAGCCATTGA
Organism: uncultured Acidobacteriaceae bacterium; assembly: GCA_963702325.1. Taxonomy (GTDB): domain Bacteria; phylum Acidobacteriota; class Terriglobia; order Terriglobales; family Acidobacteriaceae; genus PALSA-188. The sequence continues at coordinate 98,881 of CAVPCG010000038.1, read as the reverse complement.
CCGCGTGCATACAACCGCCGAGGCGCACAATCGGGTAATGGTTGTCGAAGTCATGGGACGCGATGCGGGGTGGATTGCCATTCACAGTGGAGTCGCCGGCGGCGCCGACGTGATTTTAATTCCGGAGAAACCGTTTGATATTGATGAGGTCGCGGACACGATTCGTCTGCGGCACTCTCGCGGCCGGTATTTCAGCATCGTTGTCGTCGCCGAAGGAGCGAAGTTCTCGCCCAGCAACTCCGGCGACGGCTCGGCAGTCTCAATGGATGGCGAAAAAGACGAATTCGGGCATGCGCGGCTTGGCGGAATTGGTAATGCCCTCTCCAAAGAACTTGAGAAGCGCACCGGTTTCGAGACGCGCACCGTTGTCCTGGGCCACATCCAACGCGGGGGCACGCCCACTGCGTTCGACCGCGTATTAGCCACCCGATACGGCTTGGGAGCGATTGACATGGTGCATCGCGGCGAATTTGGATGGATGGCTGCTCTTCGTGGAAATAAGATCGTTTCCATCCCGCTCCAGGAGGCCATCTCCAAGAACCGCACCGTGGATCAGGAGATGATGGATGTGGCCAGCGGAATACTCGAGAAGCTCGATGACAAGAAGGGCGATGAAAAAGGTCTCAACAAGAAGGAGACGGTGGAAAAATAAGCGCAGGGGCCAACGCCGGGAACCCGGAATCTTTACATGAACTGGTCCCTCATCATTATTGAATTCGACATGGTCTTCGTGGCCATGGTCTGGATTTTCCTTTTCCGCCGCAACAAGCCTACATTCTCCATCCTCCGGCCCATCGAGCGTTCGTTCGGGAGGCTGGCGCGAAGAAAAACTCTTTCAATCTGTTCTGCCGGGATGCTGACGCTTTGCACACGAGTCGCCCTCCTCCCGATTCTCGGAATTCCTCAACCTTCAGTTCACGACGAATTCAGTTATCTCCTCGCAGCCGACACCTTCGCGCACGGAAGGCTCACAAATCCCCCTCATCCCATGTGGGTGCACTTCGAGAGTTTTCACATCATTCAACAACCAACGTATATGTCCATGTATCCGCCGGGGCAGGGGCTGGTTTTGGCGTTCGGGCAGATTCTTGGACATCCCTGGATTGGAGTGCTGCTGAGCACGGCTGCCATGTGCGCCGCAATCTGCTGGGCGCTACAAGGATGGCTTCCGCCTAAATGGGCGCTGCTGGGAGCGTTACTGGCGTGGCTCAGGTTGGGAATCTTCAGCTATTGGATGAATAGCTATTGGGGTGGTTCGGTACCGGCGTTTGGTGGCGCGCTCGTGTTCGGCGCCTTTCCCCGGCTGATGCGAAAACCGAGCGTGACAAATTCCGTCGTCATGGCTATTGGCCTGGGCATTCTCGCGAATAGCCGCCCATACGAGGGCTTGGCGTTCAGCCTGCCAATCGCTGCTATTCTCTTGTTCTGGATGGCTGGAAAAAACCGGCCCCCGCTTACCGTTTCTTTGCGGCGAGTCGTGCTCCCAATCGCATTGGTATTGCTGATCACTGCGCTCGGTATGGGTTATTACAACCATCAAGTCACGGGCAACGCATTGACGATGCCCTATCAGGTAAATCAAGCCACATATGGCAGGGCGCCCTTGTTTCTTTGGCAGAAACCACGTCCCGAGCCGGTATATCACCACGCGATCATGCGCGACTTTTACGCCAAATATCTCCGAGATTTCCAAAATGAACGTACACCAGCTGGGCTCTGGAATCGGACCCTCGAACTCATTTTTTTATTCTGGCTTATCTTCCTCGGCCCCGCCCTATCAATTCCACTACTCGCATTTCCCTACGCCCGGCGGGATCACTCGATGCGATATCCGCTCCGGATAGGAATGTTTTTCATGCTGGCGCTTTGGGCTGAAACTTGGATGCAGGCTCATTACTTCGCCCCTGCGGTGGCGCTCGTATTTGTAGTGATTCTTCAATGCATGCGTCACCTCGCGCACTGGCGATGGCGTCAGCGTCAGTTCTATTTTGGCGGCACCTTGGTTCGTGCGATCTTGATGGTTTGTTTCGCAATGGCCTTCTTGAGGCTGATCGCGATTCCGGCCCAATTGTGGGGCCAGAATACCTGGCCACGGGAAAATCTGGATCGCGCTAACATGCTGCGAAAGCTCGGGTCATTGCCTGGAGAACAACTCGTCATTGTTCACTATGACAAAAGCCATAATCCCGCTAACGAATGGGTGTACAACTCCGCGGATATTGACCATTCCAAAGTGGTATGGGCGCGCGATATGGGCGATGCTGCCAACCAGGAATTATTGAAATATTTCAATCACCGTCAGGTATGGAAGCTGAATCCCGACCAGTCGCCGCCGCGTCTTGATCTTATTTCTCCGAGACAGTAGCAGTCGAAGAATGATTAAGGTATCCGATGTCCCTCCTTGCGGTCGTCCTGCTTCCTCATTTCTCGTAGAGGGCGAGAAAATGCAAGCTTGATCCGAAAATGTAGTCGAGCGGCCAACGATACAAACGTAGCTTATTTATTTTTGTCGCTACCTTCACATTCAGAATCCGTTCAAGTTCTTCCCACTGTTTTTCAGACATGTAGTTATAAGGAAGAGCTACCCCGTGGTCCAAATTCCCGGCGCGATCCATCATGCGAAGTCGCAGCCTGGCAGCAAATCCTTTCAGCCTATGATCCTTCACGATCAACCAGCGTCGAGTAACGCGAAGCGCCTCGCGCAACAATGTTCCCGGATCAGCCGTGTGGTGCAAGACATCCACCAGCATGACTGCGTCAAAAGTTGAATCGGCATAAGGAAGATTCGTGCCGTCAAATAATTTCACCGGGATCGCCGTATGCACCCGCAATAGAACGTCAACTCCCTCAATCGTCACATCCGGCCGCCTTTGCAAAAGTGACCACGCTAATTTTCCGTCGCCAGATCCGACATCAAGAAGATTGCATGAGGGAGGAATGATCTCGGAAAGAAGCTCGGAAAGACGCCGAACGCGTCCGTCATAAATCAGCGTTCGATGGGCATGGCCAATCAGGCTCATTTGCGCGCCAAGCCGAGAATACTAAGGAAAAAACTGGAAAATATAATTTCGACTCCCAGAGTAGTTGTCACCACTGCCGCAGCTACCAGGCGTACCAGGGTGACGGGATCCATCGGTCCGAACCCGGTCCGGTTCCACAACAGAAGCGAATAACATGCAATGCCGACACCGGTCAAAAATAATGCCGCGCCCAACAAAAGACCCTTTTCCAAAGTAACAAATCGAAAGGCCCGGCTTAATCGCGCATCCTCTGGAAGCAAGCCTTCTGTGATTGCAAATATTTTCGTGAAAAAGGCGAATATTACCGCCTGAAATCCGATGAGAATTGCGGCCACCGCATAAAGAAGGGCGTGCACGTCAAAAAAAATATGGCCGATTCTTCTTGGTCCCGGCAGCAGCCACAATGCGACCGCGAGGCCCAGGCAAAGTAATGCAAGTCCGGGATAGAGAAACAGCCAGCGCGGGCTGTACAACAGTAGAAAACGCAGGTGCCTCCAACCATCATGCCAACTTCGCATGTGTGATCTCCCGGGCCGCCGGTCTGGCGAAAGAGTAGTTGGGATTTCACAGGTACGAAGTTTGAATAGAGACGCCTTAACCACCATTTCGCTGGCGAATTCCATACCAGTCGTGCGGAGAGCCATGCGATCGTAGGCGGTCCTGGTGAACCCACGCAATCCGCAATGGAAATCGTGGAATGGCGTTTCAAAAAACAGGCGACCGATTCCGGTGAGCACCGGATTCCCAAAATAACGATGGAGCGGACGCATTGCCCCCGGTTGAATTCCGCCTTCAAAACGATTGCCCATCACAAGCTCGCAGCCTGACCGTAGCTTCTGGAGGAATGCTGGAATCTGAGTGAAGTCGTACGTGCCATCGGCGTCACCCATGATGATGTACTTTCCCTGGGCAGCGGCGATTCCGCCTCTCAAGGCGCTTCCGTAGCCTCGATCTTTGACAAAAATCACGGTGGCTCCAGCATTACGCGCGATCTCTGGAGATTTATCGGTGCTGCCGTTGTCCGCGACAATGATTTCGCCGGTGATCTTCTGATCTGCGAACGTTCGAAGTATTTCCTCGATACATCTGCCTACGCTGTTTTCTTCATTCAGGCACGGCAGCACTACGGAAAGCTCCGGGGTGTCTGGACCGGCGAAATCAGATGTGGCGTTGGACACGAGAAGGTGAATGAAAATATGTTCGAGCCTTGGAATACAACATTAGCAGGCCGAGAGCGCAGTGGTTGCCAAAATGAATCGAGGAAACGGAAAGCACAGTTAAATCGGGGGCCCGGCAACTTAAAGCCAGGCCCTACGCTTTTGAAAATCGCAGTGTAGCGATTTCCCGCCTTTATGCTGCCCGCCCTTTGCCGGTGCATTGCTTTATATCCCGATTCGCTCGCCTTCTTTAGCGCTTGCTGCGCTTCTTCGCGGGAGAGCAATGGCGTTGTCTGTACAGATTTGCAGGCGCCTCCTCCGGCAAACGCGATGGAGATGCCAGCCGCGCTCTCATTGTTGGGCATCTCGGTAATCAGGACAACGTCGTATTGGCCAAAGGCAAACCAGGCACTCTCGACCTTTCCACCCAGCTTTTCTACGGCAGATTTGACAACTCTCCATATCAAATGGAGATTTTTTGGCCGAACCCGACGAAGCCACGCCCTTAAAGGGCACGAATGGCAGGGTGTCCTTCAAGCTGTTCAGTTTCGAAAACGATCCGCGGAGAACGGAGTGATGTCGTACTCCGGCCTCTTTCCGGCGATGACGTGCGCCATCACGTATGCAGTGATGGGGGCGAGGAGGATGCCGTCACGGAAGTGTCCGGTTGCGACGAAGTAGCCGGGAATGGCCGTGGCACTCAGAATTGGCAGGTTGTCGGGGGTGCCGGGACGCAATCCGGCCCACGCTTCTAATATTCGCGATTCCTTCAACGCTGGGACCAGGTTTGTTGCGGATTGATGCAGCCGGAGAATGACGTCTGGATCTGTGCGCTTGTCGAATCCGGCCTCTTCCAATGTTGAACCAATTAAGATTCGCCCATCGCTTCGAGGGACAATGTACACATTTTCGGTTCGGATCACGTGCCGCAAAGACGGGCCTTCTACAACGTAGAGCACCTGGCCTTTGACCGGCCGCGTTGGAATTCGCACCGGGCCGAACTGACCGGCCCATGCTCCGGAGCAGTTGACCACGATGGGCGCGGTGTATGTGGTCTTATCGGTGCCGACGCCCTTTGCTTGACCCTCTGACAAGAGCACCTCGACAACTTCCGATCCAGAAGAAATATCTGCGCCACGATGTTTTGCGGCCTTCAGCGCAGCCGCGGTAAGCAGTCGGGGATCTACGCTGCGTTCTTTGAGGTGCACGATCGGCACGGTTGAGCGTGCGAGTGCGGGTTCGAGGTCTGCGATTTCTTTTTCCGTCGAATTGGGCAAGCCGATTTCGGTCAACAGGTGATCGAGGGACGATGCGAATTGCAGAGTGCCTTGATCTCGCAAGTCGCAGTGGATTCCGGATTCATCTTGCAATTCATGGACGAATTCCGGATACATGAGGGCGCTGGCATGCGCGAGAGATTTCAGGGGACCTTCAATTTCCGCATCGGCCAACATTCCCGCGGCGGCGTGCGAAGCTTCACGTCCGGGCTCGCCGCGCTCGACGATGAGCACTTGGGCGCTTTGCTTGCGTAGCTCAATCGCGAGCGACAAGCCAATGATGCCGCCGCCGACGATAATTACGTCCCAATTCTTCACGAATGAATTGTAGCGAACATAAGTAGTCCTCAAGTGTCATGGGAGAACCTTTCAGAATCCGAAGAAGGAGCCTTTAGCTTCGACAAACGGACAGCCGGACCGGCTGTCCTTATGTGGGCGTTGCGGCTGAAAGCTTGGTGAGGTAGTCCAGAATGTCGGGCTGGTTCCAGTCCACCGGACCGATAAATTTGCGGCGGACCACGCCACTGCGGTCAATGATGTATGTCTCGGGGAATTTTAACGTGCCATACAGATCGTTACTTTTCTGATCGGCGTCGCGAACGGTAAGCAAGCTGACGTTGTGCTCTTTCAAGAATTGGTCATAAGTATTTTTGTCCTCGTCAACGCTGATGGCGAGAACGACTATGCCTTTATCCTTCATTTGCTGCTGCATTTGAATCAGGGATGGCAGTTCTTCGACGCATGGCGGGCACCATGTGGCCCAGAAATTCAGAACGACGATTTTTCCCTTAAAGTCGTTGAGCGCAATTTTGCGATCTGAATCCTGAACTGTGAACTGGGGAGCGGGCTTGCCGATCATGGGCGGAATGGATCTGCTATAGCATCCGGCTAGAAACAAAGTTAAGGATGTAATCAGGAAGGAAGCACGTCTCACAAAACTATAATACGATAATCTTCGCATGCATCCGGACACGCCATGCACTGATCCGACGGTCTCAATCATTGTTCCCGCACGGAATGAAGAAGCTTCTCTGGGGCGCTGCCTCGAGTCGCTAGTCTCGCAAGCGGGGGTGACCTTCGAGATTATTGTGGTGGATGATGGATCTACGGATCGGACGCGCGAAATTGCCGAGTCTTTTTCGGGAGTGCGCGTGATCGGCGCCGGTCCTTTGCGGGATGGATGGACGGGGAAGAATCACGCGGTTTTCACGGGCGCAAGTGAGGCGCGCGGAGGATGGTTGCTGTTTACCGATGCGGATACGGTTCATGCTCCCGGGATCGCTGGCACGGGCTGTTGCGGAGGCGGAGAAGCATGGTGCGTCCCTGTTGTCCTATTCACCGGAGCAGGAGGTGCGGGGCTTTTGGGAGAAGGCGGTGATGCCCATAGTCTTTGCGGAACTGGCGGCCGCATATCGTCCTTCGGAAGTGAGCGATCCGGCGTCACCCGCTGCTGTGGCAAACGGACAATATCTGCTGATCTCGCGTGAGGCTTATGATTCAGTCGGAGGTCACGCCACCGTAGCCGCAAGTTTGCTGGAAGATGTGGACCTTGCGCGGGCGGTGAAGGCCAGCGGGAGAAAAATATTCTTTCGTTACGGAGCAGATGCGGTTCGAACCCGCATGTACCGGAATTTTGGACAGCTTCGAGAAGGCTGGACAAAGAATCTGGCGCTTCTGTTTCCGGCTTCTTTAAAGTTGGCGGCTTTGCGATTCGGCGAATTTGTATTGATTGGCGGATGTGCGATCTCAGCGGGTATTTTCGCAGTTCGTGGTGCGTTGCTTCCGGCGATTTTTGTCGGTGGAATAGCTTTGACGTTGTACTCCCGATTTATGATACGAATCCGCAGAGCGCATTTTTCGTGGGATGCGAACGCGTTATCAATATTCGGCCTGCCACTTTTTTCCTATCTCTTGTTGCTTTCGCGGCGCCGACATCGGAGAGGGAACGTAAATTGGAAGGGTAGAACGTACGGTTCCGAAAATCGCATTATCGCACGAAACGCAGAACCCACTAGTGCGGCGCTGGAGGCTCTCCGATGAATCTGCCCGAGGGCACCACTATTTATGTGGGCCCGCCGGCCAAGCCAATGGATTCCAAACTGTCGGAAAGGATCGGGGCCGCTGTTGCTACGATTCCTGGAATTTGTGAGGCCCATCTACCCCAGACTTATATTGAGAAGGTAATTGATCCTCCAGAGCAAGTTCTTGTGGCAGTTTTGGAGGACGACATCGCGACAGTTCGACCTGCTCTAGGCGAGGCGTTGAGACCTATATTCCCCGAGGGGTCTTCGTTGGCGATCTTCGAATGGCATCGAAACAATCCACTACTGCCGACGGTGCGGAAATGTGGAACCGAACTCCTTCTCCGTCGTCCGGTAAACTAAAGAGGAACATCGGATTCAATGATCTATCTCACGCGCAAAGCCGAGTTCTCCGCTTCGCATTACTATCACAATCCGGAATTCACTCCGGAGGAGAATCAGCGCGTATTCGGAAAATGCAACAATCCCAATGGGCACGGACATAACTACACTTTGGAAGTTACGGTCAAAGGTGAGATTGATCCGCGCTCAGGATTTGTTGTGGACCTCAAGCAGTTGAAAGAAATTATGAGCCGGGAAGTGCTGGACGCTTACGACCATCGCTTCCTGAACAAAGAACTCCCCGAGTTTGCCAGCCGAATTCCCACGACTGAGAATTTGGCGATTGCCATCTGGCAGCGCCTCGCCACCAAGCTGAACCGTGCGCGACTGCATCGGGTGCGAGTTTACGAAACGCCCGATCTGTTCGTAGATTTCTATGGAGAAGCGTGAAGAAGATTGAGTAATTGGGAAATTTGGTAATCGGGTAATTTTGAATCTGTTTATTATTCTTCAAACTCTTTCGTCCCCGGCGAAGTTGATTTGAAAGAGCAGTGATTTCGAAAGAACAGCGTGAAGGCCTATCTCACACGTCGTTACATGTTTTCGGCATCGCATCGCTTGCATAGTGATGCCATGTCTGAACCGGAGAATGTTGCGACATACGGAAAATGCAACAATCCCTTTGGGCACGGCCACAACTATGCTCTGGAAGTCACGGTGAGCGGTCGCGTTGATGACAAGACGGGAATGATTTGCAATCTGGCCGATTTGGATGGCTTTGTGCAGCGCGAAATTGTCGAGAGATTGGATGTGCAGAACTTGAATATGATTGCGGAGTTCGCCGGCATTGTGCCAACAACCGAGAATCTCTGCACCATGATCCACGATATTCTGCATCGCGGTTTCACGCTGGCTCATCTGGAAAAGGTGCGGATTGAAGAGACCATGATGAATTCCTTTGAATACGAAGGGAACTGATGATTGCCGGATTTCCGGATTTTAGATTGTCGAATTTAAATTCGTAAATCCAACAATTTCGCAATGCGTAAATCAGATCTAATGAAGCCAATCACTGAACCTGCAACTCTAACTTCCGCCAGTTTCGAAAACCTGGTGCGCGAAATGATTGTGCGCCTTGGCGAAGACCCTGAGCGCGAGGGGCTGGTTCGCACGCCCGACCGGGTTCATCGTGCGTACCAGCATCTGATGAAGGGATATAAGGAGGATGCGGACGCGATGCTGAAGGCGGCACTCTTCACCGTGACTTATGACGAAATGGTGATCGTGAAAGACATTGAGATGTTCAGTCTTTGCGAACATCACATGCTGCCGTTTTTTGGCAAAGTGCACGTGGCTTATATTCCCAATGGCAAAGTCATTGGACTTAGCAAAATTCCCCGGCTGATCGAAATCTTTTCGCGCCGTCTGCAAATTCAGGAGCGACTCACAACTCAAATTGCCGAGACCATCCAAAATGCGATTGAGCCGCAGGGAGTGGGCGTGGTGATTGAGGCGCGGCATCTCTGCATGATGATGCGTGGGGTGGAGAAGCAACATTCCGCGAGCGGTCACATCCTCGATGTTGGGATGCTTCCGCAATGAACAAGAGACGCGGACGGAATTCTTGTCCCTGATTCACAATCGGGCGAATGGGGTTTAGTTTGGCTTTTCCCTCGCCGGACGGGCGGGGACGCCCGTCTCTCCATTACGCCGCGTTTTTAGTGCGCGTCGTGCTTATCGCATGTGCTGCGACGCAACCTGTTTCCGCGCAAACAACAACCTATCTCGGATTCGATCGTAACGATTATCCTGGCGATCAAAATCTCTCTACGCTTCGGCAGACTTTTTCTTTTGGGGGATATTGGCTGAATAATCCTCCGGGAGAAACCGCGAACAACTGGATGGGCAAGCGTCAGACTCTGGAGTCGGCTGGATTGGGATTTCTAGTGCTGTTCAACGGGCGTCTCGATGCGGAATTGAAATCTGTTGCGAATGCGCGAAATCTTGGAAAGACGGACGGAGTGGCCGCCGTGGCGGCGGCGCGGAACGAGGCGTTTCCCGCACGAACGGTTATCTTTCTCGATCAGGAGGAAGGTGGGCGGATGCTCCCTGAACAAAAAGCTTACATCTACGCATGGGTGGATGCGGTTGCGGCGTCGGGATTCCGGGCGGGAATTTATTGCTCCGGCATTGCGGCTAAGGACGACGAAAATATTGTTACAGCGGACGATATACGTCGCTATGCGGCGGGGCGGAGCATTATTTATTTTGTAAGCAATGATCAATGTCCGCCATCGCCCGGATGTGTTTTTCCGAAGATTCCACCGAGCTCCAGGGGAAAGCGGAGTGCATGCCGATGTTTGGCAGTTTGCGCAATCGCCGCGGAGGCCGGAATACACTGCGAGATGTTCGGCGACTTACAGCCCTGACACAAACTGCTATCCGCCGCGGATCACCGAGAAATTGCATATTGATATTGATACGGCTAACAGCGCTGACCCTTCGCGGGGCAGAACTCACTAGAAATGGTTGGTCGTCGCAACGCCCTCCAGGACGTCGGCTCAGCGCAAGCTTGCGTTTCGAGCCTTTTAACAGCACAATAATGGGGGATGCTTCAGTAACTTGCGATGGTGACTGTGGTTGTCTAAGAAAGTGCCACTTTTCGCAGGCTCTGAGCATCTTAGTTAGTGTTATGAAGAAATAAGCGGCTTCAACATCCCCGCCGGTTGGGCGCGGCTTTTTCGGTTAATTGCGAAGGGACGCGTAGTGAATCGGCTGTAGCTGCTGAGTGGCTTTCAACATCCCCGTTCCGGGTAAGACGCTGTGAATTGCGGAGGTCGCAATGCATGGCACGTCCGGAGCTGAAAGCGTGAACAACATGGCTACCGCAACACCAGTTTGCAGCTTGGAGAATTATCTCGTCCTGCCCGACAACACCATGGACGATCGCATTGCCGAGGCTCGCAAGGTTCTAGGACGCGAGTGTGTCATTCTCGGCCACCACTATCAGCGCGATGAAGTCATTCGCTTCGCCGATTTTCGCGGCGACTCATACAAGCTCGCGCAACAGGCGGCGCAGGCAGGAGGGAAGTACATCGTCTTCTGCGGCGTGCATTTTATGGCGGAGAGCGCCGACATTCTCAGCCATCCCGGCCAGGTGACGATTCTGCCTGATCTCAATGCGGGATGCTCGATGGCGGATATGGCCGAAATCACGCAGGTGGAAGACTGCTGGGAGCATCTGGTGGCTGCGGGCGTGACGACTGAGCTTGGTGAAGGTGTGACTCCTATTACTTATATGAATTCCACGGCCGCGATTAAGGCGTTCTGCGGCGAGCGCGGGGGCGTGGTTTGTACTTCGTCCAATGCGGGGGCGGCATTCAAGTGGGGATTCGGCAAAACTCAGAAGGTTCTTTTTCTTCCGGATCAGCATCTAGGGCGCAATACTGGTTACGCGATGGGGATTCCGCTGAATGAGATGGTGGTTTGGGATCCGTATATGCCGAATGGGGGTTTGAGTCGCGAGCGATTGCAGGATGCCAAAGTAATTTTGTGGAAGGGACATTGCTCGGTGCATCAGCGTTTTCTTCCGGAACACGTTGATCAGGTGCGCGCGAAATATCCCGGGATTCGCGTGATCGTGCATCCCGAATGCAGGTTGGAGGTTTGTCAGAAGGCCGACGGAATCGGCTCGACAGAAGGCTTGCTGAAGATGATTCGCAACGCTCCTTCGGGGACGATGTTCGCGGTCGGCACTGAAATTCATTTAGTCAACCGCATGGGCAAAGAATTCGCCGCGGAAGGAAAGAAAGTAATCACACTGAATGAATCGGGATGCCTGTGCACGACGATGTTTCGGATTTCTCCGCAGCATCTCTGCTGGGTGCTGGAGAATCTGGTTGAAGGAAACGTCGTGAATCAGATCAAGGTGAAAGATGACGTGAAGTTCTGGGCGAAAGTGGCGCTGGACAGGATGCTGGAGATTGCGTAAAAGCCGTCGTTGGTCGTGCGTCGTTGGTCGTTGGCAAAGTCAGGCAAACGCACTGCTGCCTGTTCGCGCGAGATCCATCGGGCATGAAGGCCTTCGGGATGACGTCAAAAAAAGTAAGTGTTCGCTCCACGGGTTTGAAGCCAACGACCAAAGACGAACGACCAACGACGGTTTGCGCTAGAATAACTGCACACCTCTTATGTCAGATCGAACGTTTACTCTTGAAGAAGCTCAATCCTTACTTCCTACTCTTGAATCGCTTTTGCGCGTATCCATTGATGGCAAAAAGTTGATCGAAGCCGTTGACCTGGAATTCCAGGCGCTCGCGCATCGCGTATTTCTCAGCGGAGGCCTGTTGGTGAACGTTGTGCAAATGGCTCGCCGCAAGGCGGAGCGCGAGAAGACAATTCACCGCGTAAAAGATGCCATGGCTGAAATTGATGCCATTGGCGTGCAGGTGAAAGACCTCGATATCGGACTACTCGATTTCCCTTGTGAAGTCGACGGCAGCACCGTACTGCTTTGCTGGAAGCTTGGCGAAGAGGGATTACGCACTGGCACAGCGTGAGTGAAGGCTTCGCCGGCCGCAAGCTGATTGACGAGCGAATCGCAAAAGCCAAGCGAACGAATTAGATCTATTAGTGGATTTCTTCCGCCCCATCGGGCTAACTATTCGCTCTACTTTGAACCCAGGGCTTTCGCCCTGGGCGTATTTTGCCGCCGCTTCGCGGCTATTTCATCGAGCGGCGTTCCACTCCTCAAAACCGAAATTGGGCTGCGACACACTCAGAAGTTGCAAGCAACTCTAGGGAGGCGTTTGAGAGAATAGCCAAATCGCTCGATTTTTTTCTGCAAGGGTGGCTCGCTCGGACATTCTTCTCTTATTGGGAACGGGAATCGGCATGGTCCCATGCACACTCTGGTACATGTCCGCGCGCAGGGCATTTGCGGAATGTTCTCTGCTACAATTTATTAAGAACGAAGGTGTAACGAGTTCGGGTCCGCGAACGATCTGATTTTCTAACATGAATAAGCAAAGCCGAAAATTCCAACTGTTAGCGGGATCTATCGCGCTTCTCATGGTGGCGATGGGCATCGGATGCACGGGATTTTTCGTAAATCCCACGCTATCTACCCTCACTGTTGGCCCGACTACTCCCACGTTCCAACAAGGCAGCACTCTGCAAATGGCGGCTACTGGGACTTTTAATGACGGCACCACGCAGGATCTGACGAACAAAGCCTTTTGGTCCACTTCGGATTCCACGATTGCCAGTATCACCACGACTGGTTTGGTGACTGGGGCTTCCCCGGGGACGGCGACAATTACTGCTGCGTCGGGAACGGTGAGCGGTTCGACCACCATCACGATTGCGCTGGCAAATATAACTTCGATCGCGGTAACACCAACAAGCTCCACAATCACCGAGGGAAGTACTCAGCAATATAAGGCTGTTGCGACCCTCGCGGGCGGGACAACCCAAGACATTACGTCCAGCGTGACATGGGCTACGTCGAATGCGAGCGCAGGGACAATCAACAGTTCAGGCTTGTTCACGGCCGTGACTACCGGGATTCCGCCGAATCAGGTAACAACGATCAGCGCCACATCTGGCGTCATCACGGGCCAGGCGACGCTGACGGTAGACTAATCTCCAATTGGACGGGCGAGGTCGCCCGTCTCTTCACCTACGGTTGGTATCCCTCCTCAATCCATCTCTTCAAGAGATCCAACTGCTCATCACTCCAGAACGGGCCTCCTAATGGCATCTGGGGCTGGGCTTCGCCTGCCAGGTGGCGAAGTACGTTGCGGGCGTTTGAAGGTTGGGACATCCATTCGTACTTGTGCAGGAAAACTCCAAAGGCACTCATGTGCTCAATGTCTGTGGGTCTAAATAAAGGCAGGATGTCTCGCGAAAATGAGACATTTACGGCAGGTTCGTTCATGGACACAACTCTCCCCTGAATGAAATATTCCAAGCCTGGCAGGCGACTTGGCCGGATGGTACCGACAGGGGAAGCTGAGGATCTGAACCGGGCAGCAAGTTGTTGTCAGCGCTGCCTGCAATGAGATGGACAAGCTATTTCACGGCACGCCCGAAGTCAAGAAAAACCCTAACCGGGGAATCCTGAAGGTAAAAGTTGGCGTGGGCGGATTTCGGCTCGTACGCGTGCACGGCTTATATAGACCCGATTTGAATGTCGCTGTTTTGGAATCATGTTCATTGGTTGAGAGCGGACCCGCAAAAACGCCGTCGTTGCGATATATTGTGTTTACCCTGTGAAACCTGCTGTCCACTCATTTTCAATTTGGATGTTCCTGTCGCTATTAGTCGTCTGCCTTGGCTCGACAGCATGTAATCGCGGCCGGGGACGGGTCCTCGAGATCGCTTATGTCTCGGTTCCGCAAGCGATGTTGCGGGACCGCATCTCCGCAGTATTCAATAAGACGGGAGTAGTGAAAAACGGGGAACGCCTGGAAGTGCTGGACCGCGATCGGCGCTTCGTGAAGGTTCGCGCTCCAGGCGGAGAAGAAGGATGGATTGAGCAGCGGTTTCTAACGTCAGAGCAGGTGTATCAAGGCTTCCAGAAACTTGCTCAGCAGGAAAAGGATGACCCGATTGAGGCTACGGGCACAACCCGCAATGATACGAATCTCCACGTTACTCCGGGACGCGAGACGGAGCATCTTTATCAGTTAAATGCGGGATCGAAGATTCTAATGCTGAAGCGTGCGACCGTGGAGAAAGAGGCTGCCGTCGTTTCCGCGAAAGCAGCGAGCCAGGGAAAAGAAGCCGCCGTCCCTATGGAAGACTGGTGGCTGATTCGCGATCAGCAGGGAAGAACCGGTTGGTTGCTGGCACGAATGGTTGACCTCGACGTGCCGCTTGAGATTGCTCAATACTCCGAAGGGCAACGAATGGTCGCGTTTTTCGTGTTGGACCAGATTTCTGATGGAGACAAGAAAGTGCCGCAGTATCTTGTCCTTTTTACCGAACCAAAAGATGGCCTGCCGTTCGACTACAACCAGATTCGCGTTTTCACATGGAACGTGAGACGGCATCGGTATGAGACTGCATATCGCGAGCACAAATTAAATGGCGTGCTGCCAGTGAAGGTTTCACAGGAAAATTTCGAGAAGGAAGGCATGCTACCTGTGTTTGTGCTGCGGGTGAAGGACGACGCCGGGAATGTAGTTGAACGGAAGTACAAATTGAACACGCCGATTGTGCGTCGAGTTCTGAGCCCAGGAGAAGAGAGAGAAGCTCCGGCTGCAAGAAGAAGTGGGCGTCATAAGTAGATTTTTACAATCAGGCATCTTTCGTGCCTGAAAAGCCGGATAATTAGTTCCGCATTGCCATCTTTGTATGTTACCTGTTGCCGGCGTGCGAATCTTGACGGCGGAATACGTGATTTCATAGATTATCAGCCGTTGCCATATTGATAATAATAGCCGCCATCTATAGGTTGCCGTTAAGTCCAACCATCTAAAGGACAATACTGAGTTTCGGCTTTGGAAGGGCACTTGCTTTCTACAGTATGTTCTCGACAGTTGTGTCTCGGTGTTGTGGATTTCGCAATTTGAGTTCCCCTAGGAGAAATAGTGATGAATACAGTTTCAATCCTTAAGCGTTTCGCGATCGTGCTGGCAACTTTTGCCGTTTTCGCACTGTTGGCAATTCCGACATTTGCCCAAACCATTGACGGTAGTTTGACGGGGACGGTGTTTGATCCCTCGGGCGCCGCTGTAAATGGCGCCGAAGTCACGGTTGTAAACGTCGCGACCGGCCAAACCCAAACTGCCACGACCAAGACGCTGGGAGACTATCGGTTCAACGATTTGCCGGTTGGCACCTATAACATTACGGCGAGCTCGCCGAACTTTAAGACCACCACTCTGACTGACATCCCGGTGGAACTCAATAAGATCGGCACCGCGAACGTGAAGTTGGAGGTCGGCAGCAGCGCGACCACCGTGGAGGTTTCCGGCGTTGCACCGCCGGTGGACACGTCGTCTGCGCAATTGCAAAGCACCTATGATTCCAGTTTCGCTCAGGACCTGGGAATTGGCGCAACTGGCGGAACTGGATCTGGCGTCCTTAACCTCTCCCTGTTAAGCCCCGGAGTCACGAACTCAAGCGCGATGGGTATGGGAATGGGGCCTTCGGTAGGCGGACAGCGTCCTCGCGATAACAACTTCACGGTAGAAGGCGTGGACAACAACAATAAGTCGGTTACGGGAGCTCTGATTACCGTTCCGAACGACGCAGTCGAGAACTTCACGCTGCTAGAGAACCAGTTCAACGCTGAATTCGGGCACTCCTCCGGCGGCCAGTTCAATACTACGATTAAGAGCGGCACCAACGGCTTCCACGGCTCAGTTTACGAATATTTCAGGAACCGCAACCTGAATGCAGTGGACAATTTTTACGTGCTGCAAGGAATTACGGAGAATCCCCGATTTGACAGCAACCGCTACGGTGGAACGTTGGGTGGCCCAATCGTGAAGAACAAGTTGTTTTTCTTTACGAATTTCGAGCGGCAACCGGTTGGGCACCACAGGCACCAGCGGACTCGAAGTGTTAAGTCCTACGGCCGCTGGTTACGCTGCGATTCAGACCGATCCGGGTCTGAGCGCGAATAACTTTGCGATTTTTAAGCAATATATGCCGGTAGCTACAGCTGCGAGTGGCTGCATTGAGTACGACAAATCCCAGCGTTCGGGTGAGCCTGGCCAGATTGGGACGTTTAACGCGCCGTCTAATGGCAGCTGTCCTCAGTTTGTGGATAGTAATGGTGTCCTCCACGGGCAGGTTGAGGTCGGTCCGATTACGTTCTCTGCGCCGGCATTTTCCAACTACGAAAACTTCGTTCAAAGCGTGGATTACAACATGTCCGAGAAGGATCAAATCCGCGGACGCTATGTTTTTAATAAGTTGGATACCCTCGATACGCTTGCAAGCCTACCCGCTTTCTATCTGGACCAGCCATTTCGCTTTTACCTGTTCACCCTTGGCGAATATCACACTTTCACGCCTTCGGTGTTAAACGAGTTCCGCGTGGGTTTCAATCGCTACGCGAATACGACTCCGGCCGGAAACTTCAAGTATCCGGGGTTGGATGCTTTCCCCAACGTTCTTCTGAATGATCTGGGCGGCGTTAATATTGGCCCTGATCCGAACGCCCCGCAATTCACAATCCAAAATTTCTACAACGGAGTTGACAACGTTACCTGGACCAAAGGAGCTCACACTCTGAAGTTCGGCGCTGAGTATCGTTGGTACATCTCTCCGCAGCAGTTCACCCAGCGGCAACGAGGCGACTACGAGTACAACACCGCTCAGATGTTCCTGGAAGATTTCTCTCCCGATATTATCGGTGAACGCAGTCAAGGCGCCAGCATTTATTCCGGCGACCAAAAAGGGATCTACTTTTACGGGAATGACAGTTGGCGTGTAGATACACACCTCACGCTGAATCTCGGCGTGCGATGGGAATACAACAGCGTGCCAACTGGCGAACAGACGGCAAGCTCTTAACGCAGTATCCAGCCAACCGAGTCAATCGTCTCCGGAGTCAACGAGCCTCTAGTATTCAGCAAAGTTGACTCGCCCAAGAAGAATTTCGCTCCGCGCCTGGGATTTGCATATTCACCGGGTGAGAGCGGCAACACTTCGATCCGCGGCGGTTTCGGACTGGCCTACGACGTTCTTTACGACAACATTGGCATCCTGGCGGTACCCCCACAAGTGGGTGCGACCAATGACGTGCCAGATTTGAATACCGGCACGGCCAATTTCCTAGGTGGCGGCGGATTGAATGGTGGAGGATCCGGTGTAACCCCGAACTGCACCGCTGCCTTCCTGGCAGCTAACCCTACCGGCAATTGCGTTGATGCAATCGCACTCCACCTCGGCCTGGATACCTCCGCATACGAAGTGGCCTTACTCGATCAATTGGAACCTGGGAGTCCAACATTCGTTTGGTAAGGATTTCACTGGGAAATCAACTATGTCGGCGACCGCGGCGTGCACTTAGACGCTCAGAGTCGCATCAACAGGCAAGCCCTGGTTTCGCCTTCCGCGTTTTTGCCAACTTATCTCCAGGCTCCATCGCAGGCGACTTTGGATGCTCTGCCAAATACCCTTACATCCTTAAAAGCGCCCGGCAAAATCGTTCCAGCATTCCGCAATTTGCCGTGCGACGATCCCAATTTCAACAACTCCTGCACTTTCGGAAGCAGCATCACGGCTGACCTGCCATTGGGCAGTTCAAATTACAACGGACTAGAAACACAGCTGAGAAAGCGCTTCAGTGGTGGCTTGGCATTCCAAGCCGCTTATACTTACAGCCGCACCATTGACAACGATACTGCGGACTTCTTTTCGACCAGCTTGACCCCACGACGTCCCCAAGACTTCGGGAACTTTGCCGCGGAGAGGTCCGTCTCTCCGCTATCCAGGACTCATCGCTTTACGGTTGCGGCTGTGTATGATCTGCCGTATTTCAAGAGCGGCAATTGGCTCATGAAGAACGTGGTAGGAAACTGGGGATTCAGCCCGATTTACACTTACGAATCACCGGAATGGGCTGATGTGCAATCGGCCACCGATGCGAACCTGAATGGTGATAGCGCGGGTGATCGCGCTGTATTCAATCCGGCGGGCGTGGCACGGTACCGGAAGCGGCATCACCACCTTGACTAACACCGCTGGTCAGGTTGTAGCCTACTTGGCGAAGAACCCGTCGGCCGAATACATCAAGGCCGGAGCTGGTGCCTTGGCGACCGCTGGGCGAAATACCCTAGCCACAAATCCGACCAATGACGTTGACCTCGCCGTCTACAAAGATTTGAACATCACAGAACGGGTCAAATTCCGCCTGGGCGCGCAGTTTGCCAACATCCTGAACCACCCACAGCTTATTCCGGGCAGCAATCCTGGCTTGGGCTTGGGAGTAAACGATGTGGGCGGTTTCAATACCACGAGCGGCGGATATCTGAACTATCTGACGCCCGGCAATCCTTAACTTCAACAACCCGAAGTCGGTGTTCGCGAGCAACGCACGCACCATCGGGCTAGTCGCCAAGATAACGTTCTAGCAGCGATTTGCAAGCAATCAAAAGGGAGGCTCAGTCGAGCCTCCCTTGATTTTTTGCTCTCCAGAAGCTTTTCCGTCCCGAGCTTTCTATCGTCCGAACATGGGGTAGTGGCTTGCCGCTCCCATCAAAAACAAGAGCGGGATCGTCAGGAATGCGCTGATCCTGGAAGTCAGGAAGGCCATCCGGGCCATGCGAGTCGCTTTCTCAGGTATTGCCGTTCCGTTGGCTGCATTTGCCGCCGTCCATTGAATGAGCCGCTTCTGAATTCGCCAGATTACGCCCCAGACGTTCAGCATCATCACCCAGCCCAACCCTCCGCCAATTCCTATTGCCAGCAGGCGATTGCTCTCCCAACCGTGATCGTTGAGGCTTAGGAACAGCCATGCAGCAGCGATCACGATAACGCTAACCAAGCAAGCCAGTACCGGACCCTTTATTCAACAGGCCCCTCCCAGGAATCAGCAAGCGCATACAGAACCGCCCAAGTTATTGTCCAGATAATGAAGAAGCTGGCCATCGCTACGCCGCCGTGATCCCCGGCATTGCGGGCATCCGTTCCCACGATGTTTCCCCAATATGCAATGCCGGCAACAACGGTGACCACGGAAGACCATCGGAACCACCATAAAGCGCGGGGCATGAGCCTTGGGATCACCTTCGCTTTCATAGTTGAGTCAATCTCCTTCATGAACGGCACGTTCACCAGGTTGAAAAAATAGAGCAATCCCACCCATGTGATTGCGGCAACGAGGTGAACCCAACGGAATAACATCAGGAGGTTGGTGGTGAAGTCCCTTGGCAGGGACATCAGGGGCGCGAAAGCAACTGCTGAAAGTCCGGGAGTTGTCATGAGTCCTCTGATCAAAACTGGCAATTTATGCTTTCTGCGCAATCGGGTCAACAGTGCAGTTGAAAAATAACCGGGTAGCCCGTATTGTACGAATGTTGACTTGGCGCATCTATTTTATGCGGCCTTCTTGCGCACCATGGACTATGCAAATTGCATCTGAGATAACCGGGCCGAGCATGGGAATTTGAGAATTTGCTTTGCAGAGGCTTCTCGATTAGAAGCCAAGGAGATCGGCGATGGAGAATAAGCCGGCGCAGAACATACAAGATTCATTTCTTAATACGGCTCGCAAGGAAAGATCGAACATTACGATTTATCTTTTGAGCGGCGTCAAGCTCACAGGACGCATTCGATCGTTCGATAAATACTCCGTTGTGCTGGACACGAACAATCAGGAGCAGCTTATCTTCAAGCATGCCATTTCCACGGTGGCAATGGGCCGTACAGCTCACACTCACGGTGATAAAGCGCTGGCGGCGGGAAGCGAATTAGGGGCGGGATCGCCGTCTGGGACATCTGCCCCTGCCCCGGCGAACGAAGCGTAGGGCATTCTCCCCTTGCCCGGGCCACAATCCAATCGGTCACGCAAGACGTCCCAACCAGGGCAGTCAACAAATGCGAGTCGAGGGGAACGTGCGTTTCTTGTCGGCCTGGACTATCGCAAGCGGACGGCCCAGGGAAAATCATCGCCAATTGACGGGCGAATGAGTAACGGACGCAAGGGAAGGGAATTGAGTACGGGTTCGGCGTCTTCCAAGGCTCCGCTGATCCCTGAGTTTACCGCTGAGGAATCGCTGAACGAATTGCGGTCCCTGGCAGCCAGTGCAGGCGCTGAGATTGCGGGCGAATTTCTGCAACGCCGGGATCGTCCTGATGCGGCGACCCTGATAGGCAAGGGGAAGCTCGAGGAAATCGCCGGCGCTGCTGCGTCTGTGTCGGCGGATCTTCTTCTCTTCGATCATGATCTGACCGCTTCCCAGCAGCGCAATATCGAAAAGGTTGTTGGCATCCGCGTCATTGATCGAACCCAACTCATTCTCGATATTTTCGCCAGGCATGCCCGAACTCGTGAAGGGCAGTTGCAAGTGGAGCTTGCGCAATTGGATTACATGCTGCCGCGACTGAGCGGTCACGGAATCGAGATGTCCCAACTTGGGGGCGGAATTGGGACACGAGGTCCCGGAGAAACTCAGCTCGAAACCGAT
Organism: uncultured Acidobacteriaceae bacterium; assembly: GCA_963702325.1. Classification (GTDB taxonomy): domain Bacteria; phylum Acidobacteriota; class Terriglobia; order Terriglobales; family Acidobacteriaceae; genus PALSA-188. The sequence continues at coordinate 77,916 of CAVPCG010000038.1, read as the reverse complement.
CGCAGAAAAATCTTCCGGCGGGTTCGTCATGTGAAGCAGCAACTGGAGAGTGTGCGGAAGGTGCGCGCACAGCAGCGGCAACGGCGGGCATCTACGGCGGTTCCAATGGTCGCGCTCGTGGGATACACAAATGCGGGGAAATCCACTTTATTCAATACCCTGACTCAAGCTGCGGTCGTGGCGTCGCCGAGGATGTTCGCCACGCTGGATCCGACCATCCGTGCGATCTTATTGCCCTCACGCCGCCAATTGCTGCTTTCAGACACGGTAGGATTCATCCGCAATCTTCCACATACACTCGTGTCTGCATTTCGCGCGACTCTGGAAGAACTTCAGCGCGCCGATCTGATCCTGCATGTCTCCGACGCCAGCAATCCACTTTCGGTCGAGCAGGATGCGCAAGTGGAGAAAGTGCTTAAAGAACTCGATGCAGAAGGGAAGCCACGGCTGCGGGTGATGAACAAAATGGATCTTCTGCCGGCGGGAGAGAGAGCATCTTTGCATGAAGACGAATCTGCGGTATATATTTCCGCTGCGAAAGGGACTGGTCTGGACGCGCTTCTGCAAAGGATTGACGCCATGCTGACCGGGGATGCGCTGGGTCGCGTGACTCTCCGGATTCCGCAGAACGAAGGGAAGATGTTGGCGATGTTAGAGGCGAAAGCAAGGATATTTTCCCGTCGCTACAAAGGGGATGTGGTGGAACTTCAGGTGGAAGCGCCTCAATCAGTATTGAGGCGCATGAGGAAATGGGTGGATACAGAAAGAAATGGAGTTTAGCCGGTGAACACTTACGGAACTCCTGAAATGCCGCCATTACCGGCGCTCCGGCGCCTGGGTCCGGCTGTCGGGCTATTTTTACTGGCTCCCCTGGTTGCCGAATTCCTTCTCGGCGATCTGCCAATCAACATGCTGGGCGTGCTTGTGATTCTGGCTCCGTTGTATGGAGGGGGCGCATTACTGATCCGCGAATTCGTGCGGCGCAGCGGACGTGGATGGCCGAGCATTTTCGTTCTCGCTTTTTCTTATGCGGTTCTGGAAGAGGCGTTCACGACCCAGACTCTGTTCAATCCAAATTATTTAGGATTGAATCTTCATCTTCTGGAGCCCGCGTATATTTCCGCTCTTGGTATTGGAGTGTGGTGGACGATATTCGTGCTTACACTGCACACGGTTTGGAGTATTTCGACTTCGGTAGGACTGGCGGAATCACTTGTGCCGGACCGCGCAACCAGACCGTGGTTGGGTCGCGTTGGTCTTGCGGTGGTCAGCATTCTGTTTGTCCTTGCGGCCGTAGCGTCCACACGGTATGCCATCGAACACGACCGCAATCACTTTGTAGCATCAAAGGCTCAGTTTTTAACGGCTGCAATCATTTGTGTTCTTGCGATTGTCACAGCTTTCCTTTTGCCGAAAAGAGGAGTGTTCGCGGAGCGCTTCAGGATACGTGCCGGGACCGTGGTTGGTTGGCTGTGTTGCCCTCGTGGCGGGATCTATTTTTTTGCTGATTCCGAACAGGTGGGGGTGGTTCGCGGTGGCGCTGTATCTGATCCTCGACGTTTTAGTCATTACTTTGATCGTGCACTGGTCGCATCGGCTGGGGTGGAATAGCCGACATCGGCTGGCCCTGGCCGGCGGAGCAGCTTTGGCATACGCATGGCATGCCTTTATTCAAAACCCAGCGGCCGGTAAGGCTGGAGTAATTGATCGAGTCGGCAATGGCTTGTTCTTCGTCGGGTTGGTCATCATTCTCGCCATTGCTTCACGGCGGACGAATGAGTGGGAAAAAGTATCCGGGTTGCGCTCCGGGCCGGTTTCAACATAGATTACCTGTTTGCCGTGCCCCGCAGGAGGCTATCGAACGAGACATCACTTGTGTGTTTTATCTCAAGCCGGAGGTATTTCATGCTGAAGCATCGCCGTACAGCCAACAATCTTGTTGTATGGTCGTTTTTGCTGATCGCGCCCGTAGCGTTCGGGCAGTCCGCCGCGAAGAAAAAAGTTACGAGCCAGGCTGATCTGCCTCGCTTCAGTTATCCCGTTACGGGGTCCGCGTCGCAATTGGTTCAGGCTGATGACGCCGCTTTCAATGCGTTTGCGATGAAAGTCCGTGCCGACCTGGACACCATCTTTCGCGATTATGAGATTGACGATAAGTCAACGATGCGCACGCTTCTTGGAGCCAAGCTGGATTTGCAGGAACTCGGCGGCGAAAATGAGGACGCGCTGAAAACCGTTGAAGCCTTGCGCGCTTTGGAAGAGAAGCCATCAGCAAAGTTGACTACGGGACTCTTTACTCGCGCGGCGCTGCAAGCTGCCATTGATACTAAAACGACGAACGGCCCAGCATTTGACCACGCTTTCAGTGAGCATTACCGCGACGCGATTGATTCGCTGCCGTGGGATGTTGTTCAGGATTCCGTTAAGAGTTCATACCGAAGTAGCCGAATCTATACAAAATCGGTTGCTATCGGCGAGGTCGAGACGGAACTTGATCCGGCAGTCAAGAAGTCCGGAGCGCTCGACAACCTGGAAGCGTGGGAACTGGTGTCGGTGCGGGCTGATCTGAAATTCGCTATTCCGCTGGACAGCGAGCGCGGTGACGTTCTAAAGCAGTACATTGCCGCTCATAACGTGGTGAAACCTGATATCTGGGCAGCGCGGGAGGTCACTCTCACAAAAGATCAGAAGCTGTCGCCAGTGCTGGTCGCAATTTGGGACTCCGGTATTGATGTTTCGCTTTTTCCCGATCAACTGTTCACTGACCCAAACCCGACAGCCAGTGGCACTCACGGGCTCGCTTTTGATGACCGGGGAGAGCCTTCTAAGGCATGGCTTTATCCGCTTACGCCCGAACAGCAGAAGGCATATCCTGCGTTCCGCGACCAGATAAAAGGCTTTCTGGATTTGGAGAATGGAGTCGAATCTCCCGAAGCGGACGAAGTACAGAAAAAGTTCAGCACGCTTTCTCCCGATCAAATGCACCAACTATTCGAGTTGAACAAGGTTCTTGGATTCTATCTTCACGGCACGCACTGTGCGGGAATCGCGGTGCGCGGCAATGCGGCAGCGCGTCTGGTGGTCGCCCGCTTCAACGATCAATTGCCGGACCTTCCCTTTCCCCCTACCGACGAATGGGCTCGCTATCTTGGCGCGGACTTCCAACAGATGTCCGATTACTTTCGCACGCGCAAAGTCCGCGTCGTCAATATGAGCTGGGGAGATGAGCCGCAGGAATTTGAAACATGGATCTCGAAGACTGGAGGCGGCGCCGATCCGGCTGAACGTAAGAAGCGTGCTGCCGAACTTTATTCCATCTGGCGCGAGGCGATCAAGACTGCGATCCAGAGCGCGCCGGACACTTTATTTATTACCGCGGCGGGCAACAGTGACAGTAATGCGGGTTTCACGGAAGATGTCCCCGCATCGCTGCATTTGGCAAACCTGATTGCGGTTGGCGCGGTGAATCAGGCGGGAGATGAAACTTCCTTTACCAGCTACGGCGACACGGTAGTTGTAGATGCCGACGGGTACAACGTTGAGAGCTTTGTTCCCGGAGGAGCACGACTGAAACTTTCCGGCACATCCATGGCTTCTCCGAACGTGGTAAACCTGGCGGCAAAACTTTTTGCGCTTGATCCTTCGCTCACGCCCGCGCAGGTGATCGAACTCATCAGGAATGGCGCCACCGCCAGCGAGGACGGGCGCCGGCATCTGATAGATGAAAAGCGATCGGTGGCTATATTGAAAGCGCGGGCCAAGGAATGATTCTAGCTTCGAATCGGAATCCCCTTTTTTCGTTTCCCCAAGCCCAACAAAACACGCCGGATACGGGTGATCCCGACTGTTTCCGTGAAAAGTGGAGAGAGCAGATCATGCCCTTGTCACGAAACCTGCCAAAATGGGAATGGACGATAATTAATATGACCCAATATGGGCCATATCGTGCTACCTTCTCAAGATTAGCGGGTTCTAATGTCGAATTTTGCGGTATATGCGCTTTGGCTCTTTTGTGCTTCACTACAAGCGGCCATCGGCTATCGGATGTGGCAGCGTAAGAATTACCACGACTATCCGCTATTCTTCGTTTACATCCTGGAGCAGTTAGTCCGGTTCGCAGTCCTCTTCTATTGCTATCAGCTGCATCTCGCGACTAATTATTTTCACGCCTACGCCGGTTTTCAGGCTATTGAAGCAATTCTTCAAATTGGAGTGGTGTGCGAATTGTCTTCAGACGTGTTTCGTTCCTATGAGGGAATCCGTCAAATTGGGCCTTCGATCCTGCGATGGGCCAGCGTTTTCTTTCTGTTTTCCGCAATCCTCGTGGCAGCCTATAGCACAGGAGCGGATTCATACAAATATTTAGGTCAAATGTTCGCCATGGAACGTAGTGTCGAAATTGTGCAGACGGGTTTGCTGCTTCTTCTCGCAATTACCTCTTCACTTCTGGCATTGGAATGGAAGTGGCAGAGCTTGTGGATTGCGTTGGGGTTTGGATTGTTCAGCGGCGTGGATCTGATCGCTTACACCGTGAGGTTCGAGTTGGGCATGGCGAGCCAGCAAAGCCTTTCTCTATTTTCCAACGCAGCTTATGCCTTGGCCGCGCTCTGTTGGGTGCGGGCGTTCTACTTCGTTCCGGAAGACACAGGTCCGACTCGCCAGGAGCCAGGCCAATGGGATGTGCAGACATGGAACAGAGCCTTGCTACAACTATTACGCAGATGAATCTAGTCGTTATTATCGCAGTTACTCTGCTGGCCGCTTTGCTGGGAGTGGCGCTCTATCGCGTTGCCATGGGCTCGACGGTCGGACTTGGTGAAGCAAGGTCCAAGGCGCTGATCGAGCCGCTCGATGTATTGGCGTTTAACAACCTGATTGATCCCGGGGAAGAGAACTATCTTAGAGAGAATCTGCCGGCATCAAGCTTCAGGTACATCCAGAGATTGCGCATGAGGGCCGCTATCGAATACGTGACCTGTGCCAGCCGGAATGCGGCTCTGCTGATCAGGTTGGGGAAAGATCTTGGTTCCGCAGCCGGGGTCTCGCGGTCACCGCAGACACGGGAGTTGGTGACCGCGGCGGCCCAGTTGAGGCTATTGTCAGTCCTCGTACTGTGTTTGCTGTGGATTAAGATCGCCTTCCCGGGCCTCAGGCTTTCGCTAAAGGAAGTTTCGACCATGCACGAGCGCCTCGTACGCCAGCACGCTTTCTTGGATCGAGTCAAAGGCAGCGATCATTTGCTGCCGTCTTCCAGCTAAATTAACTTTTTTACAATCAGCAACTTATATGGCAACTGGTCTTTTATTACTAATTAATTAGTTACTTTTGGCAACTTTGTGCGTCTAACTAACTGAACGCGGGAGATGCAGGGTGCCTCCAAGAAAATCAGCAACGCTTACTGAAGCTGAATTGCGACTGATGGATGTGCTGTGGCAGAAAGGGAAGGCTACGGTACAGGAAGTCGTTGCATCGCTTCCAGAAAAGCGACCGCTGGCTTACAACTCGGTCCTCACTACGATTCGTATCCTTGAGAAGAAAGGATACGTCGGTCATGTCAAGGAAGGGCGTGCGCATGTTTACATGCCAGTAGTCGAGAGGCACGATGCGACCCGCTCCGAAGTGCGGCATTTAATGAGCCGTTTCTTTAAAGATTCGCATGAACTCCTGGTTCTAAACATTTTGGAAGATAAAGATATTGACGCTGAGGAGTTGAAGCGCCTGCGCGAACTCCTGCGCGATGGGGATCGGTCATGATCTCACTCATGCACCTTGAGGGGATTTCGGAAACATTGGTGGCTGGAATTTTGGTTTGCATTGCGGGGGGAATCCCAATTGCATTCTTTACCTGGGCAGCATTGCGAGTGTGGGGGGGCCATAGTTCCGGCGCCAGGTTTGCGGTTTTGTATAGTGCATTAATCACCATCCCATTTCTGCCTCTAGTCGAGGGTATGCGACAGAGGTTCACTTCTTCTTCTTGGTTGAACGCCGGACCGACCGGTTCTCTTATAACGGTTTCGAGTTCATGGGCCGTGGTTATTTTTTCGGTGTGGATTATTTTTGCCGCCGTTGCACTGCTTCGAGTTACTACCGGGCTGGTGAGATTGCGCCGACTGCGCAGGAATGGCAGACATGTAAATTTCGCGGGCCTGGATCCAATTCTCCAGAAGACACTTGGCGAGTTAGGTTGCGAGAGAGGCGTTGATCTTTGTATCTCGGATGAATTGAACGTTCCCACCGCGATTGGGTTCTTCAAGCCGCTGGTGATATTGCCCAGATGGGCATTGAATGATTTGTCTGCGTCCGAACTCCGGCCAGTGCTATTGCACGAATTGGCTCACGTCAGGCGATGGGATGACTGGACCAATCTTTTACAGAAACTTATCCAGGCGGTTTTGTTTTTCCATCCTGCGATCTGGTGGATCGAGAAACGGATTTCGCTGGAAAGGGAAATGGCGTGCGATGACATTGTGCTGGCGCACACCGGGAATCCCCGAGGATACGCTGAGTCTCTTCTCTCGGTTGCAGAGAGAAGTTTCATGCGAAGGGGATTCTCTCTGGCTCAGGCCGCGGTGAGCCGTATGCGGCAAACGTCAGCCCGAATCGCACAGATTCTGGACGGGAATCGCAAAGGCACAACGCGCTCCTGGAAACCAGCGTCGTTCCTCGTGGCCGCATCTTTCCTGCTAAGTTTTGTTGTTCTCCCAATTGGGCCGAATCTTGTAACTTTTAAGGATGCGGCGCCGGTTGCGTTGACTGCCGCGAATTCTGGCGGTCCGACTAAAGCGTCGAATTTAATGCAGATTGCGACAGCCAATGTTCCTTTACCTCGCCGTGAAGTTCATACGGCGTCGTTCACGACGAAACATAGTTTCGCAAGAAGCGCGAATCAGAATCCTCCTAGTAACAACGTCGTCGAAGCTAAGTTCCACGGGAACGACAGCTATGAGCCTCCATTTCAAAACAAGAACACAGCCGGCCAGCGCCAAGCTCTGGTTACGCGAACCTTGCTTGTTGTAACGCGATTTCAGCGAGACGGTCAGTCCCCAGAATTTTGGACGGTTCACATTTGGCAGTTGACGGTTTTCAAACCGGTCACATCGCACGAAAACAATCTTCCGGCAAAGAAGGTTTAAGAGGGACATGTGCAACGACATTCGCAAGGGTTTAGGTCTAGAAACTAAATAATTAGTTATTGAATAAGGAGAATGAAAAAATGAGTAGCTTAAACGAAAACACCCCAATGGACATCACAGGCGCAAATACCAAAGCAAAAACGAAAAGTTTCGAGCGTCGGTTCATAGTTCCGGTGCTGGCGCTTGCTGCTGTCGTGTCGTTGGCTGGGTTCGAAACTTTAAAGCCAACGATGGCAAAAGCCGCAGCACCGGCACCGGCAGCCGCTGCGCTAGATGACAATAGCGTCGCTCCATTGCTCGCACTTGACCGCGCGATGGAGACCGTGGCAGCTCGAGTCACGCCGGCGATCGTAAATGTCGCAGTGACTTCAAAATCAAAGCAGGATGTGGCGGACCAGGGGGAACTACCTGATGGCATCCAGCAATTCTTCGGACCTTTCTTCGGTCAGCACATGCAAACACAACCACAGCAACGAATCGAACATGGCATTGGCACCGGCGTCATTATCTCGCCCGATGGATACATTGTTACCAACAACCACGTGGTGGATGGCTCGATGGACATTCGAGTCACGATGGGTGACCGAAGAATTTTGCCGGCGAAGCTAATTGGGACTGATCCTCTGACGGATCTGGCTGTGATCAAAATCAATGCCAATGATCTGCCGAGCGTACCGTGGGGAAATTCCACGGAGTTGCGTCCCGGAGAAACGGTTCTGGCTTTCGGCAATCCATTTGGATTCCGGTTCACGGTCACGCGCGGGATTGTGAGCGCACTGAATCGTCCGAATCCATACTCTGATGACGCGCGCAAGCCGGGTGAATTCATTCAAACCGACGCCGCGATCAATCCTGGCAACTCGGGAGGTCCGCTGGTGGATGCTCGCGGTGAAGTCGTGGGAATCAACACGTTCCTGGTTTCGCCTTCAGGATCGTTTTCAGGAATGGGCTTTGCCATTCCAACCCAAATAGTAAGGCCAACCGTCGAAGCCTTGATCAAATATGGCAAGGTGACACATGGCTACATTGGAATTGGGATCAGCGATATTACTCCTGACAACTCCAAATTTTTCGAAGTGAAGGACAACCGCGGAGCTGTCGTTACGCAAGTCGAGCCGGATTCACCGGGCGCGAAAGCCGGCTTAAAAGTTGGAGATGTAATCTCTCGAATTGACGGACAAAAAGTGAGCGACGCGGGCGAATTGCAAGTGGAAGTTAGCCAGAAGCGTCCTGGCACCACTCTTAAATTAGTCGTGCTTCGCGATGGCAAAGATGTCACGATTCCGGTCACGCTCGAAGAAATGGGAAAACATGATGTCGCGGAAAACGGAAGAGGTGGTCAACATGGCAAGGCTCGTTGGGGATTAGGGCTTGCGGATGTGACTCCCGAAAGCCGTCAAGAAGTGCAAGCTCCCAGCAACGTGCAGGGCGCGGTCATTGAGCGCGTCGTGCCGGGCAGTCCCGCGGACAATGCGGGATTGCAGCCTGGAGATGTAGTGGAAGGTGTTAACCGCCATGAAGTAAAAAGTGCGGCGGATGTGCAACGCGCGTTGTCAGCAGTTCCGCAGGGACAAGACGCTCTGTTGCTGGTCTGGTCGCGAGGCGGCAACAGCTTCCGAGTTTTACATTCACCGGATGCCTCCTAGCTGGGTGGATGCGCCGCGATTCGTGGATGAGGTCGGGCCCTCATCCACGGCGTGGCTTGGGTTATAGGCTCGCGCCCTCGTCAAGACGCCACAAGCCGTTGAAGTTTTTTCAATCCAAACCATCCTACTCACCCGAACCACTGAAAGCGCTTCCAAAACTCGGGCCACGGCTGAAGCAAATGACGACATAAATAGATGTTTGGGTGGTCGCGGCTTTCTTCATTGATCACGCCATAGGGATTCGTGTTGTGAGCGACGAGATCGCAATGTTCGAAATGCTTCGCTAAGTACCGGCTGTCCATCCCTACAGCTATCAAGGTTTGGGGCTGGCTTTGAGGATAGCTTCTGTACCACGCCGAATTGGTTCCACTGATGGCCGGTGGAAGATTGTATTTCGGGCCGTATAGATTGATGGCGCCAGCCTCGCCATAATTTCCGACGATGATTCCGGTTTGCGGACGCTGATCGGGCGGCAAGGATTCGTAAACGCTGGCGACGGTTTGAACCAGGTCCGGCCATCCTATTTCCTCGACGAAGTTTTCCTGGACCTTGCTCGTAATCTTCCATATGCGGGAATTGATCGGAGCGATTGGGCGTTAAGAGGGCGAATGAAGTGATTATGGCGATCGCAGCCAGCATCCACGTTCTGATCTGAATTGCTGGTGAGAATTCGGTTCGAGTCTTGATGGTTGCATGGCTTCCTCCCGCTGGAAAGCCGGGGCGGATGCTTTTACGCGAGCCCAGTTCTCCCACACCACGCAACCTGCGGCGATCAGCATTGGGTACATGGGGCCAAGGTAGTAGGAGCGGGCTTTCGCGATCAGGAATAATGCGAAGGTTATGACGAACATCCAGTCGAGCAGGCGATACTTTCGCTCACGAAAGTAAAACCACAGTCCCATAAAGGGGAGGGGCAAAAGCAGCAAGTTGGTGCAGACCCATAACTGTTCAGGCAGGAAGCCTTTCGTGCGGCCCCAGCGAATATCGCGGGCATGAATCTGGCGGAGAAATTCGAGCGAAATAAAGCCATGTTGCCATTGCCAGATAAAATTTGGCAGGAAGATCAGAAGCGAAACTGCAACGCCGATCCATAGCCACGGGCTCAGCAAGTGACGGCGAATGGGAGTGAGCACGAGGGCGCCAACCAGGCTGACGGCGAAAAATGCCATGGTGTATTTCGTCATCATTCCGGCACCGATGACGGCGCCGATGGCGATCCACCAGCGAAGATTCTCTGAGTTGATAAGCCGGATCAGGAAATAACTGAGCAGAACGCCCCAGAGATAATCGAACGAAACATATTGCAGAACGCTGGTTTCAATTACAACGATTGGCACCACGGCAACAGCGAGTGCGGCGAGAATCTGAGCGCGACGATTACCCCCGAGTTCGCGCGCCATGAGGCCGGAGACGAGTACCGCGACAGTCAGCGCGATGTTGGGCAAAAGCCGAATTCCGATCAGCGAGATACCGAAGAGCGAAAGACCGATGCGGCCCACGAAGGGCGTTATCGGCGGATACGCAACGAATCCCCACTCGAGGTGGCGTGCATCGTCGAGAGTGGCAAGTTCATCGCGATGGAATCCATAATGGCCGCTGGTCGCGACGTGCAGCACAAGAAAAAGCAATGACAGCAGGACAAGGAAGAAATTGTCTGTGCGAAGCACCCTGCGGGATTCTTGCGTCATTTTGTTAATCCGCACCCACTTGTTTGCACCGCGAATCATACGATAGCTCGGTCCGTCCGCTCCATTGTTTCCTGTCGGGCGCTATAGCGGCTAGAAGGCCAAGCCCCTCGCTCCCGTCCATGCACGATTTCTCAATGTGCCGACAAGCGGGTATAATCCATAGAGCCTCAGCTACCGGGACATTGTCCGTGATCGCGGTCTGCGGCCGGAAACTCGTCTTATTAAAGAGGCTGCGCGCTTGATCGGGCCAGCGCAACTTGGTCGAAGTGTAACCAGACAGGAAAGAATGTCGCAAATTAACGGAGACAAATCGCGCTTTCATCGGGAGCGAAAACAGAATATTCAACGCCGGATACGCACGCGGGAGTTGCTGGAAGCCGCCGGAAAGAAAATTTCCGTAGCGGCGGGCGATAAGAAAATCGCGGGCGAGAAAATCGCGGGCGAGAAAATCGCAGGCGAGAAAATCAACGATAAGAAGATCAAAGCTGCGCCTGCGAAATGAACGGATCCATTCATGGACCGCAAGAGCTCTGCACGATAGTGTAAGAAAAAAAAGAGGAATAACATGAAGAAGCTTTTCGTTGGCAACATCCCCCACAGCACAACCGAAGCAGAGCTGCGGACACTTTTTGAGCCTCATGGAAAGATAGATCAGGTTAGCGTTGTAACCGACCGCGAGACTGGCCGTTCCAGAGGGTTTGCTTTCGTAGAGATGGCGGATTCTTCTGAAGCCGAAAAAGCAATCGCCGCACTGAATGGCAAGGAACTCGGCGGGCGCGCACTGAATATTAACGAAGCACGCCCGAAGACGGAACGCAGCAGTGGCGGTCCTCCGCGGGGCGGCGGTGGCGGGCGTCCAGGCGGTGGTGGTGGTGGACGTTCCGGGGGCGGTGGACGCTCAGGTGGCGGCGGTGGCCGCGACGACTATCAGGGTCACGCGCGTCAGCCACGCGAGCCGCGCTGGTAGCGTATAGATTTCTGTGTTCATTGGAAAGGCCAAGCTAAGACAAAATTGTTCCCTCAGGAGGTTTTTATGGCTGGTAGAAGTCGCTCAAGTTTCAATAAACGTCTGAAAGAGCGCTCACGTCAGGAAAAGCAGCGCGAGAAAGCCGAAAAGAGGGTTCAACGGAAACAAGAGAAGCCAGAGCAGGGACCCGAAGACGATATGTCGTCCATTGATTTTTCCGCAGCTCAGGATCAGCTGGCGCTTCCTAATTCGATGATTGAGGAATAGGGACGCTAAACCACGGGGATTCGTGGCTCATCCGAGTGAGGTTTTTCGGGACTAAGTTCCTTAGGATGATGTCGTGGTAGGAATTTGTTCAAAATGAGCTACTACCCCGTCGGCCTATTCGCTGGCCGTGACCCAAGTCTAATAACCCGCCTCCTGGCGGTGTAGAATGTTTTTCCCTTCGTTACTACCTTTGAGCAGGATTTTTGCGTCCCGGTTGGCGCTGTGCGGGCCCAGGCGCATCGAGGGCGTTGTAACTCGTTGAAATACGGGGCGTGGCTGGCGGACTGTGGCCATAAACTTGCACTTTGTCAGTTCCCCCGCACTACTATGGCTCCAGTAAAGTTCAGATCCAGTGATCGCCGGCACCGGATTCATATGTCGCCCCCGGGGGGACACGAAACCGTGGACACTCCGAATCTTGCGGAATTAGCCGTTCCCGCGGAAGCGCATATCGAGGACGTGCTACCTCCAATCCTAGTGGTATTGCCACGAATTCCGCGTGCCGCAGTGCTTATTGCACAGCCCGTTGCTGACCCAATACCTCCTGTCCAAACAGTAATCGAAGAGGAAGTTCCTGAGAAAGATCCGAAAAAGATCCGATTGAAAAAGAGCTACGAGCCGAAGTCAGTCCGACGCCAGCTTTCGTACAGGTTCCGCAAGCTGGACCTGTCAGCCCCAAGCCGCCAGCCGACCTCGCGCTGGACCTGGTCCTGAACGAAATCGTGCTGCAAGCGCGTCTTACGACTAACGCGACCGGCGCCGTGCTTGGCTTGGCGCGCTCCGGGGAGTTGGCCTGCCGGGCGACTACGGGCGCGACGGCTCCCAATGTCGCCGTCTGCCTCAATGCAAAATCAGGCATTGCCGCCACCTGCTTCTCAACGGGGGAATCACGACGCGTGGACGACCTTGGACCCGATCCGAATGCGGATGCGGTCGCTTATCGCGCCAGCGGAGTGCGCTCGATTCTAGTGGTTCCGGTGCAAGGGGAAACCGGCCCGATACTGGGCATTCTTGAGATTTTTTCTCCCCGCGCAAATGCCTTCTGCGATCGAGATGTGCTGACACTTCAGGCATTGGCGCGACGCATAGCGACTAATATCGAGCTAATTCAGAAAAGTTACGATCAAGGCGATTGCAGCCCGTCAAGCGCCGAGCCGCGATATTCATCTGCTTCAGAACACAGAAATTCGAACACCGATACATTCCAAAGGTCGAAACGGAAGTCTCGGAAACTTCCAATTGCTCATTTTTGGAGCCTCACCTCGGCGCAACGCTCGCGATTGGCTTTGCAGGATTGGATTTCAATCCTTGCAAAGAGTGCCATTGTCCTGATTCTGATTGCGGGTAGCATCTCAGTACGAAGTTGTTGGCAGCGCAATGGGGAAGCAGGCTTGGTGCAGCTTATTCGCGAACCAATATCGCATCCAGCGCCGGCTCCGGTGCAGCAAAGGGAGAGTGGTGCTGCCGCCGCGCCTGTTGCGCTTAGTCCACAACATTCGAGCCCTGACCCTGCGGCGTGGCCATCCATAACCCCATCACATTCAGGAAGTGGGCCGTCCGTCACGATTCAGCGGGTACCAGTTCATCCTGCGAAGCCGGCGGAAGTTGCTGTTGAGAAGTCCGCGGCGACGCCTGACCCTCATGGCGATATTGTTTTATTCGATAATCATAAGACGGTTTCGAAACATATCGGGCAGCAGGCATTGTCCTCAAAGGATCCCGCAGCCTCCGTGCTGCCGAACAAGACCGGGGACGCCGGGCCCAATGTCATACCTGCCCAGGCTGCAATGGCGCGTCTCGTGCAACGGATTGAGCCTGAGTACCCGAATGCGGCGCGACAGCAACACATTCAGGGTACCGTGCTCATAGATGTAGTGGTGGATGCAACAGGGTCAGTGGAAGCGTTAAGCCTGGTAAGCGGTGAATCGCAATTGATGGCAGCCGCAGAGCAGGCCGTAAGACAGTGGAAGTTTCAGCCGCTGGTGAAAGATGGAAAAGCTGAGAGATTCGAGAGCCGGATCGCAATAGATTTCACGCTGGCATTCGAAGGATCTTCAGGAAACCATTAGCTTAAGAAGTACTTTTGAAGTGCAAATTTTTGCAGTCGGAGATTGCGGGACTCATAAATTTATATTCATTCATATTGACACAGAGCCAAAGGCATCGGAGACTAAACAAGCCCACCCCCCAGTAGAACCTTACGACTGGTGAAATTACATCAGCCGTGCGAAGCCCCCAAAGTTGCAGCTTATTAAAAATCGTTCAACTGGAGTGTTTCTGCATGCATGATGAAGTTTCGGAAAAGGGCTTTCTCTTACTCGACAACAAACTTAAGCTGGTGATGTTTAATTCGGAAGCGGTGAAGATTTTGGCGTATCCGACCGCGCCGGAGAACATCAAGCAACTGGATGTGTTCCTTGCCGACCGGGTTAAGCTGAACCTAATCGAAGGGCGCGTGGGCGACTCGCTTACTTTCTCGAAGCAATTCAAGTCGGGGAACCGGCGGTATGTTTGCCGCACATTTGCCATGCAGCCGAGCGTGAGCGCGTCGTATAAGCAAACTGCCGCATTGCTGCTGGAACGCAATACTTCGGTCGGAAGCGCATTGTCGCAAGCCACCGAGATGTTTGATTTTACTCCGCGAGAAAAAGAGACGGTCGAACTCCTGATGCAGGGACTAACCAGCAAAGAAATTGCGCAGCGCCTGAAAATCAGCCCAAATACGGTAAAGGCATTTGTACGCCTGGTCATGGTAAAGATGGGTGTGACCACGCGATCTGCCGTAGTGGGAAAACTATTCGGATCGCACCTGGCGGGAAACGCTCAGGAACAAAGCTTGAATAGTCGCACATTCAGCAGGCGGAGCTTCGATTAATTCGTAACCGGCTTTCGGCATCCATTCATGTTGTGTTCGCCAGTTGGCACTTTTAGTGCCAGCCTAGTATTGTCATTAAATTTGACATCCCTCCCGGTTTGGCCTAGTCTTGGCTCCGCATCTTCCAACACGAATTGACTCTCGCCTTTTTCTTTTCCACGAACGCAACGTGGAGAGATTCAATCCCGCTTGTGCTGAAAGTAGGTTTATCGCGCGAGCGTTCCGTTTTCGGCGTAATACCCGTTGTAGGCAATAAACGACAGAAAGGCTCGCATTGAATGTTCATCTGGTGAATCCGAGTAGTGTGTCATTCGGAACCGCAGTAATTACTCCCCGCTGGCAATACGTGCTGGCAGCAGCTACTCCTGGAATCTTTGGAGACCCGATTCTGGTGGATGAGACGCTTCACCAGATTGATCCCGAACAAATCAAAAAGGGAGATGCCGTAGGCATTGGGATTCATACCGCAAACGCTTTGCGCGGATACGAAATCGGAAAAATGGCGCGGGAACGGGGCGCGTATGTAATTTTTGGCGGCATCCACGCTACTCTGTACCCCCAGGAAGCGCACGAATTGGGTGGTGCTCACGCGGTGGTCAAGGGAGACGGTGACGTTATCTGGTCAAAGGCTTTGACCGACTGCCGCGATGGTGTACCGAAGCCCGTCTATGAAGGAGGGCGCATTGACGCCTCCGACTTCATGCCGGCGCGTTGGGATTTGGTTCCACGGAACCGCTACATGTGGGCTTCGGTGCAGACGGTTCGCGGCTGCCCGAAACACTGTTCGTTCTGTTCTGTGTGGCGCACGGACGGGCAGAAACCCCGTCAGCGCTCTTCTGACGTTGTGATCGAAGAGATTGTGCAGTTGCGCCGCCTTGGATTCCGCTTTATCGCGCTAGCCGACGACAATTTTTATCCTGTCACCCAAACCGATATCAAGCTGGCAACTGAGCAAAAGAATCAGACGCGCCTGGGCGAATTGAATTCGATCCGCGCAGAGAGATTCGAATTGATGTCCCGCCTGGCCCAGCTTCCAGATGACATGGTCTTCTTCACGCAAATCACGATGGAAGCCGCCGAAGACACGGAATTTCTCGATGCGATGAAAGCGGCACGAATCAAAGGCGCCCTGGTTGGAGTTGAATCCGTTACGCCGAGCGGCTTGAAAGACGTTTATAAGGACTTCAATCTCTCCGGCGACGCGCTGATCGAGCGGCTGCGCACTTTCCGCGAGCATGGTGTGCACGTGCTTGGATCATTTATTTTTGGACTGCCCAGCGATGTTCCGGCGACATTTGATGCCACGGCCGCGGCAGCCATCAGCGCAAACGTAACATTTGCGCAATTCGTAACCCTCAGCCCTTATCCGGGGACAGTGGATTTTATTCGCTGGGAAAAAGGGCTTGGAGAACACCCGCCCATGATTGCGGGCATACCTCTAACGCGGCGATGGCTTATCCCGCAGGCGTTGCGACCGAAACTATATTGGGATCACCCAGTAATGTCGGCGGAGGAGATTCGCTCACGCACCCAAAGAGTTTGGGACAATTTTTACAGCATTGGACCAATCTGGAGGCGTTCCAGCTTTATAAAATCAAGCCGCGGACGGCTGGCGTTTGTTTTGATTTCGAAGATTTACCGGCAAATGTACGCGGATACCGGTATTGCGACAGACAGCGCACGAGTAACCTGGTCGGGCCGCTGGGCGCGCTGGATGGCAAAGCCCTGCCGCCTTCTTTTCGCGGGAACTCCAATGCCCAATCTCAAAGTCCCTGTCGCGACCTTGCCTGCTCTGAAGGCTCCTGCGATGCCTTTGGAAGCTTAGTGCCGTCTCTGCGAAAGCGCTAACCACGAAAAACATGAAGAGACGCAAAGAAAATCTCGCGGCTTTAACCCCCGTGAAACTTCTTGTCCTTCGTGGTTAAAGCCCTTAACTAACCGGGGCATTCAGAGCGGCGACCAGCTCCACGAAACTATTCGCCTCGAGGGCCTGCTCGATTGCTTCTTTGTTGCTGAACAGGGAACTCGCGTCGGCAAGCAAGTCATGTTGCGACTGGTTGTCTCCGGTAATGATCAGAATGACCAGCCGCGCAGGCTTTCCATCCTTCGCATCAAAATCAATTCCGGAGTCCGACTTTCCCACCACCACCAGCGGACGAGTGACACCGTTGATGCGAGCTTGCGGAATGGCCAGATGATTCTCCCAGCCGCTGGCGACAACTTTTTCGCGTTCCAGCACGATTCGGAGAAATCTCTCTCCGGAATTGCTGACTTCATTAGCGGCGAGATCGCACATCTGCCTGAGAGCGCCGTGCCGGGTATCAGATGCAAGCTTCGGAATAAACAATTTGCTAGTAACAACATCTTTCAGCGTGATGGTTCGTCGCCGGCTCACAAGGGCGTGAATGGATGGCGCCGAAACCAGCGAAGTGAAAAGGGCCATGATTACGAGGGCGACAAACATTTGCTCGCGGATGAGACCGGCTTGCAGCGCAAGGATTCCCAAAATCATTTCCATTGCGCCCCGCGCGTTCATGGCCAATCCCACGGCCCAGGAGGATCGGTTATCCATGCCGCCCAGGCGCGCTCCCCACTTAGCTCCAAAGATTTTCCCGGCGCAGGCCACGCCGATCACGGTCAGCGTGAGGCCGAGATTAAAGTTCGCAACGAAATTCGTTCGCAGGCCGATGCTGGCGAAAAAGAATGGCGCGAAAACGTTAGTAACAATTTCATGAATGTGCGCCGAGGTGCGTTTACGCAGGTGGGTTGACTCCCCGATGGCGATACCGATAATGAATGCGCCGAAAACGGCATGGATTCCGGCGTACTCGGTAAAGGCGGCGCCTGCAAGAGTGAGGGTGAAGATGAATCCCAGAACGCCGCCAGGCCACGTGGTATGGGCCTGAATGAATGGCAGCATCTTGTCTATCAGCCATCGGCCAACGGTTAGTGTTAAGCCGGCAAATAAGACTACAAGCGCGATTGTGTGTTTAAGTCCGCCGCCAGAATGGGCCGCGGGATTCATCATTCCCAGGACCATCGAGAAAAGAATCCATCCCACGAGGTCGTCGAACATGGCCGACGACATGATCACGGTTCCCATCTCGCTGCGCAGTAGATTGAGATCCATCAAAATTCTGGCGATAACGGGCAATGCGGAGATGGAGAGTGCCGTTCCCACAAACAGCGCGAAGATCAGCGTGTCGGAGCCTTCTCCGGCGCCCAAATATTTGGGAAAGAGTCCGGCGGCGAGAAAGCCGGCGGCGAATGGAAAAATCACTCCGAAAAAGCTGACGAACAGGGCACTCTTGCCCTGGCGAAAGATGCTGCGAAGATCAATTTCAAGGCCCGCGGTGAGCAGAAAGAAAACTACGCCGAGCGTTGTAATGGTCTCGATCGCGATTGGAGCCGCACCAGTGGCGGGAAACAAGGCAGCGTAAATGTGCGGACGGAAGTGGCCCAGGACCGTCGGTCCCAGAAGAATTCCAACTGAGATTTCGCCCAGAATGGATGGCTGCCCGAGCTTCTGCATCAACTCGCCAGCCAGCTTGGCGCCGCCGAGCAGCACGGCCAGCGCCATGAACATCGTCATTACGTCGTGAGGGCTAAGGTGCGGCATCGTCGCTAGCTCGGGCGATGACTCTGAGCATACTCGCCTTATCCAACTCGCTATCTGCGTTTACTTTTTATATAGGGCAGGGAACTGTTCGCGAAGGTGTTCGACTTTTGGCGCATCGTTGATTGCGATGTAAGGATTCTCGGGGTGAAGCGTCGCGTAATCCTGATGGTAGTCTTCGGCTGGATAAAATGCTTTCAGCGGGACTACCTGCGTGACGATTGGTTCGGAAAACACTTTGCGTTCCTGAAGTTGCGCGATGTAAGACTCAGCAATGTGCTTCTGCTCGTCGTTCGCATAGAAAATCACAGAGCGATATTGCGTGCCATCATCTGGTCCCTGACGGTTCAGTTCGGTGGGATTATGCGCAACTGAAAAGAAGACCTGGAGGAGCTTGCCATAGGTCACCTTGGACGGATCGAAAGTGATTTTCACGGACTCGGCATGTCCGGTTTCGCCCGTGCTCACGGTTTCATAGTGCGCCGTGCCTTCTGATCCTCCGGAGTATCCGGAAGTGGCCTTCTTGACACCTTTGACGTGTTGGAAAACTGCCTGCATGCCCCAGAAGCATCCACCCGCGACCACCGCTGTCTGCTGGCCGGAATGCGGAGCAAGGGTCGAGTCCACCACTGGATCTGGAACACTAATGTTAGAGGACGCGGCAGCGGCCCATTTCCATCCCAACCCGAGGGCCAAAAGAGTGATTGCGACCACGATAATAGGCTTTCTTATCGTGGGTAACCTGGTTGTAGCGGACTTTCTGAAATCTTCGTTCATTGAGGAATTCCTCTATTGAGTGGATTCGTCGTGAGTGGAAAAGTTGCGAAAAGAAAGGATTCGAAGCCGGTCCGGTTTTTGTGAAGCTCCGGCCGACTCGGCGCCGCCCCCGCCACGGTCACCGCCATGAACATTGTCATCACACCGTCTGGACTTAGGCGCGGCATTCGGATTGGTCTTTAAACTGCGAAAAGAAATTTTCTTCCTACGACCTATCTCGGAATCGCCTTCATTTATACATGGCAGGAAACTTTTATTGAAGACGTTTGATTAGGCACCCACTCGGCGGGTACTTCAGATTCGCCAAAAGCTATGAGATATTCATTCGTCGGAGATTGTGCCAATGGACGATGATCTTCCTCCAGAAATCCTCCAAGGTGCGCAGTTGGGAGGGAACGAATACGGCTGGGCTGTAGAATCTTTTCCAGACGCTTTGGCGAAAGCTGAGGCGCTCGGTTACGCGTGTTTGGGCGGACAATTCCAATTTCGATTGGACGGTGCGACTTGTGAGATGTACTGGCTCAATGCGGATTCGAAAGACAGAGCAAAAGAGGAATCATGGACAGAGTACTCACGGAGGTCCTGCTCAGAAGTATTGAATGGATTCCGCGCATTGGTTTCCTCCGTAGATTTTGCGAAAGAAGCGACTGCTTGGCCATCGGTTCAGATAGACCCAGTGAGAACGCTGGTATTCGTTGCCTATTTTGTTAAGGAGAGTGATCCGCTATTCGCTGGCCAATGAATTCGACGATGGGACAAATTCAATTTCTAATGCATGCTTAACTCCCCATAGTGCCCGAATCCCGATAGTGCTACCTGATCGCCTCCCGGAATGTAAAACCCGAACTTGCCGCGGCTTAGGTTGGTCGTGGCGTCGGCCCACTTATCGAGAGTGATCCACGCTTCTCCCTGCTTGATTTGGTGCGTGATTTGGTTTGGCTCGACGTGAATTTGCAGGGTGCGATAACTTTTCTTCTCGCCCTTGTGGGGAATTTTCACGTCGCTTACTTTTTGGCCGTTGCGCATGACGGTGCGGTAGAAATATTTGTCGTCCATCTGGAACAGAACATAGTTGCTGGGATCGGTGTAGTTCAGAACCCATTGCAGGCGGTGTCCCTTGAGCAACATCGCCGAAAACACGAACGTGCCTGACGTAGGAACGACATCGTAGAGCACGAAGTCTCCGCCTTTGTGAACGAACGCGCCATTCTCCTGCGCCCAACTTGCGGGATCGGTCCATCTCGTCATCCCGCTCGGAGCGAGAGACAGATTTATTGTTCGCGATTGACCCGCCGCAATATCGAGCGTGGTCGAGCGAGAGAGTCCATCGGCGGTCCGAGCGGCGAGCATATAGGAACCGGTTTGAAGATTAAGCGGATTGCCGCTAACCACCTTCACCGGAGGCTCGCCGCCTTTAGACAAAGTCACAACCGAATCGGTCGGCGTATAAATAATTTTCACCTGCGCCGGCGCGCTTTCCAGCGTCACATCGGCAGCCACAAGAGATACGGTTGATCCGGCGACAAAGTGCTTCTTTATCTGCCTCGGCTTGAAACGGTCTTTGCGCAGTTCGATGATGTGATCCCCAGGATTGATGGCGGCATTGTTGAGCGATCCATCCGGCTGAACCATGCCCACTTGATTTTGATCCACGAAGACCGCTGCTCCCGCAGGCGCGCCTTGAATGGAAAGCGTGGCGAGGTGGGGAAGCGGCTGGAGATTAAAGATCAGCTTGCCTTGCTCGCCCTTGCGAATTCGTATCTTCTGTTCCGGAGGATCGTTGAATCCACTCTTGGAGACTTGAACAACATATTCTTTCGGATCAAGATTCGAAATCGTCAGCTGGCCGCCACGGGTCATCTGCGATTGCGGCTTTCCGTTCAGACTCACTCTGGCTTTGTCCTGCCCGGTGACAACGGTCAGCGTGCCGACGTTTTGTCCTGACTCAAGGAACGCGACCAGCGCGGGTTGTGGCGTGACATCAATGTTTACTTTGTATTGTTCGTTGCCGCGAGCCAGAGTTAACTGATGGGTGCCAGCCTGCACGGATGGAATAGTGACGCCATCTTCAGGGACACTCAGAGGCTGCTGCCCATCCATTGTGAGCTTCGTGTCGCGGTCGCTGGAGCGCACTTGCAGTTGGTCGCCGAGGCTGGTGACCACCACGGCGAGAATGTCTTTGGCAGTGATCGGCCCTTTGATGGCGGGGGGTTCGTTGGGACTCGTCGAGAAGGTGAACGAGGCCCTTTCTTTATGAGGTCCCTCAAACTTAACGATGTGGTCGCCGGCCGATACTTTGTCCAATGCCCATTGCGCATCACTGAGCTCCGCCGCGGATTGATCGTCAAAAAACACCTTTCCGCTCGCGGTATCCGAGAATAGCTTAATGGCCGGTGACTCAGGCGGCGGTGCTGAAACTGGCGTCGGCTGCGGGGTTGAGGGAACCTCGACCGGATTTGCCGGAGCTTGCGTTGCCTCAACTGGCGGCGCGCTTGCTGGATGGTTGTGGCTTCGCGCAAATAGCAAAATAATTAACAGCAGAACGAACGCGCCCGCGCCGCCGAGCCATACCTTTTGATTGTTCAGAGCCGGCGGAAGTTTAATTCCCCGTAATTTATCTTTGATTCCCCGCAATTTATCTTTATCAATGTCCAACCACGCGGGCATGCGGGGCATTGAGATTTTGGTTGCAGGTTTTGGCTTAACAATTGTTTCCCTGGCTGGCGGAGCGGCAGCGGGAGTGGGCGCCGGAGTCACGGGAGGGGCCACTGGCGGCGGAACATCCATGGTCGCCGAGCCGTCAAAGGTCAACGTTGCGCTAACCGGGGAAACGCGGCTGGGATGTTTTATGGCAACTCCAGGCAAATTCAAACGCTGAAGCAGACCGCTGGCGGTGGAGACAATTTCATCGTCGCCTGAATATTTTTCCGCCAGGGCTTGAGCGCGTTCGGCGATGGCATGCTTGGTTGGTTCGTCGGGAGCTGCTTCTGCTTCGCTGTCCATCCGTCTCAACTCATCGAGGTCACGTCGGCGCGTCTGCTTTCTCTGCGTCTCTGATTCACGTTGCAGCGTCTCCTGAATCTGAATCAGCCTTGGCTCGCGAGGGTAAGCCGCCAGTCCTTCTACGATTCGCAACGACGCGCCGGCCAAGTCGCCCGAGGCTTGCAACTTGCGGGCTTGGGAAATAGATTCGTCTACGAATGCTTCGCGCTTCTGGTCTAGGATGAGGGTGCGGATGGTTTTGGCCATTGGGTGGCCGGGGTTAAGGTCTAGCGCTTCTTTGGATAGTTTCTCGGCTTCCTTCCAATCGGTCTCAACCAATGCGTGGGCCTGCTCAACCAGGGCGTTCGCCAACACCGCACGGGCGATGGAGTCGTTCTCATCCAACCGATAAGCCTGCCGCAATAAGTTGATTCCGTCCGCGGCATTGCCTTGCCCGCACAGATTCTGACCTTCGGAAATCAAGCGATGGGCTTCGGTCTTACGTTGCACGCCATCTTGCGCGAGCTTCTGGAGTTGTTCGAGCTCGGGGTCGTTGGGAAACTCACCGGCCCCGCTTTGCAGCAAATCCAGTGCGCGGCCGTAATCGCTGGAGTGCAGAGATTCATCAACCTGTTCTATGAGGCGGGTTTTGGCTTCGACGCGAATCTGCTGTTCGCGCCTTTTTTGGAGACGTTCAACCTCAAACTTTAATCCCGGATACTGACTGTAGATCGTCCGCAGAATCTCCCAATCATTGAGCGCATCCCCGAAGGCTCCCTGACCCTCGTGAAGGTGCGCGCGGGCGACAATCGAATTCACCAGGTCGCGCTTATCCTGCACCAGGCGCAGCGCACTCTCGAAGTGATGTTCGCCCGGATACTGGTCCAGCGCCTCGCGCAGAATGTGGACCCGCTTCTCAAGATCGGGCTCGGCTTCCACCTGGCGATCTATGGTGGCGATAAACGCGGATAACTCCTGGCGCTGTTGCTCTTCAATGTCGTATTTCAGCGCCTGGAAAATTGCGTTGCTCGAATATTTCGCGAGATAAGCCTCGCACACAGTTTTTGCTTTGCTGAAATTATGTTCCGCAAGATTCTGACGAACCTCGGCGTACGCGGTGTTCATCGCATCGTGTTCGGAACGCACTTCGTTGTAGAAACTCTGGTAGGTGGCGCCACTCTCGCGGCTCATGGAGTCGGGAGCGCGACGGTCCAGTTCGAGAACGACCGCCATCTTAGTCAGGGCGCTGCTCACATCGCCCTTCTGCCATGCATCCATGGCGGCGCGGTGAATCTGTTCCTTTTCCTGGCGAAGCTTGTTGTATTCCTGCTCCTGGCGGTCAACTTCACCCAGTAACTGCAAAGCTCGAGATTCTTTGGGTAGCAATTGCAGCACATTCTGCAAAGCCTCACGCGCGTGCGCGTAGGCGTGATTGTCAATGTGCTGGCGTGCCAGCCGGTACCAGTTGTCAACCTGACGTTCGCTGCGCCGGTTTTCGATCTTGCTTTTCAGCGCCAGAGCGGTAGAGTTGTCGGGCTCCATCTGAAGAACTTCCTGCAATTTTTGCAGGGCTAGCGGGTCTTCGTCATCCTCGAACCGGGCCTTGGCGGCATCCAGTAATTGAGTGATGGTCTTTCGACGGACGGCTCCATCCAACTGACGACGCAGAGAGCCGATGGAAGTATCCATGTGGCCTTCGGCTTCCAGTTCCCCCAGAATTTCGCCGGCGAATTGGAAGTCACCATCCTCCAAAGCCTTGGTGGCACGCTGAAGGCGTGGCCGCGTGCGCTCCGGATCAAAAAACTCGATGGGCTCATTCCTCATCGCCTTGTTAAGGGTGTCGCCAAAATCGCGCGCGCTGGCGAAACGATGCCATGACTGCTTTGCCATCCCCTTGTGCAGCACGCGGCTTACGGGCTGGCTCACCATGGAGTTCAGCTCCGATGCCGGAGGCGGTATCTCGTGCAAAATAGATTCCACAACCTCGTCCACACGCGCGCGCTGGAAGGGATGGCGGCCGGCAAGCGCTTCGTAGCACACCACGCTTAGCGAAAAAATGTCGGACGCCGCCGTCAGCGGCTTGAGTTGAATCTGCTCGGGAGACATATAGAGAAGCGTCCCCTTTTGCGCGCGAGTCGTGTGCGTGTCGGCAAGGTGAGCGACTCCGAAATCAATAATCTTTACCGAATCATCTTCCATCACAAAAATGTTGCTCGGTTTTAAGTCGCGATGAACCAAGCCTCGTTCGTGCGCTGCTTGAAGGCCACGGCAGCTCTGGGAAATAATTTCGATGGTGCGCTCGACAGTTAGCCGGTGGCTGGATTTGCGCATGAGGCTGTCAAGCGTCGTTCCGGGAAGCAACGGCATCACGAAGTAAGGTTTTTTCTTGCCTTCGTCCTCGAATTCTCCGATATCAAAAATCTCGACGATATTCGGATGGCTCATGGAGGCGAGCACATCGCATTCCTTGTAGAAGAGTTGAACGGAGGCGGGATCGGGAATGTCGAGAATTGTTTTAAGAGCAACTTCACGCCGCACCACGGGATCATAAGCGCGGTAAACCAGGCCCATGCCGCCCTGGCCAAGGACTTCCCTGATCTCATAACGGCCAACGGACTTCTTGGAAGCCGGATTCTCCATGACGCGCTCAGGGGCTCCTAGGGGAGCGTAAGCATCTTAATAGTTTTCGCGGAAAAGTGAAGCCCCTAAGGGAATTAGGCGCTCTGGAGATACCCGGCTCGGGCTGACGCAAGAGCCGATGATCGGCACGTATTTGGTAGCGGGTACGGGATTTGAACCCGTGTACCGGCCTTGAGAGGGCCGTGTCCTAGACCCCTAGACGAACCCGCCACACGCTTTTGCAACTTTACACTAAAACTTCATACTTTCCTTGTACTGAAAATCACGGGGCCCGTTACCGCGTCATTTTGAGGCTCGCGGGGGCGGATTCAGGATAAGATGTTGAATCCTGCACTGGGCAAGGATTCTATGTGTGGAATCAGCGGATTAATGAATTGCGGGGACCAGGGAGCTTTGAATCGAATGACAATGATTCAGGCGCATCGGGGTCCCGACGATTTCGGAATCTGGGATAAGCGCCTGGGAGACGGCTCATATGTTGGATTGGGGAGCCGCCGCCTCGCCATCCTCGATCTTTCCGCCAGCGGCCACATGCCGATGTGCAATGAAGACCGCAGCCTTTGGATTACATATAACGGCGAAATTTATAACTTTGCCGATTTGCGCAGGGATCTCGAAGGCAACGGACATCAATTCTTCTCCGACACCGACACGGAAGTGGTTCTCCGACTCTATCAAGATGAGGGACCCGATTGCGTGAAGCGCTTGAACGGGATGTTCGCATTCGCGATTTGCGATCTGCGTTCGGGCACACCGACGATGTTTTTGGCGAGAGATCATTTCGGAATCAAGCCGTTTTACTACGCCCATCTGGGACGAAGCCTCGCTTTCGCGTCCGAAATCAAAGCGCTGATGCAAGTTCCTGGTATTGAAGCCGAGATGGATCATGATGCGCTTCACCAGTACTTAACTTTCTTGTGGGTTCCAGATCCAAACACAATGTTTCGCGGCATTAAAAAGTTGCCTGCGGGACACTCGGCCATATTTCGCGATGGCGAGCTGAAGGTATCTCAATATTGGGATCTGACTTTTCCACTTGCCGAGCATCACTACCCGCGTTCGGAGCGTGATCTCGCGGATGAAATCCGGGAGCGATTTCGGCACTCGGTCAAATCGCAAATGATCAGTGACGTTCCCGTGGGCGCGTTTCTGAGTGCTGGGCTGGATTCTTCAAGCATCGTGGCCATGATGGCTGAGGATGCGAGCCGGCCTGTTGACACCTACACTATTACTTTTCCTGATAAGTACCGGGTGGGCGAGAACGCGCTGGATGATCCGAACGTCGCGACTAGAACGGCGGCGCGATTAGGAGCCCAAAATCATCGCATCGTAGTTGAGCCGGACGTCGCGGAATTGTTGCCCCGTCTCGTGTGGCACATGGATGAACCCACTGCCGATCCAGCGATCATTACGGCGTACCTGGTGTGCCGCGAGGCTCGCGAGAGGGCCACAGTCCTGCTTTCGGGAGTTGGGGGCGATGAGCTGTTTGCGGGATATCGCAAACATTCCGCCCATTACTGGGGTGAAGCTTATCGTGATACGCCCGCTGCTTTGCGGCGAATTATTGAGTTGAGCGTCAACAGCCTGCCATCTTTGCGCGGCAGCCATATGAAGGGCGCACTTCGGATGGTCAGGAAAATGGTTCGGAGCGGGTCTTTGCCGTCTGTAGAACGCTTCATCATGAACTGCACTTATCTGGATGAGCAGCAAAAACGCGAACTTTACACGCCCGCGCTCCGTGATGAGTTATCAGACTCCGATGTAGCTGTTTCCCACCGCGCTGCTTTTGACAACGTACGGGATTCTGACTTCCTGAATCAGATGCTATACGTTGACAGCAAAATATTTATGACGAGTCTCAATCTGACTTACAACGACAAAATGAGTATGGCGTCTTCGGTTGAGGTTCGGGTTCCATTTCTTGATCGCGAATTGGCCGAATTTGTGGCGTGGAATGTACCGCCGACACTCAAGCTCAAGGGAAATTTGCGTCACACGACGAAGTACATTTTTCGCAAGGCAATGAATGGAATTCTGCCGGAAGAAGTGTTGCGCCAACCGAAGGCTGGGTTTGGCGCTCCCGCAGACTATTGGCTGGCAAATGATTTGAAGGAAATGGTGGATGATTTGCTTTCCGAAACGCGAGTTCGCCAGCGTGGATTGTTCCGTCCTGAGACAATTCGCAAATTTGTGGAAGAGCAACGTCGAGGGACGCAAGATTGGTCCATGCAGATTTGGCAGTTTTTGACTCTCGAACTCTGGATGCAGACATTTCTTGACGGCGCAATAACGCAAGCAGGTTCTTTCGACCAATTTCCTCAGACTGCTACGGCATGAAACAAGTACTTCAGAGTGCGAAAACCGGAGCAATTGAAGTCGCTGAGGTTCCAGAACCAAAGTTGCTTCCGGGATGCGTTCTGGTTCGCGTAGCAGCGTCGCTGGTTTCTGCTGGAACGGAGCGGGCGTCCGCCGAGTTCGCCAGCAAGAATCTGTTTCAAAAGGCGAAGGCTCGTCCCGATCTCGTGCGCGAGGTTATAGGCAAAGTTCGCCGCGACGGAATTGCTTCCACGATGAGTGCGGTTCGATCCCGGCTCGACATCCCATCGGCTCTCGGATATAGCAGCGCCGGAACTGTGATCGCGGTGGCGCCGGACATCGCAGACATCAATGTAGGCGACCGCGTTGCATGCGCCGGCGCAGGATATGCCGTGCACGCTGAATTCGCCTGTGTCCCCAGATTATTGGTGGCGAGAATAACTTCAGATTCAACGACGTTCGAAGAGGCCGCCTTTACGACTGTCGGTGCGGTTGCGCTTCACGGAATCAGGACGGCCGAGGTTAAGCTCGGCGATACCGTTGCCGTAATTGGATTGGGACTAGTGGGGCAGCTAACCGTTCAATTGCTCAAAGCGGCGGGGTGCAACGCGCTAGGGATGGATATCGTGGCAGGGCGAACTGAACTTGCCATGCAGCTTGGCGCGGATGGCTCCTCGGCGTCCGCTTCTGACTTCGCGCGCCTTTGCTCCCAACACACACATGGTAACGGAGTGGATGCGGTTTTGATCGCCGCCGAAACGCCGAGCAGCGATCCCGTAAATCTCGCAGGAGAAATCACGCGAGATCGCGGTGTGGTGGTGGCCGTCGGAACCGTTGGCATGAACATCGAGCGCAAACTTTATTACGAGAAGGAGCTGGATTTCCGCGTTTCGCGGTCGTACGGGCCTGGCCGCTACGACTCTGCCTATGAGCAAGAGGGGCGCGATTACCCAATCGGCTACGTTCGTTGGACCGAGACGCGCAACATGGAAGCGTTCCTACGGTTGCTGGCGGAAGGGAAGCTGGATTTGCGATCGTTGATTACTCATCGCTTCTCTATTCATCAAGCACAGAGTGCTTATCGCCTCATATCGGGTGAGTCGGATTTGCCATCCCTTGCGGTGGTAATCACTTACGATGAAACGGCGGAGCGGATTCAGAAACTTGAACTGGTGCGTCAAGAAAGTTCCGTTGCATCGGCGAAAGTAAAATCCGTGAATGTCGGATTGCTTGGTGCGGGCAATTTTGCGACCGGAACTTTTTTGCCGGCAATGAAGGCCGAAGGAGTAAATCTGGTTGGAGTATGTGCCGCAAATGGGTCGCACTCCAGGCACGCGGGCGAAAAATTTGGATTCCGATACTGCGCGACGGATGACGATCAAATTATTAATGATGCGAACATCAACACAGTAGTGATTGCCACGCGGCATAACCTGCATGCTCCGCAAACAGTTTCTTCCATTCGTGCAGGGAAGAACGTTTTTTGTGAAAAGCCGTTGTGCCTGAGCGAAGAAGAACTGGCCAATATTGTTCGAACGTATTTGCGACTGCATCAAAAACCTTTACTGATGGTCGGTTTCAACCGGCGCTTTGCCCCGATGGCGGTGCGCTTAAAAGCGTTTGTGGACGGAATCGGCGGGCCCTTGGCCCTCCACTACAGAGTCAATGCGGGATACATCCCGGGCGACGACTGGGTGAATAATCCGGCAATAGGCGGGGGCAGGATTATCGGTGAGGCCTGCCACTTCATTGATTTTCTTGCATTCCTCGCAGGCGCGGCACCCGAGGAAGTTCTTACGCACTCTTTGCCGAATAGCGGCGAATACTCAAACGATAATGTTGTGATCTCTCTGCAATTTGCGAATGGCTCTCAGGGGACGATCAGTTATCTGGCAAATGGGGATCGCGCTTCCTCTAAAGAGCGAGTGGAAGTTTTCGGCGGGAAGTCAGCGGCGGTACTGGAAGATTTTCGCCGACTGGAACTGGTGCGGCACGGCAAAAGCAGGTCGTCCGGTCGCCGTTCCGCCAGGATAAAGGGCATCGTGCAGAGTGGAAGGCGTTTGTTGACGCACTGCGAGCCGGCAATCAATCTCCAATCCCATTCGAGGAGATCGTCACCAGTACACTCGTCACGTTCGCAGCAGTTTCTTCTCAATCAAGCGGCAAAGCGGTTTCCGTTGATACGAAAGCGTTCATGGCTGCGGCTCATAGTTCCGATGATCGCCGTTCGGATGATCGCACGCTTCGTTCAGAATTATGATCCTGTCATTTCGACTAAACCCCCAGTTTCATGCTGATCGTTCTATGCTGATCGTTTTATGTTGATCGTTCTATGTTGATTCTGGGCTTAAACATGTTTCACGCGGATGCGTCCGCCGCCATTGTGCGGGATGGCGAGGTCGTGTTCGCCATCGCTGAGGAGCGACTAAATCGGTATCAAGCATTTTGGCGGGTTTCCGTCGCTCGCAATCCAAGCGTGTTTGCACGCCGTAGGGGCGAGCATTAGAGATATTGATCACGTTGCGGTAGGCCAAGACAGCGACGCCAATCTGTTAAAAAAGGTTCAATACACGGCGGCGAACCCCGCAAAAATCGTAAATTTGATACGGCTTCGGCAGCGCAAGCAACGCAGCCGCGACGTCCGTTCACTCATTGCCCAGGCGCTGCATACAGATCACACACAATTGCGTTTTCAGGAGCATCACCTTGAGCATCACATCGCCCATATCGCAAGCGCCTATTACTGCTCCCCATGGGAGAAGGCCGCGGGTTTCAGTTATGACGGTTCCGGAGATTTCGTTTCGACCATGATGGCCCGCTGTGAGGGAAATGAGATTGAAGTTCTCGATCGCGTTTTTTTGCCACACTCTCTGGGGACGTTCTACACCATGATTTGCGATTTCATCGGATACAACAAGTACGGAGATGAAGGCAAGGTGATGGGCCTCGCGCCTTACGGCAAGGATACTTACTGTAAGCCGATCGGCGATATTGTTCGCATTGGGCAAAACGGCTTCCAACTGGATCTGAAATATTTTCAGCCACTGGGGAGCAATCAGGGAATGGAGATTCGCGACGACGGCACGGTCAGCCTGGCGCGCCATTACTCAGAACAAATGGTCAAACTCTTCGGCAAACCGCGCGCTGCGGATTCGGAAATCTCGCAGCGCGATATGGACCTGGCGTTTGCCATGCAGCAGCGCTTCGAAGAAGTCTGCTTCCACTTGCTCAACGCATTGCATGGAAAAGTTCAAGTCGGCCAACTTGCGATGGCGGGTGGTTGTGCGCTGAATAGCGTGGCCAATGGCAATCTATTTTCCAGCACGCCTTTTAAGCAGACATGGATTCAGCCGGCCGCCGGTGATGAAGGCCTTGCGATTGGCGCGGCGCTTCATACTTACTGTTCGGTGCTGAAGCGTCCGCGTGCTTATGTGATGAAACATTCTTATCTTGGCCCAGAATTCTCCGATGCGGAAATCGAAGCTGCCTTGAATCAGGCTGGGTTGGAGTATCGAAAAATGGAGCGCGAACCGCTGCTTGAGTCTGTTGCCGGAAAAATCCAGAACGGAAATGTTGTCGGCTGGTTTCAGGGAAGGATGGAATGGGGACCGCGTGCCTTGGGCAACCGCTCGATCCTCGCACACCCCGGACTTCCCAACATGAAGGACGTACTGAATGCGCGGATCAAGCGCCGGGAATGGTTTCGTCCATTCGCTCCGTCAATCCTGGTCGAGCGGCAGAGCGAATATTTTGAGCATGACCATCCCTCGCCGTTTATGCTTCATGTTTATAAGATCCGCCCGGAAAAACGCTCTGAACTGTGCGCGGTGAATCACGTTGACAATACGGGACGGCTCCAGACGGTCAGCCGTGACGAGAACCCTCTTTACTACGATCTGATCAGCACTTTTGCGCGTATGACCGGCATTCCAGTGTTGCTGAATACCAGCTTCAATGAGAACGAACCTATCGTCTGCAAACCCGAAGAAGCCATAGATTGCTTCAAGAGAACGCGAATGGACATCTTGGCAATTGGACCGTATCTCGTTTCTAAGGATGACAACAGGCGCGAAGCGACCGACGGATAAACATGGCTGGTCACAAAAGTCCTGGCTTGTCTCCAGATACAGGAATCTCGTGGACACTTTCGCCTATTGCTAATTTTCGGCGTCTGCGGGCGTTGCTCTGGGATGACAATTATCTCTACGCATCGCGAGGCTACAATTTACTTCGGGCCGAGATGGATGCGAATTCCATCGAATGGAATCGTGTTGCGCGTTATAACCCGCCTCTGTGGCGCAACGCATCGTCGTCAGTTCAGCTTGCTTCGCGTCTTTTTCGCGACGGCTTCCACGCGCTCGCAAAATTACCTTCGGGGCATTTAGTGGCTGCCGTTCCTGGGGCTGTGATTGCGTTGAAGCCCGGCGATTTTGAATTTCGCGCCTCGTATCGAATTTCTCGCGGCACTCGCCCCTTGCACATCGCTACCACGCCTGAGGGCCATCTTTACTGGGGTGAATATTTCGATAATCCCGAACGCGCTGAAGTGCACGTCTACGCTTCAACAGATCGCGGAGACACCTGGCATGTCGCATATACGTTTCAAAAAGGAGCAATCCGGCACGTGCACAATATTGTTTACGATCCCTGGCAAAACTGCTTATGGATTCTCACCGGCGACAATGGTGATGAGTGCAGAATCCTTCGCGCTTCGTGCGAATTTAGAGATGTTGAGACAGTTTTGTCGGGAAATCAGCAGGCGCGGGCGGTTGCAGCGGTTCCATCTGAAGAGGGGCTTTACTTTTCTTCGGATACTCCGTTGGAAAAAAACTTTATCTATCGCTTAAATCGCGAAGGCAGTCTCGCCACGCTTGCCGAATTGAACAGTTCCTCAATTTACGGATGCCGGGCAGGGGATGCGATATTTTTTTCGACTATGGTGGAACCCAGCACCGTAAATCTCGATTGGGCCGCTTGCGTCTACGGAAGTCATGATCGCAACGACTGGCCGCGCAAACTGGAATGGAAGAAAGATCGTTGGCCGATGCGTTTGTTTCAATACGGAAATGCGATTTTGCCCGACGGCATGAATACCACGAATATGCTCGCTGTCAGCACGATTGCTGTACGGCCGGGAGATGGTGAGACTTCAATCTGGAGAATCGTCATCGGGTAATAATCCATCAAGACGAGAAACTTTGCCCACGTCTTGCATACGATAGTCCGCGCACGTTTTTAAATCGGGAAGGCATGTCAATTTCTCAGCGGCTGCATTATTACAATCGAATCGCCTCGGCGTATCTTACTTCGGGCGACAGCCATCTGACGTTCTGGCACGACACGCCGGAGGAGAATCCTCGAGCGCCTATCGGCGAATTGGGCGAGTATTACATGGGATTCCCGCGGAAGGCCGGTTATACCGCGAACCTTGATAAAGCCGGAATTCCAATGCTGGATTATCGAGGAAAGATTGGCGTGCAATATAACCCGATCGCGATCGCGCAATGGGGTCTCGGAAACTACAATTTGTTTTGCGAGAGACGAGAGCAAGACCAAAATCCCGAAAATCAAAGTCGCGAGCACAGGCGAAAATTTCTCGCGGCCAGCGATTGGCTTTGCTCTCATTTAGAGCAAAATTCTGAGGGAGTCTGGGTATGGAATCACAATTTTGACTGGGAGTATCGTTCTTCGCTGAAGGCTCCCTGGTATTCGGGACTGGCCCAGGGGCAAGGGATTTCGTTGCTTGTGCGCGCGCATGCCGAGACGGGCGAATCCAAATATCTTGATACAGCGCAGCGAGCTTTCAACAGCTTTCTAACACCCGTCACTGAGGGCGGCGTCGTCTTTGTGGATCAACAACAGAACATTTGGTTCGAGGAGTATATTGTGTCTCCACCGACCCATATACTCAACGGCTTCATATGGGCTTCGTGGGGAGTTCGGGATTATTTCCTCGCTACGAAGGACGTGGCGGCAGGAAAGCTATTCGAGCAGGCAACCGAGACCTTACGCGCCAACCTTAACCGGTATGATCTTGGTTTCTGGTCTCTATATGAGCAATCCGCAACCCGCTTACCGATGATTGCCAGCCCGTTTTATCATCAGCTGCACGTTGTGCAATTAGGGGTAATGTACCGTCTGACGGCTGACAAGCTATTCGCGGACTACGCAGACCGATGGCAAGCATACGCACGGCATTGGCCGAACAGGGCGCGGGCATTGTGTTACAAGAGTGTGTTCAAGCTTTTCTATTATTAGGATCTCGTGAAAATTCTTTACATCTCGCAATATTTTCCTCCGGAGATGGGTGCTCCTTCGGCCCGCGTCGCGGAATTGTCGAGCCACTGGGCGAAGGACGGCCACGAGGTTACGGTTCTCACTGGATTTCCCAATCACCCCACCGGAAGAGTGCCTGAGAGTTACCGCAAGAAACTTCGGCGCGTGGTGGTAAAGGAAAATGCGGATGGAGTGAACGTCGTTCGAACATGGTTGCTGCCTTTTCCGAATCGAAAGGCGATTGAGCGCATCCTGAATCACACTTCTTTCTGCGTGTCAGCGGCGATTACCGGACTCTTTTTAAAGCGTCCCGACGTTGTGATTGCCACTTCACCGCAATTGCTGGTGGGGCTCTCGGGATGGTGGGTCGCGCGCCTAAAGCGGGTTCCATTTGTTTTTGAAGTGCGGGATTTGTGGCCCGAGTCGCTGGTGGCCGTTGGCATGGGAGATCGAAATTCACTGCTTTATCGTGCCCTGGCTAAGATTGCGAACTTCTTTACAAGAGATCCGATCGAATCGTAGTTGTATCGCCAGCCTTCAAGGATTATCTGATCGAACATTTGCAGATTGCCGCGGACAAGATTTCGGTCGTGCAAAATGGCGTTGAAACCGCCGTATTCGACCCCAACCGGGCGGATTGCAATCTCAAAAAAGTCCTGGGATTGGAAGATAAATTCGTCGTCTCTTACATTGGAACCATGGGCATGGCTCATGGATTGGGAAAAATACTTGACGCTGCCGAGTCCCTTCAGCAGAGGCAGCCGGAAATTATATTTTTGTTTGTGGGAGAGGGTTCGGATAAGGAACATATCATTTCGGCTGCAACATTCAGGAAGCTGAGTAACATTCGGTTTGTGGATGAGCAACCTCGAGAAAGAATCCCCGATTACATTTGTGCTTCGGACGTTTGCCTTGTCGTCCTAAAGAAAAGTGAAGTTTTCAAGACGGTCATTCCCACGAAAATGCTGGAATTCATGTCTTGTGGGCGCCCCGTGCTGTTAGGCGTAGAGGGTCAGGCGAGAAAAATTATAGAGGACGCTCAAGCGGGAGTATTCATCCGTCCAGAGAATGCCGATGACTTGTCTGAAGCTGTAGTTCGGCTTATGAAAGATCCACAGTTGCGTTACGAACTCGGCCGCAATGGCCGAAAATATGTTCTGCAATATTTTTCCCGTTCACAAACGGCCCGGGCGTACCTCGGACTTTTAGAATCTTTATTGGAACAGGAAATCCCAACCTCCGTTGCGGCGTGAGGCCAAGTGACTACGGGTGGACGGCTACAATGCTGACCGCAGTTGCGGCTTGCAATGCGGCTCCGAGCGTTTGTCCCATGGCAACTTTGGCCGCACTGCTCGGCACGAATAGGATATCTTCAGCTTGCAAGGGTTGATCAGAAGCTTTGGCTTGGAGAATTTTCTTGAGTTGGATGGTGGTTTCGGTTATCCCGCCTGGTCCGCGATGAATGAGCTTTACCCCGCTGAGCTTCGCCGTCTTGTTAGTTCCGCCAGCCAGTGCGATCGCCTGAAGCACGGTCAAATGTCCATTGTCCATGAGAAACCCGCTGGGGCGCCCAACATCCCCCACAACGTAGACTACGTCCGCCTTCCTTACGATTATGGTGTCTCCCGGGAAGACTAGAATATTGCTTTCTGGATCGTCGGACAGGTTGCGGGACACCGGCACGACTACAGGTTTATCGGGTTGGTCGCGATGAGTGATGCTGATACTTCGTCCAGCACTCGAAGTAAATCCGCCGGCGGCCGAAATTAAATCGAAGAGCCGTTGTTGCCCCAGCATGGGATAAATGCCAGGCTTGGCGACTTCTCCCAGAAGGCTGGCGCCCTTCATGGCGTGTTCATCTACAAAAACGTTTACGTGCGGGTTTCGAACAAATCCGCCATCCGAGAGTTTCTTTTGAATCAAGTTCTGCGCTTCTTCCGGCGTTAGTCCAGCAATATGGATGTAATCCACGAGCGGCAGGTAAATATCGCCGTTGCTGCCGATTCTAGCTTTGGTGGCGAGTTCGGGAACATTGTAAACGCCAATATCAACAAGGTCTCCCGGTCCGAGAAGCAGTCCCGACCCCGCATCCAGCGAGTTCACATTGGCGGTACCCGTTGATGAAGCTGAATTTCCGGGCATCGGTGGAACCACTTTTGAAGGATTTTGGCTCGTGGAGGCAGGTTGCTGCGCGACCAGAACGCTGAAGGAAAACATGGGAATTATGAGAAGAAGGTAACCCCACCTTTCCAGAATCCGCATGAAACAACCCTTCTGCATGATTACTGACTTCGTCACCAAAGTCTAGCACACGGCATCAGCCATCGAAATTTTACCCATTCCCATGAAGCCAGCCTTGGATGTCAGGTTGGACTATTACCCATTTGGTTCGTTCGATGAGAAGTCAACTACTTAGAGGCCCTAAAAATTATTAAAAACCAAAAGTTTTCCACAGCTAAAAAACAATCGTGGCTGTACCATGAACGGCGGTGCATCGCAATCAAAATTTATAGATAAGTAACGATAAAGCGAGGGTACCAAGTTCCAATTTGGTTTCATTCCAATTTGGGTCGGAGGGGGACGCGAGTTGACATTGTTTTGCTTGGGGGCGTTTGCGGGCTCGTTGTTGCTCTCATTTGTCCTTACCAGGGTCGTACGCAACTTCGCAACCGCTCGGGGTTGGGTTTCCGTCCCGGCTCTTGAGCGGCATCTGCACAGTTCACCCTTGCCCAGACTGGGTGGCGTCGCAATCTTCCTTTCGTTTTTCGCAACACTTATATTCGCGATCAGCCTTGGTCATTTCGTACACGGCTGGAGCTTTGAAATTTCTTCCAGGCTATTATTCACAATTCTGATTCCGGGATTTTTAGTCTTTTCACTGGGCGTTTACGACGATATCTATTCCCTGGGGCCGTATGTCAAGTTCGCCGTCCAAGCTATCGCGGGCACAATAGTTTACGCGGGCGGTTTACGGATTCTGAACCTTCCGGTGCTGTTTGGGCACCATCATTTCTCAAATTTCATTGGGTTTCCGCTTACCATTTTGTGGATCCTCGCGATCACTAACGCCTTCAATCTTATTGATGGGCTGGATGGCCTCGCGGCTGGCTCAGCGCTCTTCTCAACATTGGTTGTCTTTGTCGTGGCGCTGCTGAGTCATTCCCCGGCAGTGTCATTGACAAGCCTTGTGCTTGCGGGCGCTATTTTGGGTTTTCTTCGCTTCAACTTCAATCCAGCGACAATTTTCCTGGGCGATTGCGGAAGTTTATTCATCGGCTTCATGCTCAGCGTGCTTGCTCTTTATGGAACGCAGAAATCGCCGACGATCATCGCTGTCGCCATTCCGGTGGTTTCCTTTGGGCTGCCAATCCTCGAGACCGTTCTTTCCATGGTGCGGCGTTTCATTAGCGGGAGGCCGGTCTTTACTGCGGATCGCGAACACATTCACCATAAACTTCTTCAACTCGGCCTGAGCCATCGGCAAGTCGTCATCACCCTCTATGCGGTCTCGGCGCTGTTCGCTCTTCTCAGTTTGTTCCTGTTGTGGCCGACAGGGAGCACGTTAGGTTTGGTGCTCGCCGTCCTCGGTTGCGGTATTTGGATTGGAGTCCAGCATCTCGGATATTTGGAGTTTGGAGAACTTCGGCGAGTGGCCCACAGGACCATGGAGCAGCGACAAATTTGTATCAATAACATGTCCATCCGCCGCGCCACCGAGGAAGTTCGGGTGGCTCGAGATTACAGCCAGCTTTGCCGAATTCTTGCAGCTGCGTTCAGCGCCAACGATTTCGATGGATTCGAGTTGCGGTCGGTTTCGGGGCTTCAATCAATACAGGACAGGGAGCCAGAAGCTTGCTTCCGATGGAAGAAGCCAGGCAGCCCTTCCATGAAGCGTCCGCTCAACGCCTGGACGATTAACCTCGAGCTGGTGACTACAAATCGTTCAAGAGTCGGCTCGATGACCGTATATCGGCTATATTCGGGGCGAAATCTGCAACTTGATATCAATCTTTTAACTGCGGAATTCCCGGGTGTGCTCGCAGACGCTTTAGAGCGGATTTCACTGCAAAGCGTCCAGTTCCCAACATCGGTAGAAGGGACGCCGGAAATAGCGATCGCGCAAGCGGGCTAGAATCTTTCCCGGATACTTCGACGCCTGTCTTCATTTGTTGTTTACTCAAAGCGCTTGTCCATAGCGGTTATCCACAGCCTGAACCAGCGCTAACACTTTCTGATCATTGCGTTCTCCATTTAGTTTCATGTCTCTTCTATTAACCATAAGGATCTCATTTTAAAAATGGCTGATCGGTTGACAGGGCAGGATGTTCATTTTGTCTCTTTAAGAACGGCGATTTTTTGTGTTGAGTGCGAGCTGATAAGCGAGAACAATAGCGCGCGATGTTTTTGCTGCGGAAGCCAGTCCGTACTGAGCTTGTCGCGTTTGCTTGGGGGATCACTGCATGGAGAGCGGCTCGCGCACGTAATCGAAGATGCCGAGTTGGACCGGCTGGTTCGAGATTTGTTACGTACGGTTCCGGCGCATGTCGAAAGCCGTGTGCCACCCTCGTTCGCGAGTCTTGCGCCATCGCGCCACCATGCACGGTCTAATTCCCCACAATCAGGGATAGCTCAGGCGCATACAAGTTCGGGCGCGACCGCACTAGAAGCGGAAATCCACAACGCTAGAATGGATTTGGAACCCGCGATCCACGTGATCGCGGAACGCGCTCAATCGCTCACTGGGGCGACTGGCGCGGCCATCGCGCTGCGCCACGGAAATGAAATTGTATGCCGTGCCCGCACCGGGCGTACCGCGCCAGACTTGGGAGTGCGACTGGAAACTAATTCTGGAATTTCAGCTGAGTGTGTTCGCACCGGAGAAGTGGTGCTCTGCCATGACGCGGAACGCAATGCTCACGTAAACCTTGCCAGTTGCCGGTCGCTTGGAGTGCGATCGGTCTTAGCGGCGCCACTGCGCCATTTCCGCAAGACTTTGGGGGTTTTCGAAGTATTATCCGCGGCGCCCAACGCTTTCGATCAACGCGACGTCGCGACCATGCAATTGCTTTCCAGCATGATGGTAGCGGCGCTTTCGAGGCTTTCCGGGTTGAGGCCCGGCTCCGCACGCCACTCAGCCTGAGTGTTCCGGCTCGGCGAGAAATCTATATCCGACGCCCCGCACGGTCAGGAGGTGTGCTGGCTTCGACGGATCGTCTTCAATATAACGCCGAAGCCTGACAATAAAGTTATCAATGGCGCGGGTATCGGTGTCTTCATGTAATCCCCAAACCTCTTCGAGAATGGACTTCCGTGACACTATACGGCCATTGTTGTGGATCAGATGCCGAAGCAATTCGGCTTCCATGAGAGTCAAACGGATCGTGGTTCCATTCGTGCTCAGTTCAAGCTTTCCGAAATCAATCGTGCGCCCGTTAAACGAGAAAACTTCATACTGCCCATTTTTCTGAGGTTCGTCCATTTCGACGAAGCCGTTCGTACTCGTTCCCGAAGCGTGCTGAACTGACGCCATCCACTCGCGACGACGCAGAAGGCCCTGCAATCGTGCCAGGAGAATTGGCAGCTCGAAAGGTTTGGGCAGATAGTCGTCGGCTCCCGAAGCAAAGCCTTTGAGCACATCTTCTGGGCGACCGCGCGCAGTAAGCATGAGCACGGGGATGTAGTTCTTTGCCGCGCGTAGCTCTGATGCTACCGCGAAGCCGTCTTTCCCAGGAAGCATGACATCCAACACCATTGCGTCAAAAACAGCTTGCTGGATGTGCTGATCTTTTGGCGTTTGCTTGTCCTTGCCCTGTGTCGCCCGCGGCTGCTTGCCCAACAGCACTTCCAACGCGCTCTCTCCATCCCCGACCACTTCTACGGCATGCCCTTCTGCTTCCAGATTAAATTTGAGGCCGTTGGCAAGGTGCGCCTCATCTTCCACAATTAAAACTCGGCTCATACCGCGCTCCGCGGCAGTTGCATGACGACTGTAGTGCCGCGCCCGTCGCCCTGGCTCTCGGCATAAACTTTTCCGCCATGCTTCTTGGCGATGGTACGGACAATAAACAATCCGAGGCCGGTGCCTTTTACATGCGCGATGGAGCGGTGAGGCACGCGATAGAAACGCTTAAAGATTCGTTTGAGTTCGGTGGAGGGGACGCCGACTCCCTGATCTTGCACGCTCAACCTGACGTGCTTCTCATCGGGCGTTTCGACTCGTACCGACACGGCAACTTTTTCTCCGGAATATTTGATTGCGTTATCGAGCATGTTGGAAACCGCAGTGCGCAACTCTTCTGAGTCGCCATTCACTTGCACGTCGCCTGGCGTCTGCTCAAACTGGAGCGACTCGGGCTGAAGATGATTCCCGGTGCGTGCTACCGCCACACAATCCCCAACCAACTCCCCGAAATCCAAGGGCGCGCGATGGGATTTCTTTACCACCACAGTCCCTGCTTTCAGGACCTGCTCTACCGTGGTCATCAGGCGGTCGGTATCGTCGAGCATGAGCCGGTAAAACTCACGGCGTTGGGCCTCATCCACATCCCGCCGTTCCAGGGTTTGTAGATAGAGGCGGATGGATGCGATGGGTGTCTTCAGCTCATGGGTGACAGCATTGATAAAACTGTCGTGCTGCTCGTTGCGCCGAATCTCGCGCACAAGGAATGTCGTGTTGAGAATCAGGCCAGTCACGATGGCGCCGAAGAAAATGATTCCGAGGAAGACGCGAATACCCTCGCGCCAGTTGAGAATGATCCAGCCAAATCCCACAGCGACGACAATGGCCGCCAGGCACACTCCGAACGAGAGAAAGAAAATAAAAGCTCCGCGCCGGCTGGTAATGCGCATGCCAGGATTCTACAAGGTTGGTTAGGTACAATGTGACATTCATCACAGACTGTAAAAGGGCTCACCACTATCATTCTAAGAGGTCATCCTGAGCGCGGGCTTCAGCTGGCCAAGGATTTAGCGTGTGCTGGAACAGAGCCAAAGATCGGAAAAGTCAGTTGAGTCGCCACGCGCCGGATCCTTCGCGGCCTGGCGGCCACTCAGGATGACGTCAAAGACTTCCATCGGACACTATCACTAGCTTCAAGAAGTCATCCTGAGCCGGCTTCAGCCGGCGAAGGATCGGCGTGTACTGAAACAGAGCCTATGCGGAAGCCGAAACACTTTCATGTTTACATCATGACGAATGGTCCACGTTCTCACGTGTTATACACGGGAATTACTGGCAACCTTTCGCAACGAGTCTTCGCGCATAAGAACAAGATCGGGTCAAGTTTTACTTCCAATACAATCTGACTCGCCTGGTGTATTACGAAATGTTTTGCTATCCGACGGACGCGATTGCGCGAGAAAAAGAAATCAAAGGGTGGCGGAGGAGCAGGAAGTTGGAACTGATTAACGCGCCGAATCCGCATTGGAAGTATTTGGCGGCGGA
Organism: uncultured Acidobacteriaceae bacterium; assembly: GCA_963702325.1. Taxonomy (GTDB): domain Bacteria; phylum Acidobacteriota; class Terriglobia; order Terriglobales; family Acidobacteriaceae; genus PALSA-188. The sequence goes on along the minus strand of CAVPCG010000038.1, from coordinate 37,289 downwards.
TTGGCAAGAAACTTATAAACCGTAGAAAACAGTCGGACCGCCACGCGCCAGATCCTTCGCGGCCTGGCGGCCACTCAGGATGACGTCAACAAGTAAAAGGAACGAGGACTTAGACCGAAACCAATTCCGGCTTCGTCACCGGGGTTACCTGATGGAGTTCTGGATTGCGTGGCTGGAGTTCATCCAGCTTCACGTGATATACGTTGCGGGCCAATCCTAATTTTTTAAGGGCCCAGATGCCGTACCAGTTCATATCAATCTCATACCACTTCAAGCCATGCCGCGCAGAAACTGGATGCGCGTGATGGTTATTGTGCCAACCTTCTCCGAAAGAGAGAATCGCAACCCACCAGTTGTTGGTGGAATCGTCGCGGGTCTTGAACCGTCGTGAACCCCAAGTGTGAGTCGCGGAATTTACCAGCCACGTGGCGTGCAAACCGACGACGGTCCGCATGAAGATGCCCCACATCACGAATGGCAATCCGCCGATGGCCAGCAAGATGAGTCCGAGGACGATCATTGGGACATAATGATATTTAGTGATCCAAACATGGAATTTATCTTTGGCGAGATCGGGAACATATTTTGCGAGAGTCGTCGTATCGTGATGCATGGACTTTCCGGTAAGAATCCAGCCCATGTGCGCCCACCATTTTCCCTCACGAGGGGAATGCGGATCGCCGTCCTGATCCGAATACTTGTGATGAATGCGGTGCGTGGCGACCCAGAAAATCGGCCCGCCTTCCAAGGCGAGGGTTGCGCACGTCGTGAGAAAATACTCGACCCACTTGGGAGTCTTGTAGCCGCGATGCGTCAGCAGGCGGTGATAGCCCATCCCAATGCCGAGGCTTCCGGAAATCCACCACAGGAACATCGAAACAAAGAGTGCCTTCCAGGTAAAGAAGAAGAGGGCAGCAACGGCGCCAATGTGAAACAGCGCCATAAACGTTGCAGTGACCCAGTTGATTTCGTCATCTCCGGCTGCCTTGCGATTCAACGCTTCGAGTTCCATGTTCGGTCCTTCCTGCTGTGGTGTCTATTCTTAAGTTAGCAGGGAGCGAATCTGGCGGGTGTAATAGTTGTGTAATAGAGGAGGTCTCGGGTAGTTACTGGAGTAACCTTAGATGATTTTCTTCGGATGATCTTCTTCGGGACGACCGGGTTTGAAACTTGCCACTCAACGATCCTACGCGGACTGGCTCTTGACCTGTACTCCCGCCCACTTCTCAAGCAGCGTGATCGTTGCGGCGAAGTCTTCATCTTGTAGCCCGTCTTCAACGGCCACGTCATAAACTTCCTCGACAATTTCCAGCGCCGGCAGCTTCACACGCGCTTCTTTGGCAGCATCGAGCGCCAGGCGGATGTCTTTATGCATCAGGCGCATGGGAAAATTAGGAGTGAAGTCACGTTTCAGGACAAATGGCGCTTTGTATTCCACCACCCCGGACCGAACCATGGATGCATTAATTAACGGCAAAAGAGTCTCGGCATCCACGCCAAGCTTGGCCCCTAAGGTCAACGCCTCGACAAAACCTTCGTAGATGACCGCGATCTGAAGATTCATGACCAGCTTGGCGGCGTGTCCCTTGCCAACTTCTCCCATGCGAAAGAATTGCTTACCCATGGCCGCCAGACAGGGTTTTATCCGCTCGATGATGTGTTCCTCGCCGCCGATGATAAAGATAAGTGTCCCATTCTCGGCACCGGTCTTTGAACCTGTGACGGGAGCGTCCACATAGTGACTCCGCGAGAGCGTACCTGCTCGGCAAACTTGCGCGTGGCGGAAGGGGAAATGGTGCTCGAGTCCACCACGATCATTTCGGAAGTCAGTGACCCTTCCACTCCATGTTCGCCGAACAATACGGTTTCGACCGCGTTGGTATCGGATACGCACATCCAAACCACCTCTGCTCCGCGGGTTGCTTCTGATGGGGTTTCGCCTATGCGCGCGCCTTCGACGTGTTTCCCTGGCGTCCGGTTCCAGACGGTGACTTCGTGTCCCGATTTCACCAAGTTCGACGCCATGGGGCGTCCCATAATTCCTAAACCTAAAAAAGCGACACGCATCCTTCGGCTCCCTGATTCATCCAATAGAAAGAATCAATTGAATGACTGAAAATAATGAAGAATAAAGATTAGAACTGACCGCCGACGCGGGGTCAAGTAATCGGTAAGTAACATCAGTGGAAATAACATAACAACACTGGATGCAAAAAGCTTCTCCAAAACGCTCACCCCTCCGCAGGCGTGCCGGCCATTTTGGTCAACTGGTGCGTCACTCGGCGATGACTCCGAGGACCGGTCAAACCCACTTGCCAAAATTAGTCTCCGCGGAAGAGCTTGGAGTCACCTTTATCGGCCACTCCAGTTTTTTCCTGCAAATCGGCGGACAGAACGTCGTAATTGATCCCAACTTCGCGCGCTGGCTGTTCGTTCTCAAACGGCTGCGGCAACCGGGAGTTCGTCTTCGCGACCTTCCGCCCATTGATCTTGTCCTGGTAACGCATGCGCACTTTGATCATTTACATCGTCCGTCGTTGCGGGCAATTGCTCAGCAGACTTGCAGGCGCGGTGGCAAGGCTCCAAAAATTATTGTTCCGCGCCACGTACGGGATCTTGTAGCAGACCTGGGGTTCAAGGAAGTGATCGAACTAAACTGGTGGCACAGTCATCGCGAAGCTGATTTGACGGTCACGCATGTTCCCTCGCGCCACTGGGGCGCCCGAGTTCTCAGGGATTCCTACCGGGGGTATGGCGGCTACGTTGTCGAAGATCCTCGCCATTCCATTTATCACGCCGGCGACACGGCGTACTTTTCTGGATTTCGCGAAATTGAACAGAGGCTCAAACCACAAGTGGCATTGCTTCCCATTGGCGCGTACAGCCCGGCGTCATTCCGCAATGTGCACACCAGTCCCGCTGACGCCATTCGCGCCTTTCTCGATCTCAAATCGCGATGGATGGTCCCCATGCATTACGGAACGTTTCGTCTTTCCCATGAGCCAATGGAAGAGCCTTTAGAATTTTTGAGAGCGGAGGCAAAAGCCGCCGGGGTTGAAGACCGCCTGTTGGTGCTTGAAGAAGGCGTTACGCGGTTGTTCGGCTGACGCGCGATGATGCGAAAAGCTACGTGGATTTTCGCAGTTGTTGAGTTTTGTGCTGTTCGTCGAGTCTGCGGTCAATCTGCTCGATAAGCTGGTTCAGTTCGTTCGAATCCATTTCGGAGGAGGCCAGTCTGCACAGCTCTTCCAAACTTTTTCCGTCTCGATTGTTTGGGTCATAGGACATGTCAGCCTGCTTTGCAGAGGTACGGAATTTAGCCGAGTATAGCAGGGTTAGGCATCAATCGTGACCCGTATTTTTCAACCGCAAACACTCCGAATGGCTTCCTAGGCATACAACTGCCGGCGTAATGGCCTAACGGAGGATAAATCGAGCAAGGAATTCCGCGCAGTACAGTACACTCCGGATAGTTTTGTTCTCCGCTTTATGAATAAATAACACCCTGTTGGCGTGAGGCGAAGGGACACGTGAATAGTATGCAAAGCAGGCACGTTTCGCCTCTCACCTTCCCGAATTGAGGACCTGAAGTTGACTTTTGTCTCCTTGCCGGAAAAAACAGACGAAGGCTTGTTAGTGAGTTTTAGGTAAAGGGCGCCAAATCAATGGCAAAGGGGGCCTCATTCTTTGAATTACTTAATCTTTGCAAATTGCTGTCATTACTCGTGACCGGGGTGTAGAGTTAACGGAAGTCAGCCATGAGTACCCATTCCATCTCGAATGAAGCTCCGAGTTTGCCATCCGCTGGGCCAGTAGGCCTTGACGACATTCTCATTACAAACCGGTTGTCATCGCGACCGCAACGCCTTCCCCGAGCCATCAGCGAGAGCAAAGCTCTGCGAACCCTGGCGACGGTCATGGCGAACGCTCCCGAGAAGTTAGTGGATACGCTCCTGGGTTTCGCGCTGGAACTCTGTGATGCAGATTCTGCTGGCTTGAGCCTGCTTGAGACGACCCCCACCGGCGAAGTAATTTTTCGATGGACGAACCTTGCGGGAGTGCTGAAGAGCCATATTGGCGGGTTCACTCTACGCGGGTTCAGTCCCTGCGGCGTCACTCTGGACCGCATGTCGTCACAATTGTTTTCCTATCCTGAGCGCCGGTTCCAATATCTGGGAGCCGTAGGGATTCCCATCGTCGAGGTATTAGTGGTCCCCTTGGCAGGGGACAATCCGCTGGGAACTATCTGGATCGTGTCGCATGACGAGAGGACCCACTTCGACGCCGAGGACGTCAGAATCATGACCAGTCTGGCGGAATTTACTACCTCCGCGTTGTCTATGATTCAACTTTTGAACTCGGAAAAACGCGCCCGGCAAGATGCCGAGACCGAGGTTGCGAGACGACGGGAAACCGAGAATGTGCTTCGCGAAAGCGAGGAATTCAACCGCCGCGTTCTCGAGAGCAGTTCTGATTGCATTAAAGTCCTCGACTTGGACTTTCACATTAAGTACATGAGCCCGGTGGCGATGAAGCTCATGGAAGTAGATAATTTTTCCCAATGCAATGACGCCAATTGGGTGGAATTTTGGCAGTCCGCTGATCGTCCGGCAGTGTTAAAAGCGCTGGATACAGCCGTCGCGGGAGGCACGGGATTTTTCACGGGCCCTGTCCGACGCTGAAAGGAACCCCTAAGTGGTGGGACGTCACAATTACTGCGATCAAAGATGGTGAGGGCCGCGTCGTGAAACTGTTATCCAGTTCGCGTGACGTTACCGAACGCAAACGTTCCGAAGAACGGCTTAAGAAAGCTCACGACAACCTTGAACAACAGGTGCGGGCGCGTACCGCTGAATTGGAGGAACAAGTTGCGGAACGCAACCGCGCGGAGGTAAATCTGCGTGAGCTTACGGGCAGGCTGCTGCGATTGCGGGATGACGAGCAGCGACGCCTCGCCCGCGAGCTGCACGACAGCGTGGGGCAAATGCTGGCTGCCATCAGCATGAACAGTGCGGTGGTGGCAGCAGAGGCCGGGCTCAGCCCCCTGGCACGGAAGGCAGTCACTCAGAACAACGAGCTGATAGCAGAGATATCAAGTGAAATCAGGACCATCTCTCATTTGCTCCATCCGCCCCTGCTCGATGAAGTCGGCCTCCCTTCCGGGATACGCTGGTACCTCGAGCAATTCGCCGAGCGCAGCAATATGAAGGTGGAGTTGGAACTGGCCGAAGATTTTGGACGGTTTTCGAGCGACGTGGAAACGGCTCTTTTTCGCGTGGTGCAGGAGGCTCTTACCAACGTCCACCGGCATTCCGAAAGTCCTACCGCGAGGGTACGCATCATCCGATCTTCGGATGAGATCATTCTGGAAGTATCCGACGAAGGAAAAGGCATATCGAAAGAAAAGATCTGGGAAATCGAAATGGGCGGCGCGTCCGGCGTGGGCCTGAGCGGTATGCGAGAACGCGTCAGGCAGTTGGGCGGCAAGTTTGGAGTTCAGTCTCCTGGGAAAGGCACAATCATCTCCGCAAGACTGCCGGCAACAAGAAATTCCTGAGGACAGTTAAAGCCCCTTGACCCGTCAGGTTAAGCGAAGATAGAGACGCCGCAAGGTACTGTCTCTACGATCGGATTTCGAAGATTCCCTTGATTCAATAGGCCAGCAGGATCCGCAGGTCCCGTAAGTTATTTCCGGTTGGGCCCGTCACGATCGCGTCTCCGATCCGATTGAAAAATGTATAGGCGTCGAAGCTACGTAGATAAGTCTCCACGTCGAGTTCGCTCTTCTTGCTTCGTTCCATGGTTGTTCCGTCCACGACGGCGCCCGCGCCTGCACTATTGCCGTCAACCCCGTCTGTACCGGCGCTCAGGACTGTGATGCAATCTCCCGCGATCTCTGTGGCGCAGGAAAGCGCAAATTGCTGATTGCGGCCGCCGGCGCCGCCATTGATGACTTTGACCGTAACTTCTCCGCCGCTGATCAAACAGACCCGGCCGAATTTATCTCGTTAGCTTACGGAGAAGGGAAAGAAGATAATCGCGGGCGCGAAGATAATCCCAATCGTCGCAGGAGTTATCAATCTCGGCATGGAATCCGAGCTTCTCGGCTTCAGTCCTGACGTTTTCAAGTAAAGACGCGTTGGATAAGACAGTCCACCAGCGGCAGCGATTGAATTCGGGATCTCCTGACTTGGGAGTTTCATCCAAAGCGCGCCGTTCGAATAACTGGCGAATGGCCGGCGGAAATTGTTCAAGCAGGTTATATCGTGCCGCAATGGCATAGCAGTCTTCGGTGGAAGTAGTGTCAGGCATGGTCGGGCCGGACGCCAAAGCGTCAGGAGTATTATCTGGAACGTCGGACACCAGGAGTGAAACCTGCTGCGCTGGATGTGCGGCACGCGCGAGCTGTCCTCCTTTCACTGCGGATAAGTGTTTACGGACGGCATTGATCTCAGCGATCGGAGCCCCACAGTTCACGAGAACCTGATAAGTCGAGACCAAGTCTTCAATTAAAATTTCATCGTCAATTGGTTTCTCCATCATCGAAGAGCCGCCGCCACTAAGCAGGTAAATTACAAGCGACGCAGAATCAAGGGATCCTAAAGATTTCAAAATCGCACTGGCGGCATGAATTGATTCTGGGTTGGGCAAGGGATGTCCGCCGTGAAAATACCGGAAGCCGCGAAACTGTGGCCCAGAATTATTCGGTCCTGCAATGATGCCTTCGAACCTGTCGCCCGCCTGCCTTTGCAGCGCGTCAACCATCGAATGCGCCGCTTTCCCGATCGAAATCACTAGCACCCGCGCATAAGAATTGAGGTCGTAAAGATCCTCACAAATCCTCAGCACACCCCGGTCGCAGCTAATATTTCGTTGGAAGCCTTGATCTATACTGTTTTCGGCAAGCGCATGGAGGAACAGATTCTGCGCGGTGACTCTCATTTCTCGAGTCACGATGTCGCGACTTCCCGGTAAAGCGTCCGGCATGGCAGAATTATAGCGACGGCACGACGAAACAGACAGGTGAGACGTTTTGCTTTTCTCTGGGTTATGTTCGTCGAGGGAAATGAGACTACAAATGCATAATTCTAAGATTGTGCTCCGGTTCGCCAGCTGCGTCGCGGTCATAGGAGTCGCGCTGCTCACGCTTGCCTGCCCGACTGCAAAACGATCTGAACAATCAGAGACACTGACTTCGAAACACTCGGTGACGCTGACCTGGAAAGCATCGCCAGGCGCAAAATATTACTGTATTTATCGAAGCACAGTGAGCGGGTCGGGGTATCAGAAAATCGGAACCAATCCCACACCGAACTACAAAGACGCGCCCGTACCCAGCGGCGCGACGTTTTACTACGTCGTGACGGCAGTGGATGACAAGGGTGAGAGCAAATATTCCAGCGAAATAAAAGCGGTGGTCCCGTGAGGGAATTATGCGAGGTCGAACCTCGCCTCGCTAGGCACTTGCGCTGATGAGTCTTTCTTTTACCCAAACCTCGATGGATTCTCTCAACTCGAGCAAATGACCTTCGAAGAAATGGTCGGCCCCCGGAATAATTACCAGCTTCTTCGGGGCGGGAACAGTTTCGACGAGCCTCTCTAATTCAGCCCGCGGCCCATATTGATCATGCTCGCCGCTCACGAACAGCTTGGGTTTCACGCAGTTGTGAAAAAATTAAGTCGTAGCTCCGCCTTCAACGGGAGAAACTGGGGTTCCAACACTTATCAGGGCCTTGATCCTCGAATCGGGACACGCCGCTCGCGATCCCACAGCGGCGCCAAAAGAAAATCCGGCGAATATCATCGGCAAATGGAATTCACGATCCAACCATTCGAGTGCCGCGCGTACGTCATCCACTTCGCCTTCTCCATTGTCATGGTGCCCCTGGCTCAATCCCGCGCCGCGAAAATTGAATCGCAACACCGGAAATCCAAAACTGTTGAAAGCTTTCATAATGTGAAACACGACTTTGTTGTGAAGAGTCCCTCCGAAAACCGGATGAGGATGGCAGACAAGAGCCGCATGGGTAGCGCCCTCTGCTCCACGATTCAGCAACGCTTCGAGCCTGCCGGCGGGTCCTTCGAGGAATAGCGACTGGATGGAGCTTGCTGGAGTCTTCATGACACTTGCTTAGCAGCATACCTTAAGCAGAATTCAACGATGCGGTGATGTATCCTTTTCGTGCATGGATGTTGTCTCCCTCACCCGGCAGCTTGTGGACATCGAATCTATCTCTGGCAATGAACCCGAGATAGGCGAGTTTCTCCACAAAGAACTTTCGCGGCGAGGTTACGAGAGCAAGAAAATAGTTGCCGAAGGCGATCGCTGCAATATTTATGCAACGCTCCCTAACACGCCGCACCCGGCCGTGGTTTTCTCGACCCACATGGATACGGTACCCCCGTTCATTGCGTCTTCGGAGGACGCGATTCGCATCTATGGACGCGGGTCCTGCGACGCCAAAGGAATTATTGCTTCGCAGATCATTGCGGCGGATCGCCTGCGTGCCGAAGATGTACGCTGTCGGACTTCTGTTTTTGGTCGGGGAAGAGCGCGACAGTCTTGGAGCGAAGGTTGCCAATCATCATTCTCCGGGCTGCAAATTTCTGATCAATGGCGAGCCGACCGACAATCGGATAGCGCTGGCATCGAAGGGAGCACTGCGTGTTGAGCTGACCGCACAGGGGCGCATGGCGCACTCTGCTTATCCGGAACTCGGAGAATCAGCAATTGACAAACTTCTCGATGCGCTTCACCGGCTGCGGGCGATGAAACTTCCTACAGATGATGAAATTGGCGACTGCACGCTGAATATCGGAATCATCGAGGGCGGACGCGCTCCGAACGTGATTCCCGATAAAGCGCGGGCTCAATTGCTCTATCGCCTGATCGGACCTTCAGAAAAACTCCGCGCCGATATCGTGGACGCAGTAAAAGGCCTGGCTAGCGCCGATTTCACGTTGGAAATACCCTTTACTCGTTTGCGCACCATGAATGACCTGCCCACAATGATCGCTGCATTTACCACCGACATCCCATCGCTCAGCAACTGGGGGCAACCGCTGTTGGTGGGCCCAGGATCCATCCACGTGGCGCACACCGAAGGCGAGTATGTCGAGAAGAAGCAATTGACCGAGGCTGTGGAGTTGTACTGCAAAATCGCGAAGAAATTAGTGTCATGAGCTTCCTAATCCGGCGCTCTTGGGTTCTACTCAATGTCAGGGCTACCATGAAGGCTAATATTACCCTTAAGTTGGACGCTAGCTTGATCCGTCAAGCTAAGATTCTTGCGGCTGAAGAAGACACCTCGGTCAGCGCTTTGTTGGCAACGTGTTTGGAACAAATCGTACGTGAGCGCAAGAGCTACAATTGCGCGCGCAGGCGAGCACTGGCTCGACTGCGAAAAGGGATTGCTTTGCAATGGACACCTCCCAGTTCGCGAGACGAGCTTCATGAACGATGAGCAATGACGGGATAAATGCCTCATTGAGGTAGTAAATCCGCTGGTAGGTTAGAAGTTGCGAGCTCACACGGGATAAAACGAAAAATTTAGTCGCGATGTCAGTTGCCCCTCAGAATTTAGCGCCATCGTCCGAAAAGTATAGGTGCATGGCTTAGCGCCAGCACCATCGAGTGATCTTCCGTATAAACTCTAGAGATGTCCACGGAAAGTCCCAACCCCCTGTCCCGCGCATCCTCCGCCTACCTGCGCTCCGCGATGAATCAGCCCATTCAATGGCATGAGTGGGGTGCCGAAGCTTTTGCTAAAGCTAAGTTGGAGAACAAACCTATCCTGCTCGATATCGGCGCGGTCTGGTGCCACTGGTGTCATGTGATGGATCGCGAGTCGTATGACAATTCTGAAATCGCCCAGCTAATCAATGAGCGTTTTGTCGCCATCAAGGTTGACCGTGATGAGCGGCCTGATATAGATATTCGCTATCAGGCCGCGGTAAGCGCCGTTTCCGGGCAAGGCGGATGGCCCCTCACCGCATTCCTCACCCCTGATGGGATCCCGTTTTACGGCGGCACTTATTTTCCTCCTGAAGACCATTACGGGCGTCCCAGTTTCAAGCGCGTGCTGACTTCGATCTCAGATGCTTATCGCGAAAAACACGCGGACGTGACGGAACAGGCGCGGATGGTCGAAAGCGCCATCTCTCAATCCGAAACATTGGGCGGAACAACCGAGAAGTTTTCCGCTTCGGTGATTGACACCATCGTCAAATCTGCTCTGCATATGTTCGACGATAATAATGGCGGCTTCGGAAATGCGCCGAAGTTCCCTCATCCCGCCGTGCTTGATCTCTTGATTGACCAATACGGAAGATCGGGGGGCGAACAATTGCGTGAAGCGTTCGTCACCACGCTTGAAAAAATGGCGCACGGCGGAGTCTATGACCAGCTTGCTGGTGGATTCCATCGCTACTCGGTGGACGAGCGTTGGATTGTTCCCCATTTCGAAAAGATGTGTTACGACAATTCCGAGCTGCTAAAGAATTACGTTCATGCCTATCAAGCGACGGGATCGGAATTGTTTGCGGCTGTCGCCCGCGACATTATGCGCTGGATGGATGAATGGCTCAGTGACCGCGAACATGGCGGCTTTTATGCCTCGCAAGATGCCGATTACTCGATGGATGACGACGGCGATTACTTTACCTGGACGGTCAAAGAGACGGATGAAGTGCTCACGGAAGAGGAATCGGCTGTAGCGAAACTTCACTATGACATCAATGAAGTTGGCGAAATGCATCACAATCCGGAAAAGAACGTGCTCTACGTGCGCGCTTCAGTCGGGGAAATTTCGGCGCGGCTGAAGTTGTCTTTGGATCGTGTTCAAGAACTGCTTCGATCGGCAAAAGAAAAGATGTATGCGGCACGATTAAAGCGGCCCACTCCGTATGTGGACAAGACGATCTATGTTGGCTGGAACGCGTTATGTGTTTCGGCGTACCTGGAGGCCGCTAAAGTGCTGGGTCTTGAATCCGAGCGGCGATTCGCGCTTCGTTCGCTGGATCGTATTTTGTCGGAAGGATGGAGTAACCAGACTGGACTGTCGCATGTGATCGCGTATTCGGACTCGATCCCCAGCGGAGGCCAGGTTTCGGGTCTGCTGGATGACTACGCGTTCATGACGGTGGCATGCCTCGATGCATACGAGAGCACTTCCGACATCAGCTATTTCAATTTTGCACGCCAAATCGGCGATGCCATGGTGCAGCATTTCTTCGATGAGACTTCTGGAGGATTTTTCGATACAAACCAGGAGAAGTCTGACCACCGAAAATCTTTAGGTGTTCTCGCTACACAACGCAAGCCGTTTCAGGATTCTCCCACCCCAGCTGGAAATTCGGTTGCTGCAATTGCCCTGCTACGGCTTTACGGATATACAAATGATCGCGAATACGAAATCCGAGCCGAACGGACGATGGAACTATTATCCGGCCGGGCCGGACAGTACGGAATTTTCGCTGCGACCTATGCTATTGCCGGAGTTTATTTGTCCACAGCGAATACTCAAATTGCAATCGTGGGGGAAGGCGTTAAAGCGGAAGAACTTTACAAGGCGGCTGTGAAAGATTTTCGATTGGGTAAGGCGGTTGTGAAATTTGAAACGAGCCGGCCTGTTGCCCAGAATCTTCCCCCCGCGTTGGCGGAAACTATTCCGGAGCTGTCAGTCGCCGAACGCCACAACGCCATGGCGATCATTTGCTCAAACTTCACTTGCCAGCCTCCCATTTCGAGTGCCGAAGAAATGGAGCAGGCCTGCAAGGACCTTTCGCATAGACGGGAACCGGTCCAATAAAAAGGGCCGACATTTGCTGACTGCGAATGTCGGCCACCAGCCGTTTAGGGCGGCTTAATCTTTTGTTAGGTTAGTCGGGGCAAGGGCCGTAACGGCACAATGCCGGTGGCGCACCATCTGGCGCCGGCACGACCGGGGCAGCGATCGCCTCGAACGCGCAAGCTAAACCTGCCACAAGAATTAACATCTTGATTACTTTCTTCATCTGGTGTTTCTCCTATGCGGATCTCCTGGGAGCGGAAACCCTCATTGGCAGGGATTATACAGTGCCGTGTCAAGGCTTTAGTGAACGCTTCCAAAGCGAGAGAACCAGATTGGAACCAATACTTTAACGGTCTATCGCGGAATTGAGGAAACCGAAGGGCTTAACATGCCGGTTAGAAACAGGTGGAAAGGCGCCGACCGATTGTTGCCAATTGTCAACGTTTTTTTTGCTAGAAAAATCGGCTCGCCGCGCCGGTTTCGTATTTTGGGTAATTAAACCGAAGGCGAGTGCGAGGCTGGTTCAGAACTTTACAGAGCGGGCCGGTAGCAATGATGAAGATTGCGAAAGAGCGGAAGAGGAACCGCCCTTAAAATATGACCCTGGCGTCGGGGTTTCTAATGCATAGCTTGTCATGTACGACTGCCCTGGTGTCCGGGAAAAAGCTCGGTCCACCATACCCTCAAACATGGGAATGAGAGAATCTCCGCCCACCGGAGTTGACACCTCAGCGAGGCTCTGATTCCATCTTTGCGGGGCGAGAAGATTCGCCGCAATCTCTCTTGGGAAGGTCTTTACCAGAGAGTACCCGAGCCACATACAAATGGACGAACAGTAGGCGCCCGCGGTTAAGATCGCCACCATTCTTCCGGATTCGCGGCCAGAGCTGAAAAGCGCAAACGTGCCGAGCTCCACCGCGGCATAAAATCCGAATCCCAATGCGATGCCGAAACTGTTCTGTTTCCAGGAGACGCCCAGATGCCTGGAGAATACCAGCAAAAATAAGATGAGACCGCATTGGATTACACGCACACCGCGCTGCGTAATCATGAACGCTTCCATCGCTGACCCCTGTTGAGAACTGGGACTGGCGGCCGCGATCACGATCCCCGCCAGCAACATAACTAGACCGGACCACTTGAACAGAACTGAACCCAGATCTTTTAGAGCGTGGTAGGGTCGAAAAACATCCTGGAAGATTTCATAAATAACCTTGAACCCGAGGACGAGACTGATTAGGGCGCCGATCCAGTAGCCGTAAAAATACGCGTTGTAGGCGCCAAGTTTCTGTATCGGAAATAATATACAAAACATGGCAACTTGCGCTGCCATGTAGGTGAAGAAGACTGGAAATATACGATGCTTCCCCCGTGCGAACATGATTGCGACGACAGTAATTTCAAGGATTGGCTGAGCGATCCAGAGCACGGTTTGGAGGTTGGGGGTCATCGCCGTCTGCTTACTAAACTCGCGGTTTTCTTCTTCCCAAACTCTAGCAGCTGTGGTTGAAGGGTCAATGGACGAAAGTAATCTAAGGTAACCATTACCTGGGTCGAATTCCTCCCCCAGACGTGGGCCGAACGTACTCGAATACCAGCTTTCGCCCGCTGGTTAGAGCTTTTCTAACTTAAAGCACTTGTGGAGACGAAGATTAATTCCGCGAAGTAGGGCAACGTGTGTCGGCTTGTTCTTCTGACCTGAAGATATATTTGATCCCAGAGGTTAAAGTTGGCTAAAGCAGTTTGTCCAATCCGACGCGCTGATATCCGCATCGCGCAGAATACTTTTGAGCAACTTTGGGTGGAGGGTCTTTTGAGCGTGAAAAGGAATTGTGACCCTTTTGCCGGAACCGTTCTTGTAAATCATATGGCTGTCACTCTGCCGCGCGAGCGCAAATCCCATTTTTTCGAGAGCTGAAGAAATTTGTTTCTCCGTAACCCTCGGCAATCGGCATCACAACGAAACTTCAACCGTCGAGAGGCTGATGGATTTCTCTTCCAGCAATTCCTCCCGGTCGGCCTGACGGTCTTCTAAATGTAGCCGTATCGCGTCTTTGATGTTGTGGACGGCTTCATCATAGGTAGATCCCTGCGTGTAGCATCCTTGAAGGGACGGGCAGGAGACGAAAAAACCTTCCGCGTCGCGCTCAATGATGATTGGTACGGTGTAATGTTTCATAAGTTCTGTGTGTCGGCGAGTTTCGATACTGCTCGCATGGCGCGGCGAAGCTTTTAAGCTAAAAGAACGCGGACGAAGAGTGTCCGCCACAGGAGTTTAAAGCGAACTCATATTCGACAGAAACTCGCTGTTCGACTTCGTCTTATTGAGCTTGTCAATAAGCAGTTCCATGGCTTCCACTGGACTCAGCGGATTCAGCACTTTTCGCAGTACCCAGATACGCGTGAGGTCTTCCTTCGGAATCAGAAGCTCTTCTTTACGGGTGCCGGAGCGCTGAATGTCAATCGCCGGGAAGGTCCGCTTGTCCACGAGCTTGCGGTCGAGGATGATTTCCATATTGCCGGTGCCTTTGAATTCTTCAAAAATCACGTCGTCCATGCGGGAACCGGTGTCAATCAACGCGGTCGCAATGATGGTCAAAGACCCGCCCTCTTCGATATTGCGGGCCGATCCAAAAAATCTCTTCGGACGCTGCAACGCATTGGAGTCCACGCCGCCTGAGAGCACTTTGCCGCTGGGCGGAACGATCGTGTTATAAGCGCGGGCCAACCTCGTGATCGAGTCAAGCAAGATCACAACGTCGCGCTTGTGCTCAACCAATCGCTTGGCCTTTTCGATCACCATTTCCGCAACCTGCACGTGCCGCGCCGCCGGCTCATCGAACGTCGAAGAAATTACTTCGCCCTTCACCGAACGTTGCATGTCGGTGACTTCTTCCGGACGCTCGTCGATTAGAAGAACGATTAACACGACTTCGGGGTGGTTGGTCGTAATCGAGTTCGCCACGTTTTGCAGCAGCATCGTCTTACCGGCTCGTGGAGGAGAGACGATCAATCCGCGCTGGCCTTTTCCGATCGGCGTGAGCAAATCCATCACGCGCGCGCTGACGTTCTCGCGCAGGGTCTCGAGCTTCAAACGCTCCTGCGGATACAGCGGCGTGAGGTTGTCGAACAGAATCTTGTTGCGCGCTTCGTCAGGAGACTCAAAGTTCACGGCCTCAATCTTCACCAGGGCGAAATACTTTTCGCCCTCATGCGGAGGCCGCACTTGCCCGCTGATGGTGTCTCCGGTCTTGAGATCGAATTTGCGAATCTGCGACGGCGACACATAAATGTCGTCCGGGCCGGGCAAATAGTTGTAGTCGGGAGAGCGCAAAAATCCGTAGCCGTCGGGCAGAATTTCCAGCACGCCCTCGGCGAAGATGTGTCCTTCTTTTTCACTCTGCGCCTGCAAAATCTTGAAGATCAGGTCCTGCTTGCGCAATCCACTGGCGCCGGGCAAATCCAAAGATCGGGCGATCTTGGTCAGCTCAGTTATGTTCTTTTCTTTCAATTCAGCGATGGTCATTCGTCACCTGCGAGGAGATTTTCAAAGGGGGGTCGGTCGAATTCAGGAAGACTTACACTCTAGCGGGCCAGGACGGCGGGGCTGGTTACGCAGCCCGCCGTTGAGCCTCGGCAAAATGTTCCGGTTCGGACAGAATTGTCTGCCGCTCCGAGCTTGCAATCTTGTCCAGGACTTCGTTCATGGTCTCCTGGATCCTGGTATTTGGTTTGTGAAACTTACGGGTAGCCTTGGAAGCAAGCTGACAAAGCATATACCGGTTACGCAACGTGTGTAAAGCCTCAAAAACGCGATCAGAACGCATGATTCGTCCTCCTGATTCTAATTAAGCTTCCCCGTGTTCCGTTAGCGACTCGGCAGGCCGGGCGCGCCGGACATGTAAGTAGCACAATTCAGACGGGTTGTAAGGAGCTTGAACTTACTGGTATAGATGCTCCGCAAGCGCTGAAAGTTTCTCAGATTTCTGGATTTTGGCCCAAGTATCAGCGGAGTACGTAAGACGGTTTCGAGTAATCAACCCTCGGAACGAACCACTTTACTTGGAAATTGGAGGAAGTCAAGTGATTCTTTGTATACGTAAGATGAACGAATTACGAGTTCCATTAATGGGGACACGGCTAGGCGGCCTTGTTTATCTCAGGTGCGGGGGTCGGTGCCACTAACGGCGATATCTCTACACTAAGCTAGAACATTATGGGTACCCTTCCCCTTTTTGGCCGGAGTATTGAAATCATAGGTTTAGGAAGATGAATATCCTTGGCTGGGCAAAAGCGATAATCAGCCCAGCCGCAGCATCAACGGCTGCCTTAGGCGGCTTTTTTGATGTAGCCTCTCTAAAATCTGGTTCGGCGGTTACTTCATTTGTCATTGATCTTCCTTAGGATACTTTCCGGTAATGCCGCAATGCCGCAGATGAAGTCCCCTGGGTCATCTGCCGTTACTGTTTTAAAGCTTCTGTTATCTTTGCCACATTTGGGCCTTCTACGGCACCTTCATAAAAGGAGAGGTCCTCGTCAATTCCGACTAATCGCAGGCACTGTCCCCCCGGGGCCTGGAAGTAAAAGTGCGGGTCCGGCATCTCAAGTTTCCTAACCAGAGCAGAGTCGAGAATTTGCCGCCGCATTTCCTCCACGTTGTCGGACTTGATTTCGAGCCACACTGATCTTGCAGTCCGCAAGAATTCGCTCTCGTCCGGGACATCCCCATACAGAAATGCGATATAGAAATCGTCTTCCAGGCGAAGGAAGTCCCTATCGCTTTCCTCTCTGGTGATTTTGCCGCCGAGAACATCGCAATAAAATTTACGAATGTTGTCCCGGTCTTGCCGCGGAACAATGACCGACGAATGATTTCCAAAAATTAGTTTTGCCATGATGCTCCTTTTCACTTTGCCGATTGGACTCGTCTAGCGGTTCAATCGCGCTCAAGTTGAAACTCAATGTCTTTCCAGGAAATACCTACACTACTTTTTCTTTTGGGCGGCATCGGTGAATTTCTTAGGGAAGAGATCTAGGAAGTAATTCCAACCTTTCTCGTGCCCTCTGCCGGCGTCGGTATCCGGAAGGCCCGAATGCACCAGAGTCATCAAGGTGTTTTCTCCTTTTTTCTGAAAAGTCACGGTAACCGTTGACTCTTCTCCCAACGTGCTGCGTGACATCCAAGTATGTTGAATTCGGCCCGGACGCTCTACCTCGGTGAACCGTCCGTAATGTGAGTTCCCTTGGATGAGCCAGTAAAAGAAGCCATCCACATGTGGATTCAAGAGCAGCTTCTCCGCCATATTCCAGGGATTGCCCGGCGTCTTGGGATCCAGCCACCCGTCGAACACCTCTGCCGGAGAGGCAGGGATTATTCGCTCAAACTTCAATTCAATGGTCTTTGTTTTATTCGTCATTTCCTTTTCCTCTTTTCTTTGAAATACCCCTCAAACTTGTCAAGCTTCTGAGTCCAGAAAGGTTCATATTCGTGCACCCATCCCGCCACCAGGCGGAGTGGTTCCGGACGAAGTGAAATTAAGACTTCCCGCCCGTGTTTTTCACGTTCAATCAACCTGGCGCGCTCAAGCAATTTGAGGTGCTTGGTAACAGCATTGAGAGCGACATCAAACGGTTCTGCGATATCAAGGAAGCGGGCAGGTCCCTTTGCCAGTTTTGCAACAATCGCCCGGCGAGTCGGGTGAGAAATGGCGCCCAAAACCTCTGTCAGCCGATCCATGAGAAACATTACACCATAAGGTGTAATGTATTGCAAGGGCTTTTTGCCGACAGGGAAAGACCGGCAGACGATGTTAAATAGTTCCGGGGGCGGCAGTTGATTGATCCCTCATTGGTCCTATAGCGTTGTGTTGGAGTTGCCCTCTGGACGTCTATCTGGTGGACGGCACATACGAGTTGTTCCGGCACTACTACGCGCTCCCGTCCGCGAAGGATGCGGATGGGCGCGAAGTAGCCGCGGTGCGAGGTGTCCTGGCGTCGGTTCTGGGCATGATCAAAGAGGGTGCCACGCATATCGCCGTCGCGACCGACCACGTTATCGAATCTTTTCGCAATGGGCTTTGGGCGGGTTACAAGACTAGCGAAGGCATCGAACCAGATCTGTGGTCGCAATTTCCCTTGCTCGAAGAAGTCCTTTCGGCGGCAGGCGTTGTTGTCTGGCCAATGGTGGAATTTGAGGCGGACGACGCGCTGGCTGCGGCGGCAGTCGCTGCTGCTCAAGATAAGCGTGTCGAACAGGTGATCATCTGCACGCCCGACAAGGATCTTGCCCAGTGTGTGCGCGGCACGAAGATTGTTCAGTTGAATCGCAGGACGCGCGTCACGTTAGACGAGGCCGGTGTGATCAAGAAGTTTGGAGTCTCACCACAATCTATCCCTGACTACCTGGCGCTGGTGGGCGACGCCGCAGATGGCTATCCGGGGCTGCGAGGCTGGGGCGCGAAGTCTTCTGCTGCCGTGCTGGCCAAGTTTGTCCATCTTGAATCCATTCCTTCGGATTGTCGCGAGTGGCGCGTGAACGCCACCAATGCCAGTGCTCTTGCAGACACTCTCTGCCGCGAACGGGACAATGCGCTGCTGTTCCGCAGGCTCGCCACCCTCCGAACCGACATCGCGCTCTTCGATGATATTGACGAGTTACGCTGGATCGGTCCCACCCCCGCCTTCGTAGCGCTCGGCGCTCGATTGGACGCGGCGAGCGCGGAAGCTAAGCGACCAGCGGCTCGAGGCACCCAGGAGGCTCCGATTCCTAGACCCAAAGTGCGGTGACTGGGCGAGGAGTCCAAAAGATGGTGCGAACCTGGGTGCCGTTGTCAGCACTAGTCAGCAGGTGACGCCCTCACATTGTCAGCACGACACGAAACTTGGCCTTGCCGCTCATCATGCGCGCGTAAGCCTCGGCCACTTTCTCGAGCGGATAGGTTTCAATCATCGGACGTACGCCGGTTAATTCGGCGAAGCGCAGTGTGTCTTCGGAATCGGTTGGTGTTCCCGAGGCCCAGCCTTGAATCGTTCTGCTTCCGTTGATGAGTTGTATCGGTGTTACTTCGATGGGATCGAATGCGGCGCCGATCACCATGAGCTTGCCGTTCGGACCCAGGCCGTCGAACAGCTCCGACATCGCTTTCGAGCTTGGCGCTGTCGCGAGAATCACCTGTGCCCCGCCCAGTTTTTGCAATTCCTCGGCTGCGTTAGTTGATGCGCTATCAATGTAGACGCTCGCTCCGAGTTTCTTTGCGAGTACCGCGTTTTCAGACCCGCGACCGATCGCCGCGACCTTATAACCAAACTTACTCGCGAATTGAATTCCGAGGTGACCCAGACCTCCAATACCCTGTACCGCAACGAGGTCACCGGGGAGTGCGCCACTGTGGCGCAGCGCGTTGAACGTGGTAATTCCCGCGCAGAGTAGCGGTGCTGCGTCAACGTCACTTAGAGTTTCCGGTATTGCCACCAGCGCTTCGACGGGAGCCACCATGTATTGCTGGTATCCGCCGTCGTAGCTGATGCCCGCAATTTTGAGGTTCTGGCAGTTGCGAAAATCACCGCGCCTGCACGAAATACAAGTGCCATCGTGGCCGCCGTGCCAGCCGACACCGACGCGCTGTCCTTTTTTCCAGTGGGAAACACCGTCGCCGAGTTCATCAATAATGCCCGCGACTTCGTGACCTGGAACGCGGGGATACTGAATTCCAGGCCACGCACCTTCTTTGGTGAGTACATCGCTGTGGCAGACTCCGCAGGCCTGCACCTTGATGCGCACGTGTCCAACTTCCGGCTTCGGAATCTCGCGCTCGACAATTTGGAAATCCGCTCCAGGCTTTGGAACCTGCGCTACCTTCATCTGGGCAAGTTTCATCGGTACTACCGTGGCTCTGCTCGTTGCCATAAGTCCTCCTATGACTTGTGTATGCCAGATAGATTGTTAATCTGCCGCCCAAGCTTCAACGTTTCTATTCGAATATTATTTACTGGCGGGAGGTGGATGCTCCGGCAGCGAGGTCGCGCAACACGGTGAGAAATCCGGCGGCGGTCTGTTCGTCACACACTGCGTCTAGAGGGACGGAGGGCGGAGGCTGGCCCACCTTTGCGTTTTTTTGCAAAGGTGGGAACGATAACGTTGGCAGTCACAGCTTTTCTTTCGACACACGCGTAAGATTTCGGGAAGAGGGCGCACCGTAAGGATCAAGCAGCGCGACTCAGGGATCGGAAAATCAAAAATTCCGAGGCACGCAGCATGAGTTCCCACCTTTGCAAAAAAACGCAAAGGTGGGCCAGCCACCCCGGACTGTGCACTAGACCTGCGCTTCCGACGTCGATGTCCCGATCCGACACATTCGGGGACTGTCCAAGGCCGCGATTCAGGATGACGGCCCAGTCGCAGGAGCTCGCTCTGGTTTTGGAACAAAGGGGACGTCGACGCACTTGCACCTCGTTAACGGGAATTACCGGACCTCTCTTCCTTCGACGACAGTTCGTCTCAATCCCGACCATTACGTCGGCCGCCTCCTGCGATTCATATCTTGGCAGGCACTTGCAGGTGAATCGGCAGATTGCCGACTGAACCCAGCACTGAGTCGGGGGGGCTGGCCCATCTTTGCATCGGCATAACGAAGGCTGGCCCACCTTTACGTTTTTTTGTAAAGGTGGGAGCGACGAGGTTGGCTATGACAATTTTTCTTTTCCATCTGCGAGCGAGCTGGCGCCGTATCCAACGTCCCAAACGGCGGCGTGCGAATCGCGATGAGTTGGGAAAGCGGCCACAGCATTTTCCCCCTGTCATTCGAAAGCAGATTTCTCCGGGTTAAGCGCCTGTTCGAAATGACAACTCAATAAAATAACAATAAACAATGAGGACGAAAGACAACAGGGTCTTTCAAGCTCATACCGTCTCTCGTGCTCTCTTGCAAGATTTTACTGGCGGGAGGTGGATGCGCCGGCGGCGAGGTCGCGCAACACGGTGAGAAATCCGGCGGCGGTTTGTTCGTCGCACACTGCGTCTAGAGGGACGGTCGCTACGAGGTGCGGCGAATTGGGGCGGAAGCGAACCGTCATCAGGCTATGGCCGCGGGATGTCATGAGCGTGTTCACCACGGGAGTAAGTTCGTGCGTCCATTCGGTGCGAGTGGTGAGAATGACTGGCCCGGGACGGGTGATTTCCCATTCCCTCTTGGGATTACTCAACGATCCACTTTTGTCGGTGATCCAGCGATGGCGGAAAATTTCCAGATGGAAATTTGGAACCTCATCGAGATCGGCTTCAAAAGTTACCGTTTCTTTTTGCTTGCGCCAAATGGAAAGAAGCCATTGGATGGGAACTGGGCGAGGACGGAGGCGAATTGTAACCCGTGTGTTATCAAACCAGTTCGAGGCAAAGCTCAAGTTAGCCTGCAATCGGCAGGCATTCAGCCAGCGGGACTCGACAATGCGTCCGCGATTGGAGCACGCGAGCTGGACCCAGCGCAAGGCAATTGCACCTTTTTGGCGGTTGTAACGGGCAAACAGCAGATACCACAGTCCGATCAGACCAGCCGCGCCGAGAACGTCAATGATGAGAAGACGCCCCACAGAACCTCTGATGCGAATGTTACGTCCAAGGGTATGCTTTGATCAACCCACTTTGGGACAATATTTTTGGGCCTGGCGGGACCGGTTGCGGACAAGTCGCTATAAGCGGCATAGTTTTACGCTGTAAGATTAAAATGCCTCGTGACCGTCACCCTTCGAGACTTCCAAACCACTGATTTTGAAACGCTGTGGCGGATTGACCAGAAATGCTTTCCGCCGGGGATCGCCTATACCAAGGCTGAACTGAGGGCGTACGTGAGTGCCCCGGGGGTGTTCACACTCGTGGCCGACGAAACAGCAGGCGGAGAAGGTTCGACGGCGGAATCCGGGTCTATCCTCGGCTTCATCGTGGCGCAGGCAAATCGAAGTGGAATCGGGCACATTATCACGATTGACGTTTTACCCGAGGGGCGTCGCAACGGAATTGGCTCAAGCCTGCTGAGCGCTGCCGAGCAGCGTCTTCTAAATTCGCGTTGCGATCGAGTTCGCCTCGAAACGTCGGTGGATAATTCCGCTGCACAGAAATTTTATGAACGGCACGGATATGCGGTGGCAAAAACGATCCCTGAATATTATTCGAATGGCGCGGATGCGTTTGTGTTGATGAAAAATTTGCGATGACGCGGCTGCCCCTACGCGAGGATGCTGACGAACGAAATGCACGGGATTGCTTTCCGCAGTCTCGGCGATTAACGTTTCTGCATGAAAGTTGCGATTCAGGGCGAGGCAGGTGCATTCAGTCACGAGGCCGCCAAGCGCATGGTGCCGGGATGCACGATTGTTCCTTGCGCGCGTTCGGCGGAAGTGTTTCAGCGGCTGGAGGAGGGTTCGGTCGAGGCGGCAGTAATCCCGATCGAGAATTCTCTGGCGGGCTCGGTTACTGAGCATTTCGATCTGTTGCTGGCCAGCAAGGTGTTCATCCAGAAAGAATTTCGTTTGCGGATTGTGCATAATTTGATTGCCGCACCCGGCGTGAAGTTTGGAGATCTGAGGCGAGCCTACTCTCATCCGGTGGCGCTCGATCAATGCCGCGATTTTTTTAAAAACAATCAAAAAATTCAAGCGACGCCGTTTTATGACACTGCTGGCAGCGTGAAGCATGTGCTGTCAGAGGGCCTGCGAGACGCCGCCGGGATTGCCAGTAAACATGCCGCGGCAGTTTACAAGGGTCGTATCCTGCGCGCGGGTATTGAAGACGATAAACGAAACTTCACGCGGTTCTTTCTGCTGCGAAGAAGCCGGCGGATTCTTCCTGGAGCCGACAAGACTTCCATTGCGTTCGGTCTGAAAAATGTTCCGGGAGCGTTGTACCGGGCATTGAGTGTGTTCGAGTCGCGCGGGATCAGTCTCAGCAAAATCGAGTCGCGCCCCATGCGGGGACGGCCGTGGGAATATGTCTTTTATGCCGATTATCTGCGCGGAGACGACAAAATTGCCCGGGACGCGCTCAAGGAACTCAAGGGAGTGGCCGATTTGGTTAAAGTGATGGGAGTCTACCCGTCGGCGTGAGGTTCTTCATGGACGGGCGGACTCCCATCATTCCACAATAATGAACTGGTAGGCAGGTACTTTCGACTGATGCAAGGGCCGGTTGGAAGGATTAGAATCCAATCTTCTTTCAGAGTTAGTGATATTGGTTTCAGAGCTTTCGCTGGCTCTGCATCTTTTGAACTATCTCGGACATCAAACTTGAGCACAATACACTCAAGGTGAAAAATATGGCACAACAAACACGCGGAGAACACAGCGTGGATGAAGAAAACGTCCCATTAAGTAAGGATCGGGAGGACCATCCGCTACCAATCCTGCCGGTGCGGGACACGGTTTTGTTTCCCCACGCGGTTTTGCCGCTAACCGTAGGACGCGAGAGTTCCGTTCAACTCATCAACTCGCTTGGAGAAGATAAAACGATTGTCGTTGTGGCGCAGCGCGAAGCCCGCGTGGACGCCCCTCAACCTAGTGATCTATATACGGTCGGCTCGCTGGCGGTAGTACACAAAGTAGTCAAAATGCCCAACCAGAGCCTCTTTGTATTTGCCGAGGGCCTGGAGCGGGTACGCCTGGTGGAATTTACCCAGCTTAATCCTTTCATGCGAGGCCGGGTTGAATCCCTGCCTGAGGCGATTCCGCCGAAGAGTTCTGAAGTCGAAGCCTTACAGCGAAATGTGTTAACGCTTTTCCAGCAGATTGTGGCAGGCTCGCCAACACTTTCGGACGAGCTTTCGACGGTGGCGATGAATATCGAAGAGCCGGGCCGCTTGGTGGATTTCATCGGTTCGAATTTGCCGTCGCTGTCAACCGCAGATAAACAGGACGCGCTCGAAACGATGGATGTGCGAGTGCGCTTAGAGAAAATCAATCAGCATCTCGTTAAGGAATTGGAAGTCCAGCAACTACGGAACAAAATCCAGTCCGAGGTGCAGGACCGGGTTCAGCAAACGCAGCGGGAATACTACCTGCGCGAGCAGATGAAGGCGATCCAAAAAGAACTGGGCGAGCAGGATGAGGGCGCTCGTGACACCGAAGATTTGCGGCAGAAAATTGAAGCCGCGGGAATGCCCGATGAAGTGAAGAAGGAAGCTCTCAAAGAGCTAGGCCGCCTTTCGCGCATGTCTCCGATGGCCGCGGATTATTCGGTCACACGCAACTATGTGGAATGGCTGGCGGTGTTGCCGTGGGCGAAGACCTCGGGCGGCGAAGTGGACATCGTGAAGGCCAAGGAAATTCTCGATACCGATCATTACGATCTGAAAAAAGTTAAAGATCGCATTTTGGATTATCTTTCTGTGCGCCGGCTGAAGCCAAGCATGAAGGGGCCAATTCTTTGCTTCGTGGGACCTCCGGGAGTAGGGAAGACCTCTCTGGGAAAGTCTATTGCTCGGGCGTTGGGACGGAAGTTCGTCCGCATCTCTCTCGGTGGCGTGCACGACGAGGCCGAAATTCGTGGTCACCGGCGCACTTATATCGGAGCGTTGCCGGGACAGATCATTCAGGGAATTCGCCGGGCTGAGACCAAAGACCCGGTCTTCATGCTGGATGAAATTGACAAAGTCGGGCGCGACTTTCGCGGCGATCCGTCTTCGGCACTGCTTGAAGCGCTGGATCCCGAACAGAATTCTGCCTTCCGGGATAACTATCTCGACGTGACGTTCGATCTTTCCAAAGTGATGTTCATTACGACGGCGAACATGCTCGATCCGATTGCGGAGCCGTTGCGCGACCGGATGGAAATTATCGAACTCCAGGGGTACACCGAGGAAGAGAAAGTTCATATCGCATTTCAGTACCTCGTGCCGAGGCAGATTGAAGAGAACGGCATCACTGCCGAGCAAATTGAATTTCCGCCCGAGGCGATGAGCCACTTGATTCGTCATTACACGCGTGAAGCGGGAGTCAGAAATCTTGAGCGCACCATCGGAACCATTTGCCGCAAACAGGCGCGGCGACTCGCCGAAGGGAAAACCGAGAAGCTGATCGTGACCGATGAGATTGTTCAGGAATTTCTCGGCGGAATAAAAGTCCGCAGCGAAGGCGAGATTGCCGAACGCACGAAACGGGCCGGAGTCGTGGTGGGGCTCGCGTGGACGCCATCTGGCGGCGACGTTCTATTTATTGAAGCCAACACGATGAAGGGCAAAGGCGGCTTCACCATGACCGGGCAGATCGGCCAGGTGATGCAGGAATCCATGCAGGCGGCGCTGACCTGGGTGCGGTCAAATGCGGTGCAACTCGGAATCCAGGAAACGTTCTTCGCCGAGCACGATATACATATTCACGTTCCTGCTGGAGCAATTCCGAAGGATGGGCCGTCGGCGGGAGTCACCATGGCGACGGCGCTGGTTTCGCTTCTCAGTTCGCGGCCAGTGCGTCCGCTAACGGCGATGACTGGCGAAATCACATTGAGCGGGAACGTTCTTCCAATCGGCGGCGTGAAAGAGAAAGTACTGGCCGCGAAACGTGCGGGAGTGCATGACGTAATTCTGCCCGCGGACAACAAAATGAATGTGGACGAGGACCTCACGCCGGAGCAACTCGAGAACCTCAGCATTCATTACGTCAAAACAATTGACGAAGTTCTTGATTTGGCTCTGCCCTCGACGATCATCGAAGAGCATCAGGACGCCGAGGAGCGCGAAAAGGTGCTCAGTGAGCAGCCGGTCGCTTGATTGTGGATGGGTTTCGCAACTTAGAAATGGTTTGAACGGAGCAGGCGGGGCTTTCGGCCCCGCCTTTATTTTGGGTCAAGAAACATCAACGCGCCTGAAGAGGCTGCGGAAAAATGAAGAGAATGTGGGGAAAAGGGAAGGGCCCGACTTTCAGTCCGGCCGTAAATGCTGCAAAATCAGTAATCGGCCCGACTGAAAGTCGGGCCCTTCCCGGTTCGAATGAGTTTTTCCCCAGCCTGGGAAGGCGCGCCCTTTCAAAGCGATCAGTTTTTCGTGGCTAGCGGCAAATCTCCAATTTCCAATGCTCGGGGGTGAGGAAACCCACCGAAGTCTCACTTAGTACACAGTTTGCTGTATGGAACTTCTTTGCCGCGCACGTGTTTAATCCGATGGGGCGTGTGGGCGGGAGATTAGACGCAGCAAACTGCGTCTCTTCCGATATAGTTTGTGGAGGAAAAATGAAAACCAACCGGCTGTCAGTACTTGCGATTATTTTGGCTGGATTGCTGCTGTTGTTGCAGGGAGTATCGTTCGCGCAGGACCAAGACGAGCAAAGTCCGAGCCAGGATCCGCCGAGCCGGGTCGCGCGCCTGAACTATTCTGACGGTTCCATTTCTTTTCAACCAGGCGGCGAGGGCGATTGGGTGCAGGCGGTGGAGAATCGTCCCCTTACGACCGGAGACAATCTTTGGGCCGATAAAGATTCTCGCGCCGAATTGCATATTGGTTCGACAGCCTTGCGCCTTGGAGCCGAATCCAGCCTTACTTTTCTCGATCTTGACGATCAAACCACGCAATTGAAGCTCTCGCAGGGAACGCTACTGCTGCGGGTGCGGCACCTGGACGATGGAGAGAACTTCGAAGTGGACACTCCCAACCTGGCTTTCATTGTGCAGCGCACAGGTGAATACCGGATTGATGTAAACGGAGACGGCAATGAAACCGATACTACGGTATGGCACGGTCGCGGCGAAGTCACCGGCGGCGGGTCAACTTATACCGTCGTTGCCGGCCAATATGCCCGCTTTGCCGGCACCGACGAACTGAATCACGAAATTGATCAGATTCCGGCGTCAGATGATTTGGACACATGGGCTTTCAGCCGCGACGAGCACGAAGACCACTCCGAATCGGCGAATTATATTTCTCCGGAAATGACGGGATCAGAAGATCTCGATGATTACGGAAGCTGGCATTATGTAGCCGAATACGGCCCAGTGTGGACTCCGCGCGGCGTTGATGCTGATTGGGCTCCGTACCGGCATGGTCATTGGGCGTGGGTCGGGCCCTGGGGATGGACATGGGTAGAAGATGAGCCGTGGGGTTTCGCGCCGTTTCACTATGGACGTTGGGCGTACGTGTCTGATTCGTGGTGCTGGGTTCCAGGCCCGGTCGTGGTGAGACCGGTTTACGCTCCGGCGCTGGTGGCATTTGTTGGCGGCGGAGGATTCAGCATCGGCGTGGGAATCGGCGGCGGCGTGGGCGTGGGATGGTTTCCGCTGGGTCCGCGCGAAGTCTATGTGCCGTGGTATCACACGAGCCCGCGCTACGTGAATAACGTAAATATCACCAACACGCGGGTTAGCGTCACGCAGGTGACGAATGTCTATAACTCCTATCACAACACGACGTATGTCTCGCGCGTTACGTACGTCAATCAGCACGTGAACAACGGCGTCACTGTTGTGTCGCACGACACGTTCGTGAATGCACGGCCGGTGCGGCAGAACATGGTTCATGTAGATGCGCGACAAATGGCGCAAGCGCAAGTTGTCCGGACGGCACCGGTACAGCCGGTGAGAGCCAGCGTCATGGGCGCGGGAGCAACTGCCCGATTCAGGCCTCCGGTCGCAGTAGTGAATCGCCAGGTTGTTGCGACGCGAAATCCAACGCCACCGCGGCAGTCATTTGAGCAGCGTCAAGCAGCAAATGTGAGGACGGAAAGTCCGGGAACACCGCAACCTGCCGGTCGGATCGGGAATGAGCCGAATCGTCCCAATGGAACGGTAGCAAATCCAGGGCGACCGCAAAACGATATACGCCCACAAGGGCCACCCACAACTGTGCAACCCGGAAATGTACAAACCGGAAGTGCGCAGGCCGGAAATGTGCAGTCAAGAAATATCCCGCGACCTCAGGACAATGTACGCAACGAGCCGCCGCAGAATAATCGTACGTTCGCGCCGCAACGGCAGGTGGATACAACTGGTCCGCGGCCGCAGAATGCCGAACAAGCGCCGATGAATAACCGGAACGTTCCCCGGCCGCAGCAGCCCGTACAGCCCGTACAAAATGAGCGCCCGGCAAACGATAATTCACGAATAACCCAGCAGCAACAAACACATCCACTCGTGAGACAAGCTCCGCCAGTGGAGCAACGTCCTGAACAGCAAAGGAATGAAGAACAGAAGTTCAGCACTTGGCAGCAACAGCGGCAAGCGGCAGCACCGCGCGAGGCTCCGCGTCCTGCGGAACGGGCCCAGCCTCAGCAACGATCGCAACCGCAAGAGCGATCGCAACCAAAAGAGGAGCAGAAGAAAGAGCCCCACAAGTAACCATAGTATTCGGCAACGCTCGGGACAGCCGCCTCGGCTGTCCCTTTTTTGTTGGAAATAGAATTCCGGCGAATGCAGACACAGCGATACAGGAAAAGTCGGACGATCGCGAGGCAAATCACCGCGAGCAGTGGATAAAACTGAGTATCGTCCGGTTGCTTTTTACTTTGCGGCTATGGAGTCACTCAATGGAACTACAAGGGTGCCTGCCTTGTAGGACTTTGCGTCGAAGACTCCGGTGCGCAAGTAAGCACTGCCTTTGGGCGCGTCAATCTCCTCATGCAGTTGCACCCCTCCCTGCTGGAAGGCGGCGTAGAGCTTGGGCTGTAGAGTCATTTCTATCGTTCTTGATACCCTGCTCAGAACCTTCCCATCGCCGTCGTAGGCCGCCAGCGCCACCTCGACATCGGCTCGGCGGACACCATCCCGCCCGATCACAAAATTCAAGTCGTCTGGCGAGATTGCGAAGTCTGCGCTGTACCGAATGACCGGCGCTCGCAGGGCAGCGTCCTCTTTGGCGGCGGTTCCTGCTTGCGGCGCGGGCCGTTCGCCCTGTGGCACTACTTTTACGTTGTAGAGAATCTGCGCCAAATCCGGTATGCCCGGATTCATTAGCGTCTTTAGCGGGTCACCTTGCGGGACCAGTGGTGGCTTCGTGGAGTCGTCGGTGTAGTAACCGCGGCGATACGCCAGCTTATAGCCGCCTTTTCTAAGTTCGACCTTTATATGGAGATATCTCCCATCCATTCTCTTGTCACCTGGCGTGTATGTTAGCGTGTAGTATTGGGCTCCCTGGCTGACGATCCGGGACAGCTCATAGCCCAGGCCATTCGTGTTATAGAACGCTTCTCCGCCGGTCTCAAGCGCGATTTCATCCATGGTGGCATGGCGACGGTTCCTCAATTTGCTCTCCAATTGAAAGCTTAGAACTTGATCCTGTATGGCCTCCTCCGCATTTGTGACGCCGATCGGAACGGCTGTTACGTCCTGATTGGGAGCAACCAGGCCTTCAGCCGCAATTGGGTAAATCGCAACCTGCGCGGCGGTGAGCAGAGCCGAGGTTCTTTTCAGCTGTTCTTCATAATTTGGCGGGATGTAGTTGTCGGGTGCGCCAGCCTGCAAAGTCGGGGAAATCGGAAATGGGAAGGCATACGAGAACCAGATTACGTTTTTCCGTCCGGGAATTCCCCCTAGATATTGCGCGAGCTGTTGAAATGCGAACAGTGTCATGTCAATTACAGTTCTGTTCTGAAAGCCTTTCGTTTGCCCTTGGAATTGCTGAAGCGCTTCGGTTGATTCCTTCAATGTTTCCGATCCATCGAGGGACTGCATCGCCTTCATTTCGCTGATGATCTGCTCGTCTGCGTTATCTTCCATTGTGGTGCGGAGCATTAGCGATGGCCTTGGGTTGCCTCCCTTTTTCTTATCTCTAAGAGCCGACGATAAAACCGATGAGTCTGTTGTAAATCCCTGCACCATGCGCAGCTCCGAGCCCAGCGTGAAAAGGGCAACGGGCTCACCCGATTGCATGGTCTTCAAATATTTGGCCACCTGTAGGTACACGTAAGACTGATCCGCCATTGGAGTGTTGAGCGAGTCTAATAAAATGACGTCTGAAGTCGTCGGTAGTCCTCGTAGCAGGGAAATTTGAAAAGACGTGAGGGGGCAATGGCGGCAATTTAGTGGTCGTCGAAGGGATTCCTTTGTGCTCCTCGAAAGACAAAACTTTCTGAGTGCGACCTTCTTCCGAAACTCTGAAGTCATCCCTGACCAAGCCAGGTACTGGATTGCCGTTTCGATCAGTCACCACCACGTTGACGATCACTACATTTACACGCGATTTGAAATTGGTTTTTCCAGGGCTAGACGCCGGGGATTGTGAAAACAGCAACGAGCTGAGAAAAACCAGGATGAAAGGCAGAAAACCGCGCCGCAGGGACATACTTTCTCCTCTAACCAGGATAATAGCCAAATGTCCTGGTTCTTGGGAGCAGATTAAGATGTGTTACGATTCGCGAACAGGCCGAAGCCCGCGTGACGAACGTGCCCGGAAACCCATGTCGTCACTACCGCTCCCCGTGGTCAATTCTCCACCCCGGCGACCGTTCCACCCCAGACGTTAAGATCAACCTAGATACTTCACGAACTGCCCCGCCTGATTGTCGAAGCCGGGGAAGACCTGATTCAAGTCTTTATTTCCCAGGTGCCGATAGACTGCTTCGCCGATGACGCGGCGGAAGTCGGTGGTCAGGGCGAGATCGCGTCCTTCATAAAGCTGCGATTGATCGAGGCCAGGCCAGCGTCCGTAAACCTTGCCGCCTTTTACTGGGCCTCCGATAACGAACATGACGTTGGCGTGGCCGTGGTCGGTACCGCGATTGCCATTTTCGCGGGCGGTGCGTCCGAACTCGGACATGGTCACGACCACGGTGTCTTCTCCGAGGTCGCCTAGGTCAATCCAGAAGGCCGCGAGCGATTGCGAAAATTCGCGCAACACGTTGGCGATCTGACCTTGCGTGCTGCCCTCGTTGACGTGGTGATCCCATCCGCCGATGTCGGCGAACGCAACCTGCACTCCGAGATTGGCCTTGATCAATTGGGCGAGCTGTTTGAGGCTGTCGCCAAAACGCCCTTTAGGATAATTGGCAGCAGCGGCAGGTGTGTACTTTGATGGATCGGCGGCCTTCAACATCTTCACTGCCTCGAAGGTTTCCTGCCCGGTGCCGTGAAGCACTGAATCTACCGACTGATCGTACATCGCCTCGAAAGTGTTGGAAATCGGCATGGCATTTGGGTTACGTCCGCCCACGCCGAAATCGCTAATGTTGTTAAGTGCGACGGCAGGCTCGCTTCCGGAAAGTATTCGCGGCAGCGATGGCCCCATCGCGATGGCACGGAAAGCGGAGTTGGCGTCGGAGTCGGGAAGCGAGCGCAAGGTGCGATTGAGCCAGCCGTCGTCAGTAGCCTTTACTCCGGGCGTGCCGGATTCCATGAAGTCTTGCGCGTCAAAATGCGAGCGCGAAGGATCAGGCGATCCGGCGGCGTGTACGATCGCCAACTGACGCTGGTTCCACAGTGGCTCGAAGGGCGACAGGGAAGGATGCAATCCGAAAAATCCGTCGAGATCAATGACCGCGTTGCGCGGAATATTGATGGATGGCCGCATCGCATAATAAGCCTGCTCGCCGTGCGGGACTACGATATTCAGTCCGTCGGCAGCGCCGCGCTGGAAGATCACGACCAGCCGCTTGTTCTTGATGCCGAGCGATTCGGCGGCATAAGCGGCACGAGTGAGAAAAGCGGGAACGACAGCCGTGCCGACTACGGCGACAGCGCTGTTGCGAAGAAATACACGACGAGTGATTGGCATAAAAACAGCTCCTAGCTCTTGGCGAAGAGCTTTCAGCTATCAGCTCTCAGCCGTCAGCTTGAATCCAAATCTCAAACCCTGCAATCTTCGGACAGAAAATAAAACTGGGTACCCACTTGCTGAAGCTGATAGCTTACAGCTGATAGCTTCTTTACCTTCTCTGAAACTCTGGAGATCCCAAAATCAATCCCGCAATGATCTTCACATTCGGCGGACGCGGAGGGTCATCGAATCTCCGCTGTGCAATTTTTGGTTCTGGCAGACGTGCGGCAATTATGTCGTGCGTCTGCTTCGAAACATCGCCGGCGAGAAAACTGTTCTCGAGAATGGCTTGCGCCTGAACCGGATCGAGCGGTGGGTTCGGCCCTAATATTTCGTCCGTGTCCACCTGTGCGCCCTTAAATTTTCCGGTGGTGAGGGCGAGTGCGAAATTCATTCGTCCCAACAATGCCGACGAGTTTACCCAGGCATCGGCCTTCATCGAATACCCCGTCGGAGGCTGCATGCCATAGAGTGGCATGCCCATACTTTGGAGTTGATGGGCGAGGGGCGCGGCATTGTCAATTTGAGCGCCCGGCACGAGCGGCCGAGACTACAAATTCAAGCGGGGTTTTGACCTTCGCCCGGTAAGCTTCCGGCGACCAAAACTCGGGCGAGTGAAGCATTGTCTTTAACACTTCGCGAATGTCGCCGTCTTTTTTTAAGAATGTTCTGCGACATGCGATCAACCAAGGCAGGCGGAGGATTATCGGAAACGAATCTCATCGCCAACTTGGTGCAAACGAACTTCGCTGTGGAAGGATGGTGCGCGAGCAAATGCAGCACTTCCAGGCCTTCCTTTTCGCCTTTCGGCTTGATGCGATGGCCCAGTACGACCTTGTCTCCGGGCTCGTGCTTGCGTTCGTCGAAGGTGTAGCCGCGGCCGTCTTCGGCGGCTTGAGGGTCCATCCCGTCAGCACTCGGGCAACTTCGGTGACATCTTTCTGGGTATAGCCGCCATTCACTCCGAGGGTTTGAAGTTCCATCATTTCGCGGCCGTAATTTTCGTTCAGGCCGTTCTCGCTTCCCCTTCGATTGCTTTACCGGGCCATTCTGTTTGGCTCGCCTTCTCCAGTTGTCGTTAGAAGTGCC
Organism: uncultured Acidobacteriaceae bacterium; assembly: GCA_963702325.1. Classification (GTDB taxonomy): domain Bacteria; phylum Acidobacteriota; class Terriglobia; order Terriglobales; family Acidobacteriaceae; genus PALSA-188. Next base: position 4,690 of record CAVPCG010000038.1, on the reverse strand, counting down.
TTCCTTGACGCCATTCGCAGCATCCGAGTTCGGTCCTTCGCTTAACCAGTTATCCAGATAAAAGAGCATGGCGGGACTCTGCGCGGTCGCTATCAGCAGGTCCTCGAACTTGCCCAGCGCATGGGGACGAATCACATCCCGCTCGTAGCCCGTCATCAGGTAGCGATCTGCTTCCTTGCCGATAAATACGTTGAAGTGATTCATCCAGAAATCTGTCATTACTTCCTGCAACTGGCGATCGCTGTAGATGGCGCGGATCAGTTTGGCTTCGATAAGCTCCTGATCTACTGCCTGCATGGGATAGTTGAGGGCAATCACAGTCTCGCGGTCCCGGGGATTCAGGCCCGTCCATTAATTCGTTGCGTTTGGGTCCCTTTAAAGACGTGACGAGTGCGATTTGATCTTCCGCAGGCATCGCCAAAATGGCTTTTACGCGCTGATCGGGAGGCGTGCTGAGAATGCTGATCCACGTTTACGTTATTGGCGAGGCGATCGTCATTGCGGCGCGCTATTTCTTCGTCGGTGAGTGCCTGCCCGTGTGCCAGCGTCGGCTCATGTTGTTCGTGTTGGCGCTGGCCGGAACGACCTGCTGTTTGCGTTCCTGCTTCTCCTGGAAGCGTTCCAGTTGGGCTTCGTAAATCGCGTGTCGGACCGGGTCGGATGGCATGGACGCTTTGCCATTTGCGATGGCGCGAATAATTTCCGGCGGAGGAAAGTTCTGCAACGATTTGTTCGGTGCTCATCTGGAGAGTAGGGAACTGGGCGAGGCGAGCGTCCAATGAACTATCGTCAATTTTTTCAGGATGAAGTTGCTGGTCAATCCATTTGTCGAGGCCAACGGCGCTGACACGCTCGATGTCTCCGGGCCTGGGTCCGAAGGTAAGGCGGTTCAGGGCGTGAACGATCCGTTTGTGCTCGTCCATTTGGTTCGCCGCGGGAGTGTTCTTCTTCCGGCCGAGCGCAAATGGAAGACAGGCCGCCAGCAATAGCAGGGCGGCGGAAAATCCTAATTTTTTGCGTGACAGGCGCATTTGTTTGGGAAGGCGGAATTGCCTCCCCAGATTATGAACCCAATTCGAGGAAAAAGTTGCTTACTAAAAGGTTACGAATGGCATGGGGGCAACCAGTGCCGGGCGACTATGTAAGAAATAGTCGGCCATGGCTGACTTTGTGCTGCAAAGTGGCGGCAAGATGGTCAATGTCGGTGGCGGCTATGTTTTCGGACATGTGCGCTTCGAGGAAGGGAGTCCGATTGCTGCCCACGGCGTCACGCCGGATCTGTAGCAGCAATCCCTGGACAGCAGCAGGATCGAACTTCTGCGGAGTTAGGCGCACAATCTCGTTCAGAGTGCTTCCGAATGAAATGCGTTCGCGGTAGGGACGCTCGCTGGTCATGGCATCAAACGTGTCTGCCAGGCCAATAATGCGCACGGGCATGGCTACATCTTCGGCGACCAAGCCGTCGGGATATCCGGAACCGTCGGCGCGTTCATGATGCCAGCGCACGATTTCCGCAATCCGCGGCCAGGGAAACTGCACCCCGCTGACGATCTGGTGGCCGACGATAGTATGATCGGCCATCTCGCGAAATTCCTCGGGATCTAGCGAGGTAGCTTTGGCGAACAGCCGTTTATCTACCGCGACCTTGCCTATATCGTGCAAATATCCCGCTGAACGCAGAGCCGCAACATCATTCGCAGGCATGTCCATGGCTTCGCCGATGGCGGCGGCATAACGTCCTACACGCAAAGAGTGTCCATGAATATTGACATGCTTTACGTCAATAGCGGCGGCGAAAGATTCGAGAGCACTGTCGTAGAAGCCACTCAGCGACGCCATTAGCCGAAGATTTTCGGAAACGCGCTGCGCGAGTGTCTGGCTGAGGGAATTATTATGAATGGCGAGCGCGACGTAATGGCAGAGCAGCGCAAGAGACTGAAGATCGTCCTCGTCGTAGATCGAGTCACCTTCGCGGCGCCCCAGGGCGACGACGCCCACCAATTTGCCGGCGACCTTCAGAGGCGCGAGACAGCGGAACAGTTCGGGAGCGACGTTGCCATTCGAACTCAGAAAAGTTTCGGACGATCCGCTGCTCAATGCCACTGGACCGCGTGCTGTACTTAAGGCGTGAACATGCTTCGGCAGAAGTGGGATTATCGCGGGTCAGGCATCAGGGCGAAGCCGTCGGAAGCGATGGACGTGAGCAGGGAAGGCTTGTCGGTGAAGGTGAAAAGTACGGCTTCTCTAGCGCCGCCCGCCTGCAAAATTGCGGACAGCATGACACGCGCCGTTTGCGGAAATTCGCGCTCGGACGTCATGGCCGGGCCAAGGTCCGAGAGCGCTTCCACCGTGCGCAAGATTCGCCGGAAATTGTCGTTCTGCACTGCCACTCGTCGTGGTAGCAGAAAATCCAGAGCAAGCTGAGATTACCATGCAGGGAAAGTGTTGCAACGGGAAGAGTTGTTGGTTAGTTTGGTGCGGTTGAAGGTTAGATTCTCTTGCCCGAACCGATTGCTTTGAAAGTCATTTCACTTGCCGAACTGCGCGATCGCTTCTTCCAGTCAAAGAACAATTCTGCATAACTTTGTTTAATATAATTCGCGGTAGGGATTTCGAGCAGGCGAGCGGTTTGATCAATCCAGCGTGATTTTCCTTCAATCTCGCCGAATTTGCCGATGGGAGTCTCGTCAAGGACGACATGTCCTTTGCCGTCGCTCCACTCGGCACGGAATTTTTTCGTAGCGAAAAGAAGGAGTGAAGCCCAAAGCGTGCAGGATAGACTCCATCTTCTTGCCGTCGGTGATCTTGGTTTCGAGTTCAGTGCGGGTTTTGTGGCGTCCGGTCTTGCCTTTTGCTTTAAAAGTCAGAGTCCATTCTGAACCGTATTTGCGCAGGCGTAACAGCTCACCGCGATTTCTTAAAGGCTGGCCCCTGAGGTCGTACAGAGTATTTATTGTGGGTGTGTGGAGTGACAAGATGAAATTTCGACGCTCGGAGACGCCGTTGCAATTTCGAATGTCTTGAATCGGAAACTTTATCTCGATTTCCTGATTGCCGGGCATCCCGTTAAGTTATCACTGCGCGTCGGCGGCTTTGCAATGTGCGGAAAGGGTCTGGATGTCCCGGCGCACATTATTCACCTGAAAAGGTGTTCCATCCACGCCGTGAATCGTATTGGTAGGGTTGCTGCCTTCCTTCGCAGCTCTGACGCCAGTTTTCATCTTGCCCGGCTGTAGTCTTCCGGTGACTGAGACTTCGTGACCGAGCTGGCCGTCGAGCTTGTTTCCAACTCCTTTAAGAGCATATGCCAGTCCCGTTTTGTCTTCTACCACGATGTAGTTCCCACGCGAATGGCTCAGACATCCGCGAATTGTCGTAACGGATTCAGCGTCGCTTGGTCCCGACGATACAGCCGGCGCCGCTTGTTCGGCTCCGGCCGAGATGGCGGTGACCGTTAGCGCCTCTACCATTAGCACCAGGACCATTAGCACCAGGACCCGAAGAATGGTTCTGTCAAACTTCAAATTTATACCTCGCCCAGGGAAAATTGGTCCCTGTGTATCGTACACTTCCGCAGGTTGCGGAAACACTCCGCGATACTCGGATGTACGGCTCTGGCCACAGATCCGACTTCATTGAAATTGTCTGCGTTGGGGCTGATGGTTCCGGCATTTCGCCCTGTCACGGCCTTGTTCACTGCGACATGCGATCCCCACGTTTGTGGATGGTGTCTCGGACAAATTTGGCGCAATGACAAGCGGGCGCATTGTGAAAGCAATCCTTTGTAAGAGGTTCGGATTTAGAGATGGTCTTAGCGCACATGGCCTAACCTCGGTCGTCACTATACCGGGCGGCCGCGTACTGGTTGGCCGCGTTATGTGCGTGTGTGTAATTGTGCTGCCAGGATATGCGGTAAGTGATGGCTGTAAAGCTTCGCCGAGGCCCTTGGCTGTTTTGCCGTCGAGCCAGACGCAGTCACCGGTAATAGTGATGGGTTTTTTCGGAGGCTTTGTCCCTCACGACGAGCCCCACCACCCTGAGGTTCAGCTGATCCGGGATCTGCGTCAGGAATATCCGGAGCAGATTTATTTCGGCCTGTTCGAGCACAATAAGTTGGGTGGCCTATTCTACGATCCTCACCCGGCTGGGTGGGAGTGTACGTGGCGGTTATCAGACACCCAGAAGTGCGGTGCGCGCATATTTTTGTTTGGCACAGTTGGGGCGCTTCCGCGGTAGTCAGCCTGTCCAGAAAACTTGCGAGAGAGGGAATCCCCGTCATCCTGACGGTACAAGTGGACAGCGTTACAAAACCCTTCCAAAACGATCGGGTGATCTCCCAATGTTCTTCAAGCTGCAAACTTCTATCAAACGAGTGGGCTGATTCACGGCGCGTCAAAAATCACTGCCGCTGATCCGTCGCGCACAACGATTCTGGGCAAATTTCCGATCGGAATATAAAGAGGAGCCTAAAGCTTGTCGTGATTTTTCCTGGTACGCCCGTTTCTTCACCAAGAGCCATATCGAAATTGAGTGTGACCCGCAAGTTTGGTCACAAGTGAAGATTCTCCTTCGGTCCGGCTTGCCGACTCCATTAGCGACACGAACTAAATTAGGTGAGCCGTTTCCTGCCGCCTTAGGGAAAGAGGTCGAGGCGATTCAGAAAAGGTGACCGCTCTGGGTAGATGTCAGC
>CAVPCG010000037.1:0-87051 GCA_963702325.1 uncultured Acidobacteriaceae bacterium | reverse complement strand
GAATAAGGTGGATTGCCGATCACCACCAGAACAGGCGCATCGTGCTTTACATTGCCAGCCGCGCTAGCCTCGTCTACCAACGACTCAGCGAACGGTAGCTTCCCCCCCTCAAATCCCTCTTCCAGCGTATTGGTGAGATACACGCGCAAACGCTCGTTGCTCTTGAAGTCATACCCTGTCTCAGCCAGTTGCAGCCCCAGTTTCATATGTGCCACCGCATAGGGAGCCATGAGCAACTCGAATCGAATAAACGTGGCAGCAAGTGTTCCGAAACATAGCTTGACCACATCCCCTTATTGCCGCTGAATGTTCCGTAAATATGGTCAATGATGCTGTGTAAGAAGGTAGCGGTTCCGGTGGCGGAATCGAGTATCTGGACTTTGTGCGTCTCCCTGCTGAGTGTGCCATCCGCGCTGGTCGCCCTGATTTGGTGGCATCGGCAAGCCCATCCGGTAAGCCAAAATCCTTTTTGAGCAGGTAATCCACCTCGGACAATGTAGGAAACCACTGGTTCCGGCGTGTAGTAGACGCCGCGAGCCTCGCGCATCTTTGGGTCATAGGCCGCGAGAAACGTTTCGTAAAAGTGGACAACGGGGTTTTCCGGCGTGTGCGCTTGCCGAAGTCGCGCAGAATGGCTCCGATATCGGAACGGTTCAACACCTCGGCCAAATCGTCCACCGCCCACACGATACTTTCGTCGGGCTGCCCGGCGAGATAGCCAAACATCTTCCGTAAGAACGGGTTGGTTTTGGATATCGTAGGCGGCATGTCGCGCGTAAATGTAATGGTTGGCTTGGCATTACGGGCCGCGAATAAACCATAGCAGACGGTTTGCGCGTACATATCGGCAAACTGTTCAGCATTGAATTCCGGGGAGCAGGACCTGCCGAAAGCCCTCCATCTGCTCATGCAGCGATCCCCCACCATACTCACTCTTAAAGGCCAAACTGATGGCATTGCGGATAAGTTGCGGATAGAAGCCATGCGGGTAGCAAGTTCCTTTGGGTTATTCACGGTTGGAGTTTGCGCTATCATGAAGCCTTGCAAGAAGCCTGCTAACCTGCTCTATCCCATCGGTTTCGGCTATCCACCGGTTGCCCTTCGACGCCTCGCGAGTCGTGCTGTAACTCTATGTTGTCCCGCCACATACCAACGATATTCCACATAATCGGTGAGGATGAGATTGCCCAGGCTTCCCAGCCGTTTCCAGCCCGGTCACTACGTTCGACCTGATCGAGGGAGACGGCAATGTCTTTGGTTTCAATATAGCCAAGGGGAGTTTGCTGTTTTGTGATGATAAAGTCCGGTGCGCCGCACGCGACGCGCTTTGGTTCATTTGTTGCTGTCGTGCCAGGATAGAGCGTTTGAGCAGTTCTTTCAAATATCTATTCAACGACATAAGAGGTTGGGAGGAGCAAAAAGCAGATTTTGGTCCGTGAGGGAGATGCATAGGTCCTTCGTTGGGATTCGGTCGGGGCGACCGAATCCGCTGCCTCAGGATGACAACGGACATTTGGACACTACTGCGAGGTCTTCGCTTCGGTGGCGGGCTTTTCGAACAAGCGTGAATCTATTTTAGGATTGATCTCGATTTTGTTGAGCTGCGCGGTGCTCGAATCCTGACCGTTTTGTTTATTTTTACGCAGGTAGGGAAGTGTTAAACCGTCCATGGTCTTCCAATCTTCGAGACTAGTTTCATCGTGCGAAGGGCCGGCTGGACCCGTGGACTCGTAAGTTTCACGCAAGATGCGACCGGTTTGAGAATCTAATGGACCACCGGATGCTGACTCCATCGCCACTAATATCAAGCACTGCTGTCGCCGGATTTCTCCGACTGAATGTCCCCCCAAATGAAAATATGAACGCTGGGATCGTTCAGGTGCTGTCCGATAAAGACAATGTCGCGATGGATTTGCTGCATGGTTTCGGCTTTTTGCGAAGGCGGCATATCGCGTACGCCCATGCCTTCGGCTGACATGAATCCCACGTCTGGAGTGACCACGATTGTCATGGCCCCTTGTGGAGCCTGTACTTCCGCACGCATGTGATCGGGAAAGACAATTGTGCTTTGAACGTTAAGAGCCATATCTCCCTGAGGAGTTTTTCTGGTCAGGGTTAAATCAGATCGAAGCGATTTGACCGATTTAAGTTTGGTTAATCCGCCCATCGCATCCACGACTTTCGCGGCCAGTGCTTTGCCTTCGGGATTGGAGGCGGACGGCTTCTCTGCCGGCTCCTCGGATTTCGTTCCCGGCGGGGGCGGGATGGTGATATCTACGTTGGTCACGGGGCCGAGAGAAGACAGAGGTTTATCGAATTCAGATGTGTTGCCCACGACCAGCACTTTGAGTTGATCTTTGTGCAAATATTTGGGAATGATGTTAGCCACGTCGGCCGCCGTAACTTTTTCAATCCCGGCGCGAAAACGTTCCAGGAAATCCTGCGGATATCCGTAAAACTCATACGCCATACGCTCACGTAAGACCTTGTCTGGTGTATCGAAGTTGAAGACAAACGAATTCAAAATCGAATCTTTGGCGCGCTGAACTTCTTCCGGAGAGATGGGATTGGTTTGCAGGTCGTCTATCTGCTGATAAAGAGCTCGGATAGATTCAATGGTAGTTGCGCTCTTGGTGCCCATTGCGAGCCGCAGAATTCCAGGATGGTCGTAGCGGGCGCTGATACCTCCGCCGACAGAATAAGCGAGACCCTGCTCGGTGCGAATGCTCTTGAATAGGCGAGAAGAGAAACCGCCACCGAAAGCCTCGTTGAAGACATTAATTGCGTAATAATCTGGATTGTCGCGGGTAACACCGAGTTCTACCATCTCAATGGTGCTTTGATTCACGTCCTCTTTCGAGACGAGATAGTAGCCCGGATTGTCAGGATGGAATTCGATTTCAGGCTTCTGCTCTTCTGCGCCTTTCGACCAGTCTCCGAAAGCCGCGCGCAGCTTGGCTTCCATAGTCGCGGAGTCGAAGTCTCCGACTATGCCTAAGATAATGTTATTTGGCTGAATGTGTTGCTGGTACCAGTTCACCAGGTCTTCTCTGGTCACCGCAGCAACGGTGGCGTATTCCGGATTTCTGGCGTAAGGATTATCGTCGCCATAGGCGAGCTTGGCGGCCTCGCGGCCTGCAATGTCGCCGACATCGTCGTTTCGGCGCGAGATAGCGTCGAACAATTCGCCTTTAGCCAGATCAATTTTGTCCTGCCGAAATTCAGGATTGCGCAGCAGGTCATCGAATGCTTTGAAAACATCGTCAAAATCACCCTTCAAGCACGACAACGAAATGATTGAGGAATCAATCTCCGGGCCGGTTTCCACTTTTGCGGCACGAACTTCTAGGTAGTCATCCATCTGATCGCCGGTCTTCGATTTGGTTCCACCGGTACGCCAGACTTCGCCGTAGATATCCATCAAGCCAGTTTTGTCGGCGGGCACAGAACGAGAACCGCCGCGAATGCGGGCGACGCCGTCAATGAGGGGCAGTTCGTGATCTTCCTGTAGAAAAATCACCATGCCATTGGGTAGCTCGATGCGTTTCGGCTCGGCAGGGTGAAAAGCTGGGAGCGTCGGAATTTTGATCTTCTGCCAATCGGTGGCTTGTGCGGAAGACTGTGGAGCGGCGACGAGTGCAGCTAAGACGCAAGCGAGAACTATCAATAGGCGCGTCTTCATTGCGCACCTCCTTTATCTTTATCTAGGGCAGGTGGGGCGGGCGCAGATGGCGGAGCGGTTTCAATCATTCCCACGGTGCGATTGCCCTCCACGAAAATTTGATTGGCGACACGACGGATGTCGGCTTTGCTCACATTGCTGATTTGGTCAACCCAGTGAAACAGCTCGCGCCAGTCGCCGAAGCGTGCCTGATATGTTGCGAGCTGCGAGGCCAATCCTTCATCGCTATCGAGCCCGCGGATCACACCTGCCTTCGCTCGAGTGCGAATCATTTTTAGCTCGTCGTCGCTGATGTCTTCATTCTTCAGACGTTCGAGTTCGGCGTGAATGGCCGGGCCCATCTCCTCTGGTTTATGGCCGGGCAACGGTACCGCATAAAAAGCAAACAGATGCGGATATTTCACACCGGGATAATCGGTGAAACCCTCAGAATCGGATGCAATCTTCTTATCGCGAACCAGAGAGCGATACAGCCGCGAGGTGCGCCCGTCAGACATCAAGTCGGCGATTGCGTCGAAGACTACATCGTCGGGACTGTGATAATCGGGCCGATGATAGCCCTCAATATAAATAGGCTGCGATTTTTCATGCAGGATCACACGCCGCTCGGCATTCTGCGGAGGCTCAGTGGTGATTCGCTCGTCTGGTTTTGGATGAGAGGGAATTCGTCCGAAGTATTTTTCGATGATGGGCATTGCCTCGGAAGCTTTTAAATCGCCTACCACGGCTACCGTCATGTTGGAAGGAATGTAATACTCGTGAAAAAACTGCAAAGCGTCGGTGGCGGAAAAAGTATTCAGGTCTGACATCCAGCCGACGGTCGGGCGGTGGTATTCGCTGGCCTGAAATGCGGCGGTAGTAAATTGTTCAAGCAGGCGGCCAAAGGGCTCGCTATCCACACGCATGCGACGCTCTTCGATGACGACATTGCGCTCCTTGTAGAATTCGCGCATCACTGGATGCAGAAAACGCTCTGACTCAAGATAAGCCCACAGTTCAAGCCGGTTTTCTGGAAATGAGTAGTGATAGGCGGTCTCATCATCGGCAGTGAAAGCATTCAGGTCTTCGCCGCCATTGTTCTCCACGATCTGTCCGAACTGGTTGACGACGACGTATTGACTGGCATCTTTAATGGCGTCTTGCCATGCCTTTTCGAGAGATTTGACTTTGGCATCATCGTGACCGATGGTTTTATCGCGCTCGGCAATATAGGCGGCATAGGCAGTTTCAACCTTGGCCAGCGCCACTTTCTCGGCGGGATAATTTTTGGTGCCGATTTTGTCCGTTCCCTTGAAGGCGATGTGTTCGAACATGTGCGCCAATCCAGTTTAGCCCTGGGGATCTTGCGCGGAGCCTGCATCTACCAGCGTGAAGAATGAAAACACCGGCGCTTCAGGACGCTCGCAAATAATGACGGTCAGGCCGTTTGGCAGAGTCTTGACGGTGACTCGCTTCTCGAATGAAGCCAGATCTTGGGCGGAGGCCAAGGTCGCAAAACCGAGGAACAAGAGCAGGAACAAATTGGCAGCGTAGCTATGAATACGAGATGTCATTGGACCTCCACGGCACTGACGGCTAAGAAGAGAGTGGAATGTCTGAAATTACGTGTCCTGAGGGGAGATTGTCAAACCAGGTGGGGTTGGCAATACTTCCAGATCTTGCCTATTGACCCAGGCGGGGACAAAGCCACAGTCCAGATTCTTGAAATCCGCATCCAAGGACGAGATTTAAGATAGAACCGGCATGGGCAATTCACAAACCATCGAAGTCGAAGGCAAAACGCTAACGGTCACGAATCTGGATAAGGTACTTTATCCGGCGACCGGGTTTACCAAAGGGCAAGTCATTGATTATTATGCTCGCATCGCGCCAGTGTTGGTGCCTCAACTGGCCGGGCGGCCGCTGACGTTAAAGCGCTATCCCGGCGGGGTGGATCAGGAGTTTTTCTTCGAGAAAAATGCCACGAAGCATCGTCCTGACTGGGTGAAGACGGTGCCGATTTGGAGTGAGGGCAACCAGCGTAACGTCAACTATATTTTGGCGAATAATCTGCCTACGCTGATTTGGGTGGCAAATCTGGCGGCCATTGAGTTGCATCCTTCGCTGTCATTGGCGAACAAAATTACTTGTCCGCGAATGATGGTTTTTGATCTTGATCCGGGACCGCCTGCGAATATTGTGCAATGTTGCCAGGTGGGTTTTTGGTTGCGCGAAATCTTTGAACATTTCGGGCTGCAAAGTTTTCCGAAAACGTCGGGGTCGAAGGGATTGCAAATATACGTTCCTCTGAACACGCCTACGAGGTATGACGTGACGAAACCATTCGCGCACGCGCTGGCTCGCTTATTGGAGACGGACCACAAAGATCTGGTCGTGTCCGATATGAAGAAACAATTGCGCGTCGGGAAGGTGTTGGTGGATTGGAGCCAGAACGACGAGCACAAGACGACGGTGAGCGCTTATTCGCTGCGGGCGCGAGAGCGTCCGACGGTTTCTACGCCTGTGAAATGGGAAGAGGTTGAGCAGGCGTTCAAGAAGAAAGATGCCAAGTTGCTAGTGTTCGAGGCCGATCAGGTGATCAAGCGGGTCGAGAAGATGGGAGACCTCTTTGAGCCTGTACTTACACTAAAACAGAAATTGCCGAAGTTGCCCGGCACCGAAGAGTCTCAACCCGAGGCGATTTCGACGGGGATAGACATTGCGGCGCAGGCGGAGGAAGTGCGAAGCCCACGGCGACGGCCTGCACCGAAGCGCGCAACAGCGAAGAAAAAAGCTCGGAAAGTATAATTTTGTTTTCAGAGTTGCCCCGTGCCCGTTAGATTTGTTTTGCATTTAAATCTATTGGGGAGATCGCAGCTTCATAGTTGCAAAGAGATCGAGGATCGCAGGAAACGGCAAGGGCACGACTTTCAGTCGCGCCGGGATCGTCACCAAGTCCGCAATCGGCCCGACTGAAGTCGGGCCCTTCCCAGCTATATACTGCGGCTTTCGGAAGCATCGAGTCTGGGTTACCGGTCTAACGGCGGATTACCATGGCGCAACTTTACGTAGGTACTTCAGGATGGGCGTATCCCAGTTGGAAGCCGGATTTTTATCCAGCCAAACTGCCGCAGAAGAATTTTCTTCAGTACTATGCCAGCCAACTGAATACTGTCGAAGTGAATTTTACTTTTCGTCAGTTATTGAAGGAAACGACCGCCCGGAAGTGGATTGCCGAAAGCCCTGACGGATTCCGCTTTGGCATTAAAGCCCATCAAGTCATCACTCACATCAAGCGGTTGAAGAAAACGGAAGACTTCGTGCCACGTTTCTTGAGCACGATCGAACCGCTGGCCCGAGCCGGCAAACTTGGGCCTCTTCTATTTCAACTGCCTCCCAACATGAAGGCCGATTTTGAAGTGCTGAGAGAATTTCTCGCTGCGCTGCCGCGCACGCTTCCCTCGGCGTTTGAGTTTCGTCATGAATCCTGGTTCACGGACGAAACTTTTAATCTGCTTAAGGCGCATAATCGCGCGCTATGTGTGGCCGAAACCGAAGAAAGAGTCACGCCCGACGTGATCACAGCGGACTTCTGTTATTACCGTTATCGAAAGCCTGAATATACGTCCGAAGAGCGTGGTTCCATGGTGAATCGGATCCGCGAGCATTTGCGGGATGGGCGAGACGTCTTCGCATATTTCAAGCATGAAGAAACGCCGCAGGGGGCGCTCTATGCGGTGGAAGTGTTTAGTGAAGTGCGAGACCGACGTTGAGGTAGCTGACGGGTGCTTACAAACAGCAGATTCCTCACCGGCTGAAGCCGGTTCGGAATGACAATTTTTGGAAAGTAGCCAGAACCGATTGTGCTCGGCTGTCCCTACGCACGCATCCCATTCGGCACTTTTAGCAGCGTCCGATAACGAGCATACTGAGGCGGTGCGACCGCAAGCTGATTCCCGCATTGTTTCTGGCTTCCTTGATTATCTGAAAGTTGAAAAGGGGCTTCGGCCACTCACCATTGCGGCCTATGCCACCGACTTGAGCCAATTCGCTGGCTTTCTGGAATCCAGAAAACGCACGTTAGCAAGGGCGACGCGGGACGACGTGCGAAATTTTATCCTGCAATTATTTGCGAACGGCGTGGACGGACGATCGGTAGGACGAAAACTTTCCGCGCTTCGCCACTTTTATCGGTATCTGCTTCTCGACAAGATCATCACTGCCGACCCTACGCTGAACATTGATTCGCCGAAGCAGTGGAAGATCCTTCCTAAAGCTCTTGCGCGCGATGAGATGGAGATCATGCTCAGGGTTTCGTCCGACGCACCCGCGGGGAGGGAAGCAGCGGCCATCGCGGTGCGAGATCGCGCGATGCTGGAAGTTTTCTACGCGGGGGCGCTTCGCGTTTCTGAGATCGTCGGAATAAAGCTTGAGGACCTAAAGCTGGATGCAGGGTACATTCTGGTGCGCGGCAAAGGGGACAAAGAGCGGATCGTGCCTCTCGGGAAATCGGCGCAGGAAGCCCTGACCGGATACATCGCAGAATCGCGGATTGTTTTGGCGGGAGGCGGGAATCCTCCGTTGCTGTTCCTGGGACGTCGAGCACGCAGGCTGACGCGCCAGCGAGTCTGGCAAATCGTGCGGCGGGCTTCAATAAACATCGGACGCAATGCGAGTCCGCACATGCTGCGTCATAGTTGCGCGACTCACATGGTGGAGAACGGCGCGGACTTAAGGACAGTGCAGACGATTCTGGGGCACGCCGATATTTCGACGACGCAGGTTTACACGCACCTGGCTCTGGACCGACTGAAGACGGTTTATCAGAATCACCATCCGCGAGCGAAGGCGAGAGCGAAAGAAAGAGCAAAGGCGGGATGAAATCATTCGCAGCAAAGAATGGACGAACTGAAGTTCAAAAAGCGGTAGACCGTTTCCTGCGAACCCTGGGGCAGCGGAATGCGTCGGCGCACACGCTGAAGGCGTACGCCTCGGATCTCGATAAATTCGCCGACCACGTGGGACCGCTTTCCTGGCGCGGCATTGACCACTTGACCATCCGTGGATTTCTGTCTCACTTGTATGATCAGGGGCTCGAAAAGCCGTCGGTGGCGCGGGCATTGGCGGCGGTGCGTTCGCTCTATCGGTGGTTAGCGCAGGAGGGCATTGTGGAGCAGAATCCGGCGGCATTGGTGTCAACGCAGCGGCTTCCTAAAAAACTTCCGCGTGTGCCGACGGTCGAAGAAATGAATTCTGTGCTCGACGGCGATATGCCCGAAGTCGCCGCGTTTGCCGAGCGTGACAGATTGATGTTCGAACTGCTTTATGGTTGCGGAATTCGCAATTCGGAGATGGTGGGCATTCAGATTCACGACATTCGATTGAGCGACGAAGTTATTTTGATACGCGGCAAGGGAAAAAAAGAACGCTACGTCCCATTTGGGGAGGCGGTTAAAGCGGCTCTCACAGCATATCTGCCGGCGCGACAGGGAATCTTGATTGAGAAGAAGGGAAAGACGGGAGCACTTCTCATTAATTTGCGCGGCGGCGGCATGACAACTCGGAGTGTGGGAAGAATTATCAAAAAGATCGCGGTCGCCAAAGGACTGTCGCCGGACGTGCATCCGCACACGCTGCGACACGCCTTCGGGACACACATGCTGGAGGAAGGCGCCGATCTGCGCGCGATCCAGGAGATGCTGGGCCACGAGCGGCTTTCAACGACGCAGCGTTATACCCAACTTTCGATGAAGCATGTTTTGCAGGTCTATGATCGGACGCATCCGCGGGCGAAATAGACGGGCAAGGATGCGTGTCACTGCTTTCGTCGAGTGCATGCCCTTTGGTCCCGCGACGTAACTACTGGTGCCGCATCTAATATGCTAGGCTTCTAAGATAGCGGGATTGTTCTCGAATTTACTGTTTAAGGAATCATTCGATTGATTGATCAAGTCATAGGCAGGGTTTTCGGCACGAAGAATGAGCGTGAAATCAAGCGCCTGATGCCGCGGGTTGCGGCTATCAACGCGCTCGAACCGTCCATTCAGAAGCTGAGCGACGATGAGTTGCGCGCGAAAACGGATGTATTCCGGAGCCGGGTTCAAGCGCGGGTTGCGCAACTTGCCGATGAGCCGGAAGCCGATCATGATCGCCGAAAACAACTGGAAACTGAACGCTTCCTTGCGGTCAATGAAGTTCTCGATGACATTCTGGAAGAAGCTTTCGCGATTGTGCGCGAGGCGGGGCGTCGTGTGCTCGACATGCGCCATTTTGATGTGCAGTTGATCGGCGGCATGGTTCTGCACCACGGCAAGATTGCGGAAATGAAAACTGGCGAAGGAAAGACTCTTGTCGCCACTCTTCCGGTTTATCTGAATGCGCTCAGCGGACGCGGCGTGCACGTCATTACGGTCAACGATTATCTCGCCAAGCGCGATTCGGAATGGATGGGAAAGCTTTATCGTTTTCTCGGACTCAGCGTCGGCGTGATCGTGCATGACCTGGATGATCAGCAGCGGCGCGATGCGTATGCTTCCGACGTAACTTACGGAACCAATAATGAATTCGGTTTCGACTATCTGCGCGACAACATGAAGTTCGATCTGCACGATTGTGTGCAGCGAGGACACAATTTCTCAATCGTGGATGAGGTTGATTCGATTCTGATTGATGAGGCGCGGACCCCGCTGATTATTTCGGGAGCGAGCGAAGAATCCACTGATAAGTACGCGCGCGTGAACCGCATTATTCCCAAGCTTGAAAAGGGAGAAGAGATTGATGTCGCTCCGGGAGAGCCTTCTCAGCTTACGGGCGATTTTGTGGTGGACGAAAAACACCGTAGCATCACTGTCACGGACGAAGGCTGGGAAAAAGTCGAAGGGCTTCTCGGTATCGGTAACATCGCTGATCCTGAAAACTGGGACCTGAAGCACCACGTCGAGACCGCGATCAAAGCTCATGCCCTGTATCACCGCGATGTTGAGTATGTCGTGAAAGAAGGCGAAGTCATTATCGTAGACGAATTCACCGGCCGCCTGATGCCAGGACGCCGCTGGTCCGATGGCTTGCATCAGTCGGTTGAAGCCAAGGAAGGCGTCAAGATTGAGCGCGAAAACCAGACGCTGGCGACGATTACCTTCCAGAATTATTTCCGCATGTACAAGAAGCTCGCGGGCATGACGGGAACCGCCGAAACGGAAGCTCCCGAGTTCGACAAGATTTATCGGCTCGAAGTGATGGTCATTCCTCCGAACAAGCCGTTGCGGCGGCTGGAGAATCCCGATGTTGTCTATCGAATGGAGAAGGAAAAATACTTCGCCGCATCGGATGAAATCCAGAAGTTGCACGAAACTGGCCAGCCCGTACTGGTGGGCACGACATCCATCGAGAAGTCGGAGCGGCTGTCGGAGTTACTGAAGAAAAAAGGAATCAAGCACGTCGTCTTGAATGCGAAGTACCACGAGCGTGAAGCCGAGATCGTTGCGCAGGCGGGCCGCAAGGACATGGTCACGATCGCCACGAACATGGCGGGCCGCGGCACCGATATTTTGCTTGGTGGCAATCCCGAATTTATGGCCAAGCAGGAGTGCGTGAAGAAGGGAATCGCGCAACCGCTGAGGGCCGCGCAAGGCAAGATTCAGATTGACGTGGATGAAACCAAGAGCACCGTTTGGTACTACGCTGGCAATGAATATGTTGTTCCGACCGAACAATGGAATGAAGCTTTTGAGCGTTACAAGCTGCAAACCGACAAAGAGCACGATGATGTAATCGCAGCCGGCGGACTGCACATCTTCGGAACCGAACGCCATGAGTCGCGCCGAATAGATAATCAGCTTCGCGGACGCGCCGGGCGCCAGGGCGATCCGGGCTCATCGCGCTTTTATCTTTCGCTCGAAGACGATTTGATGCGCATCTTCGCCAAGGAGTGGGTGTCAAAACTTCTGGAGCGGCTGGGCATGGAAGAAGGAATCCCGATCGAATCGCGCCTGATTTCCCGCCGCATTGAGGCCGCACAGAAAGCCGTCGAAGCGCAAAACTTCGAAGCCCGCAAGCATCTGCTCGAATATGACGACGTAATGAATAAGCAGCGCGAGGCGGTCTATGGATTGCGGCGCCAGTTGCTCGAGGGTCTCGATCAGAAAGATTTGATTCTGGAAGATTACGTTTCGGGCATTCTTAGCACACTGATTGATCAGTTTTGCCCAGTGAAAGTGCATCCCGCTAACTGGGATGTTAAAGGTTTGAAGGACGCCATCTTTACGCGTTTTGGTGTTGATATTCTTGCCGAAGGAATTAGCCCGGAAACTTTAAACCGACAGGAACTCGGCGATGCGATTTTCGATAAATTAAAAGCGCGCTACGACGCGAAAGAACAGCTCATTGGACCTGACGCCATGCGTTATCACGAACGCATGATTATGTTGAGCGTGCTCGATTCACAATGGAAAGATCATTTGCTTGGCATGGACCACCTGAAAGAAGGTATCGGCCTTCGCGGTTACGGGCAGCATGATCCATTGATTGAATACAAGCGCGAATCGTTTGACATGTTCGAAGCGATGATGCAGCGCTTCCAGGAGGACGCGGTCCGCTACCTGTACCTGATGCAGATTTTGGAGCGCCCGGCGGACGGTTTGGCTGAAGGCGGAGACTTGGGTTCCGAGACTGGCCCCGGGGCTCCTGCGCTTGGGCCGGGAGGGCGGGGCGGGAATGGACATCGCCCGCCGCGTTCCGTCGCAACTTCGGTGGATGAGATTGAAGAGAACTTCCAGCGCAAGAAACGCCGCGAACTGGAAAGCGCCCGCATGGCTGGATCAGGCGAGCAGCAAACCGTCCAGCAAGTGGTTCGCGGCTCCGCGAAAATTGGCCGGAACGATTCGTGCCCTTGCGGTTCAGGCAAGAAATACAAGAAGTGCTGCGGCGCGAAAGCCTAACCTCCTACAACCAAACTTTCCGCTTTCATGCAACCACGGTTTGCGATAAAATAATTATATCGTATTACGATGCTTTGTGCGATTCGCACGATCCGCGTAATGCCCGTGAAAGTATAAAGAGGCCGTATGATTGCGCTTCGTTTTGTCCGTTTAATTGAAAATCACTCGGACGAGCTTGCTGAGGGATTGATCGAGAAATTTCAGACTTCATCCCGAACCAGCGACATGCGAAAGGTCCCGCCTGCGGAACTTCGTGAACGATCCTGCGAGATTCTGCATCAACTTGGGGAATGGCTGCTGACTAAGACCGATACCGACATCGAACAGCGATATTTCGAAATTGGCGGCCGGCGGGCCGAGCAGGGCGTGTCTCTATCGGACTATTGCTGGGCGATATTGCTGACGAAGAAGCATCTTTGGGAGTTCCTCCAGGAACAGGCTTTTATGCACAATCCGGTGGAACTCTATGGCGAGATGGAATTGCTACGATTGCTGGACGAGTTCTTCGATCGGGCGCTATGCTTCGCCGCCGAAGGATATGAAAATTACTGGCGCGCGCGAACGCTGCCGATGGATGTGGCCACTACCCGCAAAGGATGGCCGCTCAGAGATCTGCTACTTAGCAGGCTGGGGTAGCACGAAAGATTTCACGACGATATTGTTGGGATGCGCTCCCGCGGGGATCATGGTGAGCAGGGAATATTCCGTAGGTTCCAACTTCCTCGGGCTTCGCTTTTGAATTACAGTCACGTCTCCTGACGCCGAGTCCAGGACCAGCAAATAAGTTTGACCCTGCGATAGAGCCAGCCCATCGGGATGACTGCCAACGGTGAGAGAGGCAATTAATTTGCCAAGATCAATGTCGTAGACTGCGATTTCGTCCGATCCGAAATTACTTACATACAGCCGCGAATTGTCAGATGTTACGAGCCCACGCGCGGGATGTTGGCCGATCAAGTAACTGCCGCTCACTTCGTTGGTGGTTGTTTCGATAATCGAAATGCTGGAGGAATCGAAATTCGAGACCATAAGCTCGCCGCCGTCGGGCTTCAAAGCCAGATTGATGGGCGTCTTGCCGACATCTAAGAATGCCAAAAGCGTGGCGGTCTTCAAATCAATCGAGGCCACCTGCGCCGATCCTGTGCATGCGACGAAGGCTTTGCTACTGTCGGGGAGGATCGCGATATCTTCGGGCTGTTGACAGACGGAAATTGTGGCGCGAACCGAGAGCCGCTGAGTATCAATCTCGGTGACGGTGTTATCGGCGCGATTGCTGACCAGCAACGTTCCGCCGTCGGGCGAGACTCTGGCGAGTCCGGGTGATCTGCCAACGGGAATGGTGCCGATCACCATTCGTTTGTCGAGATCAATTACGGAAACATTGGCGGAGCCTGAGTTCGCCACATATCCGCGCTTGCCGTCGGCGGATACGTCAATGAAGTAGGGCTTCCCATGCACTCCGATGGTCGCGACAACAACATTCCGTTCAGCGTTGATCACGCTTACGTTGTTTGAATCGGTGTTGACTGCGTACACTTCATTCTTCTTGCTGTTCGCTGTGACGCCGGTCGGATCGGTGCCTACGGGAATCGTCTTCGCGGGTTCGAACGTGCGCAGATCAATTACCGTGACGCTGTTGCTCCTGCTATTGGTGACATATGCGTATTCGCGATAGGCGGGGCCGTAATCGGGCAAGGTGCGTGGGTGGAAATACCACCAGCCGAAGGCGGCGAGGGCGGTCAGCACAAGAAGAGTGAAAAGGAACTTTTTCAAAATCGAGGATCAATTCAATAAGCTGAATAAATAGGAGCACCTTCCATTTTCACACATCCCAGGTCTCGAAAATCACGAGACCTGGGGCACCCGGCAATACATCACAATCGTCACTCCGCGGCAACAGGGCGCGCGACACCCTGAAACGACCCTTGTACCGGAACACCTGAGACCGTCCGACCCACTACCGGGGCGATCTGCCGTACCTGGTTCATCAGTTCATCGAACTGATCGGGATACAGCGATTGAATTCCATCGGAAAGGGCTTTGTCGGGGTCGTGATGAACTTCGACAATCAATCCGTCCGCTCCGACGGCGACCGCGGCTCGCGACAACGGAGTAACTTTGTTTCGCTTTCCGGTGCCATGACTGGGATCTACGACGATGGGTAGATGGCTCAATCGCTGTACAGCGGGAATCAGACTCAAGTCCAAAGTATTGCGAGTGTGGTCGGCGAAAGTTCGCACTCCGCGCTCGCAGAGAATCACATTGTAGTTACCTTCGCTCATCACATACTCGGCCGCCATCAGTAATTCTTCCAGAGTGGCCGACATTCCTCGTTTCAGCAGCACGGGCTTGCTGGCTCGTCCCGCACGTTTTAATAACGAAAAATTCTGCATGTTGCGAGCGCCGATTTGAATGATGTCGGCATATTCCTCGACCAGGTCCAGCGATTCGTTGTCAACGGCTTCGGTGACGATCTTCATGCCAAATTTGTCACGAACTTCGGCCATTATGCGCAGTCCGGCTTCGCCCATTCCTTGAAAGGAATAAGGGGAAGTTCGGGGCTTATATGCGCCGCCGCGAAAAAACTGTGCACCGGCGCGATGAACGCGCTCGGCAACGGCGAAAGCCTGCTCGCGGCTTTCGATCGCGCAAGGTCCGGCAAAGATGGCGAGACTGCGCCCTCCAACGGTGGCGTCGGTGCCGGGGAAACTAATGATGGTATTGTCCTGCCGGAAATCGCGGCTGACCAGTTTGTAAGGCTTGGTTACGCGGATCACTTCCTGAACGCCGGCCATTTCATCGAGCGTGCCAGTTTCGATTTCACCCTGGTTGCCGGTGATTCCGATGGCGGTTCGCTCAGCTCCGGGGATGGAGTGTGCACGGTATGCCGAGTGCTTCGATCTTTTCGCAAACCGCGCGGACTTCGTCGGCGGTGGCGTGCGCCCGCATGACGACCAACATTCAATTCACCTCAGGTGTACAAGTCTAGCGTGAGTAGGCGGCTGGGACAAACGCACAGGGGGAGGCCGGAGCTACGATCTTGCCCACCGCGAAGCGTGGCGATTGCGATGGACGACAGGTCTTTCGACTGCGAGTCGGACTCGCAGAGTCCGACTCTTCGCTCAAGATGACATGTGAAATTCGGGACATTTCCTACAAGCTAACTACACAGGTTTCTGGAATTCTCTTTTCAAGGCACGATCCAAGGTTTGATCCAATGCGGATTTTGCTTTGTCGTATTCTTCTTTGGAGATGCGGCCTTGCTTGTGATCGAGTTCCAATTGAAACATTTCTTCTTTTAGAGCTTCTAAAATCATCGAAGGACGCCGCGCAGGCTGGGCTTCGCGGTCGCGATCAGCGGTTTCAACTGCGGATTCAAAGTTGGGTTCCGCAACATTTCTGGAGCGCCCTGCAATGTAAACCGCGCCCGCGATCAACAGGACCGCAAATCCTCCGAGCAGATACCAGCGATATTTTTGCAGAGGGTCGGGAGCATCAATCGGAGGTCCGAGTCCTCCGCCGGGACGTGTATCCGCAGCGGATGGCGGCGCGGCGGTTTGACCAGCCTGGTCGCCAGTCTGATTGGGGGAACTGTCATCTTGCAGAACTCCGCTTCCCGAAATATCGAACGCCAGTTTCTGGCCGGGACGAGCTTTGCTTGCCACTTCGGCAATTGCACCCGGAGGGCTGGGCGGTTGCTTGTCCTCGTAAACACCGGTTTGGGCCGGAGAAAACTGGATTGCCTGCGGCAGAATCACGACAAAATGATCCAACGGATAAATCAGTTTAGGATCAATCGTCGCTTTGCCGTTATACGGGAGATGATAAGAAATCTGGAATTCCGTTTGCCCTGGGCGGAGGGGGAATGCGAATGCAAAGCGATTCTTTTCTGGCTGCTGCACGGGAGTGGAATCTACCCATCGCCCTCCGGCGGTCTGTGCCTGCGCGGAATCAATCTGGGCGTCGGCTGGCAGGTAGAATTCGAAATTCTGATCATTCATCTGAGTGCGCGGCGGCTTCGATGTGTTGCTGACAGCGAAGATGCGGCTTACGCCGAGCTGTCCTCGTTGCGCCTGCAAGTACATCAAATCAGCGACGGCGTTTACGCCGGCAACTTTCTTCGCGGCATCGAAAACTTTGATGTCAACTCAATCCGTGCCGGGCGGAGCCATCTCATGGTAAGTGACATCCTGATGGATAACGCGAACGAGGTGGGGCTGACCGTCGTCCTCAATAGTGAGATTGAATTTTCCGGTGGCGTCAGTTTTGGTGTGTCCCGCTTCCTCCATGCCTTGCGCCAGCTTTATTAGGATGACGTCGTCGCCAGCGGAAGGCTTATTCGTGGTTCCGTTGGTTACGGTACCGGTGAGAGTATTGGCGGATGCGGCAGCGCTGAAAAATACTGCGCATATGGGCAACGGAAGCGAGACACGTTCGGAAGCGAAGTGGGCAGAGAAAGATTTTCAAAAGTTCAAATCCTTTTTCTCGGGAAGCGAAAAGCGGGGACGCGGGTAGTTTCTTCGATCTGAGAAATTTCTGATAGAAGAGCCGCCGCCTCGTCTTCGAGCGAACTCTTCATGGAGATGTAATCCGCCTCGGGAAACTTGCCGGCCTTAAATTCGAAATTAAGGTCGCGCAGGTTTTCGTAAACGACTTCCTTGCGCTCCTGCAAATATGAGATGCGAGTCTTTTCTGGACCTAGCTGAAGTGTGCCGGGCAGATAGAACACGTAAATGAGCACTCCGAGAGTGATAAGGAGACAGACAAGAAAAATCATACGTCTTCAATCATACGTCTTCAATCAAACGTCTTGGGTATCTTTGCGCGCCTGGTCGCGAAAGCGGTCAAGCTCAGGTCCAGTGACAGACTTGACACTGTCTGCGGGCAGAAGCAATGGACGTCCTCTCCATGTGCGCACAATCAGCACCACGCCGCCGATTCCGAGAACGAGGGCAAGGTAGGGCATGATCCAGGCGACGCGGTTGAAGCCTTTGTTGGTCGGCGCGGCGATTACGGTTGTGCCGTATTTCTGCACGAACGATTGCAGCGCGAGATCGTCGTTATCGCCACGGTCAAGCGCCGCTGCGAGTTCATTTCGCATTCGGGTGGAATAGGCGCACCCGACGTGATTGCATTCCAAAAGAATCTGATTGCATCCGCAGACGCACATCATTCGATGGCCAAGATCGTTGAATCGCGCGGATTCATCGCCGGCGCCGATAAAAATAAACAGCAAACAAAAAAGCGCTACGAGTTGAAGAGCACGCAGGGACGGGCGGGGTCGCCTCCTGCTCGATTGATGACGCGGAACTTCATTTGAGAAGTCGAGCCTGGCCCGATGCTTCAATCTCCGGCTCCCACTGGAGCGGTTTCCAGTCGCGCCTGTGCGGGCACGCGCACGGGGACAGCGTTCGGGATTAGCGCGACCACTGTCCCGATAATCATTACCCAGACGCCAATCCAAATCCACATCACCAGCGGATTCAAATGCGCCTTAATGATGGGGCGCCCTGTGTCGGGGTTCTGACCTTCATAGACGAGATAAAGATCTTCTTTGAGAGTGGAACGATTGGCGACTATCGTGGAATTTTGTTGGCTGGCCTTGAAAAACCTGCGTTCCGGATACAGCGTGTCAATCTGCTTTCCATCCTTGAATACCTGAAGAATTGCCCATTCGCTTCCATAGTTCGGATTGTCTTCCTGGGTGAATGATTGGCAAACGAGGGTGTAAGCGCCGATTGTCATCTTGTCGCCGAAGCCCATTTCCTTTTCGGCGTCCTGATTGAAGGCGGAGCCGGCGAATCCGATCATGATTACGATCACACCGAAGTGGACAATGTATCCGCCATAGCGGCGTGTGTTCCGGTGCGCGAGATGGACAATGGAAGCCAGCAGGTTTTGGCCGGTGTGGCGGCTGATTACGCGGCCGCCGCGAATGAATTCTGAGATCACGGTCAGTCCTACCAGCACCGAGAGCATGATGGTCATCAGTGAATAGACGTAGGACATGTTGTGCCACGGCCGCATGCCCAAAGCGATAAGAACTGCTCCTGTTGCGAGGGCACCGAGAGCGGGCCAGCGGAAATTACGTTTCAGGCTTTCGAAAGACGTTTTGCGCCACGCTAGGAGCGGGCCCAGCGCCGTGAGAAGCAATAACAGCAAAGCGACGGGAATGTTTACGCGATTGAAAAATGGCGGGCCTACCGTAACTTTTGTTCCATTCACTAATTCCGAAAGCTTCGGAAATAAGGTGCCCCAAAGCACGGTAAAGCAAGCAACCAATAGCAGAAGATTGTTGAACAAAAAACTGGATTCGCGAGAAATCAGTGATTCCAGCTTGTGCTCACTACGCAAATGCGAACGGTTCTTCACATAGAAAAATAAACAACTGACAAAGATGATTGCTAGAAATACGACGAACCAATCGCCGATGGAGGATTGCGCGAACGCGTGAACCGAGCTAACTAATCCGCTGCGAGTCAACATCGTTCCAAAGATCGAAAGCATGAAGGTGATGAAAATCAGCCAGACGTTCCATGTTTTGAGCATGCCGCGCTTCTCCTGCATCATGACGGAATGCAGGAATGCCGTACCGGTGAGCCAGGGCATGAGCGACGCGTTCTCGACGGGATCCCACCCCCAATATCCGCCCCATCCGAGGACGGAATAAGCCCAGTGCGCTCCTAAAAATATTCCGCAGGTCAGAAAAATCCACGTCACCATGGTCCAGCGCCGAGTGATGTGAATCCATTTTTCGCCGGGATACCGCATGATCAACGCTCCAAGCGCGAATGCGAAAGGCACGGTGAATCCCACGTATCCCAGATAAAGCATGGGAGGGTGGATCACCATTTCCGGATATTGCAGTAGCGGATTCAGCCCGGCGCCATCGGCCGGCAAGGTACCTTGCATGACCCCAAACGGGTTCGCGGCGAAATTCATCAGCAGGAGAAAAAATATTTGAACCGCGGCAATGATCACCGATGCGTGGGCAAATAAACGCCTGTCAGTCTTGTGGTGCAGGCGCAGGACCAGGCCGTAAGCAGAGAGGAGTAGCGACCAGAAAAGGAGCGAGCCTTCCTGCCCAGACCAAAGCGTGGCAAATTTATAAGGACCGGGCAGATCACGGTTGCTGTGATGATAGATATAAGCGATGGAAAAATCGTTGCTGAAAGCCGCAGTTACTAATACGCTTGCGGCGAGGAAGACCATCGCAAAAGTTGCGATTCCGGCGCGGCGCGCGGTTTCTCCCAGGCGCTCGGAAACAGATCCTTTTAGCACCAGAGACAAAGCGCCGCCCAGAAAGCTGTAGCCGGCAAGGGCTAGGGCGAGCAGGAGCGCAAAACTACCGATTTGCGACATGGGGGATGATCCTCACGTATTTTTTCAGAAAAGGCAGGAGGAGGCAACTGAGGCTGGACAAACGGACATTCCGCGAGCATAACGGAGTTTTTGTCGCAACCCATCTTTCGCCCCTTCAGGGCTCGCGCATATCCCACTCGAAACCCATGGCTTACGCCATGGGTTGCATTCCAAGCGCCGCTTCGCGGCTCATTTCGTTAGTGACGCGCCACATTTCAAAATCGAAACAGGTTGCGACACAGACTGAACTGTCGAAACTCGCGGACTGACCAAATACGGTCTAGGCGCTTTGTTGCCGGACGCCGGAACGGTTTACTATCTCGCGCTCGGCTTTGAGCCAGTCTTCCTCTTCATAGCCCGGGAGGTAACCGCGCTCCGCATATAATTCGTAGGCCCGCTGACGGATCTTCGCCTCCACATCTGCGGTGGAGGAATTTCCTGATATCGCGCTTACCGGCGAGGGGCTTCTCTTGATCTGGGGCACCGGGGTGGTTTCCGGCATGGTGATTATTTGTTTATCGGTTGCATTGCTGGGACGGGGGGATTTTCTTGCCATTTTAGTTACTCCTTAACGAATGTCAGGTTCATTTGAACGCTGGATGAATTGAATGAAGAATCGGCGCGAGCCGACCCAATTTAGAAATAAAGTTGCGGCGGATGATGTGCTAATCATAGACCGAATTGCCTGTGAATGTGTACCCCGAAACAAGAAAAAAACTTATCTGGGGAAACGCTTTTTCGGGACAGTAATAGATTGCACCGCACTGCCCCTTAATGGGAAAGTTTGATTCTGGAGGCTTCTTGCGAGTTGTTTATGTCCTTTTGGCTGTAGCAATTTGCGTGTTTTCTACGACTCGCGCGTGCGCGCAAGACTCAAAAACAAATTGCTCGAACAGTGACACGGCATCGAGTGTCAAATGCGGAGAAAAACAGAAAATCGAATCTCGAAGAGAGTCGGTGGTTGTGACCGGCACATTCGCGCCCGTTGCCGTGGATGAAATAGATCGGTCGCTCGCGGTCATTGATACTCGTGAGAATTCAGTGCTGTTCAACCATTGGACCGACTATCTCCAACTCGACCCTTCGGTTGATTTGCAACAGCGCGCGGCGGACGGGGTTCGGCGGACTTATCCATTCGTGGTTCGACGTTCGCGCAGACGCTGGTGCTGCTGAATGGCTTGCGGATGAACGACGCGCAGAGCAGCCATCACGATATGGATTTGCCCCTGCCCACGGATTCGCTGGCGCGAATTGAAATTTTGCGAGGCGCCGGTTCGACGTTCTATGGCTCCGATGCAGTCGGGGGGACAATCAATTTCATCACTGGGCCGCCTGCGTATTCAGAATTCCGCGTTGGATCTGCAATCGGCAATTTTGGAACGAATCAGGAATCTGTTTCGGCCGACATGGTAGGTGACAAACTAGATGAACAACTGAGCGCCGCGCGAGACTTCTCCAGCGGTTTCCGGCCCGATCGCGACTATCGCAGCCTCACGATATTTTCAAACACGGGAGCTCAAAGCGAATTGGGGCGCACGCTCGTTATGCTCGGCTATGGAGACAAGCCGTTTGGCGCGGACCAGTTTTACGGAAACTTCAATTCGTGGGAGCGAACGAAATCATGGTTCGCTGGATTAAAACAGGATTTAGGCGACAAGACCGAGTTTGATCTGGGGTACCGCCGGCATACCGACGAATTTGTTCTCGTTCGCCATAATCCCTCGATTTACGAAAACAATCATATTGATGAAAGCTGGCAGGCCGCTCTTCGCAGGAAGGAATCATTAGGCCAGAACTCAACTTTGTTTTATGGCGGCGAAGGTTTTCATGAATCCATTGAGAGCAACAACCTCGGGAATCACGCTCGCAGTCATGGGGCGGTGTATGGCGATTATGATGTGCGCGCATGGCGGCGTCTTTCTTTTTCTGTTGGCGCGCGTGAAGAGATTTTCGATACGGGAGATTCTGAGTTCGCTCCGACCGTCGCTGCGGGGTATTGGATTAAATCCGGCTGGAAGCTGAAAGCGCAGCGCCAGCCGGGCATTTCGTTTGCCAACGTATACCGATCTTTATTACAGCGATCCAGCAAATGTGGGAAATCCAAATCTCAAACCGGAAACTGCGTGGAGCTATGAAGGCGGGCTGGTATGGGACCAGGGAGGCCGCTACAAAGCGGAAGTTACGGTCTTCGAGCGCCGGGAGAAAAATGATATTGACTATGTGCGTAGTGTTTCGAGCAACGGACCTTATCAGGCAACAAATATCAACAGTATAAATTTCACCGGCGTGGAAACTTCTTTCGGGATGCGGTTGCCGCGGTGTCAGGAAATAGATTTGTCTTACACCGGCCTTTATGGGGCGCAGCAAGCTTTGAATGGCCTTCAATCGAAATATATTTTCAATTATCCGGTGGCGGATGCCGTGGTGGCATGGCGGGGAAAGCTTCCAGGAAAATTGATTGCGAGGAGCCGCATTGGGGTGGCCAGCCGGTATTCAAGCGATCCGTATGGAGTGTGGGATGCGGACATCGGCCGTGAATTCGAGCACGCGAGCGCCCATCTGGCGTTTTCAAACTTGAGCGATACGCAATACGAAGAAGTTCAGGGCGTGATCATGCCGGGGCGCAGCGTGATCTTTGGGATAGATTTGTTTGTGAGAAAAAAGGGACGCTGACTGGCTAATGGAAATCGTGAGAACTGGTTGGCGCGTGAGTGATGGAAAGTGCGCCCACATGAGCGGCTTTCACGGAAATCACGTTATCCTGATTTTGCAAAATTCCCTCGATCATCAGGAACTGTTCGGAAGTGATTAAGAGCCGGTATTTCTGAAAAAGCTGTGGATTGATGATTGCATTGGCCACTCCGGTTTCATCTTCAAGGCTTAAGAATACAAATCCCTTTGCCGTGCCAGGCCGCTGCCGGGCAATCACGCAGCCACCAATTCTTAAATATTGACCATTGGGAATTCGGCTAAGTTCGCAGGCTTTGTGAATCTGTCTTTTGTTCATTTCCGCGCGGTGATATTGCATTGGGTGCGGTCCCACGGTCATTCCAGTTCCGCGGAAATCGGCGACGAGCCGCTCTTCTTCATTCATGACGCGCAATGGTGATTTCGCATCTGGCTCTGGCAGTTCATCCAGGAGTGGACCGGAATGGCGAACTGCGCGTTCCACTTGCCATAGAGCATCGCGGCGGTGAAGTTTCAGGTTTTCAGTCCGAAGATTCGAATCGCTGGAAATTGGACAGTTCTCAGTTCTTAGTTCCGAGTTTGGGGATACTGAATTTAACGCTCCAATCTCCGCCAAAGTATTTAGTTCGTCTTTTCGGAGTTCAGGCACGCGATGAATCAAGTCGCGAATCGAGTTGAATGGCGCGATACTGCGTTGCCGCACCAGCGCCTGAGCTGCCTCTTCGCGCAAGCCGCGGACATAGCGAAGGCCAATGCGGAGGGCAGGTTTCTCCGAATCAGCATTTTGCTCTTTGCCAACGACCAACGGCCAACGACCAACGGCGGTTCCAACGTGCATAACCAATCCGACTTCATGACATCTATCGGAAATATTTCAGTCCATGCCGCTGCGCATCTTTTACGATGCGTCGCGGGACGATAAAATCCCATGGGCTGATTGTTGAGTAGCGCGGCGGTGAAAGCGGCCAGATAATGGCACTTCAGGTAGGCGCTGGCATAGGCGATGAGCGCAAAGCTGGCGGCGTGGGATTCGGGGAATCCGTAGAGAGCGAA
Organism: uncultured Acidobacteriaceae bacterium; assembly: GCA_963702325.1. Taxonomy (GTDB): domain Bacteria; phylum Acidobacteriota; class Terriglobia; order Terriglobales; family Acidobacteriaceae; genus PALSA-188. The sequence continues at coordinate 63,351 of CAVPCG010000037.1, read as the reverse complement.
CGAAGTAATTGAGAGTACGATCTGCTCCTGGGCTTCGCGCGAGATCCCGTTGCGTTCCATTCCCGCTCGAAGTTTGGCTTCGATCTCGATCATTCGCTTTCGTGATCGCTTGAATCCCATGGCTCGCCGCAGTTCTTCGGCTTCGCCTCCGGTAAAGTTAGCGGCAATCATCGCCATCCGCAGCAATTGTTCCTGAAAGAGCGGAACGCCTAAAGTGCGTTTCAGCACAGGCTCAAGCGAAGGATGTGGATAAACGACTTCCTCGCGCCCTTGCCGCCGCTGCAAATAAGGGTTCACCATCTGTCCGACAATCGGTCCCGGACGAATGATCGCGACCTGCACCACAATGTCGTAAAACGTTCGTGGTTGCAGGCGCGGAAGGCACGACATCTGCGCCCGGCTTTCGATTTGAAACATGCCGATGGTGTCGGCTTTCTGCAAAGTGGAATATACTTCGGGATCATCGGGGCAGGTGCGCAAGGTCTACTTCTTCCCCATAATGATCGCGGATGAGCTTGAGCGAATCTTCCAGCACCGCCATCATTCCCAGACCGAGCAGATCCACTTTAATGATTCCTAAATCGTGAGCAGTCATCTTTATCCCACTGCACCACCACGCGGCCGGGCATGGACGCAGGTTCCAGCGGAACCACCGAATCAAGCTGTCCCTGGCAAATAACCATGCCGCCGGAATGTTGGCCGAGATGCCTCGGCAAGTCCTGCACGGCCACGCAAAGCTCGAAATATTTGCGCAGCCGGGGATGATTCAAATCCAACCCGGCATCGCGAAACCGGCGATCGAACGTATCATTCTCATCGCGATATTCCCAATTGGCGACGGCGGCCGAAACCCGATCGAGCGTTTCGGGATCGAAGCCCAGCGCCTTTCCCATTTCTCGCGACGCCATGCGGCTGCGATAGGTGATGACGTTTGCAGTCATTGCCGCTCCTCGTTCGCCGTATCGCTTATACAAATATTGGATAACGCGCTCGCGCTGATCTCCGCTGGGGAGATCAAGATCGATGTCCGGCCACTCGCCGCGCTCTTCCGAAAGAAAGCGCTCAAAGAGAAGTTCCATGCCGACCGGATCGACCGCGGTGATGCCGAGCGAATAACAAGCCGCGCTGTTTGCCGCCGATCCTCGTCCCTGGACCAGGATGTTTTGTTCGCGGCAGAAACGGACCAGGTCCCAAACAATGAGGAAGTAGCCAGAAAGGTCAAGCTTCTCGATCAACATCAATTCCCGCTCAACCTGGCGTCGCGCGCGGGTCTTAAGTCGCTTGCGGCTCGCCCATATCGTTGCTGAAAGCCTTCCCGGGTGCGCTCCCGCAAAAATGACATCATGGTTTCGCTTTCGGGAACTGGATATTTCGGAAATTGATATCCCAGATCTTTCAGGGTAAATTCAAGTCGCGATGACAATTCCATGGTGTTGGCGATGGCTTCCGGCAGATCGGCAAAGAGATCCTGCATTTCTTGCGGAGATTTCAGATGCCGTTCGGAGTTTCGTGACAATAAGCGTCCAGCAGTGGCCAGCGTGCAGTGATTCCCAAGAGCCGTGAATACATCGCACAATTCGCGTTCCTGCTCACGCGACATAACGAACATCGTTAGTCGCCAGAAGCGGAAGCTTGAGTGAACGGGCCAGACCTATTGCAATATGATTGCGGGCTTCCTGCTCGCGATGGAAATGCCTTTGCAGTTCAACGTAAACATTGTTATGCCCGAAAATAAAGATCAACTGTTCTAGGCATTGTCGGGCGGCATCCGCTCCGCCATGGGCAAGAGCCGTCGCCATCGGACCATCATCGCCGCCAGTTAAACAGATAAGGCCTTCCGCGTGCTCCAACAACTCATCCTCGCGAACCGCGCCTTCGCCTTTCTTCGAACGCAGCTTCATCCGGGTAATCAGGCGGCAGAGATTCTGATATCCGGAGCGGGAAGAGACGAGGAGAGGAAGGCGAAAAGAACCGATTGCTGGATTGCCGGATTTTAGAATTGAAGAATTTAAATACCGATGATTTCGAGGGCTGTCTAATCCGGCAATTCGAAAATCCTTCAATCCGAAATTCTCGCAGCTGATCTCCGCTCCTACATGGGCTTTGATCCCTGTTTTTGTTGCCGCGCAATGAAAACGTGCCGAACCGTAGACGCCATCGCGGTCCAGAAGCGCCATTGCCGGCATTTTCAGCTTGGCGCATGCAGCAATCAGATTTTCCGACAAGGAAGCACCTTCGAGGAAACTGAATGCAGAACGGGAGTGAAGTTCGATGTACATGGCGGATTGAAGATTTCGGATTTCAGATTGGAGATTTTAGAATTGTCAAATTTTCGAATTGACGAATTGGTAAAAGAAAAATCGGCCGGATGTCTAAAATTCGTCAATTCGTAAATTCGCTATTCTTCAATTCGTAAATCTAAAATTGCAAATTCTCAAATCTAAAATTTGCTCAGTCGTAGGTTCCCTCTACAAACCACCGTCCGGCTAGCAAATCGTGGACCAGGCGATATAACGCAATTTCAGTTTCGGCTTGCACGGCAATATCCCATTCGTCTCTGGACCATGATTCCTGTTCCCACCAATCTCCGGAAGAACGCCATGGGCCGGCGGACCACAAAATCTCTCCTTGAATTCCTGTCCTTGCTTTGCGTTTGGGACAAGCAATATGCGCGGGGCTGCCATTGCGTAATGTCACTGTTACCGGCATGGGAGGCCGGAAGATGCGGAGCGCGGTTACTGTGGCATTATGTTTTCGCTACGGGATTTGTCTGGCGAGTTTTCAAGAGAATTGGGAACGAATCGCTGCATGCGAAAACCATTCGCTCGATATGTGTCCAGCAATGCCAGCGATCCAAATTTGTCCTCGCCTACGATTCCCGCAATCCGGGCCAATGTGAGTTCAAGCTTTTCAGGTTCCGGCGAAGGAGGAAGAAATAGGCCGCCTTGCGCCGCGCGCGGCCGCACCGGCTCCGCCCGTAAATGAATTTTGAGGATAGGCGCTCCCGGAGGATGGGCGTTTAAGTCAAGCTGAATTAACTTGAGGAAAATCCTGGGATCCAGCAGCGGGACCGGCAAGTGAAGCGTTCGTTCAAAAATGCCGGAGCCTTCACCTACCCGATTGAATCTCTGTTCCGTTTCCTCGTCACGGCAACTACTGTCTAATTCCAGTCTCAATCGCAATTCCTGCGTGGCCAATGCGCGGGCGTTTAAACGGGCGCATAGCTGTTCCAATAACCGTCCCAGTAAAAATGCCAGCGGCTCCAGCAACATCAGTGGATGTTCCAATTCAATGGCTTCATCAAAAATTAAAAGCGGCTCGACCGGCTTCAATGTGCGGAAGTGTTTGCGCCGCGAGCGAGCTTTTGCAAATGCACGCCTTGTTGTCCCAAACGCTCGCTTAACGCCACTTCCGGGAGAGCCGCCAACGAGCGCAGATTGCGTATACCCCAGCGATTGAGTGTTTCTAAAATTTGTTCGGCTTGCTCAGGGTCGTCGGTTTGAGAGGGCGCTGTTTGCGGGAAATTTAAACGAAAGACACTTCCGCTGGGAAGGGCCCGACTTTCAGTCGGGCCGAGAATGGATGTAGTTGCTTTGGCGGCACGACTGGAAGTCGTGCCCTTCCCGGTATCCCAGGATTCTGTTTTGCGAGAGGATTGAAAGCCAGGACCTGCTGCGAACAGCACCTCAATCGGCAATCCCCCCAACTGTTCTGCTTCTTTTCCCTGCGGGATCAAAGTCACGCCGGAAAATCCTCGAGCCGCGATAATCGCCGTATCGGGATTTGAAGCCACGGCCACGTTGGATTCGAGTCCGAGATCGGATGCGCGCCGCGCCAGGTCGCGAGCAATTTTCGGAAGCGGACCAAAAAGCGGCTCCAGTCCGGCGAGATCAATCACAATGGTGTCGCAAGCGATATCTTCCACCCGCGGCGAAAAGGACTGCGCACAATCCAGTAACGCGGCGTGTGCCAAATCTTCCTGCAATTGGGAGCGGCTGCGCAGCACAATATTGCTGCATGCTTCCACTTCGAGTTTGGCTATTCCAGGTTCCACACCGGCGCGGCGGGCGTTTTCATTCTGAGCAAAAACTTTTTGTAACGGAGCTTTGCCATCGAGAACCGCGACCGCCTGTGATCGTAGTTCAGGCTCGGAGCGCAGTATCGCTTCCACGGGAAAATCGGGAACGAAGATGCAGGCAAAAAACATGAGGATCAGCTGTTAGCTATTAGCTTTTGGCTTTTAGCTAAACCGGGAACGTCTTGCACTACACGCGAGATCCTTCGGTACTAAAGTCCCTCAGGATGACGTCGAAGTAGGATTTGTTCAGACTGAGTTACTACCTATTGGCCAAGAGCCAATAGCCAAAAGCTAAAAGCTAAGAGCTAAAAGCCAAAAGCTGCCTCTTGTTATCCGGCACGCACTGTTTTGGTGACGAATCTGGTAACCGATTGCACGGGCTTACGTTGTATGCGTGAGCGCAAGAGTTCGCCCTCGACCTGAAGGCCGTCCAATAGCAAAGAATGAGAAGGAATAGATTGCTCCTGATCGGGAGATCCCGGTGACGGCTGGCAGTTGATAGCTGACAACTTCTTTCCCGACGCCTGCAATTTAAGCTGCAAAGATGCGCAAGTCTGGGCACAGGGAACCGATGTGGTCAAAAATAGAACCGTCGGAGTATTCTCCACCGCGCGCTGAAAGCGAAACCATGAAGTGAGAGGAATGCGGCGGGCGAGTTTCACCGGAACATCGCCCAGATCAATGATTACCAGCCCGAAGCCGCCACTTTGCAAGAGCAAATCCGTGACCCGTATGGCTTGCTCGACAGGACCTTCCGCGTGACGTCCGAAATGGTTGTTTTTGGTTTTTGCCTCAAATTTTGTTTTTGTCTCAAAACTATTTCCTGAAGAAAAAGATTTTTTCTGGGGTGAACTTCCGCATCGCACCCACAATAACTTTGCAAAATTTACGCCAGCGGATTGGGCTGAAAGCGGATCGAACGCATCGCTCACATCCACCAGCGCGCAGACTTCGTTTCGTTCGTGTAGCCGCGGCTAATACTGCCAGAAGCATGCTGGTGCGGCCAGATGTTGGCGGCCCGCAAACTTCCGTGATGCCCCCGCGGGGAAGTCCTCCGGTAAGAAAATCCAATTCATGAATTCCGCTGGAAACCATCTCCGGCACCGGACGTACTTCAAGCCGGGAGGCGCTCAGTATTCCACTAAGCTTTGGTAAATCCAGCAGATGTGTAAGTTTAGGAAGCTTTTTAGATGTAACAGTTGAATATGAATCCAATTCAAATGGTATGTATGCGGAGGATAAAGACATAAAAAAACCGTTCTGGCAAATTTGCTATATTCGCTTTTTATTCGCCTAAAGATATTGCTCCAGCAAACTCCTTTTGTCAAGAACCCAAGCGCACATTTTTTGAAGTAAATGCAGGAATGAACTTGCGATCTCTCGCTTCTGCCGTCTCAGTTTTTTTCTAAAAGCACAACCCAAAGCTCGATTTCGCATCGAAACACATCTTCTATATTGGCGAGGAAAAAGTAATGTCTCAATCGGAAAGACCAGCAGGGCTTTACGGATTAGATCGGCGAGCTGTATTGAAATCCGCGGGAGGTATTGCAATGTCCATGCTTGGAGCGTCGGTTTTTTCCAGTGGCCTGCAAAGTGAAGCTGTCAAAGATTCAGTCAAAAATACGGCTATTGCATCGTTCCATAAAGGAATGGTGGGTTTCCAGCTTGCGCACGAGCAATTCACGGTTCCGGAGCTGGTTGATCTGGGCGTGGCTTGTGAAGAGGCGGGCTTCGATGTGCTGGCGTGCAGCGATCACTTCCAGCCGTGGCAAGCCAACGAAGGCCATTCAGGTTTGGCATGGGTCACCATGAGCGCTATCGGCCAACGCACCAAACGAATATGGATGGGCACAACTGTTACATGCCCTACGTTCCGATACAATCCGGCGGTTGTGGCTGAAGCATTTGCGTCATTGAGCCTGCTTACTCCGGGACGCATATTTCTTGGCCTGGGTTCTGGAGAAGCTTTGAATGAAGAAGCGGCGACCGCAACCTGGCCGAAGTGGCCGGAACGATCAGAGCGATTGGTAGAGGCCACCGGCATCATTCGCAAAATGTGGGAAGGCCAGCAGGTTGAGCACGACGGAAAATATTACAAGGTGAATGCGAGATTATATGACCCGCCGGCGAAGCGCATTCCGTTGTTGATGGCGGGAAACGGACCGAAGGCGATGCGCCGGGTTGGGCAGTATGCCGATGGACTGATTACCGATCCCAAGACATGGAAGGAGCACAAGACAGAATTTGAAAGCGGGGCGAAGCACGCAGGCAAGGATCCGGCCAAGATGCCGGTCTTCATCGAGCAATATGCGGTTGTGGGTGATCGGAAAGATGCGGAAGTGGCGGCAAAGGTCTGGCGTTTTGGTCCCAAGGCATGGAAGCCGTATTTCAATATTCGTGATCCTCAGGAGATCGAGCGCAGAGCCAATGCCGAAGTTCCGATCGAGAAAGTTACCGAGGGATGGCCGATCAGTACCGATCCCGACGTACATGTAAAAGCGATCTCAGAATTATTCGATAGCGGCGCAACCGAAGTGCACATTCACTCCGGGCAACCAGACCAGAAACGCGTGATCGAATTTTACGGCAAGCAAGTTTTGCCGCGATTGAAGAAGTTGTTGGCAGGGAAGTCAAGCGCGGCTTGACATATACTTGCGGCATTCGATGTTTCTGGGGTTGCTGTGACGGCGACAGGATTCGTTATCTGTGTTAGTTCTGTCGCTCCTTTAGCCCCTCGTGCTTCGCTGGTATCCATATGTTGATTCGTCTGGGATTTGACATTCAATTCGATATACCTGTTCCGGTGCCGATAGTTGCTTTGATCCATGTGCATCCGTCGCGGCGCGCGGACCTGCGTGAACCTGATGAGCCGCGGCTGACGCCGAGTGTGCCTGTTACTAAATATGAAGATTCATTTGGAAATATCTGCTCCCGCTTCGTTGCTCAGGCCGGAACGCTTCAAATCTACAATTCGACCTTGATCGAAGACACGGGCGAACCTGATGCCGTAAACCTTCAGGCGAGCCAGATGGCGGTAGAAGATTTGCCGCCGGACGTGCTGCGGTTTCTGCTTGCGTCGAGGTATTGCGAAGTTGACCGCCTATTGGACACTGCGGGAAATCTGTTCGGCAGTTCTCCGCCGGGATGGGCGCGCGTTCAGGCGGTGTGCGATTGGGTGCACGCGAATGTCACATTCGGGTATCCGTTTGCATGTTCGACCAAGACGGCGTTGGATGTTTATGCGGATCGCAAGGGCGTGTGCCGCGATTTTCAGCATCTGGCAATTACGTTTTGCCGATGCCTGAACATTCCCGCCCGCTATGCGACCGGATACATGGGGGACATCGGGGTTCCTTTGGTTTTGCCCATGGACTTCAGCGCCTGGTTCGAGGTCTACCTTGAAGGACGGTGGTGGACGTTCGATGCCCGTAACAACAAGCCGCGTATCGGACGGGTGTTGATGGCGACAGGGCGCGATGCAGCGGACGTTGCGATAACAACTTCGTTTGGTAGTGCCCGGCTGACCAGCTTTCATGTCGTGAGCGACGAAGTTGTGGCGGAGAAGCCGGTGAGTTCGGTAGGAGAGAAACCAATCGAGGGAATTGTCGCTTAGGGGTAAGACCGGATCGGAATGGCCTTGAAAGGGCGCGGCTTTCAGCCGCGCCGTAAAGTCCGATGACATAATTATCGGCGGGGCTAAAAAGCCCCGCACTTTCAAGGCTCTGGAGACCGCGAAAGTCTCGCCATTTCGAACCTGTGGTTTGCAGAGGCATATCCCCGCCAATAGATTACCCAATCGGCTCCATATCAACGGCGACCTTTAGCGTGTGGGCGCCGCCACCTAGAATTAATCCGCGAAGAGGACTTACATCCCCGTAGTCGCGGCCCCAGGCCAACGTCACATGACCATCTGAGGGGACAACGTTGTTCGTGGGATCCATGTCGAGCCAGCCGATTCCTGGACAATAGGCGGACACCCACGCGTGTGATACATCGGCACCGATCAATCTCGGTTTTCCCGGAGGGGGATAGGTTCGAAGATATCCGCTTACATAACGGGCCGCCAGATTCAGCGAGCGGAGACAGGCGATTTGCAGGTGTGCGAAATCCTGACAGACGCCCCGGCGTTTCTTAAAGACCTCTTCGGTGGGCGTGCGGACATTGGTTGCTTTCGAATCGAAGCGAAAATCTTTATGGATGCGGGCCGTTAAGTCGAGGAGCGCCTCCTGCATCGGTCGCCCAGGCGTGAAGGATTGAAGCGCGTATGCGGCGAACTCCGGCTGGACCCGAATGCGCGGCGACTCAAATCCAAACTGATAGGCTTCAAGGCCGGCGGGACTGTCATCTTCCGGAAGCGCTTTGGCAACCGCTTCCCAAGGAAGCGCCTGTTGCAGCCATGGCGTACCGTTCCCGTCTAATCGTCACTTCGCTGCGCGCTTCCACTACTAATTCGCGATGCGGCTCTTGAACTGTAAAAAAGCACAGGCGGTTTCCGAAAAAATCCACCCGCTCGGTGCGGGTTGCCGGACGCGGCTGAATGCGCAGTTCGCTCCGCGCCGATTGGTGATGCGGCAAAGATCGCGGTTTCAGGCACGCGACATGGTTTCCGACCGAGACGGGATATTTGTATTTGTAAGTGGTCCGGTGAACGATTCTATAAATCATTTATGTAAATTATTGGCCTATGCTGATAGGCAAGGTGCGGGCGTGGCTAAAGTATCGGCTGGATAAGTTATTTGACCATGAAGGCAGCAACTGTTCCAATTCCCGAAGAAAGCGTTCCAGCTTAGACAATCCATCGGAACCGTTCGCACCGCTGAATCGCCAGGCAGCGGATATTTTAAGTCTCGCAGATTGAAACTTCGAAGCAATGCCAGCGCATCGCGCATTGCGTGCAAATCGTCGCGCACGTAGCGGGGAAGCTTTTGATAGAGATCGGCGAGGTGACTGAGTTGAAAGTCCAACGACCGGGGATTGGTCTCGTCGGCCATCAGCACATCCAGCACCGCCAGCGGTTGCAAGGTTGTGTAGTAGCGCGTACGATAGGTCATGGAGCTGTCCGCGACTTCGAGCAGGCACTCCAAAAGCGGCCAGTCCTGCTCTGCGAGAGGCGTGGTGATCTCGCGCAGTTGTCTCGTCAGATAGATCGCGCGCTCGAGACGTCGACCGATGGTCATGAACAACCAACCTAATCCGCGATTAATGTTTTCGCGTTCCAATCCGGAAAATGCGGAAAGCAGTTCCAGGCAATCGGTAAGGATCGCCGGATACTCGAGAAAATGTGTTTTGGGCTCAATCTGAATGAAGTCTCGCAGTTGGCCGATGAGGGACATCATGTCGGCCGACAAGCGTTCACGAACATTGTCGCCAATCCGATATACCTCGGCGAGAGTGTGAGCCAGGCTGTCGGGCCGCTTGGCGTCGGTGAACATGGAAGTCATTTCCTGTTCGAGTTCAACAGAAGTCGGCCTCCTGTGTTTGGCCTTGGGCAACTTGCCGTAGCGGGATTCCAGGCAGCCGTGCAAGCGGATAAGGCACGCGAGTTCCGGTTCCTCAGCGAGCCGAACGCGAGGAATCATGGTGCGCAGAATCCGCGCCAGGTTTTGAGCCCGCTCGGCATACCGGCCTAACCAGAAAACATTGTCGGCTACGCTGCTCGGAACCACTCGCGGAACCCGGCGCAACTCCACGGGCTCATTGCGGGGGCGCAGCATGCTGAAGGTATCAATGGGGCCATCCCACAGAACCCATGCGTCCTTGCTGTGGCCGCCGCGCTGCATCGAGACGACCGACCCGTCCGCTTCGGCCACTCTTACCAGGCCCCCGGGAAATCGCCATCCATCCGGTGCCGGTATTGAGCACGTAGGTGCGGAGCACCACGCTGCGCGAGTTGAGGCGCCCGCTGATCCCAGACCGGCGCGGTGGATAAGGCGACCTGCTCTTGCGCCACATACTCTTGCGGACGGGCCGCAATTGCTCGGCGAATTTGGCCTTTTCGGCTTGCGGAATTTCGGCGCCGAAGACCGGTTCCATGCCTCGCGACGGAAACGCTGGCTTCACGACAACGGAATCAAGATTGTTGAGCACCCAATCGCAGGGCGTAATCCTGCCCGCACCACCAGGTCGCGACAGACGGAAGCTTGAGCTTCTCGCCGAGCAAGTGACGTGGAGAGGCCGGGCAAGAACGGCATGATCGCGGCGGTCTCAATCAGGCCGCTTCCGAGCGCGTTGGCGACTTTGACATTGCCGGCAACGACAGCATCCACGAGACCAGGCACACCTAAGAGCGAGTCGCCACGCAGTTCGAGGGGATCGCAGAAACTATCGTCCACGCGGCGCAAAATCACATCCACTTTCTCGAGTCCGTCCACGGTTTTCAGATATACGCGGCGGTTGCGTACTGTCAGGTCCGCTCCCTGGACCAGCGTGAATCCGAGGTATCGCGCGATGTACGAGTGTTCGAAATAAGTCTCGTTATAGGGTCCGGGAGTAAGCAATACGATTCGCGGATTGTCGCGCTCGGCTAGGCTTGGTGAGCGCATTCACGTTGCGCGCGGAAGAATGGAGCCAGGCGCAATACGTTCGAAGCACGAAAAAGATCGGGGAGAACATCGGCGACGATCGTGCGGTTCTCCAGCGCATAGCCGCTGCCCGAAGGCGCTTGTGTGCGATCGGAGAGTACCCACCACTGGCCGTCCGGCGAACGCGCAAGATCAACGGCCAGCATGTGCAGATAACTTTGCGGGGGAACGCGAACGCCCACCAGCGGCCGCAGGAATGCGGGGTTGCGCGTAGAGCAGTGCGGCGGGAAAGCGGCCATGCGTCAACAGTTCCTGCGACCCGTACAGATCCTCGAGAAGTCAGACTCAACAACTGCGCGCGCTGAATGATGCCGGCTTCGATAGAGCGCCACTCGTGTGCCGGAATCAGCAGCGGAACGATGTCGATCTTCCAGGCCGGTTGTGCCCCAAGCGGGTCGCTGTAGATGTTGTAGGTAATTCCGTTCTCGCGAATGCGCCGCTCGGCACGGGCCCAGCGTCGCGCCAGCTCCTCGGGGCCGATATCCCGCAGCGATGCCATCAAGTGCGCCCAGTGCGGGCGGGGGATCACGCCGTCAGCCGACATCTCGTCGTAAGCATCCCGATATGGAGACGGAGATCTGTAGAGATCCAATCGTCATGACGCCAACTCAGCTTTCGAGAGTTTGGGATCGTGGCTGGCGGAGGTAACCGCAGATCCAGGGTCATGGGGAAGTTCGGGTTCGTGGCTTCCTCGGGTGGCATGATCGAACCGAGCTTATCGCCGGATTCCTGAGACGATTCCTGAAAGCGGTCCGAACGGCGGCGCTCCGCTTCCGTTTCGTTCGCCGGCCGGCTTGTATATGGACTGGCCGTCTGGCGATGCCACATGATAAGTGCACTGTCCGATCGAACATTCTTTCCAGCGATCAAAAATATCGAAGACAAGCGGCGCATGCACAGGAATTGCCGGATGTAATGTATCGGAGAGACTGCGGGCGCGATACCGGACACCAGCCACGGCTTCTCCAGTTTCGCCGGTAGGATGGCAGCGGCACCGGGCGGCCATTGCATGCAACTGCGTAACGGGAATCGCCGTGAATCCAGATAGCTTCACCTGTATCCGCTCGAGCGATGAATCTACGATGCGAACGGTTCCGCCGGAAGTCGTCTCTTCGGCGAGAACGTTCCACGGTTCGAGAGCATGACGCAGTTCGAGTTCGACGCCGTCCGCTGCGATTGATCCGATTTTTGGAAAGCGGAACTCAAAGTGCGAAGCAAACCATCTGTCCTCGAAGGCATACCCGGAGTGGCGTAACTCGGCGAGCACTCCGGAAAAATCGCGCCTGACAAATTCGGGCAGCATAAAGCGATCATGCAGCGTTGTGCCCCAGCGGACCAGGCTGCCTTCGAAGGGGCTTCCCAAAACATGCAAATCAAGGCGCGCACCAATAACATCTCGAGCAAAACCATTCTGCACACGCGGAGCCATTTCGAAGGCGCGTAATTCGAGCAAACCAAGGCGCAATCCGCGACCCTCTGGAGGATAAAGCTTGTCGATGCAGAACTCGGCGCGATGCGAATTCCCGGTGACGTCAACCAAGAGATCGCGGAACAATCCATCCACGAGATGCGGCGCGGAGTTGCTGGAAGGGAGATTGCCAAAGGCGACCTCCAGTTCGTACAAAGCATCCATACGCGCCTCATCCAGGCGCGGAGACTGGCTGGTCGGGCCAACATACATCCCGGAAAAAAGATACGACAATGAGGGATGGTTTTGCCAGAATGTCAACATGCTGCGGAGCAAATCGGGACGGCGCAGGAATGGGCTGTCCAGTGACGGTCGCTCCGCCGACCACGATGTGGCTGCCGCCGCCGGTCGCGAGATGGCTGCCGTCGTAGCCAAACTTTTCAGCCGTCAGGCGATTATGGCGCGCTTCTTTGAAGAGGAGTGTGTTGAATTGCTCGAGTTCATCCCAATTGCTCGCGGGCGGAAGATTCACTTCCAGCACGCCGGGATCAGGAGTGATGCTGAAAGAGCGCAGACGGAGATCGGCAGGGGGAGGATAACCCTCCAGCCAGACCGGCGTGTGCAGATATTCGCATGTATCCTCGACCGCGGCAACCAGATCGAGATAGTCCGCAAGCTGGGACACATAAGGCAGAAACACATGCAGGCGGCCTTCTCGAGCCTGCACGCAGAGCGACGGCCGGATCAGCTCTTTCGCGGTTTCCGCAGTGCTGGAGAGAGCGGGTAACGGATCGGGCGCGGGATTTTTATCAAAGAGGTCCTGGTCGCCGGATTGGAGCTGAAGGAAGCTTCACCCGCTCACGCGAATGGCGCAGGCTCATGTCCGTATTCAAGTTCGTCCGGCGCGACCCAGGGCATGGAATCGGTCGGTATGCGATAGCCAATTGGCGAGTCGCCCGGCGAGAGCAGCAGACGTTCTAGACGCGGAAACCATAACTGGCTCGACCAGTACAACTGGCCGGCCGCTTGGCGGCGGCGAATGGGCAGGATATATCCGGTTGGGTCGGGCGACTCGCCATCGTATGCAGGCAGCACATTTTCTACGCTCACTTGAAGGCGGCGAGTGAGCGCGTTCATAAACTCCAAAGCATCTCCGGTGCCGAAGTTTTGCTTCTCCTCTTCGCGAGGAATGAGCTCGATATTCTCCCAGGCCGGAATGCCGTCGGCGCGCCACGCGCAGGTCAACGACCAACGCGGCAGCGGCTCACCGGGATACCATTTGCCTTGTCCGTAATGAAGCAGACCGCCGGGAGCTATCCTTTCGCGGAGGGACCGAATGAGCGCCAAACCGCGAGTTCGCTTCATTGGCCCCAGCGCGTCAATGTTCCATTGCGCACTTTCCGGTTCGTCAATGCCAACGAAAGTGGGTTCGCCACCCATGGTCAGTCGGACACTTTGCGCCTCCAGGTCCGAGTCAACCTTATGGGCAAGCTTTTCAACTAGAGCCCAATCTCTTTCCGCGGCAAGCTTGGACAGGCTTTGTGGATCACCGAGGCGACGAATGGAAATGGAATATTCGAGGTCAACTTTGGCAGGTTCGACCGTGCCTTCGATGGGCGCGGCCTTCGAAGGGTTCGGAGTGCATACCAGCGGAATGTGACCTTCCCCAGCGAACAGACCCGAAGTCGGATCCATCCCAATCCAACCCGCGCCGGGAAAAATGCCTCTGCCCAGGCATGGAATTCCGCGGAGTCAGCGGCGATGCTTCCGTCTCCCGTCGCTGTTTCGTCGGCAATCTGAATCAAGTATCCGGAGACGAAGCGCGCCGCGATACCCAAATTGCGGAGAATCTGTACAAGCAGCCATGAAGAATCGCGGCACGATCCGGTAACGCTTCTCAAGAGTTTGTTCGCATGTCTGGACGCCGGGGTCGAGCCGAGTCACGTAATTAATTTCGTCTCGTACCCTGCGATTCAATTCGACTAAAAAGCTGATGGTTCCATGCTTCTCGCTCGAAACGTTCGCAAGAAAAGTCCGAAGCAGTGGGCCAAGCGGATCGAGTAGGAGATAGGGATCGAGATCCCTGGCCAGCCCGGGCTCGTACTTGAAGGGATAATCTGTAACACCGGGTTCCAGAAAAAAATCGAACGGATTGAAGGGGCAGAGCTCCGCGACCAAGTCCACGTCAACCAGAAACTCAGTCGTCTTTTCAGGAAAAAGAACGCGCGCCACGTGATTGTTATAGGGGTCGAGTTGCCAGTTCAGAAAGTGCTTTGCGGGAGCAACGTTAAGAGAGTAGCTGAGAATGGGCGTTCGACAGTGGGGCGCGGGACGCAACTGGATGAGGTGCGGACCGAGTGATACCGCCTTGTCGTAGCGGTATTGCGTCCGGTGATTCAGCGCAACCTTTATGCTCATCTGCCCTCATGCCGGCATCCTCATGCTGGCCACGCGTGGATTCCAGCTTGTCAGGAATCGGTACCAGTCGTACTGACGTCGCGGTTCTCGCGAAAACTCCTGCTGTAAAGCTAGCTTATTTGAGGCGGCAATGCCGAGCAATTTTGTGAGCACTTTGCCGGGATGCCGTGGAGTCGAACTGTGAGCCGCTTTCAGGCCTAGGGTTGTTGTGATGCGGCGGTCGCTTGCTCGGTTTGGACCATGGGAGCCGTCAACGCCTGTGGATAGTTTTGTGTGGCGGCTTTCTGAAGCCACTTTTCGGATTGCCCGGAATCGGCCGGCAACCCGTCACCGTCCCGGTAGCGCAGGCTCAGATTGTATTCCGCAGCGGCGTCTCCGCCGATAGCGGCTTCCTTAACCCATCGCGCCGCTTTCTCGCAGCTTTGCGGCACACCCCGTCCGGTCTCATACGCCATGCCGACCAGAAAGGCTGCCGAGTCATCTCCGTAGCGCGCTTGACGCAGCAATCCAGGAATCTCGAAACGGCTCAAGTTGGCCAGAGCGGCCGAAGTTGCGTTGTCGGTCACTCTCTTATGACTTCCATCAAAAGCGAGAGTCTTCTCAGCTTTTACATGATCAACATTAACGCGGGATGCGGGTGTTGACGTGGCGCTCTTATGGCGAAACTGCGAGACAACTATTTTCACCGTCAAAGCCGTGGCCACAATTACGAGCGCGATCGCGGCGACGAGGCGATTTGTTGGGATGGGCCGGCTCGCGACAGGTGTTCTTTTTGATGCACGCGCGACGAGGTGATTCAGCGAGGCAGCCGTAAAACTTGCCATCCGAGTAGAGGAGTTCTTGAATAGCTGGAACCAGGAAACGATTCTGGCTTGAAGGTGCAGTGCAGAGATGCGGTTTCTGAGATGTTTCGCGGCCTTGAGGATTTCGCCGGCGAAACGGGTTAATTCGTCCACTACTTTCGCGGGAACGTGGACGGCTCCTTTCACGGGTGCGGATTGGACTTTTGGAAGCGGCGCAACTTGTTTGGGCCGGGGTGTTAATTCAAGATCCGATATGCCGACAGCCTTGGCCCATTCTTCGAAGCAGGGGACTGACAATCCAGGCGTTGCCGGCTCATCAGGGAGCTTGATTGTTCCTCAGTCGGCGCGCCGGTTTGGTGAGTTTGGAGAACCGATACTGAATCCTGAACTTCCTCCGCTTTAACCTCGACTGGGGAGTCATGATCTGGAATCAAAAGATCAGAACCCCAGGCACTTCGAGCCGAGGAGCTCTTAATTTCGCGGATCGCGGAATTCACGGCACGAGCTGCTGCTGGCTCGGAGTACGGTTTTGTTTCAACCAGGTCTTTTAGACTGGGAACGAGTGCTCCAATCACATGAAGCACGGCTTCGCGTTCCAGAGTCACGGTTTGCTTGAACTTGGCGTTTGCCGCTTTATCCAGCGCTTGAGCGGCCAAGCCGCTAAGCAAACGGGTGCTGGCTTCATCCCGATCGTTGAAGCAGTCCGCATTTTCCGAGAAGACTGCAAGACCACCTGCGATCTTCTGCCCTTGATAAATTGGAGCCACCAGGAGAGACCTGACTAGCGGCGAATAGGGGATAGGGTCATCGCCCTCACGGCTAGCGGTGGGAGGATTCGCGTTAGCGAGACTTGCTGAAACGGCGTTGCGCAAATTTTCGTCGTCGGATGCTGTGCCGGTTCCAGCCCGGTAGAGAAGCGCATCACCCGAGAATACCCAGACGCCGGCACCCTGGGCGGGAATCAGCCTCAAGGCGAGCGCCGAAATGCGAAGCAAGGCGGCATCCACGGAAAGCATGCCGGCCTGGATGGCCTGCTGCGTGTCACTCAGTTCCGTGAGTTGCGGTGCCAGATCCCCCACATGGGAGCTTTGTGAAATTGCCCGTTTTTGAAGTTGCTGCAATAGCGATGCAGTCGCGAGAAAGCGCTCAAACGAGGTTCGATCGAGGCTGAATCGCTGGTCCATAGAAAACTTATTCGTAGAATACTCGTTTAGAGGAGGCCTCGTGTTGAATCGTCAGCGATGCCATGTCACAGCGAGGAGCCCCACGCTAGCAGTGCCGATACGTTAGATGCCGCGGCCGGTGAAGTTGCCTGAATACGGCTTCAGGCGCTGGTTTCGGGCCATCACCTTATAGCTCGTTTGTGCCGATTTGTCCAACGGAATGAATTTGTTCGCGGAACGGTCAGACTCCGACCGAAGTCGGCTGAAATCTTTTGCATATCCCAATGATTGCCGCTAATGATCTGCGGTTTTACAGCGAACGAGAGGCAGGGAACACGGACCAATAAAGGTCTCGTGTTCCCTGCGATAAAGCGAATGCTCGGCCTTCCAGACAGTTATTGCTGAGGAGGAGGAGGTGGCTCCTGAGGGCTGGCACCCGTGCTGTCATTGGGCGGTCCCTGACGGTGGTTTTGCATCCATTGCTGACGCTTGGCCTGCATTTCGTCCCATTTCGTTTGTTGGGCGGGGTCGAGGATCTCACGAATCTGCGCATCCGTGCCCTTATGCAAGTCCATCATCTTGGCGCGGCGGTCCTGAGGAGAAAGAGAACTATCCTGGCGCACGGTGTCCATCTGAGAGCGCTCGGACTCCAGCGCGGCCTGCACTTTATTTTGCTGGTCGGCGTTGAGGTTGAGCTTCTTTGTCAGTTCCTGAGTGCGCTGCGCGGGATCGGGTGGACCATGCCGCATGTGGGCGTTCTGCGCGGCCGGCGGAGATTGCTGATCGGCGGGCGGCGCCGGAGTATCCTGGGCCGCCGCAATCGAGATAAGTCCGGCGGTGATAAGAACAAGCATGAATCGTTTGATCATAGAAGTCTCCTTTTAGAAAGCGATCTCTCATGTCCAGATCTGTCATACATGGATCTGTCGTTCAGATCCGTCATGTCTAACTCTGTCTCATCTATGAATGGAATTATGGACCGAAAGTTGCGAAATAAATCAGAATTCCCGTAATCTTTGCATAACTTTACGAAGCCGAGGTCGAGCC
Source organism: uncultured Acidobacteriaceae bacterium (assembly GCA_963702325.1). Taxonomy (GTDB): domain Bacteria; phylum Acidobacteriota; class Terriglobia; order Terriglobales; family Acidobacteriaceae; genus PALSA-188. Next base: position 45,853 of record CAVPCG010000037.1, on the reverse strand, counting down.
TGTATCTGATTCAGAACGGCGCCAGGGGGTCATCCGCGACGAGTCTACGCAGAACAATTAGGAGTTAACGATCAGTGTCATATTGCACGAAGCCTCTCATGCTGCGAAAGCAGCCTCCAGGGCTTTGACCAAATCCGTTGAATCTGATTTTGACACTACTTGCCGGATGCCAGCCCACAACATTTCTTTCAAGCATTGATCCTTAGCGAAATTGGTGAACATGATCACGGGAACCGTTGGCATCAGCCGTTTAAGTGCCTGGGCGGTCTCGATTCCCCCAAGCTGCGGCATGGACATGTCGAGGACGATTGCGTCCGGTTTTAATTGCTGTGCCTTTTGAATTCCTTCTTCACCATTCAAGGCTTCACCGCAGATTGTCCAATCGGGTTTCGAAGCAAGCAGCCGGGGCAGAGCCCTGCGAATGACTGCACTGTCATCAATGATAAGAATCGAATACGGCACATTCCCACTCCGCGGACAGTCTAGTGGGACAATGCGCTTGTCGAGAGCGCGACACAATACGGTGATGCGGGTATTTCGCGGAGTTTCAACTATGAGATCCACCGAGGCCAATCCCCGCTATCGAATGCCCGGGGTTTCTACTTCTTGATACCCTTCGTGTCCCGCCCACCCTGGTGAAGAACGAGATGCGTCACGTCTCCCTTTTCATTCTCGAAGAACTCGAGTTGCGCATCTACGACCTTCAGAAAGAACTTTGTCTCCGACTCCGCAAAGACCGGGAATTTGGGTTGCCCTGTCGCCTGAGTCATGAGGTGGCCATCTTCAAGCGTCATGACAATATCGAAGCCCGGCGCCAGCTCATACGATCCGACGTACTTCGCCAGGATCGCAGGCGGAACGCTCACTTCCTTTCTCTCTGACGGCAATACCACGGTTTCGCCGCGCACCAAAGCAGCCAGCTTGCTCGCGATCTCCTCTGGCGCCTGCCCGTTAAGATTCGCGAGGACAACCACGGTAAGTCTGTCGTCTGGATAGTAGGCCAATTCGGTGTTGAAACCCTCGATTCCGCCGCCGTGTTCGATCAATTTGTGCCCGTTCACGGTGCGAACTGCGAGTCCGAACGCGTAGTCGTTCTTAAATGGAGTTGTCATTTTCTGCAACGAAGCCGGCGACAGCAATTTGCCGCCCATCAGGCCACGCTCCCATCGCAGCAAGTCTTCGGTGGTGGAATAAAGAGCGCCCGCGGAGAAAGGTATGCTCATATCAATGAAGCCGGTATTCATCACCCCTTTAGGACCGGGCGTATAGCCGGAGGCCCGATGAAGGATAACCGCCGAGTTTGAATCGTAGCCGGAATCTTTCATGCCTAACGGGTTGAAGATATTTTCTTGCACAAATTGGCTATAGTTCTGTTGGCTGATTTTTTCGATCAAGTAACCCAGCAAGACATATCCAGAGTTGCTGTAATTCCACTTCTCTCCTGGCTGGAATTCGAGTGGTTTATCACGAAAGCGCGCTACCAGCTTCTCTGGTGTGGTAGGGATGGCCTCCGTGGAACCGTAGTCGGGAAATCCGGTAAAACTGGGAATGCCGGAAGTATGGGTCAGCAGATTGAAAAGGGTTACCTTATCCCAGGCTGCGGGCGCGTCAGGCATGTATTTTTTTACTGGATCATCAATCTTCAGCTTGCCGCGTTCCTCCAGCATCAAAATGCAGGCCGCTGTGAACTGTTTGGTGATAGAGCCAAGGCGAAACTTCGTGGTGGGTGAGTTGGGAACCTCCCATTCCAGATTCGCAAACCCATAGCCTTTGCTCAGCACGATGGTGCCGTCGCGAGCTACCAGCGCGGAACCCATAAACTGTTTATTCGATACGTAAGACTGAATCACCTGGTCCATGCGCAATACGTCGTCCTGGGCCAAGCAGGCACTAAGCAGCAGGAAGAAGATTGCGGTTCTTCGAAACATGGTGTGTCCCCTTTTAGCGGGCAATTATAGAGGTGCGGTGCAGCAGTGCAATAGATGTTACTTAGGAACAGCGCATCATCATTCTTTTGCTTTTGGCTCCCACGCTTTTGTGCGGGACAGGGCTTCGGTCCACCGTTCGCGAAGGGCTGTGACTTGGGAACGGGGCATCTGTGGGTTGAAGCGCTTTTCTTGCCGCGGCATGGAAGCAATCTCGGAAGCATCCCGCCAGAATTTCACCGCCATCCCCGCCAAATACGCCGCGCCCAATGCCGTGGTCTCGGTGACGGCGGGACGAACGATGGGAATCCCCAAAATGTCGGCTTGAAACTGCATCAGGGCATCATTGGCGGAAGCGCCTCCGTCCACACGTAATTCGGCGAGCGGGGTACCGGAGTCGCGCTGCATCGCGTCAAGCAAGTCGGCCACTTGGTAAGCGATGCTCTCGAGCGCAGCTCTGGCGAAATGCCCGGCTTTTGTCCCCCTCGTCAGTCCAAATATCGAGCCTCGAGCGTACTGGTCCCAGTGGGGCGCACCCAATCCTACGAATGCAGGAACGAAAAAGATTCCGCCATTATCTGGGACGGACGCTGCGAGGGTCTCGATTTCTGCCGAGGTGCGTATGAGTCCCAGCCCATCCCGCAACCATTGAACCACAGCCCCGCCGACGAAGACGCTCCCCTCAAGAGCGTATTCAACGATGTCTCCGATTTTCCAGGCGACGGTAGTTACCAAACGATTGGACGAGGAGGCGGCAATAGTTCCCGTGTTTTGTAGCGCGAAGCATCCCGTGCCGTAGGTATTTTTCGTAAGTCCCGGGGAAGTGCATCTCTGACCAAATAGCGAAGCTTGCTGATCGCCGGCGATTCCCGCGATTGTGACGCCGCCCAGACCGAGAGTGGTCGTAACTTCTCCATGAATCTGGCTGGAGCCGCCCACGAGGGGCATCATTGATTCGGGAACGCGGAAGATATCTAAGAGTTCTTTATCCCAACGGCCGGTGTGAATATTGAACAGCATGGTTCGAGAAGCATTGCTGGCATCGGTCACGTGCGTGCGGCCGCTGGTTAGCTTCCAAATGAGCCAGCTATCCACCGTGCCGAAGGCAAGCTTCCCGGCCTCGGCCAAGTTGCGCACACCAGCCACATGGTCAAGGATCCAAGTAAGTTTGCTCGCGGAAAAGTAGGAATCAATGGTCAGGCCCGTGCGTTGCTGGATCAGCGTTTCATAACCGTCCGCTTTGAGTTGATCGCAAAATGCGGCTGTGCGACGATCCTGCCACACAATTGTGCTATAGACGGGCTTGCCAGTTTCGCGATTCCATACGATTGTGGTTTCGCGTTGGTTCGTAATTCCGACTGCTGCGATATCTCGGGCGCAGCTCCGCACGGCTCAAGACTTCCACCGCAACACTGATTTGGGAGCTCCAGATTTCTTCCGGATCGTGTTCCACCCAACCGGGCTGCGGGAAAATCTGCTCGAACTCGCGTTGGGCCAGGCATTTGATGGCGCCTTCGTGATCAAATAAGATCGCACGCGAACTCGTGGTGCCCTGGTCCAGAGCTAGGACGTATTGCAAACGCATTCTCCTTAATCAATCTAACTTGGGTTCGGGCGCGGCAAGAATCGTCGAATTTCAAAATCGCACCGGTGCCCGTACATAAAGTTTCTCCGACAGCAGTCTAGTTGAACAATGGGTGAAACATCACGATTACAGCTACTGATCTGCTCGTAACTACAATTGCGTGTTCTCGCAATCCAAGACGCAGAGGCGCTTGCAAAGACCAGGCCGCTTCACGTAACTTGGGACGCTCTCTGAATTGCCACTTTCATTGGAATCGCGGCTGGATGGATCTCGACGGAGGATAGTTTGGACATAAACGTCCGCAGGCATTCGCAGGTGCAGGTAGTTCAGCTCCGTGGGCCTCTCAGAATGGGCGCGGCGGTGGACAGCTTGCGGCAAACCATCGAGGATGCACTCGGCAGCGGAGACACTCGCATCCTTATCAACCTCTCAGAGGTTCCCATGATTGATTCCAGCGGAATTGGCCTGCTGGTAAAGTTTTTGGTTTCAGCCAAGCAGCGTGGCGGGACCATCAAGCTCGCAGAACCCTCCAAATTTGCTGTGCAGACTTTGCGCATGGTGGGCGTACTCAACCTTTTTGAGATTTACGATAGTGATGACGCGGCGATACAGTCTTTTTCTTAAATTCCCAATGGTTGGATTCGAAGACGAAATGAGCTTTCATGCCGGAAGAGTTTAGCAGCGGCCCCGAAAACACGGCACTCACAGAATTGCTCGACCGCAGCATGCCCGCGGATTCCGAGGCGATCGCGACTGTCGTGGATGCCATATCTGAAATCCTGGACCAGCAGGGAATTCCTGAACAGAAGCGATTTGAGGTGGTGTTGGCAGTGCAAGAAGCCCTGGCCAATGCAGTTGTGCACGGATGTGGTAATGACCCGTCCAAGCAGGTCCGGTGCCAGATGAAGTCGGATCCGCAGGGCCGAATCGTAATTACCGTGACTGACCCTGGACCGGGGTTCCGTCCGGATCTCATCTCCGATCCAAAACAAGGCGAGAATCTACATGCCGATCACGGACGCGGAGTTTACCTGATCCGCCAACTCATGGACGAGGTTCATTTCGAGCGCGGTGCAAACGAAATCAGGATGTGGAAGTACTAATTAAACATTTGTCTAGGTGACCGCTCAGGCTCAACGGGAAAGAATTATTGCACTGTTTGTTTCGATTCTTTTTTCTCTGGGTCTTTTGCCACTGCCTGAGCGCTGATTTCGGTTTTGTCTTCAGCTAATCCTTCGGATGTCGCAATCACCTGTATTTTCCCCGATTGGCCCGGCAAGGACCGGACGATCAATAACGCCAAACCGTTAAAGGCCTTGCGATGGTCCGCGTGAAATGGCTCTACGGTGGCGGGATTGCCATTGTCTACCGCCTCGATCCTCGCCGCGCCGGTTACAGTGAAATGCACGACATTATCTGCCATTGGGCACAGAGTCCCATCTTTATCCTCAACCCGCACTGTAATAAAGGAAAGGTCGTCGCCGTCGGCCTGGATGACGCTGCGATCGGGAAGCAGCTTGATTTTCGCCGGAACATCGGCGGTTCGCATCTCTTCGTCGGCCACCTGCTTGCCATTGTTGTAAGCGATGGCTTTCAGCGCCCCTGGCTGGAAAGGCACTTCCCACATTCGCCGGTATTTGCTTAAGAACTTTAGATCAGGACTCATGTTCGGCCCCACGGGCAGCTCCACTGGATCTGCGAACTTTGCCTTGCGTCCCAGAGAATGACCGTTCAGGAACAGTTCCACTTCGTCTGCGTTGGAATACACCATCACGGGAATGTTTTGCCCTTCCCGCCCAGCCCAGTTCCAGTGCGGCAGGATATGCACCATGGGTTTCGTTGTCCAAACGCTTTGATAGAGGTAGAAGCGATCTTTCGGGAATCCGGCTAGATCCACCATGCCGAAATAAGAACTGCGCGCTGGCCAGTCGTGGCTATTGTCGCCATTCCAGCCAAAGTACGGAGTCGGTTCGCCGAGGTAATCGAATCCGGTCCAAACGAATTCGCCCAGGACATTCGGGAAACGATCCTGGTAAAGAAATTCGACGTCCGGGCAATAAGCCCAAGGCGGCGCAATGATGTCATAGCTGCTGATCTCGAGCGATGGGTCCTTCTCATATTTAATCAACGGCAAATGATAGGTGCCACGCGAACTGACGCAGGATGCGGTTTCCGATCCAAATATGACCCATGCCGGATGCTCTTTCATAATTTGCTCGTAGCGCATGGGCTTGTAGTTGAACCCCGGAATATCCACCTGATCCGCTAATTTATTCTTGATCGCGTCGTCCCAATTGTTGAAAGCGGAAGTTGTGGGACGAGTCGGATCCTCTTCGTGGAAAAATCCGACGAGCCGTTTCGCCTCCTTCCATCCGTCGGGCTGCTGTTGTTCGGGGATTTCATTTCCAATACTCCACAGAATTATGCTGGGATGATTACGGTCGCGCCGGACCATATCGCGAACATCGCGCTCCGACCATTCGTCAAAATACTTGCTGTAACCGTTCGGTACCTTCGGAATTCGCCACATGTCGAATGCCTCGTCCATTACAAGCAATCCCAGGCGATCGCAATATTCGAGCAACTCCGGGGAAGGCGGATTGTGGCTGGTCCGGATGGCATTCACCCCTGCTTCCTTCAATATCTGCAACTGACGTTCGGTGGCGCGACGGTTTACGGCGGCGCCGAGCGCACCTAGATCATGATGGAGACATACTCCGTGGATCTTCCTGTATCTCCCGTTAAGCAGCAAACCCTTTGCTTTGTCAAAAACGACGGTGCGAATTCCAAACGGGGTTGTGTACTTGTCCACCACCACACGACCGCTGATGACTTCGCTGAGAACTGTGTAGAGATAGGGGTCGTCCACATCCCAGCGATGGGGTCGCGAGAGGTTCAGGCTGGTCGCGACAATTTGCGTGCTGTTGCCGTCAATGGAGATCGCTTTATCGGCGTGACTCGCCACTTCTCCGTCAGAATTCACGATCGAGGTGCGAAGCGTGAATTTGGCAGCGTGATCCAAGTGGCTCTGCACGCTGGTATTCACAACTACCTCGGCCGCTGCGTCGGAAATCTTGGGCGTTGTAACGTACGTACCCCATCGCGCGACGTGCACCGGACCGGTCACATCAAGCCAAACGTTCCGGTAGATGCCTGCTCCTGGATACCACCGGGATGACCGGTCTTCCGGGGATAACCGAACCGCCAAAACGTTTTCCTGGCCGTTGAGCAAGAGCATCGGCGTCAGATCGAAGGCGAAGCCGATGTATCCATATGGCCGGCCTCCCAATTCGTGACCATTGAGCCACACGCGTGAGTTGGACATGGCCCCGTCAAATTCCACCGTGACGTAACGGCCCTCAAAGCCCGCGGGAAACGTGAACGTCTTCCGATACCACCCTGTCCCCGAAATCGGCAGAGCACCCGTATGGGGATTCAAAGTCCGATCGAAGGGACCTTCGATGGCCCAATCGTGGGGCAATCTCACTTGGGCCCACTTCGAGTCGTCAAAGCCCGGCCGTTCGGCCCCATCAGAATCTCCCTTGAAGAACCGCCAATCGTCGTTAAAACTGGTGCGGCGATGGTCGGGGTGGATCAGGCTTGGAGATGCCGCCGCGTAGATTGCTGACGAGCACGAGAGGGCGCAAGCAATAGAAATCAGCAGGTATCGAACAATTCGTCGCATAGCATCCTTACAAACGCTAAGTTTGCTTGCGCATGATACAGGTTGCGATTAACAATTGCATCCGACTTAAGTAGCAGTGCGAGTTTTGCAGGCATCAAAATCCCTACATGAAGCCAAGTTCGAAACCAGTAAGCGCCGGTCGCTGTCATCACCACCGCGCAAAACCATGCGAAGCAACCAAGAAATGGCTGAAGCCCGAAATGCTTAGAAACCTTGAACGTAAGATCTTGAACGTAAGATGAAGACTATTATCTGGCTGTCCGTTCACAACCACTCACGCGTGACCTAGTATCAATACCCTCGGAGATACTTTATGACGAGAGCGTGGAAGCTATTCGGTACCGCTGTGGTGATTTTTTCCTGCCTTGCGGATGCCGTTGTTGCACAGAGTCCCGTGGACCCGCTGTGGCAGGGTTTCGAAAATCCACCCAGTTCTGCCCGGCCACGCGTGTGGTGGCACTGGATGAATGGCAACATCACCAAGGAAGGCATCAAGCTCGACTTGGAGTGGATGCACCGCTCCGGAATCGTGGGTTTCCAAAACTTCGATGCAGCGCTTTCCACGCCGCAGGTTGTCGAGAAGCGTCTTGCTTATATGACGCCAGAGTGGAAAGACGCATTCAAGTACGCGATTGATCTGGGTGACCAATTCGGAATGGAAATGGCGATTGCGGGCTCACCGGGATGGAGCGAATCGGGAGGGCCTTGGGTGCCTCCGCCACACGGGATGAAGAAGTATGTGTGGAGCGAAACGGTAATGCAGGGCGGCAAACCGTTCACAGGGAAGATTTCTCCGCCACCAAGCGTTACCGGGCCATTTCAGAATATCGATTTGGCGCCATCCGCTTCGCGGGCAAATCCAACATTTTATGCGGATGCGGCGGTCGTGGCATTCCGTCAGCCCACAGACGAGTCCGCGGAAAATGCGGCGCAGGTGAAGATTACGCCCAGCGGCGAGGGACTGGACGTCACGATGCTAAGTGATGGAGACCTGACGAGGACTACGAACCTGCCGATTCCGGAACCGGGATCGGAGTCGTGGATTCAGTTCGAATACCCGAGTCCGCAAACGATTCGTTCTGTCACCTACGTGACGAAAGACCCCTGGCAAGTCGAAGCCGCGATTACTGGAATTGGCGCCCCGGAGAAAACACTCGAGGCGAGCGACGATGGGCGGAATTTCCGAAAAATCATCGGCTTGAGCGGTGGTGGAGCGCCCGAACATACGATTTCTTTTCCGGCAGTCAAAGCAAAGTATTTCCGGGTTACCTTTAATCGCACGCCTCCTCCACCGATGCCGGCGTGGGCGGTGGGAATTGATCCTGCGGTATTCGGTCTGAGTGCATCCGCAAAACCGACATCCTACAAAATTGCGGAATTAGTTCTTCATCCCGACGCGCGGGTAAATCATTTTGAAGAGAGGGCAGCGTTTGTGCCGGAGGCAGATCTTTATCAGTATCAGTACGCGACTGCGGGAGCCGATCCGTCGGTTGTGATCAAAAGTGCGGACGTGATTGACCTCACTTCGAAAATGCATCCGGACGGAACCCTCGACTGGACGCCCGCGGAAGGCACGTGGATTGTTCTTCGCATCGGGTACTCGCTGTTGGGCATCACGAACCATCCGGCAACGCCGGAGGCTACCGGACTAGAAGTGGACAAGCTCGACCACCGCTTCGTGAAAGATTATTTCGAGAAGTACCTGGACAGCTACAAGGAGGCGGTTGGCGCTGATGAGATGGGGAAGAAAGGGGTGCAGTACGTCATCAACGACAGCTGGGAAGCCGGCTCACAGAACTGGACTGACAACATGCTGGCGCAATTCAAAAGGCTGCGCGGGTACGATGCGACTCCATGGTTGCCAGTGTTGACAGGGCGAGTTGTGGATAGCGCTGAGGCCAGCGATCGCTTCCTCTGGGATTTCCGCAAGACCATCGCCGACTTGATTGCCAATGAGCATTACGGACAACTGGAAGAGACGCTGCATGAGCGCGGCATGGGCCATTACGGGGAGTCACACGAAGGCGGCCGTGCGTTTGTGGCAGACGGCATGGAAGTGAAAAAGTTCAATGAAGTGCCGATGAGCGCAATGTGGACGCAGGCGCCGGACGTTAACAAGGTGCAGTACGGTTACAACGCCGATGATCGCGAGTCTGCATCTGTCGCCCACATTTATGGCCAGAACATCGCGGCTGCGGAATCCATGACGGCATCAGCCGCACCGTGGGCGTGGTCACCTTCCACCCTGAAACCAACCGCCGATCAGGAGCTGTTGAACGGAATCAACCGCTTCGTCATTCACGAGTCCGCGCACCAACCGTTAATTGGGAAGGCTCCCGGGCTGACGCTCGGCCCTTACGGGCAATGGTTCAATCGCAATGAGACGTGGGCTGAGCAATCTGCGCCATGGATTGATTACATAGCGCGATCGAGTTACCTGTTGCAACAAGGACATTTTGCCGCCGACCTGGTGTACTTCTATGGCGAAGATTCAAACCTGACTGCCATATTTGCCAAAAGTGCTCCAGATATACCGGCTGGCTACGGCTTTGACTACATCAACGCGGACGCTCTCATTCATGAGTTGAGTGTTGACAATGGCAACATTGTGACGAAGAGCGGGATGCAATATAAGATACTGGGCTTGGACCCATACAGCCGGCACATGTCCCTGCCGGTACTGCGAGCAATTTTCATGCTCGTGGAAAACGGCGCGGTTGTAGCAGGCCCGAAGCCAACGGATGATCCGAGCCTGGCCGATGATCAGGATGAATTCAAGAAGCTCTCATTCGAACTGTTCGGCGACGGCACCGGCGTACACCAAGTGGGCAAAGGCACGGTGTATGCAGGGCAGAATCTGAGCGAAGTCTTCAACGCTCTGCGGCTGCAACCGGACTTTGACTACTCGAAACCCGATAACAATTCCGACATGGAATTCGTCCACCGCAAGCTTGATCATGGCGATATCTACTTCGTGGATAACCGCAGCGACCACGAAGAGTCCATTGAAGCCACATTCCGGGTGGCCGGCTACCAGCCCGAGTTGTGGCGTGCGGAGACGGCGACGACAGAAGCCGCATCCTTTAAGGTGACGGACGGGCGCACGACGGTGCCGCTCCGACTCGAACCCTGGGGCGCGGTGTTTGTGGTGTTTCGTAAACCAACATCCGAAACTTCGGTTGTAGTTCCGCAAGTAACCGAGACTACGTTGGCGACAGTGGGTGGTCCATGGAATGTGAGTTTTCAAACCGGCCGCGGAGCGCCAGCGGCAGTTACGATGAATCAACTTTCCGACTGGAGCCTGAGCACCGATCAAGGCGTGAAGTACTTTTCGGGAGTTGGAATTTACGCCAAGACGTTGCAAGCTTCTTCCGAGTGGTTCAAAAACGGAGCTCACCTCTGGCTCGACCTCGGTGATGTGAAGAATCTAGCTGTGGTGAGTGTTAACGGTAAACAGCTAGGAGAGACCTGGCACGCGCCGTATCGTGTAGATGTGACTTCCGTTCTTAAACCCGGGGCAAACGAAATCACAATCAAGGTGGTAAACGCATGGGTGAATCGGCTCATCGGAGACGAACAGCCGGGAGCCACGAAATTCACATTTGCCGACGTGAAGCCTTACAAAGCCGATTCACCATTACTTCCATCCGGCCTGCTTGGGCCGGTGACGGTGGTTCGACGGGAGCGGTTTTAGCAGGGTTATTCGCACTGATCTGACTCTTGCATAACGCCGGCGCCCCTGAAGACGGCGCGCGACGAAATCAGTGAAAATTGTGGTAAAACTCCAAGACTCTCACCGAGGTTTCGCCCAGGAGTTCTGGTAACATTCGGCTCATCGGCTTCATGGAGGTGTTAAATGGCCAATTTCACCAGACGTGAATTCCTGAAAACCGGACTTGCGGCGGGAACGCTTGCGGTCAGCGGAAGTGTCGGGCTGACTGCGCAGCAAAGGAAAACCGCGACTGACTTCGTAACGCTGGGAAGGTCTGGAGTGAAAGTAACGCGGCTGGCTTTTGGCACCGGAAGCTTCAGCGGCCAGGTGCAGCGCGATCTCGGACAGGACGGGTTCACGCGACTGGTGCGCTACGCCTACGATCACGGCATTCGCTTCTTTGAGACCGCCGAATCTTACGGCGAGATGCACAAGATGCTGGGCATCGCCCTGAAGGGCATTCCGCGAGAAAGTTATCAACTGATGTCCAAGGTGACCACTCGTGATGGTGTGAGTCCGCAACAGAAATTCGACGAATTGCGCGAGCTGGCGAACACGGAGTATTTCGACATTATGTTGCTGCACTGGCAACATACCGCGACATGGCCAACCGACACCCGCCGCTGGGAAGACGCGATTCTGGAAGGCGAATCGAGGAAGATTATCGTGAGTCACGGTGCGTCGGTGCATGGTTTGCCCGCGCTGCGACGGGTTCCCGGGAATAAGTGGCTCGACATCGCCATGATCCGGGTGAATCACAAAGGGAAGAGCATGGACGCGGAGGATTATGCTACTCAAGGATTAGGGAATGTCCCCGAAGTCGTCGAGCACGTAAAGGAAGTTCACCGAGAAGGAATGGGCGTAGTTTCCATGAAGCTTATAGGCGAAGGGACATTCAACCGTGAGGACCGGCAGAAGGCGATGAAGTTCGCGTTCCGGAATGCCGGGGTGGATTGCGTGACCGTCGGCTACAAAAGCACTGCCGAAATTGACGAGGCAATTGACAATTTGAATATGGCGCTTGTCTAGCGCGCGTGCTCGGGCGGTTCAATCCAGTGTTAGTTATGCCGATTCGAAGCGGCGAGAGGCCTTCGTAGCAATCACTCTCTAGCCGGCGCTCTGGGGGACGGCCAACTCGGCCAGCCAGTACCCCGACGTAGCCGCGGCTTGAGCGGCTTGTTGACGACCTGCATCGTCCATGGCCTTCAGGGCGGCTTCGCGCCGCTGCTCAAACACTTTCTCTAAATGCGCGCCGTAGTAGCTCCCATCCTGGCGCGTGGCGTACCGTTTCATCGATTCGGGGCTGCCGATCTTCAGCGTCTCGCCCAGTTCCAAACCGGCTTCGAGGAAAAACTCCCGGTCCTGTCCATCGGGCACGCCAAACACGAACGGCTCTCCCCAATCGAAGGCATTCTTAATCATCCTCATGGGATATTTTTTCAACATTTCGAGCCCACCCCGGTTGAGATACTCCAGCAGCAGCACGCTGCCCGGAGCAGATTCCGCAGCGATCGCGCGCAAGGTTTGCTTCATCCCTTCTTCCGGGACATACATGCTGACGCCCTCGCAAATGTAATAAGTTTTGCGTCGAGGCTCGAAACCGGCACGGCGTAGCACTTCGCCGAGGTTTTCTCGTGCGAAATCAATCGGGGCATATACCACGTTGGCGGGCGCGCCGCCTAAAGCCACTTCTACGCGCCGCTTTTTGTATTCCTGAGTGGTGCCGTAATCAATCTCTATGACGGCGGTATCCTTCAACAGCTCGGCGAAGCGATGGGCCCGCGTATCGAACCCGGCGCCCAGGATCACCAACTGAGTCGCCCCGCTGCGAACGGCTCGCTCCATCATTTCGTCTATGAATCGCGTCCGCACCAGCATTAGCCACGCAAAGCCGAAGACATCGGGATCGTTAAGGGCTTCTTGGAAATCGAGATCGAGAGCCTTACTGAGAGGATGGTCGGCTATCAGAGCCAACTCAGCGGGTCCGATCAACCGGTCGGCGACCCAATCGGGATTGCGCACGCTGGCATCGGGCTCGCGCGACCCAAATGCACGCGCCGCAGCGGTCAGGATCGAGGTGCGGGAGGGGAATCCGTTGGCTTCCATTCAGGGATTATCGAATATTTCGAATCGCGTTGCATCTCTCCACGCCAGTTGGCGATAAATCGCCACTGCAAATGATCGGATCGAGAGAGATCATTTTAGATTAACCTTCCGTTACCTCTTCACGAGGAATTCTGCGAGTTGGATGTGGTGAGTGGGTATCCAACCATGCGGACCGGCGAGTTACTCGGGAAAGCTAGTAACGCGTACGGCCGACCATTCTACCGTTTGCTCGCCCGTGCAGCCATCAGAGAGAGTTCCGGTGCCAGTCTTGCCGTCTTGAGAGAAGGATCCTGCAAAAGACAGTTGAGCGCTTGCATCGCCTGTGCCGTTGCTTTCGTTCATTGTCAAAGCAACGGAATTGCCTTCAACGATCCCACTGACACCGCTCAGATCGTCCTGGTTCCATCCGAAGATTTCCCACCATGTTTGGAAATCCGATTGCCCACATCCTGCACTGGCAATCATTGTCTTACTGACGGACAATGCGCTGCCACTTTGAATGAGAGAGAGGTCAATGACAGTATCCGGGTAAACATTATGACCGTAAGAAGCAGAAACAATACCAGCTTGAGACTCTGACAACGTTACTTGCCAGTCGCCCGTGAGATTGGGAGGGGATGGCTGACCCGCCTTGACTGCAGTGCAGCCCGTTAGCATGACCGCAAGTGGAATAAACAGTAATCTCATAGGGTCTGGTCCCGTTGTCCGCTTTTGACATACTAGCTGGTCCTACTTTTTCCGAATGCTGCCATTATGAGCTAATCATTTGGGGTAGCGCGCGAGCAGAGACTATGCGTGTAAAATCGCGGTTTCGGCATTGCCTTCGGATTGTGAGCGAAAATCTGATTGCATCTAGCGGTGGTCTCCCGGAATTTGATGGGGGAATGTCACAAGTGAAATGTCATGACACGATACGCTAATTAAAAAATCTCAGGAGAACAAAAAAGTAACAATGAATTGTCGCGGATGTGGTTTTCTGTGATTGCTTCTGATCGGAGTCGCGCTCGCTCTCTAGTTTGTCTTGAATGGATTGAGAATTCGAACGTCCAGTTGACTGAAATCCCCTTCATTTCTGGTGGCAACGATCAGCTGGTGAACGCGTGCGGTAGCAGCAATCATAGCGTCTTCCAACAATCTGTCTGCCTTTCGGTCCATGATTCGGCCCCATTCCCTAAAACATGGTGTGTCCATCGGCAGTATCTGATACGAAGCTGCCAGCTGATCCGCCCAAGACTCGATGTCACTGGCCTTCGATGGATCCAGGCGGCGTGTTCGCTCAATCCCTGCTTGTAGCTCGCCCATCGTCACGGCCGAGAGGAACAATCTATCCGCTTTCTGATGATTGAGCCAATCAACCAATCCCCCATGTGGACGCGGCTTTCGCAGTTCGGAAACGACATTGGTATCCAATAGGTAACGGTTCATTTGAACCCCCTCACAGCCCGTCGCCGCAATTTGTGACGTTGCGGGATCAAATTCTCAAAGCGGGCCTCAGGGGCCAACAATAAGTCCTTGAGAGTCGGACGGACTGCCTTTTGCAAGCGCTTCCACTCATCAATTGGCACAAAGACGGCAGTTTCAATTCCCCGGCGGGTAACCATTTGGGGCCCCTTCTTAATGGTGGCATCCAAGAATTCACTAAATCGAGCCTTCGCGTCTTGCACTTGCCATGAAGTCATAGGCCTCCTTGTTGAGCAAAAAACAAAATTATACTGACTAGTCATATGACTAGTCAAATGTATTAAGCCCGCGCGGTGGCACTGGGCAGCCTTGGCGGATTAAAAGGAGGCAAGGCGCGTACGGAAGAACTTCGGACTGAGAGCGACGAGACTTGGCGCGTAAAGCCGTTAACGCGAGATGGGCAAAAAGGGTCCATTTCCAGAACTGCTATCCGTAGGTTAGACTTTCGCTTCGACGCCAAGTCGTCCGGATACTCAAATGAATCCTGCGAGCGACCACTCCGGGTCGGCAAGCACCGCAGTCCCCAAGCAGTTAAACCCGATCGTGCGTGCAGCAATTCATCCCTCTATTGGTGTGGCGCGTTTGGGGAATAGTCGCGATGGATATTTCCTTGCTCCGGAAGTAACGGACCCTCCACATCAGGAGCCGGGATTTTACCGAGATGAAAAAGGCGCGCTTAAACGCCAGGTTCCACGGTTTCGCATCTATGGGCTGGATGCTCAGGGCGCGATCGTCGCGGAACTCACTTCATCCAACGCTGACATCACGTGGAGCGTTCATCTGGCAAATAAGAAAGCCGCGTGGTACCAGTTTCAGATTGCGCTGGATATTCCCGAGGTGGATTCAGCGCCGCACTCCTACATGCGCAATGTCGCGGTTTCCAATCGGGATGGGCTGGTGATTGACCCCGGCAGTCGCCAAATAACCGGGGCAAACAGCCAAGGCCCGAGTTATGCATTCGATACCGGAAATTTCATGGGCATTCCGGTTTACCTGGGCGAACTTCGGACCGACGATCAGGGACACCTTCTCGTATTCGGAGGCAGAGGCAAATCGGCCTCATACAACGGAAGTCTCGCGTTGACCTTCGCCAATAACGAAGGCTGGTACGACGATACTTCCGACGGCCCAGTCACCGCGACGGTCAACTTTCAAGGCAAAGCGCTGAAGGTTGATCCCGCATGGATTGTAGTCGCGCCTCCCAATTACGCACCCTCGCAAAAATCGGTTCGCACTATGTGGGATTTAATGCGCGACACCGCAATCCAAGCGAAGATGCTGCCCGCGGTGACACGGGCATCGTTCAACACTGACATTCGGCCAATCTTCGAACGGCTGTCTCGCTTGCAATGGGTGAATGCGGGCTTCGCGGCAGCATTCGGATGGGGCGGTCCGAATAATTATGCGACTGCCGAGGCGCTCGCCAGATTCAGCCAGAACAATCCGAATGATGAAGAGATGCGGCGAACCATCGCCAATCAGTTTCGCAACTTCGCAGTGGATTCGTGGTCGCCAAAGCCTTGGCCGTGGCAGTACGGCGATGCGATGAATGTTCCGGCCACGCACTCTCCGCGACAGAATTCCGCTCTCAGCGACACTCAGCTTGAGCTGCTGCAACAGTGGGCAAACGGTAATTTCGATTCGGACTATGCGCCAGTGCAACCACTGAGCATCAACGATGTTCCGCTTCCGCAGCGGGGCGACATGCTCAACCGAGCGTCGCTGGAATTTTGTTTGGCCGATGCATTTCATCCAGGCTGCGAGATGACATGGCCCATGCGCCAGCCGAGTCTATATATGGCGCCGTTTCGCATTGCACACGCTGCGGAAGGTTTTGTCGAGCCGCAATATGGAGCGGTAATGAATCCGAGCGAAATGATGGGCCTGCTTCCGTACGGTCCGCTAGGACCGCAAGTATCGGGCGGGATTACGCGTTGGATGGCGCTTCCATGGCAGACCGACACTGCCAGTTGCCGGTCTGGATACACTAGAAACTACGATCCTTATCTTCCGACATTCTGGCCGGCGCGGGTTCCGAACCAAATCCTTACCCAGGCGAATTACAACATTGTGATGGACCCACAGCGTCCGCTCGCCGACCGGCTGACAGCATTCGCTCAAAGGACCTCGTGGTCTCGGCCATTGGGCAGCGGAGTTTACACTTCGCAGATCAATAACATGATTGATAATTTTTGGGAGATGGGCGTCGTCGAGGAGCGTCCTGGACCGGACGATCCGAATTTTCCGCCGACTCTTGAGGTGGAAAATCTGCCGCAGCCGACGGTCAGCCGGCTCGCCGGCGAAAGTGGTTCGCCGAATGCGTCAGATGAAATTGATTTGAGCGGCATCGAGAAGGTCCGCCGGTTTCCCCATGGACTCAGACGTTACGACTAGAGAATTTCAAAGGGAAGGGCCCGACTTTCAGTCGGGCCGATCGCCGATTCGTGGCATTTACGGCACGACTGAAAGTCGTGCCCTTCCCGTTCGTTCGCCAACTTGTGGCGTTCGCGAGGTAGACGTTCTTGTCGTCGGCGCTGGACTTGCCGGCGCAACCGCCGCGCTGAATCTCGCACCCACGCGGACAGTTGCGCTGATTGATAAACACCCGCGTCCTTCGGCAAGGATCGGCGAATCGCTACCTCCCGCTGCACGGCGCATTCTCGCAGACATGGGCCTCTGGCAATCTTTCGAGGAGCAAGGATATTCCCATTGCTATGGGAACCGATCAGTCTGGGGTTCGCCTCAACTCATCGAAGCAGATTTCCTCCGCGACCCAGATGGCCATGGTTGGCATATTGATCGGGCGCGATTCGACATGTGGCTTCGCGCCATCGCCGCAGATCGTGGCGCAACACTTCTCGCGCCGGTCCATTTGAACTCTATCGAATGGGATGGAGGCTCCTGGCGTGCAAGAGTTGGAACCGCCGAGGGTATTGTCGAGCTGATCGCCCGAGTCGTGATTGACGCCGGAGGACGTGCGAGTCCCGTGTCGCGTTCTTTAGGCGCGCGCCGCAAATTGGCGGATAAGCTCGTATGTAGTTGGGTTTCGGGAAGAGCCCAGCCGATCCATCGCGGCGCCGGATTCACTTATGTAGAAGCCGCTGAGGATGGATGGTGGTACGCCGCTCCACTTCCTTGCGACCGTCGCGTGTTCGCCTTTCACACCGATTCCGATCTACCGGCAGCACGCTCGGTCGCTGATCCGAAGAAGCTCTTGCAACGCGCCGCGGCGAGCAACGAATTGGCTGAGGTATTGTCCGAATCCGGCTTCATCGCGGAGCACTCTGGCTTCGCCGCCGCACATAGTGCCATCCTTCAGCCATTTGCAGGCCCAGCATGGTTTGCGGCGGGCGATGCTGCCTTCAGTTTTGATCCGCTGTCGTCCCAGGGACTGTTGAACGCCCTCTTCACAGGATTGGCCGCAGCCGAAGCGGCAGACCGCCATTTGTCCGGCGAGGAGGACGGAGAATCCGAATATTCGCAGACGCTTAATCGGGTTTATTCGGTGTATCAGCGACATCTCTCGCATTGGTATGGTGCCGAGACGCGGTGGAGGGATCAACCGTTCTGGCGACGAAGGCATTGACCACGGTGGAGTAACCAGACGACCGTATTTTTTAAGCAGGCCTGCCCTGACGTGTTCCCAGGGGATAAGGGTTTTGCCGATGCCACTCGATCGTTTATTAGTCTCTGCCCGCTGGGCATCCGTGAGTGACGCGGTCGGCTTCCAGGCGTTCTCAAATAGCGACTAGCAATGCGGCTTTTCTAAAGCAGACAGGCTGTCTATTTGGTTTCGCAAATCGCTCATACGTCTACGACCTAGCGCGGTTCGGCCACTTTGTTGACAGCATAAACCCGCCCACCTACACTGACGATCATGGAAGTCCATTTTACCCCTGAGCAAGAAGCGCAGCTTTCGCAAATCGCCAGTCGCACCGGGACCGATACGGAGCGGCTTGTAAAGGCTGCCGTCGAGCGCCTGCTTGAGCAGGACGCTCGTTTTCGCGCAGCCGTACGGGACGGCATCGCGCAGGCCGACCGGGGGGAATTTATCGAAGAGGAAGAAATGGACGCGCGCATCGAGCGGATGCTTAACTCCTGATGCGTATCCGCTGGACCCCAACCGCCGCGGCGGACTTGCAAAACATCTACGATTACCTGAAAGAACACGAGCCTCATTTAGCGCAGCCGACTGTTATCGAGATTCGCAAATCCGCCCGGTCGCTGAAGAAGTTCCCTCAGCGTGGGCGCAAGGGCCGCGAGGAAGGCACCCGTGAGTTGCAGCATTGGCGATTGCCGCATATGATCGCCTACCGCGTGAAGCAGAACGCGGTTGAAATCCTGCATGTCTGGCATCCAGCCCAGGACAGGTAACAAGGCCAGCCGAGCGCTGTTCCCGAATCCCCTATGTCCTGCCCTCCCACCTAAATTGACTTAGGCCACCCTGCAAACTACCATCGCTCCCAACCATGTCCCACGACCCTCTGGCCGGAGAAGTGTTTGGGCACTATCGTCTCCTGGAGCAAATTGGAGCGGGCGGCATGGGCGTGGTCTATCGCGCGACCGACGAACGCCTCAATCGCGATGTCGCGGTAAAGATTCTTCCTCCCGGAAGCCTGGCCGAAGACGATACGCGCAAGCGCTTTAAGCAGGAAGCTCTGGCGCTCGCCCGGCTCAACCATCCGAACATCGCGACTGTCTTTGATTTCAATTGCGAGGGGACAACCGACTTCCTGGTCATGGAATTATTATCCGGGCAAACTCTGGCCGACAAACTGCGCTCCGGTCCGTTGCCCACGGACCAAGTCATAAAGTATGGAATACAGATAGCCGAAGGCCTAGCTGCTGCTCATCATCAGGGAATTTTGCATCGGGATCTCAAGCCCGGCAATCTTGGTTTGACCGCTGAGGGTAGGGTAAAAATTCTCGATTTCGGGCTGGCAAAACTTTTGACAGCCGATCCCATGGACGTAACCATGAGCATGACGGGCGCGGGCCTGGCGAAGGGCACTCTCGCTTATATGGCTCCTGAACAACTGCGGGGAGAGAACATTGACGCGCGGGTGGATATCTATGCGGCGGGATCGGTGCTCTACGAGATGGAAACCGGAAAGCGCCCGCATCCGCAGGAGTACGGGCCTCTTCTTATCAATGCAATTCTGAATCACGATCCCGTCCCTCCATCCAACCTGAATCGAAGCGTGAGTCCCGCGCTGCAAGCCGTCACCCTCAAGGCCCTGGAGAAAGATCCGAAGTTGCGCTACCAGACAGCACAGGAACTAGCCTCCGATCTGGAACGGCTGCACACTGCCACTGTGCCGATTGCAGTTCAGCAAGCCTCCCGGCGGCGTCTGCGCCGAATATTTCGCATTGCGATACCTATTGCCGGTGTCCTCGTGCTTGCCATTGCCGCATGGCTGGTTTCGCGTAGGTTGCAGTTGCGCGCGACCAACGGTACGCGGCCCATGCTGCTTGTCGGAGATTTCGAAAATAAAACGGGTGAGCCGGTTTTCGACAACACGCTGCGCGAAATGTTTACTTCCAGCCTCGAACAGTCGCAAGTGTTGCAGGTATATCCCGCCAGCCGCCTGGTTGACGTCCTCCAGCGTATGGGGTCTCCTCCCGGCCAGCGCATTGACGAGAATGCAGGACGCGAAATTTGCGTCCGCGAAGGGCTAAAGGCATTCTTGATCGGCTCGATCGCCCGCTTTGGGCATACCTATAATCTTGTGGTTCGCATTGAATCGCCTTCCGGATCTGACATCGTCACCGATAGCGAAACCGTTTCGAGCGCCGATGAAATCCCAAAAAAAGTAGATGAGATCGCAGAGACAGTTCGCAGTAAGCTCGGCGAATCTCTACAATCCCTGAAAGAAAATTCCGCTCCGCTGGCACAGGTGAGTTCGTCCTCGCTCGACGCAGTGCGCTACTTCACCAGTGGAAAGGACAGCCTTTATAAGGGGGACCCTTCGCAGGCCGTCCTAATGTTCACCAAAGCGTTGGAACTTGATCCCAATTTTGCCGTGGCGCACGAATACCTCGGCCAAAGCTACGACTATTTGAACCAATATGATCGCGGCGCCGAAGAGATACGGCAGGCAGCCAAGCTGGCCGATCGCGCTTCGGAACCTGAGCGGCTTCGGATCATGGCGGCTTACTACGCAACCCTGTTGGACTTTCAAAAGGAGTGCGAAAATTATCACCTTCTTGCAGAGCTGCAACCGTCCGATCCCGCTCCCTTCGTCAACCTTGGCGTTTGCAACGCGGAGAACAGTGATTACGCTGCTGCTGTATCGTTTACCGAAAAAGCGGTCAAGTTAGTGCCACAGTCTGATATCCGCATCAATCTCGCATCGCAATTGCTTTCGGAAGGAGACACGGAAAAAGCCTTTCAAGTCGCGCAGCCTTTCGCCAGGGATTTTCCCAATAATCAGTATGCGCAAGTTGTCTTGGGACGCGTTTACCTTGCATTGGGCCGATTTGATCTGGCCCGGCAGACGTTCTCTGGAATGGTGCGCACCGGTCCCGACGGTGAAATAGAAGCCGCCCTGTCGCTTGCCGATTTGGATTTGGCGACAGGCCTGTACGGCGAAGCCGAAAAGGAACTCTCCGACGCCATTCAAGCGGCGACGAGAAATCATAATCGCATCGCCGAAGTAAAGGCACGCATTGAGATGGCGGAGCTGTCAATACAGAAGGGCTTATATTTGCAGGCCAATCAGCAACTTGGGCAGGTCAATCTGCCGCCGCAAGCTCCGGCGCTTATGCTCCTGCTGGGGAGAACCTATGCCTGGGCTGGCAGCGTTGATCCCGCTAAGCGCAGCCTGCGGGAGATTGACGCCCAGATCAATCAGCATGACGCGCCCGCTCTTCAGGCTTTGCACACCCTGGTGGTTGCAGAAATCGCACTGGCGCAGAAAAGATTTCCCGAGGCAGTTCAGGCGGCGGAGAGCGCTGTCACTTATCAGAAATCCGTGTTCGCGATCGAAACTCTGGCCCGCTGCTATGCCATGGCGGGGATGCAAGAAAAAGCAGCCCAGGAATATCAAATCGTAGTAACTCGTGGGAACGAACTCATGGACGATGCCCGAGCTGAAAGCTTTGATGAGCCGGCCTTTCACCGGGCCGTGGACGCGCACTACAGTCTCGGCGTCCTCTATCAAAAGCTTGGGCGATCGGATGATGCGCGCACCGAGTTGCAAAAGTTTCTCGGCTATTGGTCCCACGCCGACGCGCTGGCAAGGTATCAGGACGCTCAACGATTGCTGCGAAGCTTGCCGGCGGGGAGCGTGCCGACCCCGGCCAAGTAGAGTGCGGATTCACGGATGCCGTCCAAGCCAAGTTCTTTCTCGATCAGCGTGTCCTGAAACGCGGCCGTGCAAAACGGCGCGAGACCAAGCCAAGTCGCCACTAAGCAGAATGTTTGGCACAAGTGTCCAGTCTCGAGCAGAACCACCCGGTAGGTGCGGGCAAAGCGGTACTTCCACTGCGTGCGCGGAAATACTGCGGTCATAATAAACAAAGCAGATGCGTCTCGCTACGAATTCCTGTCCGGCTGCATATCTAACCGCCTTCTTCAAAGCCTTCACGGATCGTAATCTCGCCAGCGAGTGATGCAGGCCATCGTAGTGATACAGGCCTTGCGTTAATTCGCCGACTCGCATGGCGAGAAGATACACTTCGCCGGGATGACGCGCTCCTCCTGAAGGACTGGTCTTGTGAAACAGGCGGCCGAAAGGCGGCGCCGCAATCTTTCCGGTTACACCCCACGTGTAATAGAGCAGGGTTGAGATTACGTTTAGCGGGATCTGCTCTCCCGAAAAATCGCGGTGCGTCTTCCGGGCCAACAGCGCTCCTGCAAACTCGCCCTGTGATTTTTCTACGACAGGCAGTCGAATTCGTGGAGCTTTGCTGTAGCTCTTCAATAAAGCCGGCTGCGGAGACTCTGCCAGGTATCGCTTAAAAAAGCTGGGAGGAGGTTGAAGGTATTCGACATCTTTCGTAGCGAAATGAAAACTTGCCTGCGGCAACCAGTCCGACCACACGCTCGCCAGTTCGGCGTCCTTTTTTGCTTGTGGCGTGCCCTCGCGCACCACCAGCGTATTTTTCAACAATTCGCGCAAACCGGCGCGAATACTTCTTGGCGTGTACTCCGGCAGCAAGGCATACAGGTCCGGCGGATCCGTCCAATTCTCGAGTAAATGTAAGATTCGGACTGCTTCCGGTGCGGCACTGACCGACTCCTGTGTTTGATAATTGCGCAGGATTAGCTCGCCGTCGCGCCAATCTACCAGAACCGCGCGAGCACGCCTTATCCGGCCGGACCTAGTCATGCCAGGCAAATTCTACGCCGAGTGAACGTGTCCCTTCGCCTTACCTGATGTTGCAGAGTGAAGGTGGCCCTTTGCCTTCGCGGAATGCACGTGTCCCTTTCCCGAAGCAGTATGAATATGTCCCTGCCCGGCACCTCCGCCCGCGGTGTGGATGTGGCCCTGGCCGGGCCCGCCCCCAGCTTTGTGAATGTGGCCCATGGCCGCCTTCAGATTCCTGACATTCAGTTCCAGCTCGCGTTGAGCCTTTTCAATTCCAGCCAGAGCCCTTCGGAGCGGTGCTTCGCCGCCGGCGGACTTCCTCTTCTTATTACCCTTCGCTGCCATACTGTTTTCGCTCCTTTCACCCATGCTATCTCGAATTAGTTGTGATACCCATACCGTGAGACCTTTTAGCCTCGCAGAGTCGCTTTGTCAACCCTTTTTCACAGATTACTTTTTAAGACATCCCCTAAATCACCATAGAGGTTCTGTCACCATCGAACTGATGCAGGAGCATTCAGGCCTTTCGGACGACTCTGTACATCCCGTTTCTCTAACGCCGAAGCCGCCGACCTCGATTGCGCGCCAAAACCGATATATGTTTCAAAGGTTGACCACCGAGAAGCCAGAACATCAGGGGCGGTGAAAAGAGATTCGCGCGGGTTCGATCTGCGTGCCAATCCGCAAAGCACGCTCCATCAACTTTTTCAGTTCCACTTACACGCCAACGAGGCGTACTCTTCAAGCCAAACTTGAACGCTTCAATGTTTCCCGCCGGCAATCATAGTCGAGGAACAGCGCTCCACTCCGTTGCGTCGTCGCAGACGGGATTAAGACGACGCAAATTGCCGATTAACCCGTTCCCCTGTTATTGAAGTGATTAACCGATTGGTAGTAGTCCGACGCGGAATCCCACTCTTGTGAGACACGTTTCACGAAGAATGAAGAGTTAGCCACAGCCAAGTATGATTCTCTTGTAAAGCGATAAATCTATTCCGGGCTGGGAATGCACGCGATACACTCTTTCAGAATGGGTGCCTACTCCCCATCGCTTTTGGTGCAGGTGAGAAATGAGCGCCCTTGGTCTTCCCGAACTCGGCCTGCCGCTGGCTTACTGGCCAGCGATGAGCATGGAAAGGTACGCCGCATTCGAGCAAGCAACCGGCATGAAGCTTGTCCGTATGGGAGAGATTTGGTGGCAACAACCGCGTTCTTTTCTTTATCGTCCTCTGCTGCCATTTAAGAAATACGATCTAGAGGGAGTTAAAGCCCGGTTTGATAAGATTGGCATTTTTCAAAGCGCCGTCGAAGATGAACAACCCTCAAACTCGTATCTAAATCCAGTTCTCTTCGAAAGACCTCAGGATTATGATGTAAAAAAATTACGTGATAATGTGCGGGGGAGCCTCAAGAAAGCGTTGAAAAGCCCCATTACAGTACGCCGCATGCTTGATGAAGAAGAGTTCACAGAAATTGCCTACCCTGTTTATCTTTCTTTTTATGAGCGCACGAAATATGGGTTCGACGCGGGCCGCAGGGAGAAGCCCAAATTCAAGTGTTGGGCGCGCAACGTGTTTCAGTTTACTGAAGTAGTTGTTCTAGGAGCATTCCTGGGGCGTGACCTGGTGTCGTTTGAGATTACTTGCCTTGTAGAGAACACATTGATTTTGAAAACGATTGTAACGTCTGACAGAGCTCTCAGATTCAATACCCCAGACCTTCTACTCCATTATTATCGTACGATTGCGCAAGGCCAACCCGAGATTCATATGATTTACGACAGTATGCTCTCCGCAAATGACGGGCTGAACAATTACAAGATTATGCGGGGCGCTCGGGTAGCAGCTTTACCCGCCTTTCTCCATATTCACCCAGGGCTGCGATGGCTTATCCAGAAAGCAAACCGTTCCGCGTATGACCGGTTGCAGGGTTTTAACAACGGGCAGCTGATTGCCAAAGGGTTTGTAAGGTGATGAAGATGGACCCTGCGGAATCGTAGGCGACGATAGGCGGTGCAGCTATAAACAAGAAGGGAATTTTTTGGCACGACTCTTCCAAAAAAGAAGCTGGGGCTCAGAGTCCGCAATCTTCGATTCGAATGGACTCTTCAAGAATGTTCTTTCGACTGCCCTCTCTGACCTCCAAACATACACGTCGAGTGCACGATTGCCCAAGAACTGGTTCATCCGCCATTTGGGTTAGTCGGAAGTCTAGTTTCGGAGCTTGCATTCATCTAACGCAGACTCCATTGAGCCTTGGCCAGTACACATCTCCACTCCCAGGGATGTTGGGCCGGCATAAACTCGGCTCCGTCGTAATCCTTCGATCGGTCCGCAATGCTAGTATTGATGGAAGATCCCTTATTTGCGAGCTTCGAGATTCGTGTTTTATACAAAGGCGTCGGTTTGGTTTCGAAGACTGTCCGCAGCCGAGACGGTTGCCAAGTTACTCGAAGAACGATAGTAACTTTGGGGCATCAAAAGCACCGTGAACTCTTCCGCCGGCCAATTAAAATAAATAGAAAGAACGAAAGAAAATATTATGAGCGTTTCCGTCGCAACCCTTGGGATTTTCTCGGAACTGAAAAGCAAAATTGAGGCACATCAGGCGCAAGTCGCCATTATTGGAATGGGCTACGTCGGCTTGCCTTTAGCGTTGCTCTACAGCGAACAGAAGTTCCCGGTCACTGGTTTTGATATTGATGCGCGCAAGGTCTCCACCCTCAATGACGGTGGGACTTACATTGTGAGAATTCCTGCGACGGAGATACAGGAAGCACGCACACGCGGTTTTGAGGCCACATCGGATTATTCCAAACTCACCAAGATGGACGCGATTATCATTTGCGTTCCCACTCCTTTGAACGAATATCATGAGCCCGATCTTAGTTTCATTGAGGAGACGGCAAAGTCAATCGCTCCGTACCTTCGTTCGGGCCATTTGGTAATTCTGGAGAGCACGACTTACCCGGGGACGACGGAAGAGGTATTGATTCCGATCCTTGAAAAAGGAAATAAACAAGGCCTGAAGGCTTCTCGCGGAGAGTCCGACGGCAAGAAGTTTTATGTTGCCTTTTCACCAGAGCGTGAAGATCCCGGCAACGATACTGTCGCGCGTCGAGACATTCCAAAAGTAATTGGTGGCCTCGATGCCGAAGCTTCAGAACTGGCCGGGGCGCTCTATGGCGCGATTTTCAATCGCGTGGTGCCGGTGTCGTCGCCGGCAGTAGCGGAAATGACGAAGTTGCTCGAAAATATTTACCGCTGCGTGAACATCGCGCTCGTCAACGAACTCAAGCTGCTGTCGCTGCGCATGGGAATTGATATTTGGGAAGTGATTGCGGCGGCATCCACTAAGCCCTTCGGGTTTCATCCTTTTTATCCAGGGCCCGGACTTGGCGGACATTGTATTCCCGTGGATCCGTTTTACCTTTCATGGAAGGCTAAGCAGTGGGACTTTCGAACTCGGTTTATCGAGCTGGCCGGCGAGATTAACACCGGAATGCCTTACCACGTGCTCGATTCACTGGTGAAGGCGCTGAATCAGCACAAGAAGGCGCTAAATGGCGCCCGCGTTCTGGTGCTGGGCATGGCATACAAAAAGGATATTGATGATCTCCGGGAATCGCCTGCGTTGACGATCATTGAACTATTACAAGCGCAGGGAGCTCAAGTGAGCTATAACGATCCTTATTTTCCAACAGTCGGCAAGGGACGCCACTACGATCTGCAAATGAAGTGCACGCCTCTGGAAAATCTTGGCCAATACGATTGCGTGCTGATCGTGACGGACCACTCCGATTATAACTATGCGCGAATCGTCGAAGAATCGCAGCTGATAGTGGACACAAGAAATGCTACACGCGGAATAAAAAACTCAAAGATTGTGCACTGCTAGAAAGCTCGATCAACCATGGAAGGATTAAACCTTTATTTTTCCAGTGGCTGCTGGGACAACAAGCGATGTGGGCTGGACAGGCTTTTTGTGGTGGTCCGACGCTAGTTTTTGAGCTTCCAGTATTTCGTCGGTGGTCAGCAAGCCAGTCATTTTTCTTTTTTCAGAACTAATTGAATTTTGCAGTTCGAGAACGTTCTTCTCACAAATTAAATACCACATATATGCCGCCCGTGGATCTTTCCGGGTTCCGTTGCCGTTTGCGTACATTGTGGCCAACGATATTTGAGCTGTCGGCATACCTTGCTCTGCCGCAGCGCGCGAAGATGCGAAACTCGACCTGATCTCGGGACTATCCCCATCCCGTTGATCGAGAGGATTTTTCGCGACGGAGTGATTCAAGGTTAAAAACAGCAGTTCGATTCGGCTGGAGACACCTAACTTATCGAACACTTTGAATAAGTAATTCTTGATTGTGTGTTGGCTCAAACCCAAGCGGGCTGCGATCTCACGGTTACTGAGACCTTCGGCCAGACTCAGCACTACGTCCAATTCCCGCTTCGAAAGCAGGCTGAGGCCGTTGGAGCCATTTGTGCGCAGAGTCGGGGATGACGTGAGGGCCTCGAGTGCGATTGCGATCTGCTCCGGACCGGCCCATACCTCGCCGGCGTGAACCCTTCGAACACATTCCGACAAGGTTTCCAGGGAAGCGTCGCGGCTGAATAAGCCTTTCGCCCCGGCCCGAAATGCGCCGAGGACTATATCTGGTTTCGACGAATCAAGAAGAATTACGCCGCGAACCTTGGGGCGAAGCACTCGTATCTTTCGCAATACTTCGAGGCCGCCGAGAGGTTCTTCGGCCAGACGGCAGGCAATGACTGCAATGTCCACTTTGTAGTTAAGCGCTGTTTCGACCAGGCCAGCGGAATCGGAAGCGTGACTGAAAATTTCGAACGCCGGGTTGCATCTTAGCGCGTTTGCAAGGAGATCAGTGTGGATGCGCGTTCCATCTGCGACGAGGACCCGAATCCCTCGCCCCTGAATCTGATCGGTTGGCATAAATTCTCCAGCAAACGCCGACTGCGACAAGCTAATCCATCAGCAATTAAGTGCGGCCAAGTCAGTACATAATCATGGTTGCAAGTCTCAACGTCTTCGGAGGGGAGGAAATAAGAAAAACACAGAAGTACAGTGCTGATTGTACCGCAGCGCAATGTTTGGCGCAATCTTAGTAGTTGAAAGTTTTTGCAGTCCGGACAGACCGAACCGAATCCCATAATGGAAGCATGGATGTCGGAGGTTTGGCTGCGATATAGATATTTTAATAGATTTACTACGTGCAGTGTATGCAGCATTTTACATCATAAAGCTTAAGTACGTAGTCATCTTTTGGCGATTCGCAATTCACGAGAGGGAGCGTCTGCACTTAGGGTAATCATTCTCTAGTCCATAGCTCTCTTACAGCGGTAAATATAACCATTGGTCACAGGAGTCGGTTACCGTCGAGAACGTGTACCTCTTGCAGGTGCTTGCACGTATGATAGTGTAGGCCTTGTCCGTAGGGCTTCCCCAAGCCTGATCGTAGTTCCTCCCCTTGTTCCGAGCGCATCCGGTTGCGCACAAATTCGTGTTGTGCCCGCAGGTCAAATTGCTACTTGTGACTGACGGGGCGAAGCTACGGGCGGCAGTATGTTGGCGAAGGCACTCTAGCCTTCGATGGTTCGTTTGTTGACGCTTGATCTCCCATTGAAGAGCACACCTTCGGATCGTCCGCGATTGTGAGTACCTTCTTAGACTTCTTTGTTTATTCCTATCCCACAGTGAATTTCTATGCTGCCTGACACCATGACGAAGGCATTAGTTTTACTTGTGAGCAGAGATCCTTCTTCGCTGTTTCCGAGATGGAACGGAGAAGAAAATCTGTGGCGAGTGGAACTCGCGGATAGCGGATGGCAGGCCCTGGAGAGGGTGCAATCAACCGATAATCCCGACCTTATCTTGCTGGATCTCGGAGAGAATGCGGCGGATGGATTGCACACGCTAAGATGGTTGCGCCGCATTCGTCCCGACATTCCGGTCGTTTTGTTAGCCCGATCAGAAGACGCATTGCAAAGAACTGAAGCGCTTCGACTGGGGGCAAAAGATTACCTGGTGAAACCGATCAAGGAAGGGAACTTGCGTACGCTGATTGAACGCCACGCCGACCCATCCCAAAACCATGCGGAATTTGCGGTGTCGAGTGAAAACATCGAACAGGTCGCGGAAGATATGGTGTTTGTATCCGCGAGCCCGGCCATGCGAGAACTGCGGACCCAGGCGAATCTGTTGTCGCAAATTGATGCTCCGTTACTGATCGTCGGACAAAGCGACAGCGGGAAACAGGTCGCGGCTCGCCTGATTCACAATCTCTCGGTGCGCTCGGGTTTTCAGTTTCTCAGAGTGAATTGTTCCGCGCTGCCGGCAGATCTCCTGGAAAGCGAGCTGTTTGGCAAGGACCGCGCGATTCTGGCGGGCCGGCCGAGCGTGCTTCCGGGCAAACTAGATCTCTGCCAAAAGGGCACTGTTTATTTCGACGAGATTACAGCTTTGCCGCTTTCATTGCAGGAGAAGGTGGTTCGCCTGCTTCAGGATAAGACGTTTTCGCGGGTAGGGGGCGATACCCGGGTTGAATCTGATTTCCGGGTTATAGCAGCCACCCAGGCAAATATTGAAGAAGCGCTCGCTGATGGAAAGCTTCGCGAAGACCTTTACTTTCGCCTGAGCGCTTTTACCGTTTATGTTCCGCCATTAAGGCAGCGGAGAGAAGACATATCCCTGCTGCTGGTTCAGTTTATGAGTCAACTGTCCCGTCATTACGATCTGCCGGCCAGGACTTTCTCGGCCGCCGTGCTGAATGCCTGCCAGCGCTACGCATGGCCGGGGAATCTCAAGGAACTTGAGAATTTCGCCAAGCGCTTTCTGGTGGTGGGCGACGAGGAACTCGCATTAACCGAACTGGAGCGCAAGTCAGCCATCGCGACTGAAGCGCCGCCCGTTCCGGCTAAGCTGGAACTGGTACCCGATCTTTCCAGGCCTTCACTCGAACCGAAAGAGAACGGCTCTGGGTTGAAGTCCCTGGTTCAAAGCATCAAGGGCGAGACGGAAAGAAACGCGATTGTTACGGCTCTGGAACAAACGCACTGGAATCGCAAGGCGGCGTCTCGAGTTTTACAAGTAAGCTATCGCACCTTGCTCTACAAGATTCAGCACTATCATCTAACCCCTCCATCAAGCTATCTTTCGTCGGTGCTTGTGGGTCAGGGAGTAAAGAGTAATGGACAAGGACACTAAAGATCGCTATGAACGACACACAATTGCAGCGTGGTAATAGAGACGTGGCGGTGACATTCTCACAAATTCTGCTTTCCAAGCAAAGAGCGTTGTTGCCGCTCGTGATCGCGCTCGCATGCTGGCTGCCGGCTCAATCAGCGGCGGGACAGCAAAATGTCGCTCCGACCGGGGCCACGCAGAATCTAAACGCTCCGGGGGCTCAACCTCACGACGATACCTTCATCATTGGCGTTGACGATTTATTGGCGATCAACGTCTGGAAGGAGCCCGATATCACCAGATCAGTTCCGGTGCGCTCGGATGGAATGATTTCGTTGCCTCTGGTCGGAGAACTGAAAGCATCGGGCGAGACTCCGCACCAGCTCGAGATCGCCATCACAGAAAAACTCAAGAACTACATCTCGGAACCCGAGGTGACAGTCATCGTTCAGGAAATCCGGAGCCAGAAGTTCAACATTCTGGGTCAGGTGGCTCGGCCGGGGTCGTATCCGCTGACGAATACGACAACCATACTGGACGCCATAGCGATGGCCGGCGGATTCAAGGATTTTGCGAAGCAGAAGAACATTTACGTACTTCGTCAAAATTCCGACGGCAAAGAGTCACGGCTCGACTTTAATTACAAGAACGTCATTAAAGGCAAAGATCCCGCTCAAAATATCAAGCTTCAGCCGCGCGACACGATCGTGATCCCGTGATGCAGGCAACCGGTTTTCGCGCATCCATGTTGAATTCGAGTCTTCTTATTTTCGTTTTGTGCACCGCGGCTGGATGCCTCGCACAAACTGATTCCGGCGTGCAGCCGCCTGCGAGCGCGCCCGCAAGTACGGCTTCCGAACCGTCGCAAGCAAATGACACAAGCGATGCCTCGCAGCTAACAAACACGGATGCAATGACGATTCCGGCTGTTGTGGGCGGCATGGGATCTTCGCTGGCTTTTACTTCTGAGATGGAACGCTCAAACTATTTACGTGGCGGGGCGTCTGTAACGGCCGCATATCAGGACAATGTGTTTTCAGAAGTTGGAAACGTTGGTAGCGACGTGAGCTACACGCTGGGTCCATTCATCACCCTCGACCTGATGCGGCCTCGTTATCGATTGGACTTTACTTACAGCCCAGGGTTTACCTTCTATCAGCGGCACTCGTCTCTCAATCAAACGAGTCAAGATCTCGGACTTAACTTCTCGTTGCGCTTGAGTCCACACGTGACCTTTACGGCGCAAGACAGTTTTGTAAGAACCTCGGCTTTCCTGGGGCCGCTCTCATTTAACGGAACTGACACGTTACCCAATCCCTTGCAATCTCCAAATCTCACACTGATCGCTCCGATTGCCGATACTCTAATTAATACCGCAAATGTTGGTATTAGCTATCAATTTGGACTGAATGACATGGTGGGAGCGACCGGAAATTATTCCATCCTGAATTATCTGAACCAGAACCAAGTGCCTGGCCTTTTCGATTCAACTAGCGAAGGTGCAGGAGCCTATTACAATCATCGATTTCAGAACCGGAATTACATTGGCCTCAACTACCAGTTTCAAAGATTTGTCACTGACCTTAGTTTGCTTCAGTTGGGAACTAGCCAACTCGAAACACGGACAAATAGTATCTACGGCACCTACACCCTTTATATAAAACCGACATTTTCTCTGACCGCCTTCGGGGGTCCGCAATATTCAGATACGTTTGGAGGCAGCCTCGTTCCACAGAAAATGTGGTCTCCCGCCGAAGGAGGCAGCTTGGCATGGCAGGGGCAGGAGACAAGTTTCGCGGCCAGCTTTTCGCGCAGGATCACAGATGGCGGGGGGTTACCGGGAGCTGTTCGCGCCAACATAGCCGACGCTTCCGTTCGCGCACAATTCACTAAGACACTCATCGGTTCTGCGTCCGCAGACTATGCGACAAACGCAGTTTTGGATTCGACCGCATTGAGCGGATTTGAGGGTGGACTCAATGGCCATTCGGTTTCCGAAAGTGTATCGGTCGTGCGCACTTTTGGAGAACATTGGAGTGGGTCCATCGCATATCTTCACCTGCACCAAAGCTACGCAAATATTTCGACATTCGACGTAGCTCCGAATCAGAATCGCGCCTCGATTTCAGTTTCGTACCATTTCGAAAGACCCCTGGGAAGGTGAGAAGAGAATGCTCGAAGAGTTAGAAGAGAAAAATTCGGAGACTTTTAATCTCCAACAATATCGGGCGGTTGTCAGTCGCCGATATTGGTATTTTCTGATTCCTCTCTTTTTGGGTTGGGCTCTGGTTTGGGGAGGAAGCTGGCTCATGCCGTCGGTGTATCGGTCGGGAACGTTGATTTTGGTCGAGCAGCCAACAGTGCCGCAGCAATACGTTACCCCCAATGTCAGCGACAATCTACAGGATCGCTTGCAGAGCATCACCCAGCAAATTCTCAGCCGCACGCGGTTAATGCACATTATTCAGCAACTGAATCTCTACGGCGCAAACAGTCCGAATGCGAATCCCGATGCGC
Organism: uncultured Acidobacteriaceae bacterium; assembly: GCA_963702325.1. Classification (GTDB taxonomy): domain Bacteria; phylum Acidobacteriota; class Terriglobia; order Terriglobales; family Acidobacteriaceae; genus PALSA-188. The sequence goes on along the minus strand of CAVPCG010000037.1, from coordinate 13,347 downwards.
TGGTCGAGCGCATGCGAAAAGACGTCGAGATTGAGTTGGTGCGTACACCAGGCCGGGACGACCTGAGCTCGTTCAATGTTTATTACTCTTCGCGCGATCCGCATGTGGCTCAGGAAGTGACCCGGCAGCTGACAGATTTTTTCATCAGCCAGAATCTCGAAGTACGGCAACAGCAATCCGAGGAGACAACGAAGTTTCTGGAAAGCCAGTTGGAAGAGGCTAGAAAGACTCTGGCGGACCAGGAGGAAAAAGTTCGCGTGTATAAGGACCAGCATCTCGGAGAGTTGCCCGGGCAGCTGCAAGGGAACTTACAAATTCTTGGAGGACTACAGGCACAATTGCAGTCGGAAGAAGATGCTTTATTCAGCGCAAACCAGCAGAATTCTTATTTGCAGTCCGTGATTCAGCAATACCGCTCCACACAAACTTCCACCAAGGGAACGGACAGCGCTCCCATGGGACTGACGGCTATTAATCAACAGCTGGAAAAACAAAGAGCGCAGTTGGCAGACCTGCAATCGCATTACACGGACCGGCATCCCGATGTCCGCAAGGCAAAGGAACAGCTTGCCGAGACTGAGAAGATGAAGGCACAGCTTGAGGCGAACCTGAAGGCGAACGCGGCCCATCCTCAGAGTGGCGTCCCTGCGACGAATGACACTCCGGAAGTCACCGCTGGATCCCCGATGGCACAACTTCAAAATCAGCTGGAAGCCAATAAGATCGAGATTGCCAACCGGCAGAGAGCCGTAGCGGAAGTGAAAGCAAAGATTAATGCCGGCCAGGCGCATCTCAATCAAGAGCCGGTTCGTGAAGAACAACTCTCCGAATTAACACGTGGATACGAACAATCGCAGGCGAATTACAACGATCTTTTGAAGAAGAAGAACGAATCGGAACTGGCCACGAGCATGGAATTGCGACAGCAGGGCGAGCATTTTCGTGTACTCGATCCGCCCAGCTTGCCGGTAACGCCATTTTCTCCGAACCGGCTAAAACTTTGCGGCATCGGGCTTTTTGCCGGGATCGTTCTTGGAGCGATGTTCACGGCCGGAGCGGAAATGATGGATGACCGCCTTTATAGCGAAAAAGACTTGAAAGAATTAATCCACGCCGATGTGATATCTGAAATTCCAAATATCATTACCACCGACGAGGAAAAAAGGCGGAAGAGAGTCGCCCGTCTACAATGGGCAAGCACGGCGGTGGTGTTTGCGGTTATCGCTGCGGGCTGCGCCTTCAGCTATTTCCGCGGATAACGTAAATGTACAAAGCTTTCTACAATCTTCAGCGCAATCCTTTCGAGATCAGCCCCGACCCCTCGTTCTTGTTTCCCACGCGGAGACACAATGAGGCTCTAGCGGCACTCTATTACGGGGTTCGGAGGCATAAGGGTTTTGTTGTGATGACCGGGGAAGTAGGGACCGGCAAAACTCTGCTAGTGCGGTGCCTGTTGCAGCTCCTAAATCGGAACGATGTGGCTTACGCGTATGTTTTTAACAGCATCCTGTCGCCGGTGGAGTTCTTGCAATACATCGCCGCCGATTTCGGGTTGCGGGCTTCCGGAAAGAATAAGAGCGAGTTGCTCTGGGAGTTGCACAACTACCTGATCACGCGCTATCAAAAGAAACTTACAACCGTGCTTGTGGTTGATGAAGCGCACCATGTTTCCGCTGAAGTGCTGGAAGAGATTCGCCTATTAACCAATCTGGAAACGGCGCAGGAGAAACTACTCCAAATCCTCCTGGTGGGCCAGCCGGAACTTGACGAGAAACTTGATTCCGTTTCGCTGCGGCAGTTAAAGCAGAGAATCGTGTTGCGCTCCCGGCTCGAACCGCTGGATTTAGAAGAAACCCGCGGTTACCTTCAGCGAAGATTAGAGCTCGGTGGCCTAAGCGCAGAAGCGGATCCAATTTTCCCGCCAGAAACGGTGACCGCAATCCACCGTCATTCTCGGGGCATTCCCCGCCTGATCAATACGATTTGCGAAAACGCCTTAATCGCAGGATTTGCCAAACAGGTAAAGAAGATTTCTCCGGACATTATTGACGAAGCAGCGTCGGACCTTCGCTTGAATGTCGTCCATCCGGCGGCGCAGCCTGAGGCGCTTCCCAAGGATGAAAAAAACAAGGCGTTAGCAGCGGTTAAGGCCTTGTTGCAATTGCAGGAATATTTGCAGGATACGCAATCGAACAATCTCGAAGAACTTTCCTTGGCACCTGGAGCGATCAAGCATGAGCCATATATTTGAAGCCTTGCAAAAATCGGAGGCGGAACGGTCCCGAAATCATCAGTCGCCTTCGATGCCTGCCGAACTCCTGCGAGCCGTCGAGCGGGATACGGAGCCTGCGCCTCCCGAGCAGAGTGAGACTGATCTCGACCATTTTCCTTCGCTAAAAGTGACTCCGCTACCGAATAGCAAGTTACTCAGCTTGACCGATACGGAAAGCCTGGCGGCTGAGAAGTTCCGCTTTTTCGGGGTTCGATTACGTCAATTGCAACAACTTCGGGCCTTCAAAAAGGTATTGATCACTAGCACGATCCCCGAAGAAGGTAAGAGCATGATTTCAGCGAACCTCGCGGTTATCCTCGCGCGGAAAAAGCGGCAGCGAGTCCTGCTTCTGGAAGGCGATTTGCGCAGGCCAGTGCTGCCAGTACGCTTTGGATTGGGAAAGGTTGAGGGTCTAAGTGAATGGTTACAGAGCGAATCCGGGGCGCTCCCCAATATTTATCGCCTGGAGGGTCTCAACCTCTGGCTTCTGCCGGCCGGCCGCGCCCCTGAAAACCCGTTGGAAATGATGCAATCGGTCAAGCTCGCGGGGCTTATGGACCAACTCGCTAACTGGTTTGATTGGATCCTGATTGATTCACCTCCTATCTTGCCGTTGGCGGACACCAGCGTCTGGATGCGAATGGCGGACGGCGTGATTCTTGTTGCGCGAGAAGGAGTTACCGAAAAGCGGGAACTCAAGCGCGGGTTAGAGGTCTTGGAGCCATCGAAGTTGCTTGGAGTCGTACTAAACAGCTCCAGCGAAACCGATCACAGCAATTATTACCAGCGTTACGCACCTCAAGCCTCCGGCAGCGCGCGGGGGGCAGATTCCTTAGTAGAGTAGTGATTCACTGATTCCTCCCCTGAATCGCAATTCGTACAAACCCATGACATGGTTCGCATCCAATCCGCTGTTCTCTGTTTCAGGGAAGAGGGATACAGAGGCAGGAGAGGCCGTTGTGAAAACAAAGCAGTCGAATGGTAAAGCCAAACTGCGCGCGGGAAAGTTGCGCGCAGATCAGAACGTTCTGGATGAAGTGTCTCTCCACAGAATAATCGCGCTTGAGCGGAAGCGAACCGAACGTTCGGGAAAACCATTCTTGCTCATGCTTCTCGACATGAAAGATGGGCTGGCATCGGAAAAGAATGGCAAGATCCTTAACAAAGTATTTTCGGCGCTCGCACAAAATACCCGGGAGACCGATGTAATGGGTTGGTACCGGACCAATGGCGTAGTTGGCGTTATGTTCACAGAATTGAACATGGATAACCAGGAGTTGCTGCTCCGAACGATAATGAATAAGGCGAGTGAAAGCCTGCGTCAGAACCTTGAACCGGAGCAGTTCGATCGCATCAGTATTTCTTTTCATTTGTTTCCTGAAGAGTGGGATCACAACTTACCGCAACGCCCCAGTAATCCCGCCCTCTACCCTGACCTCTCAAACCGGGAAAAAGGGAACAAGCCGTTCAGCGCGATTAAGAGAATGATGGACGTGGGGGGAAGCCTGATTGCGATCATTGTTTTCGCTCCTGCCTTTCTGGGTATTGCAGCCGCGATTAAGTTGACGTCGAAGGGGCCCATTCTCTTCCGGCAAAAGCGCATTGGGCAGTACGGGGCTCCATTTATGTTCCTGAAATTCAGATCCATGTATGTGAATAACGACGCCAGCGTCCACAAGGCCTATGTGACCCAGTTAATCACTGGCGATGCGCAGGCCGAAGCCTCCGACGAAAACGGGAACGGTATTTACAAACTCACGAAAGATCGCCGAATCACGCGAGTTGGACGCTTTTTGCGGCGCACCAGCCTTGATGAGCTTCCTCAGTTTTTTCACGTGCTTCGAGGTGAGATGTCTTTGGTGGGACCGCGCCCACCGATTGCCTATGAAGTGGAAGCCTATGACATCTGGCATCGCCGTCGCGTACTAGAAGCTAAACCCGGAATCACCGGTCTGTGGCAGGTCAATGGGCGCAGTCGCGTTAAGTTCGATGACATGGTTCGCCTGGACTTGCAATACGCGAATACCTGGTCGCCGTGGTTGGACCTGAAAATTCTCCTCCGCACGCCCGCTGTCGTCCTCTTCGGAGACGGCGCGCATTAACCGATTTTTCATGATTTTGACAACGCAAATCAACATTGTTTGACTAAGCTCACTCCCCTAAGGTTCCTCTCCCAATGAATCCGGTACTCGAAACCAGCATTGCTGCGCGAAAGAGGGAAAGTTCCCATGGGGATAAGAATATGGTCAGATTTGGAGTAATCGGCTACGGATATTGGGGGCCCAATGTGGTCAGGAACCTTGATCAGTTGGACGGATCCGAAGTGGTCGCGGTCTGCGACAAGAGTCCTACAGCGCGAAAGAGAATTCAAAAAGCATACCCTCGCGTGCGGGTGGCGTCGGAGTGCGAAGAATTAACCAGTTCCCCAGACATTGATGCCATTGCCGTGGTGACTCCAGTTTGGACCCATTACGAACTAGCGAAGGCTGCCCTGGAAAATGGCAAACACGTTTTCATCGAGAAACCCATCACCAGCAACACTGCCCAAGCCGAAGAATTGATTAACCTCGCCGAGCAGAAAAATTTAAAAATCATGGTGGACCACACCTTCTTATTTACTGGAGCGGTAAAGAAGATTAGCCAGCTTTTGGATGAAGGTGCACTCGGAAAGCTTTATTATTACGATTCAACTCGCGTTAATCTCGGACTCTTCCAGCACGATGTGAATGTCATCTGGGATTTGGCGCCGCACGATCTCTCCATCATTGACCATCTCATTGAAGAAACTCCGGAAGCGGTCGTTGCGACCGGTCAGACTCACCTCAATGGTCATGAAGATATCGCTTTTCTTACCGTTTACTTTCCTAACAAGATCATTGCCCACATCAATGTCAATTGGCTCTCTCCCGTCAAAGTTCGTACAACTCTGATCGGTGGCGAGAAGAAAATGCTGGTGTGGAACGATATGGAACCGGACGAGAAGATCAAGATCTACGACAAGGGCGTGGACATTACCAGCCGTCAGGGACTATACAATCTGCTGGTCAATTACCGTTCGGGAGACATGTGGTCTCCACAGTTAGAACAGGTCGAAGCCTTGAAACAAGAACTAACTTATTTCGTAGATTGCATTTCCAATAATCAAAATCCCACAAACGACGGCGCAGCGGGCCTGCGTGTGGTGAAAATGTTGGAAGCAGCCACAGAGTCGCTGAAGAAACGTGGCGCGCTAGTCTATTTGTAATACCCTCCTGTTTTGGGAGTCACGCTGTTTGTGTTACCGCCCGGTTTTTAAGCCGCCTACACTCGAATGACGTCCATTCCAGCCGCTAAACACTCCTACCAATGCATCGCTCCCGACGTGAAGCTTGGGAGAGACGTGAAACTCTCAAAGTTCATCAATCTTTACGGATGCGAGATTGGCGACGAAACCAAAATCGGAGCATTTGTCGAGATTCAAAAAAACGCCAGTGTCGGCAAGCGTTGCAAGATTTCCAGCCACACATTCGTCTGCGAAGGAGTTCAAATTGAGGACAATGTATTCGTCGGGCACGGCGTGACTTTCATCAATGACATCTATCCGCGGGCAACGACTGCCGAAGGAAATCTGCAAACCGAAGTTGATTGGAACGTCGAGCGGACCGTCGTAAAAAAGGGCGCGTCCATCGGCTCCGGAACAACCATTCTCGCCGGTGTCACGGTTGGCGAAAATGCGATTGTAGGTGCGGGCAGCGTAGTGACGAAAGACGTTCCCCCGCATAGCATTGTGGCCGGTAATCCCGCTAAATTTCTGCGCTTAGTTGATTCCGTCGTTTGACCGATTTGATCCCCTAATCATTTTTAATTCTGGAGGAATATGTATGGGCAATACTAAGAGCGTTCCGTTCCTGGATTTGGTTACTCCGCACGCTGAACTGGCGACCGAACTCACTGCCGTGTTTCGCGAAGCACTACGGACAGCCGGCTTCATAGGCGGGCCGATGGTCGAAAATTTCGAACGCGAATTTGCCGCATTTTGCGACACGAAATATGGTGCCGGCGTAGGCAGCGGAACTGATGCGTTACGCTTCGCGCTAACGGCTGCGGGCGTCGGCAAAGGCGACGCCGTTATTACCGTGCCGAATACTTTCATTGCGACGACGGAAGCCATCTCCCAGGCGGGAGCCTCCACGGTTTTCGTGGATGTTGACGAGCTCACCTACAACATGGACGTTGCTAAACTTAGCGCCTATCTGGAAACCTGCGAGGCCGATCCGCGAAAGGGCATCATCCGTGATCGCCGCACCAAGGCCATCGTGAAGGCCATTGTTCCAGTTCACCTCTACGGACAAATGGCTGACATGGATGCGATTCTCGAGTTGGCCGGCCGATATAACCTCATAGTGATTGAGGACGCGTGCCAGGCGCATGGCGCGGAATATTTCTCGCAAAAGGAGAAATGCTGGAAGAAAGCTGGATCCATGGGTCACGCCGCTGCTTTCAGTTTTTATCCCGGAAAGAACCTTGGCGCTTGCGGAGAAGCTGGCGCAGTTACGACCAATGACGAAAAGCTTGCCGCCACGGTTAAGATGATCCGCGACCACGGCCAATCTCGAAAGTACTATCACGATGTTGAGGGCTACAACGGCCGCCTGGACTCCATCCAAGCCGGCATTTTATCGGTAAAACTGAAACACCTTAACGACTGGAACACCGAGCGGCGAGCCCATGCTGCGACCTATCACGATCTCTTCGGGATTAACACGGCGAATCTTGTGCTTCCTCACGAACTACCGAGCACGCGTCCCGTCTATCACCTCTACGTGATTCGCACGTCCGATCGTGAAGGTCTGAAAACAAGCCTTGCGGAAGCGGGGATCGGCACAGCGATCCACTATCCGGTGCCGCTCCATTTGCAAGCCGCGTACGTTTCAATGGGCTACAAGCAGGGAGATTTCCCGGTCACCGAGAAAGTCGCATCTCAGATATTGTCGCTACCCATGTATCCAGGGCTGTGCCACGAGGAACAAGTCCGGGTTGTGGCCAGCGTCATTGAGGAACTGGGTATTCGGCGCTCCGCTCAAAGCGTCGGCGTCGGAGCGCACGAGCAGGTAGTCTAAGTGCAATTGGCTGAGATGAATATTTCGCCGGCAGATAGACACTGACAGTTCGCGAACGAAAGACCGAACGAAAGATCGGATGGAAAGCATCCGACAGGGCGAGTGCCGTGAAAGCTTATACCTGGGAAGAACCAGTCAGGAGAACCAAGCCGTGGATAATAATCAGACCGTAGTTGTAGTAGGACTTGGGGAAGTGGGGAAGCCGCTTCTCGAGTTAATTCGCAAGCACCGTGATGCGATTGGAGTGGACGTCTCTCCCCCGGTCGAGCGCGTACAACAAGTGGATGTCATGCACGTCTGCTACCCCTTCGAGATCAAGGATTTCGTTGGTGAGACGGCCAAGTATGTTGAACGTTTCAAGCCCACAGTGACCATCATTAACAGTACGGTTGGAGTGGGGACGACGCGCGCGGTCGCTGACCGCACTGGCTCCGCTGTTGTGCACAGCCCCGTGCGGGGCAAGCACGTCCGCATGCTTGACGAACTTCAGCACTACGTAAAATTCGTGGGAGCGATGGACGCGGCGACCGGAAAACTAGCCGCCAAACATTTTGAATCCGTTGGCTTGAAACCCAAAATTTTATCGTCACCGGAAGCCACGGAACTGGCCAAGTTGACGGAGACGACTTACTTCGGACTGATCATCGCCTGGGCACAGGAGGTCGAGCGATACTGCGATCAGTCAGGCCAGAGCTATGATGAGATCGCCTCGTTCTGGGAAGAAATCAAGTTTCTTCCGCCGGTGAAATACTTTCCCGGTGTCATCGGTGGCCATTGCGTTTTGCCTAACATTGAAATGCTGAATAAGTTTCAGCACTCAACAATTCTCAAGGCGATTCTGGATTCCAACGGAAAGAAAATCGCACGGGATGCGCGAGATCTCGATAGCGCGGCGATGGCCGCGAGCAGCCGGGAAAAGAGTCACGTTTAATGGGAATTGGATCCTCCCACGCAACGCCTTAAATACGCGTTTTCTGGAACAGTCCATTGATGAATTTCGGCTCCCTCTCATTTCTGTTTAACCGGAGAAACTTTACGGTGACTGCTGCTGGATCTCGTCCAATGGGTTCAGCCAACACTGCGACTGAAAGTCAGGATGTGGGGAAATCCCTAGGCTCTTCGTCATCGGGCCTTCAGGGGAAACACGCGGCGATGGTGTCTTTTTCTCCGTATCCGGCAGACCCGCGGCCACGGCGCGCGGCCGATGCACTTCTCAAACAGGGGATGAGCGTGGATTTTTTGTGCCTGACGGACGGGAAAGGGCCCAAACGTGAAGTGTTGAACGGAATCAATGTCAAGCGAATTCCCGTAATCCATCGCCGCGGAGGTAAGGTCGCCTATGCCTATGAATACTCCACATTCATTATGATCTCGGCTTTCATTCTGGGATGGCGGTCATTGAAGCGTCGTTATGACCTCGTGTACGTGCATAACATGCCCGATGTCCTCGTTCTCTGCGCGCTGATACCGAAAATGCTTGGCGCGAAAGTGGTTCTCGACCAGCACGATCCGATGCCGGAGCTGATGAAAACCATCTTTAATCTTCATGAAAACAGCCTGGGTGTCCGAATCATTGCGCGTCTCGAAAAATGGAGCTTCGCGCTGGTGGATCGCATCGTTACAGTAAATGTCGCTTGCAAGAGGATTTTTTCTTCACGCAGTTGTCGTCCGGAGAAGATCGTAGTCGTCATGAACTCGCCGGATGAGGCTATCTTTCCGTTTCAGGCTCGTCGTTCGACGTCAGCGGATGGCGATGGCGCAACCAAACGATTCGCGATTATGTATCACGGGTCCATCGTCGAGCGGAATGGTTTGGATGTTGCAGTGGAAGCATTTGCTCGAGTGCGAAAGCTCATCCCCACCGCGGAACTCAGAATTTATGGTTCAAAGAATCCCTTTCTCGATCGCGTGATGGCCGACGTTCACGCCAAGGGCCTTGATGGAAGCGTTCACTACTTTGGACCGAAGCGTCTCGAAGAATTGGTGCCAGAAATCGAACGTTGTGACGTCGGAATCATTCCTAACCACCGTAATTCATTTACGGACATTAATACCCCGACTCGATTATTCGAATATCTATCCCTCGGCAAGCCAGTAATTGCTCCGCGAACGCAAGGTATCCAGGATTATTTCGATTCCGAGTCGCTGTTATTTTTCGAAGCGGGCGATGCTGCGGATCTTGCCCAACAAATTGAATATGTCTTTACGCATGCTAAAGAGACGGATGAAACTGTGCGGCGTGGGCAAGAAGTTTACTTAATGCATACTTGGGCGCTCCAAAAAGAGAACATGGTGAACCTGGTCAGTGACTTGCTAAAAGGGGAGAGCGCATAATGCCCGTTGCTGTTGGAGCCGCCATTGACACGACTTCGATCGCGACGACCCCGCAGATCATTCGCGCGAACGAGATCGAACGGTCTTTGGATCTGGTCCAGCACTGGGTTGAAGCTCACAATTACCGCGGATACGAGCCCTTCGATGGGATGTCTTCATGGGCCCGTCCACTAGCATTGGGGAACTTATTTACCGAGCGGATTCTGCAACAGATTATTCGACAATCGCCATTCAACCTCAGGCCGTTGCTGGGAGTGCGGCCGCAGGATTCAACCAAAGGCCGTGGCTACATGGCCTGGGGATATCTGATCCGTTACAAGCTTACTCACCAAGCCGAGTACCTCGAAAGGGCAACCGAATGCTTGCGGTGGCTCGACACGCACAAAGTACCCCGATTTGAGCATCACAGCTGGAGTAACCATTTTGATTTTGTTTCCCGTGGCGGCTCTTACACCAGCGATGATCCGATCATCGTGTGGACAGTCTTGATTGGTCATGCATACGTTGAAGCCTTTGAGGTTACAGGCGACAACTGGTTTCTGGAGATAGCCGAGAGCGCTTGCAAATGGATTCTTGATTTGCCCAGGGAGAAAACCGCCCGCGGCGACTGCATAAGTTATCTCGCGGACCGCCAGAGCTCGATTCACAACGCAAATATGCTGGGTGCGGGTCTGCTGGCTCGAACCGCTAAACATAATGGAAATCGGGAATATCTTCGCGTGGCACGTTCGGCGATGGAATACAGTTGCTACCTCCAGTTACCCGACGGCGCATGGCGGTATGCCGAGGCTGCGAATCATCATTGGATTGATAACTTTCATACCGGATATAACCTCGACAGCCTGCACTTTTACATGAGCGCAAGCGGCGACGAGGAATTTCGTCCTAACTTTGACAAGGGCTTGGCCTTCTATAAAGCAAACTTTTTCGAGCCAGGCGGCCGGCCAAAGTACTATCACACGCGAACCTATCCGGTAGACATACAGTGCGCAGCGCAATCCATTGACAGCCTGGCAACGTTTTCAGATCGCGATCCGGAATGCCTGGAACTTTCTGAACGTGTGGCGGCGTGGACGATCCGGAATATGTTGGACCCGAAAGGGTATTTTTACTATCGGCAGTATCCGCTGGTAAAAGCAAAAATCCCCATGCTGCATTGGGGACAAGCCACGATGTATAAGGCACTGGCCACCCTACTGTCTCGGATTAAATCCGCAGATAATCAATCGCGGTAAGCTGCTACCGGCACAGGCTGATGTGTAGCCTCCTACCCTCAATGATTGGTGTCATCGCAAGCCCTTCAGATCACTCGGTAGTCTCCGAATTTTTTCAGTTGTTCAAGACTCCATGGGAGCACTATCGAAGTGGACAACGGTATGAAATCTTACTCTGCTGCGAGGATTGCATCTTCGACGAAAGCAGTGCTGCGCTGATTTTCATCTACGCCGGAACGGAATGTCTGTTTGATGCTAAGAACAATGTTCGCATTGCTTCCCAAACGGAAGATAGCCGAATCTTGTCGTTCAAGGGGACTAAGATCCCAATCTATGGGAAAAGCGTAACCTTTCGGGGGAATGAAGGCAGCGCAAGTAATTCCAGTGACGCGACAATTCGCGAGTACGAGTCCGATGGGCGGCAGTTGATCCGAATCGGATACGACCTGTTTGCTGAAGTCCGAAGATTATTGACGGTTGGTCAGCCATCCGCGAATGCTGGCATTCCTGCGCTGGATTTGCACATCGCAATGCTGCGGGATCTAATCGTGGCGGCCGGACTTCCCCTGATTGAAATTCCGCCGGTCCCAGATGGTTATCCATTTATTGCATGTTTAACTCACGATGTGGATCATCCTTCGATTCGTTTTCATGGGCTAGATCACACGACGTTTGGGTTTCTGTATCGCGCGACTATCGGATCAATGTTCGATTTGCTTCGTGGAAGAAAATCTTCGCGAAACCTCTTTACCAATTGGCGGGCAGCGCTCAAGCTACCGCTTATACATATGGGTCTCGCGAAGGATTTCTGGAGCGAGTTCACCCGCTACTCCAAAATTGAATCTGGACTCGGCTCATCGTTTTTCGTAATTCCTTTTAAGAATCGTCCGGGCCAGGAAGGCAAAGGAAAAAAGCAGGACTATCGCGCCTCCGCTTATGGCGCTTCTGATATCGCTGAACAGATACACGAGCTGACATCGCAAGGCCGTGAGATCGGCTTGCACGGAATTGATGCCTGGATTGACAGCGCAAGCGGACGCGAGGAATTGGCACAGATTCGTCAGTTGACCGGGAAGCAAGACATTGGAGTACGAATGCACTGGTTGTATTTCGATGAACACTCCCCGGAAACTCTAGAACGGGCTGGAGCCGATTACGATTCCACGGTCGGATATAACGAAACGATTGGCTATAGGGCAGGAACTGCCCAGGCCTACAAGCCGCTGGGAGTGACTAGATTACTCGAACTGCCGTTACACATAATGGATACGGCTCTTTTTTACCCAGGCTATCTCGATTTGTCATCAACACAAGCTAAAGAAAAAGTGACTCTTGTGCTGAACCACGCTTCTCAATTTGGCGGATGTATTACCGTCAATTGGCATGACCGAAGCATCGCTCCGGAACGATTGTGGGGCGGTTTCTACGCGCAATTGATGGATGACCTTAAGAGTAAAGGGGCATGGTTTCCGACTGCGTCGCAAGCGGTTTCGTGGTTTCGAAAGCGACGCTCGGCCGAGTTTCAAACTTCTACCTTGGACCCCAATTCCATCCATGTGAAAATTCCGGTTAACGAGGGTGATCGCCTGCCGGGTTTGTGTTTAAGAATTTACAATGCCCCCATTCCGCGAGAATCCGCCGCGAATGGAGTTACACCGTTGTTGTTTCATGACCTGAGCCTGGCCAGTAGCACTGACATTAAAATTCCTTCCTCACCACAGGTTCCGGCGCACGCGCTTCTGCAATGAACTCGAAGCAGCCAACTTATGTTCTGATCACTCCTTCGCGCAACGAGGAGCGATTCATCGAGCAGACGATTCAATCGGTTATTTCACAGACGATCCTGCCAAAGAAGTGGGTAATCGTCAGCGATGGCTCAACCGATGGCACAGATGACATAGTGAAAAAATATCTTCCGGCGCATTCATGGATGGAGTTGATTCGGATGCCGGAACGCCGCGACCGTCATTTCGGGGCCAAAGTTCAGTGCTTCAATGCGGGATACGAGCGGTTACGCGGCGCCGCCTTTGACATAATCGGAAACCTCGACGCGGATATTACCTTTGACAAAAACTATTTTGACTTCCTGCTGGCAAAGTTCGACGCGGACCCAAAGCTCGGAGTCGCAGGCACTCCGTTCGTCGAGGGAACCGCATCCTACGATTTTCGCTTCACCGCCGTCGAACATGTTTCGGGCGCATGTCAACTTTTCCGGCGCGAGTGTTTTGAACAAATTGGCGGCTATATGCCAGTCAAGGGCGGCGGCATTGACTGGATAGCGGTGACAACGGCGCGAATGAAAGGCTGGAAGACCAGAACATTCGTAGAAAAAGTTTGCCATCATCATCGCCCAATGGGCACTGCCTCCGCTGGCAAATGGAAAGCAAACTTTCTGCTCGGCAAACAGGATTATTACCTCGGAGGCCAT
>CAVPCG010000036.1:0-18435 GCA_963702325.1 uncultured Acidobacteriaceae bacterium | reverse complement strand
GAATTCGTTGATCTGTTTTTCAGGAACCATCGTTACCTCGCTATTTACCAGCTTCCGCTAGCACCGCCGCCGCCGGAACTACCTCCGCCGAAGCCACCGAATCCCCCTCCGCCGCCACCGAATCCGCCGCCTCCGCCGAAACCTCCTCCGCCAAAGCCTCCGCGCCCCCCCGATAAAAGCATCCAGAAAAGCACGCTCCGCAGTGGCGTGAAAAGAACCAGTAAGAGGATAATAATTCCGATAATGATTTTGCCGAGCGTCAATCCAGGTTGAGATTGGGGCTCGCTTTCAACCGGCTCACGCGGTTGATTTCCTGTAGTTGAATTCCAGCATCCTGCGCGATGACATCTGCGACCCGCGATGTCATTAACAAGATCGCCCCGCTGTAATCATCGGCCTTTAGTGACGGCACAGCCTCGCGGCCGAAACCTCCCGTCTTGCCGTCTGGAAGGATGGGCTCCAATCCGTAGCCGACTTCGAACCGGTATTTGTGGTCTTTCACAGCTAACAAAATCAGCACGCCGCGGTTGGTAGACTTGTTTCCCACTCCCCATTTCTTGAGCAGGTCAACGGCGTAGCTTTCGATGTCAGAACCGTCGAGCGAATTGATCGTTACGACGGCGATTTGTGCGTGCGCTTTTTCGTCAATCTGCTTGCAGATGTCATCGAGTTGCGTGACCGTATTTTGATCAATGACGTGCGCAAAGTCGTTAACGTAGTCGGTGGGTTTAAGCTGCGCAACGGGGTCGGCATAAAGAAGCGATGCGAAGACGAGCAGGAAACCGGTCAGCAACATCGTTTTCGCGGTGCGCTTCATCGAGGCTGATTGTATAGGAGATTGGCAAGAAGCCGCGTTTAGACGCGGCTGTCCCTGACGCGATAATGGGCTGGAATTGCCGCAGAAACTCTATGACCTGCCGCTCCGCCCAGTAGCCGTCGTATCCGTCGCGGTCGGCGATGAAAGAACAGTGGCCGCCATCGTTGGTCTCAAGGAATGAAATGTTCGGATTCGCGAGAATCTTCGCGCGTGTCTCCGGCAATAAACGGATGAAGGGATCGTTTTTCGCGTGCAGAATGAAGGCGGGAACGGCGATTCGATCCACGACGTTCGACGCGGCCGCTCGCGCGTAATAATCCACAGCTCCGTCAAATCCGCAATAGTAGGCGGTAATTTTATCGTCGAATTGACGCAGGCTGCGCAGCCCGCGAAGCCGCGTAACGTCAAACGAATTAGGGAACATTTTCGCTTTCGCCCGCAGCCGGCGACGCATCTTCCACATAAAGTAAATTTCGTAAAGCCGGTTGCTAAGAAGATGCAAAGCATCCGACGAAACCGCCAGGTCCATGGCTGGACATACGGCAACGACCGACCGAAATTGAGGCGGACCTTTCACTCCCCATTCCCCAGCCAGCTTCAAGACCAAATTTCCGCCCATGGAATATCCCACCAGCGCAAATGCTGAGATTCCATCTTTCGTTATCAAGTGGCGGGCGACCGCGGCAACATCCTGCGAAAGGCCGGAGTGGTAAAGAGTGGGCGCGAGCTTTTCCGTGCCTCCGCAATTCCGCTGGTTCATGAGCACGACGTTCATTCCCGCCGCCATGCCTTTATTCGCAATGCCACGCATGTATGCGGAGTCGCTCGAACCCTCGAGGCCGTGGACGGCGACGACAGTCAATGCCCGCCGCCGATCGCTCTGCCAGTAACACTCGCATAGGACTTTGGTACTCGCTTCGACCTCAATCAAGCGGCTCTCAGGCGTAGGCAATGCGATTTGACGCGAAAGAAAGTAACTGGCGAGGGTTTGGAGATGCCCACCACGCAAGCGGCGGCGCGGCAGGAATGTAGCATCCTGGGATTGCAGATTCGGCACTATTTGATTTTAAATGGAGTTGCCGGGCTTAATCCGCCCAACGAGGTTTGAGATGCCAATTTTTGAATACGTCTGCGAAGGTTGTAAGCACGAATTCGAGGCCCTTTTATACGGAGATCAAAGGGCTGAATGTCCGAAATGCCATGGCAAGAAGCTCGCGCCACAGCTCTCTGTCTTTGCCATGTCATCCAAATCGGCTTCCAGCGGGGTAACTGAGGCGTCGAGTTCCGGCCCATGTGGCAGTTGCGGAGATGTTCGAGGTCCCGGCGCGTGCTCGAGGCCCGATTTCGATTGAATCGGCGTCTTCATAGAGTTAGACCGGCAAGCCCGACATCCAGCCTGTGGTTGCGATTCGAGAACTTTGGGCACTCCTCCGTATAACCGCCGTAAGTTTCCTTCCTGCCCCAATTTCTCTACCATCGCTGCATGGATCGCCGCCGCAGCCCGCGAGTCGAAGCAGTATATCCAGTCCGTATCTGGGGGCTGGATGCGAATGCGAATCCCTTCATAGAAAACGCGCGGGCGACCAGCATCAGCAGCGGCGGAGCCCTCATTCAGGGATTCCGGCGGCAGGTTCGACTTGGCGAATTGCTGGAAGTGCAACTTGGCGAGAAAAGCGCCAGTTTCGGGTGGTATGGGTCGGCAAAGCGCGTAACGGTGGCGAGCTGGGCCTGGAAAGCGTGTCCGCAGAGGCAGGCTTGTGGGATATTAATCTCTACCGTTGCATGCAGTTCGCGGCTCACGGCTAGTTCTTTCGGATTCCAGCCTAAAACGCAGTCTCTATTTCTAACTCCCCTGCGTTATACTTCGGGTTTCAGCGGTATTCGCGAACCCAGACTCACATCCTGTGAAGCCCAGTCAGATGGTGGCCGTATCCGTTGAATTGGGGGACAGTGTCTACGCCCTCTTCGTCTATGACTGACGGGAAGAAACTGCCCGATTCTGACGCTCCCACAATGCCAGGAGTGCCGCTGCGTGCTGATGTTGCCACGCAGACTCCCCGCCGTCTTCCCACCCTAGTGATGCCCCAACTTTGCTCGATCATCAATCCGTCCCAGCGAGGCCGAGAACGAGCGCTGGATTCGAGGATCTCAGCAGTCAGCTGGTCTTTCCCGAAGGAACCATACTCAGTGAACGCTACCGGATATTGCGCGTCCTTGGACAAGGCGGCATGGGCGCCGTATATCAGGCACGCGATCAGGAACTGGACCGGGTAATCGCGCTGAAAGTCATTCGTCCGGAACTCGCCAACAATCCCAGCATTCTACAGCGCTTCAAACAGGAGCTGATTTTATCGCGCCATGTCACCCACAAGAATGTGGTGCGAATTTACGACATGGGCGAGGCCGAAGGCACGAAATTCATCACCATGGAGTACGTGGAAGGCGAAGACCTTCGCAGCCTGCTGAGCCGCAGCGGGAAGCTGGCACCCGGAGACGCTGTAGAGATTATCGTGCAGATTTGCCGTGCCCTCGAAGCCGCCCACATCGAAGGAGTCATTCACCGCGATCTTAAGCCGCAAAATGTGATGCGCGACCCGCAAGGTCGCGTGGTGGTGATGGATTTTGGCCTGGCGCGCTCTTTAGAAGCTCCCGGCATGACACAGACGGGAGCGCTCGTTGGCACTCTCGAATATATGTCGCCCGAGCAGGCCATGGGTGCGGAGTTGGATCAACGATCCGACCTTTTCGCGTTGGGACTGATCTTCTACGAACTGCTCACCGGAAAAGTACCGTACAAAGCTGACACCGCAATTGCCAGCCTGATGAAGCGCACGCAGGAGCGGGCCATCCCGGCAGCGGAGATTGACGCCAGCGTGCCGAAATCGTTGAGCTCGATCGTCGCGCGGTGCCTGGAGCGCGATCCAAAAGATCGCTATTCCTCGGCGCACGAACTTTTTCAGCAGTTAGAAGCCTGGCAGGGAAATCCAGGCATCAGTGCCGTCGCACTATCACGCTTGTCCTCTTCGGCGCCCTCTCGCGGCAGCAGCGTCCAGATTTCGCTGAATCTGCCGGGGAATAAAGAGTGGATCTGGATCGCCGCTGCCGGGGCTTTGATCGCGGTTTTTTTCGCGGTGCCCGTCACCCGCCACCTCATCTTTCATCCGTCCCACATAGCGACTTCTCAAGGCAAGGGTCCGACAACAGACGGAATTCCTGACATCAGTAAGGGGAAATTTCTGGCGGTGCTTCCGCTGAAGATTGTTGGGGATGAAAAATCCTTGCGATACGTTTCCGAAGGCTTGGTTGACGCGTTGTCGGCGAAGATGTTTCAACTCCAGGAATTACACGTGGCTTCCTCCGCCGCCGTCGAAAAGGCGGCAGCCACTGGAGAGCCGATCCAGAAAATCGCGCAGTCATTGGGCGTCAACTTGATTTTGGAAGGCATGGTCCAGGGCACGCCAGAGAAGCTGCGCATCACGCTTAACCTGGAAGATGTAGGAGCCGGGCGCCGCATCTGGAGTCAGGAATTTTCCGGCGTACCGCAGGATCTGCTTACTTTGGAAGATCAGATATTCAATTCCGTGGTTGGTGCGTTGAATTTCAATCCCACCAATGATGAAGCCTCGCGAACCGGAGTGCATCCTACGGAAAATGCGCAGGCCTATGACCTCTACTTGAAGGGTCGCGATGCTCTGCGCGGAAATGAGGGCACACGAGATACTCAAACTGCTGTCCATTTACTGGAAAGTGCGCTGCAACAAGATCCCAATTTCGTCCTGGCTTACACGGGACTGGCTGATGCCGATTTGCGGCTCTACAGCGACACGAAAGATACCCTGTACGCCGAAAAGGCGCTGGCCGCAGCCACCAAAGCCGAGAGCCTAAACCCTGGGCTGCCCGAAGTCCACCTCGCTTTGGGGAGTGTGTACACCAATACCGGCAAGACGGCAGAGGCTATCGCTGAGTTGAAACAGGCCCTGACGTTGGCTCCGAACTCAGACGATGCATATCGCCGCCTCGGCAAGGCTTATTTTGCAGCCGATCGTAAAAAGGAGGCGCTTGCGGCCTATGAAAGCGCAGTCGCGGCGAACCCATATTATTGGAGCAACCACAACACTCTGGGCGGCGCGTACCTGCAACTCGGGGAAAACGAAAAAGCGTTGAAGGAGTACGAAAGAGTAACCGAGCTTGCTCCCGATAATCCGCTGGGCTATCGAAACATGGGGATAGTTTATTACCGGCTTGACCGCTGGAACCAAGCCATTCCATCCTTTCAAAAAGCCCTTCAGTTGCAACCCGACGCCGGGACATATTCCAACCTCGGAACCACATATTTCTTTTTGAAGCGTAATGAGGAAGCCATCAAGATGTTCGAGCAGGCGGCGCAGTTGACGCCTAAGGACGAGACGATCGTCGGCAACCTGGCCGACGCTTATCGTGCGGATGGGCGCACGGCAGAAGCCAATGCGACTTATGATAAGGCCATTCACCTGGCATTTCTTCAGCTTCAGGTCAATCCGAAATCTGCCGGTGTCACAAGCGATGTGGCGCTGTACTACGCGAAGAAGGGAAATGCCGCTTTAGCGCTGCAATACATTCATCAGGCACGTTCGCTTGATGCCGGCGATCTGCAACTTATTTACGACCAGGCTCAGATCGAAGCGCTGGCCGGCAAGCAGAAGGAAGCTTTGGCAACGTTGCGTAACGCTTTTCAGAAAGGCTACTCTCCCCAGGAGGCAGCGAATGATCCGGAGTTGATCTCGTTGAAGGGCTTGCCGGAGTTTACAAAGCTGATTAGCCAATACTCGAAGAAGAAATAGGCAAAAGACCCCACTTCTTGCAGATGGCAAGAGCTCCAGCGGTGGCAAAAAAGAGAACTGGAAAACCGGGCTCTGGTACGGGCACTGTATCGCGGCCCTGACCGTTGAAATCCGTAGCTACCCAATTTCCGCCGTCATCGGGGGCAAAGGTAAGGTTAAACGTGCCGCTATCGCCGGAAGGAATGTCGCACGTAGGTTGGGTCACGCAAAAAAGAAATACTCCAACGGCGTTTGGATCTGTGATACCGAACTGCGAAGAGTCAGCGCTGTCAAATTTAAAATCAGACCAACCGGAAAACCCAGGCCCAAACTGCACGTTTACGAGCGCAATCGCCTCGCCCGGATCCCAATATAGAAGGAGTGCTCCCCAAGCGTCCCCGGAGTCATTCTGAAAAGTCAGAGATGTATTTCCCGTAATCCCAAAATTGAAGTTGTCAGAAGGAATCTGCGTGCAGCTCGGACCGACGCAAGGTGGATCACCGATAATCATCGTCGGATCAGAGTCGGCGAATGCGGCAACACTTGCAGCCAGCATCACCCCGACAAAAAGGAACTTAACCCACCTTTTCACGTGCATCTCCTGACAGGCGCGAAATTTTCGCCAAAGTCAGTATCGCTTATTTCCCATCAAAGTCAAGATTAAATGTTGCTGAAAACCGAGCAAAAGCCGCACTGCGCAAGGCTTTTCAGGAGTTCGTGAGGATGCAAAACCTTGCATAGATGTTACCCCTTAGATTTTTTCACCCTGCTATTATCTTCTTATCCTTATGAAAACTGGCATTATCGGCCTTCCCCAGGTTGGCAAGACGTCTCTGTTCCGGATTTTAACCAAGGCAAACCTTTCTCAGCAGGCGTCCACCAATCCGCGCGAAGCCCATGTGGGAGTCGCAAAAGTGCCAGACGACCGCCTCGACCGCCTGGCGGCGCAATACAATCCTAAAAAATTAACTCACGCTTCTGTTGAATACGTTGACGTTGGCGCAATTGGCCAGGATGCGTTGAAGGAAAGTGGATACATCGGCCACCTGCGCAACGTGGACGCCCTGGCTCATGTCGTAAGAGCATTCGACGACGCCTCGATCCCGCATGTGGGTGTTGTTGATCCGTTGCGCGACATAAAAAATGTTGAATTCGATCTTATGGTCAGCGATCTCGGACAAATCGAAAAGAGAATTGAGCGCGTCGAGAAAGATTTGAAGAAAATGCGTTCTCCGGAACTGGAGCGGGAATTCGATATTCTCAACCGCGCCAAAGCCCAACTGGAATCGGAACGGCCTCTGCGTGAGATGGAGATGACCGTAGAGGACAAGAAACGTCTGCGTGGATTTATGTTCCTCAGCGAGAAACCGATTTTGTATGTTCTCAACGTAAATGAGAGTTCGCAATTGGGGAAGGATCTCGAGGACGCTGTAGAAAAATACAAACTTTCCGATGTGGCGTCACGTCCGAATGCGGGCGCAACGGCGATCTGCGGCAAGGTAGAAGCGGAACTGGCGGAGATGAGCGATGCGGATGCAGCCGAATTCCTTTCCAGCTATGGCCTCACCGAGAGTGGATTGGTGCGCCTGATCCGCACGACCTATGCACTGCTGGGCGTGATCTCATTCTTCACCATCGGCGAGGACGAATGTCGCGCATGGACTATTCCAGTGAATACACGCGCGGTGGATGCCGCCGGCGCGATCCATTCTGATCTATCGAAGCACTTTATCCGCGCGGAAACGATTCGATGGGATCAACTACTAGAGGCGGGATCAGAGGCCAATGCCCGTTCCAAGGGCATTCTGCGGCTCGAAGGGAAAGAGTACATCGTGCAAGACGGTGATGTCATGCATGTGCGGCACAGCGGGTAGTTAACATTCGAAACCGGCTCTATTACCCAGTTCCCAGATTGGAGTTCTCAGTTCTTAGGTGTCCAGATGTCACAGCTTTTTGGATGTTTTTATGCTTAAGTACCCGCATGGGACAGTCTTACCGACAACTCATTGCCTGGCAGAAAGCCATGAATTTTGTCATGGAAGTTTACAAAGTGACGAAGACATTTCCGCGGGATGAAACGTATGGTCTTGCCAGTCAATTGAGACGAGCGGCGGTCGTAATTCCTACAAGTATCGCCGAAGGGCAGGCACGGTATTCATCCAACGAGTTCTTTCATTCTCTCGGCCGCGCCCGCGGAGCTCTCGTCGAAGTCGAAACTCAATTGATCATCTCGCAGAATCTCGGATACTTCGATGCGGAGCATGGGCAACAGCTCCTCGACAAAGCCGCCGAAGTGGGAAAAATTATCAGTGGACTAGTCGCCTCAATTCGCCCTGCGGCGTAAATGAGAGCTAAGAACCAGGAACTGAGAACTGGGAACCAAAAAACTGGGGGAATCAGGAACCGGTAACTGAGAATTGCGAACTAAAAACTAAGAACTGATATCATCCCTGCTCGCAATGCACCCGATCATTCTTAGCCTGCTGCTCGGCCTCACCGCCGCCGGTGCGAACCTTTTTGGCGGCGCGATTATTGTTCAGAAAGATTGGGACCGTTCTTATCTCAGGTATTTCATAGCGCTGGGCGCCGGCTTTATGCTCGCGACAGCCATCGTCGAAGTGTTTCCGGAGAGCATTAAACTCGGAGGCAAGAACGCAGCGTTTCTAGTTCTGTTTGGTTATCTGATCATCCATTTCTTCGAGCATGCGGTGACGCCGCACTTCCACTTTGGCGAAGAGACGCACGGTCACGAATTTGTTCATGCTCACAAGGGCTATTCGGTCGTGATCGGGTTGGTCATCCATACTTTTTTTGATGGAATCGCGATCGCGTCAGGTTTTCTGATTTCTAATTGGTTGGGATGGATCATCTTTATCGCCATTTTTCTTCACAAGATTCCGGAGGGTTTTACCGTGGCTTCCGTAATGCTTGCAAGTGGGCAGAGTCGGAGAATTGCTTGGGGAGCATCCGCGTTACTCGGGGCTGCTACTTTTGCCGGAGTACTGACCATGGCGTTGTTGAAGAAAGAAGTGAATTTTGGGTTGCCGCTCTCCGCTGGAGTCACAATCTATGTGGCAGCGTCAGACCTTATTCCGGAAGTCAACCGCGAGCCGGGAGTGAAAATGGCACTTGTCGTATTTCTTGGCGTGGGTTTCATGTTCCTGCTGGATCACATGGTCCACGGTCATTGAGGCGCCTCATTCGACAGTGTGCTTCGCGGTGTATCCCTCCCTTGCAATCACCTGATATTTCACATCCTTCCCCTTCTGATCGCGAATTTTTAACGGGCCTCCATCCGGCGCGACCACGTCCACTTTTAATTTGCGATAGGTGCCATCCAATTTCGTATTCGGTAGGTTTATAACTAATCGCATATTCATTTCTGATATCCCCGCTGACATCACGGAAGGCGTCCACCATGTCTCCGACAAACCTGGGTTGGTAAAATCGGCCTCCGGTCAGACGGGCGAAAGTCTGCATTTCGTTATCCGCCTGGAGATAATCGATTTCGGTAATAGGAATACCGGCGCCATGGGGCGCCGCCCCTCCTTGACTTTCAAAGTATTCCCTCTCCAACCATCCAATGCTAATCGCAAAAATGGTTACATCTTTAGTAGTCTTAACTTTCTTTGTAATTTCATTGAGATTCAGTTTGCTGAAACTGTCAAAACCGCTGCTGATCAAAATAATGTACTTGTGACCCTCAATGCGATCCATGCGATCAAGCGTGTCATAAAGCGCGTCGAACAAATTTGTTTCGGCAAAACCGGGGATGCGCAGTTGATTTAAGGCGCCCATGACTTCCCCTTTGTCCTGAGTAAAGTCCACCAAGGTATGAGGCTTCATGTCGTAATAAACGACTGCGATCCAGTCATCTTTTTTCAATGTGTCGGCGAAGGCGTAGGAAGCCTGAAGAGCGTCAATCAGAAAACCGTAATCCGTTGATGCAAACTCAATCAGCATCACTGCCGTGATCGGAGCTTTCGACACTGTGAAGTTGCTTATTGTCTGCGGGACGCCGTCTTCGTAAACGCGAAAGTTCTCCTGTTTCAGATTGGGGATGAACTGGCCGTCCTTGGTTGTGACCAAAGCATCAACATTGACGATTGGGACATCCAGATGAATGGAGTAATCTGGGATGCCTTCGACCTTTTTGGGCTTTTCTGGCGGAGGCGCCGGTGGCTCCTCGGGTTTCTTCGGGATAGCGTAGGGACCGGTTTCGTTCTGCGGCCCACCCGCGTCGGGCGGTGCGTCCTGTTTCTGCTGAGTGTTTGTCGAGTTTGGTGACGATTGATCGTTCTGGGCCGACGCCTGCTCAAGCACTCCCGGAAGCAGAAATAAACCCAGCAGCCACAAGAGGATGAAAAGACAATACTTGCGAACACAGCCATAGGCTTGGCTTTGCAGCTTAGAAAACATGCTTACCTCGCAAAGTTCTTATGCTAGTATAGACGCACGGCTTCGCGAATGGGATGTTTGCGGGCTTTAGCTACTCCTCTCCTACCAGCAACATTGATCGAAATACGCGGAGTTTAACTTTGCAGGACCGGTTGGCGGTCCTCGGGGAAAAACTTTAATGAGACGAGTCACTCTCGCGTGCGCCGCGGTGTTTTTGGCCGCACTTTCGGGGACAATCCAGGCGCAAATCCCGAAACCCATTCAAACTATCCCCGTTAGTCAGATTCACGCTGGAATGCGTGGTGTTGCCTTCACTGTCTTCCAGGGAACGAAGCCCGAATCGATGGGTGTGGAGATTCTTGGCATTTTGAAGAACGCCAACGGCCCCAAAGGTGACATCATCCTCGTCCGCCTCTCGGGCGCCAAGGCGGAATACGACGGAGTAGTTGCTGGAATGAGCGGCAGCCCAGTTTATTTCGGCGGAAAATTAGCCGGAGCGCTGGCATTCCGCATCGGCGAATTCTCCAAGGAACCCATCGCGGGTGTAACCCCAATTTCCGAAATGCTTGAAATCAACGCAATGGATTCCAGCCGATGCCGGGACCCATTGAAGCGAAAGCTGAACCGGAAATGCCAGGCAAGACCTCTGGGCCGGGTATTAGTAGCTCTCCGGTAACAAACTTCGCCAACTATCTTAAGCCGATCGAAACTCCGCTTGTCTTTAGCGGCTTCTCCGAAGACAGCGTCAAACTTTTTGCTCCGCGGTTCGCAGAGGCAGGAATCGTTCCCGTCATGGGAGTCGGATCAGTAAGCGACGAGAAGCAGCCTGATCCCGTCGTGCCTGGTTCCGCGATCAGCGCGGTTTTAGTTCGCGGCGATATGGACATTACCGCGACTTGCACGGTCACTTACATTGATGCCGGACATCTTCTGGCATGCGGGCATCCTCTTATGCAATTCGGCATGGTGGATTTGCCTATGACGAAGGCGGAGGTCTTGGCTACGCTTCCTTCGCCGTCAAACTCTTTCAAGATCGTGAACGCGACCGAAACGGTGGGTGCCTTCGTGCAGGACCGCCACAACGGTATTCTCGGAGAGTTCGGAAGAAAACCAGAAATGATTCCCGTGACTCTGTCCATTCACGGCGGAGTGGCGGCGAAGGAATTTCACTATGAAATTCTGAACAACGCCCGCCTTAGTCCGGTAGCCATGATGGCGACGATTTTTAACGCGTTGCATGGCGTCAACGAATACGGAGACGAAACAACGTATCGCATGACGGGGGGAATAAGCGTGGATGGTTTCCCTCAAGTCGCGCTTCAAGATATCTTTTCGGTCGGCGATGGAAGTCAACCGGCCGCGGCGCTGGCTTCGACGGCAGTTGGCGAACGTTTCGGACGAATCTACGACAATCCTTATTCCGTCCCCGACATCCGCGGAGTCCACCTTGACTTTGAAGTCTCTCATGAGCGGCACTGGGCGCGGATTGAGAGTGCGCGGACACAAGCTACTGAGGCACGCCCGGGAGACGATCTTCTTGTGGAAGTTATGCTCCGGCCATATCGGGGAGATGGCGTCGTGAAACATATTCCCATTCACATTCCGTCTTCGACTTCCAAAGGGCCACTTCGAATACTAGTCAGCGATGGCGACACGCTCGATCAATTGTATCGCGGGGTTTCGACGGCACATTCCAAACTGGATCTGGCTTCCATCATCGCGGTTTTGAACAAGCAACACGTCAACAACCGTGTCTATGTGTCATTAATGGAGGCGGATCCCGAAGCCATGATCGCTGACAAAGTCATGCCCACGCTTCCTTTCTCCGTCATGAATGTCATGGAAGGCATGCGGGGGACTCAAGACATGGTGGTACTGGGTGAATCGTCGGTGAATGAAGCTTCGACCGATCCTCTCGATTTCGTGGTGGCCGGCGCGCAAGTCTTGACGATAAACGTCAAATAGAGCGAACTCTCTTCCTATTTCGTGACCTCTGTACCCTGGACCTTCCTGTAATTGTTCTGCGCGTTCGCTACGCGTGGTACCCTGACTTTTCCTGCATGAGAAAGAGGCATCTACGGTGAGAATTCACGCTCGCGCTTTAATTATTCTCCCTGCTTTTCTCCTTGTCACCGCATTGTGCTATGCGGAAGGCACTCGCACCTGGGAACAATCAAAGTTCGAGGAACTGGAAAAAGGGACCGCCGATGGAGTCGCGATTCGAAGTGATGGAGGCCTTGAACTCGCGCCCGCGTTCAAAGCAATAGCCACCATGCCCTCACCGTACGTATGGGCGATTGCAGCAGACAGGGATGGCAACCTTTTGGCAGCAACCGGAACTCCGGCGCGCGTGTATAGAATTACGCCGGAGGGGAAGTCCACCGCCATTTTCCAGTCGCAGGAACTTCAAGTACAGGCCCTTGCCGTAGATGAGAACGGCACTGTGTACGCTGCGACGAATCCTGATGGAAAGATTTATCGCCTCGAACAGGTCGGTAGCAAGGAAAACCCGCCAAAGCGCAGCAAAGCGAACCATGCACCGGTCGCGGACACAACATGGAATTCATCGGTCTTTTTCGACCCCGGAAGCAAATACATTTGGGATCTCGCCCTCGATAAAAACGGCAATTTGTATGTCGCCACCGGGGATCACGGAGAAATATTCCGCGTAACTCGCAACGGGGAGCATGCGCTTTTTTTCAAGAGTGATGAAACCCATATTCGCGTGCTCGCGTTTGATCGTCAAAACAATCTGATCGCCGGATCAGATGGCAGCGGACTGGTTTACCGAATTTCTCCCAATGGCGAAGGGTTTGTCCTTTACAGCGCGCCCAAGAAAGAAATTACGGCGCTGGCAGTGGACCGCAACGGAAATATTTACGCCGCCGGCACCGGGGAAAGAAACAGTCCGGCAATTCTTCCTGAGACGGCTATTCCCTCCCATGCATTTCCGCCTTCGCCGCTTAACGGTGGGTCCGCAATAGGATTTTCGAAGAGTGGTTCCATGCCCGCTGTGCCTGCGGTTCCAGGAAACTTTGCAAATTTCAGTTCCAATGCGACCGGCGGCTCTGAAATTTATCGCATTTCCTCAGATGGTGTTCCATCTCGAATTTGGAGTTCCGGTGATGCCCTGGTCTATGCGCTCGCCTTCGGTCCGAGTGGGGAGCTGTTGGCAGGCACCGGGAACCGCGGCCACATTTTTCAGGTCAGTGGCAAGCAGAAGTTTACCGATCTGCTTACGGCGAGTGCGAGTCAAGTGACCGCGTTCGCTGGAGCGCCAGGAAAAGGCCTTTATGCCGCGAGCAGCAACCTCGGGAAGATTTTCGTTCTGGGTGCGTCTCCCAATGCCAGCGGCACCTATGTCAGCGATGTATTCGATGCCCATATCTTTTCCCGATGGGGGCGAGCTGAACTTCGCGGAAGCGGAGCCGTGGAGCTTTTTGCAAGAAGCGGTAATGTGGACAATCCTGATCGCAACTGGAGCGCATGGAAAAAAGTCGAGTGGCAGAAGGATGCGGAAATTGGCATTCCGGCCGCGCGGTTCATTCAATGGAAGGCAGTATTGAACGCGGGAATAACCTCGCCTCGAGTCGAGAGCGTGACGATAAATTATTTGTCGAAGAATGTTGCGCCTGATTTCGATGAAGTCGCAATCGAACAAGGTGTCCGTTACGACCAAAGTGGAAAATCATCCGCAGGTAGCGGAGGCGGCGCTGCGAATGGTTCGCACGGAGAAAGCCAGCCAAATGCTACTCCTGATCGTTCGTCTATAGGAGTGAGGTGGAGCGTTCACGATGACAACGACGATGACATGGTTTACTCGATTTATTATCGCGGTGAAGCCGAAAGCCGCTGGCTGTTGCTGAAAGACAATCTCAGTGAT
The DNA here is from genome assembly GCA_963702325.1 of uncultured Acidobacteriaceae bacterium. GTDB lineage: Bacteria > Acidobacteriota > Terriglobia > Terriglobales > Acidobacteriaceae > PALSA-188. The sequence goes on along the minus strand of CAVPCG010000036.1, from coordinate 4,538 downwards.
AAGTTCTATTCCTTCGATTCATCCCTTCTTCCCGATGGCGCTTACACTGTCAAGATAGTGGCATCGGACGCACCTTCCCATTCTCCGGGAGAGGCACTCACCGCCGAAAAAGAAAGCGAACGCTTCGAAGTGGATACGACTCCGCCTCGAATTGAGGGCCTTCGCGGCTCGGTCGAGGGCGGCCAAGTACATGTGATATTCCGTGCAGTTGACGGCTTTTCTCCAATTCAAAAGGCGGAGTATTCGGTAGATGCGGAGGATTGGCAGTTTGTGGAACCGATGGGGCAGATCTCGGATTCCAAGACGGAAAACTACGATTTTCATGCCGAATTGCCGCGGAGCCTTGACCGGAACGTTGCGGGCGGCAATTCCCAGCAGAGAAGCGCAATATCGGAGGAGCATGTTGTTGTAGTGCGAGCGTATGACCGCCACGACAACATGGGGTCCGCCAAGACTGTAATCGAGGCAAAATAGAATCATCTTCTATTCTTCGCCGAAGGCCGCAGTGAGGGTTGTTTTCCGAACCTAGCGTTTGCTACGAGATTTTCGCGGGCTTTTTGTTTTCGAATTTGATTGCGGGGATATAGGAACCGACGAGGAAGGTTGCACTCTCCGGCTTCCGGTTTTGTCCTTGCCAACGACCAATGACGAACGGCCAACGACGGCCTTCTTCAGATTTGCCATCTCCACGGCCGCCAGTGCCGCTTCAAACCCTTTGTTGCCCATTTTCAATCCGGCGCGGTCAATTGCCTGTTCGAGATTGTCGCAAGTGAGCACTCCGAAAGCGTGGGGTACGCCCGTCTCCTGCGCAGATTGCCCGATGCCACGTGTGACCTCGTTGACGATCACGTCATAATGCGCGGTGTCGCCCCGGAATAGGCAACCGAGACAGATGATGGCGTCGTATTTTTTTGTTTCAGCAAGAGTCCGCGCAGCGGAAGGAATTTCGAATGCGCCGGGGACCCGGACAAGGGTGATGTTTCTCTTTACCGCACCTGAGCGCAAGAGTCCATCTTGCGCGCTTTTTAGAAGACGTTCCGTGATGAAAGAGTTGAAGCGCGCAACCACTATGGCAAACCTTCTCCCTTTCGCGCTCAATTTGCCTTCAATCGTGATCATTCTGAGTTCTATAGGCCCCACAAAACAATATGCGAGTAAGAACAGAGGAATCCGCCTTGAGCCTAACAGAATTATTCCGAACGACAATCGTAAACGCGGGGCAATGATGACCTCTAGATATTGCCCGTGTCATAATGCAGTACATTGAAGCACAGATTTCTCATTCACCATTTGAATCACACCGTTTTGTTGGTGGAAATCACTGCTATCGGCTTGCCGACAGAGGTCTATCCGCCAGAAGGTAAGCACCAGAGCGTATCTTCGATTCGGTTTCAAAACTGGCAAAACGCAGAGAACTATCTTTCCAGCTTGGGAGCAACGTCCACCTCGATCAGCGCGGCTCATACCAACCTTCAGAAAACAGCCTAGCCGTGTTGACCATCACCTAGCTACAAACATCTATTCACCCTTGAACTGGGCGGGACGCTTCTCCAAAAACGCGGTCGTTCCTTCTTTTTTGTCTTCGGTGGCGCAACACAGGCCGAACAGGACCGCCTCCAAATATAGGCCTTCGGACAAATTCATCTCCATGCCTTTGTTCACTGCTTCCATCGTGTATTGGACAGCCAGCGGCGCATTGGCAATGATCTTCTGCGCAATTGCCTCGGCGCGCGGGATTAAATCCGCTGGAGCGGTCACCTCATTTACCAATCCGATGCGATGCGCTTCCTGAGCGCTGATCATTTCTCCAGTCAGCAGGATTTGCATTGCGATCCCTTTGCCCACAAGCCGCGGCAGACGTTGACTGCCGCCGTAGCCCGGGATGATTCCCAGCTTCACTTCGGGCTGCCCCAGCTTCGCGGTTTCGCTGGCGAGGCGCATTGTGCAGGCCAGGGCGATTTCGCATCCGCCGCCGAGGGCGAATCCGTTGATGCAGGCGATTACGGGCTTGCCGAGATTCTCTATAAGGTTCAACACACTCTGGCCACGGTGCGTGTACTCCTTGGCGGTGATGGCGTCCTGCTTGGAAAGCTCGGCAATGTCGGCGCCCGCAATAAATGCCTTCTCTCCGGAGCCGGTGAGGATAACTGCGCGCACAGTCTTATCGTTCTTTATTTCGTGGAATGCCGTCCGCAGCTCCTCCATGGTGGCCATGTTGAGCGCATTGAGAACCTTTGGACGGTTAACGGTGACGTAGGCGATTGAGTCTTTCGTCGAGAAGAGAATGTTTTCGAAGGTCATAAATCATTTCACTACGGAGACACAAAGACCAAACTCTTAATTTGCTATAATTGTATAGCAGAGGTTTACCCATGCTGGCCATTCGCCTTCCTGAAAAGATCGAAAAGCGACTCGACCGCCTTGCCAAGCGCACCGGCCGCACAAAGACCTACTATGCCGAGAGGCCATCCTACAGCATCTGGATGATCTGGAGGACATCTACCTCGCGGAGAAGCGCCTTGCCGAAATCCGTGCTGGCCGTGTTCGCACTATCCCACTGGAAAAAGTGATGCGCCGCTATGACCTCAATCCCAAAGTGGACGATTGAGTTCGATCCAGCCGCGCGGAAAGAACTCGACAGGCTGGATAGACCCATCGCTCGGCGAATATCGAAGTTCCTTCACGAGCGGGTCTCTCAACTCGATGACCCTCACAAAATCGGGGAGAGGCTTACCGGCACTCTCAGCGACTTCTGGAAATACCGCGTTGGAGATTACCGCATCATTTGCTTGTTAGAACACGACCGGCTACTGGTTCTGGTTCTGCGCATCGCTCACCGGCGGGAAATCTACAAGCGCTGATTGCGGGAGCTTCGCGCAATCTTACAATTTATTCGCCTTCGGATTCCCTGGATCTGAGTAATCGTAAAACCCTTTTCCAGTTTTGCGTCCGTACCATCCTGCCATCACCAATCTTTTCATCAGTGGCGGCGAGGCAAATCTACGCTCTTTGAATTCGTCGAACATTATGTGGGTGATGTAGTAGGTCGTGTCCAATCCGACAAAATCCAGCAATGTGAATGGACCCATGGGATAACCGCATCCCAGCTTCATTGCGTTGTCAATGTCTTCAATTGATCCGACACCCTCTTCATAGGCGCGGACGGCGTCCAGCATGTAGGGGGCCAGGAGCCGATTGACGATGAATCCAGTCTTGTCGCTGGTGCGGGCTGGGACTTTACCAAGCTTCTTCGCGAACTCATAAGCGGAATCATAAACTTCGGCGGATGTTGCAATGGTGCGCACGACTTCGACCAGTTTTATCAACGGAACCGGATTGAAGAAATGCAACCCGACGAAGCGCTCTGGCCGATTGGTGGACGTCAAAAGCTCGGTGATAGAAATAGAAGGAGTGTTGGACGCCAAAATCGCGTCTTTCTTGATGATGCCGTCAATCGAGGCGTACATCTTCTTCTTTTCTTCGACGTTCTCGATAATCGCTTCAACAATGATGTCGCGGTCAGCTAGATCCTGCTTGTTCGTAGTGCCCTTGAGTCGGGAGCGAATCGCCTCAACGGGTTCCTTTAGCGTTCCTTTCTCTAAAAATTTCGCCAGCGATTTGTCAATTGCCGCGGAGCCCTTGTCGAGATACTTCTGCTCGACTTCCAAAACAGTGACTTCGAATCCGGCGGTCGCCGCGACTTGTGCAATGCCCGACCCATAAGCCCACAACCGAGAACTCCAACTTTCCTGATTTCCATGATTCCCCTTTGATGATGGCGCTAGTCTAGCAGTGGCAAAGCCGCTTTCGCCACAGCAGACGAACGTCATACCAAATTGGGGAAGACTCGCATTTAGATCTGTTAGATTTCTATCCGGAAGAATACTTAAGCAACTGCGGCAGTCGCCAAGGCAGGGGCGATAATCTCGACGTGTCCGGAGCTCTGTGTGATGCCCACGGTTAATGCGCGCTCGGCGCGGTTGATTACTTCGGTGACAATATCCACCGAATCAAACTGCTCGCGCACGACCGCTTTGGCGAGGCCGGCATGGAAGGGAATTGCAGCGTCTTTATCGAAGACAGTCAGCGCTGAAACCAGTTTCCGAAGTTTCTCGGCGGCTATCATGCCTTCGGTTGCGGAGGTTTCTCCCAGAACGACCGCGATGGTGGTCGTGTCATAGCGAAATGCGAGATCGTTCTGCCGGATATTAGCCGCGAAGAGTTGCCCTATCTGGCGCATAGTGGATTCAACCGCGCTCTCGCCGAATTCCTTTAGCATGGCAGCGCGCTCTCCGAGGCGTACTAATAAAACGCTCAGAGAATTGTTGTGCTGGACGGCGCGACGAGTTCGGCGATCAAGAGATCAAGGTAGGACGCGCGTTTCAGAAGGCCGGACTTCTCGTCCGTAACCGAAAGATTTTTGACGAGCCGCCGCAGTCCCGCGTTATTTAGAGCAATCACAATCTGCTCGCAATCGTCTTCAGCATCATGACGTCGCCGGCACTCCAGGTATGTGGAGTTTTATTCATCAGCAACAG
>CAVPCG010000035.1:0-166840 GCA_963702325.1 uncultured Acidobacteriaceae bacterium | reverse complement strand
CAGTTGCCGGGGAAACAAACCTGATTGAACTTACTATTATTCCAACGCAATCTCCATGCCCTCTGAGGCCGCGCGCACTTTCGGATAATAATTCCGCGCATCTTGCACGACTTTATCTATACAGGCATCGGTGTGATCCGGATCGTGGTGGTATAAAACCAATTCCTTCGCTCCGCTCTCCATGGCGACGTTCACCGCTTCCCGCCAGTGGCTATGCCCCCATCCACGTCTCTGAGTTTCGTATTCCTCGGGAAGATACTGCGAATCGTAGATCAGCACGTCAGCGCCCTCGGCGAATTTGCGGACGCTCTTGTCGAATTCGACTTGTCCCGGCTCGTTGTCGGTGGCATATATGAGCACGCCTTGTTTTGTCTCCATTCGGAAACCTAGACACCCTTGAGGATGGTTGAGCCATGCAACCTGAAACGAAGCATTGTCCAACACAATGGGGCCAGGCTCAACTTCGTGAAACTCTTGATGGCTTTCATCTCGCTCACGGCAACGGGAAAGTATGGCGATGCCATCTGCTCGTCCATCACTCGCTTCAGGCTGCGGGTACGGCTGGAGGAATGGAGTATGAAGCGGTTTCCAGAATTGTCATAAAGGGGACGAAAAAAGGGAATGCCCTGAATGTGGTCCCAGTGGAAATGAGACACGGATACGTGCGCCGAGATGGGACGGCCTTCGAACTCACGACGAAGTTGATGGCCTACAGGCGGAAGCCTGTGCCGCAATCGAAAATGTAGAGTTAACACCAATGCGCACTTCGACGCAAGACGTATTGCCGCCATAGCGCTGATTTTCCGGTTGCGGAGTGGGTATGGAGCCTCGAACTCCCCAGAACTTAATGCGCATAGGTTTCAATGCTTAATCAGCCATCTTGCAGCTTGACGGCGGATTCGTCAATTCTCTCGCTGGTTACGGGTCAATACGATGTATCTTCCAATTCAGGATTTTGGAGTCCGAACGGACCGCGCCGGTGAGTGCCTCCCCTATAATGTGCAGACACATGCTGCGTCCAGACTACAAGGAATTCTTGCGATTCGCACAAGAAGCAACGCTCGTTCCGCTGAAATCTGTGAGTGCTGACCTGCTTACGCCGGTTTCGGCTTTTTTGGCCTAGGCGCCAGGAACGTGACGCTTTCCTGCTGGAATCAGTTGAACGAGGCGAACAGATTGGGCGGTATACGTTCCTGGGCGCCGACCGTATATGAAGGTTCAGTCCCAGGGCAAGGAAATCACTATTCTGCGCCGATCTCGCCGCGAGCGGCGCACCGGAAGCGTGGTACAGGCGCTTAAGGAGATTTTCCGCCAACATCATCCCGCCGAGGTGCCCGGATTGCCTCCTTTCACCGCTGGCGCGGTCGGCTATTTTGCTTATGACATCGTGCGCCAACTAGAGAAGATCGGTGATCACGCAAAAGATGACTTGGAGCTTCCGGATTGCTCCTTAATGTTCTTTGATCGCATTCTCGCGTTTGACCACCTGCGTCATCAGATCCATATCATCGCCAGCGCTGATGTTTCCCGGGAAGGCCCTCGAAAGGCGTATGACCGCGCCGTAAAGGATATTTCACAACTCGAAAGAAAGCTGGCCGCAGGTCTGCGCTCCATCAAATGGCAAAACTCGGCGCGAACAAAACACGGTAAATTGAAAATTCATGCGGGGACGGGCCGGGCACGCTTTATGAAATCTGTCGAGCGCGCCAAAGACTACATTGCTGCCGGCGACGCATTCCAAATTGTGCTGTCGCAGCGCCTTGATTTTGTCCCCGGAATCGCGCCCTTCGACATTTACCGGGCACTGCGAACTGTGAATCCGTCTCCTTACATGTATTTCCTGCGCAACAATGACATTCATATTTTGGGATCATCGCCCGAAATGCTGGTTCGAGTGACCGGTCGCAAGCTGGAATATCGCCCAATCGCGGGGACTCATCGGCGGGGGCGCGATGCCGCAGAAGACAATCGGCTCGAACAGCAGATGCTCGCCGACGAGAAGGAGCGAGCGGAACATGTGATGCTGGTTGACCTTGGCCGCAACGACCTTGGCCGCGTAAGCGAGTATGGATCGGTGAGGGTGCGCGATCTTATGTACGTGGAGCGTTACTCCCACGTCATGCACCTCGTGTCGGCGTTGGAGGGCAAACTGCGCCCGGAGTTTGACTCATTGGACGCCTTCGCAGCCTGCTTTCCAGCAGGGACGTTAAGCGGAGCACCTAAAGTTCGAGCAATGCAAATCATCGAGGAGCTGGAACCAACCAGGCGTGGTATATACGGTGGTTCGGTGCTGTACGCTGATTTTGCTGGAAACCTGGATTCGTGCATCGCCATCCGAACTATGCTGATGAAAGGGCAGAAGGCCTATCTTCAGGCGGGGGCGGGAATCGTTGCCGACTCCCATCCTGCAAAAGAGTTCGCGGAATGTATGAACAAAGCTCAGGCGGTGTTAAAAGCGGTAGACGCGGCAAGGGGTTGATCAGTTTGACCAGCTAGAATTAGATTGCTCGCGCCGAATTTAACCGAAGGGGAATTGGACCATGAGGTTGTTTCGACCGTTTCTGATTGCTGTCATCCTGAGTGCCGTTTTCTTCTACGTCACCACATATCATTCCCGCCAATTTTGGCCTACTTCACCTCTAGCCGGCCAGACAAGGTTGAAATCACCGAAGCTGCGAGCAATAGCAATTCGGGCGACGCCGAAGAGCAAAATAACATTAACGTTTACCGCAGGAATATCGAGTCGGTTGTGAACATCACCTCGCACGCCGTTGCCTATGATTTTTTCTACGGGCTGGTCCCACAGGATGGTCAGGGATCGGGCTTCATCATTGACAAAGAAGGCCATGTTCTCACCAACTTTCATGTTATTGAAGGCGCCCGCCAGGTTGAGGTCACGTTAAGCAACCGCAAGAAGTATCCGGCGACCGTGGTTGGCACAGATCGCTCTCATGATTTGGCGATTGTGCAAATCAAAGCGGTAGGCCTTACTCCAATGGTGCTGGGTGATTCCCGTGATTTGCAGGTGGGGCAGAAGGTTTACGCAATCGGGAATCCCTTCGCTCTTTCGGGGACGCTAACTAGCGGTATTGTAAGTTCGATTCGCTCCGTGCAGGAGCCGGATGGACTGACCATTGACGACGCGATTCAGACTGACGCCGCCATTAATCCGGGAAATTCCGGAGGGCCTCTACTCAACTATCACGGCGAAGTGATTGGCATCAACACCATGATCGCGTCGAATGTGGGGCAAAGCGCCGGCATCGGTTTTGCCATCCCGATCAATACCGCGAAAGCGGTGCTCAATGATCTGGTCACTCTGGGCCGGGTGCGACGCCCAGCTTTGGGTGTGCGTACAATTTCTATTAGTCCTGATCTGGCGCAACAAATGGGACTTCCGGCAGATAGCGGGCTACTGGTCCTACAGGTTGTGCCCGGCGGAGCTGCCGAACGGGCGGGGATACGTGGTGGAAGCGAACACGCATACATTGGAAATACCCCCATTGCGCTGGGAGGCGATTTGATCGTAGCCATTGATGGACAGGAAATACAAGACGAGCGCGACCTGGCCCAGAGTATGAATAACCATCGCGCCGGTGACACCGTAAAGGTCACCGTTTATCGCGGCAAGAAAAAGATGGATTTCTCGGTAACTTTGGGCGAAGCGCGCCAGCAGGTGTGAGTTGAGTATTTGCCGAGATCGCTGGGTACGCTTTACGGAGTGAATCAGATTTATTTTTTTCTTAGCTTCCCGGCGTTCTCCGCGACCTCGGCGGCAATACAAAAGCAATTTGATCTTTCGATATTTGACTGGGTGTTGCCGCCTGGGCTAGCCTCAGAAGTTCTGCTATATCTAGCGGATATGGGAAATTAAAGATGCTAAAGGCAATTTCAACCTTCGTTTACGTTAAAGAGCGATTGCATCCCGGCCTGCTCGATGGTCTGGTGCGTGGCGGCGCTCAGGCAATTGAGATTTTCGCCGCTCGCCAGCACATTGACTATGCCAATCGCAAACAGCACGTCCGCGAAATTGCCGACTGGTTTCGTTCCAGCGGCATTCCCCTGAATTCCGTGCATGCGCCGCTATACGCGGACTACGAATGGGGCCGCACTGGCTCGCCGCCGGTGAACGTCGCTTCAACGGATCGCGCGGGACGGATCGAGGCCATGGATGAAATCAAGCGCGCCCTGGAATTGGCCGAACAAATTCCTTTCCGCTTCCTAGTGCAGCACATCGGAGTAGGCGGAGAATCGTTCGACGATCACAAGTTTGAAGCTGCGATGACTTCGGTTGAACATCTCAGGGCATTCGCCAAGCCGCTGGGGGTAAGAATCCTGTTGGAAAATATCCCGAATGAGTTGTCCACTCCAGAGCGACTCGTGGAATTTATCCAAACCAGCCATTTCGATGATGTCGGTGTCTGTTTCGATCTGGGCCACGCGCACATGATGACGGACGTGGCGCAAGGTTTTGAAAGTGTGAAAGCGTACATCCACTCCACACACGTGCACGATAATGCTAAAGACCGCGATGCGCATTTGTGGCCCGGCAGTGGAACGATTGATTGGAAGCAAGCCATGGAACTTTTGCGAACAGCTCCACAAACTCCGCCGTTGCTTTTGGAAATCGAAGAGGACGAAAAAGTAAATCCAGTCGAGAAGATGAAAGAAACATTCGAAAAGTTAGAATCGGAATAATATCCACCGCGGAGATCGCCGAGTGCGCCGAGATACTCTTTATTAGTATTTTTTCAAAACATAAATGATTTGGTTTTCTCTGCGGTCTCCGCGATCTCAGCTTAATGAAAACACTTGAATGCCCATAGTCTCGATTTCGGAAATCGGCAAACACGACGGTGAGACCGTTACCATTCGCGGATGGCTCTATAACCTGCGCGAAAGCGGAAAGTTGCTTTTCCCTATTTTTCGCGATGGCTCCGGCGTGATCCAGGGTGTGGCCCCAAAAAATGCGGTTTCGCCCGAAGTTTTCGAATCATTAAAGGGGCTAACGCAGGAATCTAGCGTAGTCGTGGAAGGCAAAGTTCGCGCCGACAAGCGTGCTGCGGGAGGATTCGAACTAGATGTGATCAACGTGCAGGTGATCCAACGGGTTTCGGAAGAGGATCCCTATCCCATTTCGCTGAAAGAGCACGGCGTTGATTTTTTGATGGATCACCGCCATTTGTGGGTGCGTACACCCCGGCAAGCGGCCATTCTTCGTGTTCGCGCAGAGATCATCAAGGCAGCGCGAGATTTTTTCGACGATCGCGGATTCACTCTTACCGATCCGCCCATCATTACTCCGGCAGCCTGCGAAGGCACCACAACTCTATTCCCGGTGGATTATTTCGAAGAGCAGGCATATCTCACGCAGTCCGGGCAGCTCTATATCGAGGCCACCGCGATGGCGCTGGGCAAGGTCTATTCATTCGGGCCAACATTCCGCGCTGAGAAGAGTAAAACTCGCCGTCATCTCACAGAATTTTGGATGGTCGAACCCGAAGTTGCCTACGCGACGCTCGACGATCTCATGGAGCTCGCGGAGAACTTTATTACGTTTCTGGTGAAACGCTGCCTGGAGAAGCGTCGCGCCGATCTGCAAACCATCGGACGAGACATCGCCAGGCTGGAAAAGATAGAGACTCCATTCCCACGCATTACCTACGACGAAGCCGCGAAGATGTTGCAGGACGCTCATGCCAAAGGAGCTTTAGAAAATCAGTTCGAATGGGGCGGAGATTTGGGATCTCCTGACGAGACTTACGTCTCCTCGCAATTCGACAAGCCGGTGATGGTGCATCGTTATCCTGCAAAAATAAAAGCGTTTTACATGGAGCCCGATGCTGAGAGGCCCGATCTCGCCCTCTGCGTTGATGTGCTAGCACCGGAGGGCTATGGCGAAATCATCGGCGGTTCGCAGCGCATGGCATCCTACGATTTGTTGGTGAAGCGAATTCACGAACACGGACTTCCTGAAGAAGCATTCAAGTGGTATCTCGACCTGCGCAAATTTGGTAGCGTCCCGCACGGGGGCTTCGGCATGGGCATCGAGCGAGCGGTGGCGTGGATCTGCGGTTTGGAGCACGTTCGCGAGACCATTCCGTTCCCGAGAATGTTGCATCGGTTGTATCCATAAATGAATCCACCGCCGAGCACGCTGAGGTCGCCGAGAACGCAAGGGTAACCCCAAAAACTCGGCGGTCCCTGCGTTCTCTGCGGTAAATGATGTACGAATGAAATGAGCGAGAAAGCCAGACTCGATCAGATCACGGGCCGCATCATCGGTGCTGGAAGAAGCATAAATGAATCCACCGCCAGCACGCTGAGGTCGCCGAGAACGCAAGGGTTAACCCCAAAAACTCGGCGAATCTCGGCGTTCTCTGCGGTAAATGATGTACGAATGAAATGAGCGAGAAAGACAGACTCGATCAGATCACGGGCCGCATCATTGGTGCTGGAAGAAGCATAAATGAATCCACCGCCGAGCACGCTGAGGTCGCCGAGAACGCAAGGGTTAACCCCAAAAACTCGGCGATCCCTGCGTTCTCTGCGGTAAATGATGTACGAATGAAATGAGCGAGAAAGACAGACTCGATCAGATCACGGGCCGCATCATCGGAGCAGCGATTGAAGTACATAAGACTCTCGGGCCGGGACTATTGGAGTCAGCATACGAGGCATGTTTGGCTTATGAACTTCGTCAGTTGGGGTACAAAATCGAACAACAAAAACCGCTGCCGGTGATCTACAAAGATGTAAAGCTAGACTGTGGATATCGCCTAGATTTGATCGTGGAAGATGCAGTGATAGTAGAAATTAAAGCTATTGAACATCTATCACCAATTCACGACGCCCAAGTGATCTCGTATTTACGTCTAGCAGATAAAAGAGTGGGCTTGCTGATTAATTTTCGTGTCCAACTGCTAAAAAAGGTCTCAAGCGAATCGTAAACAATTTTTCTGACTCAGCCTCAGAGTAAACTTTATTACCGCCGAGCACGCCGTGATCGCTAAGGAATGCGAGTTTAGTGTTTCGACTCGGCGTAGTCCGCGATCTCAGCGGTAGAGTATCATTTGTGACGAAATCAACTTCACCGTCGTCGTCAAACATCACCCCGCGAAAAATTCGGGTCATTGGCGTTCCGTTGATTTGGGGCAGTCTCGCCGCGGTGTGGACATGGGGCCTTCGGCAGTACGCGTTGCAGGACTCGAAGCTCGACTGGAAGAACTCGGTCACGTGGTTGAAGACGCAGGCAACATTGCTGTGGCCATTCCAGAGCAGAAAAAAGAAGGCGATCCTCATGCCAAGTATCTAAAGGAAATCGCCGCTACTTGCACGAAACATGCCGAATTGGTTCTGAAATCGCTGGAATTGGGCAAGGTTCCGCTGGCGCTGGGTGGCGATCACTCCGTGGCCGCTGGAACGGTTGCCGGAGTCGCGGAGTTTTACCGCCGCCGGAACGAGAAGATTGGCCTCATCTGGATTGACGCCCACACCGACATCAATACGCCTGAGAGTTCTCCCAGCGGCAACGTCCATGGAATGCCGCTAGCAGCGTTATCCGGATTGGGGCCGAGTGAACTGGCCAATATCTTTGGCTTTTCTCCGAAGGTGCATCCGGAAAATTGCGTGCTCGTCGGAGTGCGTGATATTGACTTCATCGAAAAAGAAAACGTCCGCAAGGCCGGAATCTCGGTTCTGACCATGCGCGACATTGACGAACGCGGGATGCGCACGGTCATGGAAGAAGCTCTTCGGATCGCAGGACGAGGAACCGCCGGCTATCACGTTTCGCTCGATATGGACTGGATTGATCCCGAAGATGCGCCCGGCGTCGGAACCCCGGTTCGAGGCGGGGCAACTTATCGCGAAGCGCATTTAGCAATGGAAATCATTGCCGATCACGGCCGCATGCTGAGTTTCGAAATCGTCGAGGTCAATCCTGTGATTGACGAGCATAATCGCACGGCGGAGTTGGCAGTGGAGTTGGCGTTGTCGGCGTTCGGGAAGAAGATTCTGTAAAGATGTCGAGATCATGAAGAAAATCCGGGTCGGCATCCTTTTCGGCGGACGCAGCGGCGAGCACGAAATCTCGCTTTTATCCGCCGCGTCCGTTTTTAAAGCCATAGACCAGAGCAAGTATGAGGTTGTCCCCATCGGTATCACTAAGGAAGGCCGATGGGTGACTGCGGTCGATGCAGAGCGATTGCTAAAGGGTCAAGCAGCGGGAGACGGCACCCGCTCCACGCAATCACAACTTCGCGCGGGTGATCCTGAGGCTACTTCCAGTGCCGCGATTCTTGCTGTCGGCGAAGCGGTGATTGTCCCACCGGAACCGCAGCGGCAAGGCGCAGCAATGACTCCATTCCAAAGCGAAGCTTCCTTGGTCCGCCGTTCCACTGACCGAGCCATTAACGTAGATGTTATTTTCCCCGTGCTGCATGGAACTTTCGGCGAAGATGGAACCATCCAGGGTCTGCTCGAACTCGCCGACATAGCATACGTCGGGGCCGGCGTTCTCGGCTCCGCTGCGGGTATGGATAAAGACATCATGAAATCGCTGTTTCGCGCTGCTGGCCTGCCCATCGTGAAGCATGTAACTTTTCTGCGCGCCGATTGGGAGCGGGATCCCAAAAAGATCCGCCAAGCCGTCGAAAAGACGCTCAAATACCCTGTATTCGTAAAACCCGCTAATTTAGGATCATCCGTAGGAATTTCAAAGGCGCACGACCAAAAGGAACTCGGCCCCTGCAATCGAAGAAGCCGCGAAATTCGACCGCAAAATCGTGGTTGAACAAGGTGTCGGCGGGAAAAAGCAAAAAGCGCGCGAAATTGAATGTGCCGTGCTGGGAAATGACGACCCGAAAGCATCCGTCCCCGGCGAGATTGTTCCCGGCAAAGAGTTCTACGACTACACGGCAAAATATCTCGATGAAGGCTCTGAGCTGATCATTCCCGCGAAGCTGACCAAAGCCGAAACCAAAAAAGTTCAGCAACTTGCTGTCAGCGCGTTTAAGGCCGTGGATTGTTCCGGTCTGGCGCGAGTTGATTTCTGATGGAGCCGAAAACACGAAAAATCTATCTTAACGAAATCAATACCATGCCTGGATTCACTTCCATCAGCATGTATCCCAAAATGTGGGCCGCAACCGGAGTGTCTTATCCCGAGCTAATCGAGACACTCATTCAGTTGGGAATCGAACGGCATAAAGATAAGAAGAAAAATCAGTATAGCCGCTGAAAAAATGGCTTCGCCGCTATGCACCGTTGGCTAAGGTCAGCGTTTGCGGCCTTTGAAGCTTGGACTCGTCCACGATTTTCTGGATTGTCTGTTGCAGCTTGCCTGAATTCGAATCCTCCAGCAACTTGGCCTTCTCGAAATAAGCAGCGGCTCCGGCCTTTTTCAGCATTGCTTCATTTTTTTGGGAGAGGCTGCTCAGGATAATGACTGGAATCCCGGCCGTAACGGGATCCCGCTTAACCGCCTCCAGCACTTGCTGTCCTCCGAGTTTCGGAAGAAGCATGTCGAGCAAGATTACATCGGGCGGAGCGGTGCGCACGATCCTTAGAGCTTCCTCCCCGTCCTGGGCGGTGATGACTTGAAATCCTGCTTTCGTAAGCAAACGCTCTCCGGTAATTTTTAATAACTTACTGTCTTCCACCAGCAGGACATTTGTCTTCAGCGCGATTCTCCAATGGCAAGCTTCTCGCTTATCGCCTTAAGTTCTTATCGGCAAAGCTGTCGGCGGGCTTTAGGGCGCAAAGGTTCCCTTTCGGCAACCGACACCGGCGACCGTATCCAGGCAAAACAACTTTGACAAATTGGTGACAACTTTAGTCCGACATTCCTCTAAATTTTTTCTAATTTGCTCTGCATGTAGATGTGGGGCAGTTTCTCCGACAGGAACGTCACTCTGAGCGACAGTCTGATCTCAAAGATCAATCAGGGTGACGTTTGCATTTTGGCGGTACTCCACGGGGATCGTCTGACCGGTACCTCTGAGCCCTCGAATCGCGTCCGACATTCGCCGGCGAGGGCTGCCCGCGCCACCCCATCACGGATTTCCCAAAGCCGACTTTATCCTCTGATAGGTACTTTCCAGGCTTTCCGGAAGAACGCGGGTCTCTCCCACAACCGACATAAAATTGGCGTCTGCCACCCATCGGGGTAGGACGTGCATGTGGACGTGCCCTGCCACGCCTGCGCCAGCCGCTTTACCAATGTTCATTCCCAGATTAATTCCGTCCGGGTTATAGAGTTTGCGCAGCACGCCTTCCATCTTTTGAGACAAATCCATCATTTCGTGCGCGGCTTCTTTTGGCAGCAACTGGATTTGGTCAAGATGCGCGAAAGGAACGATCATCACGTGTCCGGATGTGTACGGGAAGCTATTGAGAATGACGAAACAATACTGCCCCCGGTAGACGATTAGAGCTTTGTGGTCCTCTAACTTGGGAAGCTCGCAAAAGATGCACCCCTCGCTTTTTTCGGCCCCGCTTATGTAAGCGTAACGCCAGGGAGTCCAAAGGTAGTCCATTCAATGGAGCGTAGCAGATGATCGCGGGGCATGCGAAATACGGACAGCCGGATGCGCCTGCCTTGAGCGAAGCCGAAGCGGCGGCTGAGTCTGTGGCGATCGATCTTTCGCCCCGTCAGGGCTTTCTCAATTCCCCTTTCGTCCCATGGCTGCCCATGGGCTGCATTCTTGCGCCGCTTCGCGGCTCGCAATCCCATTCATCGGCAATTGTTACAGTTTGACGTTTGACACTGTTCCGAAGCGGTTGCTATAGTCGAAGTGTTCCCTTGGGACGCGGGTTTGTTCTTAAACGTCCGACCGCTGGGATTGTTCAAGTCCGTCCGCCAGGACGGGCCCATCACAACCTTAAGACTCACACCAGCCGTCCGCTGAACAGCCCCGCATCCATCCCGCACACTGTGCGAGAAAACCGCAGAGAGGCCATAACCTTGCCCGACGACACCAACGCCCACAACCAGGATTCGGCGACCTCGACCATGACTGAAACAATGACTGAGCACGCTGCCGACACGATTGAGGGCTCCGATTCCAATCAGACCGCCGAACACGCCGAGTCAAGTTCCACTCACGAAGACAAACAGGCCACGACGACTTCCGACGATTTCGCATCCGCCTTGGAGACATTTACCACGGAGAGCGCAGAAGCCGTCAGCGACGATCATGTTCTAAAGGGCACCGTTCTGAAGCTCACGGCCACTCACGTCGTGGTGGACATTGGAGCCAAGTCCGAGGGGATGCTCCCGCTTGCCGAAGTGCTCGATCACGATGGGACGCCGCGTTTCAAGCCCGGTGATGAAATCAACGTCATGCGGGACAAGGGTCAGACCGAGGAAGGTTATATCAACCTCTCTCACCAGAAAGCGCAGCGGTTGCGCGCATGGGACGAAATCGAAAAGGCTTATAACGAGAAAAAGCCGATTCAGGCCACGGTGATCGAGCGAATTAAAGGCGGCCTGACGGTGGACATCATGGGTGCCCGGGCTTTTCTGCCGGGCTCTCAAATGGATATCCGGCCGGTCCGCAATCTCGACAACGCAAAGGGAGAAAAGCTTGAGGTTGCCATCGTCAAGCTGAACAAGAAGCGCGGCAATATCGTCGTCTCCCGGAAACAGTTGCTCGAAGAAGAGCAAAGCGATAAGCGCTCGAAGACGCTGGAGCATCTCGAAGAAGGCAGCATTCTGACCGGAGTAGTCAAGAACCTGACTGAGTATGGGGCGTTCGTTGATCTGGGCGGAATTGACGGCCTGCTGCATATCACGGATATGTCCTGGGGGCGTCTGACTCATCCGCGCGCGCTGGTAAATGTCGGCGACCAGATTCAGGTAAAGGTGTTGAAGTTCGATAAAGAAAAGCAACGCGTTTCCCTCGGATTTAAACAGCTGACGCCAGACCCATGGCTGGATGCCGAGCACCGTTACCCGGTCGGCGCGCATGTGGGCGGGCGTGTCATTAGCGTCACCGATTACGGAGCGTTTATCGAATTAGAGCAGGGGATCGAAGGACTGGTCCATGTCAGCGAGATGACGTGGTCCAAGCGTGTGAAGCATCCTTCGAAGCTGGTGAATGTTGACGACCACGTAGAGTGCGTCGTACTGAACGTGAATCCGCAGGAGCGGCGTATTTCGCTTGGCATGCGGCAACTCGCGGCCAATCCCTGGGACGAACTGCATCACAAATATCCCGTCGGCGCGACTGTAGAAGGCCGGGTTCGCAACCTCACCGATTTTGGGGCATTTGTTGAAATTGACGATGGAATTGACGGGTTGGTCCATGTCAGCAATCTAAGCTGGACCAAGCGCGTAAAACATCCCTCGGAAATTCTGAAAAAGGGCGATCGCGTGAAAGCGATTGTGTTGGCCATCGAACCAGAGAAGCGGCGGCTGTCGTTAGGAGTGAAGCAGCTTCAGCCGGACGTCTGGGAGACATTTTTTCAGGGTCATCATGTTGGAGATGTCGTGCATGGCAAAGTTTTGCGCGTGGCCACATTTGGAGCTTTTGTAGAAATCGCCGAAGGTGTTGAGGGGCTTTGCCACAATTCCGAAGCTATGGATGCTAATGCGCAGCCGATCAAACTCGAACCTGGTCTAGAACATGATTTTAAGATCATCAAGATGAATCCTGAAGAAAAGAAAGTCGGCCTCAGCATTAAGTCTGTCGGCGAGGAAGCATCGCGCGTCGAGGTGGAAGCCTACAAGCAACCCGTGGCCAGCACCGGCGGATCAACAATCGGAGATTTAATCACCTGGAAGCGTGCTGGCACCGAAAACGGGTAACGCCTCCTGTTCCAGCACTGGAACTGGTTTGAATTGTCGCGGTTCTTGACCTTTCGAGGGACACACTCGTCCAACAGTACCTTCTTCACAATGCGTTTCGGAAGGAAGCCAATTGAGAAATCAGTGCTGAATCCAAGCGGTACGAGGTTGTGGAATTCCTATTTGACTCTCACTTCCCTCACTAACGTAAAACTCACCGGTGCCTCGACCGGCAGGACAATATCTTTATTTCCGGTAAAGGCTGTGCCGGCGGTGCCGGCGCCTCCGCCCGCTAAGGCACCTATCGCGGCGCCTTTCCCGCCTCCTGCTAATCCGCCGACGAGAGCGCCCAGGCCGGCGCCGCCGCCAATCATGACGCCGGTTCGCTTGCCCTTCCCCTTTGCGACGTAGCTGCGGGTTGAGGTTTCAATGCCAAGACTGCCACCGTTGAATTTCAGCGATGTCAATCTCAATTGCAGGCTGGCTCCTCCCGCAAACCGGCCTAGCGGTTTGGCATCCATCACGGTACCCAAAACACCCGCACCAGAAGGAATTACCGGCTCTCCGCCAACGGTAACGGCCCTGGACAGGGTGCCAGAGAAGGTTTGTCCAGGTTGACTGATTTTTGAGCCCAGAGGCTGATCCAAACGCACGCTCAGAATCGTCCCGGCAGGGATGATGATTGGGGCTTGCTCCACTGGTTGATTGGCTGGAGCCGAAGTCTCAGAATTTGGACTGGCGGGCGCCGAAGCTTCATTGGAAGAACTGGAACTGCTTGGCGAAGAAGCATTGCTAGCCGAGTTTTGCGGTTTGCTGCTGCAACCTGCAATTACGAAACATAGATAGAAAACAAACGTTAGCGCTGCCCAGCGGGATCGCATGGTTTTCTCCTTCCTGAGGTTAGTCAAAATAGAGTAATCGCGCAGGTCACTACTCGACAAGGGCCAAAGCACTAACGGACGGAGATACTCCCCACGACCCACTGGCTGGATTTGCAAAGACTGGTATCCCTGGATGGAAGTTGGCGGGGTAGGGGTGCTTCGACTATCTGAACTTCCGCGAGCGAAGCTCAGGCTCAGCATGACAATAAATTGAAATAGCAATTGTCATTTTGATCAAAACAATCTTGTCATCCTGACCGCCTGTTCTTCTTCGCTCGCGAAGAAGAACCAAGTCGAAGGACCCCTATACCCACCACGCGCTGGGTTGACCGACATCATAATCGCTAGCCGTTGTCGTTAGCCGTTGTACCAGCCACGTCCGTAGTTACTTGGGCACTCTGCGGGTTTTCTTGCGGAGGGTTTGAATTCGGCTGGTCTTCGCTTGCTGTGATCTCAACCGAAAATGACGAGGCGGACGCGGATGCCGGGACGGGCACCGGCTTCTTCCCCAAGAATCTTGATGTCTTCAGGACGGAACGGCCAAGCGATGGATTGTATCCGGTCCATGTGCCTTCGGAGTTGCCATCACGCTCTTCGTGAGCGCGCATGCTCTCCATCTTCGAATCAAGGTCGTCAAGATAATGCAACATCAGTGCTTCGGGGAACATGGGTAGCTTCGGAGATCCGAACTCATACTCTCCATGATGACTGATGATCAGGTGCTCCAGGAGGGTCTTCATTTCCGGCGGGAAGTCCGGAAGCTTGGCGAGCTTCGCCTGCAACATTTCCAGTTCGATGATCATGTGACCGAGTAGCTGCCCGCGCGTGGTATAGGAAAAACCTCGGCTGTAGGTCAACTCGTGAATCTTGCCAATGTCATGAAGAAAAGCGCCGGTAAGAAGCAGATCGCGGTTGACCTGCGGATAGTTGCGGCACACCAAATCACAAGAGCGGCACAGCGAAACCACATGGTCGAGAAGTCCGCCAATGTAGGCGTGGTGAAGCGTCTTCGCCGCGGGGGCGCTGCGATATGCTTCCGCAATTTCCGGGTCCAGCATGAACGACTGTACGAGTGCCTTGAGATTGAGGTCCTGAAAACTGGCGACAAAATCGGACAACGCCTGCCACAATTCGCCAATATTTTTCGTGGTCTTAGGGAGATAGTCAGAAAAATCTACTTCGGATTCGCCCAGGCGACGCAGTTTATGAATCGTAATCTGAAATCGGTTTTTGTATTTGTTAACCAGTCCCTTGATCTTCAGGAAGTCGTCCTGCTCAAAGGCATTGAGAACTTCCTCGACGTTGTCCCACATCTTGGCTTCGATCTGGCCGCAGCGGTCGCCCAGAGTCAGCGCCAGGTAAGGCTCCCCGGTTTTCTTGGGTTTGACTTGTTTGGTGATGACTACGAAGCTGGAAGTGATCACTTTATTTTCGTGATCACAACATTCGGATAGGAAGAATTCCTTCATGGCGTTTTGTTAGCTGAGCAAACTCTTGAATCTTGCCTCGGCTATCTATTCCGAATCATCTCCGGAATTTGCCCAGCTTAACCTAAAACACCCCAAACTTTTTCTTCTTTTTGAGTTGTTTCGCCGTTAGGACTTTCGAATTGGTCTCAACCGGTTCAGTCTGATTTGGGCTGCGTCCAGTATCCACGTAACCGTCGGCAACCTTAATATACGCATCCTCCCGCAACTTTGTGAGGTAGGCCCGCAATGCGGGTTGCAACTCTTGCATGTAGAGAGCCTCTTGAAGCTTTGGTTCAATGTCATTCATGGGCGGGATTCCGGCGCTCTGGTGATCAGTTACCTTCAATATAACGAAGCCCTGCTTGGTGCGAATGACGTCGGAAACGCCCCCTGCTTTTAGGCCGAAAGTTATGTCTTCGAGTTGCTTGGCGAGGGCGCCGCGTTTGAAATAGCCGAGGTCGCCGCCATCTGCCGCCGTCGGGCCGTCGGAATTCTTCTTCGCGACATCGTCGAAATTCGCACCCTTGCGAATCTGCGCCAGCAGATCGTCTGCTTTGGCTCTCGCGGCTGTCAACCTTGCCTGCTCGTCGCTGGGACCCTTGTCGGTAGAGACAAGAATTTCACTGATCTTCACCTGTTCCGGGTGCGCTAACTCGTCTTTGTGCTTATCGTAAAATTCCTGTTCTTCATCCTTTGTAATATTGAGGCCGACGGCCGACTTCCTGGCCGATGACCTGCTGAGTGATGAGCTGATTGCGTATGTTCTGCTTGAAGTCCTCGAAGGAAACTCCCTGAGCTGTAGCCGCCTTTTCGAGTTCCTCCATGCTGTCAAGCTTCATCTGCTTGCGCATGTCATCCAATTTTTTTATCAGCTCCGTGTCCGCGGTAATGCCAAGATCTTTAGCTTTTTCCAGCAGCAACTGTTGGTCAATCAACCCGCGAAGGACATCTTTCTCGCCGTCCGCGATCAACTTGTCGGCATGGGCGGGGTCCTGCTGCTGCACTTCCTGTTTCAGATCGTCCAGATTTCGCTGGTATTCAGAGCGAGTAATAATCTGATTGTTAACGCGTGCCACGATGTCTTCGACAACCGTGTCGGCGGATAGAGCTGTCGCAAGAGAAGCAAAAAGTAACCCGTAAGCTAGAGTTCGCATAAGAATACGCATAACTGTAAGTGCCTCCCTCGTCGGTATGGCGCCGGGGATGAAGGCTTTCTTAAATTGTACCTCTGATGAGGGTATGGAACCAGAAATCGCGTCGTCTATGGACGCGAGTCTTATTGCGAAGCGCGCACCAGTGCGAGGGCGGTGACGTCATCATGGGTTGGGGGCGTATTCATAAACTGTCGCAATGCGTTTAGCACGGTCAAGCAGAGTTCCTTTGGATTTTCCGCGGCGGTTTGCTTAAAGACTTCTTTGACACGTCCCAATCCGAATTCCTCGCCTTTGTGTTTGCCTTCGACAACGCCGCGCGAGACCAGAAGCAGCACGGCACCAGGTTCCAGAGCAAACATGCACGCGTCGCTTGGGGCATGGGAAAACAGTCCCAAAGGAAGGCCGGTTGCGGGAAGTTCAGAAACCCCGTTTTGATCGCGGACCAATCCAGGAGTGTGTCCAGAATTGGCGTAACACAGAATGCCGGAGCTTTCGTTGTAGCAACCAACAAATGCGGGGCAGGCTCGCAGTCCGCTCTCCGCTTCAAGAACGCTGCGATTGAGGCGGATACATAACTCGATCATCGCCTCGGATTCATTGATATCGTCGCCGGCAAATAACTCCGCTCCATCCGTCCGGAAAGTGTTTTGCACGGCACAGACAATGCCGCGATTCTGGGCCAGAGGCCCTGCGACGTCCAAGAGGCAAAATAAGACGCGTCCATTATTGGTGGCGACAAAATCGTAGAAGTCCCCGGCTCTTCGTTGCCCATAGTAGAAGGCGCCGAACAAAGTGTTTTTCAGGTCGGGAATTCTCGCCTGTGCAGGCTGAACCATCGCCGCCGAGAGAGAATTTTCGTGCTTGAACAGGAATGACATCTGTCAAGAGGCGAACTTATCATGAATGTGCCTGTGAGCCAAGAAATTCGATGAATTGGAAGGCCTACGGACATCGTATCCCCCTGGCGATGTTGAAGTGCATGAGCGGGAAACGAGGTGAGGAGCTGGCCGGACGACTCCTGAAAAACAAATGTCCGGCTGCTCGTGTCCGAATTGGGGTGTTTGGTTCCGATGAATAATTTGATTGCAGCCTTCCTCGAGTGAAGCTACTGTCGAGTGTACTCGCGACCTAGCTGTCAATTTGGAGAATGCAAACGGGGAATGGTCCGTCATCCAAGATCATTCACCGTGTGCCGTTAGCGGCATTTTTTTCCAAGCGGTGAAGGCCACTGCAACTGAAATGGCGAAATTGAATAGCCGTCCTTTGATTTCCTTTCATGTTGAACCCAGCGGACTAGTTAGCAACGCTAAATTACTGCGCTCTTCGGGCAGCACAACGCTGGATGACAGAGCGCTGCGGCAAGTTATTGCGTCCCACTATCCCCGGCACACCTGCGGCGTGTGTACAGTGTCTCTCCCCATGAATGTGGATTTTCAGGGGCCAGTCTGGATGCCGGAACTGCCAGAACGGGTGTCCGTTTCCGCTAGCTGGCGAAAAATCGCCATTACACTCATTGACACAGATTCCCTCTCCACAATAAGAGAATTTCCCTCGCTAACCTTTCCCTGAGTTGTCCGTTTAAATCAATTAGGCCTAGAATTACCGGGGTTCTATCCCAAGTGAGGTTATTGATGAAGCTGCGTTTTCTCTTGCTGCAATTTCTGCTTGCACTGCCTCTTTTCGCGCAGACAAATAGCGACCTTCCGCAGGGTTTCAGCATTGACAACATAGATAAGGCGGTCAATCCCTGTGTTGATTTTTATCAGTACTCTTGCGGCAATTGGCTCAAGAAGGCTGAGATTCCGCCGGACCAATCAGGTTGGGACAGTTTCACTGATCTGCGGGAGCGCAATGAGGCAATTATGCGGGGCATTTTGGAGAAAGTTTCTGGCGACGCCGCCGCGCGCAATTCTATTGATCAGAAGATCGGAGATTTCTACAGCTCCTGCATGGACGAGAAGACAGTGAATGCGAAAGGAATTGAAGCGCTAAAACCGGAGCTTGATCGAGTCGCCGAAGTCAAAGATAAAGCAGCACTGATTGACGTCATTGCTCATGATCATCTGATTGGCACGAACAGCTTTTTCGATTTCGGATCAAGCCCCGATTTGCATAATGCGGGCATGGACATCGCGAATCTGGATCAGAGCGGCCTGACCTTGCCCGATCGCGACTATTACATCAGCACTACTCCAAAAATGGTCGAGATGCGTAAACATCTCCTCGATTACGCGACCCAGCTCTTTACCCTCGATGGGCAATCGCCGCAACAGGCGTCGGACTCCGCGCACATCGTACTGCGCATTGAAACTGCCTTGGCGAATGCGGAAATGGATCGGACACTTCGGCGCGATCCCAAGAACCGCGATCATAAAATGGAGCGCGATCAGATTCGCACGCTGGCCCCCAATCTTTACCTAAACCAGTACTTCGAGGCGGTGGGTTCTCCAAATTTCAGCTCGCTTAACGTTCGCAATCCGGAATTCTTTCAGAAGTTAAATGGCATTCTCGATTCTGAGTCGCTGGATGCGCTAAAAATATACGCAAGCTGGCATCTCCTCAGCCTGTCTGCTCCATGGCTCTCTGATCCCTTCGTTCAAGCGAACTTTCAGTATCGGCACAATTTGACGGGGCAAGAGGAAATCCAGCCCCGATGGAAGCGTTGCGTCAGCGCAACGGATGATGCACTTGGCGAAGCCCTGGGAGAACGATATGTCGAACTCACCTTCGGCACTGATGGCAAGCAACGGATGCTCAAGATGGTGGTCGCGCTCGAGCAGTCCCTCGGAGAAGATATTGACAACGTCACCTGGATGTCTCCCGAGACGAAGAAGCAGGCGCACATCAAGCTGGCCGCGATTAACAATAAGATTGGTTATCCGGATAAGTGGCGGGACTACACCAAGCTTACAATCGCGCGCGGTGACTTGATGGGGAACTTCCTTCGTGCCAATGATTTCGAATCGAAGCGCGAGGTGAATAAAATCGAAAAGCCGGTAGACAAGAACGAATGGGGCATGACTCCGCCGACGGTGAACGCCTATTACAATCCCTCGCTCAATGAGATCGTTTTCCCAGCCGGCATTTTGCAGCCCCCATTTTTTGACAAGGAGATGGACGATGCCATCAACTTCGGCGGCATCGGTTTGGTCATCGGTCACGAACTGACGCATGGCTTTGACGATCAAGGGCGAAAGTATGATCCTCAGGGTAACCTGCGCGATTGGTGGACCCCGGAGGATGGAAAAGAATTCGAGAAACGGGCGAGTTGCGTCGCCAATGAATACGGCGGTTTCGTAGCGGTTGATGATTTGAAATTGAATGGCAAGCTAACCCTCGGAGAGAACACGGCCGACAATGGCGGCGCGCGAATCTCGTTAATGGCGCTGCACAAGGAAATCGCCCAGGACCCGACATCTAAGGCCGCTCAAAATGTTGATGGCTACACTCCCGATCAGCGATTCTTCCTCGGCTTCGGACGGGTCTGGTGCCAGAAGCGGCGGCCGGAATTCCAAAGCATGCTGGTCAGCGTGGACCCACATTCGCCGGGCAAATATCGCGTGGATGGCACCGTAGAAAATATGCCGGAGTTCGAGCAAGCCTGGAGCTGTAAGGCCGGACAGCCGATGGTGAGCGCGGATGTGTGCCGGGTCTGGTAGTAGTCACCGCTGAGTACGCAGAGGGCGCCGAGGTCATCGTTAAGGTATTCTCTAAGCGTGAGACGCCAATTGACAAAAATTAGAAGGCAAACAATCGGCGTTTAATTCGTTAATAGTTTGACGAGTCTACGTAATTGTTCTCGACGTGCTCAGCGCACGCGGCGGTTAGAACTTCTTCGTGAAATCAGTTGGAGAAAATGTCGTCCGCATTGAAGCAGATGCTCTGCGGGCGCTCGCCGACCGCATTGCCGGCCCTATGGCTGACTCCTTCGACCGGGCTGTAAACCTCATTTATTGTTGCGCGGGACGGGTAGTCGTTACCGGCATGGGCAAGAGTGGCATCATCGCGCGTAAAATCGCCGCGACCCTCAATTCCACTGGAACGCCTTCGCTTTTTATGCATCCGGTCGAGGCTGTCCATGGCGATCTCGGGATGTTGGTTTCCGGCGACGTCGTGATTACTCTGTCCGCCAGCGGAGAGACCGAAGAAATTCTCCGCTTGCTCGCCACCATCAAGCGACTGCAACTTAAGCTGATAGCCATGACGTGCGACGAAGTGGGCCAGCAGGATGTTTCAAAAACTTCGACTCTAGCCGCAGCCGCCGACGTCGCGCTAGATTGTTCAGTCGCCAAAGAGGCCTGTTCGATAGGATTTGCACCAACCGCTTCCACAACGACGATGCTCGCATTGGGCGACGCGCTGGCAATGTCGCTCGCCGAGAGGCGTGGATTCAAAGAGGAAGACTTCGCCAACCTGCATCCGGGCGGCAAACTCGGTAAACGTCTCGCGCGAGTAGAAACTCTCATGCACAAAGGGGACGATATTCCAAAGGTCAGCGCACAGGCCCGCATGCCCGACGTCATCTATGAGATGTCGCGCAAGAAGCTGGGCATGACGACCGTGGTCGAAAGCGGCAAGTTAGTGGGCGTCATCAGCGACGGGGATTTGCGCCGCTTGCTCCAGCAGCGCGGAAAAGATGCACTCGACCTCACCGCAGGCGAATGTATGACGCGGAATCCTTCCATCATATCGGCGAATGAATTTGCCGGGACGGCTCTCGCCAGCATGGAACAAAAGAAAATTACATCGCTGGTGGTGGTGAGTGAGAAAGGGGAACCGGAAGGCATCATCCATTTGCACGACCTGTGGGGAACAGAAATGATCTGAGACGCTGTAAAATCGAGGGATGTACCACTACGATCCCTCCACTGCGCTGGAAGAACTCGCCGAAGAAGCGATTCTGCCCAATCCCGTTCACATGCGGGACATGCTCTTGCGAAAGAAATTAACCGCGGACAAATCGCTGGAGCTGAACCGGCTGTTCGTTGAATACCAGAAGTTTTTCGGTGAGGCTCAAAAGCTTGGGAAACAGATTCTGAAACAGTTGACGAGAATTTAGGGACGGTTCGTTCTTCCTCTTTAACCAAGATCCAAGCGCTTCAAACGCCGAGGCTCGCCGCTTCTTCCTGGATTCGCTTCCACGCTGCTTCCACGTGCCGTCTTTGAGTATTCGTCTGTCCTACGCAAAATCGAAGCGCCATTCGATCATTTAAGCGCGTGTGCGTTAGATATAAATCTCCGCTGCTGTTCAGCCGATCCATCAGCTGCTGATTTGCGTTGTCTCCCCCTTTGTGACGAAAGCAAGCCAAGTTCAGAGGCGCGGGCGCTGCCAATTCAAACCGGTCATCTTTTTTAACCCAGTGCACGAACTGCTGGGCTAATTCCACGTGTTGGCGAATGTGGTGTTGCAGGCCCGCAATTCCATAGTGCCGGATCACAAACCACAGCTTCAGCGAGCGAAAACGGCGACCGAGCGGCACCTGCCAATCACGATAATCAAATACCGCGCCCGATTCCGTGGCCTGATTACGCAAGTATTCGGGCAGCACGCTTAGAGTCTGGATGAGCGCTTTGCGGTCGGCCACATAAAAACAGTCGCAATCGAAATTGGTGAACATCCATTTATGCGGGTTGAAGCAGTAACTGTCGGTATACTCGATGCCGTTATGAATATGACGAAACTCCGGGCAGAGAGCGGCCGTGCCCGACATGGCGGCGTCAACATGCAGCCAGAGATTGTGTTCGCAGCAGATGGGGCCGATTTGCGCAAAGAGGATCCATTGCGTTCGATGAAGTGGTCCCGACGGTCGCGCAGACGAAGAAAGGTGTGAGACCCGCAGCCATATCCTTTCGGATTTGATCCGAAAGTGCAGACGCATCCATCGCAAAATTTGCGTCTACGCTGATTAGCCGCAGATTCTCCCGGCCTATGCCCGCAATCTGGACGTTCTTTTCAATCGAGGAGTGAGCTTGAGATGAAGTGTAGGCGACCAGTCTGCCATCACAGCCTCTGCGATTGCTGTTGAAGTGGGTCACCCGTTCACGCGCTGCCAGCAATGCGCACAACGTGGCGCTTGAAGCTGTGTCCTGGATTACGCCGCCGCCGGAACTGGTTGAGAGAAATTTACTTGGTAGATCGAGCATGGCGACCAGCCAGTCAAGAACGTGTGTCTCTAGCTCCGTGCAAGCTGGGCTGGTCGCCCAAAGCATGCCTTGCACTCCCAGTCCGGACGAAAGAAAATCTCCGAGAAGCGAAGCACCCGAAGTGTTGGAGGGGAAAAACGCGAAGAAGTTTGGGGATTGCCAGTGCGTGATCCCCGGCAGAATAAGCTTCTCGACATCCTTCAAGATTGTTTCGAAAGCCTCGCCGTCGGCTGGGGGAGCGGCAGGAAGAGAAGCGCGAATGGTTCCTGGCTGCGCGCGCGACAGAACTGGATAAGACTCGATGTTCTTGTAGTAATCGGCGATCCAGTCAACGACGGCGTGGCCATGACTACGAAATTCCTCCGGAGTCATGTGAAGACTCTTCTCGTCAGGCAAAGCATTCTTCTTAATTCGCGTCATCCCAATCGCCCGTAATAAACACGGGTATCGTGGTCGAACGAAATCCGGCCGTTCACTTGATTCGCGTCGAAAATCCTGCGTAGCTCGGCCAGCATGGGTTCGTGCTGGGGTTCACCCTGCTGCGGCGCATAGGAAGAAGATAGCAGCCTGCCTTCGAGACCCGCATAGTCAAACGTCTGGCTATATTCGAACTCACGGGTTTGAAAAGATGAACCCGCGAACAAACCCTCGATGGCGAGGGTCATGCCGCGCTGCCGCACTTCCTCATAATCAGTCCCATACTTCTTTAGAAGCTGTTCGTATTGGCGCTGAAACTCAGTCGAGTCCGTTCGGCGATCGTTCCAGAGAAGAACGGCCCATCCTTCGGGCTTGAGGATGCGCATGAATTCACGTCTCGCTTTTTCGGGATCGAACCAATGGGCCGCCTGCGCAGCGATGATGAGATCAACACTATTGTCGCGTAGAGTTGTGGCTTCGGCGGTTCCGCTCACGCTGGTGAATCGCGAAAACTGTCTCAGGAATTCTTCCCCCGCCTGGCGCATGTTGTCATTCGGTTCCACACCGATCAAGCGATTGCCATTTTCCAGAAGCAGGCGACTGAAGATTCCAGTGCCAAAAGCGATATCCGCAACCATGGAACCGGCAGTCAAGCCACATTCACTCTCCAAGAGTTCGACAATGTCCGGTGGGTATCCAGGCCGATAGCGAACGTAGTTCCCTACGCGAGATGAGAATCGCTGAGTACCATCCTTGATCGGCATAGGATCAGTTTATCGCGGAGTGGCTTTTCTCGAAGCACGGTCGCAGACTGAAAAAACGATCGCCGATCTCCACAGAAACGGCTTTTCCCGTTCCCTTCGCGAAAGATTACATTCGACTACCCGCATTCATCGAATTTCTAGGGAAGCCTAGGGTGATCGTAACCCCCGGAGTCGTTCAAGTAGCAATCCAAAAACACGGGCGGAAGCAAGCAGAGTTGCAAGGGCAAGCGAGGTTGCAGTTGCTCGACGGTCTGCCAGGGGCTGAGATTTTATAAATGAGAGTTGGGGCGGACATGGCCGCCGCATTGTAAGGTCCGATTGCACCCGGCGGTGGAAAAGATGGCGATGAAGCCGCCTTGGAAAACGCTGCGCGTTTCCCACTTTCCCACCGCCGCGACTGCTGCGGCTTGGTTCAACATTCATTTTTCAGACGATTCCCCAGCTCCTCACCTCGTTTCCCGCTCATACATTTCAACATCGCCAGGGGGATACGATGTCCGTAGGCTCTTCCAAGATTGGACTTTGTTTGACGACCTTCCTTCCTCACGATAAACTAGTTGAGTTTGCCTGTAGCTGCGGGTTCCGTTCTGGATCCGCCCGCGGATTTGCCAATTGAGGGCGAGGCGGAGAGCAGCAAGCACGAACAATTTGGAGTTCCCTGGGATCGCGACTCTGCATTGGGTTAGAGAGCGCCATGGGTGATTTTGATGGAGGCATGAGTATGTACGCGGTCATCCGCGCCGGTGGAAAGCAGTACCGTGTGGCGCCCGGAGATGTGATTCGCCTGGAAAATCAAGGCGATGGAAAAGACGGCAAGATTGAATTTGGCGATGTGCTGGCTGTGTCCGGCGAGCAGGGACAGATTGGGCGCCCGGGGGCTGGGGCTTCGGTGATTGGCGAAGTCGTTGAGCAGGGCCGCGCGAAGAAAATCCTCGTCTTCCATTACAAGCGCAAGAAACAGTACAAGAAACTGCGTGGACATCGGCAGGGATATACGGCCGTCAGGATTACCGAGATCGGGTTTGATGGGCAAACGTTTAAGGCGCCGGAGCTGCCGAAGAAAGAACCTAAGCTCAAGAAGGTGACGCCTGTGGATGAGGAACACCACGTCAAGGCTCACGCTGCGGTGAAGTCTAAGGCGCACGCTGCGGCTCATAGTCACGCCAAGAAAAGGGCGGTAGCTAAGAAGGCGGTGCATAAGAAGTCGGCGCCGAAGAAGAAGCGGTAAAAGCAGGTCCCTCGACTAGGGATGGTTCCTGAGGACCATCCGCGGCGCTCGGGATGACAAAATTTTAGGGGATTAATTTTATGGCACACAAAAAAGGGCAGGGAACATCACGAAACGGTCGCGACTCAAACGCGCAGAGGCTTGGATTTAAGGCTTTTGGTGGCCAGATTGTTCCTGGTGGAACAATTATTGTCCGGCAGCGTGGGACACGGGTGAAGCCTGGCTTGAATGTTGGACGAGGGAGCGATGACACTTTATTCGCGAAGATCAGTGGACGGATCAAGTTTAAAGATCGTGGGGAGATGGGGAAGTTTGTGATGGTCGAGCCGCTGGACGCGGAATAGTCAAATCCAAGTTAGGGCTGCGTGAGCAGCCGGCAGCCTCGGCTTTTGGTCGAGGCTTTTTTGTTTGGTCTTATAATTTGGACGGTGGAGAGATGGGGATCCTCGCCCGTCCGGGACAGCCGACGGCTATCCCCAATGCGGCTCATAGCGAGAGCTGCCGAGCTTTGCTCGGCTTGACGGGCGAGGACGCCCGTCGCTCCACTGACAACTTATGTTTATTGATGAGGCGACAATTCGGGTGAAGGCAGGGGATGGCGGCAATGGGTGTCTGGCGTTCCGGCGGGAGAAGTTTGTGCCGCGGGGCGGGCCTTCGGGTGGCGATGGTGGCGATGGTGGCGACATTGTCATGGAATCCAGCGAACGGCATAACACATTGGTACATTTTCGCTTCAATCCGGAATACAAGGCGCAGCGCGGGCGGCACGGGGAGGGTTCGAACAAGAAGGGACGCGAAGGCGAAGGAATTACGCTTAAGGTTCCCGTAGGCACGATTGTTTACGATGCCGACACGGGCGAGATAGTTCACGACTTTTCAGGTCCCGATGAGCGGATTGTGGTCGCGCGTGGCGGTCGCGGCGGGCGCGGCAATGCGCGATTCGCGACCTCGACGCATCAAGCGCCGCGAGAGCATGAAGACGGGCGTCCGGGAGAAGAGCGTGTTTTCCGCCTCGAACTGAAACTCCTCGCTGACGTTGGGCTGGTCGGGTATCCCAATGTTGGCAAATCCACTTTAATTTCGCGAATATCTGCTGCGCGTCCGAAGGTGGCTGATTATCCATTCACGACTTTGCAGCCGAACTTGGGAGTGGTTGTCGTCGGCGAGGCGCGCGACGAGAAGAGCTTTGTGGTTGCGGACATTCCCGGTTTAATCGAAGGTGCTCACTTGGGGGCTGGGTTGGGGATGCAATTCTTGCGTCATATCGAGCGCACAAGGTTGCTGGCTCACATGGTGGATGTTTCCGATGACAGCGGAAGGCCTGATCCAGTGAAAGATGTCGAGGTAATCACGAAAGAGTTGCAGAGCTTTGGTGGAAAGCTCGACGAAAAGCCGGCTATCCTCGTGGCATCGAAGATTGACGTCGCAAATAAAGAGAAACTGGCCAAGCTGAAAAAGTATGCCAAAAAGCAAAAGATGGACTTGTATCCTATTTCTGCGGTGACAGGAAAAGGGATCGAAGAATTAAAATTCGCAATGGCGGATAAGCTCCTAAAAATTCGAGAAAGTGCAGAGGTCGTCGTGGCGGACGTTGAGGTCGGGTCGTAGCTTTGATTTTGTGAACAGAGCCAATCATCAGGAGTCCGTCCCATGAGTGAATCTATTCGAGAGCGGCAGAAATTTCTGGAACACCTGAGCGGGCACGGACGTACTCTCGTTTCTACGAAGGGGGCTTATGTATGGATTAATCGTGAGGCTGACAGTTATTCCCGGAAGGCGAGAAGAGTTGATCGGAATACTGAAGGACAGCGCAGCTAACATGCCGGGGTGCTTCAGCTACATTGTCGCGAAAGACTCCGCTGACGAAAATGCCATTTGGGTTACGGAGATCTGGGACAAAATTGCCAGTCATGATGCCTCTCTATCATTGCCATCTGTGAAGAATGCGATACCTCGAGCCAAAGCGATCGTTTCGGGTTTCGAGAAGATCGGTGTCACAAGTCCGGTTTGGGGAGTCGGGCCAACAGACGGCACCCGATAATGCGCGGGGCAGAACGCGGATGCCTCAACTTCGATACGAGAGTGAACCGCTGCATTTTCTTACGGCAGCAATAGTAACTTCCCGGTGGTTTTACGACCTTCGAGGTCTCGATGTGCCAACCCTGCTTCGGGCAGCGGGTATGTATGCCCTACTCGTACCTTGAGCTTGCGGGCGGCAATCATGTCGAAGACCGAGCTCGCTCGTTTCCGCAATTCCTCGGTCGTAAGGACGTAATGTCCGAGTGTTGGCCGGGTTACGAAGAGCGATCCCTTTTGAGACAATTGAATCAGGTCGAATGGCGGCACCGCACCGCTCGAACCACCGAACAGGACCATGTATCCTCGGGGACGCAAGATATTCAGACCCTTTTCAAAGGTGGTCTTTCCCACACTGTCGTAGACGACATCCACGCCCTTCCCGCCGGTCAGGCGTTTCGTTTCTGATTCGAAGTCAACCTGCGTGTATAGGATGACTTCGTCCGCGCCCGCCTCTCTGGCCAGTTTGGCCTTTTCTTCAGTTGAAACCGTGCTGATTACACGAGCACCGATGTTGTGCGCCATCTGCACCAGCAGCAATCCCACTCCGCCAGCCCCGGCATGGACCAGGGCTGTCTCGCCTCGCTTCAGCGGGTAGGTGTCGTGAGAGAGGTAGTGTGCGGTCATGCCTTGCAGTATCACTGCCGCTGCGGTGCGATCGTCCACACCCGATGGTATTGGCACTAAGCGATCTGCGGGCGCCGCGATATATTCTGCGTAGGAACCCTGGATTCCGGCCCATGCAACATGGTCACCAATTTTGATGTCGCTCACTTTGGCACCGACGGCTATGACCGAGCCGCTGCCTTCCTGGCCGGCCACGAAGGGAAGTGGCAGTTTGTAGCGTCCTGCCCGCTGATAGATATCTATGAAGTTCACTCCCGAGGCGCCAATCTTTACTACTACGTCATTTTCCTTGGGCTGGGGAATGGGCAGATCGGCGATCTGAAGAGCCTCGATGCCGCCCGGTTGATTTACCTGAATGGCTTTCATAGCGTCTTTGGATTCTGCTGAAGAATCCACGGATGCAAAGACTTAAATTTCAGGAAATTCCGCCCTGTACCCGCACGATCCTACCGCGTTGTGTTAGTGAGATGACAAGTTCGCGGCGAATGAAACCGCCGACGCGCTTCCCATGGGGGGTCCAGAGAGGCAGTTCTCAGTTCTCGGTTTTCAGTTCGCGGGGAGCCGAGCCGGGACTGACCTTGTAATTTATGCTGCCTTCGAAGCCGACTTACAACCGGCATGTCCACATGAGCACTTGCTTTGGACGTCCACCTCATTGTTTCTGGCGGAGTTGGCGCAATTTTGGCTGCAATATTCCTGGCCTTCAGAAATTGGGCAAGTACATTGGGGATGGGCGCATTTCGACTGTTGTGTGGTTGGCATACTGTTGCTCCTGTCTTTGAACACTTCTTTGATGTAAGGAAGCGAGTGCCCGTTTTATCTATTAAAGCTGGGCGCAAGGACATTTGCCTTCCGCCCCAAAGTAATGAGCTTAGCTGGAATCGGTCGTTGACCCATCAAAAGTCGGGTAGTAGGATTTGCTAACCAACGTTGACGGCGACAGACAAGTAGCGGAAAACATGGAGATTAGGAAGGTTTTTGTTTTCATCGGCTTAGTTTTCACGCTTATTCTTGCCAACGCGGGGTGTAGTTCCCGACGGCAGGTAACGGCACAGCCTCCCGCAGAACGGAACCCGGCGCCACTTACGGCCCAAGCTCCTGTAGCCACGAAAGCCCCTTCACAATCGAAACCCGCGCCTGCAATAGTTTCTCCTGCCGCCCCGGTTGTAAAACCCGATCCTGTTGCAGATGTGATTGCAGGGTCGGAGAAGGAGTATGCGGCTGGGCAGGAAAACGTCAAAGCCGGGAACGCGGATGCAGCCAAGGCGAACTTCGATCGCGCACTCACGATTTTGGCCGAGGGTACCGGGCAGGCGGTCGAGGATGCGCAACCTGATCCGAGGTTGCAGGAAGAGTCAGTGCGCATTCATCAGGCATTGAACGACTTGAACTTGCAGACAGCAAAGCCGACGGAGGCCGCTCCCGAACAGAAGGCCGAGCCTGCGCCGATTGATGAGGCGAATGAAGTAACGCCTCCGGTAGATCCCAATATTAAGGCGCAAGCCGCGGCGGAAATTAAAGCCACCCATTCAGACTTGCCATTAATGCTCACGGACCCGGTTGCGGGCTATATCAACTATTTTTCGAATCGTGGACGCGGGACGCTGGAACACGCTTTGGTCCGCAGCGGGCGGTACCAGGAAATGATCCGCAAGACACTGAAGGATGAGGGGGTGCCACAGGACCTGATTTATCTGGCTCAGGCGGAATCGGGATTCCATCCGCTGGCACTCTCGAGAGTAGGGGCTCGTGGCATCTGGCAGTTCATGGCGTCGCGGGGAAAAGGATATGGGTTGGAGCGAAACATGTGGGTGGATGATCGTCAGGATCCGGAGAAAGCCACCCGGGCCGCCGCTCGCCACTTGAAAGACCTCTATAACCAGTTCGGCGACTGGTATCTAGCGATGGCTGCTTACAATTCCGGGCCTGGAACTGTGCAAAGTGCGGTGAAACGGACGGGCTATGCAGATTTCTGGGAACTCTACAAGAGAAATGTCTTGCCGAAGGAAACTCGGAACTACGTACCAATCATTCTTGCTGAAACAATCATGGCGAAGAACCCGGCGCAGTATGGATTGGAGGGCCTGATCCCCGACAAACCGGTTCCGTACGATACGGTCAAAGTTAACTATGCGGTTGATCTGCGATTGGTAGCAGAGTGTCTGGGCGTTCCGGCGGCGGTGCTTGAGGATTTAAACCCCAGTCTGATTCGATTGGTGACGCCAAAGGATCAGGAATTCGCCCTCAAGCTGCCGGTTGGCACGGAATCCCAATATCTCGACGCGATAAACGCCATTCCGAAGGATATGCGGGTATGGTGGCGCTATCACACGGTCGCTCCCGGAGAGGACTTGCTCTCCATTGCGCGTGCATATCACACCACAGGCCGTGCGATTGCGAAGGCGAATAGTCTGGAGACTGGCGCGAATCCAACGGTCGAAGCAAAACTAATTATTCCGATTGCCCCAGGGCGGCATGCTGCTGGAGAGGGTGTGCAAGCGTATGCGAAACACCTCACGGTTTACAGAGTGCGGAGGGCGACACCGTGCAGTCGGTGGCCGATAATTTTGGCCTTTCACCGGCAGTTGTGCGACGCTGGAATCGGCTCAAGGGTAACGGCCTTCAAGGGCGTCGGATTTTGTATGTACACTTGCCGGTTAGTCCTAGCCCGACGGAAGCGAGTTCCAAACCTATGAATCATAAGACGTTATCGAAGTCACCGAAGACTCGCCAAGTGCGGCATGCAGTGAAGCCGGGGGAAACGCTTTACTCCATCGCCAACTCATACAACACCACCGTGGAAGCGATTAAAGAGAGCAATCGAAATGTCGCAACACTTCGACCGGGAATGATTCTTCTGATTAGACGTAACGACTAAGTTTTGTCGCGATCCATGTGGCAATAAACAACTCTTTTCTTCCTGGGTGATTCCAAACGTTAACAAACGTTTTTGCGCGGACTGGTCCGCGACGAGTTCGTGCGATGAAGATTGATGACCATGCTATAATCGCGCGCCGTTCAAGTTTTTGGTTGTCTTTTTATTTTCAGTAGCGCAATGTAATTGTTTGCGCAGCCCCGGCGCCGAAGAGGGGCCGGAAATCAGGAGGAGAAATGACTTTGGAAGAGAAATTCTATATGCGCGATGACGAAGGCGACGAATTCAGCGAACCCGGCTCCTACGGCGATACGATAGAAGAAGAGGACTACGAAGAGGAGGAGGAGGAAGAAGAAGCCGAGGTGCCGTCTGGCGGCGGCTCGAGTCAGAACCTGTTTCATCGGGATCAATCCCATCAAGGCCAGGTGGAGGGTCAGGAGACGGAGGATCGTCCAAGCCTTCTTCGTCTGGGAAGAAACCAAGCGGACGGTCGTCGGGTAAGAAATCGGGGGGAGGCGGCGGGTCTTCGAGGTCGAAGGCAAAGAAGCCGGCAAAGAAATCAGCTAAAAAATCGGCCAAGAAGCCTTCGGGGAGAAAAGCTCCAAAGAGGAGTTCGGGAAAGAAATCTGGAGGGGGGTCATCTAAGCGGTCCCCAAAAAACAAGAAAGCCACGAAAAAGAAGTCTGGGGGAAGAAGGGCGGACGCCGCAGGTAAGAATGCCGTTCACTGTGAAGTTGTGGGAGTTAGGCCGCAGCGCCAGCTGCGGCTTTTTCATTGAGGAAATGGCTGGCCGGTAAAGTTTGAGCAGGTCATAGAGCTTGCGCACGATTTCCGGACACAGATCAAATCGTACTTGCGGCGAGCGGGAGGTGCGCTATTTTCCGGATTGAATGGCGGCCAGGCATTTTCCGTAAAGGTCTAGCAGATGACCGGCGTATTCTTCGGGTTTAGCGGCAGCGCCTGTACCCTGAAAACCTACGCCTGAAGAGGTGGTGCGGCCGTATCCGGTCGTCATCGCGATGAACTTCATGAGGTCGAGCGCGATATCTTCGTTGCGGCGGGAGCCTGCGATAATGCCGGGTACTTGATCCATAGAGTCCTCCATCGTAATAGAAAGAATACTGGAATCACCGAGTGCAGGCTAGGGCGGTTTCACGACGGGCGGTAACGGCTAGCTCTACGATTTGTGTGAAACTTCACTCATGAGGGAAAGCAGGTTTTGTTCGCTGTCGTGAAAATGAGTCATCCAAAGGTCATGGTCGGGCATCCTGGCTATCAAATGAGGGGAGTCTTCGAACGTAACGTTTTTGTCCATTAGCTGACGGTGTGCGCGGTTAATATCCGGGACGGCAAAGTATAGGATCGAACTAGGGTGGTCCAGTTCGGGGCTTTCCGGGCGAGTCAGCATCAGGCGCACTCCGCCGCAATCGAAAAAGGCCATAGCGCCGGTGCTGAATAAAAATTGCAAGCCAAGCGTGTCGCGGTAAAAACCGGTGGCGCGCTCCAGATCATGTACATTGATGGCAATCTGAATGATCCGTGCAATTCCAAGGGTTGAAGAGGACATGCAACCATCTCCTGGGTTCTCAATATCGTTAGCATAGCTAACTATAATTTAAAAGAAAATGCAAGGGCAAAAACATCGGCGGAGTAAAGCTCGCGAAGAACTGGCTGACCGGATGCACTCAGCAGCTATTCACCTTCTGCGCAGAGTGCGCAAGCAGGACGCAACGATGGCGCAAGCGCCAGCTCGTCTTTCAGCATTATCCGTCCTCGTGTTTGCCGGGGCAATGACGATCGGGGAGTTAGCTTCGGCGGAGCAAGTGAAACCCCCAACGATGAGCCGGATTGTGTCCGGATTAGAGCGCGCCCGACTGGTGAAGCGGGTGAGGGATGCAATGGATGGGCGACGAGTTCAACTTCTGGCGACACCGAAGGGGACCAAGCTGATGAGGCAAGGTCGCCGCCGCAGGATTACCTATCTCGCCAGCCAACTCAAGAAGCTGACGCGAGACGAAATGGCAATTCTTGACGAGAGCGTGGGGATACTGCAGAAAGTCCTGCAAAGCTGGACATGAAGAAGGCCGAGGCTCTCAGGTTTCAATGCCTACGTAGCAGACGCGCCCAATGAGGTAATCCGCGGCTTTTTTCCCCTCCGCCATCGCAATAATTTCTACCGAGTAGGCAGTGTTGTGCGGGCGCAAAATCAAGTGGTTGCCAGCTAATTCAACGTACTTAAGAGAACAAGCTTGCAACTTGTTTACGGCATACATATTAGTCTCGCCCTTGCGATATGCCTTGAGCGAGTTGTAGTGGCGATCAATAAGAACTGTCGCACCGGGAAGCAGCCGCGGATACATGCTCATTCCTTCGCGAGCGCTGGCGCGAATCAAAACGAAGCGTTCCCAATCCTCCCGCGAACCCTCCATTTTGGGGCGAAGCGTTTCCAGGAATCTTTTCTTGAACTTCAGCATGTCTTTCACGTGCCGGCTCATGAGAAGGGGAGAAGAGGCTGCCACGTTGTCGTCCACGAGAAGGACGTTCTCGAACTCGTCGTCACTGGGGGGGGGGATACTGGCGCGTTTATTGATTTCGGCCGGATCAAGCAGATCGAGGACGGAAAGCCGCTGCACGTTCATTACTTTATCCATGCCGTCAATGCTTAGCCCGCGCTTGCGGTTGAGGAAGTTGGAAATGTGCGCCTGTTTGAATCCGGTTTGCTGTGCCAGCCCAAGGCCAGTGAGATTGCCTTCTTCAATGCGCGACCACAGGGTTTTGCGGATGATTATGCACTTGACACAGAAGCCTGTCAAGTATAAGATTTGCACATGGTCACAGAAACAAGAACCGTGATTGATCTTAGCGATATAACAGGCGTGGAATTTGAATGCCAGAATAGCCAATGCAGCGCTAAAGTTTTATATCCGATAGCTACTGTCCAGCAACGCCTGTCAGGAAAATGCCCGAACTGCTTTGAGCCGTGGTTCGCGCTTGCTGAACCGATGCAGCGGACACCGCCAATAATTGAGCAAGTCGGAACGTGGATGAATGGGCTTCGTAGCCTCAGCACTTCGCAATCGTTAGGTGTTTTTGCCAAGATGCGTTTTCACATTCGCGCCGCAAAGGATCAGCTATGAAACTGATAGACGTAACGCGAGCTTTTGCGAGTGACGAACAATGCCTAACCTACCTTGAGAAATCACGTTGGCCGGATGGAGTGCGTTGTACCGTCTGCGGAGCCAAGGAAGTATCGAAGATCACCCGAAAATCGAAGTCGAAGAATAAACGCGCACAGGTCTATCAGTGCTTAGAGAAGTCCTGCAAGTCTCGTTCTCCGCAACTAACGGAACCATCTTCCACGATTCCCACCTGCCCCTGTCAAAATGGTTCATGGCAATTGCTCTGCTCGTGGATGCGAAGAAGAGCATGAGCGCCTTGCAACTCTCCCGGCATCTAGCCTGCAATTACCGAACAGCTTGGTATCTCGCGCATCGAATCAGGGAGGCCGTGCTTGATGCGACGCCCCAAAGCTCACAGGCGTAGTCGAAATTGATGAGACCTATTATCGGCGGAAAACAGCGCGGCCACAAGCGCAAGCTGAAAAACAAAGACATCGTGCTCGGCATCCGGCAACGTGGTGGGCCGTTGCGTTTAGTTCAAATCCAAGATGCGAAGCAAGGCACACTCTACGAAGCGATTGCAAAGAACGTGGACCGTGGAGTCGCCAAGATCATGACGGATGATGCCGGAGCCTACAATTTCCGACTCACGCAATTCATGAAAGCGAAGCACAGCAAAATCCGCCACAGTCGCGGAGAGTACGTGCGCGGAGAAGTTCACACTAATACTGTCGAATCTGCTTTCTCATTGCTAAAGCGTGGCCTGATAGGTTCATTCCACAGTGTCTCCATAAAGCATCTTCAAAGGTATCTCAACGAATTTGGCTATCGGTTCAATCGCCGGGAAGATGCAGAGATCTTTGAGCAAACGGTGAGCAGGATGGCGCGAGGGAAGGCGCTTCCCCTACGCGAAGCTAACCGAAGAGACCGCTTTCACGCCTTTCGTGCGGCCTGCGTAAACAATTTATAACCGCTATCTTCATCGTACTCAGTCACTTAGGACCGCCAGGGCCCTTTGGTGTACCTTGTCCTACGGTACTTCCCGTCGATAGAATATCTGTAGGCCGCCTGACTGGTTCCTCTCGGAGTGCCGAGTTCTAGGCCCTTCCCCCAAAGTCTGGTACGTTTTGACGTTTTTTAGCTTGACCTAACCCCTGAGTGATCTTGACAATGGGTGCCGTCAAGTGGTACGAAACATTGCCTATTTAGGAGCATCTAAAAATCATGCAAAAGGTTGGTCAAGCGCGCGTTCGCATCAATGCCAATTTGCAGTGGCGATACACAATTGGCAAAGGTGGAAACTACGTCGCAGTCTGTGATCCCTTGAAGCTCACCCTGCAAGCGGAAACGTGGGCGGACTTGATGGAGGACACTTCGGCTGTCCTAAATACTATTTTTCACGATCTTCTTAGCTCTAATGAGTTGGACAGATTCTTGCGTGACCACGGATGGGCCGTGCAAGGCCGTGTCCCGGAAGACCCGGAGAACGTGCGGTTTGATGTGCCGTTTTTCTTCGTTCCGGAGCTGGCCAACGCTAATGGTTCGTCGCGACACCTTCCTCAATAAAATTCGCGAGCTTGACTACACCTTAAAATCAGAAACTAGGCGGGTCCATATCTTTCGCAAGAAAGGTGGTACCCACTACATCACTCTTCACAAATGCGACAAATTGGAAGATGAATTTGTGCGGAGTTCTCTTGCGCAAGCGGGAGTCAAACACGCTGAAATCGAAGCGTTCATAGCGTCCCATACGTGCTAGTTTTTGCCGGATCTCTTTACAGGCTTGCTCTGAATCAACTTCCCTAGAATCTTATCGAAGGCCTTTTTATCTACTTTGACGTGCTCTTTCTTCACGGATGCCCCTTTTTTGATGCTTTTTCCCCTTGCTTCCACAGGCAATTTTCGTCCTGCACAGTTTCTCCACAATCTAACGCCCGTTTTCTGTGCACTTTCGCTTTTTATTTCATTAATATTTCAGGGCGCGGAGGCTGACTGGTCGGTACCAGAAGCGGTCTTATAAACCGCAGTTCCGCCACGGAACGGTGTTCGACTCACCCAGCCTCCGCCACCCTTCGCACTCCGTTATACCACCAAACAAAAACTAATGGCAGTAACGTGTGCTTCCCGCCACGGGAACTTTTCATCTCGCGCCCCGATCCCGGCGTAGTACAATCCGCCCGTCCGCTCTGAGGTGGCCGTCATGAACCCTAGGCCCCGTGTTGAAACTCCCATTGAGCGCATCTACTACGAAGTCACAGGCCACAAAATGCCCCTATCCATCAAGCTCATTTTGCTGCCGAAACGCAAAGCTCACTAAGGGGCTGCGTTCGTGATATAACGTCTGCCTTCCCCAGAAAAGAGACGAATCATGCCAGAATTGAAGCCCGGAGATGAAGTCAAGCGGTCTGGAATTTACAAGGTAGTTCACGACTCTCAGCATGCCGCCGAACATGAGGTGACCTGCGTATTCGGCAAACACTTTCCACCTTGCAACCACTGTAGTCACCATGTCCGATTCGTGCTCATTAGAGCGGCCCAACATATAACTAGCAATGAGCACTTTAAATAGAAGGCTCTTCCGTAGACGAGCAATCCGCCACGAAGAGGCCTCTCACCTTGCGAAGGGTTATTTGGTGTGACTCCAATTTGTCGGCACACTGGCGCAGGAACGCTTCTACCTGCGCCAAATCGTCTGTTCTGAGTTCTGAATAACTCGCCCCGTCACGGTTCTCCGACATTATCGTTTCTCCTTTCTCTGTGTCAAATGCATAGTCATCATGTTGACGGCATAAACCGCGAGCTATAGGATTGGCATCCTGTTATAACTTAGTCGTCAGAGGAATCATAATGACAAGCATTCTTAAGCCGGATCAAGGGCACGCCGAAGAAGACGGAAGCAATTTCGTGGAATTTCGCCGTAAGATGAAATACGCGGAAGTTCTTTCGTCTTCGATGGAGAAGTTGTTGCGGCAGATCGGTTTTACGGGCAAAGTCAGCATCCAGGTGCAGAATGGGCAGGTGCTGAAGTCGGGCTATGAGGAAGGCTATTTTC
This sequence comes from uncultured Acidobacteriaceae bacterium, assembly GCA_963702325.1. Classification (GTDB taxonomy): domain Bacteria; phylum Acidobacteriota; class Terriglobia; order Terriglobales; family Acidobacteriaceae; genus PALSA-188. The sequence goes on along the minus strand of CAVPCG010000035.1, from coordinate 130,244 downwards.
GGCAACCGCCGCAGGCGTAGCCATCCGGAGCTGAAGTATAGGCAAGAGCTTTTAAACTAAATAATTCACCAGGTACTCCGTATAGAAACGGGCCCTGTCGCTGAGAAATCGGCGCAGGGCCTTTTTTGTTGGCGCTGGCAGTCGTGTCCGCGAGAACTGCCGTTAACCGTCAGTACCGAGCCTTGGCTAATGCATGGCCCCACTGACGAGAAAAAGAGGCAATCATGGATTTAGAGGAGTTCAACATCGTTCAGCTGGAACTTAAATATTGCGAAAGGTGCGGAGGATTATGGGTTCGGCAGCTTGGGAGCGGAGAAATATACTGTGCTTCGTGTGCGATTGAGATGGCAGATGTTGAGTCTTCTAGCCGAAGAAAAAGCCCTCCGCGCCTGCCAGGCAATCACAAGAAGGATGGAATTTCAGGTCCGAGAGTCGTGATTATCTCCGGAGAAGGCGGTAATGCATGATGGTCACAACAATTGCTTTGGTGGAACCCGTCGCGGCTGTGGTTGTCGTGCCTGTGGAACTTGAGGTGGTTGAGAACGTAGTAGTCGCGGCAATGGAGGCGCCGCTACCTGACTCGGATGAACAATTCATCGCTCCCGGATCGGATTTATGGCTCTATCGTGATCGCACCGTAGGAATACTGAGGCGATACATGCGCCTGTCAATCGAGGTTGGGCGACTCCCGTCGCTTTTGGGGCGGGAATTTTTTCGCACGAGAGTGACGTCTTATCGGGTATCAACTTTCGAGGATGCGGTAATTTTCGTTCATGATGTGGAAAAGGTCCTGGAAAAACTTGGTGCATTCGATAGGGAGCTTATTGGGAGGATCGTGTTGCAAGACTATTCACAAGATGACGCAGCCCGATTGATGAACTGTGGCCGGCGGACTCTAGTCCGGCGTTTTCCTGAAGTTTTGGACTGGATCAGCGAAAGCTTCCTAGATGGTGGGCTGCTGAGACGGCTTCCGCAGACAACTCCGAATCCTCCAGAATCTTGTCAAGAGGCAAAAACGACCCCAAATGAGTTAAGTGATTGTGGGAGTAGTGAATAAAAAGTTCAAAATGGTGGCGCATTTACCCTATTCGATCTGATATTCTAGATTTGTAAGTAAGAAATTTCAAAAGGGGCGCGAAAAACGCGCTCCTTTTTTTATTTTGCCAATGTTTTATTTCGACTATGAGACAAATCAAGGCGAGGAAGCGATCAAAAGCAAAACCGGCGAGGAAGGCGGAAGAACCGCGCCCAGAACCTAAATACTCCCTTGATGTGCCGGTGGATATTCCTAATGTGCGAGAACAGATTACCCGGCTCGTGGGCAATGAAGCGCTTGAAATGGCAAGGTCCGTAGTGAAACTAGCCGGAGGTGGAAATTATCTTGCCATGAAATATTTGTTTGAAATGGCAGGGCTGTTTCCGGCGATAGTCTGGACTGAGTCAGCCCCGGAGGAGTCTCTAAGTAAAATACTGTTACGGAATCTTGGCATTCCCGAAGAAAGCAGTTTTCAGGAATTGGGGTCGTCAAAAACCAAAGTCATCAAAGAATCGTGTCCTCCTGCTCATGAAGCGAGCGAACTTGCCGTAAAATGAAAGGTAGTCAAGGGAAAGTGGCTCTGTGCCGATGGTCTTCTGCATTGGGCAGATTAAATACCGCTTCCCGCTTGACGGATACGCAAATCATTAAAGCGCGCAGGATCGTTCCGATGGATATGACTTGGGTGACGGGCCGGATCGCAGTGGGCGGCGGGATTTGGTCTGATGAGAATATGTCTGATGTGGCAAAGGCGGGGGTCACGCACATCATAGATATGCAAGCCGAATTTGACGACACTGCAATTGCGAAGGCATACGGAATCAACGTTCTGTGGAATGCGACGGACGATGACTTCCAACCGAAGGCCGAGGCGCTGTTTGCGAGAGGCGTGGATTTTGCGCTTGAGGCGCTGGACAAGGAAGGTACAAAGGTATACATCCATTGCGCCGCTGGAGTGCACCGCGCGCCAATGATGACACTAGCGGTACTTTGTTCGCTCGGTTGGAATGTCGCCGATGCGATGCAGCTTATCGAAGCCAGGCGGCCCGTTGTGGATTTTGCGGATGTTTATGTACAGAGCGTGGAAAGTTTCCTACAGATGAGTGACCGAGGGGAAGTGGAGTTGCAGCGATAGCGTCAGGTTCGCTGCGGTTCCGCGGTTGTCCTTTTTGTAATCCAACACATGATTTGTGATTTTTTGCGCAAGCTGGAAATGTCTTGTCCATCTTGTAGGGCGAGACGGGTGTGTTTAAAAACGATTTAGCTAGGGAGGGGTTATGTCCGACGCGAGCCGTCCATCAGGACGGCTTTTTTGTTTGTTGCCGTTGATTCTCGCATGGGTTCTTCTGGGATCAGGAGCTTTAAGTGCACAAACGCCCACGTTAACCACAATTAGCGATGTAGTGTACCGAGCGGACGGAACGCCAGCTGGAGGCACCTTGTTGATCTCATGGCCGGCTTTCACGACCGCTAGCGGGCAGGCCATCGTCGCAGGAACCAACAGCGTGGCTTTGGGGGCGGGTGGTGCTCTCTCAGTGCAATTGGTTCCCAATTTTGGCGCCACTCCTTCGGGGACTTTTTATAGCGTGGTATACCAACTTGACGACGGAACGGTAAAGACCGAATACTGGGCGATCCCCACGACTTCTCCTGCGACCATTGCGGCGGTGCGGACAACACCGGGCATTTCGGGACAGCCATCGCAACTGGCCACGGAACAATTCGTAAACACTGCATTAGCGGGCAAAGCCAATGACTCCGCCGTGGTCCACCTGAATGGGAATGAAACCATCACCGGCGCAAAGCAGTTCGCAGTAGCGCCAAGCCTGCCAGCGCCGGTGCTGGCAACAGATGCGGTGAATAAGGCCTACGTTGACAGCTCGGTGACTGGATCAGGGTCCGGCAATTTCGTAAGCAAAGCGGGAGACACTATGACAGGGCCACTCACTCTGCCGGGAAATCCAGTGGCGCCGAATCAAGCTTCGAACAAAAATTACGTAGACCTTGGGCTTGCCGTGAAGGCCGGGCTGATAGCAGGAATTGTGCCGGCTGGGCAACTCGGCAATGGTACCGCGAACAACAGCGTATGTCTGCATGGGGATTCCAACTGGGGAGGATGCGGGACAAGCAGCAATGCTGTTTCGATTCAAGGTATCCCCGTGGATACGACAGCCCCAACTGACAACCAAGTGATCGCGTACGTGGCTTCGTTGGGAAAGTACCAGCCGAGGCCGGGCGCCGGACTCACAGGGGGAATGCAAGCGATCAAGTACGCCAGCGACTTCAGTTGGTCGCAAAGCCCGGCAACAGATCTAAGTGTGGCTGGAGCTGTGACAGTGAACCTGTCTGTTTGTCCTCCTGGAGTAACCGGAACCGAGCCCTGGTATTACTTATACATTTCGGGGACGGGAACCGCTGAGGCAGTGCTAGTTACCGGCGGAACATGCGCGGGAAACGGACTAGCGGGAACACTGCAATTCACCACTGCCAACTCGCACTCCGCGGGATACACAATTGGCAGCGCGTCGGGCGGGCTTCAAGAAGCATTGATTGGAGCACGATATATTCCGACAAACCCTCTCGGAACTTCGCAGGCAGGGAAAGTCATTGTGCCACCAGGCCAGTTCATTGCCTACGCGCGGGTATCGGTCCGATCCTCGAATATGACGATAGATTTTTCTGGATCCATCGTGGAATGCTGGATGAATGATTCCTGCATTTTCCTAGGCGACCCTGCGAGCGCTAATGAATTTTCTGACATCACGCTCGTGAGCCCGCGTGGCAGGCCGACGATCGTCAACGGAACCCATCCATTCATTGAAGACAATTCGCAAAAAGCTCGCATATTCAATATTACAACCCGAGTGGCACTGAACGGCGGGACGTTCAGCAATTATGTGCAGGTAGATGATGACGAGGCTTTCCTGTTGGATGGGCTTGATACCAGTCTTGGTTACGGTACTCGTTGTGATGCGACGGTTTGTAACCCCGTGGTGTATGCGCCGGGGCCTTTTGCAACTTATCCGGCAGTTGGATGGCTGAAAAACATGAATGTATCTCTGCAATGTTCAGGAAATGGAGTGGACTGGCAGTCGGGAAATACGTTGAGAATATCGGATAGCGTGATACAGGGATACGCACAGTATGGTGTGCGGACGGGAACGCGACGCGGCGGTTTCGGTACCGAGAAATTGGATAATGTTTATGAAGAAGTGGGAAATTGCAGCAACCCGAAAGGAAATATCGGTCAAGCCGGAGTGATCGCGCAGGGATCGCAATTGGAAGTGGACGGTGGACAAGCTCCCACGGGTATTATTCCTTCCTTTGCAAACACTGGGGCGACTGTATATTCCTACTATATCGTTCCTCAAAACTCGGGTTTCGGAACGGGTAATCCGTTGTATGCCGGGCAGGCGTCAACCAATGGATCGGGAAACATTTCAGTTACCACACCCGCGATTGCCGGAGCGACCAGCTATGACCTGCTCAGAACTACCGTACCAAGTAACGCAAGTCCCCAGGGTCCCTATGGGACGGGCAACTACGCAGTCGCTACCGGGGTGTTGCCTTCAGCGTGCGTGAACGGGGTGTGTACCTTCACGGACACTCAGTCACCATTGTCAAGTTATACGGTCGCAGCTCAGACTTACTATCCTCTTCTTGACTACTGGCCGGGAGCTATGATTCTCAGCAGTAATGGCGATTCCGCAAATTCCTCAAGCTCCGCTCAAGCCTGGGTGCAAACCGTTCGTGGAAATGTTGTTTCAGTCATGGGCTCGGCAGGACCAGCGATCTACTCCAACAGTTGCCCACAAGCTGGGAACTGGACGCCGATCTGGATGAGTTGCTTTTCGTCATCGCCGTTGCAAGGGTTTTTTCAACAAGGCGCGCTGTTGCTTGCCTCTAAAACAAATAGTGATGCCGGCCAATTAACAAACTTAAAAGGCAGACTGAACTTTTGCTGCGTTGGTACGGCGCCCGGACACATCATTACTTTGTCAGACTCAAACTTCCAGAAGACCATTGCGACTGCGAATAACCGTCCTCCGAATGATGTGAATGATGCGTTTATTGGGGCGGACCTGGGAGATGGCGGTCCGGAGCATGTTGGAATAAGCTTTGGCGCCCCGGTGTCTCTATCGAACTATATTGGGAATGTTGGCGACGGGACGAACTGGCTGGAGCGCCTGACAAGTGGAATGAAAGAATTCAAAACGAACGTGCAAATGGATAGTGGCTTAAGCGTAGCCGGCACAGTACAGGCAAGTTCGTTTGTGACAGTCGGATCCGCGGCGTGGAGTGTCCAAGCGGGCTTTGGCGCGCTGAGCCCGGCAGCATCCGGAAAGTCGTTGATTGGATTTGGAACAAGTGGGAAATTGCAAGTCTCAGAAAACGCCGGCGCGGTGGTGGAGGTTGCCAAACTCGACGTTAACGGCAACGTTACAGAGAATGCGAATACGGCGACACAGCTGGCGCAAACTCCAACTCAATGCAGCGGAAGCTTTGCGACCGGCGTGCAGGCGAATGGAAATGCGAATTGCGGGACCGCCAGTGTGATGCAACTTTCGGAGACAACCGCGCCAACGGGAATCCCCAACTATGGGCTGTTCTGGTTTGATTCCAGTTGCCATTGTCCGAAAGTTATCAGCAACAACGGCCAAGCTGTGCAGTTAGGTTTGACCAATGTATTTAACACCGACGCAAACACACTAGAAGAATATAACGGGGCGACGCCGCAAACGCTCAACGTTTATGGTTCGCGCACGGATGCAAGCGACTACGAGCGGGTTCGCCTCGGATATGACTCCACCGACAGCTACTTCCTCTTGGGGTCCGATGCGCTTGGAAGTGGAACGCAGCGAGGTTTAGGTTTTTGGCTGCAAGGGTCGTTACGGTGGGTGATTGATCCTTCATTCAACCTCAAGCCATGGTCGGACAATATAAAGGATGTAGGGACACCTACTTTGCGGTTAAAACACCTGTACGCGGGAACTTATGTAGATACTACGACTGGTGCTTTGGCGACAAATCTTCCAAACGCGACTACAACAGGGACCACACTGAATAAGCTTGCGAAGGCCACGGGGGCGCCCTCGGCGGCAGTAATTGCGGCGACGACGGACACGAGCGGAGTTATCGGGGTGGTTGTGGACGGTGCGGGAACATCTGGAAGCGCGCAAATTGCGCGGGCCGGGCAGGCAACGTGCGCCTTTGATGGCGCGACTACCGCAGGAGACTATGTACAAATCAGCAGCCTGGTGGCGGGAGACTGTACCGATGCAGGTGGCAGCTACCCGGCTAGCGGACAGGTGTTGGGACGACTACTTTCGACGAATGCAGCCGCGGGCAACTATGGAATTTTAGTTGGCGCGGAAGTGCAGGCGAATGGTAGCGCACCAGTGACTTCAGTCTTCGGCCGCAATGGGGTAGTAGTGGCGACGAGCGGAGACTACTCAGTCGCACAGATCTCGGGAGCAGCCCCGCTGGCATCTCCGACGTTTACGGGAACGCCATCCGCCCCAACTCCGGCTGCATCGGACAACAGCACGAAACTTGCGACTACCGCCTATGTGCAATCACAAACTTGCCCAATCTGGTTTACGACTCAGAATGCGGCCAGCACGGTCAACTTTACCGTTACCGCTAACAAGGCATCGGTTTGGGGCGTGGTGCTGTACTGCAACCTGACTACAACGCAGGTTACTTATGATGTCGCTACTGCGGATAATACGGCGAATACTTATGACATTGGAATTATGAATAGCTCGGGAACCGTTGTGGCACACATCGGTCCAACTGCCGGCACTACATTCGCGCCTTCGACTGGATGGAAGACGCTTAGTTGGACTTCAAGCGCCCAATTACCTCCTGGGAAGTACTACGCAGTGCTGACGACGAGCTGCTCGACTGCATGCGCCGTACTCGAAGGTGGCAATAGCGGAGCAGGATTGACTTATGCTGGAAATATAGCTGAGAGCGTTACAACCGGAGGGACACTTCCGGCGACCATCACAGTTCCATCGGATTCATATACGGCCACCACGATTCCAACGTTTTCGCTGCACTAGATTTTCGACCGACATTCCAAATTCAGAGATTCCAATGAAACCTTTTGCTTGTGTATTGCTGCTGGCGCTGCGCGCCGCTGCGGCCACCTATTACGTGGACCCGGCGGGAAACAACCGGAATGACGGGCTCACTCCGCAGAGCGCGTGGAGAACATTGTTGAAGGTTGGCATTTCGACCTTTCAACCCGGAGACGCGATTCTTTTCAAAAGAGACGCGGTTTGGAATGAGTGGCTAACCCCGCCTTCGAGTGGGATGGTGGGGAATCCTATCAAGTTTGACGCTTATGGGAATGGGCAGCCTCCGGAGTTTACGGGCTATTACGCGACAAACAATTCGCAGTGGACCAATACGGCGGGGAACGTCTGGCAAATCACATTAAGTGCAACGCAGCCAATTTCGCAGCTTAACTTCGTGAGGTTCGGAAGCAAGTGGGGAAATTCACAAAGCACGCAGGGCGCCCTCGCGCATGATCGTGACTGGTTTTACGATCCGGTCGCGCAAAATTTATATGTGTGGGCGTCGTCGGGAAACCCGGTTGCACATTTTGGATCCGTTACTCCAATTGTTTTGAGTGGGCAAGCCGTGATCAACATTAACGGCGTCAGCAATATTGAAATTCAGCACATCAAGTTAGATTGGTACGACGGATATGGAGTTCAAGTGCAGGGGGCGAGCGATCATATTTGGCTGGCCAATATGATGGCAGACAGCCGGGTACCGAACGCAACCGTGCCGATTGGGTTTTATGTTCACCCAAGCGGAACGCCTGGAGACATTCATCTCTTCAACACCGATGCACACCGGAACTATGTTGGGTATCGCTTTGACGGTACGCCAACAGCGATTGAGTTAAAGAATTGCCGGGCCTACGCAAACAGAACCTACGGGCTGATGGACAACACGGCCGCAGTCACTTATTCATATTGTCATTTTTATGCGAATAACATCGCCACTGGTATTTCGACTGACATTACGGGTACACCCGGACCTATCAGTGGCGGACACAATGTTGCGGCGGATACACCACCGAGCGTGCGCGGCTTCATGCAATATCCAGCGCGAATTACGGTGACATATGACGATCCTGGACTGATTGACGGCTCGCATCAGTACTTAGAGTCTTTGTTGCCGATGATCCAGTCGAAAGGCGTACCGCTCAGTATCGCCGTGGTGACTGGGTATGACCTTTCGGAACAATTGATTCCGACGTTTCAGTCCTGGATTAACGCGGGATGGGATCTCAACTGTCATTCAGTCTCGCATCAGTATTTCGTGTTTCCGAACGCGTTCACGATTCAATACACCGGGACAGCAGCGTCGAGCGCCACGCTCTCAATTGCGAACAAGCAATTTACGATTGCGGCGCCCGGCGATCCAAGTGCGCAGGTGAGTTGGGATCTGAGTTCGTCGGGAACGGACATGGTTCCATCGGGGCTGGACACGTTAGGTGGACTTATTTTCACGCTCAACCAGCGCGGCGTGTTTTCGGTAACGGCGGACCCAAATATGAAGTCGGCGGTAAAAAGCGAGGACCTGGCTGACGTTACTTCACAAGACATTAAAGCTAGCAGCTATTTGCTGGTGGCCGACAAAACCAGGTTGATGTCGGACGAAATCGAGTGGTCGAAGGCATGGATGAATTTGAACCTCACGGGAATAGGCGGGGGACATTCGACGGTCCTATCGTGGAATCCGGAAACAAACGTGGGCGGCTACAACGTTTACCGGTCTGCGACGAGTGGAGGTCCATACACAAAGATTGCGGGGCCGGTGCCGAATCCCACGTATGTGGATTACGCGGTGAATCCACAGCAGGTTTGGTTCTACGTGGTGACGGCTCTAAATGGGTCCGGCGAGTCTGGGTACTCCAATGAAATTGAGGCGATCATTCCCGGGAGCTGGGTCTATGTCTATCCGGGAAGTTATGAGGACACATCTACGGAGGCGATGACTGTGGCGGCGGGCTTTGCGGGAGCACGCGGATCGGGAAGCATGGATCCATCGCCTAATGCGAGCACGGTGTTGGGGACTGGGGTTAACATCCAAAATATTTTGAGCCAGGGCATTGTGCCTAACTTTCAAAATCTGAGCGATGCGCAACTTACTAACAAACTAAAAGCGCTGGTATTCAAATCAGCGGTTTGGGGCGTTCCTTATGGAATCTTTTGGCACGTGAATGAGTTACCTCCGCACCAGGTTGGAGTCATGCTGGATGCGTTGAAATCAAGTGGAGCGACGCTGATGTCGAATACTCAACTTGTGAACTATCTTTCGGCTGCGGATCCTAATTCCGGAACCACTTACTTCGCGGACGTGACTTCGGGGCCGGACATTGATGTTCGTCCGCTGGCCGGCTCGCCGGACGTGGATCAAGGTGCGGTTCTTAGTAATGAATACAAGTTTGACCTAATGGGGATTGATCAAACCCAATTTGGCAGCGGATGGGAGATCGGATCGTTTACGTACGTGCCGGAGTACCTGGGACATGCGAGGTAAAAATGCAGTTTGCAGATCGCGGTTCAAGGTTGTTAGTACCGGCAAACCTAAACGACGATCTCGATCTACTTGGAAAGTTAGGGAAAAATCTCGATCTTTCGACGAAAAACAAACTTTCGATTCGAGATTTTCTGATTGAGAGCTTGCTGAAGGTGCGCAGTAAATCGCGGCAACTGGTCTGTCTCAAGGCGAATCGCGCGCAGAAAGAGTACTCGCGAACATGCAGCAAGCGGAACATTGTCTTGAAGGCCAGGCAACTGGGAATTACGACGTATATCGCGGCGAGGTTTTTTATACAGACGATTACGCAACCGGGCACGATCACGGTGCAGGTTGCGCATGATCAGGAATCGGCCGAGGAAATTTTTCAAATTGTGCATCGCTTCTGGGAGAACCTGCCCGAAACGATGCAACGTGGCGCGCTGATAACATCGCGCGCCAATATCCGTCAGATCGTATTCCCACGGTTGGATAGCGAATATCGCGTGGCGACGGCGGCGGATCCTAACGCGGGGCGCGGGATTACGATTCATAACCTGCACTGCTCGGAGGTTGCCCGATGGCCCCGCGATGGAATGGACGTACTCGCATCGTTGCGAGCAGCGGTGCCGGTGAATGGAGAAATCGTGTTGGAGTCCACGGCAAACGGGGCTGGAGGAGTCTTCTATGAGGAGTGGCAGCGGGCGCCGGAGACCGAGTTTGCGCGACACTTTTTCCCCTGGTGGTATGACGACGATTATCGAATCGAAGTTCGAGAGCCGATCGCAGCTCTCACGTCCGAAGAAGAGGGACTGAGGACGAGCGCGGGGCTGACGGATTCGCAATTACGTTGGCGCCGTCTTAATCGGGCGCAGTTGCGGGGACTGGCGATCCAGGAATACGCGGAAGACGCGATTTCATGCTTTCGAGCTTCCGGCGAAAGCGTGTTCGAAATCGAAGCGATAGAACGGGGATTTCTCGAGTGCGGCGAGCCGCTGGAATCACGGGACAACGAACGTTGGTTAGTTTGGCTGCCTCCGCAAGCAGGCCGACAATACATTGTGGGAGTTGATCCGGCAGGAGGCGGTTCCGATGGCGACTATTCCTGTGCGCAGGTAATTGAACGCAGCACAGGAATGCAGTGTGCAGAGCTATACGGACACTTTTCGCTACGTGATTTGGCTTCGCGGCTTTCCGAGTTGGCGAGAAGTTATAACAATGCGCTGCTCGCGGTCGAGCGGAATAATCACGGATATGGAGTTCTGGCGCATCTGCAAAACTTGGAATATCCGCATATTTATAAAGATGACGGCCAGGATGGTTGGTTGACTTCGGCCGTGAGCCGTCCAGCCATGATTGAGAATTTTACGGATGTCTTGATAACTGATCCGAAGTCATTTCGAAGCCGGCGACTCTTGAGCGAGTGCAGGACATTTGTGCGGCATCCCGACGGCAATTCGCGGGCGGCCGCCGGAACGCACGACGATTGTGTCATGGCGATGGCAATTGCTCTTGCGGTGAGGCAAAGGAATGTCGGCCGAAAGTCGGGGCCAGGATGGATGGGATTGTCCTGCCTCCCGCGCGGTTAAGAACATTTCCACATCCATTTATGTTTGACCGTCACATCATGAAGGGAGACGTCGTGGTTATGATGTGGTCCCAAATAGGGACGAAGCGAGAACGGACTAAATGCTTCGTTATTGCGACGTGGAACGTTTGCGAACCGCAAGCCCCCACTAATTTAGCGGAACAGGAAAAACGAGTTGCCGGTAACCGCGGTGCAGCACGTGAAACGGATGCGAGGAGGCGCTCAAGGGCACCTGATGCGTTGCGATGACGGAAATTATTACGTCGTCAAGTTTCGAAATAATCCGCAACACCTGCGCGTGCTTGCAAATGAGCTTCTGGCATCGCGGTTAGCAGAGAAAGTTGCGCTTCCGGTGCCAGCGACTGAGGTCATCGAGGTGAAAGATTGGCTTGTGCAACACACATCGGAGTTGAATATTCAGTTGGCAGGAAGCACCATCCCTTGCGAGCCAGGCCTGCAATTTGGATCTCGTTATGTCGTAAGTCCGCTGGAGGGGCAGGTTTTTGACTATCTTCCAATCGAGATGTTAGAGCGGGTGCGCAATCGGGAAACATTCGCGGGAATTCTCGCCATGGATAAATGGACAGGAAATGCAAATGGCAGGCAGGCGACATTTTGGCGGAAGATGCGGGAGCGGAAATATACCGTTACATTCATTGATCAAGGTTATTGCTTTAATGCCGGGGAATGGACGTTCCCGGATTTTCCGTTGCGCGGAGTTTATCCAGAGAACGAAGTTTATGCACACGTGCGCGGGTGGGACGCGTTCGAGCCATGGCTTTCATTAATTGAAAATATGGATGACGAACTAGTGTGGGCTGCGGCTGGCGAAATTCCCCCGGAATGGTACGGAAGCGACTGGGATGGACTTAAGAAATTAGTGTTATCGCTGCTAAGCCGGAGAGCAATGGTTAGAGAGTTGATCACTGCGTTCCGGATGTCGCTTCGCAGGCCCTTTCCTAACTGGCTAGAAGAAGCGTGATTTCGTGGTCATGGCAGATTTGAGGAAATTCGACTTTTTCCTGCTGCGATATGGGCCGGTCGCCGTGCGGGAGGAGTTCGTTAACATCGGGTTGATCTTGATGGAAGCCGACCGTACGGGATTTGCAGAAGTTCGATTCGCGCCCGACTGGAGGGCAGCCGAACGCCTTGATCCGCAGGTGGATACCGAGATGTTGGAGGCGATTGTGCGCCTCGCTCGAAGACAATTTCAGAATCCCGAAACCCGGGCTGTATTTTTAAAGAAGATGGAAGACTCGTTTTCAAACTTGATTCAGCTCTCGCCAATGAGTGCGTGCCTGGCAGAGGACCCGGCGAAAGAGATTGAGGCTTTGAGTTCCCTTTATTTCAAAGTGATTCATCAGCCGACGCAACGGGTTCCGAGCGGGCGGAATAGAATTTGGCAGCAGATGCGAGCCGCGTTTGGGCAAGCGGGAATTTTGGGGTCTTTAATGACCGATATTGCAATGGAGCAGTTCACGCAGCCGGGAGATCCGCTGAAGTTGGATTTTGAGTACCGCGTCCGTGAAGAGCTGAAGGTGTTCCAGGCTGTTTCTTTGAGCGGAAAGTTGGACCAGGCGAATTATTTTGGAAGCCGAGCAAAAGAAATAATTGACGTTGTTGCTGAGAAGACGGGGGCGGCACCTTTCTTAACTGCCGTGGTGAACGATGATTGGGACCGGAACAATGCAGACGCCAAATATGCAGAGCAGACGATGATCAAGAACCAAGTACATGTGTCGGCTTTAGCCGAGATGCCGAAAATAGCCGAACGAGCCAGATTGGAATTGGGGATTTGAATTTCCTCGCAGGAATGCCTCAACGCGCGTTTCTTAACAACAGTTGATATTTGATTAGCTTTTCGCGGACGAGGGCGCCCGCACCACACGATCTAAAGACAAAAAACCATGAAAATTACAAACGTTTTACGCGGCGCAATGCGCCGGGTTGCAGGAGTGTCTCTCGATAGCGAGAAAGTTGAAGGCAAGAGAAGGACAGTAGCTCTTCCCTCCATCCTTAATACTTACGGGCCTCGGGCTGACAGTTTTCCAAAGCCTACACCCATAAACTTACGGCGCTTCTCGGAAACGCCGGTTGCGCGCAAGGCAATTAACACGATCAAGGATCGGATCGTAGGAATGCGTTGGCGAATTCAGCCTCGTCCGGGCCGACCGCCCGGGGCCGCGGCCGATATTGATCTGCGCGCACAAATCCTGACGGACAACTTCGACAATCCGAATCCGGATGATTCTTTCCGATCACTGTCGGAGCAAGTTCTCGAAGACGTGATCGTCGGAGGATTTGGAGCGATCGAAGTCGAGGCTACAGGCGATCCGCAACGTCCTCTCGGATTATGGCCGGTGGATGGCGCGACCATCCGCATGAGGTCGGACTGGGATGGAATGCGCGACTCGCCACGCTACGTTCAAGTCAGTGGGAAATCCGGACCTGATGGCACGATTGTATTGAACGACGATGAGCTCATTTATATTCGGCTAAATCCGCGCACATTTACGCCGTTCGGGTTGGGACGGCTGGAGGTTGCGTTCGAAGCAGTGAACGCATTCCTCGGAGCGCATCGGTATGCAGCAAAGTTGGCGTCGAATTCGGTGGTGGACTATGCACTCTGGCTGCAAGGTCTCACACCGGAACACCATGAGCGACTGATTCGATGGTGGCAGGACGAAATTGAAGGAACGGGCCGAGTCCCAATTCTTTCGGTGGAGAACAAGCCGGAAGTGTTGCGATTTGGCGGAGGGACGGACGCTGATCTGCGATTGCAATGGCAGGAATTTGTGTTGCGGATTATCGCGGATGCTTTTGATCTTCCTCCTCAGTGCCTCGGCGTTGAACGCGATGTAAATCGTTCCACCGCGATGGAAATGGCAGACGAAGCGTTTCGCCAGGCGATTGTCCCCACCGCGCGGCTTTTGGCGGAACATCTCACTCGAGATGCAATCTGCAAGAAGCTTGGGTGGAGCGATTTGGAGTTTGTTTTCACTGATGTGGATTCGGGCGGAGACGAAATGGAAGAGGCGGAAATTCAGGCACTCCTGCTACAAACGGAGTGCTGACCGTCAATGAAGTCCGGAGAATGCGCGGACTCACGCCACTGGAAGTAGCGACATCAGCGATCAAGAGTGCGGGGCAGAGTTAGGCAGATTTATTTCAAGACAACACGGTCCAGTGCAACGAGTCCAGCAATAAAAAGAGGAATGATGAAGATTGATTTGGAATCCATGGCAATCGAGATGCCGCTGGTGACAGGGCATCCCAATCGGGAAGAGTTTTGCGGTGTGCTGACGCTGGTGGACGTAGCGTCGGACAGAGCTCCAGCAGGGGCGCGGGGACATCGAGTCGTGCTGACTCGAGCAGCCGCCGAGGATGGGCTGCCGTCCCTGCTGGGAATGGCGCTTGACTATTCTCCCAATCTTGACCGGCATGACACACGGCGCAAGATCGGTGTGATTACGCGCGCCGAAATCTCGGGAAGAAGTCTGGAACTGGGAGGATATCTGTTCGCCAAAGATTTTCCAGAGATCGTGAAAAAGATCCGGCGAGGGGGACAGCGCCGCCAATTGTCGGCATCCGGGACCGAGCACGAGACGGACGCTTGTCTGGGTATGTCGTACGAAATCGCGGATGCGCGGGTCGCGGATCTGCGGGCGAAGGTGTGGACGCTGACGCATGTCACTTTCACAGGCGCGGCGATCCTGCGGCGTGACAAGGCCGCGTATGAGGAAACATGGATTGAAATGGGATGACAAATAACGGGACCAAATTCAACAAAGGAGAAATGAATGGATCAGGAAATGACAGAACAACTCGCGGCAATCCGCAGGCCGGTTGGCGAATGCAGCAGAAACTCTAGACCGGGTTCTCGAACGGCTCGACGCGCAGCAAGAAGCTTTAAATGCGAAAGTTGACCGCATTGTGGCGGCAGTCGAGGACCGCGGTACCACTCATCATGAGATCGAGTCCAGTAACGCCACAACGCAATTAGAAAAACGTGTTGCGGAACTGGAGAAGACGAATACCGAATTGAAAGCGCAGGCGGTGCGCATGGGACGCAAAACATTGTCGCCGCTGGTTTCTGGCTTATTGGGTAAAAACTTTCCCGAAGCTGGAGACAAACTGGATTCCGCTGCGTTGAGCAAGACGCTGCAATCTTTGAGCGTAGAGCAACGCATTGCAGTAAAGGCGGAGATGGCGCGGGCTGGAATGATTGATTGATAAGCAGCTCATGGCCTTCAGCCATGGGCTCTTACTTCGACATTCAAAGGGTGCGATAAATTCGCACCCTTTTTATTTGGAAGTCACGACGGACAAAATTCAACACGCAGCACAAATTTATTTCAGGAGAAAACATGAACGCAAAATTTGTTGATCTAAACGCGGCCGCTGATTTCCTTGGGCCGGGCGCGGTAGAAGTTGAACGCTATCAAACAGAAATAACCGACATCGTGCGCAGGCGCGGAGTGTTCGGGCAGAGAGTGCGGCAGGTGCCGGCGACCGGCCATCCGTCTCGATTTTTCGAACAGACGACCATCAACTCCCCAACGGCTGCGCAAGCCTTCGTTGATCCCCGAAATATCGCAGCGGTCACGGGATCGCCGACACGAGTTGAGCGCACGGTGCCATTGAAGGCGCTGGTGTCGCAAATCAACTACAACCTGTTTGATCTGGAAGTGGGCGCACAGCAAAGCTAGTTCGCATACTTGCAAGCAAAAGATCTCGCGGATTCCGTAGAGGGGCTGTTGCGAACTCATGATGTATCGCTATGGAACGGTAACGATACTTCGTTGAGCACTCCGACAACATTCCAATACATGGGTGCAATCAGCCAGATTGAAGCCGGCGGAAACACCACGACCATCGGAACTACTGCAAGCATCGTGGACGGAATCAAGGGAGTGATCGCGGGAATGGTTTCAAACTCTTCCTTCGAAGTTCGCCCGACCGCCATCTATGCAAATCCTGTTCTGCTCGACCTGATAGACCGGGAAATGAAAGCAGAGTTCAACGTTGTGCTCTCGACCGCTGAAATTACCGGCGGCTTGAGGGTAAAGACGCTAACGACGCAAGCAGGTGAACTGCCTCTGATTCCGGAATGGGCTCTGGGATACACCGGCGTTCCCGGAAGTGGCACTGCTGTACTTCCTTGTTATGTCGTCACTGAAGATCTCATTGAGTACCACTGGCTTTCGGATCCTAATCCGCGAGTTTTCCAGTTGGGCTTGTTGGGATCGCTGGCCTCGCAGTTAGTGGTAGTGAAATTTGGCGCTCCGGTAGTAAAGGGCGCGTCATACGCTCACTACGAAGTAAAGGTCAATCGTTAGACAACAGTGGCTTTTCAAGTCCTGGCTCTCCATCTTTTTGAAAGGTTGGGGGGCCGGGCAATTTTTTGGAGCACAGGGAACCCTTATGAACTATCTCGATGTTTCGGAATACGAGCTATACGGTCTTGAAGCAACCACCCCGGCTTCGTTGGTCGCCGGCGCCTCCAGTTTGATTGATGCTCACTGCCGTCGCTCAACTCTCGGAGTCACGCAATATGAAGAGCGCTTGCGGATGGCTCCCGACCGCAACACCGTGAGAGTCACCTATTTGCCGTTGGCGGTTGTCGCTCCGGCGACTACCCCCATTGTGTCGGCGAGAGGGCGGTATTGCATTCCTCGAAGGGGAGAATGGCCGTTCGACGATATCAGGCTGGATGTCGCGTTGATGTTCGGGCTTCCAGGTGTCTGGACGGATATCTCCGCATCGGCTATTGATTTCTTCGCCGCAACTGGCGAACTCACGCTACCGATGAACATCGTTGGCTTATGGTTTAGCGAAGTAGATCTCGTTTACACGGCGGGCCTGGGTGTGATTCCAGATCCGGTTAAGTTTGCTTGCGTTCAGATTGTCCGCAATGCGCAATCCACTCCCGCGCTGAACGTAAAGGCCGGCCATCTCGACCGAATGGTCATGCAGTATTTCTCCGACACTCTCCTGGACCAAACCGTGATTGCGATGCTCGCGCCTTACGTGGCGCAGAAGGTGGGTTGAACATGACTCTCAATGGCATTAGTGGGGCCGCGGTGGTGCGTGCCGCGGATTCAATGTTGTACGCGTTGGGGGGAACCGAAATCAGCGTCATGTTTCCTTCACTGACGTTGCCGGATGATCCCAGCGCACAACTGGGCCTGGTTGATCCGGGTGTTGAAGAGGTGCCGTTTTCGCCCGTGGTTGTGCGAATTCTAGAGGCGGGTAGCGCCGGACCCCGCAGGAGATTGGAGTTCTTAATCTCTGGCGCCACAGTGACCGAGGAATTGAGTTCGCGGAATGTCGCGACAGCGGAAGCGCTCTTTGCAAATGCTCTGGGGATCGTTTATCAGGGCGATTTGCTGCACATCGAGAACGTTGTGACCGAATATTTTGCCGACGCGGCCTACTTGTGCCGCGTGTTGGCGGTGGAGTGAGAAGAGGCTTTTAGCTATTAGCCTTTGGCTTTAGCTAACCGCAACTTCCACACGTCCCGAACTACCGAAGCACCAATCCCCGATCAAAAGAGCGAGGAGGAAGTGCTAAGAGCTTAGGAGCTAAAGCTGCCTTATGCAATTCACCAAAGACAGTTTCTACATGGCGCTGTTGCAGCGCTTGATTTCACTCAATCCGCAAAGGGTCGTCACTCTTAATGGCACCACGAGACCAGCGGTGATCGTGGCGGAAAACGAACTGATCGTTCCGGTTGATCCCTTGCCTGACGCTTTTTACCTGGAATGGGGAGCCGCTCATGTTGTCCAAAGGCAATTTGGCGACCGGCCGCTGATGACAATGGAGTGTGTGATTTCTCATCACACGTTTGGCACAGTGAGCAGCGGTGTGGACCGGGGCCGCACACTGAGCGCACTCGATATGGAACTGATGAGCATCACGCAGCCCATGTGGACCTCCAAACGGGATTTCACTCAATCTCCCAGCGTGGATTTGGGAACAAAGATTTCATGGACCGAGCCGGCTCTGGGGAAAGTTGCAGGCACTCAGGCGCTCAAGAATGATGGGCTGCCTCGCGGAACGGAAGGAATACGGCTGGAACGGAGCGCAACCGTCAATGTGTTTTTCTTTTCGGAGGTCAATTTCTTATGAGTTCAGCCCCGCTTCGAACTGCGATGGTTCCGGTTACCCGACGCATGCGGGCGTACTTTGCGCCGCTAAATCGAAACACGGGTTCTCCCAGTATTTTTGATCCTGGGTTGTATGGATTATTTCTTCTAGATTCGCCGCCCACCCCATGGCTCGATCTGGGATGGATTGACAGCTTTCAGAGATTCTGCCGGACGACGACGGAACCCTTGCGGGCTGGCCCGCAAGGCGCGCCGTCGGGACTCTATCGCGGTCCGATTGACGTTCGAGTGGAATTCGAATTCCGCGAGTGGGGCAAGTTGCAAATGGCGTTAGCGGGGGGATCGGAACATATGAATGTTCTGGCATCGCTCGCAAATGCAAGTCCACAACCTTCTGGCGGAATCCCAATTGCCGCGGCGGCTGTTCTTTCGGGCTCGACCGCCAATCAAATTGTTCTTGGGGCAGGGGCGGTGAATGCATTTAACATCGGCGACATTGTCGCAGTGGACGATGATTACCAGCAGCAGACTGGTTACGTGGG
Source organism: uncultured Acidobacteriaceae bacterium (assembly GCA_963702325.1). Lineage (GTDB taxonomy): Bacteria > Acidobacteriota > Terriglobia > Terriglobales > Acidobacteriaceae > PALSA-188. Next base: position 111,425 of record CAVPCG010000035.1, on the reverse strand, counting down.
TAGCGGGATCGCAGGCGCGTACGTGAGCAATCCTTTGGCTGTAAATCGGGATCCAAATTATGTTCGACGAGTCACTTTTAACCTGGGGCGCGTGGCGCAAACGACGGCCACCTCGCTTGTTCTGGCCCAGCCACTCTTAGGAGGCACACCTTCCGCACTGGCGGGAGTGCAAAAAGTAATTGCCTTTGTAGATCGTGAAGGCGGATCGTTCCTTCAGGAATGGTCTGCGTTATTTGTGGCCGAGGAAGAGTCCGGTGGGCGAGTCTGTTTTCATTATCCGCGGCTTAGTCCTACAACGTCCATTCAAACGTCAATGCGGTTGGGACTCAATAGCTCAGCGCAATCCGGTATCGCCAGGGTATTCCACCGCGAAGAGGAAGTAGAGATTGCAAATCCGATTTCGTCGCTGGCGCTGCGTGCGGCGTTTCAAGCCATGCCGCATACCGATGAAAACGATGGCCAAATTGCCGTGTGTTACCGAAGTTATTTTCCTGCATCCATGGCGGCGGTGTACTAAACAATTGGATTCATAGCAGGTCATAAAAAGTGGGACTGTTGTCGTCTCGACGAATGTTCAGTGCTCCAGGCACTCTACTAGCTGAAATTATTTAAAACATCTTCCTAAAACTTCTTGTTCTGAGTCGGCCGTCAACATTCGGTTAGCGGCCCATTGTGTCAGTGCGAAACAACATAAGTGTCTGATGAGGTCGGATTTTACAAAATCAAGATGAATCTAAAAATTGACAATCTCGATGGCCTCGGCCCGATTGACTATTCCTCCGCAATTGATGGGGCGCAATCTCCGCAAGTGGTCCGCAAACTCAATCAGGCTGCGGAACTTCACGTGAGCCTATTGGCGAATCTGCCCACCTTTGTCGTTCCGGCCCTGGGTGCACGGGTTACTTTGGGGAAAATGAACGGGCAAGACGTTTTTAGCGGCTATGTCATGCAAGCCCCCGAGTTTGAATACCTGGGGTGGGGGGAGCAAGGGCCTGCGTACCGTTATATCGTGATCGCGCAGAGTGATGAGATCCTGTTGGACGAAAAGCCGGTTCCAGTGCGATGTCCATTTGTGAACCGAACCGGCGGCGACGCACTGCGGGAATTGACGCAGGGCGTAATGCCAGGTGCATTCGACACGACGGGTGCGGAAGACGTGGACACGCTGGTTTGGTATGCATCTGATCCGCAGAAGAAATGGTCACAACAGGCGGCGGAAATCGCAGCTATAGTGCGCGCCAGCTATCGAGTCATGAATGGAGCACTAATCTTTTTGCCGATCGCTACGACGATTTATCCTCTCAACGAAACTGACGGAAACTTCTCGCCGGAAGGATTAAAACTTCAACCCGTAAATGGCAGGATCAACGACTTGACGGTGATTGGACAAATTGAGCCTCAAGCATACGTGAGAGACTACTTTATCGGTGACGGACGCACGCTCAAATTTTACTTATCGCAGGCTCCCTTCCAAAAAAGCAGTAAGACATTATTTGATGAGGAATACACTACACCGACGCTCGACCCAACGCGCTGGATTGTAAATGACCCTACGAGCGCAGTGAACGTCAATGGCGGCCTGTTGCAGGTTGCTGGGGGAAATGGTGTAGACGGGGTGACTACCGTGGAGTTTGTGGAGAAGATCGAACTGGGAGGAAACATCATCATTGAACATGGTGATGTTCTTTTTGGAGCGCCTTCCTCGGGTGTCGTCGGCGGACTTTATCCAGGAGCGATTACATCCACTGGATGTTTGGCAGGTTTCCAGATAACGCCAAATGGATCCCAATCCAATATTCAGGCACTGATTAGTGGTGCACCGATTGGATCGTCATTAAGCACGACTGCGGGGCACCATTACATCTTTACCACGCGTTTGTATTCACTCGAAATATATCAGCGCCAGCAGATATTTCATTCCTCAGTTCACCCCGCCGGAAATGGGGTGGGCGGAGCAATGGCGAACGCGGGTGTCCGCGTCGTGCTCGAAGTGCAGGACATTGACCCAACCAATCCTGCCAGCCTGATCGCACCTTCTAACGTATTGTTTGATGGAGTGATTTCAGCATCTTCCGACTTTTGTTCCTACGCATTGGTCAACGCGTTGAACATGCAATGCTCGATTGGGTTCACAAGGCTTCTGGAGGCAATTGATACGGAAGTTCGCAGTGCGTTGCCGGGGCAAAGTTACGTCACACGATTAGTGGGAGCGCTGTCTGAAGGAGCGGAATGCAACACGTCGAGTTCAGAGTTGACATTCTTTACCGAATACGTCCCCGCGCCAAATCAAGCGATCACGGTTCGCTACCGCAGTCACGGGCAGGCGATCGCCCGGGTTACGAATACGGCGAGCATGACGGCGCAATCTCGAGGTATTGACAATGGCTTGCACGGAACAGTGCGTCATGTGAAAGATCCGATTTCGCGCACAGCCGCGGATTGTGAAAATGCAGCTTTGGCAATGCTGGATGACCTGATCACTCCTGCATGGACAGGTGAATACGACACATGGAGTGATTTTCTACCAGGGAATGCTGCTGATATTTTCCCCGGGGACGCTCTAAACATAAATATTCCTTCTCGGTCGGCAACATTTCAAGCCATCGTGCGGGAAGTGAACATTGAGGTGAAAGACCTTACAGGTGAGCACAGCGTTTATAAAATTATGTTCGCGAATGATGCCGCCAAGAGTTTGGCTTTCGAATTCAACTCTGCAAAAATCGCCAGCGCCCTGACGGTCACAGCTATCAGCAATACACAAGTGGGGTCAGTTTTCTTGGCAGCTCTCACGGCAGCAGAGATCACCAACACTTCCTCGACTACGGTAACGATTGACGCGGGCGCCGCCCCAGTCACAGGAGGGGGAATTGAAGTTCGATGGAGTGATGCAGGATGGGGTCAGGGCAACGGCCGAAATTTGGCAGGCCGATTCAACAGTCAAGTTTTTACATTGACCCGGTTAGCACGCGTACAAAATTATTTTTTGCGCCTGTATGACGGCTCTGTTCCGCCGAAATATTCGCGTTATTCTGCGGCTTTGCATCTTGACTTTCCGTTATGAAAAATGAAGAAGACAATTCGTGCGGTTACGTACATCAGAGCAACGTGGGACGACAGCAACCGCTGGTAGTGCGGGTTACGGATAACGATTTTCAACGAGACGTGCTTGAAAAACTCGGGCGGCTCGAAGCAAAGATGGACATGCTTTTCGGCGGAGGACAACCGGGACGGATGAAGAACGCCGAGGATCGAATCGTGATTTTAGAGCGAAATGACATCAAACGTAGTGTTTATGACAGGTTGCTGAATGCGGTGATCACGGTTGCGATCAGTGTCGCCATCACTATGCATGACCGATTGGGGATCAGATAGCGTTTGGGGACGCTCAGTTCCCAGATCTCAGCAATACTTCCACCTTTCTCGACAAAATAAAATTTAATTACAGGAGCAGTTCATGAACTTCTTATCTACGCTATTGCAAGGAATATCGTTCATTCCGGCGATCGTGAGCGGAATAGAAAACATTTTCGGAGGGCGTCCCGGCGCGGAGAAAAAGAATGCTGCGTTATCTTTTTTGGAAGCGGCGTTATCCATGGGCGACGCGGTGGCAAGCCGGCAAATTGTTGACGAGGTCAAATTTAGAGCTGGACTCGAAGAAATAATTTCTGGCGTCGTCGAGTGCCTCAATGCCTCGGCTTGGGCGAATGCTGCGCTACCCGCAAAGACGGCAGCGCAAAAGAACCCAGCAATACTCTAGCCGACTTCTTCGGTCCAGTTTTCCAGAGTCTTCTTGACTAGCGCCATGAACTGGTCCGCGACTGCTCCGTCAATCACGCGATGGTCGTATCCAAGGGTAAGATGAACGAGCGATCGTATGGCGATGGAATCGTTTCCCTCTTTATCAGTTACGACGACGGGTGCTTTGGCGATGCCGCCAACGCCCATGATTGCTGAGTTCGGCTGATTGATAATTGGCAAACCAAATACTGCGCCGAATTGTCCAGGATTGGTAACGGTGAAAGTTGATCCCTCGACATCTTCTGGCTTCAGCTTTTTGGAACGGGCGCGTTCTCCCAAATCACTGATTCCGCGTTGCAATCCCAGGAAATTGAGATCGCCGGCATTCTTCAACACGGGAACAATGAGTCCCCAATCCAGGGCGACGGCAATTCCAACGTTTACGTTGCGGTGATAGCGGATGCCTTCGCCTTCCATCGAGGAGTTGACAATCGGAAATTGCTGCAATGCAATGATGGCCGCGCGAACGAAGAATGGCATAAACGTAAGCCGCACGCCATTGCGCTTCTCAAATGCAGATTTTGTTTTATTCCGCAAATGCACGATCGGAGTGATGTCCACTTCGAACATGCAATGAACGTGGGCGCTGGTCCGGCGGGATTCGATCATTCGTTGCGCAATGATCTTGCGCATTTGGGTTAACGGAACAAGGTCGCCGGGGATGGAAGCAGTACTCTGCGCCGCCGGAGGCGCGCTCGCGGAAACACGCGCTACGCTTGGGGTTGCTGGCGACACGTTTTGATCTTGCGCCTCGATAAAGGCGAGAACATCCTGTTTCGTTATCCGACCCCCGAGTCCCGTGCCAGGCACTTGAGATAGCTCGATGCTATGTTCGCGCGCCATCTTGCGAACTAGCGGCGAGGATCGGGTATGGTCGTCTTCCTCGTCTGCGACGGCCGGTTTTTCTACAGGTTCACGAGCCTCTTGCTTAGTGGGCGCTTCTTTCTTTTTCTCGGACGGTTCCGGTTGCGCTTGTGCCGCTGATTTTCCGGGGCTTGCAGCAGTTGCCTCGCCATCAGCGGCGATGGTTCCCACTACTGTGTTCACCTGGACCGTGGCGCCTTCGCTAACCTTGATGTCCTGGAGCGTGCCGGAGGCGGGCGCGGGAATTTCAGCGTCCACTTTGTCGGTGGAGATCTCAAACAACGGCTCGTCCCGTCGAATTTTGTCTCCAGGTTTCTTCAGCCACTTTGTAATGGTCCCCTCAACAATGGATTCTCCCATCTGAGGCATGACAATATCTATCGGCATAATTCCTTCCATGAGGCCGGGTAATTTACAGGTCTCAAGAACCCTTCATTATATAAGGAAGCGTGCAGCTTATTTGCGGGATAGTCACTGCATATGGTCATTCCCGCCCGCAGCGGGTGGCGACACTCCGTAGGCTTTTTTCCAATAATCTTGCACACCCGGAGAAAGCTTCTCAATGCGTGAGAGGAATGCGGTGACCTTCCACATGTCTTCTTCACTCAAAGCTTTGCTCCACGAGGGCATGCCGGTATATCGCACGCCGGTGCGGACAGCATAGAAAGTGTGCCATTCCGGATCGTCCAATGGGGCGAGTATCAGCTGAGGAGGCGGCGGGTAAAGCGATTTTTCCAGGACGCTCGGCTTGTTATCGAGCGTGCCGTGACATACGGCGCAGTTCATGGTGTAGATCTTCATTCCCTGGATCAGGTTGTCATCGGTCGGGGGAATTGGATTGCTGATCTGCGGTGCATGGCGGTCCATCGAAGAATCCATCGCGCTCATCGCAATGCGCCGCTCAAGACTCGAAGGGGCGGAATCTGCATTAGTGGGCATCAAACCGAACGAAAGAAAGGCTAGAGCGCCGAGAACAAGTACCAGCAGCGTCACGATGATCCCAAGGATAAACTTGCGCATTGAGTCCCCTACGTGGCCACGACCAGCCGGAAAGCTGTGCCTGGACAGTTCAAACACAGCAGGCAGCGGCCTGGATATTGTAGTGCAGCAATCGCCAATGTGTCGTGCTTGACTTGGACTCCCAATCTTAATCGCAGCTAATAGGCTTTGAGCCTGCGTGCCTCCCGAACTACATCGCTTACCTTGGGAAGAAAATATTCTTCCTGAGGCGGTGAAAAAGGAACTGGCGTATCCAAAGCCGTGACTCGGACGATGGGACCATCGAGATCATCGAATGCTTCTTCGTTGATGATGGCCGCGAGTTCTCCCGCGATTCCTCCAGTGCGGACGTCTTCGTGAAGCAAAATCACTTTGTTAGTCTTGCGCACGGTCGTAACAATAGCTTCGCGGTCGAGTGGCGAAAGGGTTCGTAAATCCAAAATTTCGACTTCGATCCCGTCTCTAGAAAGAATTTCCGCGGCCTCAAGCGCCAAATGTACCATCGCGGCATAAGTGATAACGCTCAGGTCGCGCCCTTCGCGAGCTATGCGCGCCTTTCCTAGCGGCACGATATAGTCATCAACCGGAACATCATCCTTGATACGGCGATAGAGATATTTGTGCTCGAAAAAAATAACGGGGTTATTGTCGCGAATAGACGCCTTGATAAGACCCTTCGCATCATAGGCTGTGGCCGGGCAAACCACTTTCAGGCCGGGCGTGTGTACGAAATACATTTCGTTGTTTTGTGAATGGAACGGGCCGCCGTGAACATTACCGCCGCTGGGCCCACGGAGCACGAGAGGCGCGGGCGGTCCCCAAAGATAATGGGTTTTCGCAACCATGTTCGTAATTTGGTTGAAAGCGCAACCGATGAAATCCATGAACTGAAATTCGGCGACTGGGCGCAACCCGGTAAGCGATGCGCCGAAAGCCGCGCCGATAATGGCAGATTCAGCGATTGGGGTGTCAATCACGCGCTCGGGGCCGAAGCGGTCAATGAACCCATCAGTGACTTTGAAGGCTCCTCCGTAAATTCCGATGTCTTCTCCCAGGCAAAAAACCGTGGGGTCGCGCTCCATTTCTTCCCAGATTCCCTGGCGGATAGCTTCGAGATAAGTGAATTGCGGCATATTGAATTTGACACCAGCGAGCTAGCGTCATTAATTCTATTCGATCTTCACGGCAAGTCGAATTCTCGGGCGACTACCAGCGCGTTCCGCTGGAGCTCCGAGGGCCGCGTCCGGATTGAATAGCAACCCAGACTCGTTCCGCAGCTGACCGTCCGAGAGCGACCTTACCAGCGTCGGTTGTCAAATTCAACGTTTGATCGTAATTACGTCCCGAAACGTGCAGAACGGCGCCGGGCCGGATACCCCGCTGCTCGAGAAATTCCAATAATCGGCGATCGCGTTCGTAGATGCCGCTAACCAGATAATTCTTTCCTGCCTCGGCCTGAGCCAGCAATAGTAAACCCCGCCGGCGACGGCTCGTAGGGCTCTCCAGTTCGCTAACGTTGCCGTGAGGACAAGAGCCACCGCGGCCAAGTTTTCCTAAGAGCTTGGCTTCAAAATCGGGGGAGACCGCATGCTCAAGGCGTTCCGCTTCATCGTGCACCTTGTACCACTCCATGCCGAAGACTTCGGAGAGCATTCTCTCGATTAAATGGTGACGCAACGTCAATTTGCGGGCAATCTTCCGGCCAGTTGCGGTAAGACCGACGTGCCCATCTGCTTGCACCCGCACTAACCCATCTTTCTTTAAACGACGCACTGCCATTGTGACGGCCGGAGGAGACACGGACAGCCAGTGCGCGAGGGTGGCTGAGATGACAGTCTCCCCTTCGCTTTCGGCCTCCAGTATGGCCTTTAGATAATCTTCTTTGGAGACGGTGATCATGTGCCAGAATTATACGGCCCGATGTTAAGTATAGTTAATCGCATTCGGTCCCCGACGGGTTGAGATGCCGGCCATGGACGGCAGAATTTGACATCGGCGTTTCTGGCTCCTAACCTGTTCTGTCAAACTATGAAAGTTCTGGTGATTGGAAGCGGCGGGCGCGAGCACGCTTTGGTGTGGAAACTGAGTCAGTCTCCGCGTGTTTCGAAGTTGTATTGCGCCCCTGGAAATGGAGGCATCGGGAACGTAGCGGAGTGTCTGCCCACCGATCCAAAGAGCCTCGACTCTTTGGTTGCATTGGCGCATAAAATTCAGCCCGACTTGACGGTCGTCGGCCCCGAATTGCCTCTTCAAGTTGGCGTGGTGGACGAGTTTCAGCGCCGTGGATGGAGAATTTTCGGCCCCACGAAAGCCGCAGCGCAACTCGAATCGAGCAAGAGTTTTGCGAAGGAATTCATGCAACGGCATCGGATTCCGACGGGACATTATGCTATCTGCGATTCGCTTGACGAAGTGATAGAAGCATTGCCCCGCTTCTCTACACCAGTGGTGGTTAAGGCGGACGGGTTGGCGGCCGGCAAGGGTGTCGTGGTCTGCCAAACTAAAGATGAGGCAATTTTGGCAGCTACCGACATGCTTGCTGGCAAGATGGTGGGCGCAGCCGGATCCCGCATCGTGCTGGAGGAATATCTCGAGGGCGATGAGATTTCTTTTCTGGTATTGAGCGATGGAGAGCGCGTAGCGCCATTGGTGGCCGCGCAAGATCATAAGAGAATTGGTGACGGAGATACTGGACCCAACACGGGAGGAATGGGAGCTTATTCGACAGCGACGCTGGTGGATGAGCAGATGCAGAATTGGCTGGTGCAGCATATTGCGCGACCAGTCGTCGAAGGCATGAAAGCAGAGGATGTTGAATACAAAGGTATTCTGTATTGCGGATTAATGATGACGGCGCGTGGGCCAATGGTCCTTGAATTCAATTGCCGCTTCGGCGATCCTGAAACTCAACCCATCCTTATGCGCCTGGAAAGCGACTTGTTGGATGCCATTGAAGCTTCCATAGACGGACATGTCAGCGACGGCAATTTTCGATGGTCCAGCAATGCTTCGGTTTGTGTCGTGATGTCTTCCGGCGGATATCCGGGCGTATTTGAGATTGGCAAGAAGATCACCGGAATTGAAGATGCTGAGCGAGCGGAAGGGGTGAAAGTCTTTCATTCCGGCACGAGCAGAATTGGAGATTCATATTACACTGCGGGTGGGCGCGTCTTAGGTGTCACAGCATCCGCCGCGGAGTTGAGTTCCGCAGTTAAACGAGCTTACGAAGCTGTTTCAAAGATTAGTTTCGAAGGCGCACACTATCGCAAAGACATTGCTGCAAGAGCACTTAAGAAATCGTGATGAGTTCCCGCAAGTGATATTCATCGAAGGATAAAATAATTATATGAGTGAACCATTGGTTTCAATTGTGATGGGAAGTGATTCCGATCTGGATATTATGCGCGAGGCGGCCAAGGCGCTCGAAGGTTTCGGTATCGCCTATGAAATGGATGTGACCTCAGCTCACCGTTCTCCTGACCGCACGGCCGAATATGCGCGCGGTGCCGCAAAACGCGGGGTGCGCGTGATCATTGCCGGGGCCGGCGGCGCAGCACATTTGGCGGGAGTGATTGCGGCGCACACGACATTGCCCGTGATTGGCGTGCCAATCCCCTCCACTTCACTGAACGGCTTGGATTCATTGTTGGCGACGGTGCAAATGCCTGCGGGCATCCCTGTCGCTACGGTTGCGATAGGAAAACCGGGCGCAACGAACGCCGGAATTCTCGCGGCACAAATTCTGGGGGTGTCAGATCGCGATGTGGCAAGAAAATTGGACGATCATAAGAAAAAACTTGCGAGCGGCGTTGAGGAGAAATCGAAAAAGCTCAAGAGCAGCTTAAACGCATGATTGCTTGATCGCAAAGAGCGGACGCCCTTATCTGTTTCGTGAAGCAGGGCGGCACTCGGTAACGGTTTACCACGTTCCGTTGGGTTAGCTAAGATCAAGCGTTTTTAAATATTGCCGAAAAGAATCTCCCATATCCTTTCTCTTCAGGGCAAGTTCTACCGTGGCTTTTAAGAATCCTAATTTGTCTCCAGCATCATGCCGCTTTCCGTCGAATACGTAGGCATAGACTTTTTCTTTCTTGAGTAGCAGCTTGATGCCATCCGTGAGCTGCACTTCGCCGCCACTTCCTTTTTGAGTTTGCGATAAAGTCTCAAAGACCGTTGGGGTAAGGACGTAACGGCCAATGATCGCGAGGTCGGACGGTGCGTCCTTTAGCGCAGGCTTTTCCACCATATTCTGAATCTCAAATAATTTGCCCTTAAATCGGCCATCGGTCGGCTTCACGTCGAGCACTCCATAGGCGGAAATCGCTTCGCCTTCCACAATCTGCGTCGCGATAACCGAACTTTGTGTCTCGTCGAACACTTCGATCATTTGCTTCAGGCAGGGAACCTGGGCGTCAACCACGTCATCAGGCAGCAGCACCGCAAACGGTTCATTGCCAACCAATTCTCGGGCGGTGAGGACGGCATGCCCCAGACCGAGAGCTTCTTTTTGACGCACATAGGCGACGTGGGCCATATCCGAAATTTTGCGGACCATACTAAGCAGATCAGTCTTGCCCCGGGCTTCGAGCATTTTCTCCAGCTCGTAGCTGACGTCGAAATGATCTTCTATGGATTGTTTTCCGCGACTCGTGACGATGATGACTTCGTCACAGCCTGCGCCCAGCGCTTCTTCGACGCCGTATTGGATGATTGGCTTATCCACGAGCGCAAGCATCTCTTTCGGCTGCGCCTTGGTAGCGGGCAGAAAACGCGTGCCCAAGCCGGCGGCGGGAATGACTGTCTTGCGGACTTTCATTTTCATAAAACGCAACTTTCGCGGATTTTCTACGATAACACTGTAGGCAATAGGGTGGTTCCGGCCAAATCTTCGAGCAGGCTTTGTAACTGCTCAATAACTTCGGCGGGCTGATGAGACTTTAGCGGAAATTTCAAGGTTCCGTCTGGAGTGAACTGAGCGCCACGATGAGTTGAAACAAAACGTGCGAGCTTTTCCGGGTCAATTCCAGCATTTCCGCGAAATCTAATTGTCGTAAAGTCGCGCTTCCGCTCAATGACAGTTGCTCCAACTTCGATCGCCAGAAGTTTAAGTGAAGCGTAATCCAACAGATTGCGCACGGCCGGAGGCGGTTCACCGTAGCGGTCTTGCAATTCGGCTCCCACGTCATTCAATTGCGATTCGGTTTCGACTGCGGCAACTCGCTTGTACATCCGCAACCGCTGGTTCTCTTCGGCAATATATTCGGCCGGAATTCGAATGTTCATGCCTAGATTGATCTGAGTGGCAGCCTCATCGGCGGAGGCCTCCCCCTTCATCTCACGAACCGCACGGTCGAGCATCTGCGTGTAAAGTTCAAAACCTATCGCTTCGATGTGTCCGCTCTGTTCCCCGCCCAACAGATTACCGGCGCCTCGCAACTCAAGGTCGAGGGCGGCGATTTTGAATCCCGCGCCGAGATCGGAAAATTCTTTCAGCGCCGCCAGTCTTCTTCGGGCGATCGGCGTGAGTTCGATTTCCGAAGGCAGAAGCAGATAGGCGTAGGCCCGGCGATTCGAGCGTCCCACCCGCCCCCGCAATTGATAGAGTTCGGAGAGACCGAGCCGTTCCGCACGGTTAATCAAGATTGTGTTGCACAATGGGATGTCGAGACCGTTTTCGATGATGGTGGTTGCGACCAGGATGTCGGCTTCGTGGTGCATGAATTTCAGCATCACTTTTTCGAGTTCACCCTCCGACATTTGACCGTGACCCACAAGGATTCGTGCGCGCGGCACAAATTCCTGAAGCTTGGCCGCGATTTCCCATATTGTGTCCACGCGGTTGTGTACGAAATAAACTTGTCCGCCACGATCAAGCTCCTGTTCGATGGCCGACTGAATCAGCTTCTCGTCCCAATTCGCTACTACGGTCTGAATTGCAATCCGATCTTTCGGAGGCGTTTCGATTACGCTCATATCGCGCAATCCCACCAGTGACATGTGCAAAGTACGCGGAATGGGCGTGGCCGACATCGTTAGAACGTCCACCTCTTTTCTCATCTGTTTCAGGCGTTCCTTGTGACGGACACCGAATCGTTGTTCCTCATCCACGATTAAAAGGCCGAGATCCGGGAATTTTATGTCTTTCGAAAGCAGACGATGCGTGCCAATCAGGATGTCCACTTTTCCCGCTTCAACCTTCTGAAGAATTTCTTTCTGCTGCCGGGTAGTACGAAAACGGCTGATCATCTCGATGGCAACCGGAAACGCTGCGAAGCGCTGTTTGAATGTTTCATAGTGCTGGAAAGCAAGAACGGTGGTAGGCGCGAGAACGGCAACTTGTTTGTTGTCGCTTACCGCCTTAAATGCCGCGCGCATTGAAATTTCAGTCTTTCCATATCCGACGTCGCCGCACAAGAGACGATCCATCGGTTGCGGCGATTCCATATCACGCTTCACATCGGCGATCGCATAATTCTGATCGTCGGTCTCGTTGTATTCGAAGGCGTCTTCAAATTCGCGCATCCATTCATTGCTTGGAGGAAAGGCATGACCTTGCGCTGTCTTCCGCTGCGCATACAGCTTGAGCAGTTCGTCGGTCATATCCTTCATGGCCTTCCGAACTCTCGCCTTCGTCTTTCCCCATGCGGCAGTGCCGAGATGATTCAGTGCAGGCTTGGCCCCTTCGGACGATCGATATTTCTGAATCAGATCCAGGCGAGTTAAGGGAACATATAGGCGCGCTCCCTCCGCATACTCAAGAAGCATGAATTCGGCGTTCCCATCGCCCTGATTGATTTCTTTTAAGCCCTGATATTGTCCGATGCCGTGTTCCACGTGAACCACGTAATCGCCAACTTGAAGGTCGCGGAAGTCGGACAGGAATGCTGAGACCTTCGATCTTTGTTTTTGCGGCCGAGTAACCACGGATTCAGATTCATCGAAGAGATCCCGGGCGCCAAAAACAGTGAGGTTGGCATCGGGAAGCACGAATCCGGCTGGAACGTAGGCCTTGGCTAACGTGGTGGTTAAAATTTCGCCCGCAAAATAGGCCGTCTCGTCGGCGTAACTTTCTCCGCTACGAGTTTTGCTGCCCAAGCGAAAAGAAACTCCATATTCGCTGAAAATATCGGCGAGGCGCTCTACCTCGCCAGTGTTCGGCACTGTGATCAATACCCTTCGGCCTTCGGATATTTGTTTCTTTACTTCTTCGAGCATGGTGGGGATGGAGCCGTGAAAACGCTGCGCGGGCTGCGAATGGAATGAAACCGATGCGCCTTCCCGAAGTTTTTCTATAGCGAGATGTTCTATATCGGCCCCGGGAATCGTCGCAATCTTTTCCCACCATTCTTCGGGCGGGGAGTACAAATCGCGAGGTTCAACAAGCGCGCCCACTCCACTGGACTCGTGCGCTGCCTGTATTCGCTCCCAGAGATGGTCGAACTCCGGATGCAGAGCAGATGGTTCATCAGTCAACACAGCGGCATTAGGGATGAGATCAAAAAGACTGTGGCTTGCACCGGCAACCGCCGCGTACGGCTCCCATCCAGGAAAAGTAGTGACGCCTCCCGATCGAACTGCTTGGGCTACAACTTCTTCCTCGCCGGAAATCCGTTTTCCAGAAAGCCGGGAATGAATCGCGGCAAGCAATTCTGTAGTGACCGGTGTCTCGGTAAGAGGCAACAGCAGAGCTTCATCCACGGTATCGGAAGATCGCTGAGTTTCAGGGTCAAATTTGCGGATGGATTCAACTTCATCGCCAAAAAATTCAATCCTCAAGGGGCGATCAGCCTCTGGAGAATAGACATCCAGAATGCCGCCTCGCAATGCATATTCGCCCGGCATTTCCACCACATCGGTTGAGCTGTACCCTACGGTATTCAGGTGAGCCAGCAGCGTCTCATGATCAAACGTTTCACCGCGCTTTACGATTCGGGCCAAGTCGGCATAATACTCAGCCCTACGAAACCGAAGGGCAGCGGCTGCGATGGGCGAAACTATGATGGAGGCAGCACCGGTTGAAATTTTCCAAAGCGCAACCGCCCGTTCTTCCTGAATTTCCGGATGAGGGGAAAGGTTCTGGAAAGGCAACACATCATTAGCAGGCAAAGCAATAACCGAATTTGGGTCTGTGGCGCCGGTGAGCTCGCAGAAGGCTTGCAGGACGGGCAAAAATTCGTCAGCAGCTTTATTATCCTGCACAACAAGAACTAAAGGCCGCCCAGCGAATTTCTGAATCAAGACCGCCACGAGCGCTTTGGCAGACGGGTTTAAACCAGAAACACCGATACGCCCCGCGTTCTCCTTGATGTGGGAGGCTACACGCCTGAACTCGGGCAGGCTTTCGACGTCCGCAAAGAGATCGCGGACGAAAGGCAACACCATCGCAATATTATTTTAACAGCACTCTATGGAAGGTACCGTGGGAGAAAAATTCACAACGAAAATTGCGGATCACGTGAGTGGCGCAAAAAAACGGGAAGCCCGCGCTTCCCGTTTTTGGCGTGCACAGACATTTACTAACTCTGAGGCATTGCGCCTTCCAGGTCTAAGGCCTGCTTCTTTCCACCAAATCGAATTTGCGCCAGGGAACTGCTGCCATCCTCATTCTTCTTGATGACAGCCGAGTCATTCGCTGCGGAAGTGCTCAAATCAACTACGTGAGCCGGCACTGTGGCCACTACCTTTTTTCCTTTCACGAAGCTAACCTGCACGTCCGGGCCTGCGCCGTCCCATACTATTGAGTACAAGCCGGGTGCTAACGGCTTTCCATTTACGATGACTTGGGTGTTAACCATTAGAGAATGTTTGTTAGAAGCGAATGCCACGGAACTCAATAGCATGGCCGATACCAGCAAAAAGCTCTTCAAATTGCCCGAGATTTTCATGGAATTCCATTTCTTTCCCGATAAGCGTCGGGAACGTAACATCTCGGCGGCCAGGGCCCGCATGCCCGAAAATCTTGAATTTAATAGCGAAAAGCCTAAAATGTTGCCGGGGTTGAGCAAAGAGCAGTCGAAGGACCGCTTTTCGCCTGGGGATTGCGTTCACCTGGCCGCCAAACCGAGAGTGATGTAATCCCTTCGCCCCGAAAACTTCTCAAATCCTAATCGCGATCTGTCGTTGCGATTCGTCCTCGCGTTTGATGCGCAACTCCATCTGGCAAGTTCCAGCTTAACTAGGAGTGCGTACTCTCTTGGACGGAAGCAGCGTGCGAGGGTTAGCACGAATCTGAATTGTCGAATGGAAGACAGGATGTGTATGTCTTGTTGCAGCTCTTTTGTTTTTGTAATTTTTGATAAATGTTTATGTTTTCCGTTTTGCAGGTCTGACTTTGTTTCGTGGCTCGCTTGGAGATTTTTGAGTGAGTAAAACGGTGGCATGAGCGATGGCGGCATTGTCCGTCCCCATACCTTCCGGTGTTTTCGCTTTTATCCCTACGCAGCCTCCTGGAATCCGTAGCAATTTCGCAACCCGGGCGCGAATCGCGGCCGCGTGTGGACCGATTTTCGGAGCGGCGAGAATTACCGTACAGTCAAGATTGCTCACAACGTAACCGGCACCGTTCACTAGCTTCAACGCTTCAGCGAGAAAAACTGCGGAGTCGGCGCCCCGCCATCTGGCATCAGAAGGCGGGAACAACGAACCAATATCTGGAGCGGCTACGGCACCCAGCAATGCGTCGGTAATTGCATGCAGTAAAACATCTCCGTCGGAATGGCCGCCTAAGCCTTGCGTATGCGGAAGAGTGACGCCGCCAATCTTGAGTGGAATGCCGCGTTTGAACTCATGCGAATCCCAGCCGTATCCGATACGGATCGGTGGTTTCAAGTGCCGATTCCTGCAACCGGGTTGTGTTTGCTTCCTCTAGGACGAGTCATTGAGAGGAACGACTTTCGCTCCGAAGGTAAAACTCCGCAAGTTCCAAATCCGAAGGACTGGTAATTTTTATGTTCCTTGGAGATCCCATCACCACAGCGACTTCGTGCCCAGATCGCTCGACGAGAGAAGCTTCGTCTGTTCCCAGAAACCCGTCGCGGTCCGCCTCATCAAAGGCCTTCTTGAGCACATCATAGCGGAATCCCTGCGGGGTTTGCGCCATAACCAGTCGCTCTCGAGGCATTGTGGCAGTGATGATCGCACCATCCGCGGTTCGATCCACCTGCTTGACCGTATCCACCGCTGGTACTCCAGCAATCGCCGCCCCGTATTTTTGGGCGCCATCAATTACGCCTTGAATGATTTGTCCGGTAACAAAAGGACGAACCGCGTCATGCACAAGAACAATATCTTCCGGTGCGGCAGAAAATGCAGTGAGGGCTTTAGAAACGGAATGCTGCCGGTACTCGCCCCCTTCAACCAGATGGATTGAAGTTTGATTCACCGGCTCCTTACCCAGGCGCGCTCGAAGAGGTGCAATCTCGTTCTTGCGTAGTGCAATCCAGATTTCAGAGATGTTCCCCAAAGCGGCAAATTTACGCAAGGTGTGAATCAGAATCGGCGTGCCTCCCAATTCCGTAAATTGTTTTGAGGGAATCCCTTTCTGACGAACGGAGTCAGACGCTGAAGCCATCCGCGTACCTAGTCCTGCGGCGGGAATAATGACAATCACCTTCATCGGGCGATCAGTATACGAGGCCCGTGCCGCCAGTTCAAACTTGCGAGCGCCAATCGGATGGACCTGTGCTCATTCCCGTTTTGTTGCCCTACAGGAACTTTTCTCTGGCCCTACATATCGTCAGTGATGTCTTTATCTGGATGGAGGGGTAATACTCAAGCAGGATTTATCGAATATGCAGCTGAATCATCGGGCATGGTTGCGATTAATTGGTTACTGCGTCGGCGTGGTTCTGGCAACGGCGCTAGGTCTGGCCGTGGTATTAGCCGGGGCAACTGTAACATTTGCCGCTGGCCAGTCGGCGGAGCCGGTCGGTCAAACCAGCTTTTCAGGAATGGTCACCGATGAACACTGCGGAGCAAAGCACGAAAGGTATCCCGGAAAAAGCGCGTCGGAATGCGCAAGAATGTGTGCGCTAAATGGATCGAAATATGTGCTCCTCAGCGGGGACAATGTGTACACGCTGACCGGAAAAGATCTAGCGCTTGATAAATTGGCAGGTCTTCGCGCAACGATCACAGGCACGCTCGAGGGAACAACCCTAAATGTAGTTTCTGTGAGTGCCGAGCATCCCTAGTGGGATCGCCTCATCCGTGCTCTGCGGGACGTATCTCCATCATGCCTTGGGTTGTTTTCAGTTCATTTTGCGTCGCTGAGTTCACGGTGGGCACGGCAGCGATTGTGGGCCGAGAATCCGATCGCGGCGATCTTTCATCCCATTTTCCAAAGATCATCTTTCCTGCTGTCGTCTGCAAAACGGAAGTGACGGATACGTCAACCGTTTTTCCAATCATTTTGCGGGCGTTGTCCACCACGACCATGGTGCCGTCGTCAAGGTAAGCCACGCCTTGGTTGTATTCTTTCCCTTCTTTGAGGATGAATACCCTCATGGTTTCGCCGGGCAGTACGATTGGCTTCAGCGTATTCGCCAACTCATTAATGTTGAGGACCTCGACTCCTTGGAGTTGTGCGACTTTATTCAGATTAAAGTCATTCGTAATAATTTTCCCCTCGTACACCTTTGCCAGTTCGATGAGCTTTAAATCCACCTCTCGCACGGCGGGAAAATCATCTTCAACAATCTGAATCTGGACACAGGCAATCTTTTGAAGTCGTTGCAGTATGTCAAGGCCGCGACGTCCGCGGTTTCGCTTCAACGAATCGGCTGAGTCGGCCACCAGTTGCAGTTCGCGAAGAACGAATTGAGGAGTAAGTATGATTCCATCGAGGAATCCGGTTTCCGCTATGTCGGCGATTCGTCCATCAATAATCACGCTGGTGTCGAGGATTTTGTAGCTCTTTTTCCCTTGCTTTTCTCCGCCAAAAATCCCACCCAGCGCCGAAAGATTGAGCAGGTCGCCTTTGTTCGCCCCCACCACTAACCCAACATAGGCCATCAGGAACATGACCATTAGTTGCAGAAAGCTTTGCGTGGGGCCGGCAGGAATGCTGTCTCGAATCACTACCGCGAACAAGTAAGCGCCGAAAATCCCCAGGACGCTGCCGATTGCCGCCCCGATCAGCCGGGTAAGGCTGGCGATTCGCAAGCGTCGCTCAAAGATCACTATGGCGATGCCAATGAGCACTCCGATGCCAGCATCTATGTTGGCGGGGAGCGAAAAAGGCCGGACAAGATAGCAAGTAATAGAGATAAAAACAATAAATATGAGACGAATCAATGCCAAGTCCACGAAGGGACCTCCTCAAGCTTGTCCGATTTGCCATTGGACCAAGCTCGCACCAGCCATAGCTACAATCATCTGGGCTGGCGACAATTATGCGGACCGTATAAATACAAAAAAATGAAGATGCCCGCAGCCGAAAAAGCAACCCCAAACGCCGTGCCCATGAAGTATATACCTGACGTAAAGACCATCATTCCAAGGGCAACAGGTGGCAACAAAGTACCACAGAGTGGACGCCGGGATGATCTCAAACTCCTGCTACACTTCGATGATGAAGGCTACGCCACCCCATTGGCTAGAAAAGCTTAAGTCACAACAGGACCGGGGCGAAGATGTGGAGAGGCTGATCCGGTTTATCGAGGCGAGCGAGCGGGGAGTGATTAAGTGAATACGCCGTTACGAACCGTTGGTACTTGGGTAAATCCATTGAATCTAAATGTCCCCGGAACTTGAAACGCTCGACCAATTGCTTGGAGGCAGCCTTCGATTGGAAGTAATCGCGAAGCTATTTCCGTCCAAGGAAGCGTCCGAGCCAGGGCTGTCCTAGGACTGTTGACTTGCGGCGATGTCGTCCTCATCGCTCTCGATGGGAGTGCGATGCCGGAGTGGAGATGGCGGAAGTTGTTCTCCGACGGCACTATGTTTCAAGGGGTAGAACGTCTCCACTTGAAGATTACATCTCAGGGCGCCCGGAGGATCGGGTGAACCGAAAATCTTCCCGGCCTCATGCCCACAGTCCGGAGGATCATCTTCTTTAACGTTCTTGCCTTTCAGTCTGCAATGAGTTCTCGTTATTGCTGTCCATGGCACTACCCCCAAACTAGGCATTAATCGCGGGCAACGGACGATTTCCGTTCCTCGTTCTCGATGCTGCACGCGCAGGCCTACGAAGTTGTCGTTGCGGCGATCAAATAGACAAAGGGTAGGTTACCGACTGCTCACTCTGAGAAAGAACATCCGCCTTCTTGCGTCGTCTCAAGTGCTCTGCTAGGCTCGGCTTGTGACTGAACTGCTTGAAAACGCTCTGCGCAAAGTGGCTACTCTTCCTCAAAAGGAGCAGGACGCGATTGCCTCGCAGATTCTCGAAACTCTCGACGATGAGACCGGCTGGAAGGAAAAATTGACGCGCACACAAGACAAGCTGCGAGGCCTCGCTCGTGAAGCCCAGCGCGAACACCAGCGTGGCGAGACTCGTCCTATTGATGAAATCTTGTGATTGAATCGCGGGTTACGCGTTCGTTCCGCACTGCTTTTGCCGCTCTGCCGATGAGATTCAGGCCGGGCACGCCGGGCCTCTCACCTCTTCCGAGACCACCCTGACCACCCTGAGCACCCGAGCTTGCGTTTCAAGAAGGTCGCCCAATTGGAGAATGTCTATTCAGTCCGCATCGGGCTGGGCTACCGTGCCCTCGGTGTTCTTGAAGGCTTCACGGTGATTTGGTTTTGGATTGGCTCTCATGCGGATTATGATCGCTTGATTTGAGTCCCGGCAAGGAAAGATCGCCTCACTTCGAGCCTCCCCTTGCACAAATTATGCAAGAGTAGGAAGCCCTCATTCGAGGTGGTTTTTATGTGAACCACTAACGAATTCTGTGAACGAAATTCCCAAACTCGGCATTATCGCTGGCAACGGACGCTTCCCATTCCTCGTGCTCGATGCTGCCCGCGCGCAAGGCTATGAAGTTGTCGTCGCGGCGATCAAAGAGGAAACTTCCCCCGAGATCGAATCCAGCGGAGCCATCTTACACTGGCTTTCCCTGGGAGAACTTTCCAAGCTCATCGAAACTTTCCGCCGCGAAGGCGTTACTCGGGTCGTCATGGCCGGGCAGGTGAAGCACAAGCAGATTTTTTCCAGCATCCGCCCCGACTGGAGACTCGCAAAACTTTTACTCTCGCTTGGAACTCGCAACACCGATTCGTTATTAGGAGCGGTGGCGAAGGTGCTTGCCGATGAGGGCATCGTACTCGAAAACTCGACATCGCTTCTGGAGCCGCTTCTTGCCAAGGCCGGAGTATTGACTCAGCGAGCGCCGTACGAGAAGGAAAAGAAAAATATTGAGTACGGCCGCGCTGTTGCGCGTCCTCTTACGCATTTCAATGTGGGACAAACAGTGGTCATAGCGGAAAATGCCTGCGTGGCGATTGAGGCGATGGAAGGCACTGACGCTACAATTGAACGTGCTGGTCAGTTGATGTCGTCCCTCGAATCGGACGGCACAACCGACCAGTCGTTCCTAAGCAGATCGTTAACAGTGATAAAAGTTTCCAAGCCCGATCATGATATGCGTTTCGATGTGCCGATCGTAGCGTTGAAGACTATTGAGGTGATGGATAAAGCTGGAGCGAAATGTCTGGCGCTCGATGCGGGAAAGTGCCTGTTGATAGACGGAGTGGAAGCGATTGTTTCAGCTGCAAATGAGGCTGGCATTGCGATTGTGGCTGACTGAAACAGAGTGCGGGGAAATGGACGAGATTTGAGGATAAGGGAAGGGCCCGACTTTCAGTCAGGCCGTAAATGTCGCAGGATCGGCAATCGGCCCGACTGAAAGTCGGGCCCTTCCCGGTTGGAATAAGTTTTGCGCAGCCAGTGACGCCTTCTTCCGTTCTCTTCCAACATATTTGAGAGGACGACGTTTTGATTTCTGAGAGTTCGGAAACAGCGCGGATCACAGACCAACTGAAGCGAGCGTTCGAGGGCGATGCGTGGCATGGGCCCGCCTTGCTGGAAATACTTGGCGACGTTGACGCGGCGAAGGCTGCGAGGCGTCCCATCGCCGGCGCGCATACGATCTGGGAATTGACATTGCACGTTGCGGCGTGGGACGGCGTGGTCGTTCGCCGGTTAAGGGGCAAGGCGTGTACTTTGGAAGGCGAAGACAACTTCCCAATCATTGTGGATACTGGACAATCCGCATGGAATAAAGCGGTCGAGACATTAAAGGGAAATCACGCAGACTTAATGAGCGAAGTGTCCGGAATGGAAGATTCGCGGCTCGCTGAACCTGTTCCAGGCAAAGATTATGATATTTATTTCATGCTTCACGGCGCGATTCAGCACGCCCTTTATCACGCAGGGCAGATGGCAATATTGAACAAGGCTTGAGTAGAATGATAACCCTGTCCAAGGAGCATGAATCCTGACAAATAAAGAAACCATTAACGTTGCGGTTATGGGAGTGGGGGCGTTTGGACGCAACCACGCTCGTGTGTATCACGAACTCTCAAAGCAGGATGAATCCGTGCGATTGGTTGGCGTTGCGGATCCCGATATATCACGCGCGGATGCAGTTGCGCGGGAATTCGGCTGCCGGGCGTTTGGCTCGGTGGAGCAACTGATCAGCACGCATAGTGAAGTTCAGGCCGCAACCGTGGCAGTCCCCACCACGCAGCACCGCGAAGTTGCCGGAGCGTTGATGGAAGCCGGTATAGATGTCCTCATCGAAAAGCCGGTGGCGACTTCCGTCGCGGAGGCCAACGAATTAATCGAAATCTCGAAGAAATCCGGCCGGATCGCCCAAGTGGGACATCTTGAGAGGTTCAATCCGGCAGTACGAGGAACGCTGCCCTTGGTTACGCAGCCCATGTTCTTTGAAGTGCACCGGTTGAGCGTCTTTACATCGCGTTCCCTTGACGTGGATGTCGTTCTTGACCTGATGATTCACGACCTCGATGTGGTTCTGTCGCTGGTGAAGTCCCCGGTGCGGGAAATTCGCGCTGTAGGCCTGCCTATTCTGTCTGACAAAGTGGATATTGCGAACGTTCGGATTGAATTCGAATCGGGTTGTGTGGCCAACTTCACGGCCAGCCGGGTTTCGACGGAGCGAGTTCGAAAGCTTCGTTTCTTTCAGCCACGGCAGTATGTTTCTGTGGATTACGCGCGGCAGGACGTAATGGTGTTCAGCCTGGCGGGGGAGGGCCGCGATTTCGGAGACGCGTCTTTCGGGAACCCGTCGGTGAATCCGCAAATCAATGTGGTGAAACCGGCTGTTGTCGCGGAGGAGCCGCTTCATGCCGAGTTGAAGTCGTTCCTGCAATGTGTGCGGGAAAGGTCGGAGCCTGTTGTTTCGCTTGAATCAGGTCGCGCTGCGCTGGCGCTCGCCCTTGATATTGTGGCGGCAATGAGTGTCCATAGCGAACGCAGCAATCTGAAACATTTCGAAATGGCGGAATGAACGCTTTACACTTCTTGACATCAACACACCCGCAGAGCTTATAGACTTTGCTTGCCTGAATAGTTGTGCACCCTAAGTACTTGTACCTCTAGGTCTTCGCACATAATCTTGAAAAATGCGACAATAAACTCTATCGCTGAACCCTTGAAATCGCCCCGACCGTGTTCTGCGATTGGTTCGAAGGAAGTGCCGCGTTAGCAACTAACGGTACCCAGGCTGTCTCTAACCTTGGATAGCCGCTACTGATGTCAACGACACAAATTCCGCCCGTAACGCCATTAGAAACGCCGCCAGCGCCCCCTCGTTTGGATGGTGGCGATCTTTATGATGCGCAAAATTGGGAGTCAGCGTACCGGCAGATGTATCAGGTTCCAGCCCTGCTGGTTCAACTTCAGGATGAAGTATCGAGATCCCGCAAGCGCGAAGCCTATTGGATTTCGATCATCGTTCACCTGTTTTTCGTCCTTTTGATCGTGAACTCCACCAGGCTGGAACGGCTACTGCCGCGACGGCCGGTAATGATGGTCAGTCCCAACGATCTGCTCCATCAGAAAGACCTCACATATCTCGAACTGCCGCCCGACGCGCAGAAAGTGTTGAAGCGCACAGAGACGAACATCATTTCGGATAAAGATCGAAACGCAATGTCACGCGCCCCAAGCTGAACAGGGAAGAGCTGAAAAAGATTCTCGGGGGCGCGCGACCGGGACGGCCCGGTCCGCAAGTGCCCTCGCCACCGGCTCCGCCGAGCCCCCCAAGTCCTCAGCAGAATGCTGCTCCGCAAGTGCAGCCACAACAAGCGGCTCCGCAACCGACACAGGATCAGACTGCGAAGTTGCAAGCGCCAGCCGAGCGGCCTACACCGAACTTCAATACGGGAGCGCTATCTGCCGAAAGCGCGATACAGCAGGCGGCTCGCGCGGCTGCCAGCCATCGGGGTGGATACACCGGAGACAACGGCGACTACGGCCTGACGCCGGGAGCGCAGCCAACTCAGGTAGTCGGACCGCTGGATGTTCTGAGCGACACCATGGGAGTGGATTTCGGCCCATATCTGGCACGCGTGCTGCATGACGTTAAACAAAATTGGTACAACCTGATTCCGGAAGCAGCGCGAGCTCCCCTCATGAAGAAGGGTAAGGTCTCTATTGAGTTCGTCATCATGAAAGACGGGTCAGTGAAGGGTTTACACTACGTGGCTGGATCGGGAGACGTTGCGCTTGATCGCGCCGCTTACGGCGGGATTACCGCATCGAACCCATTCCCGCCGCTTCCCGGTGAATTCGGCGGACCGTATCTCGCCTTGCGCTTCCACTTCTTTTACAATCCAGACAAGTCAGACCTGCAATAGCAATTCGAAAGCCGCGCGAGTTTTTTAACGAACGCTCGCATACTTTCCTTGAAAATAGAGCAAGGGTTCTCCTTCCCGCACGACTACATCTTCTACTTCCGCAATAAAAATCGTGTGATCGCCAGCGTCTTGCGATGAGTGAAGCCTGCATTCGAGGTAGGCTAGTGCCCCATGTAAAACGGGTGTTTGATGGAGTGTGCGATTGAAGCGCGCGCCTACATGCTGTGCGTCGGCGTGGTCCTGTATTGGCAGAGCATAGTATTCGGAAATCTCACGCTGATCTGACGACAGAATGTTGACGCCAAAGCGTTTTCTCGCGTGAAGATGGGCGTGAGTTTGAGCCTTCTGGTCCACGCAAACCAGTACCAGAAGTGGATCCAGCGAAACTGAACAGAACGCGTTGGCCGTCATGCCATGTACTTGCCCTTCGTAATCCACGCTGATCACGGTGACTCCCGTGGCGAAACATCCCATAGCGCGGCGAAAGTCTGCTTGATTAACCATACGTGAGAATACTTAACGTTTTACCACGGCGAAGTGCCCCTCAGTAGAGTACGGGCTCAGATGTATGATTTAGCTACAGCATTGCGCTCGCATTATGCTTGCTGTGGGATTGGCATGCTAGTTTACGACGAAAGAATCGCCGGAGAGTCGTTAAAGCTGCTAGAAGCTCCTCTAACGCGGGACGCAGCCTGCCAGTTGCTTATTTGTGACGACCCTTATCTGCCGGCACTGTTGGCCGCCGCTCTCGCAGCCAAGCAGCGATTCAAGCCGGGGATTATCACTTATTCGCGTAAAGTTTTTCTTCCCTTGACGAATTTGTGTCGCGACTATTGTGGATATTGCACCTTTCGGCGCGATCCCGGCCAGTTGGGGGCGCACACCATGACTCCGGAAGAAGTGCTTTCTATTGCGCGGGCCGGCGAAAAGATGGGATGCACGGAAGCCTTGTTCAGCCTTGGAGATAAACCGGAACTCATCTTCCCTGAAATGCGCGATACTTTACGGGGTCTGGGCTACAAATCAACATTGCAATACTTGGAAGCGATGTGCGAGTTAGTGCTGCGGGAAACAAGTTTGCTGCCGCATCCCAATCCTGGATTGCTAAGCTCGGAATGGATTGCGCGATTGGCCGCAGTTTCGCCAAGCATGGGAATCATGCTCGAAAGCACAAATAACTCGCTGCTGCAACCCGGCGGCGCGCATCACAATGCCACAGATAAGCTTCCAGCCAAGCGCTTGCGCATGATCGAAGAAGCTGGGAAGCAGAACGTTCCTTTTACTACTGGGATATTGATAGGAATCGGCGAATCGCTCTCAGATCGCGTGGATACACTCCTTGCTATCCGCGATCTGCATCGCCGACACGGGCATATTCAGGAAGTGATCATTCAGAATTTCCGCGCTAAACCTGACATTCCAATGCGAAACTCTCCTGAACCGTCGCAGGGCGATATGGCGCGTACAATTGCGGTCGCTCGGTTGCTCATGCCGGACATGAATATTCAAGCTCCTCCCAATCTTTCCGCGCCTTACTACGAAGACTTGCTCGACGCGGGTATCAATGATTGGGGAGGGGTGTCGCCCTTGACGCCGGATTTTATCAATCCAGAAAAACCGTGGCCGCATCTCGATCAATTAAGGGCGCGAACGGAAGCTAAGGGGTTTGAGTTGCGGCAACGGCTTCCGGTCTATCCAGAATTTCTGCCGGCAATAATGGGCAGATCCGGTTTGCTTAGAGAAAGAGTTCTGGTGGCCGCCAGCGCAGATGGCTATGTCAGGAGCGCGGCGTGATTACCGTCCTGACCGGTGGCACAGGCGGAGCCAAATTCGTGGATGGCCTACGGCAAGTCATCTCCCCCGATGAGCTCACGATCATCGTGAATACCGGGGATGATTTGATGTGGTGGGGACTTTCGGTTTCTCCAGATATTGATTCCATCCTTTACGTACTTTCAGGCTTGCTGAGTAAAGAGCGCGGGTGGGGAGTGCAATCCGATACATTTTTATGTCTTCAGATGATGGCGCAATATGGCGAGCCAGATTGGTTCAAGGTGGGTGACCGCGATCTTGCAATCCACATCCTTCGCTCAAGATTAATGGCCGAGGGTCAGACATTGACGGAAGCGACTGCGGAGATTGCCCGAAGGCTTGGAGTTTCAGCCCGTGTGCTTCCCATGAGCAATGACAGGGTACAGACCAGAATCCAAACTCCGGCAGGCGATCTTAGCTTCGAGGAATATTTTGTGAAGCGGCGCTTTCAGGATGAAGTCTACTCGGTGCGTTTCGAAGGAGCACAAGAAGCAGATCCCGCGCCAGGAGTCTTAGGCGCGATCTTGTCGGCAGACGCGGTTGTTCTTGCGCCCAGCAATCCCGTAACAAGCATTGGTCCGATTCTCGCAATCACAAAAATCAGACAGGCGCTGCGTGACACTCCGGCGGAAGTCATTGCCGTGAGCCCTATCGTTGGCGATGCGGCAGTGTCGGGGCCGGCCGCAAATCTAATGGCGGCTCAGGGATTGCCGGTTTCCATCGCGGGCGTTGCACAGGCGTATCAGGATTTTCTGGACGTCTTAGTCGTTGACACAACTGACGCGGGACGAGGCAAAACTATAGAGAGCGCGAGGCTGCACGTACATTCAACGAATACCATCATGCGCGGTGCGGGAGACAAAACGAATCTGGCGCGGGAAGTTCTCTCCCGCGTGGTTGCCTGTGCAGGATCGAATTTACGATGATTCTGATTCCCGTCAAGAATTTGAAGCATGCCAAACAGCGGCTCGCTTCTTGGTTTGATCAAGCCACGCGCACGGAGCTGGCAGAGGCGATGCTAACCGATGTCTCGGAGGTACTAAACTCGCGGTCTAATCGTCCAGCCGTTGGAGTAGTAACCCACGACGCTTTCGCCATCGAACTGGCGCGCAACTTTAATTTTGAAGTGATTGCTGATGAACCTGCCAAGAGCGAGACTGAGGCAATCGAAATTGCTACGCGATACTGTGAACACCGCGGGGAAAAATTCACACTGGTGATCCCCGGGGATATCCCTCTGGTTAAAGTTTCGGAACTTGACTTGATCCTTCAATCCGCTCCGGAACAAGGTTCTGTCCTCGTGCCTTCTTTCGACAAACGCGGCACCAATGCGGCCTTTCGCAGTCCCTGCGGACTATTTCCATTGCGCTTCGGAAATGACAGTTTTGTGCCGCACCTGGCCGCCGCGCGAGGCACCGGAAAACCGTGCGTCGTGTTGTCGCTTCCCGGAATCGCTCTCGACATAGATACGCTTTCTGACTTGCAACGACTCGCAGCGGCCCCGGGTGAATCCAGATCGCAGCGGCTGGCGCGTCAATGGGATTTGAGCCCACTTTCAAGCATTTTCAACGGACAATGAAATCTCCGAACCGATCTCACGAGATTCGAATCATCCCGATCCCGCTTGACGGTGAAATTGTGGCTGGGGATTCGGTCGCGGGAAAACTACTGGAAGCAATGCGAAATCATAAAGTGTCGTTCACAACCGGGGACATTCTGGTCGTGACCCACAAAATCGTGTCCAAGGCAGAAGGACAAGTGGTGAAATTGGATGGCGTCAAACCTTCGGCCAGTTCGCGCAGATGGGCCCAAAAGCACCACCTGGATGCGCGTGTTACCGAAGTCGCGATCTCTCAAAGCAAACGGATCGTGCGTCGTAGGCGAGGCGTTCTGATTGCTGAGACGCAACACGGATTAATATGTGCGAACAGCGGCGTAGATGTTTCGAACGTGGAT
The DNA here is from genome assembly GCA_963702325.1 of uncultured Acidobacteriaceae bacterium. Taxonomy (GTDB): domain Bacteria; phylum Acidobacteriota; class Terriglobia; order Terriglobales; family Acidobacteriaceae; genus PALSA-188. The sequence goes on along the minus strand of CAVPCG010000035.1, from coordinate 84,173 downwards.
GGAGGCCGCAGCGCACTGCTTCTTCCTCGCGACCCGGACAGATCCGCGAGGCTGATTCATCGCGATTTGAAGAAACGCATCGGGATATTTGTTCCCGTTATCATTACGGATAGCTTTGGCCGTCCGTGGCGTGAGGGATTGACCGAAGTTGCGATTGGCGTAGCCGGAATAAAGCCAATGCATGATTATCGGCGACAACGTGATTCCCACAAATATGTATTGCAAGCCAGCGTTGAGGCAGTTGCGGACGAACTCGCATGCGCTGCGGGCCTGGTTTGCGGAAAGCTAGCTCGCATTCCGGCCTGCATAATCCGCGGCTTCAATTACCAGCGCGGTCCCGGAAAGGCGCGTGAACTGATTCGGCCAGCGGCAAACGATTTGTTCCGGTAATATTCACCGGTGGGGGAGTTTATGAATAGGACGATTACACAATCGGAACTGGAGAATTTTCCTTCTCTCGAATGGTCCAGCGTCACTCCTCGAATGAGTCGCGAATCGCGGTCAGCCCTTGAACAAGTTCTGCAAACTTTAGACGGAGCATCACTGTCTCGCGAAGACTGCCTTCACCTAGCGAACTCCGAAGGCGACGATCTAATCGGACTGCTTGTGGCGGCGAATATTCTGCGATCCGAACTCGTAGGAAATATCGTCACCTATGTCGTCAATCGCAACATCAATTTCACGAATGTCTGTTTCGTGGGGTGCAAGTTTTGCGCTTTCAGCCGTGGTCCGCGAGAGTCTGACACGTATTTTCTCAGTCCCGAGCAGGTTGCCGATAAGGCTGTTGAGGCGGCGCAGATTGGTGCGACAGAAGTTTGCATCCAGGGCGGTCTTCCGCACGGACTTGATCCGTTTTATTATCGCGAAATTTTGCGCGCAGTGAAGAAAGCTGTTCCCGCGATGCATATCCACGCGTTTTCGCCGATGGAAATTCTGTACGGCATCGAACTTACTGGCATGCCGCTGGCCGACTACCTGAACATGTTGAAAGACAACGGCCTTGGAACGTTGCCGGGCACCGCAGCGGAAATTCTCGATGACGATGTGCGCTTTGTGCTTTCCCGGAACAAGCTTTCTACCGCTCAGTGGAAGGAAATAATTCGCACCGCGCATCTACGCGGCATTCGGACGACTTCGACTCTTATGTACGGACACGTCGAGACTCCGGAGCATTGGGTGAATCAATTGCTCCTGCTGCGAGAAATTCAGCAGGAGACTGGCGGTTTCACTGAATATGTGCCGCTGGGTTTTGTGCATCAGAACACGCTTCTCTTCCAGCAGGGACTCGCCCGCTCAGGCCCGACGCTTGCCGAACATCTTAAGATTCACGCCTTGGCGCGAATCATGCTCGCAGGATCTATCAATAACGTGCAAGTCTCGTGGGTAAAACTGAATCGCAAACTTTCTCAGCTTTGCCTGCATGCGGGCGCCAACGACTACGGTGGAACCTTGATGGAAGAAAATATTTCGCGTGAAGCTGGCGCTACCGCCGGACAATATACCAGTCCTGAAGATTTCCAATCTTTGATTATGGAAATTGGGCGCATCCCTGCCGAGCGCAACACTCTATATACGCGGTTCAATATCAAGGCTCCCTGCGAGCAATTTTCCGCTGAGCAAACGTTGGAAGCAGAGTTCGCGTGATCCGGCCCCTTGCGGTCTTGGGAGGCACTGGACCGGAAGGCTTTGGCCTAGCCCTGCGCTGGGCTCGGGCCGGGGAAACCGTGATTATCGGTTCGCGTGATGCCAAACGGGCTCAGGAATCGGCTGCCAAAATCAAACAAATCGCGGGCGATGCCGCCAAAATTTCCGGCGACGAAAACACAGCGGCCTGTGCAAGAGCAGGCGTTGTCGTGTTGACAATTCCATTTGAAGGTCACGCTGCGTTGCTGAAACAAATCAAAACCTTTATTCGTCCGGGAACTGTAGTGATAGACGCAACTGTTCCTCTGGCTTCCAGCGTGGGCGGCCGGGCGACCCGTACCCTCGGCGTTTGGCAGGGGTCGGCGGCGCAACAATGCGCGGAACTTGTTCCTGCCGGTATCCCGGTTGTGGCGGCATTCCAGAATACTTCGGCCGAATTGCTGAACGCCGATCAGCCGATTGATTGCGATGTGATTGTGTGCAGCGATGATCCCGCGGCCAGTCGCGAAGTCCAAACTCTCGCGACAAAAATTCCGGGAGTTAGAGCGATTGACGGCGGAAAACTCGAGAATTCCCGCATACTCGAGCAAATTACAGCTCTACTGATTGGACTCAACATTCGGCACAAAGGCCATTCTGGAATTCGCATCACTGGTCTGCCTGCTGCGGCGTATCATCTCTAAATCTTGCCCGAGCCACCGCCAGCCGCTACGTCCGCGAGCGGAATCCGAAATGACGCGACCAGCGGTACGCGCGCAATCGAATTTAGAAATGTGTCTTATCGCGTTGAAAACGGGCGGGAACTGCTGTACGAATTGAATCTCGAAGTGCGGCGGGGTGAGACTCTTGTCCTGCTCGGCCGCAGTGGATGCGGCAAGACGACCACGCTCAAATTGATCAACCGCCTGCTCACTGCCAGCAGCGGCGATATTGAAGTGGAAGGACGTTCACTCCGCGAGTGGGACGTGATACAACTGCGCCGGCGAATCGGCTATGTGATCCAAGAGGTCGGGCTGTTTCCTCACTTCACCATTGAACAAAACATTGGGTTGGTTCCAAAGATCGAAGGCTGGGCGAAGGGCCGCATTCATCAACGCGTCGAAGAACTAATGCGGCTTGCCGGATTAGATCCGCAAATTGCCGCAAGATATCCGCATGAGCTTTCCGGCGGGCAGCGGCAACGAGTCGGGGTCGCGCGGGCGCTGGCTGCCGATCCTCCAATTCTGCTGATGGACGAGCCGTTCGGCGCGCTTGACCCTTTGACGCGCGTCGAGTTGCAGCAAGAGTTTCTGGCTTTGCAATCCCGTCTGAAGAAATCGGTTGTGTTTGTTACTCACGACTTACGCGAGGCGTTGTTGTTAGCGGATCGAATAGCACTGATGGACGACGGCCGGCTGGTGACGATTCTTACGCCTGATGAATTTACAGAGTCCCGCGAACCACTGGTGGCCGCTTATGTCGCCGCTTTCTCGGCAAGCGGAAAGCACGACAGGGAGTACCGATGAGCTTCTGGCAATTTATGTTTCAGAATCGCTCTGAAGTATTACAGCTAACCCTTGAGCACCTTTGGATGGTTGGCTGCTCGATGCTTCTAGCCATCCTCATTGGAATTCCACTGGGTATTTTGATCACACGATGGCCCCGGCTGAACAAACCGGTCCTAGGCAGCGCAAACATTATTCAAACGATTCCGAGCCTCGCACTATTTGGATTTCTACTGCCCGCGCCGTGGATCGGAGCACGTGCAGATCGCCTCGCCATATTGGCGCTGACGCTCTATGCTCTTCTTCCCCTTATTCGCAATACGTATGTTGGCATTCGAGGAGTTGACCGCTCGGTGATCGAAGCGGGCCGCGGAATGGGAATGACCGGCTCGCAGCTCTTGTGGCAAGTCGAGTTGCCACTCGCTTTGGGAGTAATTATTGCGGGTGTGCGCGTCGCGACTGTGATTTCGGTTGGCTTGGCGACCATAGCCGCCGCCATTGGCGCTGGTGGCTTGGGCGAATATATTTTTCGAGGACTCGCGATGGTCAACAATCAAGTCATCCTGGCGGGAGCGATTCCGGCCGCAATCATGGCTTTATTGGCCGACGTCAGCCTCGGATGGCTGGAAAAGCGACTGACGCACTCAGCCAGGATTTGATGGAAAACCCAGTGGGCCCAACAAGAGTGAGGGGAAGCAAATGGGTTCGCGTTTTGATTCGTCCGCTTCTGTTTTCCGTTCTTGCCGGAGTTCTCGCGGTTTCCTGTGGACCTCCTCGCTCCAGCCTCATCGTCATTGGATCCAAAAACTTTACCGAGCAACTTATTATCGGGGAAATGTTCGCGCAGCAAATCGAAAATAAGACCGGGCTTCCGGTCGAACGCCGTTTCTATCTGGCTGGAACCTATATCTGCCAGCAAGCCATCCTTGGCGGGCGGATTGATATTTATCCCGAATATACCGGTACCGCACTCACGGCAGTGCTGAAAGAGACTGCCAGTCCGGGTAAGGCGGATATTTACTCGCGCGTGAAATCTGAATACGCGCGGCGGTTCAATCTAATTGTCGGACAACCGCTCGGGTTCAATGACACGTTCGCGATTGAAATTCGCGGAGACGACGCTCGCCGTCTACACCTCACTACGATTTCGCAAGCGGCCGCATATGCTCCTCAATGGCGAGCGGGATTCGGTTATGAATTCATGGAGCGACCCGACGGTTATAAGGGATTTGCCGCGACTTACGGCCTGCATTTCGCCGAAGCCCCGCGCATCATGGACCTCGGGCTCCTCACACGCGCGCTGACAAATCATCAGGTTGATTTGATCGCTGGCAATATGACCGACGGCCTTATTCCGGCTTTGGATTTGTATGTTTTAGAAGATGACCGCAACTATTTCCCCCCTTACGAAGCCGTGCCGATCATCCGTCAGGAAGCGTTGACCCTCCATCCCGAAGTCGGACGAGCATTGGACGCGCTCGCAGGCAAGATTTCCGACGACGAAATGCGCCAACTAAACTATGCCGTGGACGGGCAGCACCGAGACGTAAAAGAAGTAGTGCGGGAATTCCTGCATAGAAAAGGCACGTAAGAGAGCGATTCAAAAACATTCTTCTGAGCTCCTCAGCTGGCGTCTCAGTTTAGACCCAGGAAGACGGCGCACCCGAATGGCACTTGACTCTAAGTAATCGCCTTGACTTTGAACTCCGTTGCATTGGTGTCCGTATCATTTTTAGCATGCGGAAACATCTCGTTCTAAAGTTTGGCGTCGTTCTTCTCGGGCTATACACTTTGCTCTCGCTGGTTGCCGGTGCATTTGTGGCGGAGGGTGCCCTTCATCCTACCCGGCGTCAACTGACATCGTCCGAAATTCAACAGGAGACTCTGCACACGGGCTACGAAAATGCCGTGCTGGCCGATGTAACCAATATTGCGAGCGACGGCATCGTTCTGCGCGCATGGGAAATTCGACCCAAAAACGCGAATGGAGACGCCGTAATCCTTCTGCATGGACTCAGCGACAATCGGGTCGGTATGCAGGGCTACGCCGACCTGTTCTTGAGCCACGGCTACAGCGTGCTAATACCGGACGCTCGTGCGCATGGGACTAGCGGCGGAGCGCTCGCCACATACGGCCTGCTAGAAGGCGATGACATTCACCGCTGGTTTGATTGGTTAGTCGCCAGACGTCATCCGCAGTGTATATACGGCTTCGGTGAATCTATGGGCGCGGCGCAACTTCTGCAATCATTGGGAACAGAACCGCGCTTCTGCGCCGTGGCGGGGGAGTGTCCTTTTTCGAATTTTAGAGAAATTGCGTACGACCGGGTGGGACAACAATTCAACGCAGGCCCGTGGGTGGGAAGGACGATCTTATGGCCCGTGGTGGAGAGCGCATTTTTGTACTCACGTTGGAAGTATGGCCTAGACTTTAAGCAGGTCTCGCCGGAGGACATCGTCGCGAGTACTAAAGTCCCAGTGTTTCTGATTCATGGTCAAAACGATACCAACATTCCAATCCGCCATTCGCGTCGTATTGTTGAGCGCAATCCGTCTGTCGTCTTGTGGGAAGTCCCGAACGCCGGTCACACTGGAGCAGTTAACGCTTCTCCAGAAGAATTCAACCGCAAGGTTGTCGAATGGTTCGAGAATCATTCCACCCCGAATTAAGCGCAAAGTGCATCCCATCACCCAGTTATCAAGTTCTGGGTAACCGCAAGGGGGTTGCGCTCCCCAAGGCGCAACCCTGCGGGCGATAAAGCACGACCTCTAGTACTTGTCATAAAACATGAGCATCGAACCAAGTTGACGTTCGTGATTATTGGGAAAGCCGCAGTGGCCAGCAAATTCATCGGCGTCCCGAAAAGTGCCGAACAAACGATCCCACCAAGTGATGTCGCCATAGTTAAATTGGTGAAGATCAAGTTGATGATGAACGGAATGATGTTCCGGCCGCTGTAGGAAGTAACCAAACCAATGGGGCGTCCGGAGATTGCTGTGGTAGAAATATTCGCCCAGTACTGCGAAAACGTTGTACCACATCGCGCCAGCCGTCGAAGCTCCCAGCACTGAGAACATAAGCGCGCTGACGATCATCGAATCAAGTGCGATCTCAATCGGGTGCTTGTAAAAGGCAGTCATCATTTCGATGCGGGCCGGGCTGTGGTGAATCTGGTGGCAGATGCGCCAAAGGAAATTAACATCGTGACGGGCACGGTGCCACCAATAGAAGACGAACGTCCCCAAGAACCATCCCAGCAGGCCTTCGATCCCGGCTGGCATCGCGTAAGAGATGTGAAATAGCGACCGGTTTTGAAACCATCGGTTCCACGCATTGCTAGCCAATAAAACGATACTGACCTGACAGCCATTGAGGAACGCTGCTCGAACGTACCATCCGGGCGCCTCCGGGAGTTCTCTTCCTGGCACTACTCGCTCAAGAATGAAGAACGCGAGAGTAGCTGCGATGATGATCACGACCTGGACCATATTTCTTCTCCTTTTGCTGCCGCTTCAAGTCCGGAGCGACTAACGAGTCACAGCATAGCCGGCGATGCCTGCGATTCGCGACATAGGAGAAGACAGTTTTTTTAACTGTCACATACGAGTTGGATTGGCCAGTCAGGGCCAGCGAAGCGTGTTTTTCTCACTCCGACTAGCGCGGTAGTAGAATTCGTCAATTGCCATGCGACTCTCGCTCAGCAAGAACAGCGATGTCCCACTACAGCAGCAATTGACTGAGCAGCTTGTCTACTTGATCGCAACCGGAGGGTTATCCGACGGCAAGCAGTTGCCAAGTGTGCGATCGCTCGCGAGAACGCTTGGCATCCATCACAACACGGTAAGCAAGGCGTACCAGGATCTGATAATCCGCGGCTGGGCCACAGGACGGCGCGGAAGCAGGCTCTCGGTCAGCCATTCGCAAGCTCCGCAAAACGTCCGTGATCTGGATGGTGTGATCAATCAGACCATTCAAACGGCCCGACAGATGGGGTATTCCCTGCAAACACTTCAGGGACGGGTACTGGAGCGCCTCTTTGAGCAAGCTCCGGACCACATTTTGATTGTCGAGGAGGAACCCGAGCTTCGACTGATCATTCAGGCAGAGATTTGTTTGAGAATAGGGAGGTTCGTCGAAGCTTGCTCTCCGGAAGAGCTCAAAAAGTCTCCACAATTAGTGGTAGGAGCTCAGGTGGTTGCCCCGGATTACACTTCCCAGCATTTAATGGCGCTGGTTCCGAAACACCAAGCGGGGGTTATGCTGAAATTTGCCGGCGCTGATGATCACATTGAACAGATCAGGAATCTCGCGGAGGCGTCCATGATTGCGATGGCCTCGGTGAGCCCTACTCTTCTAAAAACTGGCCAAAGCCTGCTTGCTCCTGTACTGGGCCGTCGCCACACCTTTCGAAAGGTACTGCTTCCGCTGAAAGGTCACGCTGACCTCCGTGGTATGGACATTGTATTCTGCGATACCTTGGCGATGCCTATGGTTCGCTGCAACAAGAAAGTTCATTATCGGCTGGTTGCTACTGGTTGCCTGGATGATCTTGACGCGGTCTTTGAGTATGCCGGGCCGCGAAGCGGAGAAGCAGCGAACGGAGGGCTTAGCCGTCGAAGAAATAAAAAGAGGAGTTAACCTACCCCGCGAGCCGTGCCGGCTCGCAAACACACATTGCGTACGACCAGTTTGTAAAGTCCCGTTTTACATCAGCCAAATCGCGTCCACGTCCACTACGATTTGGGTTCGTGGAATCTTTTGTTCGTCTGCATAGGCCAACATTGTTCGCAGCAACCCATTCAATTTTTCGCGGCTTGCTGATTTCAGCACGAAATGGTAACGATAATCCTGCTTTAACCGCACTATTGGCGCGGCTGCTGGGCCGAGAACGCGAATTCCTTCATGCCGCGTTTTCTCAAACCATTGTCCCAATTGTCCTGACCACTTCAAAGCGTCATCGAGTTTGCTGCTGCGCACCAAAACATTCGCGAGTGCGCTGTATGGCGGATAGTGCATCCAACTGCGGAATTGCAATTCTTTTTCGTAGAAGCCGACGAAGTCATGCTGCGCCGCATATTGGATGGCGTAATGATCGGGAACATACGTCTGCACGACTACGCGTCCCGGACTGCTTCCGCGGCCCGCTCTGCCCGCGACCTGAGTGAGTAATTGAAATGTGCGTTCGGCAGCGCGGAAGTCCGGCATGCTTAAAGCCGCGTCGGATCCGACGACTCCCACCAGGGTCACCCCGTGAATGTCATGACCCTTGGCGATCATTTGCGTGCCGACGAGCATATCGAGTTCGCCTGCATTCAACGCATTCAGCGCGCGTTCAAAATCCTCCTGCCCACGCACGGTGTCGCGATCCAATCGGCCGATTCGAGCTTGCGGAAACATTCCATGGAGCAACTCTTCCAGCTTCTCGGATCCGGTGCCTAGGAAAAATACATATTCGCTCCCGCAATGCGCGCAGGTCTTGGGAATGGGCGCGAGGTGCCCGCAATAATGACATTCCATGCGATGAGTACGCTTATGATGAGTCAGAGCAATGGCACAATTCTTGCACTCTAGTTTTTTCCCGCAGGTGCGGCATAGGACGACCGGCGAATAGCCACGCCGATTCAGTAGAACCATGACCTGTTCTTTGCGATCCAAACATTCTTTAATTTCGGCGGCCAGCTTGCGGGAGATCACCTGCTCGTTTCCTGTTTCCTGAAACTCCTGACGCATGTCAATAATTTCGACTTCTGGCAGCGGACGCTGCTCGACGCGGTCGGGCAATTGCAGCAATGCGTATTTGCCCTTCTTTGCGTTAAAGTACGATTCAAGCGAAGGGGTTGCAGAACCAAGGACGACGACTGCTCCCGACATTTTCGCCCGCATTACCGCGACATCGCGTGCGTGATAGCGCGGCATTTCTTCCTGCTTGTAAGAAGAGTCTTGTTCTTCGTCCACGATGAGCAGGGCGAGATTCGACACGGGAGCGAAAACCGCCGAGCGTGTGCCGACCACGATTCGCGCATCGCCACGCTTGATGCGATGCCACTGTTCGGCGCGCTCTTTATTTGTAAGTGACGAGTGAAGGACCGCTACTTCGTTCGCAAAAACATGGTGTAAATCGGCGGCCATGGCCGGGGTTAGCCCAATTTCGGGAACCAGCAAGATTGCGGATCGTCCGGATTCAAGCACCGAGCGCATCGCCGCAAGATACACCGCCGTCTTGCCCGAACCGGTGACGCCGTGCAACAACGTGCCCGAAAATACCGAAGCGTGCACGCTATCTTTGATTTGGGTCAGTGCGTTTTGCTGATCAAGATTGAACTGGAAGTCCAAAGGTGAAAGTCGGCCCTTGAGGCGGGAGAAAACAAATTCTGGCGCATCAGCTTCGGCCAAAATGATTTCAACCAATCCTCGCTTGACGAGCGTTCCCAACGCCGTTCTCGGCGTGCCGGGTTGTTGTAAATCTTCTACAAGACTTCTACCTCCGGCTTCTCTAAGCTTTTCGATCAATTTCTGCTGGTTCGAATTTAATTTGCCTTCCGAATGTTTTAAAACTGCGACTTTAACCCGTCGAGTCAAATCGTTGACATCGGAGATGTCCGATTTCGTAATCCATTGTTTGCGAATCATTCCTGCAAGCAACGATTTCGAAACACGCAGCGCGGATCGCAGAGTTTCTTCTCGAGTGAGTTCCCGCGATGCCAGATAGTCGAGCACGGTTATTTCCGCGAGTTGTTCGTCAGGAGTTTTTCGTGAGCGGGCGGACGCTCCTGAAACTCCTGCCGCGTAGAGGGCTTTATGGCCTTCTTCCGTTATTTGATAAGTCGCCCCACGCTTGAATTCTGCATTGAGAGGTAACATTCCGCGACACACTTCGCCAAGGGGCGCCAGATAATAATTGGCAATCCATTTGCCAAGGCGCATAAGTAAATCGTCGAGCACCGGCTCGGAATCAAGCACGCGAATGATATTTTTAGCGGCTACAGAAGGCTCTCGATCATGCAATTCAATCGCGATTCCCGAAAGACGTTGTTGCCGGAAGGTAACCAGCACTCGTCCGCCGACAACCGGTTCCATGTCGGCGGGAACCGCATAAGTGAACGCCACGTCAAGCGGAACCGGAAGGACGACATCGCAAAATCGGTGCATTAGTATTTACTCAAGTGTTGATGGAAATCCTAACATCGGGATTATGGAACAGGGATGGAAAGGCAGACCAAAGCGTTCACGGTAACGCTTTATTGTGAATACGTGACGCTATTGCTACTCCGCGGCCTTGGCTGGAAGCAAGTCGAGCTCTTTCATTACCATCTGAAGGTCTTTCCAAGTTTCCTTCTTCTGACGCGGATCTCGCAGGAGGAAGGCAGGATGATAAGTCACTGCGAGCTTTGTTCCACGGAAGTCAAACCAGCGGCCTCGCAATTCCATCATTGAGGCACTTACGGCTAAAAGCGTTTTGGCCGCAATTGCGCCGAGGGCAACAATCACCTTGGGCTTAATTGCTTCAATTTGCCGCATCAAAAACGGCGAGCAGGTCTCGCACTCATCACGTTCTGGAGTGCGATTTCCAGGGGGACGGCACTTAATGATGTTGGCGATGTAAACATCTTCGCGCGTCAAACCCATGGCTTTAATCATGTTGGTGAGGAGTTGTCCGGCTCGCCCTACGAAAGGCTCGCCCTGGGCATCTTCATCGGCGCCCGGAGCTTCGCCGATGAACATCAGATCCGCGTTAGGATCGCCCACGCCAAAGACTATTTGCTTGCGCCCCTGTTTGTGCAGTTTGCATCGTGTGCAGTCGCCAATGTCCTCGCGAATCGAACGCAAAACCTGGAGAGGGTCGTCGCCCGCGGAAGTCTCAATCTGCACAGGTGCTCCAACGTTTATAGGAGACATGAAAACTTGATCCTCTGATTGGCTTTGCCGCCAATAGAAATCATAAATACCAAGCTCGTTATAGTAGCGGATACGGTCGGTCAGTGCGCGCTTCAACTGAGGATCTATTTGCATCGCGAATTACTCGATTATCCCGAGCACGAGAATATCAGAGAACCTAGGAAAGAATTGTTAGCGAGCAGAGCATCCCCGATGCACGAGATGCCTCTTTGATTTGTTGCGCAGCCCGAGAGAGCGGCAATGCCGATGCAGAAGGTTATCCCTGTCGCTTAAAAAATTGCACTGCTTTTTCGTGAGCCTCCGCGGCTTTTCGTGAACCAAAGGTTCCGAGGTTGCGACGTTTGCCTGTCTTGGGATTCTTCTTACGGGAATATAGGCGATACTCTCCAGATTTCAGTTTGCGGATCATTGATTTGCCTCCGGAATTCGATGCTGGCGGCGAAAGGCAGGTGGTCTGTTACGCCGTCGATCCCTGAGCCCGAACGCAAGGAATTCTGAACGCCTCGTCCCTGCATTTCAGCACGAGGTTTTGGATAGGGTACGAAGTTTCCGCAGCCCCGAAACCTGGTCCAAGACGCGCTGAGCGACTTCCCATTTCGTGGTCTCGGGAACTTCGATCACTTCTGTTTGCTTGATGATCGTTACGGCATTTCGGTCTGAATCGAAGCCTAGACCCTCATGCGAGACATCGTTTACCACAATAGCGTCCAGCGATTTTAATATCAGCTTCTTGCGCGCGTTTTCCAGAACGTTCTCAGTTTCAGCCGCGAAGCCAATAATGATTTGAGAGTTTTTTTGCCTTGAAATGTCTTTCAGGATGTCGGCGGTGGGTTGGAGTTCCAGTGTCATCCCGCCATCTCGCTTCATCTTGTGTGGGGCGATTTGCTGGGCTTTGTAATCCGACACAGCGGCAGTCATGACGGCAACCGTTGCCTGGGGAAAAAGTTCCAGTACGGCTTGATGCATTTCTCCGGCGGATTCAACTTTGGAAACCTCCGCAGCGCCTGGCGGAGTCAAAGAGGTCGGCCCTGTCACCAGCAACACTCTTGCTCCGCGCCTTAATGCGGCTTCAGCTAGCGCATATCCCATGCGGCCGCTGGAGCGATTGGTGAGATAGCGAACTGGATCAATTTTTTCGCGGGTGGGTCCGGCGGTAATCAACAAAGTTTCGCCGGACAAATCCTGCGATATGCCAAGCGCCTCCATGACGGCGGCTACGATCGTTTCATTGTCAGCCAGGCGGCCGGACCCCGTCATTCCACACGCAAGATAGCCGCTGTCGGGATCCACAATTGTTACTCCGCGACTTTTCAGCAATTCGATATTCGCCAGGGTTGCAGGATGGTTCCACATGTTCACATTCATCGCAGGCGCCACAATGACGGGCGCCTTCGTCGCGAGGTGAAGGGTCGTAAGGAAATCGTTCGCGATTCCCTGCGCAAATTTGGCGATGAGATCAGCGGTCGCCGGCGCGACCAATAATGCGTCTATGGATTGTGCGACGGAAATGTGTTCGATGGCAGATTCTATATTTGGAGCGGCGACTTCTCCCGCGCCGCTTGCCGCAAAAATGCCGGTAATTACTTTCTCTCCGGACAGGGCGGCGAAGGTCAGGGGCCGGATGAACTCCTGAGCGGCTTCGGTCATAACGACCTGCACGCGAATACCCCGATCCTGAAGAAGGCGGACAATCTCGGCAGCTTTATAGGCCGCAATTCCGCCGCATACGCCGAGGGCGACTTTCATGGAGATGGACTTCGTTGCCAGTTCTCAGATTTCAGGTCTCAGATGTCGGGGCTGAACCCTCTGATTCCTGAACCATGAACTACTCCGATCCGATCGCCTTGTCCAGAATTTCGCTGGCAACATCAGAGGCGGATCTGGGAACTTCCGGGATCACCCACTTTACCTTGCCGGCTTTAATTTCATCCTGCGCGATGCGGCAGGGTTTACGAGACGGCGTTTGGATGACTGGAGGCGCACCACCCTGCAACTGACGCGCGCGGCGCGCAGCTACCAGGATGTACCGATAATTGCTGTCAAATCCTTCTATCAACTTCATTGGTATTCTCCCTGCGCTAACGTCCCCCCGGCGCGGTCGCGGGCAGGAACGAGGCTAAAATCGGCTGCAAGCGTTCGCGGACATTGTTTAAGCGGCAACTCTCCGCTTTGGCGAGAAGGCCAATCTGATCGGTGGTCGGTTTGATTGCCGAGCGCTGAAGTCGTTCCGCCAACAGGATCGCCTTCAGTGTTTCCACGGACTCTTCCAGACGGTCGTTCACTAAAATATAGTCGTAGTTGGCATAATTCTCAATCTCACGAGTGGCCGTGGCCAACCGGCGCTGAATTACTTCCTCAGCGTCGAGGCTGCGATTGCGCAGACGGTCTTCGAGCGTCTGGCGGTCTGGCGGCAAGATGAAAATTCTGACCGCGCCTGGAATCTTGCGCTTGATTTGATCAGCCCCCTGCACGTCAATGTCGAGAAGCAGATCATGGCCGGTTCGCTCCGCCTCCCGAAGGAACGTTCGTGACGTGCCGTAAAGGTTGCCGAACACATTTGCGTACTCCAGAAAATCATCTTTTCGGATCATCTCCTCAAATTCTTCGCGAGGGACGAAAGAATACTCACGTTCATGTTTCTCATTGCGGCGTGGAAGTCGCGTTGTGAAAGAAATGGAAAAATCGAGTCCCGGCACAATCTGGCGAACACCGTTCACAAGCGTGGATTTGCCAGAACCCGACGGCGCCGAGATGATGTACACGGTCGTCATTCGATGTTTTGTACCTGCTCCCGAGCCTTCTCGATTGCGGCCTTCATGGCAAGCCCCATTTCGGTGATTTTAAGCGCATCCCCGGTTAGACCGGAAGTCTTCGACAGCAGGGTGTTCGCCTCACGATTCATTTCCTGTAGGAGGAAGTCAAGTTTCTTCCCAACTTCGTTCCCTTCGTCGAGCAATCCGAGAAAATGTTTGATGTGTGTTTCCAACCGAACAAGCTCTTCCTGAACATCACTTCGATCTACGAGCATGGCTGCTTCCTGCAAAATACGTTCGGGTTCGACTTGAGTTGCGAACAGTTCCTGCATGCGGGCTTGCAATTTGTTTGCATAAATCTGCTGCACCGAAGTCCGGTATTTCGCAACGGTTTGAAAGGCCGCGCTGGTTTCGGCCATGAGGCTCCGCAACTCTGTTTCGATGCCACGGCCTTCCTCTTCGCGCATTTGATTCAACCGAAGCAATAACTGGTCGAGAGCCCGAAGTACCGCCGATTCAAAGTCGCCATCGGCGGGTTGCGAAGCTGCGGAGAGCGCGCCGGGTAATCGCAAAACAACATTTAAGTCGGGATCCGCCGAAACTCCGAATTCCGCTGCGGCGGCCCGAAATGCATTAATATACCCACCGACGAAATTCCGGTTAATGGAGAATGTCTCGACTCCGCCGTGATCAACATTCAGAGACAATTCGATGTGTCCGCGACCTAACTTTTCCTTCAAAACATGACGGAGTTTCATTTCCAAAGCGTCATTCTCGGAAGGGAGACGAAAGTGCAAGTCCAGAAGCCGATGGTTCACGGACTTTAAGGCAAGTGTAAAACCGACCGGCGGAGAACTGCCCTGCCCAGAATCACGAGCCTCGCTCCTTACCTGTGCGAATCCGGTCATAGAACGAATGGGCATTGTCAGTTTCTCGCTGAAGACACTCGGAGACTTTGCCGCTCAGGCGTTTGCTCGTCATGATCTCGCTGATGATTGTCTTGTTCGCGAGCATCCGGCCGATCAGCATCTGCGAATTGCAGGTCATACAAACGACGATATGTGCCAACCCTGCTCATTAGCTCCTCGTGAGTACCGATATCGGCGATAGTACCATTCTCGAGAACAACAATGCGGTCGGCTCGACGCACGGTGGAGAGGCGATGGGCAATAACGACCACCGTGCGACCGGTCATCAAATTGTGAAGGGCGGATTGAACCAGCGCTTCTGACTCGCTATCGAGCGCCGATGTGGCCTCATCCAGAATCAAGATTGGCGCATTCTTCAGCAGCGCGCGGGCGATGGCAATTCGCTGTCTCTCGCCGCCCGAGAGCCGCACGCCGCGCTCCCCAATCACAGTATCGTATCCAGACGGCAGTTCCATAATGAAATCATGCGCCAGGGCTGCCCGTGCGGCGGATTCCACATCTTCCTGAGAAACGGCGGGTTGACCATACGCGATGTTGTTCCTCAAGGTGTCATTGAACAGGATAGTCTCTTGCGTGACTACGCCGATCTGGGACCGGAGCGATATGAGCGTGGTGTCACGAACATCACGGTCGTCAATCAGGAGATGGCCGCCGCTTACGTCAAAAAATCGTGGGACCAGGTGGACGAGTGTGCTCTTGCCGGCGCCGCTTGAGCCGACCACAGCCAGGACCTCGCCTGCGGTTACCACAAGATTAATATTGCGCAGGACCTCATTCGATTCTTCAAGGTCGTTGCTGTAGGCAAAACAGACGTCTTCAAAGCGAATACTTCTGGAAAACGGCGGGAGTGGCTTGGCTCCAGGCTTCTCCGGTACTTCGTCCTGAGTGTCCATAAACCTAAAAATTTCGGACGATGCACCCAGAGCCTGCTGGAAATTATTGTTAAACAGGGCAAACTTGCGCACCGGATCGTATAGTTTGAATACGGCGACGATGAAGGCGACAAAAATGCCCGGAGTCATCACTCCATGTACGACCTGCTGACGACCCAACAGCAGCAGAAATGCAATTGCCACCGCGCCAAAAATGTCCATTAATGGAGAGCTGACGGCAGATGCGGCGACCGAGCGCAAATTCGCGCGGAACAACCATTGGGCGGCCTTCCGAAAGCGCGCGATCTCCCAACTCTCCATACCGAAGGCTTTGACAATGCGATTGCCAGTGATGGTCTCATGCAGAATGTTTTGGATATCGGCTAATTTGTCCTGACCGCGGCGAGTCGTGTGCCTCACGCGGCCGCCGATTTTTCCCGCTGAATAAATAATGAACGGCACGAACAACAACAGAAGCCAAGCCAATTGTCTTCCGAGTAAAATAACGACGGCCGCAGTAAAGATAAACGTAAAAAACTGCTGAAGGAATTCCGCCAACACGCTGGATACGGCGTACTGCACGCGCTCAATATCCGTGACGATGGTTGAAACCAGCGTGCCGGTTGCGTGCTTCTGGAAAAAGGCCGCCGACCGTCGCAGCACGGAATCGTAAAGATGATTTCGCAGGTCGGTCATCATACCGTAGCCCGCATAATTTACGAGATAAGTGCCTGCGTAATCGCAAATCCCTTTCAACAGGGTGGAAGCGACGAAAGCAAAAGCGACGATCGTCCAGGCGTTGTGAAAATGTGCGGGCACAAACTTTTGCAGGTAGACGGTGTGACTGGTGTGCGGAATCGTAAAAAGCCGGATATTTTCCGAACCCGAGGAAGGGTTGAGCACGCGATCCAGGATCGGACCGACAAGCAGCACGCGGAAAGCATCAAGCAGTCCTACCGCGGCCAACAGGAATACCGACGGCCAGAACTGCCAGCTATACGGAACCAAGTAGCGTAAGAGCCTTGTCAGTTGCCGCATCGGCGATTTCCGATTCGCACGCACACACGGCCGAGCGGAATTAAGTTTGGCATCGGTTGCAAGGCTTCATTCTACTGCAATCGTTTGTCCTTAGCCGTTGGTTCGCAGTCCGACCGCACATGGCCGCTTATTTTGGGTTATCGCGATGCACAACCTTTACTCGATAACCAGACGTGCGAAGGTGCTTGCTCACATCCTCGGCAATCATGACGGAGCGATGCTGGCCACCCGTGCAGCCGAATGAAATGGTGAGGTAGCTCTTGCCCTCCCGGATGTAGTGCGGCAGCAGATAGACCAACAGCTTCGAGATCCGTTGGATGAATTCTTTCGTCTGTGGGAACGACCGAATGTATTTCGCGACTTTGGGATGGCGTCCTGTAAGCAGGCGGAACTCGGGGATGAAGTGCGGGTTGGGAAGAAAACGTACGTCGAAAACCAAGTCCGCGTCTTCGGGCACACCGTTCTTGAATCCGAAGCTTACGCACGAAACCAAAATATTTCTGCCGGATTGCTTTTTCTGAAAACGATCGGTAATATGCGACCGCAGCTCATGAACGTTAAATTTCGAAGTGTCAATGACCATGTCTGCCATGGCGCGGATGTTGCGAAGATGGCGGCGTTCCGCGGTGAGGGAAGACTTTACGGGCGTATTCGCGCCTAGTGGATGCGGGCGGCGAGTTTCACTGAACCGGCGGAGAAGCACGGCATCGGAGGCTTCCAGAAAAATTATTCTGGTTGGCAGAATGCGTTTGACAGACTTCACAATTTCTGGAAGTTCCTCAAGCCTCTTACCTTCGCGGACATCCACAACGAGAGCAGTGCGCTCGATTTCGGAAGATTGCGCCACCAGTTCGGCGAAAGGAGGGATCAGGCCGACGGGAAGGTTATCCACGCAATAGTAGCCAAGATCTTCGAATGCTTTCAGGACGGAAGCTTTGCCCGAGCCACTCATCCCCGTGATTATTACCAGGTCGCGCACCGGGGCAGAGGAAGCAATCCTCCTCGACGAATTCCGCGACAAGGCTTTAGTTTCCCTCTTGGCTTGGCGACGCGGCATCTTTTGTTGATGTTAGCAGGGAGCGTTGCGTGTCGCCAGTTGTGTTCTTGGCGGGGAGAATTACAGCTATTCCGCGGCAACCATTCGTTTTTTCTGACGATTCTGTACATTATGGCTGGTATTGCGCGGAATGAAGCCGTAGCGTACCCTTCACTGGCTTGAAGGAGGCTCTATGCTTTGGACGGTTTTTGTGATTCTGCTAATTTTGTGGTTGTTGGGTTTTAGTTTTCACATTGCTGGCAGTCTGATTCACCTGCTTCTCGTCATAGCCGTGATCGTGTTGATCGTCAATCTATTGACTGGACGCAGGGCGGTTTAGCCCTTGACCGACAGTACGGTAAAAAAGGGGCGCGCAATGTGCGCCCATTTTTATGCCCTCAGCACGATCACTCCTACACACGAAATCTAATTCGATTTCAAATACTTTTTGAAGAATTCCACGGTTTTGCTGCTGGCGTCTTGCCAGATTGGACCAGTAAAGCCATGGCCAGCATTCGGATAGATTTTTATCTCGTAGGCAATGTGATTCCGTTCCAGAATTTTCTGTAAATCGTAAGCCTCCTGTACCGGGACCGTTTGGTCGGCTTCGCCATGCAGAATCAACACCGGGCAATATCGTCGGGCAAACGGCTTTACCTCTTTAGGCAAACCGCCGAAAAATTCCACGACAGCCTGGATGCGAGCGTCGAACGCAGCCAGGCTCAGCGCGAGATAAGCGCCGAGCGAAAATCCAATCAAGCCAATTTTATCCGCATTGGTGTGTGGCTGCTGAGTCACGAATGTTACACAGTCCCATAGAGTCTTCAGCCAGAAAGGCGAATTGCGAAGAATAGTAGCCCGGCTGTCAGCAACAGTTGTATCTGTGCGATCAAAGTAATGGAGCACATAGACCGCGATTCCTTCTGCCGCTAATAACCGGGCGGGCTCTACCATTCCCGAGTGATTTCCGCCGGAACCATGCAGCGCGATGACCGCGGGAAATGGCTGTTCGGTAGATGTTGGCAGGAAACAGTCGAGAGCAATATCTTTTCCGCCGCTTCGAAAAGTCCCCTGAGATTCGTCGATCGCAGACAAACTCTAGGTCCCAGCCTTGGCGCCTTCGTCCAGCAAGCGCGAAAAAGATTGCTCGTAAGGTGCCCGCGCAATGCCTCGCTCGGTGACGATGGCAGTTATGTATTTTGCCGGGGTTACGTCGAATGCCGGATTCTCCACCATCACGCCCTCTGGCGCAACCAATTTGCCGTTAAAGTGCGTCACCTCTCGCGGGTTTCGTTGCTCAATCGGAATGGTGCTGCCATCCGGGGTTGCGAGATCAATCGTGGAAAATGGCGCGGCCACATAGAACGGAATCCCATTTTCTTTGGCGAGAACAGCGACCGTGTAGGTTCCAACCTTGTTGGCGACGTCGCCGTTTGCGGCGATTCGGTCGGCCCCGACAACGATGGCCCCGATCTTGCCCTGCTTCATCATGGCTCCGGCCATGTTATCGGCGATAACGGTTGTTGGAATACCGTCTTTCATTAGTTCCCACGCAGTGAGGCGCGACCCTTGTAGGAAGGGACGAGTCTCATCCGCGTAGACATGAATCTTCTTCCCTGCTTCAACGGCCGCGCGGATCACGCCCAACGCGGTTCCGTATCCGCAAGTGGCCAATGCACCGGCATTGCAGTGCGTGAGCACGCCACCGCTTGCGGGCATGAGGGTTGCGCCGTATTTCCCCATAGCCTGATTCGCCGCGATATCTTCGGCATGCATGCGCTGCGCTTCCTCGATCAGTGCTGCTTTGATCTTGGGAATCGCGCTTGCTTTGATGGATTCGAATTTCGCGCTCATGCGCCGGATGGCCCAGAACAAATTGACTGCCGTAGGGCGTGTCGCGCCAATGAGCGCACAAATCGCATCGAATTCTTGTCGGAGCGCGACAGTGTTTTCTGCCCGCGAGTTGTTAACGCCTAAAGCGATACCCATCGCAGCCGACACGCCAATCGCGGGCGCGCCCCGAACGACCATCGTGCGAATTACATCGGCCACCTGCTCGTGAGTGGTGCAGGTGACGTAGACCTCCTCGTTTGGGAGCTTCGTCTGGTCAATGAAGCGTACGCCGGAGTTGGTCCATTCAAGGGTTTGAATCACAAATCAGTTCCTGGATTTCAGTTCTTAGTTCTCAGTTGACGAAGGTGTTCTTCACGAATGTCATTGTTGTTGAAAAGAGAGACGAACGGAACACCATCGGCTGCCTTTTCGACATTGGGACGACCGTTCGCTTCTTTGCGTTCCACCAAACACATTATCCCTACGAGTTGGAATCCGAATTCGCGAGCCGCCTCGATGGCTTGAATCGTGGACGCGCCGGTTGTGCAAACATCATCTACGATTACGACGGGAGCGGCATTCTTTCGAAAGCCTTCGATGCGCTGGCCCGTGCCATGTTGCTTTTCTGCTTTACGCACCAAAAAACCGCTGAGTTCTCCGCTGACCACTGCGACCGCCACTACAATCGGGTCTGCGCCCATGGTTAGTCCGCCAATGGCTTCCGGCTTCCATCCCTGAGATCGAATCTCTTCCAGGAAAACTTGTCCGGTAAGCTGTGCTCCGCGAGCGTCCAGAGTTGTGGTGCGGCAGTCAATGTAATAGTCGCTCGTGCCTCCGGAAGATAGCTTGAACTCTCCCAGCCGGAAAGACTTCTCCGCCAGTAGCTCCAGGAGTTTTTGTTTCGCGGAGGGCATTAGAAATCAAGATACCATGCTGCGATGATTAGTTGAGCCGCTCCAGGTGCATGAAGCCGCTGGTCGCGATGAATGTCAAAACGGTAAGAGTGGAGTTGTAAGCGATGTGGACCACGAGGCTACAGCCGACAGAATTGGTTACGGCGCGGACGATGGTAAGAGCCAATCCGACCAGGAAAATAATGAATACGGCGCCCCAGGCAAATCCAAGCTGCGTGGCGTGCAAGAGGCCAAAAGCGAGGGCGGTGAGAAAAACGCCAACAACCGCTCCCAGCCTCCGCGCCAATACGGGATAGAGAAATCCGCGAAAGAATAGTTCTTCCATCAATGGGCCGAAGCTGATTGCGAGAATTGATGTTAGATAAGCTTCCAGAGGACGTTTAAAAAACTCTTCGAAGGGTACGTTTTTAGGGATTGGGAAAAGATGCGCCAGGCCCTGGAGCGCAAACAAGAGAACCGCGCCCAGAGCGGCGAGTCCCCATATTTCTTTGGCCAGTTCCAGGATATCGCTTCGAAGAAACGCCGGTGATATTGGCCTTCTACTAACGCGATCATGTAGAAAATCACGCCGATGTAAGCGGCAACTTCAGCGCACAACTCAATCACCGGTTTTTGCGCAAGTTGTTGCCACGACGATCCTGGATAAGCGAATTTGTGAGCGGCGAATGAAATTAAAATATCGAGAAAAAATGGGGTGAGGAACATGAAAACAGCAATCTTCGCCACATCCCAGCCATTCCAGACCGGTCCTGCGGAAGGTGGAGTGGGCAGGACTCCCGCTGGCTCCTGAGCCGCCTGCGCCGTCGGTAGGAATTCGGAATTTTGCAATGGATCCACTGGGAGGGTCTTTTGTGAGTCTACACAAGATCAGATCACGCTATAGAAACTGCCGCTTCTTCGGCGGCTTTCCTGCTCATGCGGAAATATCGAACCAGCGCTTGTCCGGTGTAGGATTTTTTATTTTTCGATACTTGCTCCGGGGTGCCTTGGGCAACGATTCTTCCGCCTTCTTCGCCACCTTCGGGGCCAAGATCAATGATCCAATCTGCGCTGCGAATCACGTCGAGATTGTGCTCAATGATCACGATGGTGTTGCCAAGGTCCGTCAGCCGGTGCAGGACTTCGAGCAGCTTGTTCACGTCGTCGAAGTGCAAGCCGGTAGTGGGTTCGTCCAATAGATATAAGGTCTTTCCGGTTTGCCGTTTGCTCAGTTCGCGGGCCAGCTTGATGCGCTGAGCTTCCCCCCCCGACAACGTTACCGCCGACTGACCAAGGTGAACATAACCGAGCCCGACATCAACCAATGTTTGGAGCTTCTGTTTTACTTGGGGAATGTTTTCGAGAATCTGTAACGCATCCGAGATAGATGTTTCCAACAGATCGGCGATGGAATAACCCTTGTATTTCACCGCCAACGTTTCGCGGTTGTAACGCCTGCCTCCGCAGACTTCGCATTCGACGTAAACGTCGGGAAGAAAATTCATTTCAATCCTGCGCTGGCCCTCGCCCTGGCAGGCCTCGCAGCGGCCTCCTGCGACGTTGAATGAGAAGCGTCCGGGCTTGTAACCTCGCTCGCGCGACTCCGGCAGCATGGCGTATAAGTCGCGGATTTGCGAGAACACTCCGGTATAAGTAGCCGGGTTGGAACGCGGAGTACGTCCAATGGGAGACTGGTCAATGCGAATCACCTTGTCTACATGTTCCGATCCCAACAACGCCTTGTGAACGCCGGGCTCTTCGCGCGACCGATAGAGCTTTTTTGCCAGTGCCCGATAGAGGATGTCATTTACTAACGTGGATTTTCCAGAGCCCGAAACGCCTGTGACGACGGTCATTACTCCGAGCGGGAAGGTTACGTCCAAATTCTTCAAATTGTTTTCGCGCGCGCCAAGAATACTGACTGCTGAACCATTAGTCTCGCGGCGCACATGCCGCATCTGAATCTGCGTTCTACCCGAAATGTAAGCCCCGGTCAGCGATTCAGACGAATCCTCAATGTCCTGCGGGGTGCCATGAGCTACCAACTCGCCACCATGACGGCCCGCGCCCGGGCCGAGGTCAATGACGTAATCGGCCCGGCGAATAGTCTCCTCATCATGCTCGACGACCAGAACCGTATTGCCGAGATCTCGCAATTCTTCCAATGCTTTTAACAAACGGTCATTGTCGCGGTGATGCAGGCCGATGGAAGGCTCATCAAGAACGTAAAGCACGCCGCGCAGCTTTGAGCCGATTTGAGTTGCGAGACGAATGCGTTGACCTTCGCCTCCGGAAAGAGTCGCTGCGGAGCGATCGAGGGAGATATATCCCAAACCAACCGCGTCGAGGAATTGCAACCGTTCGGTAATTTCGTGGACGATACGTCCAGCAATGAGTTCATCGCGACCGGCGAGGTGTATCGTTCTTGCCGTGGCAAGTGACTTTGACACCGGTAACGCGGTGAAGTCGCCGATAGACATTCCATTCACCTTGACCGCCAGGCTTTCCGCACGCAGCCGTCTGCCCTTGCAGGCGGGGCATTCCGTCGCAGACATGTACTCCAGCAGCCAGTCGCGATAGCGCTCCGAAGTACCGTCTTCGAGATTCTGCTTCAGATATCCAAGAATTCCCCGGAAACCGGTCCTCCCCTTTGAAGGTTCGCCGTTAAGAAGAAGATTTTGTATCTTGTCAGGAAATTTCTCGAAGGGGACAGACAGGTCAATGCCGTGCGCCGCGGCGGTGACATTCAACATGTAAAGCAGGCTTTGAGAAGCGGATCCAGGACCGAGGCCGCCTTCGAGTAAAGGCTTGGACCAGTCCACGATCACCTTTGCAGGATCGAAGTCGTAGCGGCTGCCGAGGCCGTGGCATTCCGGACAAGCTCCGTAAGTACTGTTGAAGGAAAATGATCGTGGTTCCAGTTGAGGCACGCTGATGCCGCAGTCGGGGCACGCCAGTTTTGAAGAGTAAAGCTGTTCATCCCCTCCAACTACTGCTAACTGCACCAACCCGTCCGCAAGCTTCATCGCCAGCCCGACTGACAGCTCAAGTCGGTGCTCGATTCCCGGCTTCACGAGCAAGCGATCTACAACAATCTCTATGGTGTGGTTTTTCCTCTTATCAAGTTGTAAATCGTCTTCCAGGCTTACCATTTCGCCATCAATTCGCGCCCGGGTGAAGCCGTGTTGAACTAACTTCTCCATCTCCTTTTTGAACTCGCCTTTGCGTCCTCTAACGATGGGCGCAAGAATCATGATGCGATCATCCGGAGTCAGCGACATTACACGCTGGACGATTTGCTCGGCCGTCTGCCGCGCTATGGGATGTCCGCACTGCGGGCAATGAGGAGTGCCAATTGAAGAGAATAAAAGGCGAAGATAGTCGTAAATTTCGGTAATCGTCCCAACCGTTGATCGTGGGCTTCGGCTAGTGGTTTTTTGTTCGATGGAGATCGCGGGGCTTAGACCGTCTATCCCGTCAACATCCGGACGCTCCATTTGATCTAAGAACTGCCGGGCATAGGCTGAGAGCGTCTCCACATAACGGCGCTGGCCTTCGGCGTAAATAGTGTCAAAAGCCAGCGAAGACTTGCCCGACCCGCTTAATCCGGTGATTACCGTCAGAGTATTACGAGGAATTTCGACGTTAATATTCTTTAAATTGTGTTGGCGCGCTCCGCGCACCGTAATCTTGGTGATTGGCATAAACCCGGGATCAGAATGTCCTTCCGTAACGTGGACGGGCGCACAGAAATGTTGGAAAGTGAAGGTGCGCAGTTCTACTCACGTATCTTAGTAGCTAACAATAACAAGCGTCAACGCAGGTTAAAGTGAGAGAAGCCCTCGAAAACGGCAAAAGATCAACAAAGTCTTTATTGTTAGAAAGATGAGCACAGTTGAATAGCTCCCTTGCAATTTTAATCGTCGGAATGACTTCTGTCGCCGTAGTTGGTCTTGGAATTGCGTCCGCCTATGGTACGGTGATTGGCATTCTCAAGACACTCTCGTACCATTCGTCCCCTTCCAGAGTGGGATCATTGACACTCATAACCAGGACACTCGTCGCCAGTGAATCCCAGGCGAGCGGGGATTAGTCTTTGCCAGGCGCTTCCAGCCCTACTGAGCCTCTTCACCGGGAAACTCAATCTATTTCACTTGCGGTCCAGGTAGTTGAGGCGGAGGCGTGTCCGATCCGCCCTGCTGCTGGACCTGCCGCTGCCGCTGTAATTCTTGAAGCAGCTGTTGCGGAGTCTTAATTGCGGGCTGGCCGTTTTGGTCTACGTTACTTTGCGGCGGCTGATCCGGGGCGGTTTGATCCTGCGCAGCCATGTCATCTGTGTTGTCTTGGTCGTTGTTGTTGTCGGAGTCGTCACCATTGGCGACGACAAACGCACCCTGCCGCGGCAAGGCGGTTGGAAAAGCCGAAGCCGCTTGAGGTGAGGGGGTGGGTTCTTCCGAAGTGGAAGACTTGGCAAGAAGTACTATTCTTTGCAGTACGTTGGGATTTTGTGGCGATCCCAGAAGAACATAGTTGAAATGAGATCCATTCAGGAGCGAAGCTAGGACCTCTCTCGCGGGGCCCGGCCCGAACTGTCCGACAACCCTGTCTGACGGGTTCCCGGGCATGT
Source organism: uncultured Acidobacteriaceae bacterium (assembly GCA_963702325.1). Lineage (GTDB taxonomy): Bacteria > Acidobacteriota > Terriglobia > Terriglobales > Acidobacteriaceae > PALSA-188. The sequence continues at coordinate 59,167 of CAVPCG010000035.1, read as the reverse complement.
CAATACCGGCACCCGTTTGCGTTTGCACATCTTGCAGGATGGCTCCCAGGCTCGAATTCCTGGCAATTATAGTGAGCTGACCGTCCTTGAATGACACTTGAGGAGCCGTTGCAGGCAGGTGTTCCGGCGTGGGGGCGGGTGGCGGCAATGGCTGAGGCCCGATTATGGCGGGCGCGGGATTGGGATCCTTGGCAGCGGAGGGCTTTTGGCTTGCAAAGCAAAATATTCCAAAAGACAAAAATCCCAGCAAAAGGCTCCCAAAAACGAATTTGCAACTCACGTGATCCATGAAATTACTAAGGTCGTCGAATTGGAGGTTGCTTTTAAAATTCTACACCGCATGCGGCTTTAAAGCTCGAACGCGGCGGTTAAGTTTAATCAGGCAGAAGTAAGATGCTATTGCCGCGGTGCGTAATAGCCTTTACGGGCGCGAACCTGGAAGTCTTTCTTGAGGGCGGTGATTTCTATGGAACGGTAGCGACCATCGGCGTCAAAATCCGCGGGAAGGTATGACACCACGTACTGGCTTCGCAGCTCGGTTTCAATGGCTGAGAACGCGTTCTTAACGTCCTTCATTTTAAACGGGAAAAAGGCGCGTCCGCCTGTGGCGTCGGCTAAATCCTGAAGCACTTTATCTCCACGTAGAATTAATCCGCTGTCATCGGTTGAAATCGCATAAACGATCACTTCGGCGCGCTCCGCCATTTCGAGCGCCTGAGCTTTGCTGACCTCGCTTTGATTATCTTCTCCGTCGCTAATTACGATGATCGCCCGTCGTGTGGGGCGGTCACTCGAATCTTTGCTCTTCATGAATTTGTCATGGCACGCACGGTATATTGCGTCGTAGAGGGCCGTGCCGCCGCCGGAATGCAAGCTATTCACGCCCTGCGATAGAAGGGCGATGTTATCCGTGAAATCTTGCGTCACATGGCTATGCGAGCTGAAGCCCATGACAAATGCTTTATCGTAATTGGCGCGTAGTGTGCGCTGCAAAAAATCAGTGGCAGCTTCGCGCTCGAAATTAAAGCGGCTCCGGACCGAACCACTCGTGTCTACAAGGAAACCGAGTTCAAGTGGCAAATCAGTCTGACGAAGGAAATTATTGATGGACTGCGGGGGCTTGTTATCGTCCAGGAACGCGAAGTCGTTTTCATTCAGGTTCCGCACAAACTTTCCGTGCCGGTCCGTGGCAATAAACAGTACGTGGACCTCGTCCACACGTTTCTTGATGGTCAGAACCGAGTCGCTGGGTTCAGCAAGGTCAAACGCAGGGGCCGAAACGGACACGGCGGTTCCGGGGGACACGTATGGGGTCTGTGACACGACAGGCATGGCCGTGACGACCAACAGTGCCGCAAGCCAAAGACGCCGTGTGTAGTTCATTCCAAATCCATCCAAAAAGTTCACACCAAAATGCCGCATTCGACGTATCTACCGTTTAGATGCACGCACGGGGCCGAAAGCCGCGCCAGATAATGCGTGTATTGACTGTAGATAACTACCTTAGAGGTGCCAAGTTACAAAAGGAGCACACAGCAGGTCATCGCGGGAACCTGCGCTAAACCCTCCGCCGCCGGCCCGTGTGGTTTCGTGGTTCATTCGCCCGCCTGAAGGCACCATTCGCGGGCGGTGACCATTAGTGCATCATAAAGGTTAATAGTGATAAGGTCAGGCTCAAAATCCGTCGCACTTTCGCTGCTGTGCATGCTGGTGCTGGTCTGCGGCCAAATGCTATTGATGCCAGTGCCTCTCACAGCATCGGCTCCCGCGAAGTGTCACGAATATGGGCATCGCGCGCCGTGCCGCATGCCAAGCGGGCATCTCTGCTGTGCGGTCAGCCACACCCCTTCGATTTTGCCGACGTATTCTTCAGCTCAGAATAGCCATGATTTCTCGTCCGGGTTCGTGCAGCAGCCGGACGAGGCTCACAGTCCCCGGAAACTTGTGATAGCCTCTCCAATTCTTTTGTTGGGCACTTCTCCTCCCGTCACCTCTCTTCGTATCTGAAACTTCGAAACAGCAAACAGAGAGCGTCAGCGTTTGGCAGAATTCCTCTCGCCGAGAGGTTCGTCCATTGCGTTTTGAAACAAAGATGAGGAGACCGATGCGAACTTTACTAAGAATTTTGTGGATTTTCCTGATTGGGGCTGTCCCATCCCTCGCACAGGATGCTGTTCCCAACATGAATATGTCCGCACAAACTCAGCCGAGTGGGGCAATGCAGGACATGCCGGGCATGAGAGGAATGAGTAGCTCCGGCACGAGCGATCAAGGAATGAACATGCAATCCCATTCGCTGATTGAGTTGCTGCAACGTCACGCGACCGCTGGAACCGATGCGGAGCCGAACTCAACCCCATTTGAAATGCTCATGACGACGAAAGGGAAGTGGACATTCATGTTTCACGGTACAGGTTTCTTGACCGACGTTCAGCAGACTGGACCGCGTGGCGCCGACAAACTTTACTCCACCAACTGGATCATGCCAATGGCGCAACGCAAGTTGGGCAATGGCACTCTCACGCTGCGAACCATGTTGAGTTTTGAGCCTGCCACAATTTCACAGCGCCAGTTCCCCGAGTTATTCCAGCAGGGTGAGACGGCGTTCGGCCGCCCGATCGTGGACGGGCAACATCCGCATGATTTTTTCATGGAGCTTGCGGCTCTCTACGATTACAAGCTCAGCGATAACACGCTGCTGTCATTTTATGCCGCCCCCATGGGGGATCCGGCAATGGGGCCGGTTGCATATCCGCACCGCGCCTCCGCATCCGAAGATCCCCTTGCCTCGCTCGGTCACCATCTTCAAGACTCGACTCATATTTCGGACGATGTAATCACGGTCGGGATAACACACGGCAACGTTCGTTTAGAAGCTTCAGGGTTTCACGGGCGGGAACCGGACGAATACCGTTGGGACTTGGATTCCGGAAAGATTGATTCCTGGTCCACGCGCATTACTGTCAATCCCGGACAAAATTGGAGTGCGCAATATTCGATTGCGCAGATGCACAGTCCGGAAGCGCTGGCGCCGGCTGAAGATTTGCGGCGCATGACCGCGTCGGTGATGTACAACCGCCCGATTCACAACGGCAACCTGGCGTCGCTGCTTCTGTGGGGCCGAAACCAAAGCCTGTTAGACGGCAACGTCGGCAATAGCTATTTGCTCGAATCCACGCTTCAGTTCGAAAACAAAAACCGTGTCTGGACACGCATCGAAAATGTTGACCGCACCAATGAATTACTGCTGGGAGAGAATCCATTCCCACCCGGTTTCACCGAAAAATATTTCGCGCGAGTGCAAGCGTACACGGCTGGCTATGACCGGGAAGTGGGCAATATCCCCCATCTCTCAACGGCCATCGGCGGCCAATTTACATGGTATGGGGTGCCAGACATTCTGAGGCAAACTTACGGATCACATCCGGTTGGCGTAGCCCTTTTCCTTCACTTGTGGCCACACTGAAACGGCAAAAGCAAATGGATGTTCTGTCCTACATCACCCGCAATTAAGAATGCAAGAGTGGAAAGGATATCGGTTTCCAGGAAGGCATCACGTGCTTGAACTCGCGGCCCGCTGGCGGCGGCGCGGCCGGTCGGCGGACTGATACGACTGGAGAAAGAGATCGCACTTCTCCACCGGCATCGGTCTGGCGAATAGATATCCTTGAACAAGGTCGCAGCCCAGTCGCTGTAAGAGCTCGAATTCGGCATCGGTCTCCACACCTTCCGCCACTACTCTCAAACCCAGCTGCTGGGCCAAAGTGACAATGGCGCGAACGATGGCCCCGTTTCCTGTTTGGCCGTCTGAAAGCGGATCGAGATTACGCACAAACGTTTGATCAATCTTCAGGGTGTCAATGGGAAGGCTCTGCAAGTATTTCAGAGATGAATAACCGGTGCCAAAGTCGTCAATCGCCGAGCTGATGCCGAGACTGCGCAGTTCCGCCAGGCGCTCGGCGGCACGTTCGCAGTTCTTCATCACCACGCTTTCCGTGAGCTCGACCTCCAGAGCGCTCGGAGGCAGTCCGTTCTGTGCCAGAGCCTGCGAAATGGTCTGCATCCAATCCTGACGCTCGAACTGCACAGTGGAGACGTTTACGGCCATGCGTAGCTTCTGATAGCCCGCGCGCCGCCATGTCGCCAACTGCCGGCAGGCCTCATCAAGCACCCATGTGCCGATCGGAACAATCAAACCAGTCTCTTCGGCAATGGGTATGAATCGGTCGGGCGCGATCGTGCCCCTTTTGGGATGTTGCCAGCGCAGCAAAGCTTCAAAGCCAACAAGTTCCCCGCCGGCGAGAAACTGCGGCTGATACTCCAGCCGGAATTCCCCTTTCTCCAGCGCTTGACGCAGGTCACCCATCAATTCCAGGCGTTCGCGCAGATGGGCGTTTATCTCTGGAGTGAAGATCTGGAGACCATTTTTTCCGTTGAACTTGGCGTGATACATTGCCGTGTCAGCATGCTGTTGAAGCACTTCCGGTTCGATACCATGTTCCGGATAGCAGCTGATGCCGATGCTGGCGCTGACGTGGCAGTCGCGTTCAGCGATGTGAATTGGTTTGCGCAATAAATCGAGGTAAGTCTGAGCGATTCTCATTGCATCCTGGGAGTTCCGCAGATCGCTCACTACCAGGCAGAACTCATCGCCGCCAATCCGGGCCAAAGTGTCGGCTTGGCGTGTGATGGATCGTAGTCGCCTCGATACCTCAATCAGCACCTGGTCGCCAGCCTGATGGCCGAAAGTGTCATTTACATATTTGAATCCGTCGAGGTCGAGCAGCAGCACGGCAATCTGTGCGCGGTGGCGGTTGGCGTAAGCGACCGCTTGCTGTAGGCGATCTTCGAGCAGGAATCTGTTCGGCAGCCCAGTCAGTGCATCGTGCTGCGCCTGATAGGACAGCCTGTCGGTAAGGCGGCGATGTTCGATGGCAATGGATGCCATGCCCCGCGCCATATTTAACCGATCGCGGTCCTGTGGAGTAACCTGCCTGACGTCGCGGAAGAAGATCACGATCAAGCCGAGCAGCGGACCACTGGCGTCCACCACAGGCACCGACCAGCAGGATTTCAAATTCAGTGCGGCGGCCCATTCGCCCAGTTCCTTGTCCACACAATTCGCTGGAAAATTTTCCAGATAGGCCATCTCCCGGTAATCGGAACCGACTCCCAGCGCGATCGCGATTTCCTCGAGGCGAAAACCCTCAAGGCCAGCCAGCACGTCTTTACTAAAGCTGCTGGCGGCTACGTGGCACATCTTCCCCGATTTCAGCAGCAGAGTAGAACATAAAGCGCCCGGAAGTTGATTTTCCAGAATACGAACCAATTGATGAAGGCTGGATTCGAGTGGCAAATTCTGAGTGATGGACTCCAGAAAGTTGCGCCGCTCTGCTTCCATCTGCTCATTGCGCTTGCGCTCGGTGATGTCACTTGCGAGAAGCAAACCTGCCGGCTTGCCTTCCCACGTGATTGTGCGTAATGAGAGCTCAACCTCGAAGGCTGATCCATCTTTACGCCGATGTTGAGCTTGGCTCGAGACGCCAGACTTGGCTGTCGCCAGTAGACTTCCGAGAGCCTCTGCTGGGTGCAAGTCCGTGATATTCATCGCGAGGAATTCGTCGGCAGAGTGTCCATATTTTCCCACTGCCGCGTGATTAACAGCCAGGAAACGCTGTGTGTGCAGATCAAAAAGAAAAGTGGGGTGCGGATTGCTCTCAAACAGCAGTTGATAGCGCTGCTCGCTGAGTGCAAGTTCCAGTGCCTGCGCCGAGAAACGCCGGTCAATCAGCGAAGTCAGAAGCCCACCGCCGAGAATTACAAGAGTTACTAGAATTACGGCGGCATTCGCGAGATCCGATATATCAACCGCGTTCGTGAAGTCGGGCGGAATCGTCATCGGCATGTAGCTCACCGACGCCATCCCTGTGTAGTGCATAACTGGAATTGCCAGTCCCATGACTACTGCGACGCCGAATTTCAGCACCCGGCCCTGGTTTTCGTCGCGAGAATAAGACGTGAGCCAGAGCGCCGCCAGAGAAATGACCACTGCGAGCGAAACCGACAGCCACCACAGGCCAGGATTGTAGTGGTGCATGGCCGCCAGCCGCATCGCTGCCATGCCGGTGTAATGCATGGTGGCGATGCCAGTACCCATGAGGAGACTGCCGCCGATGACGTGTAGCGTTGTCATGCGCGGACGGCTCACTACATAGAGGGCGATAAAGGATGCGAAGATCGCGGCCAGCAGGGACAATATGACCGTCGGCACGTGATAGTAGACAGGCATGGGAAGCCGGTAGGCCAACATGCCGGTGTAGTGCATGGACCAAATACCGGTGCCCATGACGGTGGCGCCGCCAATCAACCAGGCCACGCGAACGAAGCCCCGAGTCGCAGTGACCCTTCCCACAAGGTCAAGCGCAACATAAGAAGCAAAAATGGCTATAACAACCGACAGCCCCACCAGCCGGTAATCATAGGTCGCGTGGATGGCGACTAGCGTGTTCATTTTATGTTGGCCGGCACAATTCCTGGGCGGAGAAACTTAGTCTGCTTGGGGGCGGGGAATTCCCACAAGTTACTGTGGTAATTCGGAAAAGCTCAAATGGGTCTCTGTTCGTTTCGGGGAGAAACTTTGGAGACAGAAACTCAGGTGCCCAGCCAGACACCGACGGCAATGAATGTTGTTAGGGTTTCTGCCGGTGTTGCTTCTCGGATTCATTGACCGCGTTGTGGAACTGCTCGACCGCGGCGACCGTGGGCGCGCTCAGTGCGTCTTTCGCCATGTAGCGCCAGAGCGGCGCCGCATCCAGAGGATACTCAACTTCTCCCTGGTAGACATCGAAGGTATCTTCCGACGGGCCGGTCGCGCTGCTTAGTTGAGGTCCTCGATCCGGCGGTGGATGCACACCAGGATCGTTGAGATCGGGCCGAGTACCGTGCTGACCAGCGACGCGAATGTCTCCCCCAGTCGGCTGATAGATGACCGGCCTGTCGTCCGCCGGCGAATTGCTTACTACAGGGCCACCTGCGTATCCCTTCCGAACCACAATTACCAAATCTGCTGTCGCTACATCCATCACTAGCTTAAATCTGCCCCATTTCAGCAATGCTTTTTCAACGTTATCCTGAGCAGTCATATTTGCCGTTGGATTCGCCAGGGGTTCCCCGGCATCAGGATTGACCACGACCAAAACTGTCTGCGCCCTCAGCACGTAGTCAGGCAGCACCTGTTTTTTCTTGTTTTTTGCAAAAGCGGTCGGGGTTAGCAGGAGAAGGAGAGCAAAGCCGACGGAAACAAGTGCCATGCGACTGGACATAATCACCTCCGCCACGTGCCTGTGCATTCCGATTATACAGATAGTTATTTGGCTCCCCGAGATAGATGATCTTGCTAGGTATTCGTAATGGCAGGCGACAGGGGCATCCCCAATTGTTCGGATTGGCCGCCTCGCAGGCGCGTGCCCATCCTTCGCTTCCTCGTAATCTTCCATCTTGACACTCACTCTCAACTAATGGCTCAATCATGGACAACCTCGGTAACCACACATGAGCACGGGACAGAAAATCGGTGTTCTGGTCGTAGATGACCACCCCATTATGCGTCTCGGGGTGGCAGCCATCATCAACGCCAGTTCCGATATGCATGTCTGCGCGCAGGCAGGTTCGGGAGAAGAGGCGGTGCGCATGTTTGCGAAGCACCATCCCGATATCACGTTAATGGACTTGCGCCTGCCGGGGATGAGCGGACTTGATGCCCTCCGTGCGATACGCGTCGTAGATACGCACGCCAAGTGCGTAGTCCTGACTACCTATGAGGGAGACGAGGATATACACCAGGCATTGGCGTCTGGTGCGCTTGGTTACATTATTAAAGGCATGTCCCACGAAGCCCTGGTACTTGCGCTTCGTAAGGTGTACGCGGGCACGCGCTTTCTGCCGCCACGGGTCGCCCGCAGCCTTGCGGTTCGCACGCCCAACTCCGATCTTAGCCCGCGAGAACGCGAGGTGCTCTCTCTGATGGTGCACGGACGAAGCAATAGAGAGATCGCCAGCACGCTCGGAATTACCGAAGCAACCGTGAAATGCCATGTCGGCGTGATTCTGATGAGGCTTGAAGTCCACGACCGCACGCAGGCCGTGATCGCGGCTTTGCAGCGGGGACTGGAGCATCTGTAGTTTGTCGGCGGTGACTCCAACACTTTGAATCCATCCCATCCATAATCCACACCCAACAGGCACGACTCAAGGGACGTGACACCGCTCACGAACGGAACACATTTCTTTTAAGTTGATTGCAATCCTACTTTGGTTGGATTGCTTGCGATCTGCCGGGATGTAGAATTCGCGACCGAGGCTACTTCTGGCTGGCGGACACTCCGCTCCAACATAGTGAATCGGGAGTAACAGAGCTTAGCCCGTCTTGTGGGAACGATTGTAGCTGGACCAGCGAGGAAAATCGCTAAACGATCTTCGCGAGTTGGATTGGCGCTGAGTATTCTCGGCGGAATCATTTTCAGGAGGCGAGTATGAGATTGTGTGTTCGTCCCAATTATGGCTGCATCTTCCTACTGCTGGCGATGGCGTTAACCGCCACCAGCGTTCTAGGACAAAACCAGAATACTGGTGAGATCAAGGGCACGGTGGTGGACACGTCGGGTGCAGTTGTTTCTGGCGTTTCCGTCGCGATCCTGAATGCGCAGACGGGAGTGACCACGTCGGCGACAACCAATGCAGATGGCATTTATGACGTGCCATCCATTCCAATTGGCAAATACACAGTCACCTTCTCGAAGCCGGGTTTCCGCAATTTTGTGAGAGACGGCGTTACCCTCGAAATACAGACCCTCGCGGTGGATGGGACGCTGCAAGTGGGGTCCGTTAGCGAGCAAATTGTCGTAACTGGAGAAGCTCCGTTAGTGGAGACGGAAACTTCGGATCAGCATGTGAATATTGATGCCGCAACAATCCACGCGGCACCCATTGTTGGAACCGATTGGCGCGCCGAAATGACTCAGCTTATTCCCGGCGTGAACGCCGGTGGAGGTTCAGGCGAGGCCGCCGGTCAGCAGGTCGGGGTCAACGGCACTCAATCCTACAACGTGAATTTTTTGTCGGATGGCTCGGCAGCCACCGCTCCCAGAGATTACAACAGCAGCAACTATTTCATGCCCCTCGATGCCATCAGCGAGGTTAGTGTCAATTCAAGCAACGCATCTGCGGAGTATGGCAATGGGCTTACTTCCATCAACGTCATTACCAAGAGCGGGACGAACCAATGGCACGGTAGCGCGTATGAATACATTCAGAACACAGCCTTCAACGCCAGAGGTTTTTTTAATCAGACCGGAACGAAGTCCGTAGAACACTGGAATACCTACGGCGGTAGCGTAGGTGGGCCAGTCATAAAGAACAAGCTGTTTTTCTTTTTCAACTACCAGCGCAACCCTTCCTCTACTCCAACTGTCCGGACTGTACGCTACCCGACGGCTGCCATGGCAGGCTGGAGATTTTTTTGGGGTTGCAGGCGCAACTGGCCCGGCTTTCAACCCCGCCACCGGTCGTGCTAAACGGAACCTACGATCCGGTGGCGCTGAAGATGCAAACCTATTTCCCGGCTGCCAGCGCCTCAGGGATGGATTGCCGGGTGTCCTGGTCCGGCGAACGTTGGGCCCGGCGTCGCACAGACCTGCCCCACGAAAATAATTTTGCTTTCAATGGTACCAGTCCGAATCTGTCCACTTGGTATACAGCTAAGGCTGACTACAACATTTCCTCGAACAGAAACTTTCGTTCAGTTTTAACTATCTCCCGACTTTCTGGCCTATGTTCCCCCGGATCCTCTGTATCCCAACGATGCTTCGTCGTTGAGCAAGGACACACTGACAATCTAACCGGCCAACTGTCGCATATCTTTACCATTAGCTCGACCGCTGATCAACGAGTTTCGAGTGGGCGCCAGCCGCGAACTCGATAATACAATCCACCTTCACTGGGGAAGAATGATCCCACGACGCTTGGGCTTGAACCGACTTATGGCACCAACGCGCCGGCCAACATATTTCCCAACGTTAAGATTGATCAAGGGAAAGGGGTTGGATAGGTGAATTTGGGCAGTCAATATCGGCGGCAACGGCAACATAGAGGCCGTCCTGGGTAGGGAATTTACAACGTCGGCGATGTCCTTACCCTGATTCGAGGCAAGCACACCATCAAAGTCGGTGGCGAGTTCGACAAGTATTACCAGAACTATACGAACTGGGGAGATATCACGTCGGGTAACTTCGAATTCAACGGAGGCGTCACTGGAATCCCCTATGCCGATTTCCTGGCTGGTGACGTCTACGGCTGGTTCGTTTTCGAAGCCGACCCGACCAGCGCGCATTCCCGCAGTGCGGCGCTATTCGGCAGCGATGATATCAAAGTCACACCGCACCTAACCTTGAACCTGGGCCTCCGCTGGCAATTGCAGTCCGGATGGACCGTGAGCAACAATCTTTTCGGCAACTACGATCCGGTTCTCCCGAACACGGGCTGCGCGGGTTGTAAAGGGGCGATCCTGTTCGGCGGTCAGAGCGACAAAGCCTTTGGAGGATCAATCGGCAACCTGAGCGCGATCCAAAATGGGGACTATAAGGAAGTGGCGCCCCGCGTTGGCATCGCTTGGGCGCCTCGCGATAACTGGGCCTTTCGGGCGAGCTACGGTATTTTTGACGCTCCCCGCGATGCCGAGAATTACACTGATGGCGCGCTCGGTCTTGGTCTCAACCCCCATAACGTCGGCAATGGCGGATTCGTCAACGGGAGTTCTCCATGGCAGCTGGTCAATGGGCCGCCCGCCGGCACCGTTGTCTTTCCTACCCTTCAAACGCTTTCGCCGGAGATTCAGAACTTTAACAACGCGGAGTACTACCCGCGCAGCATGCCTACGGTTTACGTTCAGCAATTTCTCCTCAGCGTGCAGCATCAGTTTGCAGGTGGCATTCTGCTCGACACGAGTTACGTCAACACACGCGGCAGGAACCTGAACTTTGCAACCGATATTGACCAGGCTCCCGCCAGCCTCTTGGGGTGCACCGGGTTCAACTGCGGCAACCCGAACCCAGTGATCAACGCAATTCAAGCGCAAAACTACACTGGATATTCAAACTACAACGCTCTGCAACTGCGCGCTGAGAAGAGAATGACCAATGGTGTCAGCTTCCAGGTCAATTATGCCTGGTCAAAATCGCTCGATACGGGAACTGGAAACGGTCACGGATCGGGCATTGATATTTATCAGAACGCGTATAGTCCCGCTGCCAATTATGGTTTGTCTGACTTCAACGCGGCCAATACGCTGATTGGACAGATCGTCTATGAGCTACCGTTCGGCAAGGGGCGTCAATTTGCTATGCACGGGCCGCTCAACGAGATCGCAGGCGGCTGGAGAGTCTCCACGATCTTCCAGTGGCATGGAGGCGTGCCATTTACTCCAGTAATCCAGGGGAACATCGCGGACTCTATTAACGGCGGGATGGCGTCATCCATTGACCACGGCGGCGCTACGCTGTACCCGAATCAAGTTGGCGATCCGCGAGCGTCACAACATACGGTCGTGTCGCAGGGAAGTTCTACCCATAGTGGAATTGGCGGATGGTTCAATCCAGCGGCGTTTGCCAATCCGGCAACCGGAACCTTCGGCGACACCAGACGTAATACCCTGATTGGACCGGGTTACACGAACGTGGACCTTAGTCTCGGCAAAGAATTCCCGATTACCGAGAGGACAAAGCTCGAAATCAGAGCGGATGCGTATAACGCGTTCAATCACGTGAACTACGCCAACCCGGATGCGAACGTCGGCTATAGCGGTGGTGTGCTCGCCGACGGCACCGCTGGCACGATCACAGGCCCCGCGGGCTTTAACTCAAATATGCGCATCATTCAATTGGGGGCTCGCTTTTCATTCTAATTTCAACAGCGGCGTCTGAGAATTGTGGGGTACGGAAGCGGTGGTCTTGCGTATCCTTAATAATTTCCTCCATCGCCGGATCAATGGATTTCGCGGTATCGTTCCTTCATGGAACTCCCTAACAAGTTTCACCAATGCATATTTCGCTTTGGCGCGTCTCCGATTTCGGTTGAGAAAAGCAAAAGACTGCTTTGCAGGCTGTTTTTGGTTTTTACGCTGCTCTTGGGCGCGGTTGCAATGATGGCCGCACAAACCGGAAGTTCCCGGACCGCGGAAATTCAAGATCATCTGCGGAAGGCGGCAGAGTATCTCAAAGCGAACGATCCGAACTCGGCAGTTAAGGAGTTCGATGCGGTGCTGACGCTCGATCCCAGCAATGCCGAGGCGTATGCAAACTTGGGCGTAATTGCTTTTTTCCAGCACGATTACCAGGATGCCGCGCAACATTTGCGCAAGGCTTTGGCGATTAGCCCGTCCTTGGAGAAAGCTCAGGCGCTGCTGGGGCTTTGCGATGAGAGATTGGGGTATCCGTCGGCTCGCGCGCTTTTGGAGAAGTCATTTCCCAAGCTGAAAGACAAAGCGCTGCGAATCCAGGTGGGTATGGACTTAGCGGGAATACATGATCGGGAAGGGGATCTAGATGGGGCTGCGTCTGTTATGCGGTCGCTCGTGAATATTGATCCCGACAACGTGGATATTTTGTTCATGGCGCAACGGATTTATGTGGAATTGGCAGATGACACGTTGAACAAACTTGCAGTGCTGGCGCCAGGTTCGGCGCGGATGCAACAGGTAATCGCGGAGCGACTGGTAAACGGCGGAGACCTTAAACATGCAATCGAACATTATAAAAAGGCGCTCGAGATGGATCCCCATATTCTAGGGGTGCGTTTTGAATTGGCGGAGGCGATTCTCGAGTCAGGCCGGACCGATTCTGGAGTGCAATCTGACGCCGAGAAAGAACTGGAAACCGTCATTTCGACAGAAGGGGACAGCGCGAGGGTAGAGTGCGAACTGGGCGAGATTGCACTTCAGCGTTCCGACCCAGAAGGCGCGCATGATCATTACAGCCGGGCTTTTGCGATGAATCCCGCGAATACCGATGCCCAACTTGGAATGGGCCGCGTACTAATGACGATGGAAAAACCGCAGCAGGCAAGGAAGTATCTGGAGATGGCGGTTCAGTCTGATCCTCTGAATGGCGAAGCCCGCTATCGTCTCGCTCTAGCCTATAGAGGCCTTGGAATGACCGGCGAGGCGCAAAAAGAGATGCACCTGTTTCAGGAAATCAAACAAACCAAGGATCAGGTGAAAGAACTCTATCGGCAAATGAACAAGCAATCTAAATCAGAGAATCTGGACGCGCTGGAGGGTGAAAAGTGAAGCAGCATCCCTCGGCGATCCGAGGTTCTCGATGAAGTGGTGGAGGAATCTGTCGCGGAGAGTTATGGTGGTCAGTGTAGCCTTTAGCGCCCTATTCAGCGCGGCTTGTGGTGGTTCGGGCTCCACGAGTAGTACCTCGCCATCAGTTCCCGCTCCTCCCGCACCTACACCGACAATTCCACCGCCGCAGCCTGTGGACGTTACTCCCATTGATGGCGGGATTTATTACGTCATAAATCAAATTAGCGGTCTTCAAGCCGATCTCATCGGCGATTCGACGAACATTGGCGATCACGTCATTCAACAACAGCGCAACTTCACCGACCTCGGCCAGAGGTGGAAATTCACCAAGCTCACGAGCGGAGGATGGCAAGTCCAGAATGCTTTCAGCCAGCTATGTTTCGACACCGCAAGCATTTCAGGCGTGACATATATTGTGCAGAATCCTTGCACCGGAAACGGTACCCAGGAATGGGCGCTTACTCCGAAGACGAATGGCTACTACAGCATCGCCAATACCGCGACGGGCCTCCTCATGGATGTATTCCAGGCTTCGTTATCGGGGGGTGCGTGGCTGGACCTCTCAGCGTTGTCAGGCAGCGCGACCCAGACCCAGCAATGGTTATTGCGTCCGTCGTTCTTTCGCGGGGTAGACAACGCTCTTCTCGAGAAACAAGAGGCTGATCGCGCTAAAGCCGGGGTGACATGGTGGAAAGATGCGGGTCAGCCCCAGGACGTGCTGCAAATCCTAAAAAACCACGGCGTCAACATGATTCGCCTGCGTCCCAGTTCTTCTCCACCCTATTCGAATCCTTCACAGAGCGGATGCGCTGGGAATCTGTGTTACGCGGAAACAGACGCGCACGATCTGGACCTTGCTAAGCGAGCCCGGAATTTGGGAATGAGCGTTGAATTGACGCTGCTCTTTGATGGTGGCACTTCGTCGAGCGTTCCCGCCGCATGGACTTCGGACTCATTCATGCAGTTGCAGACTGATCTATACAACTACGTCAAAGGCGAGATTACTAATTATCGCAACGCAGGCGTGATGCCTGACTTGGTATCAATCGGCAACGAAGTTGACACTGGATTCCTTGGTTCCAGCAACAGCCCCACGGGAAATAATTTCGGAAATTTTGCCACGTTGCAGAAGCAAGCCTTGCAAGCGGTAAAAGACGCCGCGGCTGACACGTCCGCCGGACCCGCGATTCCCGCGCCGCTGACTTGCATCCACATAACGCCGGCATGGGACCTCACTGACTTCTTTACCCTGGTGGATTCGAATGGGATTCAATACGACGCGATCTGCCAGAGCTACTATCCGATATTTCACGGACCTTTGACCGCCGCTCAGGCGGCAGCTTCCAATCCGAATAACAAGCCGGTTGAGCAAACCGTGCTCACCAACGCCGCCAATAATATCGGCAAGCCCATTTTTATTATCGAGACCGGCGAGCACTACGAAAGTGGCTTCGACGCTAACGATCCCTGGTACGCTCCGCCGAGTCAGACTGTTCAAGCCCAATTCCTGAGCGACCTGCAAGGCGTGCAAGAAAGATTACCCAATAATCTTGGCATGGGGTTCGAGTATTGGGATGCCACGGGTGTGGACATACCCAGGCCCGGCGGCGGGTTATTCAATGGGGGCACGAATGTTCCAGATTCCATTTACGTCTGGAACGGGCTAACACTTTTTAACAACGCAGATAGTTCGGGCAGCGTGAACGTCAACGATCCCAACTATTCCACTCCGCTTCCCGCGCTGGATGCGCTTGGAGGCAAATAGAAGAGCCATAAATGAAATCAAAACAAATTTTCGTGCTTGCAGCCTTGCTTTTGCTGTGGTCGGTGCCCAGCCTGCGCGCGGCTGACTACGCCGTTGGCGCCGACTTGTCTTTTCTGAAGCAGGCCGAGGACAAAGGAACGGTCTTCAAGGACAACGGGCAAGCGAAGCCGGGCCTGGAAATATTCAAAGATCACGGCTACAACTGGATCCGGCTCAGACTGTTCCACACTCCGACGGATCTTCCTAATAATCTGGAATACACAATCGCGCTGGCTCAGGCAGCGAAAAAACTCGGCTTTCATTTTCTCTTGGATTTTCACTACTCAGATACTTGGGCCGATCCTGGCAAACAGTTCACGCCTAAAGCCTGGGAAGGGATGTCCCATCCGCAACTCGTTCAGGCCGTTTTTGAATATACCAAGCAAACGATTACTGCATTTCGCGATGCCGGCGTGCTTCCCGACATGGTGCAGATCGGCAATGAGGTCATTAACGGAATGTTATGGCCGGATGGCCGCCTGCCCGGCAATTGGAATAACTTTGCCGATCTGGTCAAAGCCGGTATTGCAGGTGTGGACGCGGGGACAGGAAATGCGGCGCGTCCCCGAATCATGATTCACATTGACCGCGGTGCCGACAAAATAAGAACCCGAGATTTCTTTGACAAACTCAATTCGTATGGCGTCGAGTATGACGTAATTGGCCAGTCTTATTACCCCTGGTGGCACGGAAGCCTGAACGATCTGCGGGAAAACCTGATTTTCACAGCGCAAAGATACAAAAAGGACATCTTCGTTGTAGAGGCCGCCTATAACTGGAAACCAACGGAATACAAGACAAAGCCCGCCCCGTTTCCAGAATCTCCCGAAGGTCAAAAACAGTTTCTGGAAGAGGTAAATCGAATTGTTCAGGAAACCCCCGACGGCCGCGGCAAAGGAGTGTTCTGGTGGGAACCCGCCGCGACCGGTCCGCTGGGTTCTCGCAGCTTTTTCGATGAAAACGGAAACGCTCTGCCGGTCATCACCACGTTTGATAAGTTCACTCGATTCTAAAGGAGCTGGAAAGTGGGCAGTGACGATACGCATGCCGGGATGGTGAATCGCCGCGAACTATTGAAACAGGCCGCTGCCATGGCGCTTGTCTCGGTTTTCCCGTCGTGGAGTTTGAGTGAAGCGCAGACTAACGGCCAAAATTCTTCGCCGAGAATTCGAGAGAGTTTCGATCAGAACTGGAAGTTTCTAAAAGGCGACCCGCCAGATGCACAGCAGCCCAAATTCTCCGACGAAGCATGGAAAATCCTGAACCTTCCCCACGACTGGAGCATTGAGGGCCCTTTCAACGAAAAGGAGCCCGCCGACGGTAACGGAGCATATCTGCCTACGGGCATCGGCTGGTATCGGAAAAGATTTCTGGTCCCGTCCTCACAGAAAGACAGAAGAATCACAATTGAGTTCGACGGCGTGTATCAGAATAGCGAAGTGTGGATAAATGGCCATTATTTGGGTAAGAGGCCTTACGGATTTGTTCCATTCTTCTACGAGATCACGCCATACGTGCGGTTCGGAAGCGAGAATACTATTGCGGTCAGGGTGGACAATTCCCACCAGACCAACTGCCGTTGGTATTCGGGCTCCGGCATCTATCGCCACACGCATCTGCTTTCTACAAATGTGCTTCATGTTGCCTACTGGGGCACGTTTGTAACCACGCCACCTGTTTCGAAAGATGCCGCCACGATCCAGATCAAAACCAGGGTCAGGAATGACGGAGGGAGCGTCACTCGCTGTACGCTTGTCACCGGCATAATTGATGACGAAGGAAAAACGGTCCACGCCGAAGAGGTGAACCAGGCAGTGGGCGCAAACGGCGAATATGAATTCGCGCAGCAAATTCAAATTCAGAAACCGCGCCTTTGGTCGGTTCACGATCCCTATCAATACAAGATTCGCAGCACCGTGCAAGAGGGAGATCGTGTTGTGGATGAGTACGACACGCCCTTTGGTATTCGAGACGCGGTATTCGACGTAGATAAAGGATTCTTGCTGAATGGCGGACACGTTAAGTTAAACGGCGTCTGCCTTCACCATGACGCTGGTTGCATGGGAGCCGCGGTTCCCGAGCGAGTGTGGGCACGCCGCCTGGAAATTCTGAAAGAGATGGGTTGTAACGCCATCCGTACCAGCCACAATCCTTATGCGGCGGAATTCCTGGATCTATGCGACAAGATGGGCTTCTTAGTGATGAATGAGGCTTTTGATGAATGGAAGGTTCCCAAAGGGCAAATCGGTCCAAATGGCTATAGCAATTATTTCGATGAATGGTATGAACGTGACGTGACGAACTTTGTCCATCGCGACCGGAATCGTCCATCGGTTGTTCTGTGGAGCGCGGGCAACGAAATCGGCGATCAGTCCGTTCCGGAAGGCGCCGAAACCCTGCAAAAATTGCTGACAGTCTTCCATCGCGAGGACCCCACGCGGCCGGTTACAGCGGGTTGCGATCGCATTGCGTCCGAGCCGGCTTCAAACACTGCACGTCCGGAATTTCTCGCACTGCTTGATATTGTCGGCTACAACTACGTGGATCGTTGGCGCGACCGGGCCGAGAAATATTACAGCATTGACCGGCACGCCTTCCCGCAGAGACGGTTCGTTGGCACCGAAAGCGACTCCATGTGCGGAATTCGAGGCGACTATCGTGGATTATTTCCGGGAGAAACGCCGTTTGGATTCCCCTATTTGAAGAGAGGCCGCAACCTCGATGTAGAACTGTTGTGGCAGTTCGTCAGTACGTATGGCTACGTTGCCGGTGATTTCATGTGGACCGGTATTGATTACCTGGGCGAGGCGAAGTGGCCGATGAAAGCCGCGTCCTCAGGAGTGATTGACACATGTGGCTTCAAGAAAGACGGATTCTATTTCTACCAGAGTCAATGGACTGATAAACCGGTTCTGCATTTATATCCCCACTGGAATTGGAAGGGTAGGGAAGGTCAATTCGTGTCCGCGAGCTGCTACACGAACTGCGACACGGTGGAATTGTTCATGAATGGCAAGTCCATTGGAGTGAAAGGGTACGAGTTTCCCCGGTTGGGCATGGAGGGCACATACGGGAACTATCCGGCGCGGGCCAAGGTCATGCGAACCACGTCTGACCTGCACTTAGCGTGGGATGTCCCCTACGAAGCAGGAACTCTGAAAGCGGTTGGAACTACAGATGGAAAGGTCGTTGCAACCGAGGAAGTTTCTACAACTGGAGATCCCGTTGCAATCGGCGTGTCGCTCGACAGGCAATTCATCTCAGCCGACCGCCGTGATGTAGCTCATCTCACGATTCAAATTCTAGACAGCGAAAATCGGGTAGTCCCCACGGCGGATAACGAGGTTACGCTGGTTCTGGAAGGTGATGGAACGATTATCGGCATGGACAATGGAAATCCCGAGGGTCACGAGAATTATCAGTCGCACCAGAGAAAAGCATTTAACGGATTATGCCTTGCTATCATCCGATCCACCGGTAAGCCCGGCCAGATTCGGGTGAGGGCAACCTCACCGTCGCTTGCGGAAGCAAGTGCGACTCTTAGCACACGTACATAAACGAAGATTCGGGATTAGACTTCGGGTCTGTCACCGTGAACGGAGGCGTTCCGGGGGACTTGCAACGTCAATTCGGTTCCTGCACCCGAGCGAGTGTTCAGGATGAACTTTCCTCCAATGCGCTGAACTCGCTCTCTCATGCCAATCAGTCCATAGTGGCCCTCCGGCAATGACGAGGCCAATTCGGGATCAAACCCGCGTCCATCGTCCCGTACCTGCACATTCAATTTATTTCTCTCGAAACATACGTTGACGTCCACCTTCGTGGGCTGCCCATGCCACACGGCATTGTGCAGGGCTTCGCGAACCACCATCAGGACTTCATGAGCAGTGGGTTGGTCGAGATCAAAGGCTCTTCCGGAAAATTGATACCCGATGGGAACGCCAAACTCGTGGCTGACCTGTTTGGTCATTTTGCCAAGTAGCGGGCCAATAGTCGTCGCCGAACCACCGTGGCGAAGATCCCACACCGCGTCCCGTGCTTCGTCCATGGTCGAGCGTATCTGTTCGCGGGCGCATTTTAGCAATTCCTCTCTTGCCTGCTTCTCTGAAGGAGGAAGGCTTAGATGTGCCTCGAGCAAGGCCGAGACGCCAGCCGATCCCTGGATGAGCGTGTCGTGCATCTCGCGTGCCAAACGGTTGCGCTCGTTCAATACTGCCTGGAAACGGGTGTGTAACTGGCGCAGCCGAAACTTGTGGCTCGCCCAAACTACGGCCGCCAACAATAAGAGACAACAGCCAAGGAACCAGGGAGTGCGGTAAAGATGCGGCTTCTGCACAATTTCAATTGCTGTCCAGAAATCTTCCTCGGACTATTCATCTCAAAGGCCGCAACCTTAAATTGATACCGGCCCTGCGGGAGGTTTGTATAGTACGCGGCGCGGCGTGATGAAGCGTCCGTCCAGTTCTTGTCGAAGCCTTCCAGCATATATCGGAAGCGAATGCGCTCCTGCGACTGAAGCATGATGACGCTGTAGTGCATCTCCAGTTTGGCATTGTCCGGCCCAAGAACGATTTTCTGAAGGGGGGGCAGTTCAAGACCGTCCGCCATAACCTGATCAATTACGACGGGCGCCGGAGAAGAGGGTTTGGATTGATCTAGCGACACCCGCACCGGTCCCCGGTTGCTGGCAAACCAGATTTCGCCTTGAGAAGTAAGTACACCGCCTGGCTTCTCAGCCCCATACATCTGCGTTGTTTCCAAACCGTCGGAAATCCCATACAGGGTCAGTGCCAGCGGAAGGGATGGATCATCAGCGATAGCGTCGAGTTCGTGGCGGTTGATTACCGAGATGCCGTTAGGCCCGCTGATCCAGAAGTTGCCTTTACGATCTTCAATCATCTCGTAGATGCTGTTACTGGCAAGGCCCTCCTTCACGGTGTAATGAGTGAGCTTTCCAGAGCGCCAGCGGTACAGACCACCAGTTCGCGTGCCAAACCATAGGCCGCCATCGGAGTCTTCGAGGATCGCCCAGATTTTCTCGTTCTTGAGTGCTTCAGTGACTGGATCTTTTTCGAAGTGGCCATCGTGCAGGCGGCTAACTCCCCGGTCAGTGCCGATCCAGATGTCTCCGCGGCGATCCTCAAATAAGGTGCGAGTGCTGAAGTAACACAGGCCATCCCGCATTCGGAAATTAGTAAAACCCTGCGGCTGCCAGCGGCTAACTCCCTCATCGGTTGCGATCCATACGCTTCCGTCCGCGGCCTGAAGGAAAACGCGTACGAAGTTATTAACGAGTCCCTCTTTGGTCGTGTAGTGAAAAAGCTTGCCAGCGCGCTGCCGAAACGCCCCGTTCCCTTCGGTGCCAAGCCAAAGAGCATCGTCATTGTCGCGGAATACGTTGCGGATTCGCACTCCGGTGATTCCCGGAAACCGGTATCGAGTGACTTTGCCATCGTGAAAACGAAAGAGATTGGCAGCCGCAACCCAAAGATCACCGTCTCGATCCTGGTAAATAGTTTCAGCGTCTGAATCACCGGCGTCCGGCAGTCCCACGATCCGGACCGGGGTCTTGCTCAACCGCAGCATCCCAGCCTGGGTCCCTATCCACACGTTTTGTTCAACATCTTCAAAGAGGTTCAGAACGGTGTTGCTCGGCAGAGTATCTGGAGCCGTAAGGCGGGAGAACTGGTGGTCACGGTATTCGTATATCCCATGGCCGATCGTGCCAACCCAGAAAGTTCCGTCCGAAGTCTCATGAAGGAAGCGGACGGTTCCGCTGATTTCCTTCATTCTATGAAAAGCACTTCCGGCAGCGGATACATCCATACGGTGAAGGCCAGAAACGGTGCCCACCCAAATGGTCCCGTCGCGCGTTACAGCGATGGACTTGACTCGGTTTTGGCTGGCCTCCCCGGAAAGGTGGTATTCTATGGTTTCAGCAGCTGAGCCGCAACAATCTTGAGCCGCCAACCCAGAGGCCTCCCCGGCTGTCCTCGGTAATTGCGTGGACTGCGAGCAAAGGCACACTTCCGGCGTTGTCAACCCGTTCGATTTGTTCCCCGTAACCCGAAAAAGCCCGTTGTCGGATCCAACCCAGATATCTCCGCTGCTGCTTTGGAAAACCACGCGAACGAAGTCGTTTGTAAGCCCATCCTTGCTTGAAAAAGCGCGAAAAATGCCGTCGCGGTAGCGTATCAGGCCCCCACCTTCGGTCCCGATCCACAGAGTGTTGTCCCGCGAAACCATTAGGCAAAAAATGTTGTTTTCGGTGAAGGCGGGAGTGTTCTCGCGGTCATACAATACAAAACGCACGCCATCAAAACGCAGTAGGCCCCCGGTAGTCCCGATCCAGAGATAGCGGTCGGCGGTCTGAGCAAAAGCTTGCACCGTTGGCTCTGGAAGCCCATCCTTCATTTGCCATGTGCGTTCGGTGTAGGCTACAGGTGGTTTGCTGAGCGGAAGGGCGAAAATGTTGGGAAGCATGAAACCCAGCAAAGCTGCGGCTAAAGCTACGCAAGTAGTTGCTGTTCTCATGAACTTCGTGGGTGTGAATTATACCGCCGAAAGGCTTCCTCCACGCATAGACGCAGCCGGCGAAGGAGCCAACGTGGCGCGTAGCCAGCTCACCAACTCGACTGGTTAGGAAAGACGAAAATCGTGTCGGACCGGCAGAGTAACCTTTAACGAACTATCAGTGGGAGCAAAGATCAAGAACGTCGGCACGCGCTTAATGAGTTCCCACCTTTGCAAAAAAAACGCAAAGGTGGGCCAGCCATCGGGTATACAGGGAACGGCAACAGCGCAACTTATGCCTGTGACGACAATCACCTGCGTGTTCAGAAAATAGTAAATGGAGTGCCCACAGTCGCTATTTTTGCAGGCGACGAATTGATCGACGAATATGATAATGGCGCTGCCGTCACCGCTCCAACCCGCGAGTATCTTTATGGCGAAAGCCTTCTCGCAACTGTAACCGGCAGCACGGGTGGCTCGGGTGGGACAATCATCTATCAGCACCGAGATCATCTTTCCCCCCGACTGTTTACGGATTCCAATGGAAATGACGTAGGCGAACAAGGCACCTATCCTTTTGGCGAGCCTTGGTATAAGAATGTCTCAGGCTCAAACTGGATATTCACTTCATATGAGCGCGATCAGGAGAGCGGAAATGATTATGCAATGGCTCGCTCTTATGCGAATACCCAAGGACGATTTCTATCTCCAGACCCGTTGGAAGGACACGTAGGCGACCCGCAATCTTGGAACCGGTACGCCTACGTGGACAACGATCCAATCAATTTGAGCGATCCCAGCGGCCAAAACTTCTGGGTGGACTTGGGTTTCGCTATTGCTGACGCTTTTGTCGCTATTTTCGCGCCTGAAGCACTCGTAGCTATGGGAGTGGCCCAGGACGCGGCACAGGCCGCAGTAGACACACAAGAGATCGAAAGGGCACTTGCGGCGGCAGGACTTATCGTTATCGGTGCTAGCAGCAATACACATGGGACGAACACCAAGATTTGGGCCTGTGGCGGCGGCCCTTGCGCCCAAGGTGGGCAGGGAGGCGACCCTGGTAACGTGGGTTCTGGCGGGAGTGGAACTGCTGGCGGTGGAGATCCCGGCAGCGTGACTCCTGGAGGCACTGCGTCGGCTGGTCCCGGGGTTCCCGGTGCTGGGAGCACTACCGGCGCAGGCCCCGTCACCGGGAGCATTTGGGATGAGTGTGGTGCTCGATGCATGGGTGCCTTGAGTAAGGCAGCTAACTTTTCGGCCGGTGCAGGAGATGCGCTGACCTTGGGTTTGACGAAGTTTGCTCGCAAAGGGGTGAGCAAGATCGCAGGCATGGGTTATGGCGAGAATGTTAACTACCGCAGCTGGGCTTATGGGACGGGTTTTGGCACTGGAACGGCTATTGGCAGTGCAATTGGAGCTTACGGAGCGGCTAGCGTCGAAGGAGTAAATGGCGCAAACTTTGGTGTCGGTGGCAGACTGAACAGCGTTAGCAGAGGTATTGGCAGGTACGCACGCTTTGGGTGGGGGTGGAATGAGAAGCAGGCGGTCCCGGATACGTCATTAGGCTCTCTATTGGATACAAAAATGTGCAATTGTTTGGGCGAACGATTTGGTGGCATATTAACTTCTGATCATGGATAAAACCAGAAACCCTGAGCTTAATTCTTCGCGACCGCTTGAAATGCTGGTTGTGGCACTGTTTCGCCAATTGGCTGAATCTGTGCCTGAGGGGTCGGCCTCGTTAAGGATTGAGCCGAACCCGGAGCCTGTTCTCGGTGGGACTCGAATAGAACTGATCCCCGCCGTTTCGAATGCAGCGAGAATCATTGCAGTAGTCCTCAACCGTGGGGTCGTATACCTAACCTTCGGTAGGGCTACGACTCTTGAGGTCCAGGTTGAGCGTGGCAAGTCCCCAGCAGACCTTGTAGAGGACATTCGGGTTCTCTGTGAAGCGATAATAGAGGGTAATTTTGAGGAGGATGTCTGGCTTGAAGGATCGCGAGCCTTCAAGTGTGTTGGCAAGGTCGATGTCGGTGGAAGAGTTATTACGATCCGGCATCGGGGTTCCTTTCATCCATTCGGTAGGACGAATAAGGAACACATAGATTATTCGCCATTTAGTAGTTAGAACAAGTAGATCACAATCGAGTCGCGATGCTGTCGGCCTGCGAATCGGAGGACTTCACATTCCATTTTGGCATCCGCTTTGACCATTCGAGTCTCGTGATTTTCCCGATCAAGCCTGTGTCAAATGGGCATATATCAAATGGCACAGGAGTATTTGACAGTCCAGTTCGAACGCGGCGTTCTGGGGCATCCTCCATCAGACGTGGCGCGAGGTGGGAGGGCGCTGATCACCCCTGACCTTTGCATCCGAAATCACTCTGCAATCCGAGCGAGAAATCCAGTT
Organism: uncultured Acidobacteriaceae bacterium; assembly: GCA_963702325.1. Taxonomy (GTDB): domain Bacteria; phylum Acidobacteriota; class Terriglobia; order Terriglobales; family Acidobacteriaceae; genus PALSA-188. Next base: position 35,080 of record CAVPCG010000035.1, on the reverse strand, counting down.
TGACAATCGGCAATGCAGACACCGTCTACAAATTCGACTACAGCGCTGTAGACGGAAAACCAGAAGTGCAGTTTAAGTGCTTGAAAATATTGGTCGGGGCGAGAGGATTTGAACCTCCGACCCCCTGGTCCCGAACCAGGTGCGCTACCAGGCTGCGCTACGCCCCGACGATTGGAATCTGCGCGAAGATTGAGAAAGAAGGCGCAGGGTACATTGCAAGGAGTTACAGGCATTGCAATTTGATCGGATTATAACATTCGTGACTGGGAGGATTCTCGGCGGTTGTGGTGAAGACTAGTCTTTGCTTGAGGAAGCGCCGGGATGAGGAACTAGTTGGGCTTGCGGGCTTTTCCGTCAGCGAAATATTGCAAGAGAGCGCTGTCGGCGGCGGTCTTAAATTTTTCCAGTAGAGATGCGTCGGTTGTGCGTGAAGGATCCTCGGGCCTTTGCCGGATACTTTGCCGCAATTGGTCTCCGGTCTCGGAGTTGTTGGTCATCACTTGCATGTAGAACCACAGGAAATGCCGCATCTGATCCAGAGCGGATTTCAAAACTTGGAGCGATTCCACCTCGGGCAATTGAGTGAGCGCTTCCATGAGTTCGGGATTTCCCGGCGCTTCCATGGCGGCGATGTTTAGTTCTCGCTGGATGGCGCGCAAATCTTCGGTCACGCGCAGGATGCGGACATGAACTTCGTCCAAACAACCGTCTGTTCCCATGGGCAATTGCTTTCTCACGACTCGTTCAACATCTCATCCGTGAGCTTAAGCGAATAGATGTCCCACGTGCATGCGCTTTCGTAATTCTGTCAGTTACCTTTGACCAGACGATGCAATTTTGGAACAGAAGACTGCCGTGGGACCGCCCGAAAACTTTGACTACTTACGCAAAGCCGCCAGCAGCGCGGGTTTCCGGCACTTCGATGATCTGGCTGCCCGAGGCAGGATTCTCAACCGCATGAACCAGAGTACGAGTCATCTGGGCTAAGGTAACCAAACCAAGGCGGCGAGCACCTTGGCGAGTCGCTGGAATCCGGCCATGAGAATAGGCATTATCAGGAAATGAGGCCACAGGTAACTCGCGAACAAGTTAGCTGAGTCGGTCAGGATGACAGACTGGCTGTGTTCGGGCCATCAGGCTTCTCCCGCTTCTCCAAATCCAGCAAAGCCTTTTTGCGGCTGACGCCCCAGCGATAGCCAGCGAGGTCTCCGGTTTCGCGCACCACGCGATGGCAGGGGATTGCCACCGCGACCGGGTTGGTGGCGCATGCTCGAGCAACAGCCCGCGCCCCTGTAGGCTGTCCAATATCTTTGGCAGCCTGGCTGTATGAGCGCGTCTCGCCGTAGGGAATGGATTGCAGGTAGGCCCACACCCGCCGCTGGAAAGCTGTGGCCTGAATATCGAGAGGAAGTGCGGAATTGACCGGCTGACCGGCCATGTGGCGTAGCAGTTCCGCGGTCCACCCTCGTAACGCGTCGTCATCGCGGCGGCGGATCGCGAACGGAAATTCGTGCTTCAATCCTTGCTCGAGTTCTTCATCCGAGTCGGCAAATTGGACGGCGCAGATTCCCTTATCCGTGGCCGCAATCAGCATTCGTCCCAACGGGGAGTCTGTGCATGAATAACGAATGGGAACGGCAACCGAGCCACGCCGGTACTTATCCGGAGTCATTCCAAGATGCGAGGCGGTGCGCTCGTATAAGCGGCTGCTTGAACTGTATCCCGCGTCGTACATGGCGCGAGTCACGGAATGGCCTGCCTGTAAATTGCGCTTCAATTGTTTCGTTCGGCAGGAGTCGGCGTACGCACGCGGAGTAACTCCCAAAATTGCTTTGAAGGTGCGCTGTAAATGGAATGGGCTTCGATCGAATCTTGCGCCCAAAGCGGATAGTGTAATCGGCTCGTCGAGGTGCTGTTCGATGTGCCGGCAAACTGATTTCACTAACTTGTAACTAGGATTGCCCTCCGCGGATTTGGGCTTGCAGCGTAAACAGGCACGATAGCCAGCCTTCTCAGCTTCTTGTGGATTCCGAAAAAAAGCCGCATTCTCGCGACGCGGATGCTTGGCCGGACATGAAGGACGGCAGTAAATGCCGGTAGACGATACCGCGAAGACAAAGCCGCCATCCTGTCGGGGATCGCGACCAAGAACCGCACGCCACATCCCATCTTCGCCTCGGTAAGTCTTCGAGCTCAGGCACGGAGAGATTCAAGGCATCATCTAAATTGGGGAAGTCACGCAATGCATTGGACGTCATAGTGATCGCAGCTTAGACGCTGAGACTATCGTGGACTATCCGTATCTTGCGGTCAAACGGAAATTTTCATCCGGGCGGACGAATGAAGGGGAGCAGGAGTGTCCGCCTATTTGAGTCAGTGCGCCAAAGGTTGCAGCGGACCAAATACAGGCGTAATGCCAGAGCGCTTTCTTAACTCGCTCAGCATTGCCTGGGCGGCATTTTGATAGGTCTTGGTGGGGTCGGAGGGATCGGACCAAACCGCGTCATAAATTACCTCGGCGGCTTCTTTTACATCCATGTGGAGGACGGCTTCGAGAACATCCACACGTTCCTGCAATTGGTCGTAGCAAGCCTGACAGACGGTAGCCACTTCCACTTGACCCTGATGATTTTCTTCACGGGTGCAATGTGAGCTAGCGGTGGGACCGAGCTGCAATGATGCGGCATAGGCTTGCGACTTAAATTCGCGCAGGAAACGTTCGCGCTCTTCTTCCAAAGCCTCCGGATCAGGAATTTTCTCATCGGAGGCAGGCGTATTCGCTTTTATAGCGGCCAGCACGGCGACCCGCTCCGTACCTTTGCAGACTGGGCAAGCGGTCAGATTCGCGGCGTAATAAGTCTTGCACATGGCGCAAGGCATTCCGTAACCGGCTACCTTGGGACTGCTTGACCAGGATCCGTTAGCCTCGGGCTTCGCTACGGCTGAAGGTTGAACCGCAGAATGCTGGACTCCTGCCGGCGAGGAAAGGGCTGGGACCTGCTCCCGGGCTGGTGCAACGCCAGTGGACTGTGTTGGGCTCATCGTGTTCACTCCCTCGGTTCACTTCCTCGGCCTGGCGCCGAGCGCTCAAATGCAGCAATGTGATTCTAGGAGTAGCCGGACCAGCGAACTACAGCACGGGAGTTCATGGTGGTAACTGTCCTTCCGCTTTTGGACCCAGCCATGGGGCTCGTCGTCTACTGGACCTTGTTTTCCTTCATCAGCTTGATCAGCTCATCTTTTCGGGCACGATAGAGGTTTTGTTCAGGCTTGAGGATTGAAGCGAGCTCTAATTCGGCCAGAGCCTCGTTATCGTGGCCCATGGCCATAAGACAGGCGGCCAGGAAGTAGTGATTTTCAGCAGACGGTTCCAGCCGAAGCGCCTCATGAAATTCTTGCGCCGCTGCGTTTAGCTGGTTCGCTTCAAAAAGCGCGGTTCCATAGAGGCGATGCGCAAGAGCGGAATTAGGATCGAGTTCCACGGCAATACGTAACTCGCGCAAACCATCCTGCTGCTGATGGGTAAGTAATAGAACCTGCCCTAACACGCGGTGCTCGGCCGATGCGGTGGGATTATCGAGAATAGCCAGCTTTAACTCTCTGATTGCGGATTGGTAGTCCCGTTTCGCCAGGTACACTTTCGCCAAGCCGGCGTGACCACCTTTCCAATTAGGATTCAGGCGAAAGAGGTCGTGAAATTCCGCCACGGCCGCATCGTAGTCGCCCTTATCGTAATGAGCGTTTCCGAGATTATTTCGCACTGTGGGTTCTTGCGGAGCCAGTTGCTTTGCCCGCTTATACTCGGCAATCGCTTGGTCGAGTTTTCCATCATCGTGCAGCAGAATTCCCAGATTGTTGTGCGCCTGCCAGAAAGTCGGGCGCAACTTGATTGCAATAAGATATTCAGCCGCCGCCGCTTGCGGCTCCTTTTTGTCAGCTAACGTCATTGCTATGTCGTAGTGGATGTCGGCATTGCCGGGGTCAAGTGATAGCGCCTCGTGGAACGCGTCGAGAGCGAAGCTGTACTGATCGTTGATGTAGAGCCCGAGGCCCAGCATTCGATGGGCTTCCGCGCTCTGGGGATCCATGCTTAACGCCGTGCGTGCTTCAGCGATGGCATTGTTCGAATCATTGGACTGGTAGAACACATAAGCCAGGCGAATGTGGGTTTCGAACAGGCTGGGCATCAATTCCTTCGAGGTAGTGTATTCATCAAAGGCTTCGTTCCAGTCGCCTTGATGCTGCCGGATGTTTCCTAGCGCGAAGTGCAGCATGGCGTTGTTCGGATCGTTCTCGATTAACTTGCGAACAATTTTTTCAGCAGGAGGATAATCACCATGACGCACGTCTACAGCCGCTTCCCATAGGTTAGCGGAGCAATCGCTACCCGTGGTGGTTGATTGATTGGCAGTCAGGTTCCGGATCAGGGAGCGATCGTCACTTGCGGCGATAAGGCCTTTCTGGACCTGTTCTTTCATTACAAAGGAAACTCCCATTTGCTTCGCTAAGCCACTGATTCTTGGGCTGGAAACTCCGCCGATCAGCAAGGCAGCAATGTCGGGGCAATTTAGCGGCTCATGGGAGTTGGCAAAGCAAACATGCGCAAAAGTGACCACCAGGAGAAAGATGAAAGGCTTGCGCAAGAAGAACTCCTAGGTACGACAGAAATAGAGGGATGGTTGTTTCCGCAACATAAAGGAGTTGTTCCGGCGCAGGAAGGTAACGGAGGTAATTTCGCATGCTGGAAAGATTCGCAGATGCAATCGTCTTTAGTAACAAGACCAAAGCCGAGACGACCACTCGAGGACATGCCGATTCACGGGTGATCAAGTTAGGAGTACAATAGCGTTTGAGCGCCTCGCGCGGAGGATTGTATGTTTGAAGGCCTGTTTCAACCCATGCACCTGCTGGTAATCTTTGCCATTGCTCTGCTGATTTTCGGCCCTAAGAAGCTGCCAGAATTGGGCAAAGGCATCGGCGAAGGTATTAAAGCTCTAAAGAGCGGGATGAAAGATGCAACAAACGATCCGCCACCCACTCCACCGTCCACGTCCAACACTCCAAACACTGATGTTAAGAGCTAATCTGGGGCTAAAGCTCGTTTAGGCCGGGAAATTCCTACCTTCTTAACTATTTGAAACGCTTAAGATGATGACCCAATAACTGGCAGCTCCTTTGCGAACATTGAGCGCGAATGAGCCTAAACATGCGATCCGGCTACTAATCCACTCTGGAGATTATCCCGTGCGAAAATATTTTTTGTTTGCTCTCTTAGGCATGCTTGCATTTCATTCCATCATGGCGCTTGCCGACCAAGTAGTGCTGAAGAATGGTGACCGCCTCAGCGGTGAAATTTTGAAATCCGACAGCAAGGCACTAGTGATCAAGACGGAATTCGCCGGCGAAGTTACGATTCAATGGTCCGCGGTTGATCAGATTCATTCCACTCAGCCTTTACATGTTGAAGTGAAGGATGCGCCGCCAGCCACTGGGACAGTAACCACCGAGGATGGCAATCTGGTGATCGCGACTGCAACCGGCGGTAACGTTACGGTTGCGAGGGACGCCGTAATGAACATGCGAAATTCCGAACAGGAAACTGCCTACGAGCAAACCCTGCATCCCCGGCTCACGCAAGGTTGGGCTGGAGGCGCGAACGTGGGATTTGCGCTTACCGCGGGGAACAGCGAAACGAAAAACCTGGCGCTCGCATTTACCGCCGATCGAAAATCCTTGAAGGATCGAATCGCGCTTTACACCAATTCCGTCTATGCGACCAGCAACACCGCGGGTCTGAGCCTCACGACAGCGAATTCGATCCAGAGCGGTATCCGTTATGAAAGAAATCTTAGCGAGCGTGTGTTTGCATTTGTGAGCGGGGATTTTCAAACTGACACACTGCAAAGCCTGGATTTGCGTTCCGTTTACGGAGCAGGTTTTGGCTATCACGCCATCAAGAATGACTCGACGACACTCGATCTGCTTGCCGGTGCAAACTACACTCGCGAAAAGTACACCACGTTGCAGCGCAACATCGCCGCACTCACCATTGGCGAAGAGCTCACTCACAAGCTGGGGAAATCAACTTTGCTATCGCAGAAGCTTTATGTATTCCCCGCGCTAAATGAAGCGGGAGAATATCGCGCCACCTTTGATCTCGGAGCCGTGACCAAGATTAGTAAATGGCTGGGGTGGCAAACTGCGTTTGGAGACATCTATGTCACCAATCCTCCGGTGACGAAGAAAAGGAATGACATTACGCTAACTACCGGTTTGAATGTGACTTTTGCTCACTAAGCGATTGGTTGGCGCCACGGGAAGAATCTGAGTTGCTGTTCTCCTCTCGCTTATGGTGGAAGTCGAGGCCGAACGACGGCTTATTGCGGGTTCCCGAAATCTTGATCGGCAGTTGGGTTACGTGATCTTTTCTGAAGAAAGGATCAACGGGCCGTAGCAGAAATGATTTGAAGCCGGTCATGGTCTGGGAAAGTTTGGCGTCCATCCTGAGAATGCCATGAAAATCCAGTGCTTCATTGCCCAGTGCGTAAGTGCCGTTAAAGGCGAACGCTGCGCCTGGGATTGCGAACGTTGCCCGATGTAGCGTTATCGTGCGATGCCCCAACGCGAACAGTCCATTCAGCGTAGTGGCGCTGCTCCCTGCATCTTTGTCGTTTGGCTTTCCGCTCGCTTTGCGGCTCAGGGCTTCCAGTTTTGTTCTGACCTCGGGCGAGGTAAATTCCGCGCTCTGAATTTGGAATATCCCATTCAATCTCAGGCGTTCCGCTACGTCACCCTCTCCGTGCGGCAGGTAGAGTTTGGTTTTGAACCTGACCGGTCCGGTCATGAGCGGCTTGTCAGCTTTTACGGCCAGCCGCAGCATGTCTTCAATGCGTGCTTTCTCAACTGTGACATCGAGTTTTATGTCGCGTCCGTGTTTCCCTGGCGTTTGAACGACGCCACCATTGGCCACGACAACCGAATTTAGGAATTGCGCGTTTACGGGATGCAGAAAGGTATCTCCGTTCATGCCGTCAACAGTGGCGCTAAATTGTGTATGTAATGCGACGGAGTGCCCGCCGCTGGTGACGGTGAAATCGGGAGTTTCGGTTTTGCCTTCGACGTCAATGCGATCAAGGATACCTCCAAATTGTCCGCTCGAAGATAGAATGCCGCTGATCCCCTTGAATACTCCCAAGTCCGCCTTCGCAAATGTATATGTGGCTGATAAAGGGGTCTGGCCGGGCTCAGCGGCATTCCAGGGGCCGAATGACCCTTTCGAGTCAATTTCGCCCGGAGGGGTTGGGTTCGTCAATCCAGCGACGAACGATGCGGCATGATGCAGCCCGACATGGTTCATTGACAAATGATGAATTTCAAAAACGTGAGGAAACTTAGATTCGTCCTTCGGCACAATTACAAGTTGTGCATCGTCGGCGATCAATTCGCTGATGAGCAATGGTATATCTTTCAACTTTCTTTTATTAGGAGAAGGCGGTTGCGACCGATGATCTCGATGCGAAACAGTGATCACCATTCCCTGCAATTCGAGACGGTCCACCTTCCACGGTTTACCAATCAGTCCGAACAGCCCAGCACGGGCCGTGAAGTCGCGAATTGAAATAAGAGGAGGGATGTCGGTGCGCCCTTCATAACGCACTACCAAGCCTGAGCCGTGAATCTGAATTGCCGGCCAGATCGAGGCGTCGAATCTATCGAGCTGGACCTCGCCGTTTAATTTCTCTTCTAACAGCGTGATCGCGCGTTTCTTCAGGTAGGGATTCGTTTCGCGCATCAAGAGAGTTAGCAGCACTGCGAAAACAATCAACAATAGCGCAGTGGTGATAAGCAGGATTTTCTTGAGCGAACTTTTTCGGGGGACGGTCATTGATAGGGCATTGCTTTCTTGATCGCGCGCCAAACTGGACGATCAGTCTAACTTACCTGCAATCTTGAACTCAGCTCATTTTCGGCAATCGCTTCACTTGTTCAAAGGTGCATTGAGAAGCCTTCTTTTCCGGGCGCCAACGCAGAAATTTTGTGCCATGCCGGAATCGCCCCCCAGAGAAGTGATCGTAACGGACTTCGCACACCGGCTTTGGTTTCAAAGGCTGCCATTCGGTAGATCGCTTCGTGCTCCAGCGGCTTGGTCCGCCGGGTGCATGACCGGTGAAACCTCGACCCCCGACCAATGGCTCGACTATGGCTTTTAATTCTTCGCGTTGTTCTCCGTTAAAGCTGGAAGTGAATCCCACGTGATCCAATAATCCTTCGTTGTTAAATAATCCCAGCAACAGCGAGCCAATCCCGCCGCCTTTTTCGGAATAACGAAAGCCTCCTACAACGCAATCCGCGGTGCGAATGCGTTTGATCTTTACCATCGCGGTGCGCTCACCACTGCGGTAAGGCTCGTCAATGAGCTTCGCAACGATTCCGTCCAGGCCCATTTTTGCGAGCTCGTGCATCCATTTGTCGGCTTGCTGTGAACTTTTCGAAGCCGGCGAAAGGCGAACCATACCGTGCGTGGGCAAATCCGCGAAGAATTCTTCCAGCTTTTGCCTCCGGTCATCTAGAGAGCGATCAATCAGCGATTTTCCGTCGGAATTAACGAGTAGATCGAAACACATCATGGTCGCGGGAGTTTCCGTCGCAAGTTTGCGAATGCGCGATTGTGCCGGATGAATGCGCATCAGAAGATTGTCGAAAGAAAGATGACTTCCAGAAAAAATGACGATCTCGCCATCTAAAACGAACCGCTGCTGGGGAAGTGCGATCAATGCGGCGACCATCTCGGGGAAATAGCGGCCCAAGGGTTGGCCAGCTTTTGATTGCAAAAGTACTTTTTTGCCTGCGCGAAAAGCCAGGCATCGGAAACCATCCCACTTCGGTTCGTAGAGCCAGCCCGGTTCTTTAGGAACATCGGCGACGGATTTCGCTTCTGCCGGGGGATACGGAGGTTTAATTGGCAGGGCGATTGGAGGAAATGTCTCAGCTAAATCATCGGCCGGAATCGCGGCGGCCTTCGCTCGGGCGATTTTTTTGCCGATCTTTTTTTTGCCGATCTTCCTTTTGCCGATCTTCGAGATGACAGGTTTTAGCGAAGCCTTTGGCATCACTCCTTCGATGCTTGGACAGCGCTGCCCGGCTATTTGGGCAGGGAAGACTTAGCAAGTTGCGTCTCTACTGAGCGCTTGCCGGCAACAGCGGGATTCGATCAATGCATCGCCTGTGCTACACTATTTTTTCACAGATCAGTTTTTCGCAATCAGTTTTCGCAATCCGACATTTATCCGCCTCATGCTGCTTTCGAAAGAATATGTGGGCTATCTGGCCCGCGAAGTCACCAAGAAATTAATTGCCGGCGAGTTCATCGAGACCAAGGCTTTGCCTGCGGTTACGGAGAAGGTGCATGCCGCCATCCTCGAGGAATTGTCCCTAGAGGATCGCATCAATGATGAAGTGCGCGTGATCCTGGAAGCCTATTCCGACGAAATGAACAAGAGCGGCGCCAACTATCAGGAGATGTTTCGCAAGGTGAAGAGCGAATTGGTGCGCAAGTATAAGGCGGTGCTGTGAGGCTCAGCCGCGATAAAGTCAACAAGGTTGCTCACGGGCTCACCGACGCGCTGGCTGGAATGGACGAAGTGGATTTCGTGGAAGACCGCAACACGCTTCGCCTCGAAGTGCGGAAGATCCTGGAAGACTTGCTGAATCACGAGGAAAAGATTGATCTAGCCGCCCGGCATAAGATCGAAAACCAGAAGCGCACAATCCTCGAAGGCAGCCAGGAGTGGGACATCCTCTATCGCAAATATTACAACGAGGAAGTCAAAAAGCTGGGGATGTAACTGGCGCTCTCAACGCTTGGTGTATTTCAGAGCCCACCAGATGAGCGGTATCTGAAACGGAAGCCTTAGCCACTGAACCCACCGCGTTCCCAATAATCCAGGAAACTGAACATGAGCCACCGCCATGTAAACATTGGCAGGGAAGACGGCCAAGAGGAGCACGGCCAACCCATAGGCCGCTGCGCGCTGAAATTGTGGGATAAGCAGGCCGGCACCGCCCGCGATTTCAGCAATCCCACTGATCAACACCAGCAATCGCGGAAGGGGCAGGAAGGGTGGCACGATTCGAATATACGGTTCTGGAAAAAAGAAATGCAACGATCCCGCCACGATGAAACAAATCGCAAGGAGAAACCGTCCGGCCATCATGCCGCCAAATCGCTGAACTCTTCGGCAAGCCCGCCAATTAGCGATCCCGCTTCGATGCTGTCCACGCGCACCTGCATCCAACGATTTGCAGGATGGTGCCCAGCTAAGCGAAGCTTCAGAAAGTTGTGAGTCAAAGTCTCGGTGAAGATTCCATCTGGCCCTTCGCATTGCTCATTCAGAGAAATCGCCTCGATCCGCTTTCCGACGAACGACCGCATGAATACCGATTTCTTTTCTTCTGCGAGTTCGCGGAGAATGCGATTTCGTTCCCGTGCAATTTGCGCCGGAACTTGATTGGTCCTTGTTGCCGCGGGCGTTCCCGGACGCGGTGAATAGGTGAACACATGCAGATAAGTGAGAGGTAGATCTTCGATCAGCCGCCGGGTCTCATCGAAATCTGCATCGCTCTCTCCGGGAAACCCGGTCATCACATCGGCGCCGATTGCTGCATCTGGCATTGCAGCCCGGATTTTTTCGATCTTCTCACGATAATGCCACGGGCGATATTTGCGATGCATGAGTCGCAACACGCGATCGCTTCCAGACTGCATTGGAACGTGCGCGTGTTTGGCAATGCGCGGAGACTCGGCCATCATCGAAATTAGTTCGTTGTTCCAATCCATTGGTTCGACTGAGGAGATGCGAAGCTTTTCCAGCGAAGTTTCGGCGAGAACTGCACGCACCAGGTCTTCGAAGCGGGATGCGCGATTGTTCGCGGTTGCGGGAAGATCTCGTCCCCAGCGTCCCAAGTTGATGCCGGAAATCACAACTTCGCGATATCCGGCCTCGACAAGCACATTCACTTCTTGAAGAACCTGTTCCAAAGGTAAAGACCGGCTTTGCCCTCGAACGTATGGGATCACGCAAAAGGAACAGCGATTGTCGCAACCATCCTGAACTTTGAGATTTGGGCGCGTGCGATCATTGACGGCGTCGAAGACGGGGGCAGCCAGCAATTCGGTATGAGCAAAGATGTCGGAAACAAAAAGCCGGGCAGGTGAACTTCCCAAGTTCGAGATCGAAATAAACTCGGGACTGGAGGAAGGCCTAAATGCGCGATCTGCCAGCGCAATTTCCGCGAGGCGATGCTTGTGAGAGTTTCCGACAACCTGGTGCACTCCCGGAAGGCTGGCAATTTCATCCGGCGCTCGCTGCGCGTAACATCCGGTGACGACAATCTGGCAATTAGGATTTTCGCGATGAATTCTGCGAATGGCCGAACGGGCGTCCTGATCGGCTGAGGCCGTCACAGTGCATGTATTGAGAACGACGATTCCCGCATCTTCAGCGGACCCGGCATTGTTCAAGCCGAGATGACGGAACTGCTGTTCAATCGCAGCGCCATCGGCCTGCGCGGCCCGGCATCCGAAATTCTTGACGTAAAAACTGGACACGGGAAGATAATACCGCAGGGGCAATAAGCCGGGTACGGTTTTGATTGCCGCGAGAAATGCGGGGAAGCTGCACTATCGATGGGTTTTTCTCTCGCGAATAATCGTAGCGGAGAGAGGTTCACCCTGAATTTCGATTGGGTGAAATCCTAGATCTACATCCTGAGGCTTCGACAATTTCTCATTCTCGGCGACCGTGGCCGAGGCAGGGTCCCCATTCGCCCCTAAGGTCTTGTCGCGATCATCCGACATTAAGCAAACTCCTTGGCCACGCCGGTAGGCTAATCAGTCAGCCACAATTAAATGGGCCGGCAACCAAGAAGCGGTGACAGTTCCTTGGCTATCGGCCCACTCGATCCTGAGTTGGATCGGAGGTGATATTTATATGTTAGGCCTCATATGCCGGAAGTCAAGACATCTTTGCTGACATTTAAGGCCAATCCATAAATCGGAACTGGTACAGTGTCCCGATTTGAAAGACCTTTCAAACAAAGCGCGTTAAGCGAACCTTAACCCTTCGGTTCAAAGCTGCGACACGTGACGCATGTTCGTCATACACTATGAGGACTATGAGCGATCCGAGAAATCGCAAAGCTGCGCATAATTCCACTAAAGAAGCCGCTTCGAGCGATGCATTAGTGGTCTTCGGAGTCATGGGCGACCTGGCAAACAAGAAGGTTCTTCCTGCTCTGTATCAGATGGTGAAGAGCGGAAACCTCAATGTTCCGATCATCGGAGTAGCAAAGGCTGGACGGTCGGACGAGCATTTGAAAGAGCGCGCTCGCGACAGCGTGAAACAGCACATAGCTAAAGTTGACGAGGCCGCGCTGACGAAATTTCTGGGAATGCTTCGCTACGTCGGCGGCGATTACGGCGACCGGAATACATTTCAGCTCCTAAAGAAGGCTCTCGGAGCATCCAAATCGCCGGCGCATTATCTGGCGATTCCTCCGGATTTATTTATCAGCGTGGTGGAATATTTGGCGCAGGCCGACTGCCTGAAAAATGCGCGGGTGATCGTCGAAAAGCCGTTTGGCCATGATCTGGCTTCAGCAGAGAAGTTAAATGCCGCACTCCGCGCGGTATTGCCAGAATCAGCAATCTTCCGCATTGATCACTATCTGGGCAAAGAGACGGTCCTCAATCTACTTTTCTTTCGTTTTGCGAATAGCTTTCTGGAGCCAATCTGGAATCGCAATTATGTCGAGAGTGTACAGATCACGATGGCGGAGCAGTTCGGGGTCGAGGGGCGCGGAAGCTTTTATGATGCCAACGGCGCAATTCGAGATGTGATTCAGAACCACATGCTTCAGGTGGTAGCTTTTCTTGCCATGGAACCGCCCGCTGGCATTCACGCCGATTCCATTCGCGACGAACAGGTAAAAGTATTTCGCACAATTCCGCCGCTCGATCCGAAGCATGTCGTTAGGGGGCAATTTCAAGGCTATAAAAAAGAAGAAGGAGTGGCGCCTAATTCGACGGTGGAAACTTATGCGGCTGTGCGTTTGCAAATTGAGTCATGGCGATGGTCTGGCGTGCCATTTCTGATTCGCGCGGGCAAGTGCCTGCCGGTAACCTCGACGCAGGTATTGGTGAACCTCAGAAAGCCTCCGCTCGAGAGTATTGGCGGAGATTCGAGCAATTCATTTGTTTTCAATTTAGGACCTGGGAGAGCTTTCGATCAGCCTCAACGCTCAGGTCAAACGTCCGGGCCCGGCGATGACTTCCATGCCAGCGAAACTCACCGCCGTTGAATCGAGGGCCGCCGATGAGGTTGATGCATATGTGCGTCTGCTGGGTGATGCAATGCACGGAGACGCTATGCTGTTTGTGCGGGAAGATGCCGTGGAAGCGGCATGGTCAATCGTGGACCCGATTCTTGGGAACGTCAGCCCAGTGCATGAGTACAAGCCGGGTACGTGGGGGCCAGTTCAGGCAGACAGCTTAGCGGCAGACGTTGGCGGCTGGCACAACCCGGAATCGGATAATCCGGCTCCCGCAAAATCAGTTAAGGCTTAGCGGACCGCACACCTCAGAGGCCGAAAGTAGGCAATGAATTCACTGGTAACCGTCCTTCACGCATCAAAGACCACTGACGTTTTTCAAGCTCTTTTGAAATCCAGGTGCCAGTGCCGGAAACCGCAGAGATAATCGAACCCGAAGAACCGAAGCCGCACGGATCCTTCCTTTCCCGCTGGTTGTTCTCCGGACGCGACCTTTCAATCCATCACAAAGAGGCATCCGGCCAGCAACATTCATGGTTTGCCGTCATGTGGTTGACTGGGGTTGATTATTTTTCGAGCATCGCGTATCAGGCCGGCATAGCTCTTCTCGCAGCTGGGATTTTGGCGCCGGTCGCGACCGTTGTTCTCGTCTTCGTCACAATCTTTTGTGCGGTTCCGGTATACCGCGAGGTTGCGCGGCGTTCTTACGCCGGACAAGGTTCGATCGCGCTGCTGGAAAACCTGGTCAAAGGGTGGCCCAGCAAGGTACTCGTTTTAGTCTTGCTCGGATTCGCAGGGACAGATTTCGTAATCACGATGACACTGAGCGCCGCGGATTCGGCGAGGCATGTGGTAGAAAATCCGCTCATCAAGCCTTATGCCCACCATCTGCACATGGCCATCACAATTGCCCTGCTCGCATTGCTGGCAATAGTTTTCCTCAAAGGATTTGGAGAAGCCATTGCTTTGGCAATGGCCGTAGCGATTCCATACATTCTTCTGAATGCAGCTGTGCTGGTGCGCTGCGGACTCGAAATCTGGCATCACCCTCAGTTGCTCAAAAACTGGCATGGTGCGTTGCATGCGAATGGACAAGGATGGACCAGCATTTTCATTGCATCGTGTTTCGTGTTTCCCCGTCTGGCTCTTGGATTAAGCGGATTTGAAACCGGAGTTTCCGTGATGCCGCTGATTCGCGGCGGTAGCAATGAGGACGCCGAAAAAGATAAAGCCGGCAAAAAAACTAAAAAAGATAGAAACGAAGAGCACGAAGAAACCGTCCCAAAGGAACGGATTCGAAATACCGGCTGGCTCCTTCTCACCGCAGCCGTGCTCATGAGCGTTTTGCTCATCGGGTCAAGCATTGTGACTACCGTTCTGATTCCAGAGTCGGCATATCGCGAAGGAGGCCCGGCCAGCGGACGCGCCATGGCATATCTGGCGCACGAACACATGGGGAGAGTTTTCGGATCGCTGTACGACGTAAGCACGATACTGATTTTGTGGTTTGCCGGCGCGTCCGCGATGGCGGGACTGCTGAACTTGATACCGCGCTATTTGCCGCGGTTCGGAATGTCGCCGCGATGGGTGTCGTATGCGCGTCCATTGGTTCTGGTCCTGTTCGCCATAGATCTTGCTGTGACTGTCGCCTTTCGGGGCAGCGTAGTTCGACAAGGAGGCGCATACGCAACCGGGGTTTTGGTACTGATTTTCTCCGCAGCGGTTGCGGCCGCGCTTGGGCTGTGGCGCGATGCCTCTGAAACCAAAAAGGACAAAAGTAAGTCGCGAATCAAGTCCCTCTACTATTGGCTGTGCGCCGCGATCTTTGCCTACACGCTGGCGGTGAATATCAAGGAGCGCCCTGACGGAATTATCATTGCCACCATTTTCATCACGCTGCTGATTCTCACCAGCGCCGTGAGCCGGTATTTTCGCTCGACCGAGCTTCGGGTCCGGAAATGCGAATTCTGCGATGAAGAATCAAAAGAGTTGTGGGACAAGTTAGCCGATCAAAATCCGAATATTGTTCCGATTGTGACGTTAGATAAGGCCTACCGCTCGGAGATTCGCGCGAAGATCGAGAAACACTACAAAATCAGCGGTCCCCTTACATTTCTGCACGTGGAATTGCTGGACGACCGAAGCGATTTTTACGAGCAACTCGAAGTAGAAGTGAAACGCGGTCCGGCGGAGAATCTGATTATCGTTCGCAATGCCAACGTGATCGCGAATACGATTGCTTATGTCAGCATTCGACTGAAGGCAAAAAATATCATTCTGGGCTTGGCCGCAGAAAAATCGCCCCTCGTCCAAGCTTTATATTATGTGTCTTTCGGGACCGGAGAAGTCGGGTTGATGGTGTACGAAATTCTGACCAGTTATTGGAAAGAACGGGCCGAGACCGAGCGTCCAACACTGTTTTTGATGGCGGGATAGGCACGGGAAGAATTGATAAAACCGCAGCAATTGTCATTCTGAGCGCCTGTTCTTCTTCGCTGGCGAAGAAGAACCAAGTCGAAGAACCCCTATAGCCACGATGCCCTTAATCACGAATCGTTACACTCGGCCCGCTCAAGAATGGTACCCATCGCCGCAGGCCGGCGGGGGTAGGGGTGCTTCGACCATCTGAGCTTCCGCGAGCGGAAGCTCAGGCTCAGCATGACAAATAAAAGCATTGGCGAAAGCCTCGCCGTTTCAAGGCTGATTGCCCAGCCCCGAGGTCAATACGCCCAATAAGGCGTCGGGCCGCCAGGTGCGGTCGTGCCCGCGATGGACGTGAACACATTACGGCCATAAAAGAACGGCAATCCCCAATCAAACGAGCTGCCGTTGGTGTTGCTTGGGCCGGCCAGTCCTGGGATCACGGCGTCATTGGGAAAGGAATTGAAAATACCGTCCGCATTCGCCACGCTGAAGCTGAAACTGGATATTCCTCCGTTTGAACCCGAATTTGTGGCCTTCAGGCTGGCGGGAGTGAGCGGACAGTAGAAGAAGGTATCGGTCTGGCAACTGGCCAGGTTATTGTCGTCAAAAAATAAGGCGTTTGAGCCGCTGTCTATGAACGATTGAGACATCGCGCCTGAGATCCCAGAAACAGTCGTTGAGAAGTTACCGAACGAATCAATGGTCAAGACTGTGGCGCTGCCCAACGCGTTGTTCGATTGCGTGCCAATTCCAAACACTAGCGAGCCCGCCAGACTGGCTTGCGGGCCCGATGGAGCGGGTAGTTCCAGTATGACTCCATTATTGTCGGAGGCAAATAAGCTTACGGGATTTTGCACCTGTGTTGCCAGATTCACAAGCGAGGGGACGCAGCCAGAAGATGGGCACTGATAATACATGCCCGATGAGGGAGTTCCGCTCACGCAGCCAGAACCACAATCTTGAGGAAACGGTCCCACCCCTAAAATCCCATTGGCGCCCAGTGTATTAAGGGTGTCGTCATCGGCACCGCCAGTATTGCAAGTACCCGGGACAGTAGGGAAGGTCGTATCGCCAACAACATTCACAGGAACTGAACTGGCTTGCTCGCCTGCAATTTTTATGTCGGCGGTTTCGACCGGTCCCCATAGAAAGGACATGTCAGCGAACTGTACACATTCTCCCAACGGATTTCCGCCAACGCTCGTCGCGGGAAGCGATATTGTAAGCTCCCCTCCCGACAAAGAAGACAGAACCCTCAACCCATAAGAGCCGGTATCCACCAGGACGTGATCAATCGTGTTGCAACTGGCTGTGCTGCCGGGAGCGCAGACGGTAAGCGTAACGAAAGGGCCGTTAACGTAAAGACCGGTGGCCGCAATAACCGCCGGAGGGCCGCCATCAACCGTGATGGCCTGAACATTTTGCGTGGGAGTCGCAATTTTATTCACCGCGGGTGCGTTGGACCCGCCTCCGCATCCAATTGCGAGTGTTAGCGCTCCCAGAAGAGCCGCGATTGAAAATCTGTGCACACTTCCTCCTTCAATCCTGTGTTGCGGGCGAATCATCTTCATTAACGAATCACTTCGGGACCGACGCTTTGTGGCAACTGGTCAGGCAAGTAAGCTTTGCCAAAGAAAGCGCGCATATGACCGCCGCTTTGTACGACTAAACCGTTTTGCTGAATATTGAGGGGCGCGCGTCCCCGACGCCGGACGTCGCGTCTGCACGGCTTGCGAGAATTGGCCGAAATACGTGCCCATCAACTGGCGCAAGTCGGGCATGAAGGCGCCGCTCCAACTGACAGCAAAAACCTTTCCCGCAGGAGATATGAATTCCTTCACCACGGTGCCGTTGGTCTGATGGAGTTCGTGCACTGTATAAGCCTGTCCGGTTTGGATTCTTAACTGCGCGTTCATGTGCGCCTGGTCGGCCTGCACTGAGCTGACGTCGCCGCCCAAAGCAGCAAACGCTGGGCGGGGAATCATCGTCACTCCCGCCGCAATAAGTAATGGAAGCAAAATCTGCCAGAATCGTACTCTAAAAACTTTTATGTACTTGAATTTGCAATGCATAGGTCCTTCGCTTTGCTCAAGATGACAATTCGAATGTGGCGCAACAGGGAAACCGCTCTTGCGCGAATGCAGTACTCATCAGTCTCGCACTTAGCGGACAAACAGCTATAACACAGGGTGGTATTTCTACTTTGGATGCCGGGGAAGATTGGGAAGATGCTGGACGATTCGTAACGAAGTGTAAAGCTCAGTTACGAAAGGGCGGCATTACCGCATGCCGCCCTCGCTCTGAACCAGTCTCTGAAACTAGTCGGGAGTTGACCCTATCTCAGTGAAGAAGATTCAAGGTATTAGTAGCGTCATCCACGTAATAAATGCCTTGACCGGGTACCGAAATCAGGCCGAATAATGCACCTGCTCCAGGAGGGTTCCCGCTGCTGTCCAGCAATACGGTCGCGACTTGCAAACCTTCGGGAGTAGTCTCAACTAGGTAACCATTAGTCCCGTTGACAGTGAGAATATTGCCGTCTGCGCCGACCGTGAGTCCCAGAGGATCTTTTAAGTTTCCACCTCTGGTGACGGTCGTCCCCCGACCCGCCGAGGAAATACTCGTGAGTGGATTCGAGATCGAGGCAATGCGGTTGTTCGGACTATCAGCTGCGTAGAGAGTACTTCCGTCCTGGCTTAGACCCAAACCGGTTGGGCCGATTACCACAGCCGCGGGGTCCGAGCGCTCGGGAAAGCCCGATCCCACAACAGTAATTGATTGCAAAGTTGGCATTGCTTTTTCGGAAACGGAAAGCATCAGGCGAACCACCGTCCCTTCATGAATAACTGCGCCATTGGCCGCGACCGTGCCGTTTAATACATTTGTCACGAACAGCGCCGCCGTGTTGCCCGCGTCAAGGGCGGTCATGTCCCAGGGTCCATTGATTAACGAACCGTAGAACGTTTCAACCACCTGCCCGTGGTTGTTCAAAACAAGCAGGCATCCCGCCTGCGCCGTCGTCGACGTTCCGTCACTGGTTGGCAAGCTACCAACGATTACCCAACCATCGCGCAACACCACGAGAGCAGTCGTCAAGCCGATTCCTCCGGGACACGGACCGGGTAGAGTGGTCGCATCAATCTGAGCGAATAACGAAACTGTGCCGTTGGGCGTGATCTGGACGATAGTCGTTCCCGTACCCTGAAGGTTGGCGCTGTTGTTGAAGTTGCTGATGAGAATATTGCCTTTCGCCAATAACCCAGTAGTGCGTGGCACACGCGCGATTCCATAAGGATTGCCGTCACCATTGCTCGGAACCGTGGACGCAACGGTGACCGGGTTTACGCCCAGCGCAAACGAAGATTGCGGAAGCAATACGATGCAGATTGAAAGCACCGATGCCGCCAACGCGAAACGGGAGAGCAGAAAGCGAAGAATGCTGGGCAGTTTGGGGCTTTTCATTGTTTCTCCTAAATAACGTTCTTCTAATAACTCGAGACTATTCGGGCGTGGTCTGGGAATTCACGGCTCATGAGACGCTACTATCGCCCGTTGCGGTGTCAAGGAATTGTCAAAGCTTAGTCAGTGTTTTGTCTTCGGAGAGCGGATTTCATGGATGCTCATAGGCGGGACTATCGGGCGTAGGAGGTTCGTAATCCTTGCCGTATTTATTCTTGTGCGAAGGCGGAAGGGTCGCTGCGGGAATCCGGAATGCCCCAAGCGACGATTGATCATCTGAAACGGTGATCTCGCGAGTCATCGAATCCAGCGCCTCAGGTAATGCAGTTTCGTACCACACGCGAAGGGTATAGCGGCCCGCTGGCACGTGAGGAATGATGATTTCGCCTGTGTTATTCGATATCCCGTAATAGGGCGTGGCCAGAGCCACGACGACAGCACTCATTTCGGCGTGAATATTACAGAAGATATAAGAGATCCCCGGCTTATCGAAGCGAACTTTGCGGGTGGTCCCAGCTTCATAGAGGCCGAGATCGAAACGCTTTCCTTCAAACAACGAGAAAACATTGTGAAAAAAAGGATCGCGATTGGGGAATTCCACCAGCGACCCTACCGGAACTACCAGCAAGTGCGGGCTAAAACTTTTGTTGTGTTGACTAAGACGCGGAGGATTCGTGTTCGGCACCGCCGGGGGAAGGGGCATAGCTGGATTTCCGATGGGTGTTAGCCAAATAAGTACGTTGCTGGACTGGGGATTCTTGATTCTGCTACCGGTGCTTACTAACTTGGCGTGCGCTGAAACCGTTATCCCCTGACCATAGGCCAACGTGCTGTACAACAGGACGCTGGCAATTTTCAACAAGGGGATGGTTTTAATCACTAGAATAAAACTCCCATCATCAGATTGAACTGCTCGGCTGTATCACTGTTGCCGTAGCTTTGCTTCGTATGAAGGTGACGATACTCTGCGGAAAATAATAGATCAGATCTTGGCCGGAGGATGAAGTTCACAAGAGCATTCTGATTTTGTCTGAGCGCAGTGCCGTAGACGCTCAGCCCCCCAAAGCCGTTGAAATCACGCGCGAGAGGGTTGTCAATGCCGAACGCTCCATTGAACTCCAATTTATCACCCGGCTTAAATTTCAGCTGTGACCAGCCGCCGATAGAATTCAGGCCCCGTACCTGGGTTGCGGGGTCCCTGGGATCGCCAGTATAAAGAGCGCTTTGACCAATGCCGCCTCCCAGTGCCCCAACGGCACGTCCGCGGTAGAATTCTCCGGAAAAACTCAGCCGCGAAACGATGGGAACACTCCAGTCAGCCATACCCGACCAACCGTCAACGTTGCGGTTGAACCCCCAATTCTGCCGAGTGTAATAAGCGGCTGTGCCGAAGCTTAGTGGCTGGCCACGCATGGTTTCTGACCATGCGGCACGTGCGGCGTAAGCGGGCTGTCCTGAATTTTCTCCGGCTTGCGCGACACGACTAAAGCCCGAGAACGGAGGCTCACCGCTTAGGTTGTCTAGAATCCCGCCTTGAATCGTGATTTCTTGACCATTCGCGAGATTGAAGCGGTGCTCAGCTCGAACTTGCGGTATCCATCCCCAAAGATTTCCCGCGTAACCGAATGCAGGAATCGAGAGTGATGCAAAGGATGTCGGCGACAAGGGAGAGAAGAACAGATTATCCTGGCCAGCAACTATGGAAGTGTCTTTCCAGTCGAGACGCACGCTGGCTGTGCGCAGTCGCATCAGGCCGTAATTGACTCCATTCAAGGTGTCGGGAAAGCCCCCAGAAAAATCAAATTGCACGCTGCCGCTGGTCTTTGCCCCTGCGACATCAGGTCCAAATACTTCCAGCCCCAACTCCGATTGGCGTAGTGTCGCACCGAAGTTGCTGCCGGACCCGTAGTTTATTGATGGGGTGGCGTAACTGGGGATATCTTGATTGTCTACCGTGCCCCGATTGCTGAAAAGATTCATGAGGACAATACCGGATAGTCTCACACTGTACTTTGAACCGCTTTCGACTTTGTCCTGATGTTGTTCGTCAACCTTGCCGCTCAACAACGTGGAGGCGTCTTCCAGGGCTGATACACGTTGTTCGAGCAAGCCAATCGCCGGACTTGAAGCCGGGTTTGCCGTCGAAGACTCGGGAGTTGCCGTTGCGGCAGAATTTTCTGTCGCGGATACGCCGAATGAATCCCGCTTCTGCGTCATCTCCAATTCCTGACGAAGTTCCATGCTTTCAGTGCGATATTGTGCGGCTTCAGACCGCACTTCGGCGACCGCCGATTTCAATTCGCGGACCTGTTGCTGCAAATCCCTGATCGCGTTTGTCATTGCGTCGGTTTGGATCGCATTCGGGGACACCCCTGGCGTGTTCTCCTGCGCCCATCCGCTAACGGTGCCGGAAAGCACCACCAGTGTTATCCCGCATAAATGAAAGACTGTTCTGAAGGGTGCGCTCCGCAAACTAGTTTTTCGAATCACGATTTCCTCCCAAAAACTTGGAAGCACGATTAACTGAGCTTTATCGAATTCCGGACCCAACGATGCGGAACAACTCGAATTCCTCGTCCGCAGTTCTGGCTGTAACCGGGCGGTAGAAGCCACTTTATTGCCGGAAATGCCCAGAAGCGAATCAGTTGTTCTCGGCAACATACCACGTGCCACTTGCAACTCCCCGGCAATCATTTCCCTATGGCTGAGTGGGACGCGCTGGGGTTGATATATTTGCATCGGTCGTACGATCAGGAGGATGTTCCGCCAGTGGCAGGAGCGGAAGTGAGACTTTAAAAACTGTTCCCTGATCGGAAGTGCGCTCAACTCCGACGTCCCCTCCGTGGTCCTGAATAATTTTTTGGACCACAGTGAGACCAAGCCCGGTACCGTTTTCTTTGCCGCAACTCACAAACGGCTCGAAAAGCGTTTTCTGAATCGAGAACGGAACCCCGCGCCCATTGTCGGAAACCAGAATCTCAATTCTGCTGGGAAGTTGATTTATTTCCACTCCAACCCATCCGTCGGACTGCGATACAGCCTCGCAGGCATTGAGCAGGAGATTAGAAATGGCGCGTTCCAATTTCTTGTGGTCAAACCAGCCGGAGATGGCGCCACTTTCTCGCACGACGATTCGAATCTCGTGAAACTCTGGATGGGCTTTAATTGCTTGCACCGCGCGATCCACCGAAGCTCTAACTCTTCCGTAGGCCGGACGCAACGACTCGCGGGTCCGGGAAAATTCCAGCAATGAATCAATCAAATCCGTCATCTGATTGACGGCAGTGCGTACCTCCTGATAAAGCTCTTCACGCTCGTGGGAGGATAATTTGCTCTCACAGAGAAATTCCGCATTAGCGACGATAGCCGCCAGCGAGTGGCGCAGGTCATGAGAGACCGAACTTGCCATGCGGCCGATCGTGGCGAGTCGCTCGGCTTCCAATAATTCCTGTTGCGTTTTGAGAAGGCTGCTGCGCATGCGGTTGAATGCACCCGTGACTTCGGCTACTTCATCGCCCCCATGTGGATCGAGCGCATAGTGAAAGTCACCCTTCTCTAGTGCACGCACGCCGGCAACCAGGGTTCCGAGGGGCCGGGTGAAAGTGTGTGAGATAAGAAATACCAATCCACTTCCGCCGAGCACGGCGGCCAGTCCTAAGGCCAGCAGCAAGCGATTCAGCTGATCGAGAAAAGCGGTTGCCTGATCGTAGGATTTGAGAACGACAAGGCGCACCGAGGGAGAATTGTTGTCGGTCAGTTCGAGTGACGTGCCCGAAAAATGCTCGTCGCCCAAATTGATCTCTTGCGCGCGCGAGCTTTCTGAACCGAAATGCGTCGACTGCTGCGCCAGTTCTGCCTGATGCAACGGGGGAAGCGTGCTCCTGACGATCTTGTCTCCATAATAAAAGGCGACCTGGCTGGCGGCGATGCGGCTAACTTGGTTTGCGACGCTATCGTCAATTTCATATCCGATTACTAAAAATCCGAGCAGGTGGTTTTCACTTGCCGGTCCAAAATAGACAGGCTTCAGAAATACCTGGTACAGATGTTGGGCGCCGAACCACCACCGGCTCTGTGCCTGACTGTTAATGGGTGCCTTCACTGATTGCTGCGCCATTTCACGCGTGAACCCTGGAGACGCCACGTGAAGTGCTACGACAGCGCCGCTTCGATCAACCAGGACAAATAAATCGCTTCCAGCCAGTTGCCATAGGCGCGTAGATGCATCCTGAATGGTCGCTTCATGCTGTGTGGTCATGAGAGCCCGGAGGTCGGGCAAGTCGGCAAGCAAATCCGCCGAGTGACTTAGTGTCAGCTCGCGCTGGTGCTGAAAATTCTGGAACGTGCTTACGGAATTTTGAAGGTCAGCTGATATTGCACTCTTGACCTGATGTTGCACGCTGCGGCGCACCAACAAAAGAGTAGTGGAGGTCAACCCGGCGGAAACAAGCAGCATGGAGAGCAGAAACTTTGTGCGGAGGCGAAGTTTCACCATGGGTTCACTTCCTAAGCGTGGATATTAAATTGGCAGCAGGATACCCTCAAGGCACGAACTTGTATCCGGTTCCGTGAACTGTACGAAAATGTACAGGATTCGCGGGGTCGGCCTCAAGCTTCTGGCGCAGCTTCAGGATATGATTATCCACGGTACGGGTGGAAGGGTAATTGTGGTAGCCCCAAACTACATTCAATAACTCGTCGCGAGTGATTACACGCTCAGGATTCTGCACCAGGAATTTCAGAGTCTTAAATTCCTGCGCAGTAAGTGTGACTGCCTCGCCCTGTCGTAAAACTTCCATTTTGCTGAAGTCAATGGAAATTCCATTGAAAGTGAATGTGTCAGCGTTCGCGGTCTTTGCCGTGGTGCGACGCAAAGCTGCGCGCACCCGCGCTAGAAGTTCCCGGGGACTGAATGGCTTCGTGACATAATCGTCGGCTCCGAGTTCAAGCAGAAGAACTTTGTCAGATACGTCGCTGGCCGCGCTTAACACAATAATCGGAAGAGTTGGGGCATGTTGTTTTATTTCCTGGCACACATCCCGCCCCGAGAGTGCAGGCAAACGCAGATCGAGCACCACCGCCGCGGGAGCTGCCGCGCCAAATGCTTCTACAGCGGAATGGCCGTCGGAGGTTATCTGTACAGTGAATCCCTCCGCTTCGAAAAGGCGCTTCAATGCTTTTTGCACCGCTCGATCGTCTTCCACGATCAAAATTCGATCCATCGAGAGCGCTCCAGCCGCGGTGTCCGAAGACGCCGCGTCTACCGGTCGAATCGGCATATGTTCAGGTCGCGGGGACGCCCAGGCGCGGTTTGCCTCTGTTCGAATCATGTAGCCTCACCTTCACCAGCTTTTTACCATCATTGCGTCACAAGCTTACTACCGAAGTAGATAAAAACACGCCAACAGCGCGACATTTGACATTTTCTTGACAAACGAAAATACTGCGCAGGATGAAGCTCCTAATTTCTTGTTTTGTCGTTGTCCTGTTGTTTCTTGTTCCGGGGGCCCAGGCTGAGGATGAGATCTCTATCGCTGCGGCTGCGGATCTGCAATATGTGATGCCCGAATTGATACAGCAATTTGAAAAGCAGACAGGACAAAAAGTAAGAGTCACTTTCGGTTCTTCAGGAAATTTCACCAGCCAGATTCAAAATGGCGCGCCGTTCGACCTGTTTTTCTCCGCTGACATGAATTATCCCAGACACTTGGACCAGGCAGGCTTGATCGAACCGGGATCCATTTATCACTATGCCGATGGGAAAATCGTGCTGTGGACGCTGAAAAATACGAACATTGATATTAGCCGTGGACTTCAAGTTCTTCTGGATCCAAAAATCCACAAGATCGCCATCGCGAATCCAGGACACGCGCCTTACGGGCGGGCGGCCGTGACAACGCTGACGAGGGAAGATATTTATTCTCGGGTTCAGAGCAAGATTGTTCTGGCGGAAAACATTTCGCAAGCCGCACAGTTTGTGGATAGCGGGGCTGCGGAAGTGGGAATCGTTGCGCTATCTCTCGCCGCCGCACCCGGAGTCCGGGATAAAGGGCAATACTTCACCGTTCCGCAAGCCGACTATCCTGCGATAGAACAGGGCTGTGCGATTCTAAAGTCTTCACAGCACAAGCAGGCTGCTCGACAGTTCCTGGAGTTTATAAAGACGTCCGCGGCAGCCAGAGTGTTAGAGGAATTTGGTTTCGGCCTTCCGCATGAAGGGCCTCCGCAAACCTAAGTTCTTATTTTATGCCTTCGCATGAACTTGTCCGTTCGATACAAAAATGTGCTTTTGCGTACTGAAACCGGCCGTTGTGACAGAAAGCAACGAAGATCTCCAGACATCTGCTCGACCGATGCATATCGTTTCGACGAGTCTTTCTGAATCGCTTTTAGCACGATGCAATCGAGATCGCCCGCAAGGCACCGGCGCACAGACTGAATTTCTTCGCCTCTGCACGAACTTACGTACTGCGAGTTTATGGTTATATTTTTTCCATCCGGAGTAGTTTCTTCGGCTACCTGGTCAACCGCCTTACTAGGCTTAGTTGCCTCGAAAATTTCGGGGAGCATATCATCTTGTTTTCCGTCTTTCATTTGATAAGGCGAATGTCCGGTAAGGAGTTGGTACAGCAACACGCCTAACGAGTACACGTCGTCCGAAGTCCTGATCAGCTCGCCTCGAACTTGTTCTGGACTTATATATTCCAGTTCGCTACGCTTCGTGGCAATCGGCAGACCCGTTTGCGCGCGGGATTCCTGGTTCAGCACAGCTGCTATTGCAATATCAAGCAGTTTAGAAGTACCGCTCTTCGTAACAACAATGCTTTTTGCGCTGATGCAGGCGTGAGCAATGAAACGCTGGTGCGCATATTGAACGGCGTCACAGGTATCCAGAAACAATTTGATTCTGGCCTGCGTGTTAAGTTTCTTGGTATCGCAATACTCATTAACTGGAAGGCCTTCGATATATTCGGCAACCAGGTAGGCCAATCCGTCCCGGGTGATGCCGGTATCAAGGAAGGAGGCGATGTTAGGATGCCGAAGATTCATCAAGATGAGCCGTTCTCTTTTGAAAGAACGCAGGAATTCAGCCGCGCTTGTAGCAGCCTGCACGATCGTGATTACAACTTTCTTCAAGTGTGGGTCGTTCAACCGGAGAGCAAGATATTGGGTTGCTGGCCCCTTGTGACCCACCCTTTCAACGATCTGGTAGTGGTCCATGAAGCTTTCGATTGCTGGCTCCGGGTTTGTTTCTTGCGCACGGTTGAGATTTTGGTCCAGGGTTTTGCGGCTGTCCGGAGCATCCGGGTAACAAGCATCCTGGTAACAAAAGAGCAATGCCTCCAATTCCGCGCGTGAGGATGGCTCGGTGCAAACTCGATCCAAGTATGCCGATCGTTCCTCAATCGGAAGGTCCAGGGCTTTTTGAAAGAGCTCTTTGAATTGTGGCCAGTTGTCTGTTGTCATTTGTTATTCCGGCATTTCCGCGACGATTCGATTTTGGTTACCTTTATGAACACAAAGAAAACGGTAGAAGCCTCTGATGTACGGTCAGTCACCGGACTATTCAGCCGATGAGATTTCCATCCAAGGCGGGTATTGCAACTGTTGCGTTGGCAATCGTCGCCAGCATGGCTGCCGCCCAAACCATTCGAATAAACGGAACGGTCCGCGACACGACTCAATCAGCCGTGACCGGTGCAGCCGTAACCATTCACTCCGGAAAGTTTCTTGCTACCACGAACACTGATTCGAATGGGGAATTCACTTTTGTGCAAGTTCCCAACGGACCGGGACTTTTGGAAGTTCTCGCAACTGGCTTCGCGGAGTCTCGCATTTCATGGAAGGTTCCTCCAGTTTCCCCGGTAGATATCGTATTGAAGCTTCCAGGTGTGAATGAAGAAGTGGTCGTCTCAGCGACGCGCTCTGAGATCAGGCTTTCCGAGACGCCAGGCAGTATGGTTCGGCTCTCAGAGTCGGATGTTGTTGCAAGCCCATCGTTAACGGTTGACGATATGCTCCGACAGGTTCCTGGATTTTCGCTGTTCCGGCGATCCAGCAGCCGCACTGCGAATCCCACTTCGCAAGGCGTCTCATTGCGCGGGTTGGGAGCGAGTGGACCGAGCCGGGCCTTGGTGCTTGAAGATGGCATTCCCTTCATGGACCCGTTCGGAGGATGGGTTTACTGGAATCGAATTCCGCATGTTGAGGTATCCAGCGTCGAGGTCTTTCGCGGAGGGGCATCGAACCTGTACGGGAGTGATGCCATGGGAGGAGTCGTTCAGTTTTTTACTCGAGAAGCGGAAGGCCCCGCTCTTTCGCTGGAAACTTCCTACGGGAATGAGCGGACACCAAATGTGTCGCTCTGGGCGGGCGACACGATCGGGAAGTGGGACTTCGACGCTGCGACCGACCTGTTTCGCAGCGATGGCTATATTTCAGTCCCATCTTCACAGCGCGGGAATGTTGATACCGCCGCGAATTCGGAACACGCTACTGTGGATCTCGGCATGGGTTACCGAATAAGCCCGGACACGAAAATTTTTGCGAAAGGTAATTTTTACGACGAGTTTAGAAACAATGGCACTCCCATCCAAACTAACGACACGCAAATAGAAGAGGGTGCTGTGGGCCTTGATCAGCAGTTCGGATCAGGCAATTCGTTGTCGCTCCGGCTATTCGGCGATGTCCAGGGTTACAACCAGAGGTTTTCGTCAATCGCTTCCGACCGATCGAGCGAATCACTGACCGACATACAGCACGTCCCCGCACAACAGTTGGGAGGAACGGCGCGGTGGACGCATGCACTCGGAAAGGCCCAAACATTGATAGTCGGCGGTGATCTTCAAGAGGTGCTTGGTTCCACCGATGAGCAATTGTTCTCTTCAGGCGTACACACTGCCAACACTGTGGCCGGCGGCCGCCAACGTGTCTTCGGCGTTTTCGGGGAAGATGTTTTTCAGTTTCGTCAAAAGTGGACGGTGATTCTGGGCGCGCGTTTTGACGAGTGGTGGAATTTGGATGGTTCGACGGTCCGGATTCCGATTGCGACGTCCGGGCCTTTGACCGGCACGAGTTTTCCCGATCGTAGCGATATCGCCTTCGATCCTAGATTGTCTGTGCTTCGTTCTTTGAATCGCAGTGTTTCGGTGACAGCCTCGGCCTACCGCTCTTTCCGCGCGCCTACCCTGAATGAGTTGTACAGAGGCTTCCGTTTAGGAAGTGTTTTGACAAATAGCAATGCCGGCCTTAAGGCGGAGCATCTTACCGGCGCCGAAGCCGGAGCGAACCTCACAGCCCTCGATCAAAGACTGGAGCTACGAGGCACATTCTTTTGGAGCGATATCGTGAATCCAATCGAGAATGTAACGCTCTCCAATACACCCGCACTGATTACGAGGCAACGGCAAAATCTCGGGCGCACTCGATCTCGCGGGATTGAACTTGATTCCGTCCTTCACGTGAATAAGAGCATCCAGGTTTCGGCAGGATACGATTACACCGATGCTACCGTTGTCAGCTTCCCCGCGAGTTCATCCTTGCTGGGGCTCGACATTCCGGAAGTTCCCCGCCATACGTTCACGTGGGAAGGGCGATATTGGAATCCGAAAGTCCTTCTGCTGAGTGTTCAAGGAAGATTTGTCGGAAGGCAGTTCGATGACGATCAGAATCAGTTGCCGCTCGACAGCTTCTACACGATGGATTTTCTCGCCGGAAGATCGCTGACGAAGAATCTTGATATATTTGCCGCAGCCGAGAATCTCTTAAACCAGCGGTATATGGTGGCTCGCACGCCGATCACCAACCTGGGGCCGCCAATCCTCTTCCGCGCAGGATTGCGATTAAATTTTCCGCCGGCCAAATAGTGAAAATCGGGGCAATCGAAGTTAAGACGGTTACATCAATCGCGATTAAACATCAAAAACCCGATACACCGCCGAGGGCTTCTGCGATTCCAGCAATGTGATCGCGACGTTGTAGACCGGTATTCCCGCGGTCGTTCGTCCCTCCAGTTTCCCGTTGTGCGCATGGCCGTGAATAACCAGATCGGCTCCGTGCCGGTCAATTACTTCTGCCAAACGCGAAGTCCCCATGAAGGGATATATTTCGAGAGCTTCACCTTCTACGGTTGCGGCGATCGGAGCGTAGTGCAGTAGAACCACGCGCTTCTTGGTTCGCAGTTGTGACATCGCCCGTTCGAGTTTCAATGCTTCGTCAATGCATACACGCACGAAAGCCTTGACTTCCGGCTCGCCGAACGCGGTGAGAACCCCGCGGCCGAACCCTCCCAGGAAGCCTTTCGCCCCCGCAAATCCAACGCCATCGCGTTCATATGCGCTTCCATCCAGTACTTTGATTCCGGCCGCCGTCATCATTTTCATCAATTCAATTTCTTGGCCACTTTCATAGTCATGATTTCCTAGCACGGCGATGGTCGGAATGCGAAGGCGCACGATTGCATTCAGCAATGGTTCCATCTCCTCGGCTTTTCCGAAATTGGTCAGATCGCCGGCAAGAAGAAATACATCCGCGTCGTCCCGCACTTTATTCAACTGATCTTGCAGGATTGAAAATTTCTGCGGTGTGAAATGCAAATCGGCAGTGGCTGCTACTCTCATCGGCACCTTCTATCCCGAGAATAAAATTCGACACATTATTTGGACGTGCTCGCGTCCGCGACAAGCTTGCGCTCGCGATATTCCTGAAGAACGTCTTCAAGGCCCCACTCGTTTACATCAATCGCAAACATTCGATCGTCAACCAGGCTGCCTCGAAACTTGGCTTGGGGGTCAGGATTCGCGATTGCCGCGGCAAATCGGTCCAGGAGAATTTTCCAAACATCGCTTGGAACATAATCTGTTTGCGCCGGATACACATAACGAAACAGAACGAGGGCCCACAGCAAGATTTCCCAGTGCTCCCCTGCCAGGGCCATTATTCTCTGCCAGTCGAGCTTTCCGCGAGTGCCGTAAATCGCGTGCGCAATGTCGGCACCGTCGAAGCGCTCCCGTCGGATCACAAAGAGCTTTGAAGCAATGAGTTCCTCGGCAGCCAGCACCCGGGTTGTTACTCCGTAAATGACGGCAGGCTTGGCGCGCTCAATCCACGAATCATCCACCACAATTACACCGTTGCTCATCCCAGTTATAAAATCCACAAAGAAGTCGTCGCGGCGGGCCTTATTAAGCCACACAGGGTCGCGAACTTCGCAATCGAATCCGCGCCCTGCCAGGTAGCCGAGAGCAATGGGAGCATTCCTGGAAGTCAGAAAGATGTCGAGATCTTTAGTCCATCGGCAAATGCCGGTGTGCTCCTGAAGAGCAAACGCACCGGATACCGCAAACGGTAAATGCTTTTCTTCGAGGATTTCTAATACTTCGTGAAACAACGCTTCTTGTTCAGCCGGAAGTTCGGGAGGTTCGGAAGAGGTAATTGGCAAATGCCCTTGTTCGGGCTGGGCATTGCTAGACACAAGGATTCGATGTAAGTTCAGAACCGTTGGTTGCGCCTTGGGATCGCCGAGATTGGAAAGCAAGCAAGTCTCCAACATAGAAAACCGACCGAGTTCTTGACTCGGCCGGTTGATTTAAGTTGAATGACGCTACGGCCCCGCCGAGTTCAGGGGATGACTCAACTGTCCCGATTCCTTGGCTTGGCCCGCGTATTTTCGAACCGCCGCCAAAAAGGGTCGCGCACTAGATGGAGATGCGATCTTGCCATTGAGAATAGTTTCGAATGACACCATCTTCCCGTAAAATATCCGGGTCTCATCCTTATCTTGGGTTACAGCAGAACCGCTGAGATCAACTCCTGCAAACACGCCACGAGCGCGAGAGTAAGTCAAAACTTCGGCTCTCATTTTCCAGTCTGTGCCAGCGGAGGCATCACGACCCGACTGGCCCGGCCTGGTCGGCCGATGCACTCGCGCCGAGTTTAAATTTGCTGGCTAAGAGATGTTGCATACCCTGGTCGTTGGTGACGACGAGCACCAGGTCTATGGCTTGGCCGCCTAACTGTATTCCCCAACTTCCGCCGGTAATCGTGATAGGCGCAGGAGCGCTCCAACCATGCGCGGTGCGGCAGGTGGCAACACCTTTTCCGTGGCTGCCGCCAAAACCGAGCGCGATTTTTACCATGGATGGAATCACGGCGATGCATTTGGCATTGCTCATGACTTCATCGGGAATCGCTTTGTCGGGAGTGCCCATAATTTCATTCAGGACATTCGCCGAAGCCTCAATGCGTTTGTTAATGTCGGATTGATCTTTGTCGTCGGCTGCCCAGCTCATACAAGTGAGAAGCAGAACCGCGGTGCTGAGCGCGAGGAGATTTCTTACTGCTGTACTCTTGAATTTCATGTGTAACCTCTCTTGTGCCCATACGAGCACCCGGATGTCGAATTTTGTACCTATGAATCGTAGTTTTTCGTTGAACAGTACGCCATCCGGTTGACGCTGTAGAAATTGGGGAGATGTGCGGGTATGGAACAGATTCTCGCCTGGCCCGATCTGCAATTACGACCTGAAGGAAATTTCAACATCCCCGCAAGTTCCCGTTGCCTCTATCCTACGTCGTTATTCCGCTTTTCCAAAAAAAGATTGACGCAGGAATCGGCACAGCTCAACCCTTTAATCCAAAGTTGCGGTATACCATCGGGCAGGAATGGGCGTTCGAATACAGAATCCTTGGGCGCAAATAAGAATAGCAGCGGAGTGTGGGGGTGGGGTCCATAAGCATGGAACTTGAGAAAGCCAAACCTTACTTCCCCGCATAGTCAGCTCAAGTATGCTGCAATAGAGCAACTTCCACCAGTTCATCTTCGGATGCTTCCGCAGTTTCAAGGACTAGTTGGCAAGGATGCTGGAGAAATGATGGCGAACACTCCTCGATTCCTGCCCATGCAGAGATTCTTCCTGTTTTCCGTTTGTCTTTCTCGTTTCAAGTCTTCAACCATGACTCGGCATAGCTGCTGGCATGATCAAGGTTGAGAATGGCCTATCGGTTAATTCGAGGTACATCAACGCTGCGCTTGGAAGAGCTGTATCTATGGTTTTGTGGGATACAGGTCGAAGTGAAGCCATATGCCTGACTCCTCCACATGGAACCTGGACGCCAAAGGCTCAAAGCGAGCTAGTCAACGTTCGAACAAAACGCCAATCTATGTATTGCAAACTGCGCAGCTCGCTTGGGGAACTCGCGGATGAAGTGATGGCTCCCGTCTTCGGGAAAACAGTTGCTCCAATTACTTGTTCTGAAACTTAAGTAGGTTACACGGTAAGCCTACATATGGACCTTGAAACGCATTTCTATTAGCAAGTATTCCATTCATAGTTTTCCTTGGCGTTTATAAGTACGAGAGATGTTTCCCCCAAGTTTGAAACATTGTTTCCGTACCTATCTGTTATATTTCTAATCACGTGTCAACAACCATGCGTCTCAATCTTTATTCCTCTATTGTCCTTGTATTCGGGGCCATCAGCTCCCACTGTTGGCCAAATGCTCCTCTTGTCACCTCAGGACGATGGATTCATAACTCCAACGGGCAAAATGTCACGTATGCAGGTGTAAACTGGCCAGGAGCAGCAGATGTTATGATCCCGGAGGGCTTGCAATATTCCTCAATCGCATCGATTGTGGCAGGAATGAAGAGTCTAGGGATGAACGCCATCCGTCTGACGTTTGCAATTGAGATGATTGATGACATTATTGATGGGGGAGGCGATGTGAAACTCTCTGCAGCCTTCAACAAGGCCCTTGGCACTACCAACGGTCCAGTGGTGTATAAGAAAGTGCTGGCGAAAAATCCGCAATTCAGTGCCAGTACGACGAGATTGCAAGTAAGCCAGGTGTGCTCAAGCTTCTCAAGATTAAAGATATTGACACCGCATTCAGGTCTATGATGCGATCGCTGCCGAGTGCTATAAGCAGCAGATCTATGTCCACCTTGACAACCACATGTCAAAAGGTGGATGGTGTTGCAGCGACACCGACGGAAATGGCTGGTTCGGAGACACCTATTTTGATGTCACAAAATGGAAGAGAGGCCTGCAATACATGGTCACACACGTAAGTCTCTCCTCCTCCCTCCTCTCATACAAGTCTGACCAAACCAGGGCGCGAAATGGGGAAATCTCATGAGCATTGGCATGCGTAACGAGCTTCGCCACCCACTAGACAATGCCTCTCTGAACTCCAAAACTTACAACTGGCCAACCTGGTACACCAACATGGTCGCTGCCGCAAAAGTAATCAACGCAGCCAACCCCGGTATCCTGATCTTCTTCTCCGGTCTGGACTACGACACCAATCTTGCACCCATCGCACAAGGCTCCGGCTCTGGCGTGACGTTCAAAAAATCAGATTTCTCATTCGCCAATAAGATCGTGCTCGAGCTTCACAATTATGAGACCACGGTAGGGTCCTGCAGTACCTTGCAGAGTAATATGGTCGGCGCGGGGCTCAGCACCCTGACAGCTGCCGCTGCGAATCAAATGCCGATGGTGATCACGGAGTGGGGCCATGATCAAACGGATGGCAGCTACGCTGGAGTTTATGCCAGTTGCTTGCATAGCTATTTGCCTGCTCAGCATGTTGGGTGGACAATCTGGGTGCTGGCTGGGAGCTACTATATCCGCTCTGGGACGCAAGATTATGATGAGACTTGGGGTATGTATTCCTTGTCGAAGTGAGGTGAATCATTACTGACGTTTGCGAAGGGCTATACAACCATGACTGGTCGGCGTGGAGGTCTGCGGCTGCGATCGCGAATTTGAAGACAATGGTTCAGGCAACGTTGGCCTAGTCTGTAGTTTCGATTCTTAAGGCATTTTGCCTTCACATTGCTCTGTTGTACCAGCAGAGTTGCACACTCTTTTTCAAGTTTTCAAAAGCATTGGCAATATCGAATTCTGGTCAATTTTATCTTTCGCGAGTCCCGAAAGTCTAGCTTAAGCAAACTTGTTTCTTCATCTTGTGACCTTTCGTCATCTATCCTTCGGTCATGAATTTTCCATCGCAAACGTAAAGTGACAGATTTCCTCTGTTGCAGTGCAAGACCAACATAAAAGAAGTTTTCAAGGAACTTTAAATGAACTTTGATTGCCCTACGAGGCCTGAAATCCTTCGAATATGAGGCTATATCAAAGACTTGCTGTGTAGATTGAAAGGTCTGTGTTCGGCCTCACATAGGAGGGTTGCCTACGAGTACACTTGGTTGGCAGGCTGAATTAAGTGCAAATTATTGAAACATCAAACATTGGCGTGTTGATTCAATTGAGGACTAAAATCTGGGAAAGAAACCCACAATCTTGGAGTATTGCTAGTGCGACAACCTACAATTAATGGACATGAAATCTCGGTAATGCGCGTAAATAGAAGAAGACGCACGTGACTCGCCAATAATAGGGGGAGAGCGCTCTGAATCGTGCAAATCGTCTTTGGCGAATGGCTGTTGGAGAGTAAGTGATTTTCTTGACAAGTCAGGTCAAGAGAGGACTCTAGATCAATACCAAAGCCTCCATCTTCACTGGAGTTTCGCAATAGCATAAGGGACCCAAATCTTTCAATAGTTTCGAACTTAAAATTCTATATATTACCAGTCGCTACACCGCAGTAAGAGAAATATCATCAAACCACACCGTATCCATTGTATTACAAGCCGCCTCAACCACCAAATCAAAGCTCGTCCCGGGCGTAATAACAATACTCATCTCCACCCACGGCAGTGTCATCCCTCCAGGAGCCAACAAGATATCAACAAAGCTCGCGCCACTGTTATTATCATACGCATTAATAATGCAAGCTATTCCCGACGGTCTTCAAGAGCATCTGGAAGAGGTATTGCTGGCCCGCTGCGCAGAGTTGCTGA